>NZ_SNYQ01000003.1 GCF_004363295.1 Mesocricetibacter intestinalis
TATTAGCTACAGTTTCCCGTAGTTATCCCCCTCCATAAGCCAGATTCCCAAGCATTACTCACCCGTCCGCCACTCGTCAGCAAAGAAAGCAAGCTCTCTTCCTGCTACCGTTCGACTTGCATGTGTTAAGCCTGCCGCCAGCGTTCAATCTGAGCCATGATCAAACTCTTCAATTCAAAAAGTTTGTGCTCAAAAGTCCTGACTTCATCTGTAAGGCCTAAGCCTTACTCTTATAATGAATTTTCGTGCACTTTTAAGTCTTTTAAATGTTTTTTCACTTAAACTTAACAAGTGCCCACACAGATTGTCTGATAAGTTGTTAAAGAGCAAAAAATAACGACGCACCGGATGTTTTGTTGTTTCACAACAGCGCGTCGTTGTGTGGGGCGTATTATAGGGCTTTCGATGACCTTTGCAAGTATTTTTTAAAATTTTTTTTAAATTTTAATTCTTTTGTCGATTTTTGCACCGAAGTTAGTTTAATACGCTCAGAGAATCGAACCCCCACTGCCGAATTAATTCCTGCTGTATCTTGAAATTTTCACTTGCCTTGGTACAGAACGCTCGATAAATCATTTTTTCAGCGGCGGAAAACGCAGCATTCTTCCTGCCATCCAACAGATTCGCCACTCGTTGTGCAATGGCATAGCCGGAGTCCACAAAAAATTTTACCTGAGGCAATACCTGTCGCAATTCTTCTTTAACCAGCGGAAAATGCGTGCAGCCTAAAATAACGGTATCCAGTTTGGCGTTATCTATCCAGGGTGCCACAACCTGTCGTAATCTTGGCATATCTACATACTGAGTTCGCATTTTTTCTTCGACGATATTGACCAAATCCGTGCTACCTATTTTCTCTACTATGCAGTCTTTTGCATATTTAGCTATTAATTCCGATACATAAGGCCGCGTGATGGTGCCTTTGGTTGCCAGTAAACCGATCGTTTTAGTCTGAGAAACTGATGCTGCGGGCTTGATGGCCGGCACCGTACCTACAATCGGGAAGGAAAAATGCGCACGTAAAGCAGGTAATACTACCGTACTTGCAGTATTGCAGGCCACAACGGCCAAGTCTAAAGAGTAAAGAGCGGTTATTTTAGTAAGAATTTTTATTGCTTGTGCGATTAATTCATCCGTGGATTTTTCCGAGTAAGGAAATAATTCGTTATCAAAACAATAGAGGTAATGGGCATGTGGCAAAACCCGTCGCACATTATCATAAACGGTAAGCCCGCCTATACCTGAATCAAAAAGCAAAATCGTCGGTTGATACATATAAAGAATTCTAAAACCCACTAAGAAAAAACTGGAGGAAATAATACGCCATTAGACAGGTTAAACAAGCATTAAATGAAATTCTTCATTTTTCATTTCATTTCTCTGTTGTTCGGTGAGGTTATTATCGCCACATTCATAGCTAAAGAAAATGCTAAAAAGATATATTTAGGCATTAGAATAAATCTCGCGCTGATTTAACCAGCGACGGATAAGGCTTTCCGCAAGTTGAGGATATTGGATAATCAGTTTGGCGGCATAGTGCTGCACCATTGGGATCATTTTTCTGTCGCGCATTAAATCGGCCACTTTAAATTCCGCCATGCCCGTTTGCCGGGTTCCCAGTACTTCGCCCGGGCCACGAATTTGTAAATCTTTTTCGGCAATCACGAATCCGTCTTGGCTGTCGCGCAGAACGCTCAGGCGCTGTTGAGAAATTTTGCCCAAGGGCGGTTTATACATTAACACGCAGTAAGAAGCGGTACTGCCGCGCCCGACCCTTCCTCGCAATTGGTGCAGTTGCGACAACCCAAGTCGTTCCGCATTTTCGATAATCATTAAACTGGCGTTAGGAACATCAACTCCCACTTCGATTACCGTGGTCGCTACTAACAGATCCAACTCGGCTGCTTTAAAACTCGCCATAATCTGTTGTTTTTCTTCGGCTTTCATTCGGCCGTGCACTAAGCCGATACGCAGCTGCGGCAAAGCCCTGCGCAGATCTTCTGCGGTAGCTTCCGCAGCCTGCGCTTCCAATACTTCGCTTTCCTCAATCAGGGTACAAACCCAGTAAGCCTGACGCTTTTCCTGTAGGCAGGCACGCTGTACGCGAGCGACGATTTCAGCCCGCCGTTCTTCGGATAGTACGACCGTGGTTATCGGCGTACGTCCCGGCGGTAGCTGATCGATAATCGAAGTATCCAGATCCGCATACACCGTCATCGCTAGGGTACGTGGAATCGGGGTGGCGGTCATAATCAGCTGATGCGGGTAAAAACCCGCTTGTTCGCCCTTTTCCCGCAGCATTAAGCGCTGATGCACGCCGAAGCGGTGCTGCTCGTCAATAATTACCAGTGCCAGGCTGGCGAATTCAACCTCTTGCTGAAACAAAGCATGAGTACCGACAATCATTTGGAACTCACCGCTGCGGATATTATCCAGCGCCGACTTACGCGCTTTACCTTTCACTTTACCCGCCAGCCAACCTACTCGAATCCCCAACGGGGTAAACCAGCGGCTGAAATTCTCGGCATGCTGTTCTGCCAGAATTTCCGTCGGCGCCATCAGTGCCACTTGCTTACCGCTGTCGATTGCCGCCAGCGCCGCCAGTGCCGCCACCAGGGTTTTACCGGAACCCACATCGCCCTGTACCAATCGCATCATCGGGTAGTTGTGTTGCAGATCCGCTTCGATTTCCAGACTTACCCGCTGTTGAGCATCGGTGGGTCTAAATGGCAGAGAAGCGAGAAAGCGCTGTTTTAAATTGCTTTGCACGGATAACGGCAGGGCGGAAAAGTTGCGACTATTTAAGCGCACTTTCTGCATCGTCAGATTATGCGCCAATAATTCTTCAAAAATAAGCCGTTGTTGAGCGGGATGCTGCCCTTTTTCCAATACTTCCGGATTAACATCCGGCGGCGGACGATGTAAAAAACGCAGCGCCTGCTTCAGTTCAAAATGATGGGGATTAAACTCCGGCGGTAGCAACTCCGGCAATGGAAGGCTATCTAGCAACGCAAGCGCCTGATCCACCAGTTTACGCAGAGAGGTTTGCTTAAGCCCTTCCGTAGTGGAATAGATAGGCGTCAGCATTTCTTCCATTACCAGAGGGGCGTTATCGCGAATAAGCTGATATTCGGGATGGTGAATTTCCGCCATAAAGCGTCCGCGTTTAATTTCGCCGAAAGCCTTCACCCGTACGCCGATCTGAAAACCATTTTTCATACCCGCATTAAAATTAAAAAAACGCAGGCTAATTTTGGCGCTGCCGTCGGATAAAACCACATTGAGTACCGGCCGACGCCCGAAGCTGACTTCGCATAATTGTACGCGTCCCTCAATGCTGGCGTATTGCTCCGGTCTTAAATCCGCAATGGCGGTGATGCGGGTTCGGTCTTCATAGCGAATGGGTAAATGAAACAGCAGATCCTGAAGGTTATAAATACCGAGGCGGCTCAGTTTCGCCGCAACGGCGGCACCGACCCCGGATAATGCGGTCAGAGGTACGGCGTCCGCAAATTGTTCCTTCATAGCTGCTCGTTAATATTGCGTTTAATGGAAATTACATCGGATATGGCTTCGATTTTACGAATAATGGCGGCCAAATGTTTGGTATTTTTCGCTGTCAGCAACAGAGTAACATAATACGAGCGATTGTCGCCCTCTTCGGTCCAGATGCTGTGGATATTACTCTGCGCCGAAGAAATCGCCGCGGTGAGCGCTGCCAAAGCCCCCTGCTGGGTTAACATAACGATATGTAACTCGGTTTCAAAATCAATGCTGTTTTCACTCTGTTCCCATTGCACCGGAATATAGGTATTCTGGCGGTGGCGCTGTTTTTTCACGTTATCGCAGTTTTCATGGTGAATGACCAAGCCCTTGCCTGGACTACTGTAAGCAAGAATAGGATCGCCGGGAATCGGATGACAGCATTTGGCAAAGTCGGTCAACAGGCTGTTCATGCCTTTAATCGGCAGACTGTTGCGGTTGTTTTCTCTATCTCCGTCCGTATCTATCTCAATGGCTTCACCCAACAGACGATGGGCGATAACCGTACTCAACTGATTGCCCAAACCGATTTCCACCAGTAATTCTTGCACCGAATGCAGCTTTAACTCCGCCAGCAGATCCTTCACCAAGGCCGGATCCAAATCTTCCAAGCGATGTTCGCCCAGTGCATAACTCAGCTGAGATTTTCCTAAGATGCCCGCTTCCTCGATCCGCAGATTTTTTAGGGTTTGACGAATTTTCGCACGCGCCTTACCTGTTACCACAAAATTCAGCCAGTTTCCGTTCGGATGGCTGGTAGCGGAGGTAATTATATCCACCGTCTGACCGGAACGCAGAGATTTAAATAACGGATAAGGTTCGCGATCCACACGCGCACCGATACAATGATTACCGATATCGCTATGTACCGCATAAGCAAAATCGATCGGCGTTGCGCTCGCAGGCAGCTCGACGATCCGCCCTTTCGGAGTAAACACATAAATTTCGTCGGAAAACAGATCGGATTTTACGCTTTCGATAAATTCAAAGGAATTACCCGCACTTTGCTGTAATTCAATAATATTCTGCAACCAGCGCTGGGCTTTAATCTGAGCCGTAGTACTGTCGTTTTTACCGCCCTGCTTATAAACCCAATGTGCGGTAACCCCCATTTCGGCGATCAGGTTCATTTCTTCGGTTCGGATCTGAACTTCTACCGGTACCCCGTGCGGCCCGATCATTGAAGTATGCAATGCCTGGTAGCCGTTGGCCTTAGGCACGGCGATATAATCCTTAATCTGCTGCGGACGGGGTTTATACAGACTGTGCAGCTGTCCCAGCACCCGATAACAATTATCCACATTTTCGACAATCACGCGAAAATCGTAAATATCCATAATCGAATGGAATTGCTGCTCTCTTAAACGCAGGTTCTGATAAATATAGAACAACGGCTTTTCCCTGCCCGAAACCGTCGCTTTAATCCCCACTTCTTCCAAACGTCGATGAATATCTTCAATAATAGGTTGAATCATTTCCTGCCGGGTATTGCGCGCCATGCGAATCACTTTCTGCAATACGGCGTAGCGATGCGGGTGCATGGCCTGAAAGCAAAGATCTTCCAGCTCGTTTTTTAAATGTTCAATCCCCAGACGGTGAGCTAACGGGCTGTAAATTTCGAGGGTTTCTTTAGCGATGCGGCGACGTTTATCAGGGCGCAGAGAACCCAGGGTGCGCATATTATGCGTGCGGTCCGCCAGTTTAATCAGTACCACTCGAATATCCCGAGTCATGGCCAGAATCATTTTGCGGAAGCTTTCCGCTTGGGCTTCCTGGCGGGTACGGAATTTTAATTTATCCAGTTTAGAAACACCGTCCACAATTTCGGCGACGCTTTGCCCGAATTCTTCGGTGAGTTGGGCTTCGGTATAGGGGGTATCTTCGATAACATCATGCAACAACGCCGCCATGACCGCTTCATGATCCAAACGCATTTCGGCAATAATGGAAGCTACGGCGACGGGATGGGTAATATAGGGTTCGCCGCTGGAACGAAACTGGCCTTGGTGCGCCTGTTCGGCAATCACAAAGGCCCGTTTGATAAGTTCGATTTTTTCAACGGGTAAATAGCCCTGAATAATTTTGTCTAAAGGTTCAAAAAGAGACAAGGGACACCTACCTTCTTAGCTAAAAAAAGAAATACTGCGATACCGAACCTACAAAAAACTTTATAAAAAATGACCGCTCTTTTAACCGCCGATTACTCGGACAGCAAAGAAACCGCGCTGATTTCCGCTCTTTCCTGCTCAAGGGCGTCATGGCGTTCCTGAGCATTCATAATATCGTTGGTAATCAGTCCCATTTCGATTTCGCGCAGCGCAATCACCGTCGGTTTATCGTTTTCTTCCGGCACCAGAGGTTCGCGTACATGCAGCTGTAGTTGTCTTGCACGACGCGCCGCCGTTAAAATCAAATCAAAACGGTTACCAATTTTTTCAACAGCATCCTGCACTGTTACACGAGCCATATTTTACTCCAAGATTTCAATCAAAAATAAAAGGGTTGTTTATAATACTAAAGCCCGGGCTATTTTGCCAGTAATTGATGAATTAAGTCCGCATTTTGCCGCTGCTGATAAGCCAAACTCAGTCTTTCCGCCGCCAGAATATGCTGTAGATCCCCCAACGCCCGTTCGAAATCATCATTAATCACCACATAATCATATTCATCGTAGTGGGATATTTCGGCCATCGCCTTTGACATACGTTCGGCGATAATCTGTGCGCTATCCTGGCCGCGGCCGATTAAACGGCGCTCCAATTCGGTCAGAGACGGCGGCAGGATAAAAATGCTTTTCACCCCCGGGATACGGCGCCGGATCTGCTGCGCCCCCTGCCAATCGATATCCAAAAATACATCAATCCCGCGCGCTAAATTCTGCTCGATAGCCGGCAGCGAGGTACCATAATAATGCCCGCCGAATACGCGCGCATATTCAAGAAAAGCGCCCTGCTCGATCAGGCTTTCGAATGCCTGCTCCGAAACGAAATAATAATGCACGCCGTCCTCCTCTCCGGGACGCGGCGCTCTGGTGGTATGGGAGACGGATACCATCATCTCCTGTCCCTGACTGCGTTGCAGCAAGGCCGAGATTAAAGAGGACTTACCCGCCCCGCTCGGCGCCGAAAGGATATATAAATTGCCCTGCTTCATGAACTTTCCTTTATCGCTGATTCAAAAACCTTTATTATGCCGAGAAGCCGCTGCAAAATCAGCAAAAAACATTGATTTTTTTCTTTCAATGCGCGTTTAATAGCAAAAACGAACATTTTATCAGCGTAGAGCTTCCTTTTTATTTTATTTTCCTTTCCGTTTCAATAGCAATTTCAATAACTACTGCGGCTAAAGCCCGGAGCATAACCGTTTCCGCTTATCTCTAAAAGCGAATTTTGGCGAAAATAACGTCGAAACATAAAATGATGAACGCTGTCGGTTTCGTTATAAAAAGAAACCATGCTATAATCGCGACGGTGACGGTAAGTCGGAAAGATGAAAATCCGCCCGGCGACCCGTGATAATTTTGTTTAACTTAAATATAGGTGAAAATCTTATGGCAATTAAAATTGGTATCAATGGTTTTGGTCGTATCGGACGTATCGTATTCCGTGCCGCACAGCAGCGTGATGACATTGAAGTTGTAGGTATTAACGATCTGATCGACGTTGAATACATGGCCTACATGCTGAAATACGATTCAACCCACGGCCGTTTCGACGGTACCGTTGAAGTGAAAGACGGTAATCTGGTGGTTAACGGTAAATCTATCCGTGTAACTTCCGAACGTGATCCTGCCAACCTGAACTGGGGCGCAATCGGTGTTGAAGTTGCCGTAGAAGCGACAGGCTTATTCTTAACTGACGAAACCGCACGCAAACATATCACTGCGGGCGCGAAAAAAGTGGTATTAACCGGTCCTTCCAAAGACAGCACACCTATGTTCGTTAAAGGTGTAAACTTCGACAGCTATGCCGGTCAGGACATCGTATCCAACGCTTCATGCACCACCAACTGCTTAGCGCCGTTGGCAAAAGTAATCAACGACAAATTCGGTATTAAAGACGGTTTAATGACCACCGTTCACGCCACCACTGCAACTCAGAAAACCGTTGACGGCCCTTCTGCTAAAGACTGGCGCGGCGGTCGCGGTGCGGCTCAGAACATTATCCCTTCATCAACAGGTGCGGCTAAAGCGGTAGGTAAAGTTATCCCTGCGCTAAACGGCAAATTAACCGGTATGGCATTCCGCGTTCCTACTCCGAACGTATCCGTTGTTGACTTAACCGTAAACTTAGAAAAAGCGGCGACTTACGCTGAAATCTGTGCCGAAATCAAACGCGCTTCCGAAAACGAATTAAAAGGCGTGTTAGGCTACACTGAAGATGCGGTTGTTTCTACCGACTTCAACGGTTGCGCATTAACATCCGTATTCGACGCGGCAGCAGGTATCGCATTAACGGATACTTTCGTTAAACTGGTTTCCTGGTACGATAACGAAACCGGTTATTCCAACAAAGTATTGGATTTAGTAGCTCACGTTTACAACTACAAAGCTTAATCCTCTACTAAAACACTAATCACAAAATCAGGAAAACGCCCGTGGTTTTCCTGATTTTTTATGCCCTAAAACAGTCTAGGCAAGGCATCGCCTTGCCATAAGCCGATTAAACGCCCGTTTTATACCCTCCGTTTAATCGTAAAAAAACTTTGATTTTTTGACCGCACTTTTCCGAGTAGGCAAAATAGATTACGGAGTTCGGCTGATAAATCCGAAAAAAAATGCCTATCCGCACGGGATAGGCATTTAATTTGATATAAATTAAATTAAGAACGTTTCATAATCTCGAAGAATTCTTCGTTGGTTTTGGCTACCATCAGTTTATCGATTAAGAATTCCATGGCTTCCACTTCACCCATAGGATTAAGAATCTTACGCAGAATCCACATTTTCTGCAGTTCGTCAGGGGTGGTAAGCAAGTCTTCTTTACGCGTACCGGAGCGGTTGAAGTCAATGGCCGGGAATACGCGTTTTTCTGCAATTTTACGGGACAGATGCAATTCCATATTACCGGTACCTTTAAATTCTTCGAAGATTACCTCGTCCATTTTCGAACCGGTATCCACCAAGGCGGTTGCGATAATAGTCAGGCTGCCGCCCTCTTCAACATTACGTGCCGCACCGAAGAAGCGTTTCGGACGGTGTAAGGCATTGGCATCCACACCACCGGATAAAATTTTACCCGATGCCGGAGTTACCGTGTTATAGGCGCGCGCCAGACGGGTAATGGAATCCAGCAGGATAACTACGTCTTTTTTATGTTCTACCGAGCGTTTGGCTTTTTCGATAACCATTTCCGCTACCTGAACATGGCGTGAGGCCGGTTCGTCGAAAGTAGAAGCGATAACTTCCCCTTTCACCGAACGCTGCATTTCCGTTACCTCTTCCGGACGCTCGTCAATCAACAGCACGATCAGTTCGCATTCCGGATAGTTATGGGTAATGCTCTGGGCGATATTCTGCAACAACATAGTTTTACCGGCTTTCGGCGGTGCGACAATCAGACCGCGCTGCCCCTTACCAATAGGCGAAGCCAGATCCAGAATACGTGCGGTTAAATCTTCGGTGGAACCGTTACCGCGTTCCATTCTTAAGCGTGAATTAGCATGTAGTGGGGTGAGGTTTTCGAAAAGAATTTTGCTGCGGGAGACTTCCGGTTTGTCGTCGTTGACCTGATCGACTTTGAGTAAAGCGAAATAACGTTCGCCCTCTTTCGGCGGTCTGATTTTTCCTTCAATTTTATCACCGGTTTGTAAATTAAAACGGCGAATCTGACTTGGCGACACATAGATATCGTCCGGGCCCGCTAGGTAGGAACTGTCGGCGGAACGCAGAAAACCGAAACCGTCCGGTAAAATTTCCAGTACGCCGCCGCCGAAAATATCTTCACCACTTTTAGCGTGCTGTTTAAGAATGGCAAAAACGATATCCTGTTTACGCAGACGCGCTAAATTTTCCAGCCCCATCTGACCTTCGCCAAGGGCAACCAGTTCAGAAACAGGCGTATTTTTAAGTTCTGTTAAATGCATAATAATTGAGAATTTTAATTAAATAAGATTGGGTAATGAGTTTTGTTGAATGATGACTGAATAATCAATGAGAATGGGCGTTAGATTATCACTAAATCGGCGTCCTGTCTAGGGTTTGAAAGAAATTCATCGCCCCTCGCAACGAGCCGATTTACCACCATAAATCCCTCTGTAAGCAGAAGAATAAAAGCTATTATATTTTGGAATTGATGCGCTTCATGATATGCTTACAGGCATTTTTATCCCACTGATATTTTTCTATGTCAACAAATCATTTAACTCAGCGGCGCTTTGCCGATTTACCTTTACATCCCCACGTGTTGCAGGCGCTGCAGCACAAGGGATTCGATTATTGCACGCCGATTCAGGCGCTGACCCTGCCCATTACCCTGGCGGGTAAAGATGTGGCCGGTCAGGCTCAAACCGGTACAGGAAAAACCATGGCGTTTTTGACCGCCGTTTTCCATCATTTATTAACCCCTTCCGCCCATCACAGCGACGGGCAACCGCGCGCATTAATTCTGGCACCCACCCGTGAACTGGCGGTGCAAATCGCAACGGATGCGGAAGTGTTGGTGGAGCATAGCGGGCTGAAAACCGCGCTCGCTTACGGTGGCGACGGATACGATAAGCAGCTGAAAGCCATTGAAAACGGGGTGGATATTCTGATCGGTACCACCGGGCGTATTATTGATTATGTCAAACAGCGTATTATCAGCCTGCAACATATCGAGGTTATCGTATTGGATGAAGCGGATCGAATGTTCGATCTCGGCTTTATTAAAGATATCCGCTATTTGCTGCGTAAATCTCCGCCACCAGCACAACGGCTGACCATGCTGTTTTCAGCCACCCTGTCTTACAAGGTGCGCGAACTCGCCTTTGAAGATATGAATAATCCGGAATATGTGGAAATCGAACCCTTGCAGAAAACCGGACATCGAATTAAAGAGGAGTTATTTTATCCTTCCGAACAGGATAAGATGCCTCTACTGTTGACCCTGCTGGAAGAGGAATGGCCGGAACGCTGCATTATTTTTGCCAATACCAAGCATAAATGCGAAAGCATCTGGGGTTATCTGGCCGCCGACGGCCATCGCGTCGCCCTACTAACCGGCGATGTGGCGCAGAAAAAACGCCTCTCCCTGCTGAAACAGTTTACCGAGGGCAGTCTGGATATTCTGGTCGCCACCGATGTCGCCGCGCGCGGTTTGCATATTCCTGATGTAACTCATGTATTCAACTATGATCTGCCGGACGATCGCGAAGACTATGTGCATCGTATCGGGCGTACCGGGCGAGCGGGCGAAAGCGGTATTTCCATCAGTTTTGCCTGCGAACAATATGCGATGAATTTACCGGCCATTGAAGAATATATCGGTCATAGCATTCCGGTCAGTCAGTATGATGCCGATGCGCTGATTCGGGATTTCCCGAAACCTCTGCGCTTTAAAACCTCCAGCGCCACCAATCGCACAACACCGACAAAACGTTTTAAAAAACGTTATTAAAAATACAAAGGCCTTTCCGCTGACTTTAAACGGAAAGGCCTTTATCTTTATTCATCGTTATAGGCTGGGATTTATTCCCTTGTAGGGTTTTGTTCCCGTGCCGTCGCAATAGCATCGGCGCAGGCATAGGCGGAACTCCATGCCCACTGGAAATTATAACCGCCGAGCCAACCGGCAACATCCACCACTTCGCCGATAAAATGCAGCCCCGCCACCTTACGGCTTTCCATTGTTTTCGAAGATAGCTCGCGGGTATCCACCCCGCCCTGAGTAACTTCAGCGCTGCGGTACCCTTCCGTACCGTTCGGTTTAAAGCACCAATGATGAATAAACTCCTCCAGTCGATGTAACTGAAAATTACTCAGCTCGGCTAAGCTTATGTCCTCAATCCATTGCCGTTCCAACCATAACTCCGTCAGTTTTTTCGGAAACAGTCGGCTGAGTGCGTTTTTCAGATGTAATTTCGGCGCTTCCCGACGCAAGTGCTGAAGATATTCACTGATATTCTGCTGCGGCAGTAAATCGATAGCCAAACTTTCATTCGGCTGCCAATAATTGGAAATCTGCAGAATTGCCGGCCCGGACAAGCCGCGATGGGTAAATAATAAGGCATTAGTAAAACTTTGTCCGCAGCTCGCCGTTACCTGCACTGGTAATGAGATGCCGGATAACAGACTTAATCCCTTATCCGCCTCACAATAAGTAAAGGGTACCAATGCGGCGCGCGGTGCAATCACCTCCATGCCGAATTGCTGTGCAATCTGATAACCGAAAGCGGTCGCCCCAAGCCCCGGCATAGATAAACCGCCCGTTGCAATAACTAAATCACGGCAGTAACGTACGCTGCCATTCAACTCAAGCTTAAAGCGATTACCGTCAGCTTCGTGCATGGATTCAACGGCGCTAATATGCTGACGTAAAGCTATCTCTACTCCGTATTTTTTACATTCCGCCAGCAGCATATCCACAATATCCTGCGCACCGCGCTGACAGAACAGCTGCCCCGCCTCTTTTTCATAATAAGGAATGCCGTATTCCGCTACCAGGGCAATAAAATCCCATTGATTGAACCTCGCCAATGCGGACTTCACAAAATGCGGATTACGGGAAAGATAATGCTGCGGCCCGACCTCTAAATTGGTGAAATTACAGAAGCCGCCGCCCGACATTAGAATTTTTCGCCCCGCTTTCTTACCGTTATCTAGCAGGCTAACCCTAATCCCCCGCTTGGCAAGCTGTGCGGCGCAAAATAAGCCGGCAGCACCGGCACCGATAATAATGACATCTGAAAAATTAGCTTCCGACATAGTGGTTATTTTGGTTTCCATTATTTTGAATCCCGAGCCTGTTGCAGCATCTCCGCCATTTGCATGGCACGGATAATATCGCGGCGGTTAATTTCGCTGCGTTGAGAATCCAGCAACTGTTGCCAGAGCTTCAGGGCGGCGGCGTAATCCGTCCGTAGAAAAGCGTCGGAAGCCAGCAAGGATAAACTGGAACTTTCCGCTTGATCCTGAGCTAATGCTTCCTCGGTCAAACGACGCACTTCCGGGGTAATTTTCTGCCCGGCACGATAATAAAGCGCCGTTGCCGCCAGTCCCAGTATCGCAGGACGGGCGCCGAGTAATTTTTCCGCATTAGCATAGGCGGTCAGCGCATTCTCGAATTCATTATTCAACATATAGGCTCTGCCCAGTTCTATCCAGTCTTCGCCCTTATTCGGATCGGCGCGCAGCCTATTCTGAACCGAGAGAATATAATCGTCGTTGCGTTCCGTAACCGCCGCATCATGCAATTTCTGCTGCTGCGCCTGAAAGGAGCGCATTCCCTCTTGAACCTGTTCGAAACGGGGTAATAAAAAATAACCTGATACGACGCTGATACATAATCCCAGCCATAACCAGAACGAAAATTTAAGCGGAAAAACTACCGCACTTGGCAGCGCCAACGCTGTTTTAGCCGTTGCCTGTTCGTCATCAAGCAGGCGTTGTGCCGCTTCGGCGGCAAATTCCGGCTCCCGATAGGATTGCAGTTGGCGCTGATATAAAGCGATATTTTGCTGCTGCCGGTAATTTTTATGCCAACTCGGAGAGCCGTGCAGAGGTATACAGATCAATGCGGCAATCAGCAGCAAAACGGCGAGTAATATCCAAAATAGCACCATTATTCCTCCTCCCTTTTCTTCAGTAAGGCTTGTAGCGCTTTCTGCTGCTCGTCGTCCAGTCTGCCGGCAGAGGGGCTTTTTGCCCGTTGTTTAATATGCCGTAGCATCAATAATAATGCGATACCGAACAATAATAGCGGCCCAGCCCAGAGTATGGCGGTAGTAAGACGAAAAGGCGGGCGATAGGAAACAAAATCGCCGAAACGGGCAACCATAGCCTGTACAATCTGCTCGTCCGTTTTTCCTTCGTCTACCATGCGGTAGACCTCTAAACGCAACTCGTACGCAACGGGAGAATTAGACTCCACCAAGTTCTGATTCTGGCACTGCGGACAACGCAATGACTTGGCTAATGCCGTAGCACGGATACGATCTTCTGTCTGACGGAAAGGGTAAGTATCCACGATTTCCGCCTGCAAACAAAAGCTACAAAGGAGCAAGAAAACAGAAATAATTACTTTCATCATCACTTCCGCAATTTATCCAATTCCGGTTTTAGCACATCCCGCCAAATTCTTTCATCCATAGCGCCAGAGTAACGGTAACGGATTACCCCTTGTCCATCGATAACATAGGTTTCCGGTGCGCCTTCAATCCCCAGCGCAGGTGCCAGGCTGCCTTTGCTGTCATCAATCACCAGAGAAAAAGGGTTGCCGCTCTTATTCAGCATTTCCAATGCGCCCTTGCGACTGTCGCGATAAGCCACGCCGACAATATTTACCCCCTGGGCGGCAATTTCCATCAGCAGCGGATGCTCAAAACGGCAGTAATAACACCAGCTGCCCCATACATTCAGCAAATAAGGTTGCGAGGGTAAGTCTTTGCGGCTAATGACCCGCTCCGGCTCAAACAAATCCTGTAAATAAAAATCCGGTAGGCTTTTTTGCCCTGAGGGAGCGGATGCGCGCAATAAGTCGAACAATAATATACCTATGCCTACCGCCAGTATTAATGGCGTAAAAAAAAGCAGTTTTTTCTTCATGTTCAATTACCTGTGAAAATCTTGGTTAGCGCCCTGCCTATCATAGCATTAACGGGGCTTCTCAGCGCTCAGTTTAAAAGCAGCCAAAAAGGCGCCCGCCGCCATCATTAGCGCCCCTATCCATAACCAACGAATAAAGGGTTTATAATGCAGACGGAAAGTAAATTCATCGCTGCTCGGTTTATCTCCCATGACGATATAAATATCGCCCAGAAGTCCCCAGGCAATGCCGACCTCGGACATATTCATAGCTCTCACCTCATAATGGCGGCGTTCGGGATAAAGTGAGGTCAAAATTTGCTGATTTTTTAGAATTTCAAAATGAGCTTTTTCCGAGGTGTAGTTAGGTCCGATTTCATTACGGAATCCCAGATAGCGGAATTCGTAACCGCTTAAACTAACGCTTTGATTCGGCGCCAGACGTACGCCGATTTCAGAGCCGAAATAACCGGACATCACCGCACCGATAACCGTAACCGCCAGCCCGCAATGGGCCATCAACATAGCCAAACCACTCATGCCGCCGCTACGGCGAAAGCGGTACAGGCTGCCGAGCAATACCCAGATAGCCAAGCTTAACAATATAAACGCAAGCAGGTTAAATTCCAGCCCTTCCGTATCCTTTAAGGTCAGCCGGATCAATAGGTAAGCGAGCAATGCCGAAGGTAACAATAGCAACAGCGGTTTACCCAGCGTTGAGAGGCGATTTTTTTTCCATTTTATCAGGGCAAAAAGCGCCATCGCCACCAGCATAATAAGAATTAACGGTCGAAAAATCAGGTTAAAATAAGGCGCGCCGACGGAAATCTCTCCCAATCCCGCTGCGGCAAACAGCATCGGATAAAAAGTCCCTAATAATACGCTGGCGGTGGCCACGGCAATAAGAATATTCATTAATAAAGCGGCGCTTTCCCGGGAAAACAGGGAGAAGCGAACGGTTGTTTGCCACAATCGCCCCTTAAAGGCAAACAAACTGAAGGCGGACAGACTCAGTAATAAAAATAGCGCCAACAACGCAGTACCGCGTTGAGTATCTATCGCAAAAGCATGTACGGAAGTTAAGATTCCGGAACGCACGATAAAGGTACCGAGTAAACTGAAAATAAAGCTAAGCAGGGAAAACAACAGGCTCCAGTAAGCAAAAATACCCCGTTGTTCGCTCACCGCCAGGCTGTGCAATAAGCCTAAACCTAGCAGCCAAGGCATCAGCGAGGCGTTTTCCACCGGATCCCAAAACCACCAGCCGCCCCAACCCAGCTCATAATATGCCCACCATGAGCCGAGCATAATTCCTATGGTCAGAAAAGCCCATGACAATAGTACCCAGGGCCTCATCCAGCGTGCCAGCGCAGCATCCAGACGCCCGTCCATAAATGCGCTGACCGTTAAGGCAAAATTCAGGGCGAAGCCCACATAGCCTAGATACAGCAAGGGCGGATGAATGATCAGTCCGATATCCTGCAGCATCGGATTTAAGTCGCGACCTTCCGGCGGTAGCGGAAATTGGCGCAGAAAGGGGTTGGAATATAGGATCACAAACAGAGCGAAGGCGAAAAAAATCATACCCAGCACCGCTTGGGTCCGTGCTGCAATCAAGGGATCGATACGGCGGCTGAAAAAGGCGAAAAAAGCACTCCATAAGGCCAGAGCAAACAGCCAGAACAGCATGGAACCTTCATGTCCGCCCCAGGTTGCGGCCAATTTAAAAAATAAAGGCAAATGGGAATTAGAATGGGCGGCCACATATTGCAGAGAGAAATCGTCCGCGGCAAAACTATATGCCAGCAGGGCCAGAGAAATAAAGGTAAAAACGGCGATCAGATAACTGAAATTCCATGCCAATCCGATTAAGGCCGGCCGCCGTCCTAGGATTCCGACGGAAGGGACCAGCGCCAGCAGAAACGAACAGGCGCAGGCAAATAATAACGCAATAAAACCAAGTTCCGGAAACATAAATTACCAGTAAAAATAACCGCACTTAAATTTGCAGTACGAAAAAAGAATGCCCGCTTTACCTCTTTTGCCGCTAATCCTCTTCGGATAAAAGGGAATTATAGCGGCTTTGCCGAATAAACAGACGAACAGGGGCGATAAGAACCTTTAAACGAATAAAAGGCGTAATCCGATACGCCTTTATTGTATAGAATCCCTCGGGCTTAAGCGACGGTTAATTGCCCCGCATACAAAATAAAATAGCGCAGGCATAAAACGCCGATTAAATCGAATACGGAAACCCAGATAATAAAAGTACGGTTATATTTCAGGCTGTCTTTCGCCATCATATTGGCAAACAGCGGGATCAAAATCCCGATTAACATTACGCCAATCCAGAAAACAACGCCCCAGAATCCGCTTAACGCATTTTGTAGGGCCAGGGTTTTCTGTCCGCCGCCAAAATAAAGTCCCACAAAGAAGCAAACGATCAACCCCAGTTCGGTAACCATAATCGGCACTTCAAATTTATGGATATAATGGACTTCCTCACTATCGCCGCGCAGTTTACCCGCCAATAAAATAATCAGGAAGGTGGCGGCAATTCCGGAAGAAGTACCGGAAGCCAAAAACAGCGCCGGCAATACCGGGTTATTCAGCATCGGATAACTAATCAATGCCGAGAGTAAAAAACCGGTATATGCCCCCAGTACTGCAGCGAAAATAAACAACAATACTTCCACCGGGGTAATAATACGTTCGGCAAAGCGAATCCCTTGCATAATAAAACGCAGAGGCGGTGCAAATTTTTCAATTAAAGCTTCCAGTTGTTTTTTGAACAAAACGGCAATCCAGATAAATATCAAGGCCATATAAACCTGGAAGAGTATCACCCCCATGGACATTACGGAATTTAACTGATAATTGAACATTAATTTCCAGAATGTCCAGGGTCTGGCCAGATGGAAAATAAGCAATAACAGACCGATAATTACCGTACTCGGCCCGAGGATCGCCGCACTGCGCACTATCCAGTTAGCACTGGGTTCCGCCAACTTGTGGGTACGTTTATAAGCAATCCCCAACTGTACCGCCCCCGAGGAAATACCGAGCAGGAACAAATAGATGGCGATACTGGAATCCCACACCAGATTCGGCGTATGGAACGGAATATAGTCATTCATTATCGATGCTCTCCCTTGCCGAACGGAATATGATATAAATTCGGTTGTGTGCCCAGTTCGAGCTTGGTGCGGTAAACCGGATTTTGCCGTACTTTACGCGATACTTCGCTGTTAGGATCATTCATATCACCAAAGGTTAAGGCCTTGGTCGGACAAGACTCAACACAGGCCGGTTGTTTCCCCTGAGCCAGATTGGTATCACGACAGAAATTACATTTGTCGGCAGTTTTATGTAGCGGATGAATAAAGCGCACCCGATACGGGCAAACCGCGATGCAATACTGACAACCGACGCAAAGATCCTTATGCACGTCCACAATGCCCGTATCGGGATCCACAAAAGAGGCGCCGGTAGGGCAAACGGCGACACAAGGCGCATTGGAACAATGCTGACAAGATTGACGGAAAAATTCATATTCCGTATCCGGAAATTCTCCGTAAGGCCGGCTGCGGATAATTTCCAGTCGGGAAACCCCTTGCGGCACGCTATTAACTTCGCGGCAGGCGTCCATACAGGCGGTACAGCCGATACAGGCGGTTTCATCATGCACCATGGCATAACGGATGCTTTTTTTCTGTTCCGCAGGAATAGCTTGTGCCGATAATTTTACTGATGTTCCCGTCGTTAGGATCAAGGCTCCCATTGCGGAAACAAAGTTTCGGCGTGAGCAGGCTGTCATTTTTTATCCTTAGCTTCGGTTAGGGGTTGCATATCCTGCCCGGACTGAGCTTGTTTGCGTTTTTGCTGCTCGCCGTGGCAATCGACACAAAGTTTTACCCGTTGTTTCGGCTGAATCTCCGCCATGGCATCTTTTTTCGGATGCAGAGTATGGCAGCTGGCACAAGGGAGTTTCATGGCATGAACATCATGCGCCCAGAATTTCTCGCGTAAGTCCTGCGGTTTATGGCAGGAAAAACACACTTGGTTCTGCTCCTGAACGGAATACATAGGTTTTTCATCGCTGAAAATATTCCCCTGGAAACGCATGACGTCTTTCACACCGCGACGGTGATTTTCACTGATATTGCCATGACAGCTAACGCAATTAATAGGTTTTCCCGTGGCCGGATTATTTTTTCCCAGATGTATGCCGTGGAAACGTCCGGCATGGAATTCCCCTTTGGCCTGATCGGCTTCGGTATCAAGACTATGGCATTTAGCACAGTATTGATTAGGATCGCGTTCATTTTCCAGAGCAGGTTGATATTCTGCCGCGGCGCCGCTTTGCGCTGTCTGGGCAGGAGCCGTTAATGCTTGTGGTGCAAACATCAATAGCCCCGAAAGTGCGGTCAGTTTTAGCAGTATTTTTACTACGGAATTCATTTCGGTTACCTCAATTCTTAATTCAAAGAGACCGCACTTTGGCTTATTACATTTCTTAAAAGTGCGGTAACTTTTTTATTATTTTGCAGGCGGTATATCGTTCAGGATTAAACCTTTTTCCTTCGCTTCCTTATTCCATTGAGGAATCACCGTATTCAGGAACTCCGCTTTTGCCTTACGTTCTTTCTCAATATCAATGCCCATCACTTTCCAGGCTTGCTCCGCAGTGGAAATATCCGGGTAGGCGATCGGCTGCTGAACGCCTCGTTTAGTCAGAATTACGGCCAGTTTCTGACGGGCGTCGGCCACTCGATCCAAACCGCTGGCGATAATTTTCAGGGTAATATCCGGCGCATGCATATGGCTGCCGTGTCCTGCTGCCGAATAATCCCAGCGCCACTGAGCATGACGAATCGCCTGCAGAGCATCCTGCATTTCTTCTTTAGTCGCACCGGCATCCCAAGCCGCTTTCGCTTCAAAGTGGGCTTTCACCAGTTGATCTTCCAGTTTCAGCATCACGTCTTTAATGTCTTTTTTATGATCAGCAACGACTTTCTGTAAGGTTTCCTTGCTTTGGTCATGACATTTGGCACAGGTACTTTCAAACTGATCGAAAGGATTGCCGATCTGGTGATCCGTATAGACTTTACCGCTGGCATCCTGAACTTTCGGCATATGGCAGTCGATACAGGTTACGCCGTTTTTACCGTGGGTACCTTGCATCCAGATTTCATAGTCGGGGTGCTGCGCTTTTAGCATAGGCGCTTTGGAGATCGAATGCTCCCAGTCCTTAAATTCCAATTCGTCATAGTATTTTTCGATACTGTCTACATCCACACCTTTATACCAAGGGAATACCACATTATTCGCAACATTCTTATCAAAGTAATATTCCACATGACAGTTGGCACAAATCGCCGCCCGTTTATCGGTTCTGTCCAGCCCATCGAATTCTTTATCAATAGCTTCCAGAGCACGTAATACGTGCGGACGGGCAATGCGCAGGGCCGGTTTACCTGCGGCAAAATCCTGTGAAGCGGTATCATGGCAGTCGGCACAACCGATGGAATTCACTACTTCGGCGCCGCCTTTCGCCCATTTTCCGCTAAAATAGCCTTCTTCTCCCCATTCTGCGATCAAACGAGGAACGTCAGTCCCCTTACAACTCCAGCAGGCCATCGGTTGCGGGCCGGAATTAGCATCCATAGGCGCTCCCGTACGCAGAATATTGCGCACATCGGTTACCGCATAAAAATGGCCGCGCGGCTTATTATATTCTTTAGCAAAAGCATAACCGCCCCAGAGAACAATCATGCGTGGATCCGCTTCTACAGCGGGCGCTACTTCGGTGGAATTTTCGGTAGCTTTCCAGCTTTTATATTGCAGCGGGTACTGCTTAGCAAAGCTTTCGTTAACCGACTGAATTTTTATATCGGAATTAGGCTTCGCCAATTCCTCTTTAGTCGGCGCATAATGGCGGGCGGCCATTTCCTTGCCGTCGGTTGCAGCTACAGACGAGGTTTCGGCGGCCGTCAGATTCTGTGTCATAGCCAAACCGAATCCAAGCAGTGCCAGCGAAGAGAATGTACGTTTGAATATGTTCACGATAATCACTCCATTACAGGTTCTACCAAAAGTTAATTGTCATTACATCGGGGATGCCGAGCGTTTATCCGATGCTAATAAGAATCGTTATTAAAACAACGAGATAAACATAAAAAAAGAAGAGATTCCGGGGCAAGATTAGCAAATACATACAGTTTTTCTACGCCTATCTGAAGATTTGTTGCGTTTGATCAAGTTTATTTTGCAAAATACCTTTTTAGGGGTATGTGCAACATGGGGGTCTAAGGCGGGAGCCTATAATCCGCCGCTATTTCAGTAGGTTAATAAGGAGGACGAGGGGGTATTGAATAGCATAGAAAATACCTATTTATAGGTATTTAAATAAAATATGCTACATTGGATAAAAACAAAATGCGATCCCATAGGATCGCATTCTAGCAGAGCAGAAAACTTAGCGACCTTACTTCACTAAGCCGCCGCTGGCCTGTAAATCAGCATGATAGGAAGAACGAACGAAAGGACCGCAGGCGGCGTGTTCAAAGCCCATATCCTGTGCTTTAACCCGGAAATCGTCAAATTCTTCGGGCGGTACGTAACGGGCAACCGATAAATGATGACGACTCGGTTGTAAATACTGCCCTAAGGTCAGCATGGTTACTCCGTTTGTGCGTAGATCACGCATCACTTCCAGAATTTCTTCATTGCTTTCGCCCAAACCGACCATCAGACCGGATTTGGTCGGAATATGCGGGAACATCGCTTTGAATTCCCTTAATAATTTTAATGACCACTGATAATCCGCCCCCGGCCGAATTTCCCGGTAAAGGCGGGGAACATTTTCCAGATTATGGTTGAACACATCCGGCGGGTTATCCTTTAATTTATCCAGTGCCTGCTCAATACGGCCGCGAAAATCCGGTACCAGAATTTCGATCTTGGTATGCGGGTTTAGACGGCGGATTTCCTTAATACATTCGGCGAAATGACCGGCGCCGCGATCGGGTAGATCATCACGATCCACCGAAGTAATCACTACATAGCGCAGTTTCATATCTTGAATGGTTTCCGCCAGTTTTTTCGGTTCGTCCGCATCGGGCGGCAGAGGTTTTCCGTGCGCCACATCACAGAAAGGACAGCGCCGGGTACAGATGGCGCCTAAAATCATAAAGGTGGCGGTTCCGTGATTAAAGCATTCGTGCAGGTTCGGGCAGGAGGCCTCCTCACATACGGAATGTAATCCGTGTCTGCGCATACCGTTTTTAATACTTTCGATTTTAGCCGAATTTGCCGGTAACTTAATTTTCATCCATTCGGGCTTTTTCAGTAATTCCTGATTCGGATCAATATTTTTTACCTGAATAATCGAGGTTTTCGCCGCATCGCGATATTTAACCCCGCGTTCCATTTTAAATGCTGTTGTCACGCTAGCGTTCCTATTTTTGCCAAACTATTTTTTAATTATTAAAAAATTGTTACAAATTATACCCTAAAAATTCGGCAAAGTATTTCACTAATTTCACTGAAACCAGATCGCACTTCGCTTGCTCGGCCGGCACAAAATCCGCCAGCTGGCACATTTCCAGCCCGGCGTAACCGCAGGGATTGATATTTCGAAAGGGGTCGAGATCCATATTGATATTTAACGCCAGCCCGTGGAAAGAACAACCGCGCCGAATACGCAAACCTAAGGAGCAGATTTTTTTGCCATCTACATATACCCCCGGTGCGTCCGCTTTTGGATAAGCGCTAATTCCGTAATCCGCCAGAGTTTTCACTACCGTCTGTTCAAGGGCGGTAACCAAACGGCGTACGTTGAGCTCCCCCACCTCCGCTTTGTAACGCTTAATATCGATTAACACATACATCACCTGCTGGCCGGGACCATGGTAAGTAATCTGTCCTCCTCTATCCGATTGGACTACCGGAATCGAAGAGGGATACAGCAAATGTTCCGCCTTTCCCGCCTGCCCCTGGGTAAACACCGCAGGATGCTGAACCAGCCAGATTTCATCCGAATCCTCTTGGCTGCGGCCGTCGGTAAACTCCTGCATTTTATGCCAGATTCGTTCATAATCCTGCAGTCCTAACTGCCGCACTATCAGACGTGGTTTTGTCATAATATATCTTCTCTTAATATATGCAGCGGGAAAGCCGCGCGAATCGAATTTTATCTGCGCCCGAAAGGCTTACAGTACCATTCTGACCCCTTCGATTTTGGCCAGCTCCACATAAAGGGTTTCCACCTGCTCAATATTTTCCGCAATAATATCCACCGAAACGGAATTATAGGTTCCCTTGCTGCTGATATGTTCACGCGGATTATAATCACCCGGCGCATAACGCTGAATAACCACGAGGGTATCTTCCACCAGACCGGGACGATTTTTTCCGACGACCTTAAAGGTAAAGGGACAAGGAAATTCCAGCAAATCCTTTAATTGTTTTTGCGGAATATCGGTTAAGTTCATGGTTTTAATTTCTGTCATTATTATTCCCTAAAATTATTGAAAAAATTACCGCACTTTTCACAAAGTGCGGTCAGATTTTTAGGATTTCAACCTCGGCTGCAGCCCTTGATCAATCGAATAAGCTTTTTACCGTCAATACCAGCCAGTCCCAAGCTTTTCCGAATATGCCGCCTTCTTCTACATCCTGCATTACCTGTAGATTTACCGCCGCAATATCCTTACCGTCCAACTGATAAATCACTTTACCGACCTTTTGCCCTTTAGTTAAAGGGGCATACAGGTACTTATCATCTAACTGGAAGCGCGCTTTCACATCCGCATTCCGCCCTTTAGGTACGGTAATAAATGCGTCCTGCAACACACCGAGCGGTACTTCACCGCTGCTGCCGTAATAGACAGTCTGATTGGATACCGCTTTACCGCCTTCAATGGTTTTAAAAGTATCGAAGTTATTAAAGCCCCATTGGAGTAATTTTTTACTTTCGATTTCCCGTCCTTTAAAACTGGAAACCCCCATGACCACCGAAATCAGGCGCATATTATCGGCATTGGTGGCGGAGGCGACTAAATTATACCCCGCTTGGCTGGTATGTCCGGTTTTCATACCGTCCACATTCATACTTTTGTCCCAAAGTAGGCCGTTACGGTTCTGTTGCTTAATTTTATTAAAGGTAAATTCCTTTTCCGCATAAATTTTATATTCTTCCGGCAAGTCCCGGATAATATGTGCGCCGATAATCGCCATATCCCGTGCCGATGAATACTGATTCGCATCGTCCAGACCATGCACCGTGGTGAAATGGGTATTTTTCAAACCGAATTGGGCAACATATTTATTCATCGTATCAATAAAATTCTGCGTGCTGCCGGATAGGTGTTCCGCCATCGCCACACAGGCGTCATTACCGGACACAATAATAATGCCACGGTTTAAATCGGCCACTGAAACCTGCTGATTGAGATTCAGGAACATTTTCGAGGAATCAGGGAAATTTCTGCCCCAAGCACTATCGGTGATGGTAACCTTATCCGTGGTACGGATACGCCCCTGTTTAATAGCGTCGCCGATAACATAGCTGGTCATCATTTTAGTCAAAGAAGCGGGGTACTGGCGCTGATCCGGATTTAAAGCGGCTAATACCGCTCCCGAATTATAATCCATCAGAATAAAGGTTTGCGCGTTCAGTTGTGGCGGCGCAAGATTAAAGGGAGTTTCCTCGCCGAAAGCAGTGAAAGGGAGGGATAAAGCGAAAGCCAACCCGGCAATTACGCTCTTTTTAATTGCTTTAGGTAACATCTAAGCATCCTTTATTTAAGTCATTAATGATAAGTATAGACAATAAGCTGTTGTTTTCTGTCGAGTTTACTCAATGCTATTTTTAACTGATTAACATCCGATTTTGTCGCCAGATTTTCAAAATGAAGTTCAAATTTATTGCCGTTCCGTTTAATTTTACTTTTTATATCTTTATTTTGTACCAGCTTTTGCTGTAATTCATTCGCTTGTTTTTCTGTTTCCACATTTACGATGCGCATACTGTAAGGCATGCTCTTATCCGTTAAGGATGAGGTCAGAATACGCTTCTGAGCGGCATCGGTTCTCGCCGCCTTTGCCAATGCCGGTGCGGCGGCGCCGGAAATAGCGCCGTTGCGATCCACATGCAGCGCCTCCACTCTGACCTGGCCCACCCCGGCGCGAATCATGCCGATTTCACTTGCCGCCGCACGAGATAAATCCATAATCCGAGTTTTGGCAAAGGGGCCGCGATCATTAATTCGTACAATCACTTTTTTATTATTGGCCAGATTGGTAATCAGCGCATAGGAACCTAAAGGCAAGGTTTTATGTGCCGCGGTAAAAGCGGAAGCGTCATATTTCTCACCGCTGGCGGTACGGCGACCGTTAAACCTGCTGTGGTAATAACTTGCCGCACCTTCCTTGGAATAATGTTTTCCATGTTTATGGGTTTTGGTGGTATAGGATTTTCCTTTCACCACATAGCTGGTTGATTTGGTTACCGTCCCCTGATAAGTCAGCTTCGGACCGTTAATACCGTATTGTTTGTGCGTTTCTGCCTGGCTAAAAAAACTCACCAGTAACGTCAACAACGCTAAGAACGTTTTAAATTTCATAATAGTGTAACTCTGGTTTTCCTAACTCATCTTAAATAATACTTATCATAAGAATATCAAATTTGAAATTAGTTCCCTTTATGATAAAGGGTGCGCTTATGCGTATGCACGGACATAATCAGTCCGAACCCGGCCATAAGTGAAACGAAAGAAGTTCCGCCATAACTGATTAAAGGTAAAGGTACGCCGACAACCGGCAGAATACCGCTTACCATACCAATGTTTACAAAAATGTAAACAAAAAAGATTAGGGTCAGTGCGCCGACCAGGATACGCCCGAATGCAGTCTGAGCCTTTGCTCCTATAATCAAACCGCGCACAATAATAAAGAAATACAACATCATAAGCAGGGCGATTCCCACCATGCCGTACTCTTCGCTTAATACCGCAAAAATAAAATCCGTATGCGGCTCGGGCAAAAACTCCAGCTGCGACTGCGTCCCCAGCATCCAGCCTTTGCCCCATAATCCGCCGGAACCTATGGCAATCTTAGACTGCAGAATATGATATCCCGCCCCGAGCGGATCCTTTTCCGGGTCCAACAGCATTAATACACGCATACGCTGATAATCATGCATCAGATAAAGCCACATAATCGGAATAAATGCCGCCAAGCCGACCAATGCGGATAAAATCAGCCACCAGCTCATGCCCGCCAAGAATACAACAAATATCCCCGAAGCACTAACTAAAATTGAGGTGCCCAGATCCGGCTGAATCGCCACTAACAATGTGGGAAAGATAATAATCAGCAAGGCGATTAAGGTTTCCGAAATTTTCGAGGGCATACTGCGGTTCCCCAAATATACCGCAACCATCAGCGGTACCGCCAGTTTAACGATTTCCGAAGGCTGAAAACGCAAAACCCCGAGATCCAGCCAGCGTTGAGCGCCTTTACTGGTCGCCCCGATCATATCAACCAGAATTAGCATAATAATACCGGCGATAAACAAATAAGGAGCGACTTTCTGATAAAAGCGCGGCGGAAACTGCGCCATCACAATCATGACGATAAAGCCTAATATCACTTGGATCAGACGATTGCGAAACATGACTTCGCTGCCGCCGGCGGCACTGTATAATACGATTAAGCCGTAGCCTGAAATCAGAATAAGTCCGAGCAACAACCAAAAATCCAGATGCAGGCGCGGCCATAAATTAGAAAGTAAAGACTTTTTTTCTGTCATTCCGTTATATCCTGTCTTTCCGGCTCCGCCGCTGATTCATCTACCTTTTCCTGCGCCGCGGCGGTTAATTTAGGCAGGCGCTGATTCAGATAATAATCCATAATCCGGCGCACTACCGGTGCGGCATTACTGGAACCGCCGCCGGCGTTTTCCAAAATAATCGCCACTACGACTTTCGGCTGCTGATAAGGCGCATAAGCGGTAAACCAAGCATGATCGTGCAATTCTTTTCTTAACTGACCGGCATTATAGGTCTGATTTTCTTTCAGACTGAAAACCTGCGCCGTACCGGATTTCCCCGCCGCATCATAGGCGGCACCGGCAAAAGCCTTACGTCCGGTACCGGCCGCCGAATTAATGACGTTATACATTCCCCGCTTCGCCGCTTCCCAGTATTCTTTCTTAGGTTCGCGAATATCCTCATACAACAATGGATCATGATAATACTCAATATCGGCGCCGTGCATTTCTTTCATCAGGTGCGGCGTATTAACCTTACCGTTATTGATCAGCACCGCCGTAGCCTTGGCCAGTTGCAGCGGAGTGGCAATCCAATACCCCTGCCCGATTCCGACGGGAATGGTATCGCCGATCACCCAGGGCTTTTTATATTTCTTTTGCTTCCATTCTCTGGTAGGCATAATCCCTGCGGTTTCTTCATGCAAATCAATGCCGGTCGGCATCCCAAAACCGAAGCGCTTCATCCATTCCGCCATGCGATCTATTCCCATTTTGTAGGCAACCTGGTAAAAAAAGGTATCGGAGGATTCGGTAATAGCTTTTTGTAAATCCGTATTACCATGGCCGCTTTTCTTCCAATCGCGAAAGCGCTTAGTGCTGTTCGGCAACATCCAATACCCCGGATCGAATATGCTGGTGCTCTGGGTGATTACCCCTTCGGTCAGTGCCGCCACCGCCATAAAAGGCTTCACCGTAGAAGCGGGCGGATAAGCCCCCTGCGTTGCTCGGCTGTATAAGGGGCGATCAGGATCATTGAGCAGTTTGGTATAGTCGGAACCGGAAATACCGCCTACAAACAGATTATTATCATAACTCGGACTGGAAACCATCGCCAGAATACTGCTGTCCTGCGGATCCAGCACGACGGCAGCCCCTTTCTGCCCGTTCAGCAATTCGGTAATAAACAGTTGCAGCTCCAAATCAATGGTCAGATGAATACTTTGTCCGGCCACCGGCGGCTGTTCGCTCAGCTTACGTATCACCTTACCGCGGTTATTGATTTCTACCTGTTCATAACCTGCCCGTCCATGCAAGCGCTCTTCATAATAACGTTCAATCCCCAGTTTTCCGATATCCGCCGTACCGGCATAATTCGCTTCCTTTTCTTCTTTTTTCAAACGTTCGGCATCTTTATCATTAATTTTCGCCACATAACCCAGAATATGCGTCAGAGGCTCGCCGTACAGGTAATGGCGCTCGAAGTAGGGACGAATGTCAAGGCTCGGGAAACTGTACTGATTCACCGCAAAACGGGCGATTTGCTCTTCGCTCAAATCAGCTTTCAATAAAATCGGCGTATAGCGTGAGGAACGGCGCCGTTCCTTGTTAAACTTCAGTAAATCTTCATCGGTTAAACCGACGATTTCTCTGAGCTCGTCGAAAGTGCGGTCTAAATTTTCCACTTTTTCCGGAATAATGTATAAGCCGAAATGGGTCAAATTCTCCGCCAGCAATTTACCGCTGCGATCATAGATCAATCCGCGTGTGGGCGGCACCGGTAGCAACTTAATTCGGTTACCGTTGGAACGGGTCTGGTATTTATCGTAGTCGAGAACCTGCAAATGATATAAATTGGTAAATAAAACAAGGGTTAATACCAGAATACCGATAAAGGCGATTAAGGCCCGGCGGGCGAACAGATTGCGTTCCGCTTTATTGTCGCGGATAGGCTCGTGCTTCGGGGCGGCAAAAAATCTGATTAAAAAATTGATCTTCATTTATCGCATTCTTCGCTTATGTGCGGCTCCGTTCAATCTTATTCGCGGTGATAAGGATGGTTGGCGGTTAAAGACCAGGCGCGATACAGGCTCTCCGCCACTATCACTCTGACCAGCGGATGAGGCAAGGTCAACGGCGACAGCGACCAACTTTGCTGTGCGGCGGCTTTGCATTGTGCGGACAGCCCTTCCGGCCCGCCGATTAATAAACACAGATCTCTCCCGTCATTTTTCCAGCCTTCGAGCTGCTGAGCCAGCTGAGGGGTCGTCCAAGGTTTGCCGGGAATATCCAAGGTTACAATCCTGCCCTTACCGCAAGCGGCGAGCAAGGCTTTGCCTTCCTGGTCCAGAATGCGCTTGATATCGGCATTCTTTCCCCGTTTCTGTGCCGCTATTTCAATTAATTCCAGCGGCATATCCTTTGGAAAACGGCGCTGATATTCTTCAAATCCCGCCGTTACCCAATCGGGCATTTTTGTTCCTACCGCAATCAACTGAATCTTCATTTACGCCCACAGTTTTTCCAGCTGGTACATATCACGGCTTTCGCGCTGCATAATATGGACGATAGCCTGACCGAAATCTACCACGACCCAATCCGCCGTCGCCTTTCCTTCCTGCCCGAAGGTTTCAAAACCGGCCTGTTTGCTTTCATCAATAAGTTTCTGTGCCAGCGCCGCGACATGGCGACCGGAGGTACCGGTACAGATAATCATATCCTCGGTAACGGAAGACTTGCCCCGAACATCAATACATTGAATTTCCGCGGCTTTTAGATCGTCCAGTTTAGTTACAATAAAATCGACTAAATTCATTTCGTTTCCTATAAATCAAAGGGCATAATTTTAGCACGGGATTGGCAAAATCGGAATAAATACCGTTTTCCGTCCGAAATCCCCGCCGCCGGCTCCCTTATCCCGATCGGTAAAATTCAGATAAAAACTTTGCTTTTTTTGACCGCACTTTTCGCCGCGATAATAAACTCCGGAAAGAAAAATACCGGACCTGTAAAAGTTATCCGGTATTTGTTTTTACTGCTTACCCCTAGGCGACAAATTTACCGACGCCCAGTTCGTCTTCCTTACGGGTTCGGTACATTACCGCTTGCGGCGACTGCAGTACTCGCAGCCCCATTTGCTCTTCCGTACGCACCACTTCGCCGCGTAATGAATTAGTCCATACATCGGTGATTTTAATATCCACAAATTTGCCAATCATATCCGGCGTGCCTTTGAAATTGACGATACGATTAGTTTCAGTACGCCCGGTTAATTCCATAATGTCCTTTTTCGAAGGCCCTTCCACCAGTACGCGCTGTTCGGTACCGAGCATGGCACGGCTAAACTGCGCCGCCTGATTATTAATACGCTGCTGTAACAGATATAAGCGCTGTTTTTTCTCTTCCTCGCTGACATCGTCCGGCATATCCGCCGCCGGGGTTCCCGGACGGGCGGAATAGATAAAACTAAAACTCATATCGAAATTTACCTGCGCAATCAGGTTCATGGTTTCTTCAAATTCCTGCGCCGTTTCTCCCGGGAAGCCAACGATAAAATCCGAACTAATTTGAATTTCCGGACGTACCTTTCTCAGCTTGCGGATAATGGATTTATATTCCAATGCAGTATGGCCGCGTTTCATCATGGTCAGAATACGATCGGAACCGCTTTGTACCGGTAAATGCAAGAAGCTGACCAGTTCCGGCGTATCACGGTATACCTCGATAATATCGTCGCTGAACTCAATCGGGTGGCTGGTGGTAAAACGTAAACGATCAATACCGTCAATAGCCGCCACCAGGCGCAGCAACTCGGCAAAGGTGCAGATACCGCCGTCAAAAGTCGGGCCGCGATAGGCGTTTACGTTCTGACCGAGCAGATTAACTTCGCGTACCCCCTGTTCCGCCAGCTGAGCGATTTCGAACAATACGTCGTCAACCGGACGGCTGACCTCTTCGCCGCGGGTATAGGGTACCACGCAGTAAGTGCAATATTTATTACAGCCTTCCATAATGGAAACAAAGGCTGTCGGTCCTTCCGCTTTAGGTTCGGGCAGGCGATCGAATTTTTCGATTTCCGGAAAGCTAATATCCACCACGGAACTTTTTCCGCCGCGGATTTGATTAATCATCTCCGGTAAACGATGTAATGTCTGAGGCCCGAATATAATATCCACATAGGGAGCGCGTTCGCGAATATGTTCGCCCTCTTGGGAAGCCACACATCCCCCTACCCCGATAACCAGATTAGGGTTGCTTTTCTTCAGCTCTTTCCAGCGCCCCAACTGATGGAAAACTTTCTCCTGGGCTTTTTCCCGAATCGAACAGGTATTGAGCAATAATACGTCCGCTTCTTCAGGAATATCGGTAAGGGTTAAACCATGGGTACTGGCCAACAAATCCGCCATTTTGGACGAATCATACTCGTTCATCTGACAGCCCCAGGTTTTAATATGTAATTTTTGTGTCATATCGCTTAATTATTAATCCTTTGCAATCAAAGCAGGGGCCTCGAAAGGGCGCCCGAAAAATCAGTGGGCTATTTTACCCATTTGCACCAATTATGACCAGTTAAAAAGCATATTTTCGCCTGATTTTATCCCTTCGAGTTAGTTTCACCGGCGGCGATTTTCTTTCGGACAAGAATCACCGGCCAATTCCGGCCTTATAAAAATAGCCTAATAAGGTTTTTAGCGGGCAATAAAAAAGTGCGGAAAATTATACCGCACTTTAACTGTTTAGCTTCTCTGTTTACCGCCTCCGAGCCACTCCGGTTTAATAGCCTTCCTCATGAGTATTAGGCAGGAAGCTGGCTTTTTGAATGCGCCGCACGCGGGTTGTAATGGTTCCCTCATTATGCAATTCAATTTCACGCCAACCCGGCTGCAGCAAATCCAGACTAAAAGCGTTACTGTCCGGTTTAAATTGAATGCAAGTGGAGGGGGTGGCCATAATCTGGTAGCCTTTCCATTGGTCATCCACCTGCTGATGAATATGCCCGCACAGAATCCCTTTCACATGGCGAAAGGGAGAAAGGGTATTGGCAAATTCCTGCATATTACGCAGGTTATGCTGATCCAACCAGGCGGAATTGGTAGAAATCACATGATGATGCAATACGATCAAGGCATAGCGATCCGGATAATCTCTCAGCTTCGCCTCCAGCCAGTCAATTTGATACTGCCCGAGTTGACCGTGAGGTACGCCGAAAACCTGACTGTCCAGCATTAGAATCTGCCAGTGTTTGCCCGCCAAAATATGTTTTTTGGGTTCGATATTGCCATTACTGCGGTTCAAAATATCAAACATTTTCGGTTGGAAATCATGATTGCCCGGAATCCAAAATACGGTTTTCTCCAGTTTACGGATACTCCGGCAAAAGCGGTGATAACCTTCGTCGCTGCTGTCCTGTACCAAATCGCCGGTAGCCAGTACCAAATCATATTCATAACCGCTATCCAGGATCTCACTCAGTACCTGCTCAAAACTGGCCAGGGTGTTAATTCCCAGTAGCTCTCCCTTTTCGTCTTTAAACAAATGTGAATCCGTTACCTGAATCAATCGGACCTTATCCCTGTCGCTATCGAAAATATATGTGCTTGCCGCCACAGTAAACCTCTAAATATATTAAACTGCGATTACCTTATACTTTTCGTAAAAATTTGCATCAAAAAAACCGAAAAACTGTTAAACCGATCATATTTTAGAATTGTGTTTTTCTCAAAAATGCCCGACAGATCACAATTTCATTCTGTGGGCCTAAAGCCTGTGTTAACACCAGCGGGCTTGTAAATCAAGGTAGTTAAGCTGTAGCCACTGCAATCCTATTAGGGTAACAGCATTATTAATTTTTCCCGTACAAAGCCAGTGATAGGCAGTGCGACGTTCCAGAACATGAACCTTAATGTCTTCGTGTTCGCCGGCCAAACCGTGGATCCCGCCAGCCGTACCGCTGTCGACCTGAGCGACAAACAGATGAATACGTTCGCGACTACCGCCCGGACTGTCCCAGATACTGAAGACCGGCTCCAACCGAGAAAGTCGGATCCCCGCCTCTTCACGGCTTTCACGTATCGCCACCGCCCGAGGGGTTTCGCCCGCTTCTACCATACCTGCGATGAGTTCCAGTAACCAAGGGGATTGTTCGGAAGCCGGGTCATAAGCGCCGATTCGTACCTGCTCTACCAGAATCACCTTGTCTGCAGCGGGATCATAGGCGATAACCGCCGCCGCTTCGCCTCTTTCCAGTAACTCGCGACTGACTTCGCCGCTCATGCCGCCATTGAACAACTTATGCCGGAAACGAATTTTCTTCATTTTGAAAAACCCGTTATATAACAGGGTTTCGTCCAGAATTTCAATATCTTTTTGATTAAATTGTGTTATATCTTGCATAACTATGCCTATTAATGATTATTTAAACGCCAAGGGCTTATGCAAGGCATATCATGGCGCCAGATTCACCAAATATTCAATACCGGCGTTTAAATTTTTTTCCTGCAAACAGTTCGATTGCCATTGAAAAAAATGCGCATTAGATAAGGCTTCGCCGGCAACAAAAACGGAAAAATAAAAAGGTAACTCGGCACTGAATAATTGGCGCCCCATAGGGCAATGTCGGGAATACATTCGCTGTTGCAAGGGGTTATGCCGAACCTCGCTGAGTTTTGCAATACCGGCTCCCTGAGATTTCAATAATGCTTCGCGCAGGCACCAGATACGATAAAAGGCAGCTTCGGCATTGGCTTGCTCTTCAAACCAAGCGATTTCTTCCGGTGCGGCGAAATGCCTCAGCAGGGCGCTGAAATTTCGTTCTTTTTGCGGCGATTCGATGTCGATTCCCACCGCAACATTCTTATGGGGCTGCCCCTCTTGATAGGCGGCGGGTTTGATAATATTGAGCACCACCGCAACCCAATCCCCTGAATGGCTGATATTAAAATCCATATAGCTGATGGGCAGCTGCGGACGATCGCTTGCACTGCGATAAATATTATCCAGTAGGTTGCTGTTCTCACCTGCCTTTTTCATCAGTTGCGAAAGCAGAAAATGCGCGACTCGTCTGCTTTGACGACGACGCACAACTCTGGCGTTTTCGCCGCCGCAAAGATTTAAGCGATCGGCGACCAGCGGAGAAGATGAATTGATAGCGGGATAGTCCTGTAGAATGCTGCCCCAGGCGATTAAAGTTGTCATTTTCGTATTTGCTCATACAAAATAGCCCTACAAGCTTGTAGGGCTATCCGCACAATTAACCGGCCAGCAGGCTGTTTATGCGCTTAATAAAGGCGGTTGGATTCTCCAGACTGCCCCGCTCGGCAAGCATCGCCTGTTCGAGCAATAACTCAATCCAATCGGCAAATACCTGTTCATCACTAATATCCGCCGCTTTTTTCACTAGCGGATGTTCCGGGTTCAATTCAAAGGTATATTTCACCTCGGGTACGCTTTGACCCGCCGCGGCGAATAGTTTCGCCATTTGCGTTGTCATTTGGTCATCGGCGGTGGAAACAATCGCCGGGGTATCGGTCAGACGGTGAGTCAGACGAACCTCTTTCACCCGTTCGCCGAGCAAGGTTTTAACCCGTTCCACAAAGGATTCAAAAGCTTTATCCTGTTGTTTTTGATTTTCCTCTTCTTCTTTATCCGCCAGTTCGCCTAAATCCAGATCCGCCTTGCTGATGGTCTGTAAAGGCTTCTCCTCAAATTCGGTCAGATAACTGAGCATCCATTCGTCGATACGATCGGACAGCAGAAGCACCTCAATGCCTTTTTTATTGAATAATTCCAAGTGCGGTGAATTTTTAGCCGCTACATAGCTGTCCGCCGTAATATAATAAATGGCTTTCTGCCCTTCTTTCATGCGCCCCATATAGTCTTGCAAAGAAACGTTTTGCACCGAACTGTCATTATGGGTGGAAGCAAAGCGCAATAATTTAGCGATATTTTCCTTATTGGCAAAATCCTCCGCCGGACCTTCCTTCAGTACCAAGCCGAATTCGTTCCAGAATTGCTGATATTTCTCCCCGTCGTCCTCCGCCAGTTTTTCCAGCATCTGTAACGAACGTTTGCTCAGCGCTTTACGCAGGGCGGCGGTAACTTTATTATCCTGCAGAATTTCGCGCGATACGTTTAAAGGTAGATCGTTACTGTCGATAAGACCACGCATAAAACGCAGATAATTCGGCATAAACTGTTCCGCGTCGTCCATAATAAACACGCGCTGCACATACAGCTTCAGACCATGTTTGTGTTCGCGGTTAAATAAATCCCAAGGTGCTTTTGAGGGAACGTAAAGCAGGCTGGTATATTCCTGATTACCCTCTACTTTGTTATGCGCCCAAAGTAAAGGATCGGCAAAATCATGACTTAAATGTTTATAGAACTCTTTATATTCCTCATCGGAAATTTCATTTTTGGCGCGTGTCCATAAGGCCTGCGCTTTATTGATTTTTTCCCATTTAATGCCGGTTTCTTTACCTTCTTCATCATATTCTTTGGCGAGGATTTCCACCGGCAGACCGATATGATCGGAATATTTCCCGATAATCTCGCGCAGGCGCCATTCATTTAGAAACTCCTTTTCATCTTCGCGCAGATGCAGGGTTATTTCCGTGCCTCGTTCTTTTTTCTCAATATCCGCTACGCTGTAATCGCCTTCGCCGGCAGACTCCCAAAGCACGCCTTTATCTGCGCTTTCTCCGGCGGCACGGCTTTTAACCGTTACTTTATCCGCAACGATAAAGGCGGAATAGAAACCTACCCCGAATTGTCCGATCAACTGACTGTCTTTAGCCTGATCGGAACCGAGAGAAGAAAGAAATTCTTTAGTACCGGATTTAGCGATGGTTCCCAGATGATCGATAGCCTGGGCGCGCGTCATTCCGATACCGTTATCGCTGACGGTTAAGGTGCCTTTCTGTTCATCAAAGCTGATACGTACTTTTAAATCACCGTCGCCTTCATATAATTCCGGATTAGACAGGGCTTTAAAGCGCAATTTATCCGCCGCATCGGAAGCGTTGGAAATTAATTCGCGTAAAAAAATCTCTTTATTGGAATAAAGAGAATGTATCATTAATTGCAGCAGTTGCTTTACTTCGGACTGAAAACCGCGGGTTTCTTGATTTTGACTCATAATAATTTCCTATTTCGGTTCAATTTCAATAAAGATGGCTTATATATAGGAATAAATCATAAAATTTCAACGGGCAATTCATTTATCCGCATAATAAACAATCAATAAAAAAAAGTGCGATCAAAATGACCGCACTTTGGTGTTTGTAATTCCGTTTGTTTAGAAATCGTAACGGATACCCACTTTAGCACCGTACTGATTAACTTTGGTATCTTCGAATTTACCCAAGCGGTTATATTCCACGTTACCGTTTAAAGACCAGTTCTGTGTCAGCGGGTATTGAACCCCGGCCAGTACGCCGTAACCGAATTTATTTTCGGTTTTGCTGTTGAAATAACCTCTACCGCGGTTTTCAATATCAAATATATTATTGGCGATACGAATTCCCGCATAAGGTTTAAAGGCGGAATTCATATTGAAATCATAAATACCGGAGAAACCGATGCCGTAGATTTTAGCCGAAATATGCTCTCTTTGTTCTCTACCTTCGAATTTGCCCTGATGGGTATAATCCGCCGCTAAACGCCAGCCGCCGAAGTCATAACCGATGCTGATGCGCGGATCGAATTTGCTGTCGTCAAGTGCGGAATAAGCGCTGAATTTGGTTTTTGAATAACCTAAATCCCCCTGCGCATACCAAAAGGCATTGGCACTAGTGGCAACCGCAAGCGTACCCAATAAAACGGCTAATGTTGTCTTTTTCATAAATGTTACCTTCTTTCCATGTTGAACCGAAAAAAACCACCGAGAATATAACATAATTCTTTGAAAAAAGACAACATTTTTAATTCTTATTCGGACTGCAGGGAACAAGCTCGCCCTGACATTCACGGCAAATATAGCGCATATTCCGACGTTGAATATTATGATGACGGCGCAAGCTGAGATGATGAACCCGACAGTTACAGCGGTAAGCGAAGGTTTGTCCGCGTACGCTTTCCAGATTAAAACGATGGCAGGTATGGGGAGTCAACCCGAACAGCTCGCCCATAACGCCGCGCCATTCCTCACCGTGCGGTTTAACCCTGCCGAAGACCTGATAAACCACCAAATGCGCCACTTCGTGCGGTACCACCTGAGTAATAAATTCATCGCTATTTTCCAACATTAAAGTGCGGTTAAAACCCAGGCTATTTTTTTCCAGATAAGCGACTCCGGCCTTTAGCCCGCGCACCCTATAATGAATTTCGGGTATCGGGAAAGTGCGCTGGAAATGCTTTTCGGCCAGCGCCAGACAAGCATTGACTTTGCGCTGTACCTGCATATTGAGATGACGAAACAGAGTTTGCTGCTGCATAACAAAAACGGCACCTTAAGGTGCCGTCGAGAGGTTATCAGAAACCAGCGGCCGAACGTAACAATTCGGCGCGATCGGTTTTTTCCCAAGGGAACTGTTCCCGTCCGAAATGTCCGTAAGCGGCGGTTTGACGATAGATCGGCTGAATCAGGTCAAGCATTTTAATTAAACCGTACGGGCGTAAATCAAAATGTTCGCGTACCAGTTTAACCAATAATTCATTGCTGACTTTACCGCTGCCGAAGGTATCGATCATAATAGAGGTCGGCTCCGCTACGCCGATGGCATAAGAAAGCTGAATTTCACAACGGGCGGCCAATCCCGCCGCAACGATATTTTTCGCCACGTAGCGCGCCGCATAAGCTGCAGAGCGATCCACTTTAGAAGGATCCTTGCCGGAAAAAGCTCCGCCGCCATGACGTGCCGCACCGCCATAGGTATCCACGATGATTTTACGTCCGGTCAGACCGCAATCTCCCATAGGGCCGCCGATAACAAAACGTCCGGTAGGGTTAATAAAGTATTTGGTGTCTTTATTCAGCCAGGCCTGCGGCAATACGGGTTTGATAATTTCTTCCATCACCCCTTCATGTACCTCTTTCTGGCTAACGCTGTCCGCATGCTGAGTGGAAAGCACCACCGCATCAATACCGACAATTTTATTATTTTCATATTTCAGGGTTAGCTGGCTTTTAGCATCGGGACGCAACCAATTCAGTACGCCCGATTTCCGGACCTGTGCCTGACGCTCCATTAAACGATGGGCATAGGTGATTGCCGCCGGCATCAATACCTCGGTTTCGTCGGTGGCATAGCCGAACATAATTCCCTGATCGCCGGCGCCCTGTTCCAACGGACTTTCACGATCCACCCCCTGATTAATATCGGAGGATTGTTTGCCGATAGCGTTTAATACCGCACAGGAATGGCCGTCGAAGCCCATATCGGAACTGGTATAGCCGATATCGCAGATAACCTGGCGGGCCAGATTTTCAATATCCACCCAGGCGGAAGTAGTAATTTCTCCCCCCACCAGAGCCATACCGGTTTTCACATAGGTTTCGCAAGCAACGCGCGCTTTCGGATCCTGTTTTAGAATTTCGTCCAGAACGGCATCGGAAATCTGATCGGCAATTTTGTCCGGATGCCCTTCAGAAACGGATTCGGAAGTAAATAGATAACTTGACATAATGTTCCTTTTACAGTCATTTAGAAGTATAGACGGCTATAATACGCTTTTTTAACTAAAACTCAACGACTAATTACTCACCCTTATAGCCTTGGCTGACCGCCAAAACGTAAAAAAAGGGCTAAGCAAAATTTTACGCACGAACAAGGAAAACACCTCCGGCCAATAGTTAAAGCAGAAGGAGCCCCTGAATCCGACAGGCTTCAGCCCATATTATTTTGCTATGTGCAAAATATCCGCTTCAGTCTCTCGGACAAATTTCCGATTCGGCAAAAAAATAAGCGATTTCACGTTCGGCACTGGACGGACCATCGGAACCGTGCACCGAATTCTGAGTTTTGCTAAGTGCGAAATCCCGCCGAATCGTCCCCGGAGCCGCTTCTTCCGGATTGGTAGCACCGATAAGAGTGCGATAATCCCCTATGGCATTTTCTTTTTCCAATACAGTTACCATAATCGGGGCGGAGGTCATATAATCCACCAACCCGGCAAAAAAAGCCTTGCCTTCATGCTCGGCATAAAATCCCTGCGCCTGTGCTTCGCTTAAATGCAGCATTTTTGCTGCTACAATGCGAAACCCCTCGGCTTCAAAACGGGCAAGAATCCGGCCGATTAAATCACGCTTAACCGCATCGGGTTTAATAATTGATAATGTTTGTTCTAAAGCCATAAATTTATCCTCATTATTGTTATCCTTCTGTTTTGGCATGAGCTTTGGTTACCAATAAATTCGCCAGGGTGCGTACCCCTAAACCTGTTGCTCCCGCCGCCCATAATTCTCCCGCTGATTTCCGGAAGGTGGCCGAACAGTCAATATGCAACCAGTGCCGGCGATAATCCTTGACAAAATAAGATAAGAATGCCGTTGCGGTGCTTGCACCTGCACCTACAGGAACGGAACCTACATTGGCAATATCGGCAAAGGAAGAATTAATCTGGTTCCGGTGGAAAGGCTCAAAGGGTAAGCGCCAGAAAGGTTCCTGCTCTTCTTTGGCGGCATGGAATAAATCGGCGATCAACTCTTCGTCCATAGATAAGACCGAATGATAATCGTTACCTACCGCCACTTTTGCCGCACCGGTTAAAGTGGCGGCATCAATAATAAATTGCGCTTGTTGCCCGTCCGCTTCGATTAAGCCGTCGGCCAAAACTAAACGCCCTTCCGCATCGGTATTCAGCACCTCAACAGTTACGCCGTTTTGATAACGGATAATATCGCCCAGTTTAAACGCACTGCTACTAACCATATTTTCCGCACAGCAGAGATAAAGCTTCACCCGACACTTTAATCCGTGAGCAATGGCCAGTCCCAAGGCGCCGGTTAATAAAGCGGCGCCGCCCATATCCGAACGCATACTGTCCATACTGTTACTCGGCTTAATACTGTAACCGCCGCTGTCAAAAGTGATACCTTTACCTACCAGGCAGGCAAATACCGGCGTATCCGCTTTACCGCCCGGGTTGAAATCCAGCTGCAACATCGCCGGCGGATGCGCCGACCCTTTGCCTACCTGCCAGATCCCCTGATAGCCCTGTTCATGCAAATCTCGCCCGGAAATAATGGAAAAATCCACCGCACTTTTATCCGCGTAGGTTTCGGCCTGACGCAAAATAAAATCTGCCGAGCGCCGCGCCAATTCCAGCGGCGTAATCAAGGAAGAAGGCTGATTGGTAATCTCCCGCACGAAATCCGCACAGCTAATCCGCGCAAGTAACTCTTCATGCGCTTCGCCCAACTCCGGAAACTCAACGGAATAATCCTGTTTTGCCGAATAAAAGCCCTGATAAAAAGCCCAGCAAGTTTCCAGTTCCCAATATTCACCGGACAATTCCGCTTCATGGATCCCCTGCCCGCGCAGCTTACGCGCCGCTTTCTGAACGGAAATATAATCGCCGTCATGAGCAATATGAATCACCGCTTTATTATCGGCAAAAGAAATCAAAGCGTTTTTACCCCAGCCCGCCTGTGCCGGGGTCAGCGAAAGTGTAATTTGCATAACAATATCCTGTTACAGAAAGGTTAAAAACGGAGGGTATGATAGCTTAGAGCGATAAAAAAAAGAACAGGAAAATGAAAAGTTTCTTATTTACGTAAGAATTTTCGTTTTATTAAGCCAATCCCTTTTAATAAAAGATTTTCACTCTCAATAGATACCACCGGTATCTCTTTAATTTTAATCTGATTATGGATCAACCAAATATTAAAAAGGCGTTCTGCAATAAAACCGAAGACGCGTTTCTGGTAATTATCATAATTTTTTATATCGACTCTTTTTTCAAGCTCAAATAAAATATCAAATAACCATTGACAATATTTATCGACTGATTCCGTACGCATTATAAACATATTATAAAGATGTAAGGTTTTACCGGACATCAGCTTATGGTAAGCCGGTAAATAATCAGGATAGCTTTCTTCTAGAATCTGTTTGGTAAGCTCAAGATCATGTTCATAATGTGCATGTTTATAATGGTCATATACGGTTTCTATATAGTAATTTCGTTTTTTAGGAAGGATACAATCGAAACCTTTTATCATACTAAGTAATTCCGATTCCCCTGCAATTTGCTTGCCCTTTAAAACCAGCTCTTTACCTTTAAAATAACGGCGATAATGAACTAAGCCTACATAATCCGAATCAGCAAAAAAATTATTTTTCCATGCCCAGTAAAGTGCGGTCAATTCACAAAAAGAATTATTTTTATGGGAGATATTATTACCTTGCTCATCATCTAATATGCCTAAATCAAGATGGCTAATAGTTTTTCCTACTTGAATAGGATAGTAACAATCATCCTTAGGAAACGCATAATCTTTATGTATTGCAATTAATACTTTGATATTTGCCATAAGTTATAAATATTCCTTGTGATGGCTAAAGTCTTTACGTAATCCGTGCCACATAGCACGCCAGGTAAATTTTAATTTCGCCAAATCAGGCTGTGTAAAAGAGAAGAACCAGGTCGTTTTCAGCCAGAAGGCTAAACTATAATGTATCCCATAATGCTCGCTAAACAGCGCTATGGAATTACGACAAAAACAATATAACTTTAAATTGGAATTTGCATTATTAAAGCGTAACTTATTAAAAAACATCGGGGTGGAAGACGAACTATCCGCCGGATGATAAAAAATGGCACTGACTACAGTCAATATATTCGCTTGATGTTTTTTGGCTCGAATTGTATATTCCCGTTCATCTCCCCAGATAAAATATTCTCTATGCGGCAATCCCATTTTCTGAACTAATTTTGATGATATCAATGTTCCGTTAAAAGGTAACACGATATCTTTAATGATATTTTCCTCCCTATAAGACTGAGGAATTTTAGAGTAAAAATCAATAACATCAATACTCGCGGGTAAACGTAAAGAGAAGCTTAATTTATTTTTTGTCTGAGAGTCCAGAACAATCGGCCCAATATAACAATCATCAGAGCAATAAGGAATAAGCTGAGCTAAACTATCATTTGAAGGATAGCCATCATCATCCATTAACCAAATATAATCAAATCCCCGTTGATAAGCAAACTCAATTCCCGCATAGAAACCGCCCGCCCCTCCTTGGTTATTCGCTAAACTTATAAGAGAAAATTTCTCACTAACACCGCTAACCCAGCCATGTTCAGATAAAAAATCAACAGTGCCATCCTGACTGGCATTATCGACAACAATAATATGCTCTAACGGATAACTTTGTGCTTTCAGTGCGTTAAGACAATTTAGCAATAAATTTTTACGATTATAAGTAACGACAACCGCACATACTGTTTTTTTACCCATAAGTTCTCTCAAAATATTGATATAATATCAACTATATAAAAAGTGCGGCGACTATTAAATTTCTCTAAAAATCTAATAAAATCCAACCGCACTTCTACCAGTTATTAACATGAAAATAAGCAATCTATTATCAAATAGAACTTATCTATATTTTATACATCCATATTTACATAAAAAGGTGCCAGAACTTGATTCGAAGCAAGAGCTTCTTTTATATGTTCAGCGGTTTCTAATGCCTCTTTGATCGTTACATCCATATCCAAATAACGATAGGTACCTAAACGGCCGACAAAGGTTACTTGCGTTTCCTTATTTGCTTTATCCACATATTGTTTCAATAAAGCTTTATCTTTAACTAAACGAATCGGATAATACGGAATATCTTTCTCTTCACATAAACGACTAAATTCCCGATAGCAAATAGTTTTTGCATGCTGTTCCCAAGGAGCAAAATGCTTATGCTCGGAAATACGGGTATATGGTACATTTTCATCGCCATAGTTAATAACCGCATTTCCCTGATAATCTCCTTCCGCACGGAACACCTCAAAATCTAATGTGCGGTACCCTAGACGACCTAATTCAAAATCAAAATAAGCATCAAGCGGTCCTGACCAGAAAATATGGTCAAATTTCGCCTTCATATCTTGTGAAAACGCAGTATTTAAGCGTACTTCTATATTAGGATGATTTAGGATATTTTTTACAATAGCCGTATAACCTTCTTTTGGCATTCCCTGGTATTTATGTGCAAAATAATTATCATCGTAATTAAAGCGAACCGGTAAGCGCTTTAAAATACTTGCAGGCAATTCTTTTGGTTCTACACCCCATTGTTTTTTAGTATAGCCATAGAAAAAAGCTTTATATAAATCTTTACCTACAAAACGCATTGCTTGTTCTTCAAAAGTCTGCGGATCGCTAATCGACATATCCGCTTGACTTTCGATTAACAATTTCGCTTCCGCTGGTGAACAGGTTTTACCAAAAAACTGATTAATTGTGTGTAAATTAATAGGTAGCGAATATACTGCTCCTTGGCTAATGGTTTTTACCCGATTAATAAAGGGCATCCACTCACCAAACCGATTAATATAATTCCATACCCGCTCATTATCCGTATGAAAAATATGCGGTCCGTAAATATGCACCATAACATCAGTTTCTGAATCGCGCTCAGAATGGCAGTTACCGGCAACATGATTACGCTGATCAATAACGGTTACCCGATGGCCTTGTTCAGCCAGTTCACGAGCAATAACAGCATTAGAGAAACCGGCGCCGACTAATAAAAAATTTTTCATTTTAGCCAATTGATATAAAGTCTTAATGCATTTGCTAGCATTGCTTCCTGACGTTTAGGCTTATCAAAATGCAAAGGAATCATAGATAAGAATAATAAAATTGTCGGGGCAATAATATCTTGATTTGTAACATTTGGTAGCAATTGTTTTGCCATAAACATTTGTTGAACATCTTTTAATCTGGAATCCAAATTAAAATGTAACTTAACTCCTAATTCTTCTGATTTTTCTAATGTAAATGAATCGGCGATAATAAAATCATAAAGACCAATAAATGAATGGCAAAGTTTTGCTAAGTCATAAGTTTGATTACCGTAAATCGTCAGTTCTTGCTTAATATTTAATCCTCTAGGATCTATAACCTTTATACTATTACTGCGAGAATCAAACATAATATTGCTAAAACATAAATCGCCATGGCTTATGGTTAAAACTTCCGGTAATTCAAGTGTTTTATCAATACAAATCTTCGCTATTTCACGTAAACTTGGTAACTGTTGGCCATCGTATCTAACAGGTCTATCCAAATCTATGCCTTGATGTTTGGCATAAGATTCCAAGCGAGCATAGGTTTTATCCGCATAAAGTGCGATTGAATCTTCATGAATTTTTTGTGCTAATTCAGTATTCTCGGCAGGAAAACATTTTCTTGACTCACTCATATAAAGGGCAATAAGATTCAAAATATTTTCCCAAAAACCCACGGAGTTTTTACCATGAACAAAGATCTCATTTAATGGAAGAAACGGTAAATATTCCGTTTCATAAAATGGATTGCCTTGTTCTGTTTTACCGGCTTGAATAAGTTGTGGGGTAAAACGTTTTAAAACGGCCGGTAAGTTCTCAAACCAATGAGCTTCAGCTTCAATTTTTCTTGAAGGGGTTCCCGATTTCCACACTACACCATTTTCAATTTTTAATGAATTAAAGGCTCGTTGTGTTGTAATAGCAGAACGAGAGCGAAAATAAGTATTGATATGGCCAAGATCATACCAGTTATCAACTTCTCTATATTGTAATGTTGCTTCTTCGCTAGCATAAAGCTGTACTGATTTAGAAAAATCACCTTGTGTTGTGGCTAAAGCCCGAATAAATCGTTGTGTAGATGTAAATGAAAAATAACCACACCAAACTAGTTTTTTATCTGTTTGGTGTTCAAATTCCCATCCATATTCATCTTCTGTTTTCGCTAATGCAATACAGTCTTTCTCCTGAGGAAAAGTATTAAGTAATGTGTCACCATGCAATAAACGTAACACTTCACCATCAAATCCAACGGTATTTAATACATACAAAACTGCCATCCCTAAAGAAATACCTTCAGGGACTAATACAAATTGAATATTTAAACGTTCAAGCAGGAATTTTTCATCAATACTTAATATATAGTCTTTCGGTAAAGATACAACAATACGTTGATTAGGACCAAAACTTTCACGTAACGCTGCCACTTGATAAGTTAATAGCTTTCTATTCCCAATAGGAAGAAAACAGGGAGGAATCGCCCCAAATTCATTACGAAATTCAATATTTACATAATCAGCAGAATTAATTAGAATCATATTCACCATCCATTTTTGTTAATTTACGAATTTCTTCATAGCTTAACTTCACAAACTCATCCGGACGTAATGCTCTATCATCCACATAGAAACCATCATGCCCACACCAGGGTTTCCCTACATAAATTTCATCATAAGGAACATTATGGCGGTCTAACCATTCTATAATAACTGGTAAAGTATGAATATTTATTTTACCTACATTACCTTTATAGGTTCTCATATTACGACTGGAACTAATTACAATTTCAAAACCTCTGGCTTTATATTCTCTTAATTTTTCTACTACAGCTTCAATTGGTTTTGCATTCTTATAATCACCGTTCTCTGTTAACGTAATCGTATTATCAAGATCCATAATTAATCGCATTATATTAATACTCCTTACTTATTTAATAAATCAAGATATTCATTAGGTGTACCACAGAACAAAATCTGCTCATTCTCAATTAAATCATAGAAAACAATTGCTCCCTGAGTAATAATCTCATTATATAGCGGAGCTATATAATATTCATTTTTTGCCGTATTGCCTTTCTCTTTTGCTGCAAGAAATAGTTTCTCAAATGTAGATTTTTTCTTAAAATAATATAAGCCATCACTACATAGATCAGAAATACGCTCTTTCTCCGTTGTTTGAATAACCCGTTTAGAATTTCCCGCTGGTTTTGCAAAAGACCAATGATCTCCTTTTCCTTTAAACACTTCTAAATAACCATCACAATCTTTTACCCATTCAGGTTTAGTAAAACGAATAATTCTAGAGTCAATATTGAAAATATAAATCTCTTCATCTTGGATTAAATGAGAAATACCTTGATAAACCGTATCCGCTTGTCCTAATGTTTCTGCCGGTAAACATACTAATTCATAATCTAAAATTCCAAGTTTTTTTATCTCCTGTTCTAAGAAGTTCTTTGTTTCATACACATCACGATAAATAAATATAAATTTATCCGTTTTAAAATAATTCTCGAAAGATTTCACAGACCAGGAGAAAACACTTTCACCATTTAAGTCTAGTTGATATTTTGGCTTTGAATATCCAGCTTTAAAGAATCGAGAACTCAATCCAGCCATTGGAATTATAAACATAGAAATCCTATTATTTTTTTAAAATGTTTAAGTTAGTTGCAAGCTGATAAGCCCACAAGCATGAGTGTTTTCCTATATAGTAAAAACTACGTAGCCAATAGAAAAATGGTTTAAATGGTCTAAATATATTCTTAAGATCACGATATATATATCTGGCAAAAGCACTATTAAATACTAATAAATTCCATATTTTAGTACGTAAATTATTATTAACCCCCCAAATGTGCCCTTGAGATGCAGCTAGGATAGATGGTTTCACTATATCTAAAAATTCTTTCTGATATTTATAATTTGATAAGTTAGTAAAATCACACCTTATAATTGAAAAATTATACTTTTTCAAACTCTCTGCTAATTCTCTTGTATTATTTTCTGTTAATAAACACATTACCATTTCGAGAATCCCAAATTCACCTTGCCATAATCGATAATATAATTCCTCATATTTGTCATATAATTTAGGATTATTACCAAAAGAAGAATTCAATATTTCTCCAGTTTTAAAAATAGAATAATTATACTTTTTATTGTTTTTATAAATATAAGTTTGATATAAACAAATTTCAAAACATCCTTGCTCTCTATTTTCACTAGGTGCATTTTGATATATATAATCTACGACTGATAATGGATCCCCTAAATCATTGAACATATCATTTAGAATATTTTTATCATAGAACCAAACGAAATTTTCCAATGGCCATATATTATCATACTTTTTAACCATTTCAGTTTTTTCTAGTTTATTATCAAAAGCCTCCTTGCTAAGAACCAAAGATATATTCTCCATTACTTTTTGCTTAAACCACCCTGTTTTTGGTAAATAATCAAGCTCACAAATAGTTATAAATGGATTATTGAAAAATAAGTCAAATAAATTACTTATTCGGACCTTCCTAATAAACATTGACTCGGAATCTAGCACTAGCATCTGATCATACTCAATGTAAAGCATAGTATAAAATTTCTTTAATGTTTGATACGAAAATTTTCCGTATTTAAATAATAGTTTTTTATCTGAATACTTCAAATTAAATCTTTCTAATAATCTTTCAAAAACAATAACTTCTATTTTTAATTTACTTTTGTATTGTTCTAGAATGACAGAAATTTTATCAAAATCAGATTCTGATACTGTGAAAAAAAATGTAACATTTTCAGGATCAACAAGGTATTCAATTGCGCTATCTAAAAATTTTTTTACAAATTTGAAATGTGGTTGAAATGTTGGGGTTATTATTGCTCTTCTCATAAATTATAGTACTCTTAAATATTTAATATTGTTAAGGAATCCTTAGACATCTTATAAAATTAAAAATCTAGTATAATTACACTCTCAGTCTTCTTATAAACTCCCTTATCAGGTTTGATAACTCTCGTTCTACTCTCTTTACACTAAATAAGCATCTAACTTCATAAATTTTCCAAGTCAGAGAATTACCATCATTCAAATAACAAGTATTAGATAACGCTGGTCTATCAAAAATAATATCATTAATAATATCTACACTTATCCTATAGTTTGAATATTTTTTTAAAAATTTCTCTAAGACTCTTTTGAAAAATTTAGTTATAATTAGATTCGAATTAAATAAAATCTTATACTTTTGTATATAGTAGAAAAATATTCGATCAAACTGATGAATTTCTGAATATACATAAGGAAATCCATCTGCTTTTATACCTTTTTTATAAGCAAAAGAAGAAAATATAACTTCTTCTTGAGGATAAAAAATTTCTGCACCTAAATTCAATCTTTGATAATCTATCTCATCAATAAGAGATTTTAATAACTCCATACTATACATGGAACCTTCTATTTGTGAAGCATATATACTTCCCTGAAAATACTTCCATATATTTTCATCTTTAACAGATCTTCTTGCCACCCACCATAATGAATCAGCAGTACATTTTCGCGTTTGAAAAAGATATTTTTTATCTTTAATATATTCAACAATACCTTTTTTTACAAACATATCATTTGATGAGTGAAAAATAATTTTTTCCGCATCTCCTAATGTAATTATATATCGAATATTTTCTAAGTGAGCTTGAATAATACTTCCCCACTTAGTTTGAAATTGAATAGGGTTAACCTTAGCATTATCTACCCCTTGTGAATTTAAATAAAACTCTAATTCCGATATTGAAAATTCAGCACATTTAGATAGATGTAAAATAACTCTAGCTTCAGGAAAATACTTTTTAAAGTTATGCATCTGGTCAGCAATAACTTCAGGCTTTTCATGAACAGGTATAGATATATAAATCATAAACAAATATTAATCATATAATGGAATTATATCTTCTGCCTTACCGCAAGCTCTGACATTTCCCTTATCAATCCAAACTATATTTTTACAAAGCTCTTTTACTTGCTCGATAGAGTGAGAAACAAATAGTAATGTAGTTCCCCCTTCTAGCATTTTTTCCATCCTTTTTTTACATTTTTCCTGAAATGCCGCATCGCCAACAGCAAGCACTTCATCAACAATTAAAATATCCGGTTTTACAATTGTTGCAATCGCAAATCCCAGACGTGCCGCCATGCCCGATGAGAAATTTTTTAATGGAACGTCAATAAACTCCTCTAATTCAGCAAATTCAATAATTTCATTAAAATGCTGCTGCATAAAAGCTTTTTTATGCCCTAATACAGCGCCATTGAGATAAATATTTTCTCTAGCGGTCAATTCCGGATCGAAGCCGGCCCCCAATTCAATTAAAGGAGCAATTGATCCTTTTACCTCTACTCTTCCTTTATAAGGCTTTAAAATACCGCAAATTAATTTAAGTAATGTGGATTTTCCGGAACCATTGGTTCCAATTAAACCCCAGGATTCGCCTTTACGAATTTCTAGATTTACGTCTTTTAATGCTAAAAATTCTTGGAACATTAATTCGCCTTTTAGCATTTTTATAACGTATTCTTTCAAACCGTTATAGCTTTCCGTCGCCTTGTTAAAACGTACGGTAGCGTCAGTTACTTTTATTACAATATTGCTATCCATCATATGTATAAAATAAATTCATCCTGTTTTTTATTAAAGTACCAAGCACCAAGGGCGAGAATAACTATAGCAAGTAGCGTTCCCATAAAAATTGAATTAATATCAGGAAATTTTGCATACTGAACCATATCTCTAAATTGTTCTATATACCAGTACATGGGATTGGCGCTTTTATAAAGTTGTTGATATTCTTCAGGAATAATAGAAACCGGATAAAATAATGGTGTTAAATACATCCACATGGAAACAAACACCCCCCACAGATATTGAATATCACGAAAGAAAACCGTAGCGGCGGCCAAGAATAATCCTATTCCCATACTGAAAATAAAAACCTGTAACAGCACAAAGGGAAAAAACAGTAAATTCCATGAAAACTCCGCACCAGTAAAAATCATTACCAATACCAAAGCGCCTAATGAGAATAATAAGTTAACTAAAGAACTTCCGACTTTAGATAAAGTAAAAATATATTTAGGAACATAGGTTTTTTTAAGTAATGCACTATTACCTATAATGGAACCTACAGACATATTGGTAGCTTCAACCATAAAGTTAAAGATAACCTGACCTGAAATTAGATAGAGGGGAAAATTCGGAATATCAAAGCGGAATAAATTAGAAAAGACAACGACTAATACAGCCATTAACATTAGAGGGTTCAGAATACTCCATAAATAACCTAGATAGCTACGTCGATATTTTAATTTAATATCACGAATAATTAATTGCTTAAGTAACTCATCAAAGGCTAAAAAACGTTTTAGTTTTCCTAACATTTTAAAATCTCTAAATTTTATTAAATTGGTTTAGTATTTTTCATTCCGTTCATCCTTGTCACATATTACTTAAAATTTCAATAAAATATTATCCGATAAATACTTTATTTCACTTATTGTTAAGATACCAGCTAACCGTGGCAAGTATGCCGGACTCAAAAGTTATTTCGGGCATCCACCCGAGCTCATGGCATATTTTACTCGCATCTATAGCATAGCGTCTATCGTGTCCCGGTCGATCTGTTATAAAAGTAATCAAATCCGTATATTTATCTATTCCCCTGGGCTTATTTGGCAATAGTACTTCCATAACACGGCAAATTTCTTTTACTACATCAAGATTGTTTTTTTCATTATGGGCGCCGATATTATAGCTTTCACCAATTCTTCCTTCAATAAGCACTTTATATAAGGCTTTCGCATGATCTTCAACATAAAGCCAATCTCGGCATTGCATTCCATCCCCATAAACCGGAATTTTTTTTCCGATTGCCGCATTTAAAATAATCACCGGAATAAATTTTTCTGAATGCTGAAAGGGGCCGTAAGTATTAGTACTATTCGTTATTATAATAGGCAACCCATAAGTCCTATGCCAAGCGCGCACGAGATGATCGGAAGAAGCTTTAGAAGCTGAATACGGGCTACTTGGCATATATGGTGTTTTTTCACAGCAAAGTTCTTTACCCTCTCCAAAATCACCATATACTTCATCGGTCGAAACGTGATGGAAACGGAATCTTTCTTTCTTTTTTCCACCGAGCCCGTTCCAGTATTTACGCACAACCTCAAGTAAATTGTAAGTGCCGACAATATTGGTATAAATAAACTCCGCCGCATTATCTATCGACCGATCCACATGACTTTCTGCCGCCAAATGCATCACTGCATCGGGACAATATTGTGCAAATACCCTATTGAGTGCCTGTTGATCACAAATATCAATCTGTTCAAATTTATAACGCGGATGCTGTGAAACCGATTGCAATGCATCTAAATTTCCGGCATAGGTTAATTTGTCAATATTAATGACCTGAGCCTGAGTATGATTGATTATATAGCGAATGACGGCAGAACCGATAAAACCCGCACCACCGGTAATTAACACCTTCATTTTCTAATAAGCACCGTAACGTTTTAATACCACATTCACCGTCTTACATAGAATCACGATATCTGTCCAGAGCGACCAGTTTTTAACATACCAGGCATCAAAATATACCCTGCTTTCATAATCTACATTATTACGTCCGCTCACTTGCCATAATCCTGTCATTCCCGGCCGCGTCATCAAATAATATTCTACATCACCACAATAACGTTCTAATTCCTCTTCAACGATAGGCCTCGGTCCGACTAAACTCATATCTCCCTTAATTACGTTAAATAATTGCGGAAGCTCATCTAGACTGGTTTTACGTAACAAATGCCCCAATCGGGTGATTCTGGGATCTTGCTTTAATTTAAAATCTTTTTCCCATTCTTCTTTAGCCTTAGGATCAGCCTCCAGCAATCTATGTAAAACCTCTTCCGCATTGAGTACCATTGAACGGAATTTGAAACACTTAAAAGGTTTTCCGTTTTTTCCAATTCTCTTATGTCCATAAATAGCATGACCGCCATCTCTGCCAATCAATACATATAAGGTAAGCAATAAAGGAGAAAGCAATACTATAAGGCATATAGCGCCGCTAATATCAAAAATTCGTTTTACCGCCCGGGAAGTACGTTTAGCAAGATTATTCTTTACCCTGAGTAAAATCAAATCATGGCTGAATAGAAAGGACATATCCGTCCCGTATAAGGGCAAGCCGCGTAAGCTGGGGATAATAGATACGAAGCGATAATTTCTTTTAGAAAAAAATCTTAACCACTTATCCCGTTCTTCTATTTCATCTTCTTCTAAGGCAATAATAAATTGAATATTACGCTTAGAAAGCAAATCTAACGCATATTTTCTATTTGAATTTAATATGGGAATATGCAAGCAAGAAACTTCAGAATGCTTTTCTGAAGTGATAAAAAAACGGATATCCAAGCCCAAATAACGCTCTTCCGTAAGTGCCCGGTAAGCATCTAAAGCGTTTGGCCCGCCGCCGATAATTATTGTGCTGCGCGAATATACTTTAATTTTCAGCAAAAACCACTTCAACAAAAAGCGCCCGCAGGGTACCAATATTAGTGCAATACTCCAAGCAGAAATCCATAAATAGCGGGAAAAATACAATTTTGCAAAAGCAATTATTGACAGTTCAACAATAGCGAGAATAGCCAGAGTACGGATGATTTCCTTCAATTCAAACCAGAAGGGTTTACGATAAGTGTAATGCCGCAGCCTCACCCAGAACCATAAGACGCCGACAAAAGCGATAAACGCATGAATAAAAAAACGTTGATCCAACTGGGTATAAGGCAAATATAATTCGAGGATGCTCTCTTCAGAACCCAATAACCACAGAGCGATGATAAAAGAAAAAAATATCCAAAATAAGTCATTAAACGCCAGTAAGGGTTTATAGGATAGATGTCTTATTATGCTGTTTTTTCTTATCATCATAATATAAATGCTTATTTCACGTTCTCAGTGCAAATTATCCACAAAAGGCGTATAAAAACAAAGCGAGCCTGAGAACCGACATCACTCGCTTAAAACTATCGGTCATTCTAATCAGAACCGACGCTAAATACAATTATATTTATCTCATCCCAAAAACAACAAATATAAATAATAACTATTATCAAAATAATTCAAACATAATCAAATCACAAAAAACATACTTTATTATTAATAAGTTAGCATTTTCACGCCGCTAATATTAAAAATATAACGCTAATCAAAATTAGAAAAATAATATATTTTTTATCAAAAAATTTTTAAACGCCTTATCTAGACTAGCGCCGAAGAAGAAAACGAGGGCATACTCCAAAATTATCCCCGCAAGAATACAGCCATCCGCCTCATATAAAGCGATAAAATAATAAGCCTGAATTGTAGATTCAGGCTTATTATTTTTATACATAGAATTCGCGGTATTAGTCTATACCCAACAAATACCCACGCAATAGGCTAAAATCATTTTCCATAACCTCGGATAATAACGGTCGACGGGCATGCTCGGCCAATGCTTGCGGTAGCGGTAATTCAATATTCAGAATTCCTTCCACGCTTTCTTTAAATTTGGCCGGATGGGCGGTACATAGGAATAAACCGGTTTCCCCCGCTTGCAGATCCTGTTTCAACACCCGGTATGCCACGGCACCATGGGGTTCGCAGAGATAACCGAGTGCATACATAGAACGTAACGTTTGTTCCGTTTGTTCATCGCTAACAGCTGCGGAATGTAAATCGCTCAGAGGCCAGCGGTTACGTTTAAACAATTCTTCCACACGCGGCCAGTTATTCGGCCGACTGACATCCATAGCATTAGACAATGTAGCTACCGTTGCCTGCGGCGACCATTCTCCGCCGTTTAAATAGCGCGGTACCGTATCATTGGCATTCGTCGCTGCAATAAAGCGTTTTATCGGTAAACCTAAAGATTTAGCGATTAGGCCGGCGGTCAGATTGCCGAAGTTCCCACTCGGTACGGATACCACTAAATTTTCACGTTCGGTCTTTTCCAATTGTGCCGCAGCTTCAAAATAATAACAAACCTGTGCCAGCAAGCGGCTGATATTGATAGAATTTGCAGAATTCAACCCTATGCTACGGCGTAATTCCTCATCATCAAAGGCTTGTTTAACCAAAGCCTGACAGGCATCGAAGTCCCCTTTGATCGCAAGGGTGCGAATATTTCCACCAAGGGTACAAAACAGTTTTTCCTGCAACGGGCTAATTTTACCCTGAGGATATAAAATCACTACATCAATATTTTCCAAGCCATAGAAAGCATGAGCCACCGCTGCGCCGGTATCGCCGGAGGTTGCAGTCAAAATCGTAATTTTACCCTTACCGCGCACCGCTGCTAAAGCCTGTGCCATAAAGCGACCGCCAAAATCTTTAAATGCCAGAGTCGGGCCGTGGAACAGCTCCAGCGCATAAATCCCCGCTTCCGCTTTTACCACCGGAGCAGGAAAGCTGAAAGCTTTTTCTACCATTGTATTTAGTGTTTCCGCAGGAATCTCCGTACCTATTAGCGCCCCCAGAATTTTCTGACTGCGTTCAACTAAGGGTAATGCCAGTAAATGTTCAATCTCCGCAGCGGAAAACTGCGGTATATTTTGCGGGAAGAATAATCCTTGGTCCTTACCCAGCCCCTGCCGTACCGCCTGGGCAAAATTTACTTGTTCTTCCGGGTGTTTGATGTTGTATAAATTCATTCTGTATCCTGTTATGTCAAAAAATTAGCCTAATTCCCGCGCTCCCTGATTATCCACTTTACAGATATGCACGAAACCTTCATTGTTCTGTAAATAATGGTTTTCCAGATAAGTACTTAACTTAGTCGCGGTAATTAAATCCGGTGCGATGGAGAACATGGTCGGACCGGAGCCGGAAATACCGCTTGCCAGTGCGCCGAGATCACGCACCGCCTGTTTAACTTCGGCGAAATTCGGCAGCAGAGCTTCTCGATAAGGCTCCGCCACCACATCTTTCATCATATAAGCCGCCAATGCTTCCTGTGCGGTATGGCAAGCATGGACAAAACTGCCCAGATGACGTCCCTGCGCAATAACATCCTGCCGAGTATAGGTTTTAGGCAGAATTGCTCGAGCTTCAGCAGTAGATACTTCTATTCCCGGATAAGCCAACACCCAATACCAATTATCAAAAAACGGTAAACGCTGGCTGATATTGCCCAGAGATTGCACCATCAACTGTACGCCGCCCAAATAGCAGGGAGCCACGTTATCATAATGAATGGAACCGGAAATTCGTCCTTCCAGCTCGCCCATCATTTCCAGTAGCTCCATTTTGGAAAAGGGTTCCTGATGAAAAGTATTCAGTGCCGTTAATGCGGCAACAATGGAGCAGGCGCTGGAACCTAATCCGGAACCGATCGGCATATTTTTCTCCAAGGTCAGACGCAGCCCTTTCACTTTCACACCACGCAGTTTCAAGCGTTCGCTGAATAATACATAAGCCTGATAAACAATATTTTTTTGCGGTTCTTTCGGTAATTTACGTACAAAATAACCGGCGCTTTCCAACTCAAAGCCGCTGTTAATCGCTTCAATCTGAACCACATCGCCCAGTAATGAACCGTCAATGGGGGAAACTGCCGCCCCCAAAGTATCAAAGCCTACACTGATATTGGCGCTAGAGGCCGGTGCATATATTCTTAACATGGCTGATCCCATTAATTTTCCAGAGTACGTAAAATATCCGCAAAAATACCTGCCGCCGTAACCGCATTACCGGCGCCGTAGCCACGTAGCAGTAACGGAATCGGCTGATAATAACGGGTATAAAATGCCAGCGCGTTTTCCCCGTTTTTCACCTTATACAGCGGATCATCTTCATCTACTTCAACGATGGATACCTTACATTTACCTTCTTCTATTTGCCCTACATAGCGTAAAACCTTACCCTGAGATTTAGCTTTCTCAATACGCAAACGGAAAGCTTCGTCCAAGGACGGTAGCAGCGTCATAAATTCCGCAATACTTTTACCCTCGGCAAAACCCGCAGGCAATACACTTTCCACCTCAACCTCTTCCAGCTCAAGCGATAAACCGGTTTCACGCGCCAAAATCAATAATTTGCGGGCAACATCCTGGCCGGATAAATCTTCGCGCGGATCCGGTTCGGTAAACCCTTTTTCACGCGCCAGCGCAGTGGCTTCCGAAATAGAAAACCCTTCTTCCAGTTTGCCGAAAATAAAGGATAGCGAACCGGACAGAATCCCGGAAAAACGTAACACATCATCGCCGGCGGCAAGTAAATTTTGTAAATTTTCAATAACCGGCAAACCGGCGCCTACATTCGTATCATACAAAAACTTACGCTGGTTTTTCAGTGCATTCTCACGCAGTTCGTTATAATACTGCATTTCGCGCGTATTGGCCTTCTTATTCGGGGTTACCACATGGAATCCTTCGTTCAGCGCACGAGCATATAAACCGGAAACGCTCTCCGCCGAAGTACAGTCTACAAATACCGGATTTACCACATGATGCAGCTTAATAAAGGAAAGCAATACATCAAAATCGGAAGGCTGAGTGGCATTTTCCAAATCCTCCTTCCAGTTTTCCAGCTCCAAACCGTTTTCATTCAATAACATCTTATTTGAATTTGCCAAGGCGCAAACTCGTATTTCAATATCTTTTTTCGCCAGATAATTTTTCTGATGCTTAATCTGCTCGATTAATTCTGCGCCGACGCCGCCGACCCCCACCAAAAACATATCTACGACTTTCTTATTATTGAATAAACGCTGATGGGTCGCTCTAACCGCTTCAATCGCTTTATTCTGCGCCACTACGGCAGAAATGGAACGTTCGGACGAGCCCTGAGCAATAGCCACAATGCTGATATTTGCCTGTGCCAAGGCCGAGAAGAAACGCGCAGCAATACCCTTCGCCTGTCGCATTCCGTCTCCGACCACGGAAATAATGGAAAGATCGGCGATAACCTCGATCGGCTCCAACAATTCCTCCGCCAGTTCTTTAGCAAACTCGCTTTCCAGTGCTTTTCTGGCCTTATCCGCCAACTTGGTCGGCACACAAAAACTAATACTGTATTCGGAAGAAGACTGTGTAATTAAAATGACCGATACGCCGGCATTCGACATGGTAGAAAACACCCTTGCCGCCATACCTACCATACCCTGCATACCCGGCCCGGACACATTAAACATACAAACATTATCCAGATTGGTGATCCCTTTCACCTCTAATTCGCCTTCCTGTACCTGACCGTCAATCACAGAACCGGGGGCGGCCGGGTTCGCCGTGTTTTTGATCAAGCAGGGAATACCGGGCTGAACCAAAGGGCCGATAGTACGAGGATGAATTACTTTGGCACCGAAATAAGACAACTCCATGGCTTCGCGATAAGACAGACTAGGCAACAGACGGGCATCTGCCACTAAACGAGGATCACAGGTAAATACGCCGTCCACATCGGTCCAGATTTCACAGACGCTGGCATTTAAACAGGCCGCCAAACAGGCCGCCGAATAATCCGAGCCGTTACGTCCCAACAGCACCAGTTCCCCCTGTTCGTTACCAGCGGTAAAACCTGCCATCAACACAATATTCTCCCGCGGAATACTCAGTGCGGAGATGCGTTCGCTTGATTTAGCAATATCCACGGATGATTCCAGATAGCTGCCGCGCGCCAGCAGCATTTCAACCGGATTAATTAAGCTCACCTCGTAACCGCATGCTTCAAACCAAGCTTTCATCATCGCAATGGATAGTTTCTCCCCGCGGCAATCAATGCTGGCTTTTACTCGGTCTTCCAGTTTTCCCTGGGCGCGAATATCCGCCAACAAACCGGCAATCTGGTTAAATTCGGCATCAATTAAGGCCTTTGTACCTGCCAAATCAAATTTAGCGTTTTTAGCATGTAATCCGTTAATGATATTGTAAAAAATCTCAAGGGCTTCGCTGAAGTGGGAATCGGTATTTTGATTTAAGCAGGCTTTTTCGGAAAGGGCGACAAGGTGATTGGTTATTTTGGCCGGGGCGGATAATACCCCAGCGGACTGTTCCAGCCGATGAGATTGCTCTATCAGACCTGCCGCTTGCAGAAAGCGTTCGGGATTGGCTAAAGAAGTGCCGCCAAATTTAAGTACTCGCATATTGTTCTCCGATTTATTGTATTATGTTGTGAATAGTAAAAATTCGATAAAAAAACCCGCATTCGGATAAATGCGGGTTTTATTACGTTTATTTATGCTGCACTAACCCGCCCCATTAATCATCATCGTAATGGTCATCATAATAGCGGTGGTAATAATAGTGCTGCTTTGCATAATTTTTTCAGTTTTAAAAACGAATGTGTAACAAATACCGAAAATTTCAAAAGTTGTCAAACGGAAAATAAAAAAATAAAACAAAAAAGCAAAGTTTTTATAAAATAATCATTGATTGATGTAAAATAGCGCCATTGATTTAATCAGCCCCCAAAGAAAACAAAAGAAAAAAATGTCAGTTGCAGAAAATCTTAACCGTATAAACCTATTAATCGAAGAAAACTGTCGCCTGGCCGACAGAGAAAAAAGTGCGGTCAAATTACTGGCGGTTTCCAAAACCAAGCCCATAGAAGCGATTCTGGCCGCCTATCAGCAAGGGCAAACCGCCTTCGGCGAAAATTACGTACAAGAAGGGGTAGAAAAAATTCTTGCGCTACAACAGCTGGGAATCCGCCCCCAATGGCATTTTATCGGGCCGCTGCAATCCAATAAAACCCGGGCGGTCGCCGAGCATTTCGACTGGATGCAAACCCTGGATCGGGTAAAAATTGCCTCCCGTCTAAACGAACAACGCCCGCCTCATAAAGCGCCGCTAAATGTTCTGATCCAGATTAATATCAGCGATGAATCCTCAAAGTCGGGAATTCCGCCGAGCCAAATGCTTAGCTTGGCGCAACATATAGTTACAATGCCGAATCTCTGTTTACGCGGTTTAATGGCAATACCCGCCGCAACTCGGGATCAGCATATGCAAATCGCCGCATTTGATGCTATGGCGAAATTATTCCAGCGCCTGCAACAGGCTTATCCGACACAAAATATCGATACGCTTTCCATGGGTATGAGCGACGATATGGCGACCGCCATCCGCTGCGGTTCAACCATGGTTCGAATCGGTAGCGCTATTTTTGGCCAGCGAAGCTAAGCCGAGTGCGGTAAAAATCACGCAATAGTCTAACAAAATTGATCTGGGTTAAAAAAATGTTTTTCCGCTGATTTTTTTTGATTATTTTTCTTGCCCCTAAAGTAACTTCAGGTTTTATCATGCCGATATCTTTTCATCTGATGTAAGGAAATCCCATGTTCAATAAAAAAACTTGCCTGATTTTAACCGCTCTTTTCAGCTTTTCCGCCCATGCTCATAATGTCTGGGTAGAACCGGTAGCAGGTGAAAATCAACATTATGTGGTTAAATTCGGTCATACCGAAACGGAAACCTATGCAGCGAGCAAACTGAAATCCGTGCAGTTGATCAGCCATAAAGGCGAAAACACGGCAGCCAACTACAATTTTAAAAACGGAGAGGCTTATTTCAATGCGAATAATAATTCGCTGGTATTGATTGAATTCGACAACGGCGTCTGGTCTAAATTGCCGAGCGGTAAATACGTAGAAAAAACCAAAGCGCAAGAACCCACCGCGCTAGAAAGCACCAACCCGGTAAAAATGGGAAAAGCCATTTTAAAATGGGACGAGCAGGCCTTTAAAACTCAGGGTACGGCCTTCGAATTGATTCCTCAATCTCAGCCGCAGGTCGGCAAACCATTATCCATTCTGGTTTTGCAAAACGGCAAACCGGTTCAGGGAATTAAAGTGGGACTGGGTGAAGATCAAGCCTTTAATCTAAGTGATGAAAAAGGCATTGCCGAATTTACTCCGACCCAAGGTGCGAATAAAGTCTGGGCCGAATTCAAGCAAAAAGTCAGCAACAATCCGGATTACGACGTCCGCAGCATCGAATATTTACTGAGCTTTGAGCTGAACTAATGAAAAAAAGTCTTTTTTTAACCGCACTTTGCTTATTCAGTCAGGGCGTCGCAGCTCACAGTCTGTATTTATTCGCCCAATACGACGGACGGCAAATCAGCGGAAAATCCTATTATTCCGATATGACACCGGCGCGGGAAACCTATATCGAAGCCTATCGCCGCGGCGAAAAAGAGCCTGCGGTATTCGGAAAAACCGATGAAAAAGGCGAATTTCGCCTACCGGTTCAGGGTGATGCCGTATTTGAAGTGGTTATCGAAGGAGCCGAGGGCCATCGCGCCACCACCGTTGCCGAGAAAATCGAAGCGGCGGACAGCAACCGCGGCAATGAATTGCTGTTACTGCGGGAAGATATTAATCATCTGAAAGATAAAATTTACCTGCGCGATATTCTGGGCGGTATCGGCTATATCGTCGGTATTGCCGGGTTACTTTTCGGCTTAAAGGCCGGACGGAAAAAACAGGAAAAATCATAATATGCATTTATCCGAAGGCGTATTGCACAGCCAGACATTAATTATCGGTGCCGTTACGGCGATAATCGGGCTTAGCATCGGTCTGCGTAAAACCGAATATGCACGCCTGCCCTTAACCGCACTATTTGCCGCCGCCTTTTTCGTTGCCGGTACCATTCATATTCCGGTAGGCATCGGCAGCGTACATCTGATTTTAAACGGTATGGCCGGCTTATTTCTCGGTTGGTCCGTCTTTCCGGCCTTTCTGATCGCTTTATTGCTGCAGGTGTTATTTTTCTCCTTCGGGGGATTTGCCGTACTCGGAGTTAATCTATGCATTATGGCGCTACCGGCGGTACTGGTCCATTATTTATTAGGTCGAGCTTTGCACGGAGGGAATGCCAAGGCAAAACTGGCGCTAATCGGTGCTTTGGCCGGAATTATCGGGGTCGGAGGCGCGGCCTTACTGGCTTCGGCGCTACTCGCTTTCGACGGTGGCAAGGATTACTATGATTTAATCTTTTTGTTGCTGATTTCCCATTTACCGGTATTTATTGTAGATGCACTGATCAGCAGCGCGGTAATAGTTACCTTGGCAAAAATGTACCCGCATATTTTGTTACGCCCGCAACCGGAAACCTCTGTATGAATCGCTTATGGCAACCCCACCTGCGTCTGATCTACGCCTTTACCTTCGGTCTGCTAATCAGTGCGCTCCAACATAGCGGCCTGTTAGCGGGACTTAACCTGTTTTTCCTCCTGTTACTGGGGCTGATTCTCCAGCGTCGCGGCAAAAATCGGGCCGATTATTTTCGGCGCTGGCTGTCCCTAAACAGTTTCAGCCTATTGATCTGGCTGACCCTAAGCTGGAAAATCGGTCCGCAGGGCATAACCATCAACGAACCCGGTATGCAAACCGCGCTTCTGATTTGTCTGCGCATGAATCTGATTTTATTCAGCGTATGGCTATTTCTGCTGGATATTAACGATACGCTGTTGGTACAAGCTATTGCCCGTTTACCGCTGCCGCATAAACTGATTCGCTTGTTTATTCTAACCGTCCGCTATATTGCCCTACTTGGCGATACCAATCGCAAAATACTAACCGCCATGCGCGCACGGGGGTACCGACCGGGTTTTAACCGACATACATTCCGTATCAGTGCGCAGAGAGTGGCCCTGTTGCTGATTCATGCTTTTATTCGCATCGAAAAAAGCGAAATGGCATTAAAGGCGCGAGCTTTTCGTTTCGAGTCGGAACATAAGGTAGCTGCTGCACCCCTGCGCAAATATTTTGAAGTGCTGACCGCCGTTTTACTGATTATCTGGATTGGCTATCAATGAATATATTAAAGGTTAAGGAACTCAGCATCGCCCTCAACGGACGACCAATTATTGAGAATCTGAGCTTTCGCTTGGAATCCGACCAACGCCTGTTTTTACAGGGCGAAATCGGCTGCGGAAAATCTACTTTGCTGCATTGCTTACTCGGATTCGTCCCTTTTCAGCACGGAGAAATTCTATTATTCGGTACGCCTTGCAAAAGTGAAGTGGATTTCAGCCCTTTTCGCGGCAAAATCGGCCTCTGCTTTCAGAACCCTGAAGATCAACTGTTCGGCCCGACAGTATTGGACGATGTCGCTTTTGGTCCCCTCAATCTGGGATTAAGCCAAACAGAGGCCTATGCCGCCGCGCTAAAAGCAGTGGAAGCTCTGGATATCGCGCATTTAAAAAACCGCCCGGTAAATCTGCTGTCGGGCGGCGAAAAAAACTTTACTGCGCTGGCCGGCGTACTGGCCATGAACCCCTCCGCACTTTTTCTGGACGAACCCACAAACGGGCTGGACAGTAAAAATATCGAAAAAATGACCGCTCTTTTAATCGAGCTCCATTTACCTATGCTAATCGCCTCTCATGATCAGCTATTTACTGCACGCATGGCGCATCAAATCCTATCCTTAGAAAAGCACCGCTAATCCCTCGATAATAGTCTGCCGCCAACAGCAGACATAAAAAAATCCACTGCCGACAGTGGATTTTTGTTTCTCGGTAATAGGCTATTCCACCGTATCGGAAAAACGTTCGATCCGAGCGCCTAAAGCCCGCAGTTTTTCTTCGATCTGCTCATAACCGCGATCAATATGATAAATACGATCTACAACGGTTTCTCCGCTGGCGATACAGCCCGCCAACACCAGACTGACCGAAGCACGCAAATCCGTCGCCATCACTTCCGCACCGGATAAGCGAGCGGTACCGTGGCAAATAGCGGTATTGCCTTCGATTTCCGCCTTACCGCCCATACGGATCAACTCCGGAATGTGCATAAAACGGTTTTCGAAGATGGTTTCGGTAATTATACTGGTACCCTCGGCAACCATATTCAACAGGGTAAACTGAGCCTGCATATCGGTAGGAAAACCCGGATAAGGTGCGGTACGAATATTTACCGCCTTCGGACGATTACCGAACATATCCAGCGTAATGCTGTCTTCCTCAATATCAATCTGCGCCCCGGCCTCACGTAATTTATCAATTACCGCATCCAGAGTATGAGCTTTGGTATTGCGGCACACAATTCTGCCGCCTGAAATCGCTGCGGCGACTAAGAAAGTACCGGTTTCAATTCGGTCCGGAACGATATTATGTTCACAACCGCTCAGATGTTCCACCCCTTCGATACTGATGGTATCCGTACCCGCACCTTCGATTTTCGCTCCCATTTTATTTAGGAACAGCGCAGTATCGGTAATTTCCGGTTCGCGCGCCGCATTTTCGATAACCGTTGTACCTTTTGCCAGAGTAGCGGCAATCATGATGGATAAGGTAGCCCCCACGCTCACTTTTTCCATAACGATACGGGTACCGGTCAAACGTCCGTTCACAAAGGCCTTCACATATCCGTCTTCCAAACTGATTTCCGCCCCCAGGCGCTCCAGTCCGCTAATATGCAGATCCACCGGACGGGCGCCGATGGAACAACCGCCCGGCAATGAAACCTGTCCCTGATTAAAACGGGCGACGAGAGGAGCCAGCGCCCAAATGGAGGCGCGCATGGTTTTTACCAACTCATAAGGTGCGACAAAATGATCGATTTTTGATGCGTCCAGATGCACGGCACCTTCTTCATCACGCATCACCTTAACCCCCAGGCGGCGTAGAATTTCCAAGGTGGTGTCAATATCTTTCAGTGCAGGCACATTGGTTAGCTTGACTGGTTGCTCGGCCAAAATGGCGGCAAACAGAATCGGTAGCGCTGCGTTTTTGGCTCCGGAGATATTCACCGTTCCTTTTAAACGGGATTGCCCGTAAACACGAAATTTTTCCATTTTTTTACCCTGTTTTTTTAATGCGTCATATTCAGCATACGCTCGCGTTTCCATTTTTCAACACTGAAGGTTTTAATGGTCAGTGCATGAATTTCACCGCTGGCAAAATGCGCCATTAAGGGCGCATAAATCGCTTGCTGCTGTTTGACTTTAGATAATGCGGCAATCTCGTCGCTAACGACAATCACACCATAATGGGCGTTTTCACCCTGTACATAAACTTCGTCGGCATTTAATGCCTGTTTTAAAATTCGTTCGATTTCTTGCAGTTCCATTTAAGTTCCCATGAGATTACGCTAGGACGATACCTATATATGGCCTTCTTTAATAAAGGCTTGCAGCCAATCCTTCAGATCATAAAGTTCCGCCAATGTCAGCAGCTGAGAAGGAATGTTTTCAAGCTGTAATTTATATTGCGGCGCTAATCTGCTGCGACATTCGGCGAGAATATCGCAGAATAAGGCGAAACCGGCGGAATCCAACCCCGATAAAGCGGACAGATCGCAGTAAACGTCCTGCTCGCCCTCCCTTATCCGAGCAAATAAAGAAGAACGTTGCCGCCACAAGGGCAGCAACGTATTTCTGGTCAGTTCGCCTTTCAAACCGAAAGCTATTTTATCATTCTTCGAGGTTATCGACCATGTTAAATCTGTCGCTTTATTCATGGATTATTTGCCGAAAGTTACCGGCACTGACGCCGCTTTTTCCACACGGGCGGTCAACGCATCGATACCTTCTTTACGCAACAATGCTCCCCATTCCTGTTTTTTGGTTTCCACCATGCTGACCCCTTCGGCCACCATATCATATACCTGCCACTGACCGGTTTTACTGTTTTTACGCCATTGGAAGTTAAGATTCAACGGCGGCTGGCCGTTTTTCTGAATTAATCTGACTCTGACCGTGGCCTGGCTATCACCGTTCAGCTGCTCTTTCTGCACCTGAATTTCCTGATCGCTGTACAGGGTCAGCGCCTGTGCATAGGCCTGCTCGATAAATTTATCGAATGCGGCGAAAAATTTCTGCCGCTGCTCCGCCGTCGTGGCGCTAAAAGATTTACCCAATACTAAAGAACCGGCGTAGTTTACATGAACATAAGGCATCAGATCCTGGCGTACTAAGGTTCTCAGATAATCGGGCGTCTGTTTAATTTTTGCCTGGTTGGCTTTCATATCGCCGAATAATTTATCTGCCGCCTGTTGAGTCAATGTATAAGGGCTGTCCGCCGCCATCAGACTTTGGGCGGCAAAAAGCGCGGTCATTACCAGCAACAGTTTTGCCAGCCAGTTTCTTATGCTGAATTTAGACATAAATTTCTCCTTCGCTAAATTGTTCTTATTGCTTATTCCGCCGCTTTTTCTGCGCCGGATGCAGTTTTATCTTTATCGCCGTAGAGGAACTGGCCGATCAAATCTTCCAGTACCAGCGCGGATTTAGTATCCGCCACCCGGCTTCCTTCTTTTAACATCGGCGTTTCGCCGTCATCAAAACCGATACTCAGGGCGATATACTGCTCACCCAGTAATCCCGAGGTTTTAATGGATAAGGAACTGTTATCCGGAATTTGATGATATTCTTCGTTAATGGCGAGGGTTACCTGCGGCAGATAGCTTTTTTCGTCCAACGAAATATCCGTTACCCGCCCGACAACTACGCCCCCCACTTTTACCGGTGCACGTACTTTTAGTCCGCCGATATTATCAAAAGTTGCATAAACCTTATAGGATTTCGTTTCGCTGAATCCCTGTACATCGGCTACCTTTAGCCCCATAAAGACCAAGGCGGCAATACCTAATAATAAAAACAGCCCTACCCAAAATTCATATTTAATCGTTTGTCGCATAAAAAACTCACCTAAAATCAACCGCTCTTTTCCGTTCTTCTAGTGTGCAGGAATTAGCCCGCACCGAACATAATAGCGGTCAGAATAAAATCCAGTCCCAGTACCGTTAAGGAAGCGTTCACCACGGTTTTCGTAGTGGCTCGGCTGATACCCTCCGAAGTGGGAATACAATCATAACCGTTAAATAAGGCTATCCAAACCACGGCAAAAGCAAAACATAGGCTTTTAATAAAGCCGTTCAGCAGGTCTTTCGTATCTACGGCGTTTTGCATCACCGACCAAAAGCTGCCGCTGTCTACGCCTTTCCAATCCACACCGATAAGTTGGCCTCCCCAGATACCTATGGCGGTAAAAAGAACCGCCAGTATCGGCATGGAAATTACACCGGCCCAAAAGCGCGGCGCAATCACCCGACGTAAAGGATTAACCGCCATCATCTCCAGGCTGGACAGCTGTTCGGTGGCTTTCATCAAGCCGATTTCCGCAGTTAAAGCGGAACCCGCCCGTCCGGCAAACAACAGCGCCGTAACCACAGGCCCGAGCTCGCGCAATAAAGATAAGGCGACCAGTTGCCCCAAGCTGGTTTCGGCGGCAAAATCAACCAGAATCACATAGCCTTGCAAACCTATAACCATACCGATAAATAAACCGGACAACATCACGATTAGCAAAGACTGTACCCCCAACACATACAGCTGCTTAATCAATAAGGGGAAATGCTTACGCCATTGCGGCCTGCCGATTAAGGCGCCAAACAGCATGATAGCGGCTCGTCCGACAGAACGAACCGAGGCTATTAGCCAAGCGCCCAAAGCGGAAATCAATGTTGTTATCATCCGAATAATTCCTTTGCGTAATCCTGTGCCGGATAATGAAAACTTACCGGGCCGTCTTCTTTCCCCTGCAGGAATTGGATCACCTGCGGGTCTTCACTCTGCAGCAACTGCTGAGCCGTCCCTTCGGCGATAACCCGTTTATCGGCGATAATATAGGCGTAATCGGCAATACTTAACACTTCCTGCACATCGTGCGACACCACGATAGAAGTCAACCCTAATGCCTGATTCAGGCGTTTAATCAAACTGATGATAACCCCCATACTAATGGGATCCTGCCCGGTAAAGGGCTCATCATACATAATAAGTTCCGGATCCAAAGCAATGGTTCGGGCTAGTGCCACCCTTCTTGCCATACCGCCGGACAACTCTGCCGGCATTAAATCCGCCGCACCGCGTAAACCGACCGATTCCAGTTTCATTAATACAATCTGGCGAATCAGGCTTTCCGGTAATTTGGTATGCTCACGAATCGGAAAAGCCACATTATCAAAGGTGGAAATATCGGTAAACAACGCCCCCGATTGAAACAGCATACCCATGCGCTGACGGGTTCGGTATAATTCCGCATCGGACATCCGGCAGATATCCTTCCCCTCAAACAGAATTTCGCCGCTTTGCGGCTGTAACTGCCCGCCGATAAGCTTCAACAAGGTTGTTTTACCAATCCCCGACGGCCCCATGATGGCGGTAATTTCGCCTTTACGTACGCGCAGACTGAGATCCTGGTAAATAGTACGCTCACCGCGTTTAAAAGTGAGATTATTCACTTCTATCAGTCTATCCTCAGCCATTAATGTTCCGTTCTCCCTTGGGTTGGAAATATAAATCAGGGATATTCCATGAATTTTCCTCCGATGTCAAAGTTTTCCTGCGATTTTATGTGATAAATATCACATTTTCTCCGCTTCCGAAATTTCCTAAGGAAATAGCAAGAAATTCGCCTTTTCGTTACTATTCGTTACTAAAAACCCAGTTTGCGCCCCTATACAGGGAGAAAAAGCCGTGAAAAATCTTACCGCACTTTGCATATTCCGCTGAAATTTATGCTATTATTCCGCCCTATTATTAGTCATGCGAGCTGAATTTATTTATGAATATTCGCTGGAATATCTTTCTTGCGGTGATCCTACTGGTGTTACTAAGCTGGTTCTATACGCTGCACCGGGAGCAACCGGATTTAAGCGAACTGATCAAAGCGCCGGAAAGTCCGGAATATATCGGCCGAAAAATGGAAACCACGGTATTTTCTCCCACCGGTCGGAAACAATATCTTGCGATTTCCGAACAGGTGGAATATTTCGCACAGGACGGACGTACGGAATTTCACCGTCCCATAGTATATGTACTGGAAGAAACCCGAAACAGCCCGGATTCCGCGATGGGTCAAAGTTGGAAGCTCAGCGCAGATAAAGCTACGCTGAGCAAAAACAATATGCTGAACCTAGATGGCAATGTTATCGCTCAAAGTTTGCTGGCAGACTCCCGTTTACAGCGAGTCGAAACCGAACGTGCAACGGTAAACCTAACGACACAGGATATCAGTTCTGATACAATGGCGAAAATTAACGGTCTGAACTTTACCAGTTCGGGTCGGAAACTGACGGGCAATTTAAAACAACAGGTCGCGACCCTGAAAGAACAGGTGAAAACACATTATGAAATCAGTAACCAATAATATTATTCTCGGCACCCTGCTGGCCTCCGTTTCACTGGCCGCTTCGGCATTAAAAGAAGATACCAATCAGCCGATTAATATCGTTTCGGACAATCAATCTCTGGATATGAATAACAGTGTCGTAACCTTTACCGATAACGTCGTAATAACTCAGGGGTCGATTCTGATTAAAGCCAATAAAGTTATCATCACCCGTCCGCCGCAGGACTCCGGAAAAAAAGAAACCGTCGAAGCTTTCGGCACACCGGTAACTTTCCATCAGCTGATGGATGACGGCAAACCCGCCGATGGCCGCGCAAACCGAGTCTTCTATGATTTAGGCAAAGAATTCGTTACGCTGACCGGTAATGCCCAGTTAAAACAACTGGACAGCACCGTTGACGGCGAAGTGATTACCTATGATGTCAAAAAGCAACAGCTGAAAGCCAATAGCGGAGCAAAGGGCAGAGTCAAAACCGTATTGATTCCGTCCCAGTTAAATCAGCATAAAAAATAATCGGGATTTTTCATATGTCAATTCTTTATGCGGAAAACCTGGCCAAGAGCTATAAAAGCCGTCAGGTGGTTTCCGATGTCAGTTTTAAGGTTTGTTCCAATGAAATCGTCGGTTTACTCGGCCCGAACGGTGCGGGTAAAACCACCTCTTTTTATATGGTGGTCGGTCTGGTTCGTCATGATCAGGGAAAAATCCGTATTGATGAGGAAGATATCAGCCTGCTGCCGATGCACAACCGTGCCAGTAAAGGTATCGGCTATCTGCCGCAGGAAGCCTCCATCTTCCGCCGTCTGAGCGTCTACGACAACCTCATGGCGGTATTGGAAATCCGTAAGGATCTTAACCGTCAACAGCAAAAAGAGCGCGCCGAACAGCTAATCGAAGAATTCAATATCGGACATATTCGGGATAATTCCGGCCAGTCCTTATCCGGCGGTGAGCGGCGGAGAGTAGAAATCGCCCGAGCATTGGCGGCAAATCCGAAATTTATTTTGCTGGACGAACCCTTTGCCGGTGTCGATCCTATTTCCGTTATCGACATCAAAAAAATCATTATGGACTTACGCGATCGCGGTTTAGGGGTACTGATTACCGATCATAATGTACGGGAAACTCTGGACGTCTGTGAACGGGCCTATATTGTTAGCGCAGGAAAAATGATTGCTACAGGTACCCCAAACCAGATTATGAATGACGAGCACGTAAAACGCGTGTATCTGGGAGAACAGTTCAAGCTGTAATCCGACGGTAAAAGCTATGATAAAATTCAGCGCATTACTTGCGCCCGAAAATATTCGCCAAGGTGTCGTCTGCTCCAGTAAAAAACGCGTACTGGAAATGATCGGACACATTGTGGCGCAACAGCAACAGACGGAAATAAAAAGCATTGATGAAATTCAATGCTTTGAAAATTTATGCAGCCGGGAAAAACTGGGAAATACCTCGTTGGGTAACGGCGTAGCTATTCCGCGCGCTAAACTGCCGGAAGGAAATGAAGCCTGTGCCGTATTTTTGCAACTGGCTTCCCCTATTGATTATGACAGTGCGGACAAACGGGAAATCGATCTGATTTTCGCTTTGCTGATTCCGGAAAATCGTTGTGCCGAATATACCGAAATACTGCCCGAACTGGCGGAAAAACTGTCGGATAAAAATCTGTGCAAGCAGTTACGGAATGCGCAAAGCGCCGATGAAATCCGGCAAATTTTCGATTATGCGGACAGCTATCTGCAGGAACAAAAACAAGCGCAGAACGAAGAAGCTCCCCTTACCGGGAAATAACCCGTTGCGCTAAGCTATAGCTAAAGGTGAATTATGGAACTTATCATTATCAGCGGTCGCTCCGGCGCCGGTAAATCCGTTGCCTTAAGTGCGTTGGAAGATATAGGTTACTATTGTGTCGACAACCTGCCCGTAGCGCTGTTGCCGCAACTGGCGGATATTTTATCGCGCACCCAGTCCTCCGCCGTTATCAGCCTGGATATCCGTAATCTTCCCGATTCCCCCGAGCTATTGGATCAAATGCTCAATCAGCTGCAAAACCAACATCAGATAAAAATTATTTTTATTGATGCCGATCGTTCCACCCTTATCCGGCGCTATAGCGATTCGCGCCGTCTGCACCCGCTGTCGGTTAAAGATCTCTCCCTAAGTGCGGCAATCGATGAAGAAAGTAAATTCCTGGAACCTCTGGTACAGCAGGCCAACCTGATTATAGATACCTCGGAATTATCCAGCCATGCTCTGGCGGAACGGCTACGTGAATTTCTGCGCGGCGATGCGGGCAAAGAACTGAAGATTACGGTGGAATCTTTCGGCTTTAAATACGGAATCCCGTTAGATGCCGACTATGTATTTGATGTTCGTTTCTTACCTAACCCTCATTGGGATCCTGCGCTACGCCCGATGACCGGGCTGGATAAACCCGTTGCGGATTTTCTGGCAAGTCATACCGAAGTGCATAACTTCATTTATCTGACCCGTAATTATATCGATACCTGGTTACCGCAGCTGGAGCAGAATAATCGCAGCTATCTGACCATCGCCATCGGCTGCACCGGCGGTAAACATCGCTCCGTTTATATTGCACAGCAACTCGGCGAATATTTTCAGGCCAAGGGGAAAAAGGTTAAAATTCAGCACAAATCCCTGGAACATCATAAAAAATCCGATCCGGCTTAAGCCAGCTTAACCCGAGATCAACCTCAGTTCTCGGTTTCCACTTCAAGTACAAGGCTGAGTAACCGTCCCTGCTGCAGGCGGGTTCGGATCTTATCTCCCTCTTTCACCTGTGCCGCAGTACTGATCCCTCTTCCCGCCTCATCTAAGGTAACGGAATAACCGCGCGCCAAAATTTTTAACGGACTGAGTCCGTCCAGTTTGCCGCACAGTAAAGCTAATTTATTCCGCTCTTCAGCCAATATTTTCTCTCCCAAAAAGTTCACACGGGTTTGTAACAGAGAAATCCTTTCCTGCCCCTTGCCCATATAATAAGGCAGCGGATTATTGTACAAACGCCGCGAAAGTGCGGTCATTTGCAGCGACTTTTTTTCCCGCAGGCGTTCGAAATTAAGCTGTAGAAGGCGTTGCAGGCGCTGTATTTGCTGTTGCCGTAAAGCCAGCTGGGTCTGCGGATGACGCTGGCGTAAGCGCAGTAACAGATGATTAAGATGCCGCTGTTGCGCTTCGCACAAATAATCCATCGCCCGTTCCAAGCGCTGCCTACGATCCTTCAGGCGCTGCAATAGCTCCGCCTGGTTACGGCTAACCAATTCTGCGGCGGCGGAAGGTGTGGGCGCACGCACATCGGCGACGAAATCCATAATGGTTACATCGGTTTCATGTCCGACGGCGCTAATCACAGGTAATACGGAAGCAAAAACGGCTCGCGCCACGATTTCCTGGTTAAAGCACCAAAGATCTTCCAGAGAACCGCCGCCTCTCCCTACAATTAGCACATCCGTTTCCCGCCGTTTATTGGCCAGCTCGATCATAGCGGCAATCTCCTCCGCCGCTTCTGTTCCCTGAACCGCGGTCGGATAAATCACAATCTTCAGGCTCGGATCGCGACGCTGTAGAATATGCAGTATATCCTGTAAAGCAGCGCCTGTTCGCGAGGTGATAATTCCGACGCTTTTGGCAAACTGCGGTAAAGTTTTCTTCAGATTATGCGCAAACAGCCCTTCCGCCGCCAGTTTCATTTTCAGCTGCTCAAACTGTTGCTGCAGTAAACCCTCACCGGCGGGACGCATACTTTCGATAATCAGCTGATAATCTCCGCGCGGTTCATACAGACTTACGGAAGCTCTCACCAGCACCTGCATACCATTATGGGGTTTAAAGCCTACGCGCAGATTCTTCATACGAAACATGGCACAGCGTACCTGGGCGCTTTCATCTTTCAGCGTTAGGTACCAATGTCCGGATACCGGCTGAGAAAAATTAGAAATTTCACCCGTCAGCCATACTAAGCCTATTTGTTGCTCCAGTAACTGACGTACGTTCTGATTCAGTCGGGTAACCGAATAAATATTTTCACCCTGCATTTTTCTCTTCCATCTGCGCTATCCGCCATAGCGGGCAATAGCTATTCGTCCAACAGCAACCAACCGTCATCCAGCCAGTTACACAGGCTGTCCAACAACAGGAACTTTTCGCTTTCGGCATCAATACTCCCCTGCTGTGGCAGCGCTAAATCCTGAAGATCTAGGCTTTCGCCGTCGGCAAGGCGCTTTAATATTTCCGCTTCGCAAGGACGCAGTTCGTCCAGCCATTCGCCATTGGCATAAATCCGCAGCGGCGCCTCGCTATACACCAATTTACAGTTATTGTCCTGCACCAGGCGAGCCCCCTGTTGCAACAGCTCAAGTACCTCTTCCGGCATCATCATTTCGTCGGTGGGCTGTATTTCATAGCGCCGGCTACTCACCGCACAAGCCGCAGCTTGGCGGAATAACTGATCAAAAGCTTCGGACTCCGCCATTGCGCTCAGTAACTGTTGTTTCATTGCCGTAACCATCGCCTCGTCCAGTTTTCCGGTTTTCTGTTGCGGCGGGGTGAGGCGTAACGGAATATTAAATTCACTTAAATTAATCTCCGGATTCTGATGGCGGAAGCCCTGTTGAATCTGCTCGAGCAAATCCAGCATATTCGGGTAACGCAATCCGAAAGAAAAGGTCAAACAATCGTCCTGTGCCACGCCGTAATGAGATAAACGGGAAGGTATATACAGGATATCACCGGGCGCCATTACCTCGTCCATAACCAGTTCGCCCATATCATCAAAAATTCGAATCGGTTGATCGGGCTTAAACTCGGTGGAAGGATCGCACCATTTGCCCAACTGCCAGCGCCGATGGCCGTACCCCTGCACCAGAAACACATCATATTCGTCATAATGTTTGCCCACCGAACCGCCTTGCGGCGCATAAGACACCATAATATCATCGCGTTGCCACTGCGGAATAAAACCGAAACGATTCCAAAGCGCCCCCAGTTCCGGCGACCATTGTTCCATATTCTGCACCAACACCGACCAATGTGCCGGTAATTCGGCAAAGTCCGTTGCGCTAAGAGGGCTCAGGGATAAGCGCCAGTCGTCATCCGCGTATTGTTTTAGTAAACGGGCGGTAACCCCTTCATCTTGCGCAAGCTGAATGATATCTACAGGTTCGAAGCGACCGATAATTTCAGGTAAGCCGTTACGAATCAGCAAAGGTTTTTTCTGCCAATAATCACGTAGAAAGACTTCCGCACTAATATGCGACGGTAAACAAAACTGCATACTTACTTAATTCTCCTCTTCTATTTCCGCTGCCGGGCTGCGGCTCTCGCGCTTTTTCTTCGCTTGCCCTTTTTTCTCTTCCGTTTTTTTCTCTTCCGCAGCCTTCTGCTGCTGAGCGGCACGCTGCCGACGGATTTCTTTCGGGTCGGCCAGTAACGGGCGATAGATTTCGATGCGATCACCCTCATTCAATACATCATTCAGTTTGGCCGGACGGCTGAATATTCCCACTTTATTCTCACGCAAATCAATATCGCCGTACTGTTGCAAAATGCCCGATTGTAAAATGGCGCTCTGTACGGTGGTGCCCTCCTCCATCAGGAAGGATTTAAGGTAATAGCGATGGGGAAAGGCATAGGCAATTTCAATACGAATCTGAGCCATAACATCCTCTTAACTGCGTTGCTTATTTTCACACAGGCGCTATTATAGCGAAAAAACGGACTTGAAATAAGGAAAGAATCATGAACTGGCTGGGCTTTGCATTAGCCTCTGCATTTTTTGCCGGATTAACCGCCATCTTAGGAAAATTAGGCGTAGAAGGCATGAATAGTAACCTCGCAACCCTAATCAGAACGGTTGTGGTATTATTGGTGTCCGCCGGTATCGTTACCCTGCGCAACCAATGGCAATTACCTCAGCATATTGCCGCCAAACCCTTTACTTTTTTGATTTTGTCCGGTATCGCCACCGGACTTTCTTGGCTGTGTTACTACCGCGCCCTACAGTTGGCGCCGGCCTCTTGGGTTGCGCCCATTGATAAACTCAGTGTGGTGGTCGCTATTATCTTAGGCGTACTGATATTGGGCGAACCCATCAGTATGAAACTTATTATAGGCTCCCTTCTGATTATTTCCGGAGTCTTGGTTCTTGCGCTTTAAACTATATTATGAAAAAACTAATTACCCTTTTGTTTGCACGCCGTAAAAAACGGGAGCAGGATTTATCTCGTATCCGCTCGGTTATCCTAAAGCCCATCGGTGATGCAATCGGCGACGCCATTGTACATACGGCGCATCTGCGCCAATTAAAACAAGCCTATCCCGGTTTAAAAACCGCCGTACTGGTAAGCGCGCGTAACCGCGAAATCTTCGCTCGTTCCGGCGTAGTTGACCAATTATTGCCGGATAAGTGGTTCACCTACCTGAGCCAGCGTAACCGCTGGCAACTCTATTTGGACTTTATGCCGACCTTCACATCCCGTTCCATTATCCTGGACTGGCTGCTGAAGCCTGAAATTCTGATTAATTTCGGTAAGAAAGATAAAAAACATTATAATCTGAACAGCGTCAGAAACTATGATTTCAGCACCGCACTGAGCAATGATATTCATATTAAGGATTATCTGAACCAATCGGTGCTACGTCCCTTTATTCCCCGGAAAGTCAGCTACTTCTTGCATATTTCCGCAAGCGAACGCCGCAATGCCGAGCGCCTCTGGCGGAAGGGTAAGCTACGTCTGCTGCTATGTCCGCAAGGCAGCACCCGCCGAATACCGCCGGCGGAAATTATCGAGCTGTTAAGCCGCTTACCCTCGCCTATGCTCGAACGACTGGACCTGGTGCTAAGCGCCAATCCGATAGACAGCACCTATTCGGCGGCGGCCGAACAAGCGGGCCTATTGTTGCGGGAAGCACCGCCGGCCCCTTTATTCGAATATTTTGCCCTTATTGACAGTGCGGATATCGTGCTTGCCGTTGATGCCGGCGGCGTGCATATCGCTTGTGCATTACAAAAGCCGCTACTGGCATTTTATGCCAACTGTCCGTCTAATATTTATAAATGGGCGCCTAATCTCAATATTGCCGCCGAAGATGCGCTCACTCTAATCAGTTCTCTGCCGCCGTCCGAACATTCCAATCAGACCTGCGGTTTCGCCCTAGAGGAGGCGGTCGAATGGCTACAGGCACAAATTGAAAAACGCCTGCCGAAAGAATCCTGCGATTGAGCCGAGCACACTTTTCCGTTACAATATGCCACTATTTTTTATCGGTTTGAAAAGCAAAAATCAATGTCTGAAATTAAATTAATCGTGGGGCTGGGAAATCCCGGCGCCAAATATGAAGATACCCGTCATAATGCGGGTGAATGGCTGATTACGCGTTTATCCCGCCGTTTTAATTTCAGTCTGAAAGAAGAAAACAAATTCTTCGGTAAAACCGCCAGAAGCATAATTCAAGGCCAGGAAGTACGCTTTTTAATACCGACCACTTTTATGAATCTAAGCGGGAAAGCCGTAGGCGCGCTAGCTTCGTTTTACCGTATTGCGCCGGAACAGATTCTGGTGCTGCACGACGAATTGGATCTGCCTCCCGGTACGGCAAAATTTAAACTTGGCGGCGGCCACGGTGGACATAACGGCTTAAAGGATATTATCGCTCAGCTCGGCAATAATAAAAATTTCTATCGACTACGTATCGGGATCGGTCATCCCGGCGATAAAAATCTGGTTGCCGCCTATGTGCTGAATAAGCCTCCCGCAACGGATCTGCAAGCCATTGATAAAGCGCTGAATGAAGCCGAAGACTGTATCGAGCTGATGTTTACCAGTAATATCTCGAAAGCGACGAACAGATTAAACGCTTTCAGTGCCTGAGCAATGCTGATAGCCCTTTATAAATAAAATCGAGCGAGGCGCGGCGCCTCCTAACACAAAAAAGGAAAATTTATGGGATTTAAATGCGGTATTGTCGGTTTGCCGAATGTGGGTAAATCAACATTATTCAACGCCTTAACCAAAGCCGGTATCGAAGCGGCAAACTATCCGTTCTGTACCATTGAGCCCAATACCGGTGTGGTACCTATGCCGGATCCTCGCCTGGACGCCTTAGCCGAAATCGTAAAACCGGAGCGTGTATTGCCTACCACCATGGAATTCGTTGATATTGCCGGCTTGGTGGCAGGCGCCAGCAAAGGCGAAGGCTTAGGGAATAAATTCCTGGCCAATATCCGCGAAACCGATGCCATAGGTCATGTGGTTCGTTGCTTTGAAAATGACGATATCGTCCATGTAGCGGGAAAAATCGATCCCGCCGAGGATATAGATACCATCAATACGGAATTGGCGTTAGCGGATCTGGACAGCTGCGAAAGAGCCATTCAGCGTTTACAAAAACGGGCGAAAGGCGGCGATAAAGAAGCAAAATTCGAATTATCCGTTATGGAAAAAATCCTGCCGGTACTGGAAAATGCGGGAATGATCCGTTCTATCGGCCTGGATAAAGAAGAGCTGCAGGCGATTAAAAGCTACAATTTCCTTACCCTCAAACCGACCATGTATATTGCCAATGTCAATGAAGAGGGCTTTGAAAATAACCCTTATCTGGATCGGGTACGGGAAATTGCCGAACAAGAAGGCGCAGTAGTAGTACCTGTATGTGCCGCTATCGAGTCTGAAATCGCCGAACTTGAAGAAGATGAAAAAGTGGAATTTCTACAGGATCTGGGTATCGAAGAACCGGGTCTGAATCGTGTTATCCGAGCCGGTTATGCTTTATTGAATCTGCAAACCTACTTTACCGCCGGCGTCAAAGAAGTGCGGGCTTGGACGGTTTCCGTCGGCGCTACCGCACCTAAGGCCGCGGCCGTAATCCATACGGATTTTGAAAAAGGCTTTATCCGCGCCGAAGTAATCGCCTATGAGGACTTTATCCGTTATCAGGGTGAAAACGGCGCAAAAGAAGCCGGGAAATGGCGCCTGGAAGGAAAGGACTATATCGTGCAGGACGGCGATGTCATGCACTTCCGTTTTAACGTATAATACAGCTACCCGTTCCGACTCACCGCATTTGCTAAAAAAAGTGCGGTGTTTTTTTAACCCTTTTTCTGATCCGCTTATCCATAGCGGTAGCAAAGGAGAATAATATGGCAATTATGATTCTTGACGGTGGTATGGGGCGCGAATTAGCCCGTCGCAACGCGCCTTTTCGTCAACCCGAATGGTCGGCGTTGGCCTTATATGAGGATCCCCAAGCCGTGCAGTCCGTACATGAGGATTTTATCCGCAGCGGCGCACAGCTGATTACCACCAACAGCTATGCCCTGGTTCCCTTTCATATCGGCGAGCAACGTTTCCGCGCCGATGCCGCCGCACTGGCCGATTTAGCCGGCCGTTTGGCGCAAAATGCCGTGCGCAATACGGAAAGTTCGGTAAAAATCGCCGCTTCGCTACCGCCTTTGTTCGGATCTTACCGTCCGGATTTATTCGAACCGGAACGGGTGCGCGAAATCGCACAACCTATTATCCACGGACTTTCCCCCTATGTAGACCTATGGCTATGCGAAACTCAAAGCAGCATTATCGAGCCGCTAATGGTAAAAGAACTGCTCGGCGACGATCGGCCGTTTTGGGTATCCTTCACCTTGGAAGACGAAAATCCGGATGAGGTGCCTTGCCTGCGTTCCGGCGAACGGGTACAAACGGCAGTGGAAAAAATGGCGGAATCCGGCGTAGCGGCGATTCTATTCAACTGCTGTCAGCCGGAAGTCATCGAACAGGCGATAAAAGTAACTAAAGCCACATTGGAACAAATCGGGCGTACGGATATTACTATCGGCGCCTATGCCAACGCCTTCCCGCCGCAATCGAAAGAAGCCACCGCCAATGACGGACTGGACGAAATCCGCCGGGATCTTGATCCCCAAGCCTATTTAAACTGGGCGCAAAAATGGATTGATGCCGGCGCCGGCATGGTGGGCGGTTGCTGCGGCATCGGCCCCGAACATATTAGGGTACTGGCGGAGAATTTAAAAGATACCCACAGGGAAGCCTCGGATGTCGAATAAAAAAATCGGGCTTATTTCACTCACCGCACTGGTACTGAGTTCGATGATAGGTTCCGGAATTTTCAGTCTGCCGCAAAATATGGCGGCGGTCGCGGGAGCGAAAGCACTGATTATCGGTTGGCTGATTACCGGCGTAGGAATTATTTTCCTCGGCCTGTCTTTCTTTTATATTTCACGTTTACGCCCCGAGCTTGACGGCGGTATCTACACCTATGCAAGGGAAGGATTCGGCGAGCTGGTGGGCTTTCTGTCCGCCTGGGGCTACTGGTTATGCGCCACTATCGGTATCGTCGGCTATCTGGTGGTCGCCTTTGAAGGCATAGGGACCTTTACCGACAGCCCGCAGCGAATTATTTTCGGGCAGGGTAATACCCTACCTTCCTTTATCGGCGCTTCCCTTATCGTCTGGCTGGTACATGCGCTAATTGCCCGCGGGGTCAAAGAAGCGGCTTCGGTAAATCTGGCGGCAACGCTGGTAAAAACCTTTCCGCTGATTCTGTTTATCCTTTTGGCCCTGTATTATTTTTCCCCCGCCACCTTCAACCATGATATTAATGGCGATAGCATAGGGCGCCCTGTCGGCGAACAGGTGAAAAACACCATGCTGATAACCCTATGGGTATTTACCGGGGTGGAAGGGGCTTCCGTACTGTCCGCCCACGCACGTAACAAAAGCGATGTGGGTTTGGCCACGGTACTCGGCATTCTAATCGCCCTGGCCCTGTATGTTGCCATTACCCTGCTTTCTCTCGGTATTCTGCCGCGCGAAACCATCGCCCCTATGGCAAACCCTTCAATGGCCGCTTTATTGGAAGCTATGATAGGCTCCGGCGGCAGTCTGCTGATTACCTTCTGTCTGATTGTTTCGGTGCTGGCGTCCTATATCAGTTGGACGATGTATTCGGCCGAAGTTCCTTATCGCGGTGCCAAAAACGGGGCCTTTCCGAAAATACTGGATAAATTGAATCAAAACGGCACGCCGATTAATTCCTTATGGTTTACCGGTTTTATCGTTCAATTCTGCCTGCTGCTGGTGCTGCTGACCGGAAAAAGCTACAACACCCTGCTGTTGATTTCCACCTCCATGATCCTGATTCCTTATTTTCTGATCGGTGCCTATTTGGTAAAGCTCTCTTTCCGCCAAAACAGCCCTATGCGGATTAAACTGACGGGAATTATCGCTTCGCTCTACGGTTTATGGATTATCTATGCGGCAGGATTGGAATACTTATTGCTTTCCGTGCTGCTGTATATGCCGGGCATCCTCTTATTTCTGTATTCGCGCTACCGACACCAAAGCGGAATCTTGAATCTGAAGGGCGGAGAAAAAGCCCTGCTGCTGATAATTGCAGCTCTGTTCGCTTATGCTCTTTACCGCCTGCCCGCCTTATTGAGCTGATCTTGATGCAAAAAGCCGCTTCTTCTGAGACGGCTTTTTAGCTTGCGGATACTGATAAGGGATTGAATAATTTCACCATTAACAATGCAATAATACCGCCCAATACCGTTGCGATTAGGCGATGTTCCGTCGTGGCGATAGGGTTACCCAAGCCCAAGGCGATTAAAAACACAATGGTGGCGGAAATCATACAGGTTAGCAGGGCGTAATGGGCTTTCTGCATAGAAAAGGCCAGCCCGCTGCTAATAATCAAACAAATCAGCAATAGCGCCTGTTGTTCATGCAACAGATAAATAAGCGCCGTTGCCAATAGGCAACCCACAAAGGTACCGATAAAACGGTTGAGCATACGGGAATAGGTAATCTGTCCCGAGGGTTTGATAACCATCAGCACCGTCATCGGCGCCCAGTAATCATTGGCGATAGCAAACCAGCGCGCCGCCCCGTACGCCAGCAATACCGCCGCAACCAAGGTCAGAATAAAACGTTGCAGCTGATGGGGAGCAAGGTTATCCGCAGGCGGCGATGGCAATAATGCGGCGCTGAAAGGAAAGAGGCGGGCAAACAATAGCATACCTAGTAGTTGCAGCAATCCCGCCGTCAATACCAATACCCCGCGCAACAAGGCTTGCTCCGTACCGCCGGGATAATAGCTGGCGACTAAAAAAGCCACCGCAATCTGTAAGCTAACCCACCAGAAATCATTATTCCGTCCGCTCAAATAAGCGCAAGCGGCGGATAACAGCGCTATACCGCCGAACAACAATAGGCTATGCCCGCCCAACAGCGAACCGAGAACGGCGGAACAAGCCATGCCCAGAGCGGCCAAAGCCACAGCACCCCAACGATATTTACCCAGAGTGCGTGAAGCGCCAAAGCCTACCGAAAATGCGGCACCGACCATAATTACCGCCGCCAGCGGATCAATATCCAGACTAAATGCAAGCACTAGCATAATCGCCGGCGTACAGAGCAGGATCTCGCGCCAGTAAATCTCTCCGACAAAGGTTTTGAGAAGTTGTAACAACTGTTGAACTTGCATATCCCTTACACCATAAAAAAAATAAGGTACGGACTATACGCCCGTACCTTATGAGCAATTAAGCGGGATTATAAATTTTCAATTGCCTGATACTGAACTTTCAGTTTTTCCAGGGCGTTTTGATAATCCTGCATTTTTTCGCGCTCTTTATCAATAACCGCCGGCGGAGCCTTGGCCACAAAGGCCTCATTACTCAATTTGCCTTCGATACGCTTCACTTCGCCGATTAATTTATCAATTTCCTTATTCAAGCGGGCAAGTTCGGCTTCCTTATTGATAAAGCCCGCCATAGGTACCAGCAATTCGGCGTTACCGAGCAACTTGGTTACCGAAAGCGGCGCTTCTTCCCCTGCCTGCAATAGGCGAATATCCTCCAGTCGAGCCAAGTTAGCGATTAAAGTGCGGTTGTTTTCAAGACAGTTTTTTTCCGCCTCGCTCAGATTGCGCAACAATAAATCCAGCCCTTTGCTCGGCGCAATATTACTTTCGGCGCGGATATTACGCACATTAACAATTAACTGCTTAATCCATTCGATCTGCTCCAAGGCGCTTTGATCTTCCAAGGCGCGATTAAACTGCGGGAAGCGCTGCAGCATCAGGGTTTCCCCTTCAACCCCGGCAACAACTTTAACCCGCTGCCAGAGGGCTTCCGTAATAAACGGAATAATCGGATGAGCCAAGCGTAACAACTGTTCAAGTACGCTTACCAGGGTATGGCGAGTACCGCGCTGCTGTGCCGGGCTACCGCCGTTAAAGACCGGTTTGGTCAATTCCAGATACCAGTCGCAGAATTGGTTCCAAGTAAATTCGTACAGGGTATTGGCCGCCAAATCGAAACGGTATTGATCCAGAGCGGTACGGAAATTTTTCACCGTATTATTAAATTCGGCCAGAATCCAGCGATCCGCCAAAGACAGTTCCAATGCCTGTTCGGTTGCGAAACCGCAATCCTGATTCTCCGTATTCATCAACACAAAGCGACTGGCGTTCCATAATTTATTACAGAAGTTGCGATAGCCTTCCAAGCGCTTCATATCCCAGTTGATATCCCGTCCGGTAGAGGCCAACGCAGACAGAGTAAAACGCAGGGCATCGGTACCGTGCGCGGAAATACCCTGCGGGAATTCTTTGCGTGTGGCCTTGGCGATTTTTTCCGCCAGTTGCGGCTGCATCATATTACCGGTACGTTTTTCCAATAAGGCTTCCAGATCAATACCGTCGATCATATCCAGCGGATCTATAACGTTACCCTTAGATTTGGACATTTTCTGCCCGTTCTCATCACGGATCAGCCCGGTAACATACACGGTTTTAAACGGCACCTGTGCTTCACCCTCTTTATCCTTGATAAAGTGCATGGTAAACATAATCATGCGCGCTACCCAGAAGAAAATAATATCGAAGCCGGTAATCAGCACATTGGTCGGGTGGAACATTTGTAAATCCGGGGTTTGTTTCGGCCAGCCCAGGGTAGAGAAAGTCCACAGCGCCGAAGAGAACCAGGTATCCAGTACGTCTTCGTCCTGTTTCAGTTTAACTTCCTGCGCCAGGGCGTTTTTAGCCCGCACTTCCTGCTCGCTGCGACCGACATAGATATTGCCCGCTTCGTCGTACCAGGCCGGAATACGATGTCCCCACCAGAGCTGACGGGAAATACACCAATCCTGAATATCGCGCATCCAGGAAAAATACAGATTTTCATATTGTTTAGGTACGAACTGGATTTCGCCGTCCTCCACCGCTTTAATTGCCACTTCGGCCAAAGGTTTCACCGAAACGTACCATTGATCGGTCAACATAGGTTCGATCGGCACGCCGCCGCGATCGCCGTAGGGCACCTTCAGATCATGAGGCTGGATTTTATCCAGTAAGCCCAGGGCTTCGAAATCCGCCACCACTTTTTTACGTGCGGCAAAACGTTCCAAGCCGCGGTAATCTTGCGGAATCTGCGCCTCATAGCCGCTTAAGGGCTTACCGTCGCTGCCGATGATTTCCGCCGTATCACGAATATCCGCATTTAGCGTCATTACGTTCACCATCGGCAAAGCGTGGCGTTTGCCCACTTCGTAGTCGTTAAAGTCATGGGCCGGAGTAATTTTCACCACGCCGGTACCGAACTCGCGATCCACATATTCGTCCGCAATAATCGGAATTTCACGATTCGCTAACGGCAACATAACGGTTTTACCAATCAGGGACTGATAACGTTCGTCTTCAGGATGCACGGCTACCGCCGTATCGCCCAGCACGGTTTCCGGACGGGTGGTGGCCACTACTAAATAATCCAGCCCCTCGGCGGTTTTCTCCCCTTTTGTCAAAGGATAGCGGAAGTGCCACAGGCTGCCCTTGCTGTCTTTATTTTCCACTTCCAGATCGGAAATAGCGGTATGTAACTTAGGATCCCAGTTCACCAGACGTTTGCCGCGATAAATCAGGCCTTCCTCATGTAAGCGTACAAATACCTCTTTTACCGCCTCGGACAAACCTTCGTCCATGGTAAAGCGTTCGCGATCCCAGTCGATAGAGTTACCCAAACGGCGCATCTGGCGGCTAATGGTTCCGCCGGAATAGTTTTTCCAGTCCCAGATTTTATTGATAAAGGCCTCGCGCCCGTAATCATGACGGGTTTTATTTTCTTCCGCGGCGATTTTACGCTCCACCACCATTTGCGTGGCGATCCCCGCATGGTCGGTTCCCGCCTGCCATAGGGTATTATCGCCCTGCATACGATGATAGCGAATTAGAGTGTCCATCAGGGTTTGCTGGAATGCGTGCCCCATATGTAAGGAACCCGTTACATTGGGCGGCGGAATGGCAATACTGTAACTGGCGGCATTAATATCTTCGGAAGGTTTAAAATAACCTTTTTCTTCCCAGTTTTGATAAATTTGCTGTTCAAGGGTATCGGCATCAAAACGATCCGCCATTTCAAATTTTTGTGTCATTTTATTGTTTTCTCAGTTATTTATAATCTTCAAGTAAGTCTTTTTCAGTAGGTTTCAGCCTAAATTTCTCCGGACCTTCTTCGCTACCTTTATAAAGTTTTTTTAAAATAGGTTCTTATCATTATATTGTCCGTGGCGTATTAATTTATGCTGATGACCACATAAACCATATTACTCGGTTTATACACAATAAGTCCCTTCCGGTGCTTATAGCTTTACCGCAACCACACCATATCCAAATGCGCAATCCCATCTTCCAAATAAATATCCGAAACCGCGTTAAAGCCGAAAGACGAATAAAAATCCTGCAAATAAGCTTGTGCTTGTACGATTACGGGCTGATCGGGAAATTCGGCTTGCACCGAAGATAAAGCTTTTATCATCAAATCACGTGCTAATCCTGTCCCTCGAACCCCTTGAGCAACTAACACACGTCCGATTTTGACCGCACTTGCGCTCGGAATAATACGACAATAAGCCTGAATTTCGCCCTGTTCTTCCCGCCATAAATGCACGGCCGATTTATCGTACTCATCCACTTCCTGATAGGCGCACTGCTGTTCCACCACAAATACGGCGGTACGAATCCGATAGATTTTCCACAACTCAAGTGCGGTCAGATTTTCAAAAGTTTTAGTTTGCCACATACTTCAGAGCCGAATTTATTAATTTCATTTTTAGCTTTTCAACCGGGATTATTTTGCCTAAGCCTTTTCCGTTATCATTTCAAAACCGAGCTGACGATAAAGCTTATAGCGTTCGCGCGCCTGAGCCTTTCCTTCTTCATCGGCGGGAACAAAATCAATCACCTGAGTAAAACTGGCAATAAAATCCGGTAGCTGTTGCTGTAGGTTAATTAACAAATCCCGTCGCTGAGCATTACGCCGACCCGGCCAGGATATTTCAATGGGTGTGGCGTACTGGGTAACTTCACCGGATAGATTATGGGGGACGAACTGTTCAGGATCGCGCTGCCACAGCGCTTCGTCCAAGTTCAGCGCCTGCTGTTCCGTTGCGCAGGCGATCAGCACTCTTTTGCCTAAACGCCAGGCCTGTGCCGCCAGTTCGCAGGCCAATGCCTCCTGCGCTACAAGTTCGGACTGTAACGCGGTTTCGGCGATCAGGTAAAACCGTGCTTGTTTTTGCATTTTTATCTGCCTTGGACGAAATGAAATAATCTTGGGATTCTAACTAAAAATATGAAAAAAAGAAAGAAAACAGGCGATTTCGAGCGCTATTTTTGATAATCTAGCGGCGCTGTTAACCGCCGTAGCGGCGGGAATAACCAGAGACTTTATTAATAATAATTAAATGAGATAACTTAAGCCCGTCAGCTTTACGGGCAGAGATAAATTATGCGTGTTTCAGATTTTTATTTCGACCTTCCCGACGAGCTTATCGCCCGTTACCCTAAACCCGATCGGAAATCCAGCCGGTTACTGCATCTGAACGGTGTGAATGGTGAAATAGCCCACCGGACTTTCTCCGATATTATCGATTTAATCAATCCCGGCGATTTACTGGTTTTCAATAATACCCGCGTGATCCCGGCCCGTATGTTCGGGCATAAGCTCAGCGGCGGTAAAATTGAAGTATTGGTGGAAAGATTATTAAGCGAAACCCGCTGTCTGGCTCATATTCGTGCCTCTAAAGCGCCGAAAGAAGGCGCCGAACTTTGTTTGGGCGAAGATAAGCTGGGGGCGGGCCGGGGAATAAAGGTGAAGATGCTGGGGCGCCAAGGCAGCCTATTTGAACTGGAAGTCGAGGATAATAGGGGCGGTTTTCTGCAAGTATTACAAAAAATCGGCCATATGCCGCTACCGCCCTATATTGATCGCCCCGATGAAGAGGCGGATCAGGAACGCTATCAAACCGTATATAACAAAGTACCTGGCGCCGTGGCGGCGCCGACCGCCGGCTTACACTTTGATCAAGAATTGTTGGATCAATTAAGCCGCAAAGGGGTTAATTTTGCCTTTGTAACCCTGCACGTGGGCGCAGGCACCTTTCAGCCGGTACGAGTGGAAAATATCGAAGATCATCATATGCACTCGGAATATGCGGAAGTACCGCAGCAAACCGTGGATGCCATACTCGCCGCCAAAGCCGCAGGCAAAAGAGTGATTGCGGTAGGCACCACTTCCGTACGTTCGCTGGAAAGCGCGGCCCTTGCCGCACAACAGCGACACGCCGCTTCTTTACTCGAACCCTATTTTTCCGATACCTCGATTTTTATTTATCCGGGGAAAAAATTTCTTGTAACCGATTGTCTGATTACCAATTTCCATTTGCCGGAAAGTACGTTGATTATGCTGGTTTCCGCCTTTGCGGGCTACAGCAACATTATGCGTGCCTATCAAAGTGCGGTACAAAATCGCTATCGTTTTTTCAGCTACGGCGATGCGATGTTTATTCACAAAAATCCGGAAGTACGCGGCCTGGAATAATTCCGTCGCCTAATCCGAGTTTATATTAAAACTTATCATGACTAATAAAAAATTTACGGATAATTAATTATCCGAATGGGAGAAAACACTATGGAACTAATTCTGGGACTTATCGCGATTATTGCGGTAGGCTACTATATTGTAAAAGGCTACTCCGCCACCGGCGTGCTGATGAGTGTCGGTTTATTGTTACTTTTCGCCAGCGTTCTGCTCGGCAAACCGGTTCTGCCCGAGGGAGTAAAATCCACCGGCGTTCTGTATTTGGATGTTTTTGAATATGTAAAATATCTGTTGATGAACCGTGGCGGTAACCTCGGTATGCTGATTATGGTGTTATGCGGGTTCGCCGCCTATATGACTCATTTGGGCGCCAATGATATGGTGGTAAAACTTGCCTCGCACCCGCTGAAATATATTAAATCTCCCTATACGCTGATGATTGCCGCCTACTTTCTGGCTTGCGTTATGTCCCTTGCGGTACCTTCCGCCACGGGATTAGGGGTTCTGTTGATGGCTACCCTGTTCCCTATTATGATAAACGTCGGCATCTCACGCGGTGCCGCCGCCTCCATCTGTGCTTCACCGGCGGCGATTATTCTCTCGCCGACTTCAGGGGACGTAGTATTGGCGGCGGAAGTTTCCAAAATGCCCTTACTGGAATTCGCTTTTAATCTGACTCTACCGATTTCCATTGCGGCCATTATTTCCATCGCCGTCGCCCATTATTTCTGGCAACGTTATCTGGATAAGAAGGAAGGACATAATATCGAGCGCTTGGATATTCACGATATTAAAACCGATGCTCCCGCTTATTATGCGATTTTTCCCTTTACGCCGATTATCGGCGTGCTGATTTTCGACGGTAAACTGGCGCCGGAGCTGAATATCATCACCATTATCGTTATCTGTCTGCTGATTGTGGCATTGGTGGATTTCTGCCGCAGTTTTAGCGCCAGAAAGGTATATGAAAATCTGAATGTCGCCTACCAGGGAATGGCGGAAGCTTTCTCCGCCGTGGTAATGCTACTGGTGGCCGCCGGGGTGTTCGCTCAAGGGCTAAGTACCGTCGGTTTTATTCATATGCTGATCGATTCCGTACAGTCGGTAAGCAGCGGCGGTTTCCTAATGATGATTGCCTTGGCGATTATTACCGCGCTTGCCGCTATCGCCACCGGCTCGGGTAATGCGCCTTTCTATGCCTTTGTGGAATTGATTCCGAAACTGGCGACACAAATGGGAATCAATCCGGCTTATCTGACCATTCCTATGTTGCAGGCCTCAAATATCGGTCGCAGCCTGTCGCCGGTTTCCGGTGTGGTGGTGGCCGTATCAGGTATGGCGAAGATTTCCCCTTTCGAAGTGGTAAAACGTATTTCCGTCCCTATGATCGTCGGCTTTATCGTCGTCATTGTCGCCACGGAAATTATGGTTTCGGCCTAATATCCGCCATAGTCTGAAAACGCGACCCTTTTTCTAAAAAAGGGTCGTTGCCCATTCGGCAAGCAATAAGGCGCTGTTTCGCCGTTGTATATTTCGCCGATAAAAAAACTTTTAGAATCCTGCGTTAAAGGGTATAATCCCCAACTTGAATTTTGTTCGAAAGGTAGCCTGTCGTAAGACGGAGCGTAAAACCATATAAATATAGCAGCAATATACAGAGGAATTAATGGCTAAAGAAGATTGTATTGAAATGCAGGGAAAAATTCTGGAAACCCTGCCGAACACTATGTTTCGTGTCGAATTAGAAAACGGTCATGTGGTAACCGCACATATTTCAGGTAAAATGCGCAAAAACTATATCCGCATTTTAACCGGTGATAAAGTAACCATCGAGATGACGCCTTATGATTTAAACAAGGGGCGTATTATTTTCCGCAGTAGATAATCCTGCCGTCCGCTTGATAAAACTCCATAAAATATCCGCCCCGAAGCCGAACTGAATTCAGGCTATATCGGGGCGGATTTTTATTTATTTTTCCTAAGCAAAATATAGGCGCCGCAACCGTCCGAGGTTAAAATTTAAAACCGATGGAAAAACGCAGCGCATCATTGTTATATGAACTGTTGTGGGAATGAGTAATACGTTGTCTCGGATTATGTTGTTCGTAACTAAGTGCCGAATTGGAATGATAATATCCCAGTTCCGCCAGCAGAGATTTATACTCTATACCAATGACCAAGCCTAAATAAAAACCATCCTTGGTTTTAAATTTAATCGGTCTTTCAAATTGTTTTATATTATTCTGGTAAAGCCTATATGCTGTATCGGCCGTTTTATTTAAGGAATAACCTAAATCCGTTTTAAAATAAAGCCCCATATTCCGGTTAAGCGCATAATTTTGTTTAAGCGTTACATACAGGGGAACGGAGGAATAACGATTTACTTTATAGCTTTCAGTTTCAACTTGACCGCGCTCAACAATACTCCCCTGATAAAGAAAACCTTTACGCTTAATATATCCCATACCCAGCCCCAATTCGGTTTGAGGAAAAATATTATAGGTGGTTTCTAAGAAAATACTGGGAGAGAAAGTATTTTTCTTTGAACCTGCGGGAGCGGGAAATAGCTCGTTTTCTTCCGTAGGTATTTGCAAGGTTTCGAAACGAGAGGTTAAATCAATCCCCGCTTTAGTATAGAAATTGAAACCGCCGCTTTGTGCGCCGGCTAAAAGGGGAAACAATAAGAAAGTAGTTAAAACTAATGATTTGGTTTTCATTGTAACATTCCATGTTAGTGATAATAGATTTACCTTATTATATAGTTCCTAATAGTTCCTATACGTACCGGATTTAAAGAAATCGGAGATATAGGATCCTTTTCCGCTGCATTTACTACATAATAAGGCGCAATAAGCAAATTCTTGCGCCGACATTATAATTATCAATAGATTCGCAGTAAAGCGAGTTATATCCTTTTATTATTAGGTATTTATCCCGACCTAGGGCCGAAGAAGGCAAAATCCTTAGCCTTCATAGCACTTCCCGCCGGCATTACCCGCCGTTCTTCAGCAAACTTTTTCTAATCAGCGCCGCTGCGCTTTTCAGCAGGGTAAACATTAGCATCAGTAAATATAAAGGCGTATCCCCCAATGCCGCATAAGGGGTTTTGCCCTGAGTCGGCGCGAGCTTATAGGTCAATGCGGTTTCCATAAACTGAGGGGCTTTGGTTAAAATTTTTCCCCTTGCATCAATAAAGGCGCTAATGCCGGTATTGGTTGCTCGAATCACAGGTTTACCCAGTTCCAACGCCCGCATTCTGGCCATTTGTAAATGCTGCCAAGGGCCGATGCTATCACCGAACCAGGCATCGTTAGATACCGTCAGAATAAAATCCGTAGCTGTAGTCAGATTGTTACGCAACTGTGCGCCTAAAATAATTTCATAGCAAATTGCCGCACTAAAGGCTCTGCCCTTTGCTTGCAACGGCGCCTGGATTTCATTCCCCGCCTGAAAGGCGGACATCGGCAGATTAAAAACGGAACCCAAGGGGCGCAACAAGCTCTCTAGGGGAACATATTCGCCGAAAGGCACCAAATGATGCTTGCTGTATCTGTTGGCGCTTTCCTGCTGGTAAGGCTGCTGCGGATCCCCGACCACCACAATGGAATTGAGTAATCTATCCGAAGCAATATTATGATAAACGGAACCGATAATCAGCTCGCTGCCCTTCTCCGCAGCCGCTTGCTGCAGGGCGAAAAAATAAGGTTGAATCTGATTTTCCAGGGCCGGCAATGCACTTTCCGGTAAAATAATCAAATCGCTTGTACCCAGATTACGTTCTATCAGGCCCTGATAAATGGCTAACGTACGGTATAAATAATCGGGATCCCATTTTAAGTTCTGTTCGATATTGCCCTGAGCCAGGGTAATGGTTAGCGCTTTATCCTCTCTGCTTTCAACATAAACCTTGTGCGAAGAATAAGCGCTCAGCCCTCCGACAATCAACAATAAAAATACATGGGCAAGGGCAATATTAAATTTTCTCGGACGCCGCCACAGGGCGGAAAAAATACTGAAAAGCGCCGCACTGGCCCACATAACGAAAAAGGTTAAGCCGCTAACCCCAAAAATCGGCGCAATACCGGCGAAAGGCCCGTCAATTTGCGTATAGCCGAACTGCAACCAAGGAAAGCCGGTAAATACCCAACCGCGTAAAAACTCGGTCAGCGTCCATAACACCGGATACATTACCAGGCTGCCGACATTAAAGCGCCGAACCAAATAAGCAAACAGCAGGGGATAAAGAGATAAATAAGCGGCCAATAGCAGCACCAGTAAATAACTTACCAGAATCGGCGCGCCGCCGAACTGATGAATGCTAACGTGCAACCAACTGACCCCGACGCTGAACAGCCCCATCCCCCATAAGAAGGCGGCTAAAAGTGCGGTCTTTTTCGGAGTAGTTTTTATCAGCGCAATCAAGGCGGTTAAAGATAGGTAGGCCATGCCCCACCAATCAAAGGGAGAAAAGGCCAGAACACCCGCAGCACCGCTGCAAAAGGCGATTAAATAAATAAGATAATTTTTCATTTCCTGCTAAAAAACAAAAAGCGGGCGGCGGCCCGCTAAGATGATATCCCTAATCTATGTTTATCCGTTTTCCGAGGAGGTTTCTCCGTCCCCTTCCATTTCGGCCAGACGTTCGTCGCTCACTTTCACCCGTAATTGAATAATACGGCGACTGTCGGCGGAAGTTACCTTAAACTGAATACCTTCCAAAGTAATTTCCTCCCCCCGTTTCGGCAAATAACCGAAACCTTGCATCACCAAACCGCCGATGGTATCCACCTCTTCATCGGTAAAAGCGCTTTTAAAGGTTTGATTGAAATCGCCGATTCCGGTCAATGCCCGTACCGCATAAGTATGACGGGACAGCTGACGAATATCCGCAATATCCTCTTCGTCAAATTCATCGTCAATATCGCCGACAATCTGCTCTAAAATATCTTCAATGGTAATCAGTCCGGATACCGCACCGAATTCATCCACCACAATCGCCATGTGAAAGCGTTTGGTACGAAACTCTTTCAGCATGCGATCGACCCTTTTGCTTTCCGGAATAATTTCCACCGGGCGTAATATTTTTTCCAGCTCAAAGGGTTCGGCGTCGGAACGGAGGAAACGCAATAAGTCCTTAGCGTGCAAAATACCGGATACATTATCCCGTTCGTCGGAAACGACCGGGAAACGAGAATGGGCGGAAGAAATAATGGTTTCCAAACAACCGTCCAGATCCTGATCCGTATTGATAAAGACTATCTGGGAACGGGGAATCATTATATCCCGCACGCGTAATTCGGCGATTTCCATAACCCCTTCAATCATCTCGCGGGTATCCTGGTCAATTAAATCGTTTTGTTCCGAATCACGGATAACCTCGACTAATTCGTCGCGATTTTTTAGTTCTTCCTGAAAAAAGCGACCGAAAAGCATCTGTAAAAAGCTTTTTTTCTGGCTGCTTTCCGGTTGAGCCGGAGTAGAGTTTTCGTCATTCATAAAAAGTGATTTGTTTCCGTCGGATTGACCTTGGGGAAATTACCATATTTTCCCGACTTAAACAATTCCCGCTTACCTCTAAAGCGGGGAAAGAAACAAGGGGCCTTCCGTTAAATTTTACGGATTCATCCCCTCTGCCCGGAATATAATTCGGGAGAAAAAAGAGAAATCAATTAGATAAACTGAAAGAAAGTATAGTGGCGATATGTTTCACCGGCTTTACTGATACCGCCGTACCTTTGCCATTCGGGATGATTCGGGGTATCGGGCAAAGCCTGGGTTTCCAGTGCGATACCGGCGTAATTCGAATAAGCGGTGCCGTTACGCATAGGGGTACCTGCCAAAAAATTGCCGCTGTACACTTGAATCGCCGCTTGGCTGGTAAATACCTGCATAGCTAAGCTACGATCGGAAGACAACAGGCGTGCAGCTTCCGTTCCCGCCCCCCGCTCATTCAGTAAAAACGCATGATCATAACCGCCCACCGCAATTTGCCGCGGCTCGGATAAAAAATCCCGTTGCAAGGTTTTTTCCGCACGAAAATCAAAGCTGCTGTTTGCCACCGGAGTCAAAGGCGCATCGGGAATCCCCTCCACATTTACCGGTAAAAAATAATCCGCATTCAGGTATAGAAAATGGTTACGCACATCACTGCCGTGTTCCGCATCGTCCAAATTAAAATAGGCGTGATTGGTCAGATTTAGCGGCGTATCCTGATCGGACACCGCCTGATAGCTGATTTCCACTCGGTTATCCTCGCTGAGCAAATAACGGGCGCTGATTTCCACCTTCCCGCTAAAGCCTTCTTCACCGTCGGGCGAGGATAAAAAAAACTCGACAAAATTCTGACCGCTCTTGTGTAAAGTCCAACGCCGTTTATCATAGCCTTTGCCTCCATGCAGCTGATTATGACCTTCATTGGCGCTCAAGCGGACTTTTTTCCCGTTCAAACTGAATTCGGCACCGGCGATGCGGTTGGCGTAACGACCGATGGTCGCCCCCATAAACGCCTGTTGTCGCGGATAATCCTGCAAGCCGCAACCGAGTAAAACCTCACGCAACTCCTGCTTTACCGGTACCTGACAGGAAATCCAAGTGGCGCCCCAATCGGTTATAGAAATTCGCATGCCGTTAGCATTGCACAGGGTAAAAATCTGATAGGGCAGCCCGTCCGGCGCTATTATTGAACTTGTTTCCATCAACATATTCTCACCCCCTGTGATGCGCGGCAAACATAAAAATCTTCTGTTAGACCCGTTTGTTTCCGGTAATTATCAGCAATAATTTTACGTACGGCTTCCACCTTGCTGAAAGGCGCTAGCGCTACAATACAGCCGCCGAAGCCGCCGCCGGTCATACGAGCGCCGCCGGAAGACCCCAACGCAAGTTGCGCCAGTTCCACCAAATAGTCAATTTGCGGTACGGTAATTTCAAAATCGTCGCGCATCGAATCATGAGACTGCGCCATTAACTCGCCTAAACGGCGCAAATCACCTTTGCCTAAGGCGGCGGCCGCATCTAATACGCGCTGATTTTCAGTAACTATATGTCTTGCCCGTTTTGCCGTATCCTTATCAATGGCGCTTAATTCCGCTTCCCTTTGTCGGAACTGCGTAATGGATAAATCACGCAGGGCTTTTACCCCGAAAAAAGCGGCGGCACTTTCACATTGACGACGACGCGTATTATATTCGCCCGCCACCAGATCATGCTTAACATGAGAATTAACAATCATCACTGCAATATCCGGCGGTATGGGAACCCCTTGGGTTTTCAAGCTGCGACAATCTATCATCAGCAGCTGATCTTGCTGCCCCAATGCGGAAATCAGCTGATCCATATTGCCGCACTGACAACCTACAAATTGGTTCTCGGCCCGTTGCCCGATTAGCGCGATATCCGTATGACTGAGCGCTAAACCGCCCAGCTGCTGACAGAATTTTCCCACCGCCACTTCCAGCGACGCCGATGAACTCAATCCCGCCGAGAGAGGTACATTACCGCTGATCACCAAATCCGCGCCCTGTTGAAATTGCGGGCAGGCCTGCTGAATAAATTTTACGACTCCGCGCACATAGCCGCTCCATTTTTTCTCCGGATTAGGGATTATGGGCTGCCGTAAGGAAAATTCGTCATACTGTTGCAAGTCTGCGGCATATACCCGAAAAATCCCCCGGTCGTTGGCCGCACCGCTGACCGCAGTGCCGTAATTAATCGCACAGGGCATCACAAAACCCTCGTTATAATCGGTATGCTCGCCGATAATATTTACGCGCCCGGGGGCATACACCGTCAGTTCGGCATTACGCTCGAATTTCTGCCGGAACAGAGTGCGGGCAATGGCTTCAGGGGTCATATCCTTTTTCCTTTCTGTAATCAACGCAAACTATAATGAATATCGCTTAAGGCGCGCAGTCTTGCCGCCGCTTGCTCGGCGCTAAGATCGCGCTGACTTTCCGCCAACATTTCATAACCCACCATAAATTTACGAACCTGCGCAGAACGCAGCAGCGGCGGATAAAAATGGGCGTGCAACTGCCAATGGGGATTATCCTCCCCATTAAAGGGAGCGGCATGAAATCCCATAGAATAAGGGAAAGAAGTTTCAAATAGGTTATCGTATTTGGTGGTAAGTTTTTTCAACATCAGCGCCAAATCCTGTCGCTGCGCTTCTTTAAGCTCGGTCAGCCGTTGCAGCAAAAACTTCGGCAGCAGCAGCGTTTCAAAAGGCCATACCGCCCAATAAGGTACAAGGCTTACCCAGTATTGGGTTTCCACCACGATACGTTCCTGCAATTCCAACTCCCGCCGAGCGTAATCCCATAACATGGGAGAGGCGTATTTTTGCCAATAAGCGCGCTGGCTCCGCTCTTCTTTCGCCACCTCGTTGGGCAGGAAATCATTGGCCCATATCTGCCCGTGCGGATGAGGATTGGAACAGCCCATGGCAGCCCCTTTATTTTCAAAAATCTGTACCCAGAGATATTTTTCGCCCAATTCCTCCAACTGCGCCTGCCAGGTGGCAATAACCGCTTCTATTTCCTCAAGGCTCAGCAAGGGCAGAGTTTTACTATGATCGGGCGAAAAACATATTACTCGGCTTTCTCCTCGGGCCGCAGCGCTCCGAAACAGGGGATCCGCCGTCGCCTCGGGCGCAGGAGTATCATGTAGCAGTGCGGAAAAATCATTACGAAATACAAAAGGACGACGATAATCGGGATTCAATTCGCCATTAACACGTCGATTACCCGGGCATAAATAACAATCGGGATCGTGCGCTAGGGTCTGAGGAGCTGCGCTTTTCTCCTGCTGCCCCTGCCACGGCCGTTTCGCCCGGTGCGGAGATACCAAAACCCATTGTTCCGTCAAGGGATTATAACGGCGATGGGGGTGTTCCGTCGGATCAAACTCGCCCCTCATAAGCATCTCCTTTAAAATAAAATTGGTAACGGTTACAAAATAATAGCAGAGGCTAAAAGATAGCATAACCCCATAAATAATCAGTGATCCAGATCACAAAGCCAATAGATAACAAACTAAACCCTATGGTTTAGGCGTAAGATACATAAGGGATAAGTAATCGTTTCCAATTCGATTCCCCGAGCGATTATTATTGTTTTTTTCCGCCCGTGTTTCTTTTGTCCTCAGTACTTAAAAATAAAAGGATAAACCATGGTAACCATTCGCGATGTAGCCAGACAGGCCGGTGTTTCGGTCGCCACCGTTTCCCGCGTACTGAACAATGCCTCCGCCAGTCAGAAGGCCCGCGCCGCGGTACAAAATGCGGTGGAAAAACTGGGTTATTCGCCGAATGCCAATGCTCAGGCGCTGGCTCTGCAAAATACCGATACCATCGGAGTTGTGGTAACGGACGTCAGCGATCCTTTTTTTGCAATTCTGGTCAAAGCCGTAGATCAGGTGGCGGCGGAATATGATAAAAGCATTCTGATCGGTATCGGCTATCATCAGGCGGAAAAGGAACGTAAGGCCATAGAAATGCTACTGCGTAAGCGCTGTTCCTGTTTGGTGGTACATGCTAAGGCGCTGGATGAGGACAGCCTGAAAGCCTACTTGAACAATGTGCCCGGAATGGTGATTATCAATCGAACCATTGCCGGTTATGAAAACCGCTGTGTCAGCCTGGATAACCGCCGCGGCACCTTTCTGGCCACGGAAACCCTGATTCGTCTCGGCCATCAGCGTATCGGCTATATAGGCTCCAATCACCTGATCAATGATGAAATCGAACGGCGGGCCGGCTATCTGGCCGCGCTGGAACATTACGGACTGCCGAATATCGACGATGCCATTGTACAGAGTTCCCCCTATTTTGAGGGCGGCGAAGAAGCCATGATCAATTTGCTTAGCTATCATTCTGATCTGACCGCAGTAGTGGCTTATAACGACAGTATGGCGGCGGGCGCACTTTCGGTACTGAACGAAAATAATATCAGGGTACCGGAACAATTCTCTATTATCGGTTTTGACGATATGCCCATCGCCCGCTATCTGATTCCGAAGCTGACGACCATCAGATACCCCATAGATCTCATGGCGGGTTACGCCGCCAAACTGGCGCTGAGTCTGGTGAATGAGCATATCGCCACCCCGCTCCATTCGCAGTTTAATCCCACGCTGGTACGCCGCTTTTCAGCGGAAAAAAACAATGTCGCCGAATAACGATGTAATCGTTTCCAATGATGTTTTTCATAATTGTGAAAAGGATCACAGTATTAAAGCCTTAAAAAGAGTATGTTATTGAAGGATTACCCGCAGCCGTAAACCTTTAATTTAAGGGTAAGTTTATCTCATCTACCTCACACAAGAAGGGAATATTATCATGAAAAAATCCGTATTAAGCGCCCTTGCTTTAGCTCTGGGTCTGGGAGCCGGCATCAGCACCGCACAGGCAGATACCCGAATCGGTGTAACCATTTACAAATACGATGATAATTTTATGGCTTTAATGCGTAAAGAGATCAATAAAGAAGCGGAAAAATTAAAAGAAGTTAACCTGTTAATGAATGACTCGCAGAACGCCCAGTCCGTTCAAAACGATCAAGTGGACGTGTTGATTTCACGTCAGGTAAAAGCGCTTGCCATTAACCTGGTCGACCCTTCCGCCGCACCTACTATTATCGGCAAAGCAAAACCTTATGATATTCCGGTGGTATTCTTTAATAAGGATCCCGGCGAAAAAGCCATTGCTTCTTATGATAAAGCCTATTATGTGGGAACCGATCCTAAAGAATCCGGCCTGATTCAGGGTAATCTGATTGCTAAACAATGGAAAGCCAATCCGGCATTGGATTTAAACAAAGACGGTAAAATTCAATTCGTTCTGCTGAAAGGGGAACCCGGCCACCCGGATGCGGAAGCCCGTACCAAATATGTGGTGGAAGAACTGAACCGTCTGGGAATTCAAACCGAACAGCTGTTTATGGATACCGGAATGTGGGATGCGGCCATGGCAAAAGATAAAACCGATGCCTGGTTATCCAGTTCCCGAGCCAATGACATCGAGGTGATTATCTCCAATAACGACGGTATGGCGATGGGTGCGCTGGAAGCCACTAAAGCCCATGGTAAAAAATTACCTATCTTCGGTGTGGACGCTCTGCCGGAAGTGCTGCAGCTAATCAAAAAAGGGGAAATCGCCGGTACCGTTCTGAATGACGGCGTTAATCAGGGTAAAGCCGTCGTACAGTTGTCAAATAACCTGGCTCAGGGTAAAGCTGCGAATGAAGGTACCGACTGGAAACTGGAAAACCGCGTAGTTCGTATCCCTTATGTGGGCGTCGATAAAGACAATCTATCCGAATTTTTAAAATAATCTTATCCGACGGCACGGGAATTCATAACCCGTGCCCGTTTTATATGGCGAAGGGCATGCTCCGATCGCCGCTGCAAATCCTGTTCCTGTGAGGTAATCTATGTCGGCACAGCCCAGCCCCGTTGTGCAAGAAGACAGCCGAGTTCTGCTTACCATGACCGGCGTAAGCAAAACCTTTCCCGGCGTCAAAGCACTGGATAAAGCCAATCTGACCGTAAAATCCCATTCCGTACATGCGCTGATGGGAGAAAACGGTGCTGGCAAATCTACATTATTAAAATGTCTATTCGGTATTTATGCCAAAGACGAAGGTGAAATCCTATTTTTAGATCGCCCGGTAAATTTTAAAACCTCCAAAGAGGCGTTGGAAAACGGGATTTCCATGGTTCATCAGGAACTGAATCTGGTACGTCAACGCAATGTGATGGACAATTTGTGGCTGGGTCGCTATCCGCTGAAAGGTTTGTTTGTAGATCACGGAAAAATGTACCGGGATACCAAAGCGATTTTTGACGAACTGGATATTAATATAGATCCGAAAGAAAAAGTGGCCAATCTGTCCGTTTCGCAAATGCAGATGATCGAAATCGCCAAGGCATTTTCCTATAATGCCAAAATCGTGATTATGGACGAACCGACCTCCTCTTTATCGGAAAAAGAGGTCGAACATTTATTTACCATTATCGCCAAACTCAAACGGCGCGGCTGCGGTATCATCTATATTTCCCATAAGATGGATGAAATCTTTAAGATCTGTGATGAAATTACCATTCTGCGCGACGGCAAATGGATCAATACCGTTGCGGTGAAAGATTCCAGCATGGAAGCTATAGTTTCCATGATGGTAGGACGGGAACTGACCCAACGTTTCCCGCCCAAAACCAATACGCCGAAAGAAGTTATCCTTGAAGTGGAAGATCTGACCGCTCTCAATCAGCCCTCCATTCGAAATATCAGCTTCAACCTGCATAAGGGCGAAATTCTAGGTATCGCCGGCCTGGTCGGCGCCAAACGAACCGATATTGTGGAAACCATGTTCGGTGTGCGCGAACGTAAAAGCGGTACGCTGAAGCTGCACGGAAAAATAATGAAAAACCGTACCGCACTTGAAGCAATTAACAACGGTTTCGCCCTAGTTACCGAAGAACGGCGCTCCACCGGCATCTATGCCAATCTCAGCATCGAATTCAACTCGCTGATTTCAAATATGAAATCCTATATGACCGCCTGGGGGCTACTCAGTAATAAAAAAATGAAAAGCGATACCCAATGGGTGATCGACGCCATGAACGTTAAAACCCCTTCGCACAAAACCTCCATAGGTTCGCTTTCCGGCGGTAATCAACAAAAAGTGGTTATAGGTCGCTGGCTGCTGACCCAACCGGAGATTCTAATGTTGGACGAGCCGACCCGAGGTATCGACGTAGGTGCAAAATACGAAATTTATCAGCTGATTATGCAACTGGCGCAAAAGGATAAAGGCATCATCATGATTTCTTCCGAAATGCCCGAATTGCTCGGCATCACCGATCGCATTTTAGTGATGAGTAACGGGCAGGTTGCGGGCATCGTCGAAACCGCCAAAACATCGCAAGAAGAAATTTTACAACTTGCCGCAAAATATCTATAAGAAGGAATGTCGTATGGCAATGCAAAAAAATAAAACCTGGGATTTCTTTAAACAAAACGCAATTTATTTCGTATTATTGCTCCTGCTCGGTGTAATTATCGCCCAGGATCCCACATTCCTTAACGTGATGAACTTCAGTAATATTCTGACCCAGTCTTCCGTACGCCTAATTATCGCACTAGGAATTGCCGGTTTATTGGTGGTACAGGGAACGGACCTTTCCGCCGGTCGCCAAGTGGGCTTAACCGCAGTTGTAGCGGCGACTATGCTGCAATCCATGGAAAATATGAACCGGGTGTTCCCGAATCTGCCGGAAATGCCGATTTTCGTAGTGATCCTTATCGTCTGCGCCATAGGGGCGCTAATCGGCCTGCTAAACGGCTTTGTTATCGCCGTGCTGAATGTTACGCCCTTTATCGCCACCATGGGTACCATGATTATCGTTTATGGTATTAATTCCCTCTATTATGATGCCGTGGGCGGTTCGCCCATTGCCGGTTTCAGCGAACATTTTTCCTCCTTCGCCCAAGGCTTTTTCCTGTTAGGCTCCTTTAAACTCTCCTATATCACCATCTATGCCATTATCGCCACCCTGATCATGTGGATTTTATGGAATAAAACCCGTTTCGGTAAAAATATCTTCGCCATCGGCGGTAATCCGGAAGCGGCGCGCGTATCCGGTGTCAACGTAGTACGTAATCTGCTGATGATCTATATGCTGGCCGGCGTGTTCTACGCTTTCGGCGGTATGCTGGAGGCCGGCCGTATCGGCAGCGCCACCAATAACCTCGGTTTTATGTATGAAATGGACGCCATCGCCGCCTGCGTGGTCGGCGGCGTATCCTTTGCCGGCGGGGTGGGAACCATTATCGGCGTGGTTACCGGGGTACTAATCTTTACCGTAATCAACTACGGGCTGACCTATATCGGAGTAAACCCTTATTGGCAATATATAATTAAAGGCAGCATCATTATTCTGGCCGTTGCCATCGACTCGCTGAAATACGCCAAGAAAAAATAAAGGCGCAGCACTCGACACATACAAAAATACGGGGACGGAATCTATTCCGCCCCCTAGTTCTATTACGAATTTATTCTTTATTCGCCAGTTATCCCGGCCTTATTCACACCTCTGGTAAGTGGTCTGAACAGCACAAATCCGTTTGCACCGGCCTGTACCTTTATTTACAATTTTGCGGATTTTTATCTAAATATAACATTTATAACAGGAAACCTAATGAAAAATCTCTTTACTAAAACCTTAGTTTCCGGCGCATTACTTTGCGCGGCAAACGGCGCTTCGGCAGCGGCATTCCAGTTGGCCGAAATTTCCACGGCGGGTTTAGGCCGCGCCTATGCCGGTGAAGCAGCAATCGGCGATAACGCTTCCGCCGTAGCGACCAACCCGGCGCTAATGAGCTTATTTAAACGCCCGGAAATATCCATCGGCGGTGTTTACATTAATCCGGGGGTAAATTTACAGGGAGATTTTTCCGTACCTGCAATCGGCGTTAATAAGGTAAATGCCGATTATTCCGATGCTATCACCAGTAAGCTGGTTCCGCACAGCTATATGATTTATCCGATTAACGATAAATTCGCCTTGGGCGGCGGTGTTAACGTTAATTACGGTCTGGCCACCGAATACAGCGACAGCTATAACGCGGGTATTTTCGGCGGAACCACAGATCTTACCGCAATCAACCTGAATTTAAGCGGTGCTTATCGCCTGAACGAACATTTAAGTTTCGGTCTGGGTTTTAATGCGGTACATGCCGACGCCACCCTTTCCCGCCGTGCCGGAGCAATCGGCAACTCGCCATTAGCCAGAATATATAACCTCAATTCCAGCAGCTATCTGACCGATTTAACCGGTAAAGACTGGGGCTACGGCTGGAATGCGGGTCTGTTGTATGAATTTAACGAGCGTAACCGTATCGGTGTGGCCTATCATTCCAAAGTGGATATTAAATTCGACGGTAATATCTCCAATGATCTGCCGGGCAGACTGGGAATGAAAAATGTCGGCGGTTATGTGGACTTATCCCTGCCGGATTACTGGGAAATCTCCGGTTATCATAAGTTGACCGATAAGTTCGCCGTACATTACAGCTATAAACATACCAAATGGAGCCGGGTCGAACGCTTAAAAGCGCAGTTATACGCCAACGGACAGGAAGTGTTTAATAAATACGAAAACTTTAACGACACCTCCAGACTGGCTCTGGGTACCAGCTATGATGTAGATGAAAAACTGACCCTGCGCGCCGGTATCGCCTTTGACGAAAGCGCCTCCAGCACTCCTTCTTCCATCTCGATTCCGGATACGGATCGTACTTGGTACAGCCTGGGTGCCACTTATCGCTTTACCCCGGATCTCTCCCTGGATTTCGCCTACACCTATGTTAAAGGTAAAAAGAAAAGCTTTACCGAAACCGAGAGTATGACCATTAACGGTAATACAGTTACCGCAGTGGGTAACTTTACCAGCAAAGCTCAGGTCAATCTGTACGGGCTAAGCTTAAATTACCGTTTCTAATCGGGGCAAAATATCCCATAATAGCGTATCTTCGGATACGCTTTTTTATTTCCGGATAAGCAAGGACAGTAACTAAGGAAAGCGAAATATGCACAACAAGACGCAACCCATCTATTACAGTTATTACCATTCTCCCGTAGGCCGGCTGCTGATGCTGGCGAAAGAAAATAAACTCACCAATCTCGACTTTGAAACGGAGCAAATTGCGCCCAATCCGAAATGGGTTTTAAAGGACGAGTTGCCTTTATTCGAACAGGTAAAAACGGCGCTGACCGCTTATTTCAACGGAGAAAAGCCTGATTTCGATGCGCTCCCCCTCGCCCCCGAAGGAACCCCTTTTCAATGCAGCGTATGGCAGGCGCTACGCCAAATCGGTTATGGCGAAAGCGGCAACTATGCGCAGCTGGCACAGGCTATCGGACGTCCGAAAGCGGTTCGTGCCGTGGGCGGTGCGGTGGGCAGTAATCCTATCAGCATTATTATTCCCTGCCATCGCATTCTGGGAAAATCCGGACAACTCACCGGATTCGGCGGCGGTCTGCCGGTAAAACGTCGGCTGCTGCAACTGGAAGGTATCCTCTATGTGGATAAAGGCGTAGAATACGTAAAACAGAAATTACTGAAAAAATATCGGGCCTAAGCATTTCAGAGCGCCCGAAAAAACCGATAAAAACCACCGCACTTTTATGACAGTACCGCACAGCGAGCAGGAATTACTCGACCGCGCCAAAGCCATTGCCGGATTAAAGCTGGCCGAGCTGGCACAAAGTTTAAAGCTGAATGTCCCGCCGGATTTAAAACGGGATAAGGGTTGGGTCGGCACTCTAATCGAACGGGCGCTGGGCGCCGATGCCGGCAGTAAACCGGAGCAGGATTTTCCCCATCTCGGTATCGAGCTGAAAACCATTCCCATCAATGGCGAAGGCTATCCGTTGGAAACCACCTTTGTCAGCCTCGCCCCCTTAATCCGCAATAGCGGTATCGACTGGCGCCATTCCCATTTACGCGCCAAATTATCCAAAGTACTTTGGATTCCGGTGCAGGGGGAGCGCAGTATTCCCCTCGGCGAGCGTTATATCGGCAGCCCCATTCTATGGCAACCCGATCCGCTACAGGAAGCCCAACTGCAACGGGACTGGGAAGAACTGATGGACTACATTGTGCTGGGCAAGGTAGGGCAAATTCATGCGGGTATCGGCGAAGTACTGCAACTCCGCCCCAAAGGCGCAAACCGCCGGGCCAGAACCAAAGCGGTTGACGAACGGGGAAGGATTATCGACGCTTTGCCCCTCGGCTTTTATTTACGCAAAAATTTCACCGCGCGGATTTTGCAGAATTTTTTACAAAACAGATAATTTCTCTTTGCATTTTTTATACAAAATTATATGATTTGCAACCTTAAACTACTCTACTCAATTTACACAAAGGTTCGTTATGTTTGAATGGATGGCCAGCCCGGAAGCCTGGGTCGCTTTATTTACCTTAACCGCACTTGAAATCGTACTCGGTATCGATAACATCATCTTTATCAGCATACTGGTGGGCAGACTGCCCGAAGCGAAACGCCAAATGGCGCGCATTATCGGCCTCAGCCTGGCAATGGGGATGCGAATCCTGCTGCTGCTTTCACTGGCCTGGATTATGCGCCTGACCGAACCGCTATTCGTCGCTCTCGGCCAGGAAATTTCCGGTCGCGATCTGATCTTATTGCTGGGCGGTCTGTTTCTGGTGGCTAAAAGTACCCATGAAATTCATCATTCCATGACGCCGGAACATACGGAAGGCGAACATGGCAGCGCGAAGAAAAAAGCCAATTTTATCGCCACCCTAATCCAGATTGCATTATTGGATATCGTATTCTCGTTAGACTCCGTAATTACCGCAGTAGGTATGGCAAAGAATATCGAAGTAATGATTCTGGCGATTATTATTGCCGTTGCCATTATGATGTTGGCCGCCAAACCTATCGGCGATTTCGTAGAAACCCACCCGACCCTGAAGATACTGGCATTGGCCTTTTTAATTCTGATCGGGGTCAGCCTGATTGCGGAAAGCTTGGATTTCCATATTCCGAAGGGCTACATTTATTTCGCCATGGCCTTTTCCGTGGTGGTGGAAATTATCAATATCCGAATGCGCAAGCATATTACCAAACCTTAATTCATTCCGGGGACGCTGCAATGCGTCCCTTATTTTTCCTTAATTTTTATCCCTATGCCCCTCAGCCAATGCCGATTCTTCCTTGCCAAAAACCACAGGGAAAAACGACCGCACTTTTTAACTAAAATGTGATAAGGATCAAAAAAATTAACTTTTATTTTCCCCCTTTTCAGCCCGCTTTTCAGCCGCCGCCCCAACTTTCCCGTTGTAAATACAGGCAATAAGGCTTTTTAGGAAATTGCAAGAGTCTAAAACAAGCATATTTAATATGGTTGAATTTCAAATATATTCTATATATAGTGCATCAATCTAATTTAAGGCACAATATATAGGAAAATGTCATGCACTCATTCTTAGTGATCAAAAGGGACGGTTCCCGTTCTTCCTTTGAAATTCAGCGCATCATTAATGCAATCAAAAAAGCGGCGCAGGCGGTAAATATTCAGGACGACCGCTACTGTCATCAAATCGGGCAGCAGGTCTGCGAGGAGATTTTCAGCAATTATCAGCATGAAATCGATATCAGCCGGATTCAACAGGTGGTTGAAAACCAACTGATGCAGAGCAAATATCCGCAAATTGCCCGAGTTTATATTGAATATCGCCATGATCGCGATCTGGCGCGGGAAAAACGCAGCCGCCTTACCAAAGAAATCGAAGGGTTGGTACAGCAAAGCAATATGGAATTGCTGAATGAAAACGCCAATAAGGACGCTAAGGTGATTCCGACTCAGCGCGACCTGCTGGCAGGAATAGTGGCTAAACATTACGCCAAGTCCTATATTCTGCCGCGCGATGTGGTGGAAGCGCACGAAAAGGGGGAAATCCATTATCATGATTTGGACTACGCTCCCTTCTTCCCGATGTTTAACTGCATGCTGGTGGATCTGAAAGGTATGCTGACGCGCGGTTTCAAAATGGGAAATGCGGAAATCGAACCGCCGAAATCCATAGGTACCGCCACCGCAGTAACCGCCCAGATTATTGCCCAGGTAGCCAGCCATATTTACGGCGGCACCACCATTAACCGGATTGACGAAGTACTGGAACCCTATGTACAGCAAAGCTATGAAAAACATCTGAAAACCGCCGCACAATGGCAAATCGCCGATGCCGAAGGCTATGCCCGTGCGCTCATCGAAAAAGAATGTTTCGATGCTTTCCAGTCTCTCGAATATGAAGTAAATACATTACATACCTCAAACGGGCAAACCCCTTTCGTTACCTTCGGCTTTGGGCTGGGTACCAGCTGGCAGGCACGTTTGATCCAGCAATCGATTCTGAAAAACCGTATCCGCGGGCTGGGAAAAAACAATAAAACGCCGGTCTTCCCGAAACTGGTATTTACGATTAAAAAAGGCGTAAACCAGTCCGCCGCCGATCCGAACTACGATATTAAGCGCTTGGCGTTGGAATGCGCTTCCAAACGTATGTATCCGGATATTCTGAACTATGAACAGGTAGTGAAAGTTACCGGTTCCTTTAAAGCGCCGATGGGTTGCCGCAGTTTCTTAGGCGCCTATGAAGAAAACGGCGAGCTTCAGCACGACGGACGCAATAATCTCGGGGTTGTCAGTCTAAACCTGCCGCGTATTGCCATTGAGGCGCAGGGAGATGAAAAACGTTTCTTCGCTATTCTGGATCAGCGCCTTGAAATTGCTAAAAAAGCGCTGATGACCCGTATCGCCCGGTTGGAAAACACTAAAGCCCGGGTTGCGCCTATTCTGTATATGGAAGGGGCCTGCGGCGTGCGTCTGAAAGCGGAAGATAATGTAGCGCAAATCTTTAAAAACGGGCGTGCTTCCATATCTCTCGGTTATATCGGTATTTATGAAACCGTTAATGCGCTGTATAACAATCAGCATATTTACGACGATCAAAATCTGCGCCGTAAGGGAATCGCCATCGTCGCCTATTTAAGCCGTGCGGCAAATGCCTGGAAAGCGGAAACCGGCTATGCCTTCAGCCTGTATTCCACACCGAGCGAAAATCTGTGCGATCGCTTCTGTCGGTTGGATACGAAAGAATTCGGTATTATCAAAGGGGTAACGGATAAGGGGTACTACACTAACAGTTATCATCTTGATGTGGAGAAAAAAGTAAATCCGTACGACAAATTGGATTTTGAAATGCCTTATCCGCCATTAGCCAGCGGCGGCTTTATCTGCTACGGCGAATATCCGAATATTCAGCATAATTTGAAAGCCTTGGAAGACGTTTGGGATTACAGCTATGATCGAGTGCCTTATTATGGTACCAATACGCCCATCGACGAATGCTACGAATGCGGTTACAGCGGAGAGTTCGAATGCACCAGCAAGGGCTTTACCTGTCCGAAATGCGGTAACCACAACAGCGAAACGGTTTCCGTAACCCGCCGGGTGTGCGGTTATCTGGGCAGTCCGGATGCCCGTCCTTTTAATGCAGGTAAGCAGGAAGAAGTGAAACGCCGGGTCAAACATCTGTAAAAAACTTTTAGTAAAACCACCGCACTTTGGATAAAACGGCGCTGCATTTTAAGAGAGAAATGCAGCGCGGATTTATTCCTCTGCCGCGGCTTGCTAGCGATTAAAGCAAATGAATTATCTGCAATATTATCCCGTGGATGTGGTTAACGGCGAAGGAACGCGCTGCACCCTGTTTGTCAGCGGCTGCGAACATGGCTGCAAGGGTTGTTATAATCAGAAAAGTTGGTCCTTTAGCGCCGGCGTCCCCTTTGATCATGCCATGGAAGAGCGAATCATTCGGGATTTACAGGATACCCGCATTAAACGCCAAGGATTAAGCCTGTCGGGCGGCGACCCCTTGCACCCGCGTAATGCGGAGGCCTTACTGCCCTTAGTACGACGTATAAAAGAGGAATGTCCGGATAAAGATATTTGGGTCTGGAGCGGCTACCGTCTGACGGAACTGGAAGGCGTTCAGTTACAGATGCTCCCCTATATCGATGTATTGATTGACGGTAAATTTATCAAAGCCTTGGCGGATCCCGCCCTGCTATGGCGCGGCTCCGCAAATCAGCTTATTCACCGCTTTAAATTATAAATATAGCGCAGAGGAGAGGCGCCAGATTATCGTTCTTAAGCTATATTTCAGGCCCAGCGGTAATCTTTTAAAGCAGGTTGTACAAAGTAACGCTTATCTTCCCAGCGCAGCATGGTCAGCCGGTTATTCCATACACAACCCGTATCCAGCGCATAAATATTCTCCGGCGTCGGCGTATCCACCAGGCTGGCCCAATGGCCAAAAACGATATTGAGCTGCTTATACAGGGGATTCTCCAATTTAAACCAAGGTAATAACTCGGGCGGAGCTTGCTCCGGCGGCGCCTTGCAGGCGAAATCCAGACGATGATCCCGATAACAGAAGCGCATACGGGTGAAGACGTTGATAATATAGCGTAACCGCTCAAAGCCGCTTAAATTTTCGTTCCAGCGTTCCGGATAATTCTGATACATGGCTCTTAGCAGCTCATGGTAATCATCGCCGCGCAGTACATTTTCCACTTCCGCCGCACAAGCAAGAGCGCAGCTTAAATCCCAGTCGGGAGAAATCCCCGCATGCGTCATCACAAAATTCCGTTGCCGATTATAAACCAACAGCGGTTGGCGGCGCAGCCAATCAATGAGCGCCTCAAAGTCTGCAGCGGCGAAAATCCCTTCCACCCGATCACAGGCTTTCACTTTTTTAATCCCCAATGCCGTGGCTATCAAATGCAAATCATGATTGCCCAACACGGTCTGCGCCGCCGCGCCGAGGGATTTCACCAGGCGCAAACAATCCAGCGATTTATCCCCGCGCGCCACCAAATCTCCCACCAGATACAGATGATCCGAGGCCGGATCAAACTTCACTCGATCCAGCAGGCTGCGCAATTCATCATAGCAACCCTGTAAATCGCCGACCAAATATGTGGCCATAATATAACTCGCTTAGTCTTCGGAATCTTGCATTAGTTGCTTATTATCAACCTGATCCGGCGGGTTATCCGCCAACCAGTTGGCCAGGCGGCTATAGTCCGCTACGGATAAATTTTCCGCCCTGGCGTTGGCATCTATACCCAATGCGCTCAAACAGTCCGCACTAAAGAGAGAAGACAGGGCGTTACGCAGGGTTTTGCGCCGCTGATTAAAGGCTTGGCTGCATACTCGGTTCAGCCAGTATAAATCCTTCACCGGATAAGGCAGCTTAGCATGAGGAATCAGGCGTACCACCGCAGAATCCACCTTAGGCGCCGGTTTAAAGGCGCTCGGCGGCACTTCAAGCACGGGCATTACCCGGCAAAAATACTGCGCCATCACACTAAGACGCCCGTAAGCTTTGCTGTTCGGCGCTGCGCATAAGCGTTTGACCACTTCCTTTTGCAGCATAAAATGCATATCCTGAATCAATTGGTGAAATTGAAACAGATGAAACATCAGCGGAGTAGAAATATTGTAGGGCAAATTACCGAATACGCGCAGCTTCTGCCCTTTCTGTGCCAGATTCTGTTCCTGATACAAAGCGGCAAAATCAAACTGCATGGCGTCCTGTTCGATTACCCTCAGCTTCTGGTGTAAGAAGGGGTGATGACGTAAACGCTCTGCCAAATCGCGATCCAACTCTATCACCGTCAGATGATCGATTTGCTCCGCTACGGGTTCGGTCAACGCACCGAGGCCGGGGCCGATTTCAATTAAAAATTGATCCCGCTGCGGATAAATTGCCGCAACGATACTTTCAATCACCTGCGTATCATGCAGGAAGTTCTGCCCGAATCTTTTACGGGCGGTATGTCCTAAATGTTTTTTTGAATTCATAATTTTATGGATATCAGTGCCTTAGTGAAGGGCAATAACAATAATTCGGGGTAAAAACAAGCATCCCGACCTAAGCCGGGATGATTATATATTATTTGGTCAGATATTTAATCTCCGCCCCCTTGCGTAAGGCTTTCACCCAGTCTCTCGACTCTTCCTGCAACTGGCGGTTGACTAAGGTTTCATAAGCTTTCTGACGGTAGGCGTCTTCCGTTTTATCTCCCTGACGCTGATCCGTTACCTGCAAAATATGCCAGCCGTATTCGGTTTTGAAAGGTGCGGAAATCGCTCCCTGCTTCGTGGTTTTAATGCTATGGGCAAAAGCGCCCACATAGTTTTCCGGGAAAGCAAAACCTAAATCCCCCCCGTTGGCACCGGACAGATAATCCTTGGAATAATCTTTTGCCGCCTGTTCGAAACTGGTTTTGCCGGCTAGAATATCGCTGCGTACCTGCGCCAACTTCGCCTTAGCCTGGGCATCATTCAATAAAGGATTAAGCTTTAATAAAATATGGCGTACTCGGTACTGAGTGCCGGTTATCTGCGCTTTTTTACCGGAATTTTTAGCCTGCTGCAACATATCCCGACTCAGACTTTCCACCTGCTCGCGAGTTACATCGATATTTTTACCTATGCTACGGTTACGCACTTCCGCCATTAAAATCTGATTGGCAAGGTTAGCACGGAACTGGCTGAGGCTCATTCCCTGATAATCCAACGCATCTAGCAGCTGACCGTAAGTCAGACCGTTCTGCGCCGCAATATTTTCCATTGCCAAATCAATCTGTGAAGCGTCCACCACTACGCCGGACTCGCTTACCGCTTTTTGCACCAATATATCGTCAATAATTTTATCCAGCGCCTTAGCCCGGTTAGCTTCCGTATTCGCTCGTTTTCCCAATGCCCGTTGCAACTGGCTTTCCAATACCGGAATGCCGTCTACGGTGGCCACTACCTGTTCCAGCGCCTGTGCGCCGCCGGAAAAAACCATTGTTCCGAGCATTAAAAAGAATAAGGATTTCAAATTAGCTAATTTCATTATGCATTCCGCCATCAAGTTAAAAATATGTTTTTTAGATTAAAGCCCGGTTAAAAAGTTCAATCTTAATGGGAGAGCAGCGCCACTTCATAGCGCTGATCAAATTTCATGGTACGCACCTGAATTTTTTCGCTGCGGCTGGTAGGAATATTTTTCCCTACATAATCCGCGCGAATCGGTAGCTCGCGATGGCCGCGATCCACAAAGATCACCAGTTCAACTTTCGCCGCCCGACCGAAATCGGTCAGCGCATCCAGTGCGGCACGAATAGTACGCCCGGTAAACAGAACATCGTCCACTAAAATCACGGTTTTATTCTGAATGTTAATAAATTCGGAAGCGCCGTGATAAACCGGCGATTGGCTGACAGGCTCGGCATATTCAAGATCATCACGGTAAAAGGTAATATCCAGATCCACGGAAGGTAAATCAAGCCCCGTCAGTTCCGCAATTTTACGTTTGATTAAAGCCGCGATTTCCGCACCGCGCCGCTTAATGCCGATAATTACGATATCCTCCAGATGACGGTGCTTTTCGATAATTTCATGCGAAATGCGGGAAATCGTACGCATAAACTGATTTTCATCAATAATGATCTTTTCCATAAAACCGGTTACCTTTAAATCTGTATTGTTCGCTACGGGCTACTATACCAAACTTTAGTAAAAATGCACCGCACTTTATGTCTACCAATCCCCCGCCGATAAAAATTATTCTGCGGCGTATCCCTGCGGCGGCAGTTTTTGACCGTCGAGGTAAGCCTCGCCTTGTTTCAACTGTAGACGTCCCTCAATAAACCATTTTATTACCAGAGGATAAATACGCAGTTCCTGCTCCTTCACCCGTTGCTCGATATCCGCAATCCCCTCTCCGGCAAAAATCGGTACCTTGGCCTGCAAAATTACGGCTCCGCCGTCCACTTCCTCATTGACGAAATGTACGCTGGTGCCATGCTCCCGTTCGCCGGCCTCCAAGGCCTGCCGATAGGTATTCAGACCGGGATATTTAGGTAAAAGAGAAGGATGAATATTGATGATTTGCCCTTGAAAACGCCGGGTAAACTGTGCGCTCAGAATTTTCATATAGCCGGCCAGTACGATCAGATCGGCACCTATGGCGTCAATATAATCGCCGATGGCAAGATCCATGGCGGCATTACCGGCATAATCCGAACGCACGAATACCTGAGTGGGTATCCCCGCCTGCCGCGCCCGTTGCAAACCGAAAGCATCGGCTTTATTACTGATAACCGCAGCAACCCGAGCATTCAGGACACCGCGGGCGCAGGCATCCATAATCGCCTGCAAATTGGTGCCCTGACCTGAAATTAATACAACGATTTTTTTCATTGCTTAACGGACGATCACTTGCGCTTCATTATCGGCACGGCTTTCAATCGCTCCGATAACCCATGCGGTTTCACCTGCGTTGCGTAAAATCCGTAAGGCTTGTTCCGCTTCCTGTTGCGGCAGCGCAATCAGCATACCGACACCGCAGTTAAAGGTACGATACATTTCATAATCGCTGATACCGCCCTGTTGCTGCAACCAATCGAACACCGCCGGCCATGTCCAACTGCTTTCATCGATTACCGCTTTAACATTATCCGGCAGGACGCGCGGGATATTTTCCCAGAAACCGCCGCCGGTTAAATGTGCAATGGCATGTACCTGCGCCTGTTCAATTAAAGCCAGTACGGATTTCACATAAATTTTGGTCGGCGCCAGCAACTGTTCGCCTAAGGATTTACCCGCCAGCTGTTCCTCCGCCGGGTTCACGCCTGCGACCTCAATCACTTTACGAATCAAGGAATAACCGTTGGAATGCGGGCCGCTGGAGGCCAGTGCGATTAAAACATCGCCGGCACGCACTTTACTCCCGTCGATAATTTCGGATTTTTCCACCACGCCGACACAAAAACCCGCCAAATCATAATCGCCGGCATGATACATACCCGGCATTTCCGCCGTTTCGCCGCCCACCAAGGCACAGCCCGATTGTACGCAGCCTTCGGCGATACCGCTGATCACATCGGCGGCCACATCTACATCCAGTTTACCGGTGGCGTAATAATCCAAGAAGAACAGAGGTTCCGCTCCCTGCACCACTAAATCGTTCACACACATAGCCACCAGATCGATGCCGATACTGTCGTGTTTTTTTAGATCTATGGCAAGACGCAGCTTGGTTCCGACCCCGTCGGTACCGGAAACCAGCACAGGTTCCTTATATTTCGTCGGTAATGCGCATAAAGCCCCGAATCCGCCTAAGCCCCCCATCACTTCCGGACGGGTGGTGCGTTTAACCTGCGGTTTAATGCGTTCGACAAGTTCGTTACCGGCGTTAATGTCCACACCGGCGTCTTTATAACTTAAGGATTGTTTGCTCACGGTCGTTTCCTATATGTGATTAAGTAAGAAATTCGGCGCCTATTGTAGCATGCCTGCGTAATCGTTTGCGATAGGGGGCGGAAGAAAAATCCGCCTCAGCTCGCTGCAAATAAATCGCAGCTGGTACGCCACAGGGTAGCGGCGATAAGTTCGGCGGGTTCGCTACGCAGCGCACTCAGAAATTTAAAGGTTTCGCTAAGGCGTTCAGGGCGGTTCGGCGCCCCCTGAAAACCGAACAGCGGCATATCCGGCGCATCCGTTTCCAACACCAGCGCATCTAAAGGTAAACGCTGAACCGTAGCCCTGGTTTTTTGTGCGCGAGCATAGCTTATTACGCCGCCGACCCCGATTTTATAGCCTAAATCAATAAATCGCTTAGCCTGCTCGTAACTGCCGGAAAAGCCGTGTACCACCCCGGTTCTGCTAAGCCCCGCCCGTTTCAGAAAAGGGAATAACTGTTCATGGGCTTTCCGGCTGTGCAAACTTACCGGCAACCCATTGTCTTTCGCCAGCTGCAACTGCGCTTCCAACAGTTCGCATTGGGCACGCCATAATTCCGGCGTAATTAAAGCTTCAATCCCGCGTTCTAAACCGATTTCGCCGAGAGCGACACAGCCTTGCGGCTTGCTTGCGAGTAAAGAGGCCAGCGCGTTTAAATCCGCGCGCTTATGCCGCCGAATATGCAGAGGATGCAAACCGAGTCCGCAATACAATTGCGACGGATAAAGTGCGGTCATTTTCAGGATATTTTCGAAATCCGCCGCCATCACCGCCATAATCAGTATTTTTTCCACCCCTGCCGCCGCGGCATTTTCCACCAATCGGGATAAGGGCTGCCCGCTATCGCGCTGTAAATAGTCAAGATGTGTATGCGTATCGAAGAAAGACATCATTATTTGTTGGAGAATCGTATGTCCGGCGCAGAGGCGGTATTGAAGGGGCGGCTTTCCGCACAAAGGCCTCCGCAAAAAGATTCTTGCGACCAATGCCGCAACATTGGCCGCGCTGCAATGGGGAGATTGAAATTATTCCACCGAAACCGACTGAATAATCACTTCTTCTTTAGGTACGTCCTGATGGAAACCGTAATTACCGGTTTTCACCTTACGGATCTTGTCCACAACATCCATACCTTCCGTAACCTCGCCGAATACCGCATAACCCCAGCCCTGCATCGTCTCCGATTTAAAATCCAAGAAGTCGTTATCATTAACGTTAATAAAGAATTGCGCCGTGGCGGAATGCGGATCGGAGGTGCGCGCCATGGCAATGGTACCGCGTTTATTGCTTAAACCGTTATTGGCTTCGTTTTTAATCGGTGCGGAAGTGCTTTTTTCACGCATACCCGGTTCCATACCGCCGCCCTGAATCATAAATCCGTCAATAACCCGATGAAAAATTGTGTTATTATAAAAACCCGCTTTACAGTAGTTTAAAAAATTTTCCGCCGTCAAGGGTGCTTTTTCATGATTCAATGCAATCTTGATATCACCGAAGTTGGTATGTAATGTAACCATTTTGTCTTCCTTATAAGTAATAAAGGGAAATTTAAAGGCTGACATTATTCCATAAAAACCCGGTTAGTGCTATAAAGTGCGGTGAATTTGCGGGGAGTTTTATGCGGAATATTTTACCGCCTCCCCACCCCCATCATGATGAGAAGAGAGCATGCTAAAAATTTTTAATACCCTGACCCGGGAAAAAGAAGAGTTTAAACCTATTCACGCCGACCGCGTCGGTATGTATGTCTGCGGTGTTACCGTTTATGATCTCTGCCATATCGGCCACGGCAGAACCTTTGTTTGCTTTGACGTTATCGCGCGTTATCTGCGCTACCTCGGCTACCCTCTGACCTATGTGCGCAACATCACCGATGTGGACGATAAAATTATTAAACGGGCGCTGGAAAACAAAGAAAGCTGCACACAATTAGTAGATCGTATGGTAAGCGAAATGTATCGGGATTTTGATGCCCTAAATATTTTACGCCCGGATTTCGAACCGCGCGCCACCCATCATATAGCGGAAATTATCGCCATGGTCGAGCGCCTGATCCAACGCGGACACGCCTATGTGGCGGACAATGGAGATGTGATGTTCGACGTAGAAAGCTTCGCGGCTTACGGTAAACTATCCCGCCAAGACTTAACTCAACTCCAGGCGGGCGCACGGGTGGAAATTTCCGAAATTAAAAAGAATCCCATGGATTTCGTACTATGGAAAATGTCCAAGCCGAACGAGCCGAGCTGGCCGTCTCCTTGGGGCGAGGGGCGCCCGGGCTGGCATATCGAATGCTCGGCGATGAATTCCAAACAGCTGGGCGAACATTTCGATATTCACGGCGGCGGTTCCGATTTGATGTTCCCTCATCATGAAAACGAAATCGCACAATCCTGTTGCGCCCACGGCGGCGAATATGTCAACTACTGGATTCATTCCGGCATGATTATGGTGGATAAGGAAAAAATGTCCAAATCCCTGGGTAACTTCTTTACCATTCGCGACGTATTAAGCCATTATGATGCGGAGAGCGTACGTTATTTTCTGCTGACCGCCCATTATCGCAGCCAACTGAATTACAGCGAAGAAAATCTGAAACTGGCGCACGGCGCACTGGAACGCTTATATACGGCGCTGCGCGGCACAGATCCTAATGCCGAAGCCTGCGGCGGCGAAAATTTCATCAGCGCATTTAGGGAAGCCATGGACGATGACTTTAATACCCCGAACGCGATTTCGGTCTTATTTGATATGGCTCGGGAGCTGAACAAACTGAAAAGCGAAAACCAGGCGGCTGCCGAGGGCCTAGCCGCCCGTATGCGTCAGCTGGCAAAAATCTTAGGGCTGTTGGAACAGGCGCCGGAAGCCTTTCTGCAATCCGGAGCGGACGAGGATGAAGTCGCTAAAATCGAAGCTTTGATTCAGCAACGTAATCAGGCCCGCGCCGCAAAAGACTGGGCCGCCGCCGATGCCGCCCGTAACGAACTGACGGCCATGGGCATCGTACTGGAAGACGGCCCCGCCGGCACCAGTTGGCGCCGACAATAGACCGCTCCTAAATAGCATTAAGGGGCGCATCGCCCCTATAATCGCCGATTAATCGCCGATTCCGGCCGATAAATATGCCTAGGGACGCCATAAGGGCGTCCCTATTTATTGGCGGTAAACTTAGCCGATTTTTTCCACTCTGGCCGGAATACCGTTTCTGACCGCCGAACCGCATACCCAATCCTGCCAAGCTGAAGGGACTTGTTTCGTATGATCAATAAGCGCCAGATCATTGAGATTTATGCCCTTTTTAATCATTTCATGGCCCTTTATTTCCTGTCCGTCGATAACATAAGTTTGTGCGCCGAGCTGTTTATGCCCGTAACCATGTTCGATAGCAATAACCCCTTGCGCAATACCTTCAATCAGCATTACCGAGGCCGTTTTACTGCCCGAAGGCGTGATAATTTTTACCTGTTCGCCATGTTTGATCCCCAGTTTTTCCCCATCCTCTCTGTGCATGGCCACCATACCTTCGGGTTTGATGCTGTGCAAACGTAATAGAGGTGCGGTGATACTGCTCATAATATTGGATTTAAATGAAACCAGCTTAAATCCCCAGTCTTGCGACGGATAATGCTGTTCCAGTTCGGAACCGTCGGCAAAACGCGGCGGCATATAATGAGGACAGCCAGGATAATGTTCGCCGTTACTATGATGACGGGCTTTAGCAACGCTTTCCGACCAAATTTGCAGGCAGTTTTTCCATTGAAAAGCCATATCCTCTTCTTTCCAGGCGGAGCTATAAGGTGCAAAGCGCCCGCCCTTACAATAGATATGTGCGGCTTTACCCACTTCCTCCGCTTTCAGGGTGCGTTCCAGCTGCGGTATTAATCTCGCCGCACCTGTTAATAATAAATCTCGGGGATTCGCATCTGCCACCGGTTTTTCACCTGCATAGGCAATATTCGCCGCCGCCCGTAAGAAGAAATCCTCCGCACAATCCAGGGAATAGCTATTGCCTTCAGAATCGCGGATCGCATCAGCACCGAATCCCGGTAAATTCATGGCTTTTGCTAGGGCGATAATAAAGTTTTCCATATTGAGGGTGTGCCCTTCCGCACTTTTTGCATTGGGCGACTCAACCAAGGGCCAACGTGCCGTACTGGCGCGGGTCGGTACGCCGCCCCAAGGGGTGCTGAACCCCCAGCTTTCGAAATTATGGGTATCCGGAACAATATAATCCGCCAATGCGCTGGTTTCGTTCATAAAGGCATCTACGGCAATAAAGAGCGGTAAAATTTTCGGATCCTTTAATTTTTCTTCCCCCATCGGATTCAGCCCCGTCATACCATATAGGGGATTGCTCATATGGCTGATCCAAGCCTTAACGGGATAAGGATAACCTTGCAGCATGGAGGTGAGCATTTCCGTCATCTGACCGCCGGTAAAAGGATACCAGGCGGCTTTCGCCGGATAAGGATTCTCGCCTGCCGCCGCCTTCCGCTTATATTCGGAGGAATTCTCATAGGCGCGTTTACTACGGGCGAGATTAGTTCCCTTAGGTTTTAGCATGCCGTTAAAATCGCTTAGATCATAGCGCGGGCCTTTACCGAAGTCCTTAAATTTTCCGGCGTTAACACACATACCGCCTTTCTTATTCATATTCCCCACCATGGCGTTCAGCAATAAAATCGCCCAGCTGGTATAAAATCCGGTACTATGCATGGTTCCGCCATGGGTAATAGCAACGGCTTTGCTTCCCTGTGCGGTAAATCGCTCGGCCAACGCCTTAATTTGTTCAACCCCCACCCCGCAAATAGCGCTGTACTGCGCCAGAGTTTTCTCCTCACAGGACTGACGCAACAGACTCATGGCAGATGCCACCTGCACCTCGGAGCCGTCCGCAAGCATAACCCGCTGGTGCACAAAAAGCTCCGCCTGAGCGGATTCTTTCGCGCTCAACAGCCGGCCGGACAGAAGATCTTTGACGATAATATCCTGTTCTGCGCTTTTATCCCGGGTTTCGGCGCTATCTTTACTCTCCCCCGTCAAATCGCTGATACGCAGCGCCTGTCCGTATTTTGGGTGATCCGCTTCGATAATAAATAAATGGGTGGCATTGGAGTAGCTGGCATGATGTGCCGATTTCGCCGCGGCCATTGTCGGTCTTGAAAGGTAATCTCGGTTAAACAGTTCCTGCTCGATAATCCAGCCTAACATTCCCATCACCAGGGCTAAATCCGTTCCCGGCAATATGGGAATCCATTGATGATTATCCGTGGCACGACTTCCGGTCAGTTCCAGTCTGGGAGAAACCACCGCATAAGCAAATTTATCCTCAGTGCGTTTTTTCGCCAGCTGGCGGGCTTGGCGCTTAAAGGGATTACCCGCCTGCGCCGGTGATGTGCCGATAAACAAAATAAATTCGCAATTATCCCAATCCGGTTTAGCATGGGTGTTATTGTCAAAATCCTTCATAAACGCCCCTGAACCGGCCCGGAAAGAAGCGCCGCAATAAGAACCGTGGCTGCTGAAATTAATGGTACCGAAGCTTTTCTGGGCAAAACGCTGTAAAATCGGCTGACGCCCTTCCGGGCCGGCAAAGGTAACCAGCAACTGATTGGATTTAGGCCCAAGATCAGGGGAACGGGGATCAATCAGTTGCTCGATATCCCGAATATTTTTTAACCCTTCCACTTCTCCTTCGCCAAACAAATTGCCGCCGTTTACCACTTCTTCAATCAATTGTTCAAAGCTGATGGTCTGCCATTTTCCTTCGCCGCGTTTACCGACCCGTTTCAACGGGCGGGTAATGCGGTAAGGGCTATTCATACCCTCTAAAAAAGCGGCGCCTCTGGCACAGGCGGTGGAACGATTTTCCCAACCGCTTTCGCCCCCCAGTAATTTTTGCGCTTGTTCAATTGAGGTGTCAAAAGGCAGCGTTTTATCCGAAGAAAGCGGATGGTAGGGATTACCGGCGATACGCAATACCCGATTATTTTTTAAATCCACCCTTGCGCGTACCCCGCATAATGTCCAGCAGCCCATACATTGCGTATGACAAACCACTTGCTCCGGATTGGAAATCAGTTGTCCGTCCGCAATACGATATTCCGGGAGCAGAGAGTTGGCGCTAATGGCATCGGCGGTCGCTTCGCCGCTGCTGCCCTTGATTGCGCCCTGAGCCATATCTTTCAGTTTAGGCCCGTAACCACCGACAAAAGCCGTTGCTCCGCCCAGGGCTAAACCGCCCTTTAATAAACGGCGACGTTTGTTATCCATGCTGAACTCCCCCTTTAAAAATAAAAACCATTAAACGATGCATCAGAAGGGCTAAACATAAGCATAGTCCGAACAGGGATAACATACCTATCCCTCCCTCCGTACTTAACCAATCGAAGTGATAAAAATTTTGCAATACATTAGTTTTAGATAGGCTTTGCACCTCAATCACCAATACCCAACGTACCGTCCATGCCAGTACGGCAAGCGCCAGCAGTGCGATCTTATCCCTGCCGTAAAAATTAGCCGCCAATGCGATAATAAAGGCGAGCATCAATACATAAGGGCTATAAGCATTTTGCAAGATCAAATCCAGGTCCCGGCTGTTATCCGCACTTTCCAAATACCATGCCGCCACGGCAAGCACCAGAATAATCAGATGTAATAGAATCGGCCGTTTAAAGCGATAAAGTGCGGTATTTTTTGTAAAAGTTTTTGTCAGCACAGCGATTAAAGCCAGAGCAAAGGGTAAAACGCTGCATAGCATGATCGGTAATAGCCAGTAGCTGCGCCACAAAGGACGGGTGCCGGTGGCATAGGTTTCCATCAGGGTGTACAGCACAATCATTAGAGCCGAAACGGCACTCGACAGGCGTAGGCTCATCAATAATCCCTTTCTGTGCCGAATAACGGCGCTAAACCCTAATAAAGGGCGCGGCAAATCACGCTCTGCTATTTGCGCCACCACAAGCGAAACAAAATAAGCGATAACGGAAATACAGAACCAAGGTAAAAAAAACGCGCCCCACGCCATCCAGGAACCGGCGTTAAAATCCGTATAAAAATGGATAATCCGCCCCGGCTGATGTAAATCCCCCAACAAAGCGAGGGAGCCTACAAGCACACAAACCGATGCAACGGCCAATGCCAAGGTTTCTTCCTTCAGTCCCAATCGTCCCTGTTTCAGAAAAATCCACAATGCGCTAAAAACGGCGCTGAATCCGATGCCGATAAAAAAGAAATAGGCCACAATCCAGGGCTGCCATACCGTTTCTTGCGGATGAACGAGAATTTCACGGATCATTTATACCTCCGAACCTTGCCAAAGCATGGGCTGACCTTTAACCTTCGAGCTGAAAATATCCTCCAACCCCAAATAGAAAACCTGCGGCTGCGTACCCGCTTCCGGTTTCAGAACTTTCAGCGCGGATTGATGACGGCGATAAAGACGGGCGATATTGCTGTCCGGATCATTTAAATCGCCAATAATTCTGGCGCCGCCCACACAGCTTTCCACGCAGGCGGGTAATAATCCCGCTTCCAGACGATGTACGCAAAAGGTGCATTTATCCGCCGTTTTCGTCTGCTCATTAATAAAACGAGCGTCATAAGGGCAGGCCTGCACACAATAGCCGCAACCGATACATTGTTTATTGTTAACCACCACAATACCGTCCCGGCGCTGAAAGGTAGCCTGTACCGGACAGACCGGCACGCAGGGCGGCTTATCGCAATGATTACACAGACGCGGTAATAAAACATTTTCGGCTAATCGTTTTCCATCGCTGATTTCATATTGACTAACCGTGGTTCTGAACGCATTCAAAGGGGTAGCGTTTTCTATGCAGCAACTCACAGTACAGGCCTGACAGCCGATACAGCGGCGTAAATCAATCAGCATGGCATAGCGTTTCCCCTTCTCCCCGCCCTCCCTTGCGGCGGCGGTATCGGTTTGCGCCCGTACCGGCGAAAAACTGCCTGCGCCAACGGTTAACACCGATATTTCCTTTAAAAAAGTACGTTTTGATATATCCATAGCCCCACCTATATGCCGGATAACTAAAATTAGCTAATATTGTTAAACGCAAAAACCTATACGAATATTGTGGTTTTCCACATAAGCAGCAGAAATTTGACTTAAATCAAGATAACATGGGAATATTTACATTATAAAACCGGCATAGTTATGCAAAATTAATCCCCTATGCCCGCTTAGCATTTTCTTTTAAAGCTAAGTGAAGAGCGATTCCGGCAGGATATATGCGATTTTTACTGGTATTTTTATTTATCATCTGTTGCAGCCTCAGTTTACAGGCGCAAACCTGGCGGGTTGGCGTTCATGCTCAACGCGGCAATCATTATGCCCTGCAATACTGGCAGCCCTGGATCAACTGGTTAAACGAACGTTTTCCCGACCAACATTTTCTGCTCATTCCCCTCGGTCTGAATGAGTTAAAAGAAAAAACGGATCTGGATTTTGTGTTAACCAATCAATCTCAGTTTTTCTATATTCGGCAGAAAAATCTGCGCTGGCTGGCAACCCTAGATACCGGCGGTGAAAACCGTATTTCCGGTACCGGCAGTACCATCTGGGTTAAAAACGACAGCCCTTATATGAAATTGGCGGATTTAAAAAATAAAACCGTTAGCGCCGTAGACGAGCAGGCCTTTGGCGGTTTTTTACTCGGCTATTATGAGTTTTTTAAACAAAATATCAGGCAAAATGAAAATATCCGTTTCCAATTCAGCGGCTTCCCGGTGGAAAACAGCTTATTTTTACTGCGTGATGACAAAGTGGATGCGGCAATTATTCCCCTCTGTTTAATGGAAGAACTGAGTAAAGAAAAACGCATTGAAATGCAGTTATTTCGCCCGCTGAATCTTCAGCCCAATACGTCAAACTGTGCATTAAGCAGCGAATTATTACCCAACTGGTCTTTGGCCGCCTTATCCGCCGTCCCCGATTCGCTGGCAATAAAGATTGCCAATGCGCTGCTCACGGAGATTCCCGCTCACTTACCTCAATGGCACTTGCCGCTGGATTCCTTCCGAACCGATTTTATTCTGCGCGAACTCTATCGCCATCCGCAGCAGAAAAGCCTGTGGGAAAACGTACAGGCATGGATTGTGTTGAACCGCTTCGGTTTACTGGCGATATGCGCATTTATTTTATTAAACTATGCCTGGATCAGTTATCAGGTTCACCGCAAAAGTAAAGCCCTAAAACAAACGCTGCTGAAAATGCAGCAATATCAACAACAGCTGATTAAAGCGGATCGGCTCGCCTTATTAGGAGAAATGACCTCCGGCGTCGCTCATGAAATCAAACAACCCTTATCCGCTATCCGTATGTATGCGGAAGGCATAAAGCATCAGAATCAAAATAAGCAACAACAACTGATACTGGATAAAATTATCGAGCAGGTGGATCGCAGTGTGAAAATTATGCGAAATATCCAAGATTGGGTAAAAAACCGGGATAACGGCGATTTACAGCAAGTTCGGCTTAATCATTTAATCCATCGGGTAATTGAGTTTGTGTCGCCGCAAAATAAACGGCAGGTAAAAATCGAACTGCGGTCTGCGGCCGATTATAGGTTGCAAATTAAAGCCACCGCCCTGGAACAGGTTGTCGCTAATTGTTTACTCAATGCCTTACAAACGGAGGCGGATCTGATAAAGATCCGAGTATTTGAACAGCAAGGCCTGCTTCACATCAGTATCTGCGATAACGGTGCCGGATTCCGAGCCGAACACCTGGATTTTCCTTTCGTTCCTTTTCGTACCGATAAACCCCAGGGATTAGGTTTAGGGCTGGTATTATGTAAACGCTTAATGCAATCCTTAGGCGGCACTATTCGGCTGGGAAATACGGTATCCGGTGCCGAAGTCGTACTTTCGCTGCCGCTTAACTCTGCGGAGAATAACCATGATCATTCATATAGTTGACGATGAAGACGCCATTCTTGATGCCATGCGTTTTCTGTTGGCGCCCCTACAAACGGAAATATGCACATGGCGCAGCAGCCGCGATTTTATCCAACAGGCGGATCTTTACCGTCAGGGCGTCGTTTTACTGGATATGCGCATGCCCTTATTAGACGGCCATCAGGTGCATCAGTTACTGCGCGAAAAGCAATCGGTACTTGCCGTTGTTATTATGACCGCACATGGTGATATTCCCATGGCGGTACAGGAGCTGAAGTTAGGCGCTCTGGATTTTTTAGCCAAACCCGTCGCTTTCGAAAGTCTACAACGGGTGATTTCTCAAGGGCGGGAATTTAGCCGAAAACAGCTGGAAATTCATCGCACCCGTCGCAATTATCAAAAATTAACGGAAAAAGAAAAACGTTTGCTCGAGCATATTCTGCAAGGCACGCCCAATAAACTTATTGCGGATAAACTGGCGGTATCCGTGCGCACCGTAGAAGTACATCGCGCCAATATTATGGAAAAAATGCAGGCCGAAAGTCTGGCCGCCTTAGTCAGCGCTATCACCCTATTAAAAGAATATGATCGGGCGGATTAGGCGCCGGGGCGCCATACCGACACCCGTTTTTTTATTCTCTATTTGAGGTAAAACGCTCATATCCTCCCTGCTTATTGCGAATTTAATTTTTTCCGAAAAAATTTATTGTCCATTTGTCCATTTGTCCATTTGCATAAGATAAATGTTACCCTTTGTTCCATAAGGCGGAAAAAACTTTGCTTTTTTTGACCGCACTTTTTGCTGCTGCCGGTCGCTCTCCGCTTTCCTTCTGCCCGCAGGGCGCTTTCTATAAGCTAATGCGTTAGCGCTATGCCATGTAACTTTTCGTTCTAAAAAATTCTGCGGCGGAAGATTGAATTTTATCTACCGATAGTGTTAAATCCACAATATTGCTATAAATTTTAGGTTAAGGTGAAAGCTGTTTTATGTGTCAATTACTCGGAATGAACTGTAATACGCCGACGGATATCGTGTTTTCCTTTGAAGGCTTCCGTCGTCGCGCCGGCTTAACCGACAGCCACTCGGACGGCTTCGGTATTGCCTTCTTCGAGGGAAAGGGAGTTCGGGTTTTTCGTGATGATAAACCCGGCGCTTCCTCGCCTATTGCCGACTGCGTCAAGCAGTATCATATTAAATCTCTGAATGTAATCGCTCATATCCGCAAAGCGACCCAAGGCGAGGTGAATATTGAAAACACTCACCCCTTTATTCGCGAAATCTGGGGGGAGAACTGGGTGTTCGCCCATAACGGAAACCTGAACAATTTGCCGGATATGTCCGACAGTTTCTGCCAGCCTATAGGTTCCACCGATTCGGAAGCCGCATTCTGTTACATTGCAGAACAATTAAAAAACCGTTTCCGCAAAAAGCCTACGGAAGAGGAAATTTTTGATGCCGTGCAACAGGTTACGCAGGAACTGGCGAAACTGGGCACCTTTAACTTTATTCTTTCCAATGGAGAATGGATGATCGCCCATTGCTCCACCAATCTGCATTACCTCACCCGCCAGGCGCCTTTCGGTAAAGCCTGCCGTATAGATGATGACGATGTAATCGACTTTAGCCATTATGCGGCGGAAGGCGATAAGGTCAGCCTGATTTCCACTTTTCCGCTGACCAAAAACGAATGTTGGCACAAAATGGAAAGAGGCGGTTTCGTTTTCTTTAAGGAAGGAGAAAAGATCCGTGAAATTATCGGCGTACCCGGCCCGGCGGTAGATGACGGCACCTTGGGCAAGGGCGGACTCAAAGCGGCTTAAACCGCATAAAGAGCGATAAAGTACGAAGGGCGTGAATTTCACGCCCCTTTTGTTTACTGGAATTTGTTTACTGAAATTCCAACTCCACCGCACTTTCACCCAGTTCGAGAATTAATGCGTTCAGCAACTCGTCGCTCGGATTAACGCTCCATTGCACGCCTAAACGTAACAAGGCCCTGCCCTGCGGACTCTGGTAATAGATATGAATCGGCAGCGTGCCGCCGCTATGGGGTTCAATAATGGCTTTGAATTTGCGCAGAAAAGCCGGGCTGATTCGGCTTTGTTCCAAACTGATTGCCAGACTTTTAGCGTAACGACTGCGCGCTTCGTCCAGGGTCATCAGCTCTCGTACCGACATACGCATACCCTGACTGAAGTCATCATAGCTGACCGGGCCGGAAACCACCACAATACTGTCTTTTTGTAGCTTTTCCCCGAATTTTTCCAACGCTTCGGCAAACAGGGTAATATCCAGTCGCCCGGAACGATCGTCCAGTGAAGCGATACCGAGGCGGTTACCTTTTTTGGTTACCGCAAAGCGGGAACTGACGATTAAACCGCTGGCGGTGCTAATCTGACCGCGTAGGTTAGGTACCAAATCTTTCAAGCGATTCGGGCTGTAATGGGAAAGTTCCTTTAGATAACCACTGATGGGGTGGCTGCTTAAATACAATCCCAAGGTTTCCCGCTCGCCGTCCAAAATCATTTTTTCCGTCCAGCGCGGCGTATTGGCATAGGCAATTTCCACATCTTCCGGGCTTTCGGTCAGAACCCCGAACATATCCGCCTGCCCTGCGGCTTCGTCTTTAGCATGTTGATCCGAGGCTTTTAGCGCGTCCTCCAGATTTTTCGACAGCGCGGCACGATGAGGCCCGAGTTTATCGAAGGCGCCGGACATAATCAGGCTTTCAAAGGTTCTTCGGTTGATTTTCTTTAAATCCACCCTTGCGCAGAGATCAAACAGATCTTTAAAGATGCCGCCTCTATTACGCGCACTGATCAGGGCTTCGATAGGCCCTTCGCCGACCCCTTTAATCGCCCCTATACCGTAAACGATTTCACCCTGATCATTAACGCTGAAATGATGCTTACCGGTATTAATATCCGGCGGCGTAACCTTTAATCCCATGCGCAGACATTCATCGTACAGTCCGACGATTTTATCCGTATTATCCATTTCCGAAGTCATGACCGCCGCCATAAATTCCGCCGGATAATGGGTTTTTAACCATAGGGTCTGATAGGATACCAGGGCATAGGCGGCGGAGTGGGATTTATTAAAGCCGTAACCGGCGAATTTTTCCACCAAATCGAAGATTTTCATGGCCAGTTCGCCGTCCACGCCGTTTTTAATTGCGCCTTCTTCAAATACCGACCGCTGCTTCGCCATTTCCTCCGGTTTTTTCTTACCCATGGCACGGCGCAGCAAGTCCGCCCCGCCCAGGGTATAGCCTGCCAATACCTGAGCGATCTGCATAACCTGCTCCTGATACAGAATAATGCCGTAGGTGGGTTCCAGAATAGGTTTTAGGGACTCGTGCTGGTAATGAGCATCGGGATAAGAAACCTCCTCGCGCCCGTGTTTACGATCGATAAAGTTATCCACCATGCCCGATTGCAGCGGGCCGGGACGAAACAAAGCCACCAGAGCGATAATATCTTCAAAGCAGTCCGGTTGCAGGCGTTTAATCAAATCTTTCATGCCGCGCGATTCCAACTGGAACACTGCGGTAGTTTCCGCATTCTGTAACAGGCTGAAAGATTTTTTATCGTCCAGCGGAATGGCGTTGATATCTACCGGCGCCTTGCCTTCTTTGCTTAAACGGGCGTTAATCATATCCAGCGCCCATTTAATAATGGTCAGGGTGCGTAAGCCGAGAAAGTCGAATTTAACCAGACCGGCGTATTCCACATCGTTTTTATCGAAATGGGTAACCGGATGCAGCCCTTCGGTATCGCAGTAAAGGGGAGAAAAGTCGGTAATTTTGGTCGGTGAAATCACGACCCCGCCGGCGTGCTTACCGGCATTACGGGTTACCCCCTCCAGTTTGCGCGCCATATCAATCAGCGCTTTGACCTCTTCGTCGCCGTCGTAGATTATCTGTAACTGAGGCTCCGCTTCAAAGGCTTTGGCCAAGGTCATGCCGGGATCGGGCGGAATCAGTTTGGAGATGCGATCCACAAAACCGTACGGGTGGCCCAGTACGCGTCCCACGTCGCGGATCACCGCTTTGGCCGCCATGGTACCGAAGGTGATAATCTGTGATACGGCGTCCCGACCGTAGGTTTCCGCCACATGTTCAATCACCCGGTCGCGTCCGTCCATACAGAAGTCCACATCAAAGTCCGGCATGGAAACGCGTTCCGGGTTGAGAAAACGTTCAAACAGTAAATCGAAAGCTAAAGGATCCAAATCGGTAATTTTTAGAGAATAGGCCACCAGAGAGCCTGCACCGGAACCCCGCCCCGGGCCGACCGGGATTCCGTTATCCTTCGACCACTGAATAAATTCCATCACGATCAGGAAGTAGCCGGGAAATCCCATTTGGTTAATGACGCCTAATTCCACTTCCAGCCGTTGATCATAAACTTTGCGTTTTTCCGACCGCTCTTTTTCCTCCGGAAATAATACCTGCAGGCGTTGTTCCAAGCCTTCACGGGCCTTTTTAATTAAAAAGTCTTCGGTACTGAGTTCGCCGGTAGGAAACTGCGGCAGGAAATATTCGCCTAGGCGAATGGTAACATTACAGCGTCGGGCGATAAGCAGACTGTTTTCCAGCGCACTGGGAATATCCGCAAATAAGCGGCACATTTCCTGTTCGCTGCGGAAATATTGCTGCGGGGTATAATTTTTCGGACGCTTCGGATCATCAAGGGTATAGCCGTCATGAATCGCCACCCGAATTTCATGGGCCTCGAAATCCTCGCTGCGTAAGAAACAGACGTCGTTAACCGCCACCACCGGCAATGCGCATTGTGCGGCAAGTTCCAGTGCGGCGCGAATATAGCGTTCGTCTTCATGATGGCCGGTGCGGCTTAGGCTGAGATAAAAATGATCGGCAAAATATGTTTGATAAAAAGCCACCGCACTCAGGGCGTCGCCAGGCTTATTCTTCAACAGTTTATTGCCGATATCCCCCAGCCGTCCGCCGGACAAAATAATAATGCCTTCGCGGTGTTCAATCAGCCAGTCCTGATCGATATAGGGCAAATCCGAATAACCGCGCTGATAGGCTTTGGACAGCAACAGGGTAATGTTTTTATAACCGGTATTATTCTTCGCCAATAGGGTCAGGTTAAACTTTTCCTCTGCACAGAGCTCGCTTTGAACTAAAACATCGGCACCTATTATGGGTTTTATTCCGGCGGACAGCGCTTCGCCGTAAAATTTCACCAATCCGCAGAAATTGGTAAAATCCGTTAACGCCATCGCCACCATATTTTCCTGTACGCAGGCATTAACCAAGGGCTTAACCTTGGCGATACCGTCAATCATAGAGAAATCACTGTGTACGTGCAGATGCACGAAACGGGGTTCCGACATAAAAATCCTTAATTCAATGCTCAACAGAAGCGGCGCCTGTACGCCGCCGTTTAGCCGCTATGATGCGGCGGAAGTGTCTTTAGTTTGATCCAAATCCTTGCGGTAGGATACCATCAGCTGATCGATTTTAAAGTTTTCGGTATCGATAATTTCAAATTTATATTTATCGTACAGAACAAAATCGGTTTTTTTCGGAATTTTGCGCAGAATATACATCATAAAGCCGGCGATGGTTTCGTAGTTCTCTTCATCGGGAAAACTTTCAATATCCAGCGCACGCATAACATCTTCCAAGGGAGTTGCACCGTCAATCAACCAGGAATCTTCGTCCCGGCGGACAATTTGCTCTTCCTCGCTGGACACCAGCTCGCCCATAACGATACTCATTACGTCATTTAGGGTAACTATACCAACCACCAGTGCATATTCATTCACAATAACGGCAAAATCCTCGCCGGCAGATTTAAACAGTTCCAGCACTTCATACAGGGAAAGCGTATCCGGGATAAACAGCGGTTTGCGCAAAATACGCTGATCCGTAAGCGCCACTTGCTCCTCCTGCAGATACAGGGTAAGCAAACTATGGGATTCCACATAACCCAAAATTTTATCCGGCCCGTTTTCACAAATCAGAAATTTGGCATGGGAATGGGATTTTAAGGTATCCATCACCTGCGCCCGGCTGAAAGAGCGGTCGAAAAATACGATATTTTCGCGCGTAGTCATGGTGGAAGTTACGGTGCGCTGTTGCATATCAAAAATATTTTCAATCAGATAATGTTCCTGCGCTTTCAATACGCCGGCTTCGGCGCCGGCATCCACCATGGCGACGATATCTTCCGAAGTCATGCTATCGTGGCGTACGGTAGAAATCTTAAATAAACGGAATAACCCGTTGGCAACGGAATCGAAAATCCACACCAGCGGTTTAAATACAATGATACATAGGCTCATCAGCCCGACCACCCGCAGCGCTACCGCTTCCGGATAAGTAATCGCCAATCGTTTCGGCATTAAATCCGCCAGCAGAATAAAGGCACTGGTTACCGCCAGAAACGACCCCCAGGCCGCCGCACTTTCAATCCATTCTCCGGCACCGTAATGGGATAACATAGTCTGCAAATAAGGGCGTACGGCACTTTCGCCGATCATTCCGCCGAATACCGCCACCATATTCAGTCCGATTTGCACCACCGTAATAAAGCGCCCCGGGTGTTCCTGCAGTTCCAGAACCTTCTCCGCCCGCTTATCGCCCTCATTGGCCATGGCTTGTAATTTAAGACGACGCGCACCGGCAAGAGAAATTTCGGCGGAGGAAACTATGGCACTGATAATAATCAGCAAAGCCAGAATAAAAATAGCTTCAATTAAATTCATAATCTTGTGTCAATATGGTTGAAAGCGGGACGCTTTATAGCGTCCCGATCAATATTATTCGCTGTCAAACCAACCGCGAATCAACTGAATAGAGAAAAACAGGGTGATCAGCCCCAGAAAATAGAAAATATAGCTGAGAATCGGATGTGATGTTTCGCCTTCGGCCACTTCGTTGATAGAAACCGCATTGCGGAATTCATCGAACATCACTAAACGCCAGCCATAGTATTTAACCTGAACCCAGCGTTGTTCCTGAGCAAAATTAGCGGCTTTTGCCTGCAAATCGGCAGAACCGAATTTAAAGTAAAAAGGAAATCCCCAACGCGTATCTTCGTTGCGGTAAACCATAGGCTTGCTTTCATCCGCTCGCTGAGTGTAAATATAATATACGTCGCGGGTCGGCCCGTCCGCCGGATTGGCTTTAGTAATAGGCCCGTCCTTATCCACTCGTTTTACATCTACGCCGGTAACCCGGGTGGTTTCATAATGAGGGAAAACGAAATAAATTCCCGCAAACAGCACCCCATGAAATAAAATAACTACGGTAAAAAGAAAATATTTGATGATTTTGCGCATAATCTGACCCTTTGCTCCAAGACCTTTCGATTATAACACGCTTATGTTAAATAAACGTTCAAAATTTTGTGTGCTAATCCGAGCAAATTCCTGCGCCGATACCCCTTTCAGGGCCGCAACATATTCGCAAACTTCGCGGGTATATGCCGGTTGATTCTGCTTACCGCGATAAGGTACCGGCGCCAAATAAGGCGAATCGGTTTCCACCAGCAAACGTTCCAAAGGCACCTTGCGGATAACATCGCGAATAGCTTCGGCATTTTTAAAGGTGATGATGCCGGAACAGGAAATATAAAAGCCTAAATCCAGCGCCGCCTCCGCCATTTCTTGATTTTCCGTAAAGCAATGCAGTACGCCGCCGCATTTTTCCGCATGATTTTCGCGTAAAATAGCCAGGGTATCCGCACGGGCGCTACGGGTATGAATAATCACCGGCTTCTTAAGCTCATTGGCAACCTCAATCTGTTCGGCAAAAACCTTTTGCTGCAAGGCTTTGTTTTCTGCGCTGTAATAATAATCCAAGCCGATTTCCCCGATGGCCACGACCTTGCTGTCTTGCGCCAAGCGATACAGACGTTCGCGCTCAAAGGGTTCTTCGTCTAAATCCAGCGGGTGCAGCCCGCAAGCCAAAGAGACCTCATTGCGATGAGCCAGCGCATCACGCATTTTTTCAAAGCGGCTCATGGTTACTCCGATGGATAAAATATGCTTTACGTTGCGTGCCTTCGCTTTCTCGATCACATCATCAATATCCTGATGTAAATTTTCATAATCCAGCGCATCCAAATGGCAATGGCTGTCCACAATAAACATAATGCTCGTTCCTTAATAATTTGGTAATAACCGCTCTTAGGCGGTTTCTTTATTGATTAGTAATTTGCTCAGTCCGTCCAACAATATCAGTTCCTGATTCACCCCATTAATCGTGGCCAAATCCGAACGGATATTCTGCATAATACGATAGGCGCGCAGCAAACTGGCGGCGGACTGACGTTCGGCAAACTGATTAACCGCTTTGCTAAAATCCGTATTTAGCCAATGTTGAGAAATATTCAGCCGGGCTTTAAGCGCATCGGATAAAAACGAAATCAACCAGTCGAGCTGCTGAAAAATAATCTCTTTATCAAAATGGGGCAGCAGTTCCAGCGGATCCTTACGCTGATAAAAACGCCAGAACTGAGTAAAAAGTATAAGGCGCTTTTGTAACATTTCCCCTTGTAGGCAATCCCGTGCACTCAGTACCCTACCGTAATTGATCCTTAGGGCGATAGCGATATCTTGTGCAGAGGCAGTGCATTCCTCCATCAGCCATTGGGCCGCCTTTTGCGTGCTGGGGCAATGAATCACCCAAGGTTGACAACGGCTGTAGATGGTTGCCGGCAGGGCGGCGGAAATATCGCTTTGCAGTAAAAAATAAGTTTGCGGCCGAGGTTCTTCCAATGTTTTTAACAACGCATTGGCGGCGTTTTCCGTCAAGCGTTCCGCCCCCTGTAAATAAACCACTTTGTTACCGCCCTGCTGTGCGTGCTGGCTGACTTTTTCGCTGATTTCACGCACCTGATCCACACCTATATCTTTATTTTCTATGGGCGCAAGCAAATAAAAATCGGGGTGAGAACCGGCCCGAAATAACTGACAGGAATGACATTGACCGCAAGCTTTCTGCGCCGCATTGATATGCTGACACAGCAGTAAATTAGCCGTTGCCTTCGCCAGCTGCTCCGTGCCTATACCGCTTTCGCTTCGCAACAACAAGGCGTGATGACCGCGTCCGTTCAAAAAGGTCTGACGAATTTTTTCATAATCGGGCAACAACCAAGGATATAAATTCAGCACCATAGCCCTCCGTTATTTTCCGGCGGGAGACGGAGGCGATAAAAACCCCGTCGAGGCGAATATATGCGGAAAGGGCGGGAAAATAACCGAGGCTCGCATACGCTATTCTCCTGCGGCGGAGCTATCAAGCAAGCCGAGCCGAACCGCCTCGACAATATCCGCAGCCACCTTTTCCGCCGACTGAGAGGCATCAATCAACACCGCTTTCGGATTATTTCGTACCAACTGCAAATAACGGCTGCGAGCCCGGGTAAAAAACTCGATATTCTGTTGCTCGATACGATCCAATGCGCCGCGTCCTCTGGCCCGAGCCAAACCGAGCTGAGGATCAATATCCAAATATAGGGTCAGATCCGGTTCAAAATCACCCAATACCGCTTGCTTGAGCTGATTCAGTAATTTATCCTCCAGACCGCGCCCGCCGCCCTGATAAGCTTGGGTAGACATATCATGGCGATCGCCGATTACCCATTTCCCCGCTGCCAGCGCCGGACGAATAAGGGTCTCCACTAATTGAGTTCGGGCGGCGTATAGCATCAGTAACTCCGCCTTATCGGTGGTATGTTCACCCTCGCAACCTTCTTTCCACAAACGACGCAGCGCTTCAGCAATGGGGGTGCCGCCCGGTTCCCGAGTAGTGATAAAATCAATCCCCCTTGCCCTTAATAAGGAGCGGATTGCATTTACCGCAGTGGTTTTACCTGCCCCTTCCAATCCTTCGATAACAATAAATTTGGCGCTCATTATTTGTCCTTTTGCTTACTTCTATACCAGCGCAGATATTCCTGCACCGCTCGATTATGTTCGCTCAGGTTGCGACTGAATTTATGCCCGCCCGAACCGTCCGCCACGAAATACAGAAAATCGGTTTTAGCCGGCTTCGCCACCGCTTGCAAAGAACTTTCGCTCGGCATGGCGATGGGGGTCGGCGGTAATCCCTCAATCACATAGGTATTGTAAGCGGTGGGCCGTTCCAGATCCTTTTTACGAATATTGCCTTGATATTCATCGCCCATACCGTAGATAACCGTAGGATCCGTTTGTAATTTCATTTTCCGTTTCAAGCGGTTGATAAAGACCGAGGCCACTTGCGGCCGTTCCGCCGCAATGGCGCTTTCCTTTTCTACAATGGAAGCCAGAATCAGCATCTGATAAGGGTCTTCCAGCGGTAAATCGGCCTCCCGTTCACGCCAGGCTTTTTCCAGCGCCTGTTTCATTCTTCCCGCGGCGCGTTTCAACAAAGCCAAATCGGTGGAATTCGGTGTGTAGTTATAGGTATCGGGGTAGAGCCAGCCTTCGATTTTTTTCTGCTGCTGCAATAAACCCATATCCGGTAATTCCAATAGGGCAAAAATCTCCGCTTCCGATTTACCCGCTAAGCTTTGGGTTAAATGGGGTGCCCGCTGCAAGGTGCTTTGCCAGCTTTTAAAGGTATCGCCCTCAATAAAACGAAGGCTGAACTGCGCCTCCTTACCCGAATTAAGCAGCATTAACAAATCCCGCAGGGTTTTCACCCCCTTCAGCGCATAAGTCCCCGCTTTCACCTTATTCAGCTCAGGTTCCAGTTTCAGCCACCATGGCAGCCATTTTGCCTCCCGAGCCGGAATAATATTTTCCTGCACCAACAGATCCGCCAGTTTTTTACCGCTGCTGCCGCGGTTTAAAGTCAGCAGTTGATCCGGCCGTACATTCACTTCCAATAGCGCCAGTCGCTGCAGACGATGATAGCCCCAGAAACCGGCACCGACGGCCAGCATTACCACAAGCAGAAAGATGACAAAACATTTTTTCATAATAAATATGCACAATCCCTGATAAAAACCTGCAAGATTTTACCACAGGGAATACAAAAGTGCGGTCGTTTTTGCTAAAGTTTTTAGCCGTAGGCCATCGCCTTATCTATGCCATAAACCAAAATCTCGGCGGGCGATTACCCGCCGTGGCGGAAAAGCGATACCCATTCTCTCTTATGCGCAAGGGTCATATTATGCTGCCGAACTATTTTGAAAACCCCGAAGTACTTCATCTGAATACTACGCCTCATCATGCTTATTTTATTCCCCACCCGAGCAAACACAGCGCCCTTGCCAAGGCCAGGGAGGAATCCGATTATTTTATCGGCCTGAACGGTAATTGGAATTTTGCCTATTTTGATAGTTATCAGGATCTGCCGCAGGATTTCCCGGCGCTGTCGCCGAAAGATTCGATACCTGTTCCCTCCAACTGGCAGCAACAGGGCTACGATCGGCACCAGTACACCAATATCAACTACCCGATTCCCTTTGACCCGCCCTATGTTCCCCTGCAAAACCCCTGTGCGCTGTATCGGCGTAGCTTTCATTTGCAACCCCGTGCCGACAAGCGCTATTTACTTAATTTCGAAGGGGTGGACAGTTGTCTGTATCTCTACATTAATCGCCGTTTCGTCGGTTATAGCCAAATTAGCCATTGTAGTTCCGAATTTGATATCAGTACTTATTTATGCGCGGGCGAAAATGAAATCATGGTACTGGTGCTGAAATGGTGCGACGGCAGCTATCTGGAGGATCAGGATAAATTCCGAATGTCGGGCATTTTCCGCGACGTTTTCATACTCTGTCGGGAGCAAAATTATCTGCAGGACTTTTTTATCCGTACCCAGGTCAGTCCGGATCTGCAAAGGGCGCAGTTATGGGTCGAACCCGTCTTCTCACAACATATGCGGGAAATCGAATACCAACTGCTAGATCCTCAGGGGCAGCTGATACAAGAAGGGCGAGGCAATCAATGGCAAATTGAACTGCGTGATATCCGTCTGTGGAATGCGGAGGATCCGCAGCTCTACAGCCTGATTCTACACTATGGCGAAGAATTTATTCTACAGCGCATCGGCCTGCGCCGGATCGAAATCGAAAAGGGGATCTTGCTGATTAACCGGCAGGCAATAAAATTCCGCGGGGTAAACCGCCATGACAGCGATCCCCACAGCGGCTATGCCATCGGCCGGGAACAAGCAATTGCGGATCTGCGCCTGATGAAAGCCCATAATATCAATGCGATTCGCAGCGCCCATTATCCGAACTCGCCCTGGTTTGCCGAATTATGCGATCAATACGGTTTTTATCTTATCAGCGAAAGCGATATCGAAGCACATGGCGCCAGTATGCAATATGTTTCCGTACCGGAGCAGAGTATTCTGTTGAATGTAAAAAACCGTTGCGAACATGAACGCATCAGACAACAAACCATCGATAATTTTTGCTATTTCGCCCGTTCGCCCTTATTTAAGCAGGCGATTTTAGACCGCACTTACGCCCATTTGGAACGGGACAAAAACCGCACCTCTATTGTTATCTGGTCGCTGGGTAACGAATCCGGTTACGGCGAGAACTTCGAAGCCGCCGCCGCTTGGGTTAAAACTCGAGATCCCTCCCGTTTAGTTCATTATGAAAGCGCCATTTATCAGCATTCCGAGCATCAAAACGATCTTCGGCATCTGGATTTTCACAGTGAAATGTATGCCGCTCCGGAAGATATTGAAGCTTATTTTGGCACGGAAGGGGATAAAAAACCCTTTTTACTCTGTGAATACAGCCATGCCATGGGCAATTCCAACGGTGATGCGGAAGATTATTTTCAAATTTTTGAACGCTATCCCGGCGCCTGCGGCGGTTTTGTCTGGGAATGGTGCGATCACTCGCCTTATTTGGATCAGACAAAGAAAAAACTCGCTTACGGCGGCGATTTCGGCGAATATCCTCATGACGGCAATTTCTGCGTAGACGGACTGGTTTCCGCCGAGCGTATTCCGCACAGCAACCTGCGGGAACTGAAAAACGTTAACCGTCCGATACGCGCCGAACGAAAAGGCGACAAAATAGCCGTCAGAAACTATCTTGATTTTACCGATATCGCAGATTATCTGATTATCGAATATGAATTCAGCCAAAATACCGAAACTATCCGCAGCGGACAACTAAAAATCCGCTGCGCTCCCCATCAAAGTGTTTTTTTACCGCTGCAACTGCCGCCGCCAAACGGGCAATTACAATTATTGGATCTCCGCTATCGACTGGCAAAAGCCGCTCCTTTACTGGAGGAAGGGCATATCCTCGGCTTCGATCAACTGACATTATCCGGGCGTTTAAACCTATCCCATCTGTTACCCGCACAATATGCCGCCGCCCCTTTGCAAACGGAAGAACAGGACTATCATATTCATATTCGCCACCCGCGCTTTAGCTGTAGTTTCGATAAAAACAGCGGTACCCTGAGCGCACTGGAAAAAGACGGCCGAGCGCTTCTTCAGCGCCCTCTTGAATTTAATATTTGGCGGGCGCCCACGGATAATGATCGGCTAATCAGCGAATGCTGGCAAAATGCCGGCTACGATCGCGCCTACAGTCGCTGTTATGCAAGCCATTTACAGGCCTATGGACAAGAAGTGCTTATCCGCACCCGCTGCGCTCTGCTGGCCGTTTCCAAAAGCAGGATCCTGACCCTGGAAGCGGATTACCGTTTGCAAAATAACGGCAGAATAGAAATCGCGCTCCGCGTCCAACGACCGCAAGCACTTCCTTATTTACCGCGCTTCGGCCTACGCCTGTTTTTGAGCAAACAACAAAAGTTGGAATACTTTGCTTACGGCCCGGACGAAAGCTATATAGATAAGCGACAAGCAACAAAACTCAGTATCTATCGCACCGATGCGGCAAGCAATCACAGGGATTATCTGAAACCGCAGGAAAACGGTAGTCACTGGGGTTGCGAATATATCAAAAGCGAGGATTTTCTGCTTTATTCGGATCAAGCCTTCAGCTTTAATTTTTCCCCTTACTCTCAGGAAGAACTTTGTGCAAAAACGCATAATTATAAGCTGAGCGAATCTGAATACGATATTTTATGTATCGATTACAAAATGAGCGGTATAGGTTCAAACTCTTGCGGCCCGGCATTAAAGCAAGCCTACCGCCTAGATGAAAAGCAATTTGAATGCAGATTTTTACTGGATTTATATTAAAGGCTATATGCCTAATATACGGCTGAAAATTTCAGCCGTATATGTTTTGGATAAATGCGCTTTATGCCAGATTGATCCCTTTACCGATAAGATAAAACTGGCCGCCGGCAACATAATGCAGGGTACGCAATTCATCAGGCACTTGATCAAAGCGCCAATGTCCGTCGGCAAAAATACGCTCATCCGCCCAAGCCGCCATAATTTCCCCGATAAATAAATCATGGGCTTGCTGATTGTGCGGTTCGGGAATCAGTTTACATATCAACCAGGCGGCGCAGTCGCGCACTAAGGGAAGGTCAAATCCGTCCTGATAAAATAGCGATAAGCGATCCAACTTATGAGGTACATCTTTACGGCTTTGTCCCATTGCCATCACCAATTCCGCCTGTTTAGCCACCGGAATCTGTATGGCGAAATAACCGCTCTTTTCAATCAATTGGCGGGTGTAGGCAATTTTATCCACCACAATGGTTAATTTTGCCTGAGGTGCATAATCCAAAGCGCACACCCAAGCCGCCGACATTACGTTTTCAATGCCATTATGCTTGGCTGAAATCATTGTGGTCGGTCCGTGGTTCAGTAAGCGATAGGCTTTTTCTATAGGTACGGGTTTGATGGCCATAAATTTATTTCTCTAAAATAAAAATTCTTCAAAAAAGAACCGCACTTTTATAGCGGTGCGGTTCGCTGATTTACATGCGCTTAAATATCCAGGGGCTGCCAGCCTTTACCTTTCAGCGGCGGCAGCCAGTCGCCCCCCTGTACGCATAATTGCCACAGGTGATCGGGAATTCCGTAATGATCCGGGCGGGCGGGATCCAATTCGACAACAATTTCATTTTCCCGACCGTCGGCAATCAGCTTAGCGAACTGCGGATTGAGCATTACCGTTTTACCTACATCGATAAATTCCGCCCAGCCCGTTTGATAAGCGGCTAAAACCTGGTCGGCGCTAAATAAATTTCCAACCCCAATCAGGGCGATTTTACCGACGGTGCGTTGATGAATAGCGGCCATTCTTGCCAAGTTCGTATCGGCGCCACGGCGAACTTTTTTATAGAAATCCCATAAGGAAACGTGCAGATATTGTAAGGATTTCTCCATTAATCCATCGACTAAGCTAAGGGTTTCTTTCATGGTCAGCCCTTTCTCTCCCGCTTCTTCCGGAGAGAAACGATAACCTAAAATAAAATCGGGGCGCTGATGTTTTTCCCGTACCGCAATTACCGCATCCACCACGGCCAGAGGAAAAGCAAGGGGTTCGCCCCAAGGGTCCGTACGTAAATTGGTTTGTGCAGAATAAAATTGCTGAATGAGATAAGCATTGGCACCATGAATTTCCACCCCGTCAAAACCGGCTCGAATAGCCAGCTCGGTGGCATGAGCAAAAGCATTCACCAAATCCTGTACTTCCTGCTCGGTTAAAGCCTCCGCCCCATTTATGGCGGAAGGCGCCGTAACTCTGTCATTTAATTCGGGCAGGCTGAGAGCGCCGCCGTGATGAATCTGTAAAATCGCCTTTGCCCCTTGTCCCTGAATAATCCGAGCCACTTCCCTTAAACTCGGTAAATCTTTCTCGGCAACGGCTTCCGGCTGCCCGGCAAAGGCTTTACCGCCCTTAGCAACCAGCGTAGCTGCAGTAATAAATAAACCGAAATCCGTTGCCCGATGTTGTAAAAATCGACGTTCCTGTTCACTTAGGCTACCGTCTTCGTTTGAGGCGAAATGCGTCATTGGGGCTACGGTTAAGCGGTTTTTAACCCTTACTCCGTTATTTAAGGTATAGGGTTCAAAAAGCGGTTGATATTTAGGGTTCATTTGTGTTCCTTTAATTTCTTTCCAGCGGTCGCTTTATTCGGAGAAATCCCAATAAAAATCCACCGCTTACGATGATATGATTAGTAATGAGCGTGAAAAATCTTACTAATGATAATCCATTTTCCGTCGATTTTTAACAAATTGAAATAATCGGTAAAACCGTAACCGCTCAACTCATCCGTATCCACTCTGGCAGAAGCGGCAGTACCGCTGATATCAATATAGGCAATGGCGACACGCGGGTTGTCAGAAGGTTTAAAATGATTATCAATGGTTGGAAATAATGTATCCGCAACCGCTCCGCCGCTTAATTGACCATTTTCGTCCGCATTGTACATTGTGGCAACCTTATGGAACGCCGGGCGCATAATTTCACTTTTAGCCTGTTTACCGCCCTCGCTGTATTGGTTAATTAACAAATGTTCAATGGCTTTATAATCCTGGGTATAGGTTGGTTTTGTCATTATGGGCTCTCCTCAATAGTTGCTAAAACGGCCCCCTGCCGTTTATTGAGGAGCATTTTAGGAAGAATTATGATATAAATAAAATCATCATTTTATATATCTATTATTAATATGAATAATATCAACCAACTGGATCTTAATCTGTTAAAAGCCCTGAATGCCTTACTGGAGGAACGCAGCGTTACCAAAGCTGCCAAGCGGCTTGCTCTCACTCAGCCGGCGGTCAGCTCAATGTTAAATCGTCTGCGCCATCGCTTTGAGGATCCGCTATTTATTCGAGCGGCGCACGGTATTATTCCTACGGAACGCGCCTTGGCCCTTGCGGAACCGGTTAAACGGATTCTGTGTGAAATTGATGCCTTGGTACAAAAGCCCGATTTTGTTCCCGCCGAATTAAACATGAGCCTACGTATTGCCGCCACCGATAACGGTTTTAATCATATTTTGCCCGCCTTTAGCCATAGGCTGCGTCAAATTGCGCCGAATATTAGGCTGGCGACCTTTTCTATCCAAGGGCGCCCAATTGAAGCCATGCTGGAAAAGGGAGAATTAGATCTTATTATCTGCTCGGATTTAGCCTTACCGCCAAATGTTCGCTATCGTAAGCTCTATAACGAACATTATGTATGTCTTATGCGCACCCATCATCCTATTGCCGATAAGCCTCTGGATTTAACCAGCTTTTGCGCTCAACAGCATATTTTGGTTTCTTACAGCGGCGGGCGCTTTGACGGAGCGACGGATAAAGCCTTGGCGGCAATGGGACATCGGCGTAACGTAGCCATATCGCTGAATAATTTTCTGCTGCTACCCGAACTGCTGCGCCAAAGCGATTATATTGCCGTTGCCCCTCATCATCTGTTACAGCATCAACAGGGAATTATCGCCAAACAACCGCCCTTGCCGATTCAGGGATACAGTAAATGCCTCGCCTGGCACGAGCGCACTCATCACAGCCCGGTTTATCGCTGGTTAAGGCAACAAATTATTGATCAATTTACAGAAAACCAAGGATAAAGTGCGGTCTGTTTCATCAGTGTTTTTTATGCGCTCAGCACTTATAAATCCACCCTTTTACCGACATCCTTAAGTTTGGCGTATTGTTCAATCAGTTTCGGGCTGTCGTCCAAACCGGTGGCGAATGTCCATAAATAGGTCATTACCGCATAAATATGTCCGGCGTTTAATTGGCTATTATGGGTCATCATACTAATGGCAATGGCGAATAATATTGCCATTGCACTACCAATATAAATAAAATTTAATGCTTCCCGATTGGAAATATAAATTCTTAATTTTGCCATTAATTGGTAATGTTTATTTAATTGATAAGCTTTTGCCGAACCGATAAATCCTACTTCTTTTTCCAATCTATTATTTAATTTTAAATATAAGTAATCGATTTTTCTGACAAATCTGGGAATAAAAAAAGCAAAAATAAATAAAATAACGCTACAAGCAATACCTAGCCAAAATTCAATCAATAATAACATTATTACCGAGCCGACAATGGAAACCAATGAGGTGATAAATATCGGTAAATGGGTTTCAAAAAAATCGACGAACTCTCGTGAAAGGGCCACTCTTGCACTAATGGAAGAATGGGATTTCCCCTGTTTTCGCTGATTTAAAATCACCGGCACGGCAAGCGCCGAGTAAATTCGAGCAAAAGTTTGTGTATCCACTTTTCGCCGTAACCCGCCGATTAACCAAAATACCAACACAATCACCGCATAGCTAAGGGCTTGTATCAGTTCCCCCTTCATCATTGCATTGATGGAAAAACCGGCAAAAACGGGATAGGTTAAAAAGAGTAGGTTTTCAACCGCCACCAAGGAAAAAGTAATCATTAATTTACGATGATAATCTAACGCAATTTTTTTAAGGCTATGCCACATTTTTTACACCTAAAATCAAGGTTTCTCATTGAAAGAACGCCAGTATAAAGGTTAAACTTGGTTTAAGGTCAAGTCTTCTCTATGGGTAATCAAGCTAAAAATGAAAGCCTTATTCAAATTAGATCAAGTCGCTAAATTATTAAATATTCCCACCTCCACTTTACGTTACTGGGATAAACAGGGATTAATTCGATTTGAACGCAACCGCCAGAATCAATATCGTCAAATTTCACTGCATAATTTATGCCAATATTATCGATGTCATAGAATTTCGGGAAATGGATATTGCCGTAGAACAGGTTAAACAGATTTATAAGATGGACGAAAGCGCATTACTGGCGCTATTAACCGAAAATAAACATAAACTCGGCGAGCAAATTAAACAAATAAAACAAAGCTTGAAAAAAATAGAATTAAAGCAGCGCGCATTAGAAAGAATTATGCAGCTGAAATCGCAGCCGCTATGCGTCGAATATAAGCAGCTTCCCGCCATTTATGCGGTGGATCTTTATCAGGCTGAAGATGTTAAACAATCTATCACGCCCTTTCAATCGGCGGATCTGTTTTTGCCGGAAAAACCGGAAGATTGCCAATTCGGTATGTTCCTCCCCAATAAAACGGGAAAACTGTTACGTCCGGCGGATTCTGAAGCGAGATTATATTTAACCGGTTTATTGACCTGGAATCACTACAGTAATCAGCATAATTTAGTACAGTTATTCGATGAATGTAAGGCCATGGGCTATCGGCCCTGTTATGCCGTTAGTAACTTTCTTGCCTTTGCCGCCGACAGCCGCCGGGGAACGCAGGATTATGCCGAAGTCTGGATTGCGGCGGAGCAGGAAAACCAAGATTAACCCTCTCTCTAAGTATGCGCCCCCCTTTCCGTTCCGTTCCGTTCCGTTCCGCATAGCAAAGATAATCTCCCTCGTTCGAAGCTAATTTTAATTGGCGCTATTTGTAAAAAAATCCTTACTTTTTGCAAAAGTAAGGATCTGATTGAGAGCTAAGTGCGGCTTTAGACGAGGATTAAAAACTAAAGAAATTTCAACCGCACTTTTCTATTTTTACCCTTAATAAAGAATACGCGTACGAATCGTACCTTCGATTTCTTTTAGTCTATGTAACAGAGAGTGTGCATCTTCCGTTTCCACATCGATAACCACATAACCGATTTGCGGATCTGTCTGTAGGTATTGTGCGGCGATATTAATATTTTCATCCACAAAAACCTGGTTGATTTTATTCAATATCCCCGGGCGATTAGCATGGATATGCAGCAGACGTTTGGTTCCATGATGTTCCGGTAAGGAAACTTCCGGAAAGTTGACCGCCGATAAAGTGGAGCCGTTATCGGAATATTTCACGAATTTGCTTGCCACTTCGGTGCCGATATTTTCCTGTGCTTCCGATGTGGAACCGCCGATATGAGGGGTAAGAATAACGTTATCAAATTTGCGCAGCGGCGATTCGAATACTTCGCCGGCCGATGCCGGTTCCTGTGGAAATACGTCAATGGCGGCACCGCGAATTTTGCCGCTTTCCAATGCTTGCGCCAGTGCATCAATGTCCACTACGGTACCCCGTGCGGCATTAATAAAGATGCAGTCTTGCTTCAGCTGGGCAATACGTTCCGCATTAATCATATTTTTGGTCGAGGCATTTTCCGGTACGTGCAACGAGATAATATCGCAGCTGGAAAGCAATTCCTGCAATGAACCGAGCTGTTGTGCGTTACCTAACGGCAATTTGGTTTCGATATCGTAGAAATAAACATTCATGCCCAGAGATTCGGCAATAATACTTAACTGGGAGCCGATATGACCATAGCCGATAATACCCAGTTTTTTACCACGCACTTCATGAGAACCTACGGCGGATTTATTCCATTCGCCGCGGTGAACCTGTGCATTCGCTTTCGGAATATTGCGCATTAATAACAGAATTTCGCCTAAAACTAATTCGGCAACGGAACGGGTATTGGAAAATGGTGCGTTAAATACGGGGATACCGAGTTTTTCCGCAGCGATTAAATCCACCTGATTGGTGCCGATACAAAAGCAACCCACGGCAATAAGTTTATGTGCATGCTCAAGCACATCGGCGGTTAAATTGGTACGAGAGCGCAGACCGATAAAATGCGCATCTTTAATCGCTTCCTTTAACTCTTCCGGTTCCAGCGCTTTTTTATGATATTCAATATTAGTGTAGCCCGCCGCATGCAGGGTATCCAATGCGCTCTGATGCACCCCTTCCAGTAACAGGAACTTTATTTTTGATTTATCGAGAGAGACTTTAGCTGTCATATTTGCCTTCCTTAATTAATTATTTTTTATTATCAGCGGATAATTTTAGTTCCCTCTGCCGTACCTACAACTACTGTTGCGGCAGAATTCAGGGCGAAGATACCGTTAGTTACGATACCGGCAATATTATTTAAATTTTTTTCCATTTCTACCGGATTCATAATCTTAAAATTATGTACGTCTAAAATAATATTACCGTTATCCGTTACTACGTTTTCACGCCATTCCGGCGAACCGCCAAGCGCCACCAGTTTACGAGCCACTTGGGAGCGTGCCATCGGAATGACTTCCACCGGCAGCGGGAAGGTTGAGCCCAATACATCGACTAATTTGCTTTCATCAACAATACAGATGAAATTTTTTGCCAACGAAGCTACGATTTTCTCACGGGTTAGTGCCGCCCCGCCGCCTTTAATCATCATTTTCTGCGGATTAATTTCATCGGCGCCATCAACATAAATATCCAGTCCCGAAACATCATTGGCGCTGAATACTTCGATCCCCTGCCGAACCAGTAACTGCTCCGAGGCTTTTGAAGCGGCCACGGCACCTTTAATCTGATGGCGCAGGCTACCCAGGGCTTCAATAAAGCAATTCACCGTGGAACCGCTCCCTACGCCGACGATAGTATCAGGTTTAACAAATTGTAATGCCGCTTGAGCGGCCGCTTTTTTCATTTCGAGCTGATTCATTTAGGCTGTCCTTTTAGTTAGGAAAACGTTTGCGTAATTACTTTAATACCAATTCTTTATATAAACAAGCCCCGTACAGAAAATATCTCGCCCGTTCTCAGGCGAATATCCCTTGAAGAGCGACGGAAATTTAACTAGTCATCGGTTAAAAACAGTTCAAGCAGTTCGTTCAAAAATAATTTTCCCCGTTCGGTAACCTGCCAGCTATCATCGCTAGTCGTAATATAATTCAGTGCTTCCGCCCGTTTCATTTGCGCCGCCACCTCATGCGAAGATAATCCGGTCAGCTTTTCGAAATCCGACTTCGCCACAGGTTCCAATAAACGAAAACGATTCATAAAAAATTCAAAAGAGCGGTCCTTTTCGGCCACCTTTTTTTCTTCATATAAATATTCGCCGCGCAAATAACCTTTGGGGTGTTTAGTCTTGGAATAGCGAAGAATATCTCCCTCGCGGAAGGTTAATTTGCCGTGCGCGCCGCAACCAATCGCCAAGTAATCGCCGAAACGCCAATAATTCAGGTTATGTGCGCACTGGTAACCGGGTTTGGCATAAGCGGAGGTTTCATATTGCTCATAACCGGCATTTTGCAGCAAGCGATGCCCCTGCTCGAAAATATCCCACAATTGGTCTTCATCGGGCAATCGAGGCGGGCGATAAGCAAACAGGGTGTTCGGCTCTATGGTGAGCTGATACCAGGATAAATGCGGCGGTGCCAATTCAATTGCGCGCTCTAAATCCGCCAGCGCCTGTTCGCAGGTTTGATCGGGCAGGCCGTGCATTAAATCAAGGTTAAAACTGCGTAGGCCGGAAACTTTGGCAAAACCGACCGCTCTTTCCGCTTCCGCTCCGTTGTGGATTCGGCCCAAAGCTTTCAATTTTTGCTCGGAAAAGCTTTGAATCCCCATAGAAATACGATTTACACCGGCCTCAACGTAGCCTTGAAAGCGTTCCGCTTCCGCCGTTCCGGGGTTGGCTTCAAGGGTAATTTCTATTCCCTCGGAAAAAGGGATCTGAGCGCGAATCCCCTTGAGCAGCGACTCAATACTTTGCGCTGAGAATAAACTCGGCGTACCGCCGCCGATAAAAATAGAATGTAACGGCCGTTCCTCTACAGTCTGTCGGTAACGCTGCAGATCCGCCGCCAAATCCGCTAATAGATGCCGAATATAATCCCCTTCCGGAATAATTCCCTTCTGTGCATGGGAGTTGAAATCGCAATAGGGGCATTTCTGCACGCACCAGGGAATATGAATATACAGACTCAGCGGCGGTAACATTAACTGATTAAGCATTTCTTAGTCGGTAACCAATTTGTGTTTTAGCACCGCTAACGCATTGGCGCGATGAGAAATTTTTTTCTTTGCGGCGGTTTCCAGCTCGGCAAAGGTGCAGCCTTGTTGCGGACTGAAAAACAGGCTATCGTAACCAAATCCGTTTTCGCCTCTTTCTTCAAATAAAATGCTGCCGGAACATTCGCCCTCGGCAATCAGCGGCGAAGGATCCTTTTCATGCTGTAACATCACAATACAGCTGACAAATTTGGCCTGTCGCCCTTCAGCAGGAATCCGGGCCATTTCCTGTAATAATTTTGCTCTGTTGCGGGCATCAGCATGCTCGCCGTCCACACCGGCATAGCGCGCGGAATATAAGCCCGGCTCGCCGCCCAGCGCTTTTACCACTAACCCGCTGTCATCGGCAATGGCCGGAAGACCGCTGATTTTTGCCGCATGGCGGGCTTTTAAAATGGCATTTTCCACAAAGGTCAGCCCGGTTTCTTCCGGGCTTTCAATTCCCAATTCCGTTTGTGCCACCACTTCAAAGCCGAAATCCGCCAATACGTCCGACATTTCTTTTACTTTGCCCTGATTACCGGTGGCAAGTACGATTTTCTGTTTCATTCTTATTTCCTGTGTAAATTTCACTTGGCGCCATATACAAAAAATCTGCATGCAAGTATCTCTTGGCAATGCAGATTTTATCTGGTCCGAACTAACGGCGGGAGGTTAAATTAATACCTGAGCCGGTGATACATAACTTTGCGGAACGCTTTCTTTATCCTCAAAGGTTACAAATTCCCAAGCGCTTTGGTTTTCCAGCAAGGCGCGTAACAATTTGTTATTCAGACCATGGCCGGACTTATAGGCTTTGAAATCGCCGATAATGTTATAACCGGACATAAATAAATCGCCGATGGCATCTAGCATTTTGTGTCGCACAAGTTCGTCTTGGAAGCGTAAACCTTCTTCGTTGAGCACACGATAATTGTCCAGTACGATAGCGTTATCCAGACTACCGCCCAAAGCCAATCCACGCGACTGTAGATATTCGATATCCTTCATAAAGGCGAAGGTTCTGGCACGACTGATTTGCTGAACAAATTTCTGCGTGGAGAAATCTAAGCGATAATTACTGAGATTTTTACCGATGGCCGGGTGATCGAAATCAATGGTAAAATCCAGACGGAAACCGTTATAAGGTGATAATTCCGCCCATTTGTCGCCATCTTCAACCCGAATATTGCGTTTTACCCGAATAAACTTCTTGGCGGCATTTTGCTCTTCAATACCCGCATCCAGTAACAGATATACAAACGGGCTGGCGCTACCGTCCATAATAGGAATTTCCGGCGCATCCACTTCGATAATAATATTATCGATGCCTAAGCCCGCCAGTGCCGAATTCAAATGTTCTACGGTGGAAATACGCACGCCTTGGTCATTAACTAATGCGGTACAAAGCATGGTATCCCGTACGGCTTTCGCATCCGCCGTAAAAGAAACCGGCGGGTTAAGATCCGTACGACAATAAATCACACCGGTATTCGGTGCGGCGGGGCGCAGGTTCAGGGTAACTTTATTACCGCTGTGTAAACCCACGCCTGTAACTTTAATGCTTTGTTTTAATGTTCTTTGTTTAAGCATAGTTTTTCTCAATGTATTACATGAATAACATTTATAAATTCGGATTATTTATCGCGCAAAAATGCCGGTTTAAATAAATCATTGTTGCCAAGAGAGCTCGGACGCGCAGGCTGTTCCGCCTGTACCGGCGCCGGATTAGCATTCTGTACGCTCTGGGCTACGCCGGCGGTATTCACCGGACGCTGCGCTACCGGCGACAAAGGTGCGGCGGGATCTTCAATATCGCCGATTCCAGTCGCCACGATGGTTACCCGAATTTCATCAACCATTTCCGGTACTAAGGTGGTACCTACTACGACTGTGGCTTCGTCGGAAGCGAACGCGCGAATAATATCGCCGACCGCATAAAACTCATCCAGTCCTAAATCCATACCGGCGGTAATATTAACCAGCACCCCTTTGGCACCGGATAAATCCACGTCTTCCAACAACGGGCTGGCTACTGCGTCCTGTGCGGCTTTTTCCGCCCTGCCATCACTTACCGATCCTTGAGCCACACCGGCCCCCATCATCGCACGTCCCATTTCGGACATAACCGTTCTCACATCGGCAAAGTCCACATTAATCAGACCCGGAGAGGTGATCATATCGGAAATACCGGTTACCGCATTACGCAGAATATCGTTGACGGCGGAGAACGCCTGTACCAGGGTGGTAGTTTTACCCAGTACTTTTAACAGTTTTTCATTAGGAATAATAATCAGAGAGTCTACATGTTTGGATAATTCTTTAATCCCCAGTTCGGCAAAAGCCATACGCTTTTTACCTTCAAAGGAGAAAGGTTTGGTTACCACCGCAACGGTGAGAATACCCAGTTCTTTCGCCACCTGAGCAACAATAGGCGCCGCTCCCGTACCCGTACCGCCACCCATACCTGCGGCGATAAAAACCATATCGGCGCCTTCCAACATGGCGCGGATGGCTTCCTGGTCATCTTCCGCCGCTTTGCGCCCTACATTCGGATTGGCGCCTGCACCAAGACCTTTAGTAGTCGCCGCACCGATTTGAACCGTTTGCTGTACGATACTCTTGCGTAATGCCTGAGCATCTGTATTGACGGCGTAGAAAATAATTTCTCCGTGTTCATCACTGGCAATTGAGTTATCCCCGACTAAGGTTCCGCCGTTGGTAATCATATTGCTCACCATATGGTTCACCGCATTACCGCCGCCACCGCCGACACCTACGACTTTAATCAGCGTGCGGCCGATCTCATCGTCAAATCCATATTCAACTGGTTCAAACATTTGTACTCTCCGTCATGCCAGATATGCTCTAACACTCAATAATCCTAAATTTTTCCTATTGTAGATTAAAAATGCAAATTATCAAAATTCTGACTTCACTTTATTTGCAATTTTTTTCATTTTTCCCCAAAGAGAACCGAACAGGCCGCTATCCGAACCCTGACCGCCGAATCCCGGGGTCGATTCGTCTTCATTATGATGGCTGTACTGCAATAACCCCAGCACCGTGGCATACTGCGGCTTATTAACGTAATCCGTTAAGCCGGTAATATTCAGCGGATTACCGATGCGAACATGAGAACCGAAAATCTCGCTCGCGCATTTTGCAATACCTTCCATCTGCGAACTACCGCCGGTTAAAACAATACCGGCGATAAGATCCTGTTTGATTCCTTTCATCGTAAGTTCGTTACGTAACTGCGCCAGCTCATTTTCCACCACCTGCAATAAATCGCCGTAACAACGGGAGGTTACCTCGACAATCTGAGCCTTGGTAAAGGTTCTTGGGGTACAACCGCCCAATCCCGCCACTTCGATTTTTTTCTTGTGCAATTGCTCCGCCTGTTCCGGCGTAGGGTTCACCGCATTGCCGTAGTTGATCTTAACGCTTTCCGCTTCGTTTCTTGAAGTGGTCAGGCTCTGGGCGACATAATCGGTAATAGTATTACCGCCGTAAGGTATTACCTTACTGAAACGCAGCGCACCGTTGGTATACACCATAATATCCATGGAGCCGCCGCCGAAATCGATCATACAAACGCCCAGATCCTTTTCGTCCTCGGTTAGCACGGAATAGGTAGAGGCTAAGCCGGAAAAAACGATTTGATCCACTTTCAGACCGCAGGTTTCCACCGCTTTCTGCAGATTATTCAACCATGCCTGATGGCAGGCGATAAGATGAGCTTGGGCTTTTAAACGCACCCCCTGCAAACCGAGCGGATTTTTAATGTTTTGCTGTTTATCCACGGCATATTCCTGCGGAATCACGTGCAGCAAAGACAGGCCTTCCGGTAGTTTTACCGAACTTGCCGTATGCATGGCGGAATCAATTTCCTCCTGGGTAACCTCGCCTTCGGCGATAGGGACGAAGCCGCTTTCGTTCAGGCTTTGAATATGCTCGCCGGTAATGGCTAGGGTAACCGACATAATCTGGCAATCGGCAACGGATTCCGCCGCCTCGATGGCACGCTGGATAGAATTAACTACCGCCGCCAGGTCGGTAATACTGCCTTTATCGATTCCTTTAGAGGGACAGCTCCCCACGCCGAGTACGTTAACCACACCGTCGGGTAATACTTCGCCGACCACGGCAACCACCTTAGAAGTTCCAACTTCTAAGCCCACGATAGTTTTTGATTCCACAATTTTCGCCATTTTTTTATTTCACAGTATTATATTTAATTCTTGCGCTGCAACGCTATTCGTCAATATCGGTAAAACTGACTGCGGCGCCGACCTTATATCTCAAATCCACATAAGCGATTTTTTTACCCTCGGGAATTTCGATTTGCGGATAAATGGTCATAAAGCGATCGATTTTAGATTGCCATTCTCCCCGCCCCAGCTTCAGGGTAATTCCGCTATCCAGTACCAACTCCCAAGAGCCGCGTTCATCGATAGAAAGCGCTTTTAAACCCATTCCTTTCGATTTCAGTTCGTTAAAGAGCCGGTTCCAGGCGGATAATACGGTGAGACTCTGGTAGTCCGGACCGAATAGCCGAGGTAAATTGGTTTCTTTCAGTTTATCCGCCGGCAAATTGAATACCACGCCGTCGGCGGCCAGGAACTGATTATCGTTCCAGAAAGCAACGGGCGTATATTCCGCCACCCAGATACTTAGTCTGTCAGGCCAGATTTTTCTTACCACCGCCCCTTTAATCCAAGGCATCGACTGAATCTGCTGACGCACAATTTCCGTATCCTGACCGAAAAATCCCTTCAGTTCGCCCATTTTTAGAATCATATCGCGAACATCGGAATGTGCGGTAAACTGGGGGGAACCTAACAGGGCAAAAGAACTGATGGGTCTATCGTCCAGTTTATCCAACAGGCTCTGCCAGTTAGCATAGGTATAATAAAGCACGCCAACGCATAATAGCACAAGTAGAGGTTTAATTTGCACAAAAACTCTTGCTTTCGGCTCATTAATCTTCAGATTATTTTGTGTCGTTTTGCGTTTTATTACGGCCATTAAACACTCAGCTCCAGAATTTTCTCAACCAGGTCTTCAAAAATATAACCGACCTGAGATGCGGATTTAGGGAACAGACTATGACTTGTCATACCCGGCGTAGTATTCACTTCCACCAAACGGAAATTTCCCTCGCTGTCGGTCATGACATCGATTCGGCTCCAGCCCCGACAACCCACCGCATCATAAGCCCGTTTAACCAGTTTCCGCAGTTCCGCTTCCTTTGCTTCGCTCAAGGGCGCGGGACAAAGGTATTGGGTATTATCGGAAATATATTTGGCTTGGTAATCGTAAAATTCGCCTTCGGGAATAATCTGAATTGCCGGTAATACCTGGTTATCCAATACCGGAACCGTAAGTTCTATCCCGTCCAACCATTCTTCGATCAATACCGTATCATCATGGCGCAAGGCTAAATCCACCGCCGCTTTCAGTTCTTCCAGCGCTTTAACCTTGGTTAATCCCACGCTGGATCCCTCGCGCGAAGGCTTCACCATCAACGGCAGACCTAAACGTTCGACTACGGCCTGCGGATTTAGTTCTGCCGCATTGGCGGCGGTAACGATTTCCATATCCGCAATGGGCAGGCCGAAGCCTTTCCACAACATTTTAGTCCGCAGTTTATCCATGGTCAGTGAAGAGGCCATAACTCCGCAGCCGGTATAAGGCAAACCGATTTGCTCTAACAGGCCCTGCATTGTTCCGTCTTCCCCGCCGCGGCCGTGCAGAATATTAAACACGCGCTCGAATCCCTGTTCTTTCAAATCCATCACGGAGGTTTGCTGAGGATCTATGGCATAAGCATCATATCCCCGATTGCGCAGCGCCTGCAAAACCGCACTGCCTGAATTTAAGGATACTTCTCGTTCGGCGGAAGTTCCGCCCAATAATACGGCAATTTTCTGTTGTTTTAATGCTTTCATGTTAGTTATCCGGCTTTTACTGTATCTACCGACAGAATGATTATTCTGTCCACTGCTCCGCCAGTTGACGGGAAAGTTTACTTACGTCCCCCGCCCCCTGGGCTAAAATTAAATCTCCGTCCTGCAGAATCTGATCCATTACTTCCGCCAACTGAGCCTGTTCGGAAACCAAAATTGGATCCACTTTACCCAGGGTTCGGATGGAACGACATAAGGCGCGGCTGTCCGCACCGGCAATCGGCGCTTCGCCGGCGGCATAAACGTCCAACATAATCAATGCGTCCACTTTGGACAGCACGCGTACGAAATCATCGAATAAATCTCGGGTTCTGGAGTAACGATGAGGCTGAAATATCATAACGATACGTTTATTTTCCCAACCCCGGCGCGCCGCCTCAATAGTTACTTCCACTTCGGTTGGGTGGTGGCCGTAATCGTCCACCAGCATTACCTTACCGTTCGGGCGGATAAATTCGCCCAATTGATCGAAACGGCGTCCGGCTCCTTGGAAATCCGCCAGTGCGGCTAAAATAGCTTCATTCCCAATACCTTCTTCTTTGGCTACGGCCAGTGCCGCCGTGGCATTTAGGGCATTATGTCGACCCGGTACGTTCAATAATATCTCAATGCGCTCGCCGCTCGGCGTAATTACGCTGTAATGGCCCTGAAAACCGGTTTGTTCGTAATTTTCTATCCGATAGTCCGCCTCTTGGCTAAAACCGTAGGTAATCACCTGACGTCCGACTTTCGGAATCAATTCGGTCAGTACCGGATCATCCGCGCACATTACCGCCAGCCCGTAGAAAGGTAAATTATGGAGGAAATTAACATAGGTCTGCTTCATTTCCTCAAAATTACCATGATAGGTATCCATATGGTCTGGCTCAATATTGGTAACCACCGAAACCATAGGTTGTAGGTGCAGGAAAGAGGCGTCGCTTTCATCGGCCTCCGCAATCAGATAGCAACTGTTACCCAAATGGGCGTTAGTACCGGCAGATTTGACCAAACCGCCGTTAACAAAGGTGGGATCCAGCCCCGCTTGCGCATAAATCATTGAAATCATTGCCGTAGTGGTAGTTTTACCATGGGTACCTGCAATGGCGATGCCATGTCGAAAACGCATAATCTCCGCCAACATTTGTGCGCGTTGAATTACCGGGATACGTTTCTCATGGGCGGCGACCACCTCAAGGTTATCCGCTTTAATCGCACTGGAAACCACAACTACACTGGCGTTTTCCACATTTTCCGGCGCATGACCGAAATAAATTTTGGCGCCCAGAGCGGACAAACGATTGGTAACCGCATTCTGATTAATATCGGAACCGGTGATTTTATAACCTTTATTCAACAGGACTTCCGCAATCCCTCCCATACCGGCACCGCCGATACCGACAAAATGAATCTGATTTACCCGACGCATACCGGGAACCGTATTCCCTTGAGGTAAGCAGGCTTGTTTTTTATTATTCGTCATCTTCTTTTTTCCGTTTTGCGCTGTAGCACCCTTAATTGGCATTCTCAATTATTACTTCGGCAACGCGTTGTGCCGCCTGCGGGGCGGACATTTGCTTCGCCTTAAGGGCCATAGTTAATAATTTGTCGCGATCCAGCCCTTCGAGTAATTTTACAATTACCTCCGCACCAAGATCTTTTTGTTCCACAATCTCCGCCGCACCGGCATCAGCCAAATATCTGGCATTCAAATATTGCTGACGATCCTTATGCTGAAAAGGCACAAAAATCGCCGGCGTTCCAACTGCGGCAAGTTCGCATACGGTCAGTGCGCCGGAGCGACAAATTACGATATCCGCCCAAGCATAAGCCTGTGCCATATCCTCAATAAATTCGGTAATTTTCACATCCGCCCCCGCAGGATAAAGGGAGCTGATACTATCCGCCGCACCTGCGCCCACCTGATGGCGCACCTCCAACCGATCGCCTAAGCGGGCTACCACCTCGGGCATCAACTGGTTCAATACCCGCGCCCCCTGGCTACCGCCAACCACCAATACTCGTAATTTCCCTTCCCGTCCGGCAAAACGAGTCGCAGGATCCGGCATTTCGAATAATGCCCGGCGCACCGGATTACCTACGCTTTCGGCACCGGGAAAAGCGCTCGGAAATGCCTGTAATACCCTTGTGGCAATTTTGGCCAACCACACATTGGTCAGCCCCGCCACCGCATTCTGTTCATGCAGAATCACAGGTACGCCGCAAAGCTTGGCGGCAACCCCGCCCGGGCCGGAAACATATCCGCCCATTCCCAATACCGCATCGGGCCGCTGACGGCGAATAATCCCATGTGCCTGGATAATGGCGCGCAAAATAGCGAAAGGCGCCCCTAGCAATGCTTTAATCCCCTTGCCGCGTAAGCCGGAAATACGGATAAATTCGATGGGAATACCGTATTTCGGCACCAACTGGGCCTCCATACGATCTCGGGTGCCGAGCCAGCAAATATCCCAACCCAATTTCTGCAAATATTGCGCCACCGCAATAGCAGGAAATACATGGCCGCCGGTTCCGCCCGCCATCACTAATAATTTTTTTCGTTGTTCAGACACTTTTTATCCTTTATTCAATCCGTACGGAAATATCCTCAATCGTCGCGTAACCGGGCTTGGCCGCCGCGCATCAGCCGATTCTCATGATCGATACGCAACAATACGGCAATACTTACCGCCATAATCACCAAACTGGAGCCGCCGTAACTTATCAGCGGGAAAGTCAGCCCTTTGGTGGGTAATAAGCCCAGCGACATTCCCAGGTTAACAAAGCCCTGGAAAAAAATCCAAAATCCGATACCGAACGCAAAAAAACCTTTAAAACGCTGTTCCAGCAGCAATGACTCCCGTCCGATTTTCAGGGCGCGAAAAACCAGTAACCCGAGCAGCAAAATAATGATCATAATCCCCACGAAACCGAACTCTTCGCCCACAATAGCCATTACAAAGTCCGTATGCGCTTCGGGCAAATATTCCAACTTCAGAATCGAATTGCCTAATCCTCTACCCCAGAATTCACCGCGCCCAAATGCCATTAGGGAATTGGAAAGCTGAAATCCCGTACCGAAAGGGTCTTGAAAAGGATCCATAAAGCCGGTTAAACGCTTCAGACGATAAGCGGAGGAAAGAACTAAAAATACAAATAGGAATACGCCGATACCCAGTAATCCGATAAACTGTAGAATATGCGCCCCGACAATAAACAGCAGCCCGAAGGTAATCACAAAGAGTACGACGGTACTCCCCAAATCCGGCTGCATAAGTAGAAACACGCCCAGTACGGCCACCACGATAAAAGGTTTAGCCGCACTAAGTTTGCGGCTGCGCACTTCATCGTAACGACGGGTAAAATAGCTGGATAAAAAACAAATCAGCGCCAATTTGGCAAATTCCGCCGGCTGAAAGTTAAATATAACGATGGGAATCCAACGTCGGGCGCCGTTTACCGATTTCCCGATACCGGGGATCGCCACCAGAATCAATAAAATAATCGCAATAAAGAAAATGCGCACATGCCATTTTTCCCACTTATCCATGGGAATATGCAAAAAGAAATAACAGGCGAAAAAAGACAATACCAGATATAAGGCATCTCGCTTGGCAAAATGGAAAGGGTCGTCAAACAGTCTTGTTCCTACCGGAATAGAGGCGGAGGTTACCATAATAAAACCGATAAACAACAACAGAATAAACAACCACAATAAGGCGCGATCATATAGCAGGCTGTTCGGCGCCACAGTAACCCAGCGTCGGTAATTCTCTTTAATACTCGTTAAAAAATCCATGTATGCAACCCGTTAATTCCGTTCAGCCCGCTAATTTAGCCAGACGGGTAAATTCCTGCCCGCGCTGTTCAAAACTATCGAACTGATCCAAGCTTGCGCAAGCCGGCGATAACAACACCATATCGCCCTGACGCAAATGCGGGCGCAGACTTTCAATCGCCTGCGCCATGGTTTCAAATAATCGGCTTTGAGCGGACAAACGTGCCAATTGCTGCCCGTCCCGACCGAAACAATAACAATAAATGTTCGGTTTATTAATTAACCCGCTCAATTCGGAAAAATCCGCACCTTTTCCATCGCCGCCGAGCAACAAGTATAAATTGCCCTCGGTCTGTAATCCGTTCAATGCCGCAACGGTACTGCCGACATTGGTAGCTTTAGAATCATTCACCCAACGTACGCCGCGGGAGAAATGCACCAACTGGAAACGATGCTCCAAGCCGGCGAAACTGCGCAATGCGGCGCGAATCCCTTCCATATTTACGCCCGCAGCCTGTGCCAGTGCAATGGCCGCCAAGGCATTCATATAATTATGGCGCCCCACCAGTTTTATTTCGTCGCAAGGCAAAATCACTTCGCCCCTTGCCATTAAGCAAAGTTTTCCTTGTTGCCGGCTCAGACAATAATCCCCCTCAGATCCGCCGAAGCTGTATTCCCGTGCGGCGCTGCACAAGCCCTCTTCTCGACTGAGGCGGTCTTCGGCATTTACAATCGCCGTGCCGCAGCCATGATAGATTTTTAACTTCGCCTGACGGTATTCCTCCAAATCTTTGTAACGGTTCATATGATCTTCCGAAATATTCAGTACCGTAGCCGCCGTGGCTCGCAAACCGTAGGTTGTTTCTAACTGAAAACTGGACAACTCCAGCACATAAAGATCCGCCGGCCGATTAAGTAGCGATAAGGCGGGAATACCTATATTGCCGCCCATACCGACCTTTAAGCCCGCAGCTTTCGCCATTTCCGCAACCAGCGTAGTTACCGTACTCTTTCCGTTCGAGCCGGTAATCGCCACTATCGGCTTATCCGCCTCACGACAAAATAATTCGATATCGCCGATAACCTCAATGCCCGCCTGCAGTGCGGTCTGAATTTGCTCGGTTTTTAAAGCGACTCCCGGACTGCTGACGATAAGATCGCTGTTTAACAACCAGTCTTGGTTTAACCCGCCCTTGTAAATGGGAATATCCTTTGCCAAGGCTTCCGCGCCGGCCGGTTGCGGGCGCGTGTCCATCACGTAAACCTCGGCGCCTTGCGCACGCAAAAAATCAACACAGGATAAACCGGTTTTACCCAAACCTATAACAGTTACCTTTTTGCCTTGATAGCGCATAATCATTCCTTATCTGAGCTTTAAAGTTACCAATCCCAGCAGAACGAGCATCAGGGAAATAATCCAGAAACGGATTATTACGCGCGGTTCCGGCCAGCCTTTCAATTCGTAATGGTGATGGATCGGCGCCATTTTAAAGATACGCTTCTTGCGTAATTTATAGGAACCGACCTGTAAGATCACGGAAACCGTTTCCATTACAAACACGCCGCCCATAATCACCAACAGAAATTCCTGCCGCACCAATACCGCAACGGTGCCTAATGCGCCGCCCAGTGCCAAAGAGCCCACATCGCCCATAAACACCTGCGCCGGATAGGTATTAAACCAAAGAAAACCCAGACCGGCGCCCACAATGGCGGTGCAGAATACCACCAGCTCCGAACTGAATTTTATGTAAGGAATATACAGATATTTGGAAATTTCAATATTTCCCGTTGCCCAGGCGATAAGCGCAAAGGCTCCGGCGACGAAAACCGTGGGCATAATCGCCAGACCGTCCAAGCCGTCGGTCAAATTCACCGCATTACTGGTTCCTACAATGACAAAATAAGCCAGAATAATATAAAACAGCCCGAGCTGCGGCATAATATCTTTGAAAAAAGGCACTACCAGTTTGGTAGCTTCCGTATCTTTTCCTACTGCATACATACCGAATACGGCAATCAATGCCACCAGGGAAAGCCAGAAATATTTCCAACGCGCCACTAAGCCGTCGGTATTTTTACGCGTAATCTTGCGATAATCGTCTACAAAACCTATGGCGCCGTATCCCAGCAATACAAACAGACTGAACCAGATATAGGGATTGGCTAAATTGCCCCATAACAAGGTGCTGAGAGTAATGGAAAACAGGATCATCACCCCGCCCATAGTTGGCGTACCCCGTTTGCTGAAATGACTTTCCGGCCCGTCATTACGCACTTCCTGACCAAATTTCAATAACTGCAAGCGGCGAATCACCTTAGGCCCGATTAACAGGGAAACCACAAGTGCGGTCAGCAAAGCCAGTACGGCTCTGACCGAAAGGTAAGAAATCACATGAAAACTGCTGTAATAGCGTTCTAAAAATTCAGCCAGCCAGACTAACATACAAAATTATCCTTTAATATTTCTATGACTTGTTCCATCTTCATGCTGCGTGATCCCTTAGCCAATAACACCACGCGCTGATTATTATCTAATTTCTCTTTGATTACATCACTCAGGTAGGCGGCCATTCCGACTTTATCGGTAAAATGAATACCGCGACAGGCCATAGCGATAGGTGCGCTTTTGCGTCCGAAACTGGCCACCAGATCCAATTGAGCCTGTTGGGCAAACTCAGCTACCTGTTGATGGCAGCTGCGGCTATTCTCGCCCAACTCCGCCATATCGCCCACCACTAAAATCCGGAAAGCTTTATATTGACGTAATACGCTGATGGCGGATTTTAGCGAATCCACATTGGCATTATAGGTATCATCCAGTAACAATAAATTCCGGCAAGGACGAATGGGAAACAGGCGTCCCTTCACCTGAGTTTTATGTTCCAGTCCCCCTTTAACCTCCGCTAAAGAAGCGCCGACGCTCATGGCCAGTGCGGCGGCGGCCAGTGCGTTACTGACATTATGCGCGCCCAAATAAGGCAGCTCAATTAGGGTTTCCCCCGCAGGGCTATGTAAAATAAAAGTTGCGCCGTTTTCGCTAATCTTCACCTCTCGGGCATAATAATCCGCCTTAGGATTATGGGCGGAGAAGGAGCATACCTTACGCCCGTCAATTTCTTTTCCCCAACCGGTATTTCCCGTATTCGGCAAATAATGGCAATCCAAATTAATCAGAGCAATTCCGTCCGGCGGCAAACCGCGGTAAATTTCGCCTTTCGCCCTGGCGACGCCTTCAATACTGCCAAAACCTTCCAGATGTGCGGGCGCCACATTATTCACCAGCGCAACATTCGGCTGCACCAAATCCGTGCTATAGGCGATCTCCCCCTGATGATTGGCGCCCAGTTCAATCACCGCAAAGCGATGCGCCGGGTTCAGGCGCAGTAATGTCAGAGGAACGCCGATATCATTATTAAAATTGCCCTGGGTAAAGAGTACCTGCGACGGATCCTGTGCAGTATGCTGCAAAATCGCCGCGGTCATTTCTTTGACCGTGGTTTTTCCGGAAGAACCCGTTATGGCTACGGTGAGCGGATTAATTTCCCGACGCAGCCAATGGGCCAGTTGTCCCAGTGCCAAACGGGTATCTTTAACGATAATCTGAGGCAACGCAATATCGCAAGCCTGCTGAACCACTAAGGCGCAACAACCTGCGGCGGCCGCTGCACAAACATAATCATGGCCATCGAAATTCTCCCCTTTCAGGGCAAAAAATAACCCCTTTTCAACCTTCTGCCGAGTATCTGTACTGATATTTTCAACTTCGACATCGGCGCTTCCGACCAGGGTTGCGCCTAAAATTTCCGCCACTTGGGCGATGTTTAATTTAATCATTCTGCTATCCGCGGAACGGACGTTGCCCGTTCGGTTATAAGTATTTTGCGGCACATTCCTGATCGGAAAAATGCTGTTTTTCCGTGCCGATAATCTGATAGTCTTCATGACCTTTTCCGGCGATTAAAATCACATCGCCAGCAGCCGCACTTTCAATGGCGGTTTTAATAGCCTGTTCGCGCTGATGAACAACTGTTACTTTTTCCGGGGCGGAAAAACCGGCGCAAATATCCGCCATAATCCCTTTCGGATCCTCTGTACGCGGGTTATCGTCGGTAGTTATCACATGATCCGCCAGCTTTTCGGCGATCTCCGCCATCAGCGGACGCTTGCCGCGATCCCGATCGCCGCCGCAGCCGAATAGGCACCATAATGCGGAACGGCAATGTAAACGCGCTGCCTGTAGCGCTTTTTCCAACGCATCCGGCGTATGCGCATAATCCACTATTACCGTCGGCCCCTGCGAGGAGGCAATTCTTTCCATGCGCCCGCAAACCCCTTGCAGATGCGCTGCCGTTCGGATCAAAGCCGATAACTCATAACCCAACGCCAACAAGGTGGCCAGTGCCAGCAATAAATTACTCACGTTAAAGGCGCCGATTAAGCTGCTCTGCAAATGCCCCTGTCCCCAGGAGGAATCAAACTCAATAAGCGCTCCCCGCTCGCTAAAGCGAACAGCCTTCGCCTGCAACCAACGCTGATTAGCTGGCTTAAATTCCGCCCGGCTGCTGACCGCTACCGCATCGGGAAATTCCCTTAACCAACGACAACCGATCTCATCATCCGCATTGATGATCTTACAGGCGCAGTCCAACTCCGCAAACAGACGTTTTTTAGCAGCGGCATAGTTTTCCATGCTGTGGTGGTAATCCAGATGATCACGGCTCAGGTTGGTAAAAATCCCTGCGGCAAAATGCAGCGCTTCCACCCGGTGCTGCACCAATCCGTGAGAAGATACCTCAATAGCGGCGAAATCCGCTCCGCTACAAACAAAACGGCTCAACGAAGATTGAATTTCTACGGCGGAAGCGGTGGTATTCTCCGCCGCTTTCACTTCACCCAATAAACCGTTACCTATGGTTCCCATTACGGCGGATTTATGCCCGAGCAGGGTCGACCATTGGGCCAACAACTGGGATACCGTCGTTTTACCGTTGGTTCCCGTTACCCCGACCAAACGCAGTTTATCACTGGGCGAATCATAAAACTCGCCGGCCAAACGAGACAGGTTTTCAGCCAGGCGGAAATAAGAGAGTACCGGAACTTCATTTTGAAGCCGGACTTGTAAATGTTGTTCCGCTTCGTCGCATTCGGCGATAACCGCCGCCGCGCCGGCTTCAATCGCCTGTGCAATATATTGCCGCCCGTCGCGGCTATGCCCCTTCACGGCAACGAAAAGACAGCCGGCCTTTACGCAGCGGCTGTCCATAGTCATATCCTCAACTCGGATATGCTCTAATAAATGCCGTTCCCCGAAAAGAGCGGTCAATTTTCGCATAGTTTTTTCTCTTTATTAATTAATTTGTTTATCCGCCGCTTTAACATCCGGCTTAGCATTCAGACGGACGGTACGTTTTGCCGTTTTATCGCCGCTGACACCATCCGGCGTAATATTATTGGCGCGCAGTGCGTAGCTCATAATGGAAGAAAATACCGGGGCGGAAACCGCTCCGCCGTAATACTGTCCGGCTTTCGGATCGTCGATCAGGATCACCAGTGCAAAACGCGGATCGCTGGCCGGCGCCAGACCTGCGGTATAAGCCATATATTTATCCACATAACGGCCTTTTTCCAACTTCTTCGCCGTTCCGGTTTTAATCGCCACCCGATAACCGTCCACCAGTGCGCGACCGTTTTTAATGGCGACCTTCTCCATCATATTCACCACATCACGGGTAATTTTTTCAGAAAAGATACGATTACCGATAATCGGCGGATCAACTTTGGTCACGGACAGCGGACGATAAATACCAAAGCTGCCCAAAGTAACGTAAGCCCTGACGATTTGCAAAGGCGTGGCGTTAATCCCGTACCCATAGGCTACATTGGCCCGTTCGATATCGGACCAGCGTTTACGATTCGGGTTCAGATAACCGAGCTGCTCCCCGCCTAAGCCCAAATCCGTCGCTCTGCCCAAGCCGGCGCTCTGGTATGTTTCCATTAATGCGCTCGGTGGCATTCTCAGCGCCAGCCGGCTTACGCCGCGGTTACTGGAATTTTCCAGAATTTCATCTAGGGTCTGCTGGGCGCGCGGGGCAACGTCTCTGACTTCGTGGCCGTTCAATACCAAAGGCCCGGTATTAATAATTTCGTTGCGTCGTACCGCACCACGCTGTAAGGCCGTCAGCACGACAAAAGGTTTAATGGTGGAACCCGGTTCAAAGGTATCGGTAACCGCTCGGTTACGCATCACGTCCTCCGGCACCCCTTTGCGTTTATTCGGATTATAGGAGGGAGCATTGGCCATCGCCAGAATTTCTCCGGTACGCACATCCACTAAAATCGCCGTTCCCGATTGCGCTTTGTTGTCTTCCACCGCTTTTTTAATTTCGCGATAAACCATAGATTGCAGTTTCGCATCTATACTCAGGGTTACGTCATGAGCATCATATTTTTTAATATCCGCAATATCTTCTACGATATTACCGTATTTATCCTTACGGTAAGTGCGGGATCCCGGCTTTCCGACCAATAGGGTGTTAAAGCTTTTTTCAATCCCCTCAATCCCGGTATTGTCAATATCGGTAAAACCGAGTAAATGGGCGGTTTCTTCCCCGCGCGGATAAAAACGGCGCGCATCGTTTTTCAGTACGATACCGCCGATTTTTAATTTTTTCACATAGTCCGCCACCGTCGGCGTAACCTGACGGGCAAGATATTCAAAGCGGGATTTAGGATTCTTCTCTATCCGCTTCACCAAATCCTTGTAGCTGAGTCCCAAGGCCTCGGCAAGCGCTTTCCAACGCTCTTTATCCTGTAGCCCGTTTTCTTTCAAAATCAGCATAGGATCGGCGATCACGGAATGCATAGGGACGCTAACCGAAAGCAACTGACCGTTACGATCCAGAATGGAACCGCGAATGGACTGAATTTCCTGAGTGCGCAGCGAACGCTTATCCGCCTCGTTGCTCAGGGTTTCCACATTGATAATCTGTACATAGGCGGCACCGGCCATCAGGGTGAACAGACCGAGAAAAATAAAGGTAACCGCCCAGCGGTAGCGGCCTTTCAGAAAACTGTTTTTATAGCAAACTTTCGCTTTAACCGATTTTTCCGCCACCCCGAGTCTTTTTACCGCGGGCTTCGGTTTTATCGGTTTTTTGGATGAATTGAATTTAACCATAACAAATCGTCCCTATTCCAAAATCACGACTTCCTGATCGCTTTCAACATGTTTCATGCCCAGTTTGACCGTCGCAATAGCTTCAATCCGGGTATTATCGCTTTGTGTCGTTTCTTCCAGTTTTAAATTTAGAAATTCGTTTTCCAGCGCCTGCTTTTCAAAGGTCAGCTCGCCTTTTTCAGAAACTAAAGCACGGGTTTTATGGGTCATCCAGACCGTTCCTATTCCGGTCAGCACAATGGAAAAGAGCAGCACCAAAGCCAACTTATTGGTACTGAACAAATCCTCAATAACAATGTGTTGTAAGGGATATCTTTCGCTATTAAATAACATATTCCTTTCCCCTAACCGATTCTCTGCGCCACTCTCAGCACCGCACTGCGCGCGCGAGGATTTATCGCCGTTTCCCGTTCACCGGCACGAATGGCTTTGCCGATGCTTTTCAGGGTTTGATTACGCTGAATCTGATCCTCGCGCAGCGGTAACCCTTTCGGGAGCGCCTCGCCTTGGCTTTGTTTGCGGATAAACTGTTTCACCATACGATCTTCCAAAGAATGGAAGCTGATAACAGATAGCCGTCCCTGCGGCGCCAATACCTTTAATGCGCCCTTTAGCACCCCTTCCAGTTCTTCCAACTCGGCATTAATAAAAATACGAATCGCCTGGAAACTGCGGGTAGCGGGATGTTTGTGCTTATCTTTAAAGGGAATGCTGCGTGCAATCAGTTCCGCCAGCGCTAAGGTGCGGGTCAACGGCGGATGCTCGCCTGCCGCCGCAGCCTTATTATAAGCGACAATGGCGCGGGCAATTCTGGCGGCAAAACGTTCTTCGCCGAATTCTTTTAAAACCCAGGTTAAATCCGCTTCCGATACCTGTTGCAGCCATTGGGCGGCGGACAATCCTTTCGAGCTGTCCATGCGCATATCCAGCGGTCCGTCTTTCATAAAGCTGAATCCCCGTTGGGCATCGTCAAGTTGCGGCGAAGATACGCCGAGATCGAGTAATATCCCGTCGATTTTACCGATCAAACCCAAATCTTCGCAGATATCCGGCAGAGAAGAGAAACTGGCGTGAATAATACTGAAGCGGGGATCCTGAATGCTTTGCGCCTCGGCAATTGCCTGCGGATCACGATCAAAGGCGATTAAACGTCCGTTTTTTCCCAAAAGAGACAGAATCAAACGCGAATGTCCGCCGCGCCCGAAAGTCCCGTCGATATAGATACCGTCTTCTTTCAATGCCAAGCCTTCTACCGCTTCATGTAATAATACGGTAAGGTGGCCGGCGGCGGAAAAAGTTGTTTGTTCGTGCATAAAACAGACTCAAAACTGAAAATAAAAAGGAAAAAGCTAATTTATAAGATAATGCGGTGTACCCTGTACACCGCTTACCCTGCTAGTGCTGCTGTTCTTGCAAAAGAAAGACTCTCTTATAATGACAGCATTTTTAATTCTTCTGATGAAGCGAACTCGGCGCTTGAGCCTAACGCCATATCCTGTTCGATCTGCGCCTGCCATTCCGCATCGGACCAGATTTCGAATTTATTCAGTTGGCCCACCAACATAATATTCTTTTCCAGTTTTGCATGCTGACGCAGTGCCGGACTCAGCAGAATACGACCGGAGCCGTCCAGTTCGCATTCGGTGGCATACCCCAACATCACCCGTTGCAGGCTGCGCTGTTTGGGGTCGAAATTCGATAAAGCGAGCAGCTTTTGCTCGATGATTTCCCATTCTTTGAGCGGATAAAGCAACAGACAAGGCTGGCGAATATCGACGGTACAAACCATCTGTCCCTGATTTTCGGTTAAGATCTCCGGGCGATAGCGGGTGGGGATTGCAATTCTCCCTTTAGAATCAAGATTGACCGCCTGAGCCCCGCGAAACATAAGATTCCTTTTTAAGCTTGATGGAAACCGATTTCAGGCAGAAATCACGGCGTCTTTCTATTATTCACCACAAAACGCCACAATTCGCCACTTTTCCGCTAAGTTTATTATTTGTGAGCTAAAGTTGCAAGAGATTTATCGGTAAAAACAGGAGAGAAAGGGGCGGAAACAAAATCTTCACAGGAAAAAATAAAATAAGATAAAAAATAATAAAAAAAGACCGCACTTTAATCTTTTCGCATCAAGAACGAAAAGCAAAAGTGCGGTCGAAAATCACAGGATTTTTTTTATATTAGTCGTCCTGCGCTACCTCATCTTTCGGCTTTAACAGCGCAAAGAAGGCAACCACAGCAACCAGAGTAATAGCCATACCGACCCAAACCGCAATCTGATAGTCCAGACCGAAACCGATAGGCGCATAAGCCAAGAAGGTGGCACAAACCATGGTCATAAAAATTGCCGGCAATGTGCAGACCCAGTGGAATTTTTTATGCAGATACAGGTAAGCGGCGGCAGTCCATAACATTACCATAGCGGTAGTCTGGTTGGCCCAACCGAAATAGCGCCATAATACGGAGAAATCTATGGTAGAAACCCAGAAACCGACGGCGAATAACGGAAGTGCAATCACCAAACGTTTGAGCAGGTTACGCTGATCATAGCTGAAGAAATCGGCAATCAGCAAACGTGCGGCACGGAAAGCGGTATCACCGGAAGTAATAGGTAGAACCACTACGCCCAGAACCGCCAAAATACCACCGAACAGACCAAGCATACCTATTGCGGAATCATAAACCACTTTTGAAGGGGTTCCGCTCTTAATCGCTTCAAGTAAAGTTCCCTGATCATCATAGAAGCTTAAACCCACCATACACCAGATCAGTGCAATGACCCCTTCTCCGATCATGGCGCCGTAGAAAATAAAACGACCCTCTTTTTCATTTTCGGTACAACGAGCCATCAACGGCGACTGAGTGGCATGGAAACCGGAAATCGCACCACAGGCAATGGTAATAAACAGCAACGGCCAAATCGGCGTATCGTTCTTATCCATATTGGTGAAGAAATCCATAATACCGATATCTGTTCCTACGGTTCTGAAGAACGGAATACCTTCAAAGAACAGGCCGAATAACATACCGCAGGTCATAAACAACAATAAGGCGCCGAAAATCGGATAAATACGGCCGATAATTTTATCGATCGGCACCAAGGTGGCCAGAATATAATAGATAAAAATCACTGCGGTCCACACGGTCAGAATAGTTCCGCTTTTTGCGCCCGCTTCGTCATTCACTGCTGCGGCACCCACAGTACCGGAGTTGAGTAAATCACTGGTAATATTGGTCAGCAGGGAAGCCGGACTGGCAACGAATACCACGCCCACCAACAACAACAGTAACAGGGCCAGAATATTCATAAAATGTTTGGCCGGACGTCCGAGATATTTACCCGCCAGGAACGGAATATTGGCACCGCCGTTACGGATACTCAACATACCGCAGAAATAATCATGCACCGCGCCGGCAAAAATACAACCGAGTACGATCCAAAGCATCGCCACCGGCCCGTATAAAGCCCCTAGAATAGGCCCGAAAATCGGCCCGGTACCGGCAATATTCAGTAACTGAATCAGCCAGATTTTTTTCTTCGACATCGGAATATAATCCACACCGTCGCCCATGCTATAGGCCGGAGTCGCGCGCTGAGGATTAATTACGAAGATTTTTTCAATAATCTTGCCGTATACAAAATATCCGGCAATCAAAAGTAACACACAAAAAATAAACCACTGCATAGGCTATCCTTCAAAAAAAGAAATGAAAAATCCCGACAAATAAATGCCAGTACCGAAAACTGGCGGCATTTTATGGGGTTATTGGGATAAAGTAAACGATTCAGTGATTATAAATAGGAATAAAATGATAATTTGTGAATTCTCTCACACTTTATTCCCTCTTATTCTATTCGGAAGGAAGCATAAAAAAGCGGGTAACAGCGTATCAGTAACTGTTCCCGCCCTTTATCCGCCCTGTGCAAAGAGCGGTCAAAATCACTCAAGTTTTTTAATATTCTGATTCTGTTCTAAGGTTTTAGGCTTTATCAGAATGAAGAATGCCATATGGGCACAAAGGGTAAATATCAGGCCCACCATAACCGCCGTCTGATAATCCAACCCGAAGCCGATGGGCGCATGGGCCAGAAAAGTGGTGCAGACCGATGTCATAAACAATGCCGGCAAAGTGCATATCCAATGGAATTTATTATTCCGGTACAGGTAGGCCGCCGCCGTCCACAACATCATCATCGCCGTGGTCTGATTCGCCCAGCCGAAATAGCGCCATAATACGGAGAAATCCACCGTTGAAACCCAAAAGCCAATGGCAAACAAGGGTAAGGCGATAGTTAAACGTTTAGCCAGGTTGCGTTGATCATAGCCGAAGAAATCGGCAATCAGCAAACGGGCGGCACGAAATGCGGTATCACCCGAGGTAATAGGCAAAATCACTACCCCCAGAACCGCCAGAATGCCGCCGAACAGCCCCAGCATACCAATGGCGGAATCATACACCACCTTCGACGGCGTACCCAACTTAATCGCTTCGCTCAGCAAACTTTGATCCTGATAAAAGCTCAAACCGACCATACACCAGATCAAGGCGATCACCCCTTCTCCGATCATGGCGCCGTAGAAAATAAAGCGCCCCTCTTTTTCATTTTCGGTACAGCGCGCCATTAAGGGCGACTGAGTGGCGTGGAAACCGGAAATGGCTCCGCAGGCAATGGTAATAAAGAGTAACGGCCAGATCGGTGCTTCCGTCGGGTGCATATTGGTAAAGAAATCCGCAATGCCTATATCCGTACCAAGGGTTCGGAAAAATGGGATTCCTTGAAAAAATAAGCCGAACAGCATACCAAAGGTCATAAACAATAATAAGGCGCCGAAAACCGGATAGATACGACCGATAATTTTATCTATGGGCACCAATGTCGCCACAATGTAATACAAAAAAATCAGCGCGGTCCAAAAAATCAGCAAATTACCGCCCGACGCCGTGCTTTCTTCGCTTACCGCACCGGCGCCCAGACTGCCCGAACCCAGCAATTCGGTACTAATATTGGTCAGTAGCGAAGCGGGACTGGCAACGAATACCACCCCTACCAACAACAGCAATAACAAGGCCAGCACATTCATAAAATGTTTAGCCGGACGGCCGAGATACTTGCCTGCCAAAAAGGGAATACTGGCACCGCCGTTACGGATACTCAGCATACCGCAGAAATAATCGTGCACCGCCCCGGCAAAAATACAGCCGAATACGATCCAAAGCATCGCCACCGGCCCGTATAAAGCGCCCAGAATCGGCCCGAAAATCGGCCCGGTACCGGCAATATTGAGTAACTGAATCAACCAGATTTTTTTCTTCGACATCGGGATATAATCTACCCCGTCGTTCATACTGTAAGCCGGCGTTTCGCGCTGAGGGTTAATCACAAAGACTTTTTCGACGATTTTGCCGTACACAAAATACCCGGCAATAAGAAGAGAAACACAAAAGATAAACCACTGCATAAAATATCCTTATTTAAATAACAATGAATGAAAAGCGAGGATATTCCTTATCCCGTATAAACAGAACGGCAGAATTCATTCCGCCCGGAGTGCGCCGGACTAATGGCGCTTCCTAAGTCAATATCCCTATTCGGCCGCCGTGGCGGCAAACGGATAAGACCTAGTCCTTATCCGTTTTCTGTTCTTGCCCTTTCGGCTGTTCGGGATCAAATTTCACCACCGGAACACAACTGCGGCACGCCCCCTGATCGACGCCCAGTTCGTTGCACAGGCGGTTATATTTCTCCACTAAGCCGGCAAAGAAACCTTTTTTGTTTCCTTGAGGATGTTCTTCTCGTTGTGCCATAGGCATTCTCCTTATTCAGAGGTTGTTAGGGTAGAGGATAATTTTTGTAACAGCGCCCCGATCTCTTGTCGATAGAGCGCAATCTGCGCCTTAGATTCCTGCTGCGCTGCGCTGCGCCGCCGCAAATAATCACGCAACAGCGGACAATCCGAAGGTGCGGCCGTTGCCAACAGACGGCGTATGGCGGGGGTGGCGGCCGCCAAGGATCGATGATAACAGGCGAAATCCCGTAGACTGAGGCGATCCTCCCGCTGCAACGACCAGTCCGCTTGCTGCGTAACAAAATGCGTACGCAACGGATGAAAGCCCAAACCGATATTGCGTTCAAATTGTCGCTGAGCCGCCTTACACAAACGCCGCCCCGCCTCACTGAGGGGATAGAGCATAATTATCGTATAGCAACCGCTGCTGGCTTCTTTATGTTCGCCGATATGGGCCGGAATAAAACCGCACTTCCGCCAAAAACGCCATAGATTTTCATGATAACCAAAACTGACCGATAAAAAATCCGTTTCGCTTTCCGCTTTCAGATAATGCAACAGTTGTCGCCCGATTCCCCGCTTCTGCCAGTCCGGCTGAATTGCAATGCGGGAAATACGTACGGAATTCAAACGACAGAATTCGGCACAATGGGTAAGGCTTGCCAGCACCTGGGCGACCAAATGCCCTTTCGGACGGCGCTGACCGCGCTGAATCGCCCTAATCAGCGCCTCATCCGCAATACCGCCTTCTTCCAATGCCCAAACCGCGCCGATTAAAGCTGTACCCGCCCTTGCCCGGTAGAAGCGTTGTGCGCCCGCATCAAACAAGCGGCGTAAATCCAGAACGCTGGTACGGTAATGAGCCAGTACCAACAGGCCGTAAAATGTCCCGATCCGGCGGATAATCTCGGTCTGCTCCACTCGGGCGATTTCAATTTGCGCACCGGGCATAAAAGGGATACGGGGAAATTCATCTTCCGCCCTTAACAGCAACAAATCTTCAATAAAAGCTTCCAGCATATCCCCCTGCCGCCAGCGCAAAGGCTGCTCCAGCTCGAAGCTCTCATAACTGCGGCGCAGATAGCGGCGGAACTTCAGTTCGAATCCTCTGCCCGTTCCTTCATAGCTGTGCAGGGTGGTGGTAAACAAAATATGCTTGAAACGCCGGCCGAAAATCTCAAGCAGAGGCAAAGGAATCATTGCCGCCTCATCCACCAGCAGCCAGGCTTCATCTCCCAATTGCGGCTCCGAAAATAAGCGCCGAGCCAAGGCATCAGGGGCGATAAATTCAAGTTGCGGCGGTGCAAATGCCATTAATGTGGCGGCAGCCTGTTTATTCGGCGCGGTAAGATAAACTTTTTCCCGTAATCGGGCGGCCAGCATACCTGCCAGTGCGGATTTTCCGCGCCCGCGCTTGGCGGTCAAAAAATAAATTTCGGCCCGCGCACTCAGTATTCCTTGTAAAATTTGTTGCTGCGCCGCCGTTGCCTGTATCTTCTGCCTTTGTGCTAAGGTGCCTTGGGCGGAAAAACTATAGGCGAAAGCGACCGCTCTTTTTCCCGCTTCACCCCGTAATAAGGGAAATTCGTATTTGCTTACGCAAGCTTGAAAGTGGCGGAAGAAATTCAGTGCGGCAATGGCATTGGCCTCACCGCTCCAACGTAAACTGTCCTGATCCGAATAAGCGGCGGGATTATCCCAATGTGCGAATAAGATAACCAATAAACCACCGGCTTTCAGGGTGCCGGCGGCGATAGCCAAAGCTTCGGCATTCAATCCGTACCTTGCATCAAACAGGATATTTTCAAACTCGCGGCCCAGCAGATTTTTGGCTTTCTCCGGCGCCAGCCCGCCCTCCCCGATAAGCAATACATTATCCGCTATATCGGGAAGTTCGGCACTAATCAGAATTTGGATTCGGCGTTCGGGCAGCATAGGACTCCGTTTAAAAAAGCTGTTCCTATTGTGGCGATTTTTCCCTGTTTATACAAGAAAATAATCAATGGCGGTAGCATATAGCGAGGTTTTGATTGCGCCCTTTTCGAAACTTTTACCGCGAGTTAGATCTTTTCCGCCTGATAGGGATCGCTAAACCCCAATGACAGCATAATCTGCGTTTCCAGACTTTCCATTTCTTCCGCTTCGTCCTCTTCAATATGATCATAACCGAGTAAATGCAGGCAGCCGTGCACTATCATATGCGCCCAATGTGCTTCGGCGGATTTATGCTGCTCCGCCGCTTCGCGCTCCACCACTTGCCGGCAAATCACCAAATCGCCGAGCAACGGCAAGGTTACCTGCTCCGGGCATTCGAAAGGAAAGGAGAGTACATTGGTCGGGCGATCCTTACCTCGATAGGTTAAATTCAGTTCGTGGCTTTCCTCTTCATCTACAATGCGCACGGTAATTTCCGGTCGGTTTTGCTCCGCCCGCAGTGCGGCGGTCGCCCAACGTTCAATCAGTACGGCATCGGGCAATCCCCGAGTATCCTGAGTGGCAATCTGTAAATCCACAATCGCTTCTTGCATATTTTATTCCGCCTTATCCTGTTGTTTTTCCGCCGCTATCCGCTCACGCTCCAACTTACGCTGCAGGGCTTGTTCTTGGCGACGAATTTCCTCTTCCGCCTCCCATTTTTCATAAGCTTGCACCACTTTGGCCACTACCGGATGGCGAACAATATCCTTGCTGTCAAAATAGTTAAAACTGAGTTCCTGCACTTCTCCCAAGACTTCAATGGCATGGCGTAAACCCGATTTCTGTCCCCGCGGTAAGTCGATTTGAGTAATATCGCCCGTGATCACCGCTTTGGAGTTAAAACCGATACGGGTTAGAAACATTTTCATCTGTTCAACCGTGGTATTCTGACTTTCGTCCAGAATAATAAAGCTGTCATTCAGGGTACGTCCGCGCATATAGGCCAGGGGAGCGATTTCAATCACGTTGCGCTCCATCAGTTTCTGCACCCGCTCAAAGCCCAACATTTCAAACAGAGCATCGTATAGGGGACGTAAATAAGGTTCGATTTTCGCCCCCAGATCCCCGGGTAGGAAACCCAGTTTTTCACCCGCTTCCACTGCCGGACGGGTTAATAAGACGCGGCGGATTTCCTGGCGTTCCAAGGCTTCTACCGCGGCGGCTACCGCCAAAAAGGTTTTCCCCGTTCCCGCCGGGCCGATACCGAAGCTGATATCGTAGCGCAGAATATTATGCAAATACTGCACTTGGTTGGCACCGCGCGGTTTAATCAGACCGCGCTTGGTTTTAATCGTGGTGCTGTAAACCCGGCTCTGCGCTTCCTCTTCATTCTCTTCTTTATTTTCTGCTGCCGATGTCTGTTGCAGTAACATACGGCTTTCCTGCAGGGCAATATGTACGTCTTGGGGATCCAGCTCTTTAATTTTGCCGCGTACCGGTGCGGTTTGCAGATAAAGTTCGCGGATTAATTGTTCCGTACTGCGTAACAGGGCTGTTGCATAGGGAGGCGATTTGTCGCCGGCAGGTTGTAGAATAAAGGTAAAATTACGACGGGAAATATTCAGATTTAAGTTTTTTTCAATCAGACTAAGGTTTTCGTCAAATGCACCGCACAAAGATTGCAAACGGGCATTGTCTTGGGGTTCGAGTGTAAAGCTAATACTGTCAGTCAAAATTAACCTCGGAAATTAAGCGGGAAGAAAAGTGCGGTCGCTTTCGGCAATATTTTTTCAACGCTTCCGCGCCGGCTATTGTCGAAAATTCACCGCACTTTATCAAGTTTTATTTCATATCCTCCCGGCCCTTTAATTCGGGAAAGAGCATATGGATAACGTTCAGGGTAACCCGTCGGGATTTTCCCGAATAAGGGAAGATGTGCATCATCATCATCGGATTGAAATTAGCTTCAATGACCCCCCAGGAATTCAGGTTCGGCTGCGCCGCCTGTTTTAAATCCGGAATAATCAAATCCACACCGCATACCGCCGCCCCCATGGCTTTGCTGATTCCCACCGCCAATTCTTTATAACTCGGGTGCATTTCATCGGTCATATCGATGCTGTCGCCGCCGGTACTGATGTTTGAATTGGCGCGCAACTGTACCAACTGATCCTTAGCCGGCACGCTGTCAAAGCTCAGCCCCTGTTCTTTTAGCTGCAAACCTTCAATATCGCCCAGAGCGATTTTCTTTAAAGGGGTACGCGAACCGTCGCCACGCAACGGATGTGCATTTTTCTCCGCCACCAACTGTGCCACCGTATGCACACCGTCGCCGATAACATTGGCAGGTACGCGCAGCAACACCGCTAAGGTTTGCTCTCCCAATACAAAGAAACGGTATTCGGTTCCGCTCAGATAATCTTCCACCATCACTTCCTTATCTTCACGGAAGGCGATTTCCAATGCGGTGGCAAAGTCTTCGCGACTCTGTAAGCCCTGCTGAAAAATGCTGATCCCCAACCCGTAATTAGTGGATTTCGGTTTAATGACCACCGCTCTTTTTTCAAAGAGAGGATAGCTTGCCAGCGCCTGCTGTACCGAGGTAAATTCAAGACTTTGCGGGACATTGAAGCCGGCTTTGGCCAGCACTTTTTTGGTTACCACCTTATTTTCCATAATCAGCGGTGAAATATAGCTGTCGTGCGAAGTCATATTACCGTTTTTCACATATTCGATATGTTCGCCGAACTGCAAGCACAGAAATTGATCCCGTTCGTCTAGGATTTCGGTTTTGATTCCCTGTCGAATCAAATCAAACATCAGGGCTTGTGTGGATAATTCCATATTATCGAAAGCGGATAGCGCATAAAAACGTTCCATTGCCTGTGCTTTATTGCGCCGTGCCAGCTCCGCCCCCAGTTTGCGGTATCCGCCCGCCCCTTCGATTTCCCGCAGCAAGCGTCCGCCCAAAGTAAGTCCGGGATCGGCAAACTGCGCCAGTTTAGCCGCAACGAAATCCTGTTCGCTCTGCTCCGCTCCCAGAACTTTCAGCATCTCCAGCAGTGCGGTCAGGATTTCCTCTCCTTCGGTACGGTAAGCGGTTTGTTGTAAAGGATGCTCAAAGGCCACCTGAGCCAAACGTTCCTTGCCCAGTTCGATACCCGCTTGATCTGCGCTCTGATCCATCCAAATCATGAGTAAAATAAAATGATGGATAAATTTGGCATCTTCCAGAGTAATACCATAGGGAGCGAAGGGATTAAGATCGAACAGGCGAAATTCCAGATAACGAATTCCGCTGGACAGCAGTTCACGGGCTTTTTTCGCCCCGCGCAGACGTACATTGGAATAAAACTCTTTTTCTGCAATCAATCTGCCGCTGCTCACCCAATGTTCGAGGGTTTCCACATATTTTTCCAGGCTGTCGAAAGAAACGATAATATCCGCTTCATTTACATAGCCGTAGCGGCTCGAACGCAAACTGCGCACATATTGGCCCGCTTGCAACGGTGAGGCGCCGTTAAAATAATCCGCTTCCACCGTTGGTGTCGCCGCCAGCAAATAAACCAGAATCCACTGATAACGCAAAAAGTTTTTCGCCATTTTCAGATATAAATCGTTCTGGAATGCAACCGCATCATCATATTTTCGTTGCGCCTGAAACAAAGCGTTAATCAGTTCCGGCGCCAGTTGGAAATTATAATGAATACCGCTGACCATTTGTTTATTTTTGCCATATACCGCAACCAGATGTTCGCGGTAGGCGACATCGGCGGGATCCTCCAGCTGAGCCACCTTGATTTGATCTTCCGGCGGTAATCCCGCTGGCATACTGAGAGGAAAAATATATTCGTTCTCAGGCAATGAGCGCAATACCACTTCATGAATGGCGGACAGCCAGCGCAGGCTGTCTTCAACGCTCTTGTTCGGCGGAGTAATTAATTCCAGCTGGCTTTCGGCAAAATCGGTCTGAATATAAGGATGATAAGAACGCTTACCTAATACCTCGGGATGAGGCGTAGTTACCACCGAACCGTCCTCATATACGCGCTGGCTTTCTTTTTCAATTCCGAATGTTCCTTGGCGGAATAATAAGCCCAAATGATTGTCTTTAATAATTTGCTGAACCTTCATTAACTTTCCTTAAAGAATAACTGTCCCGATAACGGGCGAAACCCTATTACGATAACACCCTTTGCAATTTTTGAATAGGGCGCATTCCGATTTTATGCCGCCGACAATAGCGCGGCCACGGATAAAATTTCAAATAAAAATAAGCCCTTGAAATCAAAAAGTGCGGCTAAAATTCACCGCACTTTCAGCTGCTGATTATTACAACTGTGATTAATATTCGAGCACCATATAGCACGGATATTTTTACTCAATCTGTTCGTGCGAAACGGACTCCGACTCCGCCCGTACCGCTTACGCCGTATAACCCCATGAGAAACGCCTGCCCGCTCGCCGTATCGCTGAAGCCGTTCGACTTAATACCGGCTTTGAATAATCCGACGATAGAAAAATACCTGAACCAACCAAGGCCTATTGCGCGAAATTTCAATATGGACTTGTACCGCCCGGCGTAGAACCTATATACCTTGCATTAAGGTACGGCTCCGATAAAGACAGATAGGAAAACCGCTCCAACGAATAATTGCCGGATAATTGCCGCCTTAATCGGGCGACAGCCGCAAAATGCGGTATAGCCGACTATATTGACAATTCATCATGGGTTCGAAACAAAATTGAATTTATTATAAGCAGCGGGATCGCTTCGAATAAAAGAATGATTCGCTATGAATTAGAACCCATCGACATAAAAGCAAACCGCTTTAGGCTATCGACAGATGGCTTAAAGCGGTCGGGAAAAAAGAACGGAAGATTTATTGATGATAATGCTGTAGGAATTTACCCAGTTTTGCCATCGCCTCTTCTATCTGATGTACATAAGGCAGAGTAACGATACGGAAATGATCCGGCGCATGCCAGTTAAATCCGCGTCCGTGCACCAACAGTACCTTTTCCTGCGCCAGCAAATCCAATACCATTTTCTCATCATCATAAATATTGAATTTCTTAATATCCAATTTCGGGAACATATAAAGTGCGCCCATAGGCTTAACACAGCTGATACCGGGAATTTGCGTAATCAGTTCATAAGCGCGATTCCGCTGTTCGAGCAAACGCCCGCCCGGCAAAATAAATTCGTTAATACTCTGATAACCGCCCAATGCGGTCTGAATCGCATGCTGCATAGGCACATTGGCGCATAAGCGCATAGAGGCAATCATATCCAGCCCCTCAATATAGCCTTTGGCCTTGGCTTTCGGGCCGTTTAAAATCATCCAGCCTTGGCGGAAACCGCAGACCCGATAAGCTTTAGACAGTCCGTTTAGGGTTATGGTGAGTAAATCCGGCGCCAGTGCCGCAATATGATGATGTTGCGCCCCATCATATAAAATCTTGTCATAGATTTCATCGGCAAAAATCAACAGATTATGCTGACGGGCCAATTGCACGATTTGTTCCAGTAAATCTTTGCTGTATACGGCGCCGGTCGGGTTATTCGGATTAATAATTACAATCGCTTTGGTACGTGCGCTAATCTTAGTTTTTATATCCTCAACGTCCGGAAACCAGTCGGCTTCCTCATCGCACAGATAATGCACCGCTTTACCGCCGGAAAGGGTTACCGCCGCCGTCCATAACGGATAATCCGGCATCGGCACCAATACTTCGTCGCCATCGTTGAGCAGCGCCTGCATAGACATGGTTATTAGCTCGGAGGCGCCGTTACCTATATAAACATCGTTAACCGTGGCGCCGTGAATTCCCTTGGACTGATAATACTGCACAATCGCCTTGCGCGCCGAATAAAGCCCTTTAGAATCGCAATAGCCCTGTGCGGTAGGTAGATTACGGATAACATCGATTAAGATTTCATCGGGCGCTTCAAAACCGAAAGGCGCCGGATTGCCGATATTCAATTTCAGAATTTTATGCCCTTCTTCCTCCAGACGCAGCGCCTCTTTATGCACCGGGCCGCGAATATCGTAGCAAACATGTTCTAATTTATCGGATTTGGGAAACTGTTGCATAGGCTCACCTTATATCTGTCTATAGCGCTTAAGATGCCATTTAAAAATACCGTTAAACATGGATAACGGATAAAAAAACGGGAAAAATTAACCGCACTTTACCGCTATTCCGGACGGAAGAAAAGATTTACTAAAAAAATCTTTTAAAGTGCGGTAGAATTAGCGCAATTTTTTTAACTTAATTTCGGCGCCGCACCACAAATTCCCTCCGCCCTCTCAATAAAGCGCTAAAAAAAACAAAGTCGGCGGCAGGAACGGAAAAGGACTCGGCGCCCGATAACAAGATTATTTGCCGCAATGGATAATTTACGAAGCCTTAAAGCACGGCTCAATACCAAAATCAACGCCATGTTGTGCAGTAAAAACGGAAGCGAACTCGGCTGCCTGCAGGAAAGTATTGCGTTCTCCGCCGATCTTTTAGGCTGGTTGAAAATGCAAAGCTGTTATCCGCAATTTTACTGGCGCAGCCGTAATCCCGCTCAAAGCGACAGCGAAGTGATTGCCGCCCTCGGCGAAGTCCGTCGCTTCGAAGATGTACGACAGGCAAATTTATTTATTCAGGCCCAACCCTTTACCCTAATCGGCGGGCTGACCTTTGACGGCAAAGGCTATTTTTGCCTGCCGCGGCTGTTATTGCAGCAGCATGATAACCATCTTCGCCTTTCTCTGTTTTGGGATAATCTTCAAGATTGGGAACGGGAACGACAGGCGCTGTTACAAGTATTGCAAGGGTTGGAAAGCTGCGCCGCACTCTCCGCCCCCGAATATCCTATCCGCCCATTAGCGGCAAAAGCCGAAGCGCAACAATGGTGTTCCTGGGTGGAAAAGGCCCTGCAATATATAGAAAGGGGAGAACTGAATAAAGTGGTACTTGCCAACCAAACCGCATTTGTATCCTCAAGACCGATCAACCCTATTGATCTATTGGCGGAAAGTGAAAAATGTAATAACGGTTGCTACCATTTTCTGTTTGCCCGTAGCGCTCATCAAGCCTTCCTCGGTTCTACCCCGGAACGCCTGTATCTGCGCCGGGAGTCGCACTTATATACCGAGGCATTGGCCGGCACCGCAGCCATGAGCGAGGATAAGGAATTTAACCGCCAACAGGGCGAGTGGCTACTGCAAGACAGTAAAAATGATTATGAGAACAGACTTGTAGTTCAGGATATTTGTGATAATTTACGCCCTATCAGCCGTCAGATTGAAGTGGGCGAAGTAAGTCTGAAACAATTACGCCGGGTTCAGCATTTACGCCGTAAAATAAGCGCCGAATTAAATCCCGGTTATGCCGACGAAGCCTGCCTACAGGCTATTCATCCTACTGCGGCGATTGCCGGTTTGCCGCGACGTAAGGCGCTGGATTTTCTGGCTGCCACGGAAACCTTTGAACGCGGCTGGTATGCCGGCACTTTAGGGTTTATGAATAAAAGCGGGGCGGAATTTTGCGTAACCATTCGTTCCGCCCTGATCGAAGGAAATAAAATCGCCGTCTTTGCCGGCGCCGGCATCGTATCCGGTTCCGAACCCGAACAGGAATGGCGGGAAATCGAAAGAAAAGCCTCGGGGTTATTATCTTTATTACAGAAGCGTGGAGAACAATCATGTCAGTAAGTACATTTAATCGTTGTTGGTCGAAGGTGATTCTGGAAACCCTAGTACGTTACGGGGTGAAGCACTTTTGTATCGCCCCCGGTTCTCGCTCCACGCCGCTCACCTTGGAAGCCAACCGCTTGCAGAATGCCCGCCGCGCCCTTTGCCATACCCATTTTGACGAACGCGGATTAGGTTTTTTCGCACTCGGTTTGGCGAAGTCTTCGCAAACCCCGGTGGCGGTTATCGTTACCTCGGGAACGGCGGTGGCCAATCTCTATCCAGCCGTCATTGAAGCGCGCCAGAGCGGGGTGAATTTAATTGTTCTGAGTGCCGATCGTCCGCCGGAGTTACTGGAGTGCGGCGCCAATCAGGCGATTTTACAAGAAAATATGTTCGCCGCTTATCCGGTGGCTGCCCTGAATCTGCCCCGCCCCGCCCAAGATTATTCGGCCAATTGGCTGATCTCGAGCATTGAGCAGGCCTGTCATCAACAACGTCTTCAGCCCGGCGTCGTGCATATTAACGTGCCCCTGCCAGAACCTTTATATGATGCCGACGAACAAGCTATCGACAATCACCCCTGGCTGACGGAAGTTCAGCGCTGGCTGAGCCATCAACGCAAATGGACGGATTATCAAGCCGCGCAGCAGGAAGTCATTATGCACGAGCATTGGGACAGCCGTCGGACACAACGCGGCGTTATTGTCGTAGGAAAACTACCGCCGGAACAAAGCATGGGAATCTCCGCCTGGGCGGATACCATGGGCTGGGTCATGCTGACGGATATTCAGTCTCGGGTAGATCCCAGCCTGCCCTATGCCGATATCTGGCTAGCCAATAAAACCGTGCGGGAAAAACTATTGCAGGCGGATCTGCTGATTCAGTTCGGCTCCCATTTTGTCAGCAAAAGAATTAACCGCTATCTGGCGGAATTCCGCGGTGAATTCTGGGTGGTGGACGATAGTCCGAGAAGAGTCGATCCCTATCAACACAGTCAGACCCGTTTCAACGCCAAGGTACATCATTGGTTACGGGCTCACCCGCCGCTACGCCAAAAACCCTGGTTGCTGGAACCCCTTGCGCTATCGAAATTCTGCGCCACCTTTATCGAACAGCAAGTGGGCGGCGGTCTGAACGAAGCCTCCCTGGCCCATCATATCGAACGTATTCTGCCCAATAACGGTATTCTGTTTTTAGGCAATAGTCTGTTCGTCCGTCTGGTAGATGCTCTGGGGAAACTGCCGGAGGGCTACCCGGTGCATACCAACCGCGGAGCAAGCGGTATCGACGGTTTGCTGGCTACCGCCGCCGGAATCGGCATCGGCGCCAATCAGCCGGTTGTGGCCATGATCGGCGACCTGTCCGCATTGTATGATGTAAATTCCCTCGCGTTGTTTAAAAAAGTAACTCAGCCGACCATTTTATTTATTATTAATAATAACGGCGGCGCCATTTTCGATATGCTGCCGGTTCAGCACGAGGTAAAAAACGCTTTTTACCGCCTGCCGCACAATACGGAATTTTCCCAAGCCGCCTCCATGTTTGATCTGAAATATGCTCGCCCTTATACCTGGGCGGATTTGAGTTCGGTACTGAAACTGGCCTATTCACGCAAAGAAACCACGCTGATCGAAATCAAGGTCGGAGCAAGCGACGGCAGCAATATTTATAAACGGCTGATCGAACAAATAAGCCACGCTGTTATCGGCGCATAACCTCAAACAATATCCCCCGCCGCAAGCGGGGGCTAATCCGGAACGAATAGCCATGCCCTGTTTAATTTTTCTGCACGGTTTGCTCGGTACCAAGCAGGACTGGAAAAAAGTCTGCGAAAATCTACCGCACTTTTCCTGCCTGGCGCTGGATTTACCCCTACACGGCAGTAAAAAAAACCTGAGGGTCGACAACTTTGAAGATTGTTGCCTGTTGCTGGCAGAAGAAATCCGGGCTGAGATCGGCACCAGCCCTTATTTTCTGATCGGCTATTCGTTAGGCGGCAGAATCGCCTTGTATTACGCCTTACAGGCCAAAATTCATCAGGGAAATCTACAGGGATTGGTTCTGGAGGGCGCCAACCCCGGCCTAGGTACGGAAAAGGAAAAAACCGCCCGCCTGCAACATGATAACCTATGGGCGCAACGTTTTCGGCAGGAAAGGGCGCAGCAGGTACTGGCGGATTGGTATCAACAGCCGGTTTTCGCTCATTTAAACCAAGAACAACGCGCCCGATTGACGGAGAGTCGCCGGATAAATTGCGACGCCGCTATCGGTGAGATGTTAATCGCCACCTCGCTGGGCAAACAACCGGATTTTCGTCCGCTGATTTCCGCCGCTCAACAGCGGGGAATGCCGATTCATTATCTGGTTGGCGAGAAAGATCATAAATTTCGTACCATCGCTGCACAGGCCGGCCTGAATCCCGTCCTAATCGAAAATGCCGGACACAATGCCCACCGAGAAAATCCGGAACAGTTTGCGCGCCGCTTAAGCGATCTTCTCGGCAAGCCCCGCGCCGCATAAAAGCGGCGACTTATGGCCCGGCTCTCGAACTAGGCTTTCAGCGCTTTATTGCTGAATCCCAGGTACAGACAGAAAATAAAGCCCGCCGCCAGTGCATAAGGCGTAAACTGCGAAATACCCGCTCCGGAAGCGGCAAAAGCGAAATTATGTGCGGCGCCGGCTCCGAGCATCATACCCAGAATAAACATTGCCGCATCGCTGTTACCTTCGCCCAACTGCACCAACTGTTTTCCCGGACAGCCGCTGCTCAGTGAAAAACAAAGGCCGCACAGAGCCATACCGAGGAAATTCCACAAATACTGGTTATGTGCGATGGGTTGTTGGCTAAAACCGAATTTATACTGGCCCAGTAATATATTGGTTAAAGTGGCGCACAACACCAGCGCAATCACCCCTTTCAGCAGGCCCGCATCGCGGGACAGTACCAAATTACGAATCGCTCCGATCGTACAGAAACGGGATTTCTGCATCAGCACGCCCAACAAAGCGCCGGCTCCCAAGGAAATCCACACATCCGCATGCTGTGCCGCCGGCCCTTTAACAGAGAAGAATACCGCCAGATTGTCGCCGAAACTGAAGCGGGAAAGTAATAAAAACAGTAGCAACAAAGCAAAAGCGATAGGGATAAAAGCGGCGGTTTTTCCCTGTGTTTCGGATTTGCCCAAGGAAAAACCGCGTTTATAGAAAAAAATACCGCCGAAAATCCCGGCGATCAAACCGGCAATCCCCGCCAGACTGGTTAAATCTCCGCCACCCAGACGTAAATAAGCACGCCAAGGACAACCGAGAAAAACCAAAGCGCCGAGCATGGCAAAAAAGCCCAGCCCGACACGAACCAAAGGAGAAGAACCGCCCTGCGGGCGGAATTGCTTCGCCAGCAGCGCACTGACAAAAGCCCCCAGCACCAAACCTATTAATTCGGGGCGGATATATTGCAGCGGTGCGGCACGGTGCAGGCCGATGGCACCGGAAGTGTCGCGTAGGAAGCAAGCGGCGCAAAACCCCATATTACCGGGATTACCGCTATAGGTCAGCAGTGGCGCAATGATACCTAGTGCAGCACCTGCAACCACAGGCCATGTGATAATTTTCATAATAAGCCTCTGTGATATCAGAAATAAAAAACAAGAATGCGCTTGTCTGAATGGCGTCCGCCGATTTCCGCTTGCGAACCTTGGGACGGAAAAGCGTTCGTGATTCCGAACTAAAGCATTTTGATTATAAATAAGCATTTTTAACCTTGTATAGTCAGGAATAACAAAACTTTGAGTTCGCTCACAATTAAAGCCTAAAGAATTAAAGCATAAGGCACTTCCCCTGCCGTCGCCAAAGCCGCCGCCGAATTCTTCCTATCCCTCCCCCGCCATTTCAGGTATAATTCCGCAACATTATTTTCGAATTCCGTCGCCCTTGATTCAAGGGCGGCGCTTTCATCAAGCTAAGATAAGAAAGGAACAGACAATGCAAAACCCTAAAGATGACGTACTTTACGCACCGGTTCAGTGGCAGGATTGCAGCAATGGCTATAGCGATATTTTTTACCACAAATCCAGCGAAGGTATCGCCAAAATCACTATTAACCGCCCGGAAGTGCGCAATGCGTTCCGTCCACAGACCGTCAAGGAAATGATTCATGCCTTTTCCGACGCACGCTTTGACGAGAAGATCGGCGTTATCGTGCTTACCGGTCAGGGTGAAAAAGCCTTCTGTTCCGGCGGCGATCAGAAAGTCCGTGGCGACTACGGCGGTTACAAAGACGACAGCGGCGTACATCATTTAAATGTTCTGGATTTTCAGCGCGATATCCGTACCTGCCCGAAACCTGTCGTGGCTATGGTGGCGGGTTATGCCATCGGCGGCGGTCATGTTCTGCATATGATATGTGATCTGACCATTGCCGCAGACAATGCGATTTTCGGTCAGACCGGCCCGAAAGTAGGTTCTTTTGACGGCGGCTGGGGAGCTTCTTATATGGCGCGTATCGTCGGTCAGAAAAAAGCGCGGGAAATCTGGTTCCTGTGTCGCCAATACAATGCTCAGGAAGCCTTGGATATGGGACTGGTCAATACCGTTGTTCCTTATGCCGAACTGGAACGAGAAACAGTCCGCTGGTGCCGCGAAATGCTGCGCAACAGCCCGATTGCCCTGCGCTGCCTGAAAGCGGCGCTGAACGCCGACTGCGACGGACAAGCGGGACTGCAGGAGCTGGCCGGTAACGCCACCATGCTCTTTTATATGACCGAAGAGGGACAGGAAGGACGTAACGCCTTCAACGAAAAACGCGCCCCGGATTTCGGCAAATTTAAACGCAATCCTTAAGTCCTGAAGTGCGGTCGGATTTTCAGTTTTTTATTTATTCGCTAAAAACATGGTAAATTTCCGTCCGCGCTGTTTTTTATAACAGGCCTATATTGGTGAATTAACCTATGGCGCCGCCCTCTCCGACCCTCGGTCGGAATATGGCGGCGGATCCTTTTTGCAACGAGGCGAAGCATGACCTTCAGAAGTTATAATCTATATCGCTACAGTATTCCCGTCGACAGCCAGCTGATTCTGCGCAACCGCTTTCTGAAACAACGGGAAGGGTTGCTGGTTCGAATAAAATGTAAGGACCGGGAAGGCTGGGGGGAAATCGCTCCCCTACCGGAATTCAGTCATGAAAGCTTGGAGCAGGCACAGCAGCAAAGCCTGCAATGGTTGCAAAACTGGGATGCGGCACGCAATCGGAATGAAAAACTGCCCCTAGGGGAGCTTTATCCTTCCGTGGCTTTCGGCCTAAGCTGTGCGCTGGCGGAAATGCAGGGAAAACTGGAAGCAGAAGGCAATTATCAGATCGCACCGCTGTGCTACGGCGATCCGGACGAACTCTATCAACCCCTGGATCAAATGCAGGGTGAAAAAGTAGCGAAAATCAAGGTAGGCATGTATGAGGCCAATCGTGATGGTCTGATCGCCGATATGCTGCTGGAAGCCATTCCCGATCTGCATCTGCGTCTGGACGCCAACCGCAGCTGGACGATGCAAAAAGCACAGATGTTCGCCAAATATATCAAACCCGAACATCGCCGCCGCATTCAGTTTCTGGAAGAGCCTTGCAAAACCCCGGAAGAAAGCCTCAATTTCGCCCGGGAAAGCGGTATTGCCATCGCCTGGGACGAAAGCGTACGCGAACCGGGCTTTAAGGTAACAGAAGATCCCTTGGTTGCGGCCATTGTTATCAAACCCAGCTTAGTAGGATCACTTGAACATTGCATCGACCTAATCGCTCAGGCCCATGCCCGGGGCTTAAAAGCGGTGATCAGTTCTTCGCTGGAAAGCAGCCTGGGTCTCACCCAGCTGGCGCGCATCGCACGCCAATATACGCCGGATACGGTTCTCGGTCTGGATACCTTGAATCTGATGGATTATCAGCTGTTGCGCCGCTGGCCGGGTTCCGAGCTGCCGCTGCTGGAACTGGACAGCGAATATATTCGCGAGTTGAAATACTGAGTGCGTAACAATAAATATCCATTCTCACCGGGTTCCGCACCTCTGCCCGAGGCGCTCCCGATAATATAAAGGAACAAACTATGCCGCAACCTTTTCGCATTTTATTATTGAACGGCCCGAACTTAAATATGCTCGGCGTACGCGAACCCACCCATTACGGCTCCCTTTCCCTCGCGGCGATTGAAGCCGATTTGCAGGCGCTGGCAAATCAACATAACGTCCTCTTGGAATGCTTTCAGGCCAATAGCGAAGAAAAGTTGATTGAGAAAATCCATCAAAGTCTGCAGCGTACGGATTTTATTCTGATCAATCCCGCCGCCTACACTCATACCAGCGTGGCGCTGCGCGACGCATTGCTGGCTGTAGCCATTCCTTTTGTGGAAATTCATCTGTCCAATATTCACAAACGGGAACCCTTCCGTCATCATTCTTATTTCAGCGATGTGGCGCAGGGCGTTATCTGCGGGCTGGGAGCGGCAGGTTATCGCTATGCCTTCGATTTTGCCCTGGAATATTTAAATTCAGGCACAAAAAGCGCATAATTTCTGCGAAAATCACAGAATTTTATCGCCAAAAGGATTTATTTCAGGTAATCTTGCCTCAGTCTTTTCGCCGCACTTCGCCAATGAAGTCAAAGTGCGGTCGGTTTTTTTATATTTTTTTACACAGAAACGGATCAAAATTATGGCAATGGATATTCGTAAAATTAAAAAACTTATCGAATTAGTTGAAGAATCAGGCATTATGGAGCTGGAAATCTCCGAGGGGGAAGAATCGGTTCGCATCAGCCGCGGTGCGCCTGCACCGAGTTCCGTTCAATATACCTTGCCGGCGGCCGCACCTGCACCGGCTCCGAGCGTAGCCCCTGCGGCTCAAGCCGCACCGGCCGCCGCGCCGAGCCTACCGGCGGAAGAATTGTCCGGCTACCTTATCCGCTCACCTATGGTCGGAACCTTCTACCGCAGTCCTAGCCCGGAAGCCAAAGCCTTTGTCGAAGTCGGACAGGCGGTAAAAGTTGGCGATGCCCTTTGTATCGTGGAAGCGATGAAAATGATGAACCGCATTGAAGCGGATAAAGCCGGGGTCGTTAAAGCGATTCTGATTAATGACGGTGATGCGGTCGAATTCGACGAACCTTTAATCGTCATTGAATAATCCCATTTCCCGATGTAGCAAGTTGATACTTGCTACATTCGTTTACAAGAACTCAAAAGCGGAATTCTTATGTTAGAAAAAGTCGTTATTGCCAATCGCGGCGAAATCGCCCTACGCATTTTACGCGCCTGTAAAGAACTGGGCATAAAAACCGTTGCGGTTCATTCCACCGCAGACCGCGATTTAAAACATGTATTGCTCGCCGATGAAACCGTTTGTATCGGTCCGGCGCCTTCAGCTAAAAGTTATCTGAATATTCCCGCCATTATCGCCGCTGCGGAAGTAACAGGAGCGGACGCCATTCATCCCGGTTACGGTTTTCTATCGGAAAATGCCGATTTTGCCGAACAGGTAGAACGTTCAGGCTTTATTTTTATCGGCCCTACCGCCGATGTTATCCGTCTGATGGGAGATAAAGTTTCCGCCATCAACGCTATGAAAAAAGCGGGAGTACCTTGCGTACCGGGTTCGGACGGTCCTCTCGGCACGGATATCGCCAAAAATAAAGAAATTGCTAAAAATATCGGCTATCCGATCATTATTAAAGCTTCCGGCGGCGGCGGCGGGCGCGGTATGCGCGTAGTACGCAACGAAGCGGCCCTAGAGGAATCCATCGCCATGACTAAAGCGGAAGCCAAAGCCGCTTTTAATAACGATATGGTGTATATGGAAAAATATCTGGAAAATCCGCGCCATGTGGAAATCCAGGTCTTAGCGGATACTCACGGCAATGCGGTTTATCTGGCCGAACGCGACTGTTCCATGCAGCGCCGTCATCAAAAAGTGGTGGAAGAAGCGCCGGCGCCGGGGATCAGTGAGGAAGTACGCCGCGATATAGGCTCGCGCTGCGCCAACGCCTGTATTGAAATCGGCTATCGCGGTGCGGGTACCTTTGAATTCCTGTATGAAAACGGCGAATTCTATTTTATTGAAATGAATACCCGTATTCAGGTGGAACACCCCGTTACCGAAATGATTACCGGAGTGGATCTGGTTAAAGAGCAGTTGCGTATCGCCGCCGGTCTGCCGATTTCCTTTAAACAGGAAGATATCAAGGTCAGAGGCCATGCTATCGAATGCCGAATCAATGCGGAGGATCCGAAAACCTTCCTGCCTTCGCCGGGTAAAATCAGCCATTTACATTCTCCCGGCGGTCTGGGCGTACGTTGGGATTCCCATGTTTATGCGGGCTATAGCGTCCCCCCTCATTATGATTCGATGATCGCCAAGCTGATTACCTACGGCGACAATCGGGATATCGCTATCCGCCGAATGCAGATGGCGCTGTCGGAAACCATTATCGACGGTATTAAAACCAATATTCCGCTGCACAATCTTATTTTGGAAGATGAAAATTTCCAGAAAGGCGGTACCAATATTCATTATTTAGAGAAAAAACTCGGTATTAACGAATAATAAAACCCTATATGATATATCCGTTGGGCGAGCCAAGGGGAAATTCCTTACGGGAATTTAGATTGCCAATCAGCAACTGAGCTACAATCTCCCTAAGCGCCTTCAAGAAAGGAATCGGGTTGCGCCCCTGCCGTAACAAACAGGTGGCAACAAACGGAAAAAGCGGATTTAATTCCGCTTTTTTTGTACCTTTAAATAATAATTCAGGAAGCGAAATGAACAAGCAACAACGCTATAAACAGGCCGGAAAAGAAGCTTTATGGGCCCTGTTTCTCACTATTCTGTATGTTATCGGCTGGTGCCTGTGCGCCTATTTGCCGAAGGGCAGCGCAGGTCCCCTCGGGTTTCCGCTCTGGTTTGAATTATCCTGTATTTATCTGCCGCTGCTGTTTATTGTGGTTGCCTACTGGCTGATAAAAATTGTGTATCTGGATATAAGCCTGGAAAACGAAGAAAAAAGTAGCCTGGAAAATCACCGCACTTTATCGGCGATGGAAACCAAAGGGGAAACTAAAAGATGAATTTAGGTATTGTGCTCCCCTTGGGAATTTATCTGGCCTTTGTGTTCGGTGCCGCGCTATATGCTTACGTTAAACGTTCAAAAGGGGATTTTTTAACGGAATATTATGTGGGTAACCGTTCAATGACCGGTTTTGTATTGGCGATGACCACCGCCTCCACCTATGCCAGCGCCAGTTCCTTTATCGGCGGCCCCGGAGCCGCCTATAAATTCGGGCTGGGCTGGGTTCTGCTCGCAATGATTCAGGTACCCGCGGTATGGCTGGCCCTAGGTGCACTGGGTAAAAAATTCGCCCTGTTGTCGCGTGAAAGCAATGCGCTGACCATCAGCGACTTACTGCTGTACCGCTACAAAAGCAAATGGCTGGTATGGATTGCCAGTATCGCTCTGCTTATCGCCTTTTTCGCCGCCATGATGGTTCAGTTTATCGGCGGAGCACGCCTGTTGGAAACCACTATCGGCATTTCTTACACACAGGCCTTATTGATCTTCGCCCTCACTGTTGGCATTTATACCTTTATCGGCGGTTTCCGAGCCGTGGTCCTAACGGATACGATTCAGGGAACGGTAATGATATTAGGTACCCTGGTGCTGCTCGGCGGGGTAATCTATGCCGCCGGCGGAGTTGAAAGCGCGGTAGCCAAATTGAGCGCGATTAATCCGGACTTGGTCAGCCCTTACGGTCCGGACGAGATGCTGGGCTTCCAATTTATGGCCTCCTTCTGGGTGTTGGTGTGCTTCGGCGTCGTCGGTCTGCCGCATACGGCGGTGCGCTGCATGGCGTTTAAAGACAGTAAAGCCTTGCACCAAGGTATGTTGATCGGTACGGTTATATTAGCCGTGATTATGTTTGGTATGCACCTTGCCGGTGCTTTGGGGCGCGCCGTAGTACCGGATTTAAACGTACCGGATCAGGTGATTCCGACGCTGATGTTACAGGTGCTGCCACCGATAGTGGCGGGTATTTTCCTGGCGGCGCCCATGTCGGCGATTATGTCCACCATTGACGCTCAGCTGATTCAGTCTTCGGCGATTTTTGTCAAAGACCTGTATCTATCCGCCAAACCCGAAGCGGCAACCAATCAGAAACGGATCGGCCGGCTGTCTTCGCTGATCACCTTAAGCATTACTCTGTTACTGATTGTCGCCGCATTAAATCCGCCGGATATGATTATTTGGCTGAACCTATTTGCCTTCGGCGGGCTGGAAGCCGCATTCTTATGGGTGATTGTACTCGGCATTTACTGGGATAAAGCCAATGCCGCCGGCGCCGTCAGCTCTATGTTGGTGGGGCTCGGCGTATACATTTTCCTAACCCAGATGAAAGCCGTTGATTTAAATGCTTTGCAGCAATGGATACAATATCTGGTACAAGGCGTCAAACTGTTCAGCAAATTCCACGAAGTGGTTCCCTCCTTGGTATGGGGACTTATCGCTTTCCTTATCGGTAACAGATTCGGACATAATACTCCATAACCTCAAACCGCGCCCCTAAGGGGCGCAGTTTCCCCGCTAAAATACCCCCGATTGCGGGTGGTAAATAAAAAACTATGCTAAAATCCACCGCACTTTAAAAGAGAAAAAGAGAAAATCAACCCATTGTATAAATCAGCCTGTAAAGGCTGCCGGTTGAGCACCCTTGCATTAAATCAAAAGGAAAAAAACATGGCCTGGATTCAAATTCGTCTTAACAGCACCAGTGAAAAAGCCGAGTCCATCAGTGATTTTTTAGAGGAACTGGGATCCGTTTCCGTTACCTTTATGGACAGTCAGGATACGCCGATTTTCGAACCCCTTCCCGGCGAAACAAGGTTATGGGGCAATACGGACGTTATCGCCCTGTTTGATGCGGAAACGGATATGCAGCCGATTCTGCAGGCATTACAGCACAGCGGCTTATTAGCGCAAGATTTTGCCTACAAAATCGAGCAAATTGAAGATAAGGACTGGGAGCGAGAATGGATGGACAATTTCCACCCGATGCGTTTCGGTCGTCGTCTGTGGATTTGTCCGAGTTGGCGCGAAGTGCCGGATCAGAATGCGGTCAACGTCATGCTGGATCCGGGGCTGGCCTTCGGTACCGGTACCCACCCCACTACCGCACTTTGCTTGGAATGGCTGGACGGTTTGGATTTAAAAGGCAAAACCTTAATTGATTTCGGCTGCGGTTCCGGCATTCTGGCTATCGCCGCCCTCAAGCTCGGAGCGAAACAGGCGATAGGTATAGATATTGATCCTCAGGCTATTCTGGCCAGCCGCAATAACGCAGAGGCCAATGGTGTAGCGGATCGCCTACAGTTATTCCTGTCCGAAGCAAAACCGGCGGATTTAAAGGCGGACGTGGTGGTAGCTAATATTCTGGCCGGCCCGCTAAAAGAACTCTATCCCGTTATCGGCTCACTGGTTAAAAGCGAGGGGCTGCTGTGCCTGTCCGGTATTCTGGAAACCCAAGCCGCCTCGGTATGCGAAACCTACGCCCAAAGCTTTCGATTGGAACCTGTTGCGGTGCGGGAAGAATGGTGCCGTATTACAGGAAAAGTAAAATAATTTCAATCTGAAAATCTGTGTTTTTTTCCTATTTTGTATAAAAAATATGCTTTTCAAATGGGCTAAAAATGCGTATGATAGCACCCCTTGTCGGCTGATTTCTTCAGCCGATATTTTGAGCGAGCCGCGATAAAGAAAGGGGATAAAATAAAATGCGAATCGGTTGTTATCAGCTAAAAAACCGCATTCTGCTCGCTCCGATGGCAGGCATTACCGATCAGCCCTTTCGTAAACTCTGTGCCCATTACGGCGCCGGGCTTACCTTTTCGGAAATGATGTCAACAAACCCGCAAGTTTGGCATACTGAAAAATCCAAATTGCGTTTGGCTCATCACCGCGAAGCCGGCATTAATGCCGTCCAGATAGCGGGATCCGATCCTGAAGAAATGGCTCAGGCCGCACGGGTGAACGTTAATTACGGCGCCGAAATCATTGATATCAATATGGGTTGCCCGGCTAAAAAAGTAAACCGAAAATTAGCCGGTTCCGCATTATTGCAATATCCTGATTTGGTCGGCAGAATTCTGCAGGCCGTAGTCGCCGCCGTAGAAGTACCCGTAACCCTGAAGATCAGAACCGGTTGGGATCGTAACAACAGAAACTGCCTGCAGATCGCAAAAATAGCAGAACAAAGCGGTATTCAGGCTTTAACCATTCATGGTCGCACCCGTGAATGTTTATTTGAGGGTGAAGCCGAATACGACAATATTAAAGCGGTCAAGGAGCAGGTTTCTATTCCGGTTATCGCTAACGGTGATATCACTTCCGCACAGAAAGCAAAATCCGTGCTGGATTATACCGGCGCCGATGCCGTTATGATTGGACGGGGTGCATTAGGTCGGCCCTGGTTATTTCAAACTGCGGTCGGGCTGATTGAAAATAAAGTGATAATCCCCGAGCCGGATTTAGACGAAAAGAGCGCTGTAATTTTGCGACATATCCGCGCGCTGCACCATTTTTACGGTGCGCAAAAAGGGTATCGTATCGCACGAAAACACGTTACTTGGTATTTACAGGGAATTGAACCCGATTCCTGTTTTAGACAGACTTTTAATGCCATCACCGATCCGGAGGAACAGCTGAGGGCATTGGAAGATTTTTTTAATTTAATTCGCAATGGATAAATCGCAATGTTAGAACAACAACGTAGCCCTTCTGATGCATTAACCGTATCAGTGCTGAATTCACAATCACAAGTTACTAACAAACCGCTTCGTGATTCGGTAAAACAGGCGTTAAGAAACTATTTGGCGCAATTAGACGGTCAGGACGTAAACGACCTTTATGAACTGGTATTAGCGGAAGTTGAGCATCCTATGCTGGATATGGTGATGCAGTACACCCGTGGTAACCAGACCCGCGCCGCCACTATGCTGGGCATTAACCGCGGTACCTTACGTAAAAAATTAAAAAAATACGGTATGGGCTGATTTCCCGCTTAGTCGGATCGCCGACACTTTCGATGCAAAACGCACTGCGGTAACCCCGGAGTGCGTTTTGCATATCAGCGCCGAGCGCTTTCCTGCTTAATCATACTAATGCTGTTCATCAGAGTTTTCTTGGCGGTTTGCAAATGCCGGCGCAATTCGGTTATCGCTCCCAGATCGTCGCGGCTCACAATTTTCACCAAGAGCGCCAGATGTTCCTCCACCGCCAGAATATTACGGGTATGTAAATCGCGATTATCCCATTGATAATGGAAATGAAAGATCACCGAAATAAGCTCGATAAAATCATTGATAAAGGGGTTATCCGCTGCAGACAAAATCAGGCTGTGCAACCGATGATCCAATTCGGCAAAGTTCCGATAGAGCTCGCTGATGTTTTCCCTCAGTTCGCGGTGTTCCTGCAGCAGCATTTTCATTTCGTTCCAGCGTATGTCTTCCTGGGGCAAATTCATAAAACAATTCAGCGCATGACATTCCAGCATTTCCCGCAGTTCGAATAATTTATCCGCATAATGCGGGGTAAATTCCGCCAGTTTCCATTTGCCGCGCGAAAGTTTAACGATGAGATTAAAGCGTAAAAACTGAATAAGATATTCCCGCACGGTAAATATATCCACATTGGCATGCTTTGCCAGCTGTAATTCGCTGAATTCGTCGCCCGGCTTTATGTCCTTTTTCTGTACCGCATTCTGAAAATAACGTTCCAGTCGCTGTAAATCACTACTGTCGCCCTTTTTTAAGCGAATATAGGACAGTTTTTCCGAAGGCTGAGGTCGGCGCGAAATCAACAAGACACCCTCTCCTTGAACTAATATTCCGCGTTCTTTCAGATAATCCAGCCCGTGTCGTACCGTGGTTCGGCTCACATTATAAAGAGATGCCAAGGACGAAATGGAGGGCAAAGGGCAGGATATTTGCTGTATGCAGGGAAATCGGCTGGCGGCTACGGTTATTCAGCATCGGGGCGCTATTATTGATAAAAGCGCCACCCTCCATTTTTTACAAGAATTTCAGCATTAAGGCAGGCAAGTTTTTCCGAAGATAGGCTTAGAGACCAAGCATAAAACAACCCCGCGCGAATTTCGGCGGGGTTGTGCTTAAAACCCATATAACACCTGATGAGCAAGGGAACTATTCTTCCGGTTCTAACTCCAAGGCTTCCTGAGAGAGAATAATGCCGGTGAGATCCGCATATACATAATCTTCCGGAAAGAAGGTTACCCCGCCGAAATTCACCGCAACATCGGTTTCACCCTGATTATTGTCGTCTGCGGCCACCGGAATCGGCGCCAAGGCCTGAATCCCTATATCAATATTTTCCAAACGGCTTAACTGGCGTACCGCGCCGTATACAATAATACCTTCCCAACCGTTATCCGCAGCCAGCTGTGCCAATTCGGCATCAATTAGGGCGCGTCGTACCGCACCTCCGCCGTCTACCAGCAACACCCGCCCTTCACCGTTTTCTTCCAGAATTTCGGCGATCAGCCCGTTATTTTCGAAACATTTTACCGTGCTGACCTTACCATAAAACTCGCTGACACCTCCGAAACTGGAAAAAATAGGTTCCACCACATCCACTTGATCAAGATAGATATCACAGAGTTCTGATGTATCAATACGCATAAAATCTCCTTTTTCGGATAAGTTAGATTGTGCTTAGTATAAGCCCCTTCGGCCGATAACTCAACTTATAGCCATACGGACAGGCATAAACCGAGGCTGAACAGAACATTGGTCAGCAAAGCCAATAATGACATTTGCGCCAACATCGGGCGCAGTGCTTCCGGTCGTTTGCTGCTATAGACGAAACGAGCGTGCCGCAATAATAGCGGTGCGGCCAATATAAACAGAAATCCCGACGCCTGTCGAATATAAAATAAGGCAAACAGCAGATAGCACAACAACGCCAGCCCTAATAACAAGCAATGGTAAACCCGACCTTTTTCAGGCCCGATATGCACGATTAAAGTGCGCTTTCCGGCTTTTTTATCCTGTTCGATATCTCGCAGGTTATTAATATTCAATACTGCGCTGGAAAGCAGTCCGCAGGCGGCGGCGGGCAAAAATACGGCGCCGTCCAAACTGTGGGTCTGCAAGTAATAGGTACCGCTGACCGCAAGCAAACCGAAAAAGATAAAAACGGAAATATCGCCCAAACCAAGGTAACCATAAGGTTTTTTTCCCACCGTATAGGTTATGGCAGCTACAATCGCCGCCGCCCCCAAACCGGCAAACACCACCAGATCCGCCATGCTGCGATAGGCAAGCCAAATCAAGGTCCCGCCGCTGAGCAAACACAGCAACGCGGCAACCCATAAGCCTTTTCTTAATTGTTCGGCATTTATTTGCCCTTGCTGAATGGCGCGTAAAGGGCCGATGCGTTCCGTCGTATCCGAGCCTTTCTGATAATCGCCGTAATCATTGGCAAAATTAGATAAAATCTGCAATAAAGTTGCGGTTAACAAACATAATAAAGTCAGCCTCCAACTAAAGGCACCTTGCCGGTAAGCCAGCGCGGAGCCGGTCAGGATAATGGCAACGGCCAGCGGCAGGGTTTTGGGACGGGCGGTTTCGAACCAGCTACGCAAAGAACTCTGTGTCATCATTTTCAGTAAAAAAAGATCGCCCTCAGGAGCGCTGAATATATAATAAAGGGGTATTCTAACAAGACTTCGCAACGATTTTAAGGAAAATCTCCGTGAGCTCGCTCAGCCTTAGCCCTATTGCCGTTATCCGCACGCCTTATAAAGAGAAATTCGCCGTTCCCCGCCAACCGGATCTGGTTCGCGATGGAACCGGCATCATCGAATTATTACCCCCTTACGACTGTATCGAAATGGTGGAAGGATTGGAACAATTCAGCCATATCTGGCTGATTTTTCAATTCAATAAAATTGCCGCCGGCAAATGGCAGCCGCGCGTCCGTCCGCCGCGCTTAGGCGGCAATCGGCGTATCGGCGTACTGGCCTCCCGCGCCACCCATCGCCCGAATCCCCTTGGACTGTCCAAGGCGGAACTGAGGGAAATAGAATTTAAAGACGGAAAAGTACGTCTTTACTTAGGCGCGGTGGATCTGGTGGACGGCACCCCCATATTCGATATAAAACCCTATATCGCCTTTGCCGACAGCCAGCCCGACGCCCGCTCCGGTTTTGCTGCCGAAAAGCCGTCTCGCCCCCTTAGCGTGGAATTTTCACCCGTTTTGGAAGAGCGGCTAAAAAAACTCGAGCAAAAACGACCGCACTTTTCTCGTTTTATACGAGATGTGATTAGTCAGGATCCCCGTCCGGCCTATCGCCGTAATAAAGCCGACAATCATATTTACGGTATTCTGCTGCATGAATTTAACATTCGCTGGGGCATTAAGCCCGGCACCCTGAACCGGGCAGAAATTCTCGAAATTATTGAAATTGCGCCTTGCGATAGCACAAAGCTTCCCTTAGGATAGAAATTCATGCACAACATTAATACAGGATTATCTATGAGTGAAAAAATCTTACCCCTCCACGCCGATACGGTTGGCAGTTACTTAAGAAGCGATGCACTAAAACAAGCGCGCAGCGACTTTGCCGCCGGCAATATTTCGCGTCAACAGCTGAGCTTAATTGAAGATCAGGAAATCACCAAGCTGGTGCAAGCACAGCTGGATGCGGGAATTCAGGTGGTTACCGACGGAGAATACCGCCGCTCCTGGTGGCATATTGATTTTCTGGAAAATCTGGAGGGTATCGAGGGCTATATCCCCGAACAGGCCTATCAGTTTAAAAATGTTCAGGTACGCCCGTACAATACCCGCTGCTGCGGCAAGGTGGCCTGGAATGAACAACATCCTTTTCTCCAGCATTTTAAATCCCTAAACCGCATTGTAGCGGGACGTGCGGTGGTAAAATTTACCATTCCGAGTCCGAATCAATTAATGTATCGACCTCAGTGGGATACGGGAATTTATGCTAATCGGGAAGATTTTGCCAAAGATGTTCAGCAGGCCTATAAAGATGCAATAGCAGCCTTCTATGCGGCAGGTTGCCGTTACCTGCAAATTGACGATGTTTACTGGGGCTCCCTCTGCAATAATCACGATAAACCGGAATTCGCCGCAGATAAAGCTCAGGCACTGGCAAATATTCAGGCCATTTTAGCCGATAAACCTAAAGATATGCGGATTACCACCCATGTATGTCGCGGCAACTATAAATCTTCCTATTTGCTGACCGGCGCCTATGATCCTATTGCCGATGCCTTATTCGCCCAAACCGCTTATGACGGTTACTTTCTCGAGTATGATGACGAACGCTCCGGCGGTTTCGAACCCTTAAAGCATTTCGCCCGTAATCCGGGACGTGTCGTACTGGGGCTTATCAGCTCAAAGCACCCCGCTCTTGAAGATAAGGAAGCGATAAAAGCGCGTATTCGCGAAGCAGCCCGCTATGTGCCGCTGGAACGTTTATGTCTCAGCCCGCAATGCGGTTTTGCTTCAACCGAGGAAGGCAATATTATGACGGAAGCACAGCAATGGGAAAAAGTCCGTCTAGTGGAAGAAATCGCACGGGAAGTTTGGGGAGAAGACTGATTTCTCAACCCGACTATATAAAGGATAAAGGGAAGCGGCCGTCGCTTCCCTTGCGTTATTTGCCGGCGGAGTAAACGCCTTGCATAGGGAGGAGAAAGTATGCTCAGCCCGCTTGATAACAACAGATAGCGACAGGCTCGAGCAATGCTATAGTCCTCAGCGTCTGGTCAGAATTAAAAAACGGCAGTCATAAGGATTTTGCTCGTCCGCCGCCCGGAACTCTTCAAATTCGGTTTGCCATTCTTCTTCATTAATGGGCGGGAAAAAGGTATCCCCTTCCAATTCGGTTTGAATCAGGGTCAAATAGAGTTTATCCGCCTGCGGAAGATATTGCTGAAACAATTCTCCGCCGCCAATCAACATAATTTCTTCATCGTTTTTCACCGCTTCCAGGGCGCTTGCCATACTCTCTTTCCAGAGAATATTGTCGTGCCGGTAGGGGTGGCGCGACAACACGATATTGGTACGCTTCGGCAAGGGATGACCGATACTCTCGAAGGTCTTACGCCCCATAATTACCGGTTTTCCCGTGGTATTACGCCGGAACCAAGCCAAATCCGCCGGTAAATGCCAAGGCATTTTATTGTCTTTACCTATTACATGGTTTTCGGTCATAGCTACGATTAAACTTAAGTGCATAGAATCTCCGTGAAAAAGGTTGCGGTACGCGGCAAGCCCAAGCCGTTAAACCATCGCTTTATGGCGCTACGATAATCGCGGCGCTTTTAATCAAATAATCCTCGGTATCGCTAATAATCGCGCCCGCCGGATTATGCGGTATCGCCCTCGGTATCCCTTGATAAGCCCCAATTCCAAATATCATGGGAATCAGCGATACCACCGCAAAAATTTTTCCGCCGATTATATCCCTTTATGCAGGGAAAAATGAATCTAAATCACGAAAAGTGCGGTTAAAATCGGATGATTTTTTTATTTTTTGATGCTAACTTAGCGCACAGGCTTTTAATTTAAACGGATACCTATGCAAAATACGAACAAAACATTGGTGGTAAAATTCGGTACCAGTACCCTGACTCAGGGCAGCCCGAAACTCAATTACCCGCATATGATGGAAATCGTCCGTCAGTTCGCCCGGCTGCATCATGAAGGCTATCGCTTGGTAATAGTTACTTCAGGCGCCATTGCCGCCGGCCGACATTATCTGAATCATCCGCAGCTACCGCCGACAATCGCTTCTAAGCAACTGCTGGCGGCGGTCGGCCAAAGCCAGCTGATCCGTACCTGGGAAAAATTGTTTGCTATTTATGATATTCATATCGGCCAGATTCTGCTGACCCGGGCGGATATTGAAGACAGGGAGCGTTTTCTGAATGCGCGCGATACGCTGCATGCCCTGCTGGATAACCGTATTATTCCGGTAATTAATGAGAATGATGCGGTCGCTACCGCAGAGATTAAAGTCGGCGATAATGATAACCTCTCCGCCTTGGTGGCAATTTTGGTGCAGGCGGATCAGCTGTATCTGCTCACCGATCAACAAGGTTTGTTCGACAGTGATCCTCGCCATAACCCGCAAGCCAAACTAATTCCCTGCGTGGATAAAATCACCGATCATATTCGCGCTATTGCCGGCGGCAGCGGTACCAGCCTCGGCACCGGCGGTATGTCCACCAAAATTACCGCCGCCGATGTGGCCACCCGCTCCGGGGTGGAAACCGTTATCGCTCCGGGTAACCGTGAAAATGTGATTGCCGATCTGGCTCATGGTGTGGCCGTAGGTACCCGCTTCAGCGTACAGTCCGATCGTCTGGAAGGGCGTAAACAATGGTTATTCGCCGCCCCGGCCGCCGGTACCATTCTGATTGATCAGGGCGCCCAAGATGCGATTTTAGTTCAGCACAGATCGCTGCTGCCGGCAGGTATCCTTCAGGTTGAAGGGCGCTTCTCGCGCGGTGAAGTGGTAAAAATTGCCACCCAGCAAGGTAAAGATATAGCCTTGGGGGCGGTGCGTTATAACAGCGATGCGCTAAATATGATTAAAGGACATCAATCCCAGGATATTCAAGCTACGTTGGGCTATGAATATGGCAATGTCGCCATACACCGCGACGATATGATTATCCTGAATAAATAATCCCGCTTAAATAACGCCGCCCCTGCTTAGGCGGCGTTATTTTTTCAGCGAATAAACAATTGACCGAAAACCACCGCACTTTTCTCCGCTTCCCGACTTCTTCCGCTATTCACAATAAAGGGGAAATGTTACCGAACAGAATAAAAAAAGCACCCCAAGGGTGCCTTTTTATACCGTATTTCGATTACAGAATATCCAGCAATTCCACTTCAAATACCAGGGTGCTGAACGGCGGAATAGACGCGCCCGCCCCCCGCTCGCCGTAAGCCAGATGATGAGGAATAGTTAAACGCCATTTGGAGCCTACCGGCATTAATTGCAGCGCTTCCACCCAGCCGGCGATAACGCCGGTTACCGGAAACTCCGCCGGTTGACCGCGTGCGACCGAACTGTCGAATACCGTACCGTCCGGCAAGGTACCCACATAATGCACCCGAACTTTATCTTCGCGGGCAGGTTTTTTACCCTTACCTTCCGTCAGCACCTCGTACTGTAAACCTGAATCGGTAACCTGCACGCCGTCTTTTTTCGCATTTTCGGCTAAAAAGGCTTGGCCCTGTTCCTCAATCTGTTTAAATTGCGCCTGCTGTGCCTGAGCGGCATCTTGCTGCAACTGCTGTAGAGCCTGTCCCAACTGGTTGATATCCAATGCCGGCGGATTATGATTTAAGGCATCGTAAATGCCTTTTGCCACGGCTTCCGCTTTCACCTGTAATTTGCTGTCCAGTAACTGTTGACCGATTTGCAAGCCGATACCATAACCGCCCTGTGCGGCAACATCATCTAAATTCACTTGAGCAAAAAATTGTTCTGACATATGTTTTCCTATTTGAGATGGTTAAGACCCGTTTCCCTAACGGGAATATCCGTTCGAGCCGGCCTTAAGGTTAAAAATAACATTTATAACGTGCGTCCGTTTATCCTGCGCCCGGCTGCTATTTAGTCGATAATACCGCCTAAACTTTCGCCGACTCGAGTCCGACTGTCCAGCTGTAAATGTTCCGCCAGTTTTACCGCCCCCTGAGGGAACAGATTAATAACGGTGGAACCTAAACGGAAGGCGCCCATTTCTTCGCCCTTAGCCAGCTGCGGCGCACTCTCCGTCGCATAGCTCCAACTTTTCGGCTCCGCCGAACGAGGCGGATTAATTACCCCAGCCCAGACCGTACTGATACTGGCGGTAATAGTTGCGCCCACCAGAATCTGAACCATGGGCCCGAAAGCGGTATCGAATACACAAATCACCCGTTCGTTACGCGCCAACAAATTCGGAATATGTTCGTTCAAAAAAGGATTAACCGAAAACAACTCTCCCGGTACATAAATCATTTTACGCAATCTGCCGTCGCAAGGCATATGAACACGGTGATAATCCCGCGGTGAAAGATAGGTTGTGATGAACTCGCCGTTTTTAAAGGTTTCGACCAATTCCTGATCGCCCGCCAATAAATCGGACAAGCTGTAGGAATGTCCTTTGGCCTGTAACAGCAACTCTTCTTCAATGCGCCCGAGCTGGCTGATACGCCCGTCCGCCGGCAGACAAAGTCGGTTTGGATCCTGTTCAATGGGACGAGCGTCCGCTTTTAATTTACGGATAAAGAATTCGTTAAAGTTGGCATAAGCGGAAAATTCGGATTTTTCCGCTTCCTGCATATCCACATTATACTGACGGGCAAATAATTTAATCGCAAAATGTGAAACTACGCCCCAGTTCCGTTCGGCAAACCAGCCGGCCAGACGGGTCAGATAAAATTGAGGCATAGCATACTGAAAAGCGATTTTAATGCGCTGAAGGTAATTCAGGCGCTGTTTTTTTTCAAATGAATTCATATAAATAACTCTTAGTTAAAGAAATAAGGGACGCCCCTTTCAGTTTAAACCAAGCGGATTATAACAATTTATCCCACTTGTGCAATGACCGCGGTTAATTTACCCTAGTAGGATTTAAACCCGACCAAGGGCAATAAATAGCAAACACGGGCTTGTTATGCAACTCAACGAACAACAACTTTTAAATTTTGACCGCCGCCATATTTGGCATCCTTATTCCGCTATGGGCAGCGAAATGCCGCTATATGCGGTGGAAAGAGCCGAAGGGGTAATGATTCACCTTAAAGACGGGCGGAAATTGATTGACGGTATGTCTTCCTGGTGGGCGGCGCTGCACGGTTATAATCACCCTCGGCTGAACGCCGCCGCCCGGCGCCAGCTCGAGCAAATGAGCCATATTATGTTCGGCGGATTTACCCATGAACCTGCGGTAAAACTGGCGCAAAAACTGACCGCTCTTTTACCCCCGGAATTAGATAAGATTTTCTATGCCGACAGCGGTTCCGTAGCGGTAGAGGTGGCGATGAAAATGGCCGTGCAATATCAGCACGCCAAAGGACGGCGCGAACGGGGAAAATTCGCCACGATCCGCAGCGGCTACCACGGAGATACCTGGCATGCGATGTCGGTATGCGATCCCTTAACCGGTATGCACAATCTGTTTTCTCACAGCCTGCCGCTACAGTATTTTCTGCCCCAACCGCCGGTAAAATTCGGTCAGGCTTGGGAGGAAGCGGCCATTCTTCCCTTAGCAGATTTACTTGAGCAAAAGCAGAATGAAATCGCCGCTCTGATTCTGGAACCCGTCGTTCAGGGTGCCGGCGGTATGTACTTTTACTCGCCCGAATATTTAAACCGAGCCAAAGCCCTGTGCGAACAATATGATATCCTGCTGATTTTCGATGAAATTGCCACCGGCTTCGGTCGTACCGGTAAAATGTTCGCTACAGAATATTGTAAGATAACGCCGGATATCATCTGTCTGGGTAAAGCCTTGACCGGCGGTTACCTAACCTTATCCGCCGCCGTAACGCAAAACCGTATCGCCGAAGCAATCAATTCCGGCGAAGCCAAATGCTTTATGCACGGCCCTACCTTTATGGCAAATCCCTTGGCCTGTGCCATTGCTTACGAATCGCTTTCCTTACTGACGGAAATGCCCTGGCAGAAAACTATCCGAGCGATTGAAGCCCAATTAAAGGCCGAGCTGGCGCCGGTCGCCGACTGGGATTGCGTGCGGGAACTAAGGGTATTAGGAGCTATCGGCGTTATTGAAATGAAACAGGCGGTAAATCTCGCCAGTTTACAGCCCCGTTTAGTTCGCCAAGGCATCTGGTTGCGTCCCTTCAATCACTTGGTGTACCTGATGCCGCCCTTTATTATTCAAGCGGAGCAATTATCCCGTCTGACGGCCGGCACCCTTACCGCATTACGGGAGGAATACCATGTCTAATCCGGATTTCTCCGATTTCGCCCGTAGCCTGGCGCAGTTAGAACATAAAGGCAGGCTACGCAGTATTCCGATCTTGCAGCATCGGGGCGGACATATTGAAAAAGACGGACGTATTATGCTGAATATGTCCTCCAACGATTATCTCGGCCTTGCCGCCGATCAGCAGCTACGCGATGAGTTTCTGGCAATCTACGACCGAAACCCGCCGCCTTTTACCTCTTCTTCCTCACGTTTGCTCACTGGTACTTTCCCGCACTATCAGGCTCTGGAAGAACTAATCGCCACCAGATTTCAACGTCAGTCCTGTCTGCTATTTAACAGCGGTTATCATGCGAATATCGGTATTCTACCGGCACTGGCCGACAAACAAACGCTGATTGTGGCGGATAAACTGGTACATGCCAGTATTATTGACGGTATCCGCCTCAGCGCCTGCGATTTTCTGCGTTACCGCCATAATGACTACGAACATCTGCAACAGCTTATAGAAAAGCACCATCAAGCTTTTAAGCGTATTATTGTGGTTACCGAAAGTCTGTTCAGCATGGACGGGGATATTTGCGATTTGCCCCGCCTCACCGCATTAAAACGGCGCTACGGTAATATTATGCTGTATGTGGACGAAGCCCATGCCATAGGCGCCTACGGGGAAACGGGCTTAGGCCTTGCCCAGCAGCTCGGCTGCATTGAGGAAATCGATATTCTGGTCGGCACCTTCGGCAAAGCCCTGGCTTCAATGGGAGCTTATGCGGTCTGTGATCGGTTGCTTCGCGATTATTTAATCAATTTTATGCGACCGCTGATCTATTCCACCGCCCTACCGCCTTTTAATATCGCCTGGACTTATTTCCTGTTCGAACGCCTGCCGCAATTTAGCCGCCGCCGCCACCATTTACACGAGTTGAGCGCTTATCTGCGCAAGGGATTAAGTACGCTTCCGGGCTGTACTATGCCGAGCCGGAGCTATATTGTGCCCTATATTCTGGGGGATGACCCGCTAACCCTGCAAACTGCCGCCCAACTGCAGCAGCAGGGCTATTATTGCCTGCCGATTCGTCCGCCTACCGTGCCGCAAGGAACGTCCCGTATTCGTTTCTCGCTCAGTGCGGATATGAGCTTTGCAGAGACGGAAAAACTGGTACGCATCCTGCATGAAACTCATTCTTCTTTGCCGCATAACAATGATTAAAGGCCATTATGAAAAGTACATTTATTAATCAGGGAAAAGCCAATTTATTAGTCTATTTTTCCGGCTGGAGCGGCCCGGGCACCGAAACGGAGCATCTAATCGCACCGCCGGATTATGATCTGCTTATTTGCTGTGATTATCTGGATCTCAATTTGGATTTTGATTTTTCCCCTTATCGGGAAATCCGCCTGGTAGCTTGGTCCATGGGAGTTTGGGTCGCCGAGCAACTGATGAATGAAATCCCCTTAATTTCGGCCACCGCCGTTAACGGTACGCCCTTTCCCTGTAATGAGAATTTCGGTATTCCGCCCGCCTTATTCCAAGCCACATTGCAGGGATTAAATCGGACTTCACGCGCTAAATTCGAACGCAGAATGTGTGCTGATAACCGACAGCTTGAAATTTATCAAAATCTGCGCGACCATCGCCCGCTGGAAAAAATCCGTGCCGAACTGAGCGCACTTTATCAGGCCCAAGCCCTCTCGCCGCCCCCTAAATTAAATTGGACTCATGCGCTAATAGGTAGTAAAGATCGGATTTTTCCACCTCAAAATCAGCTTAATTACTGGCAACCCCCCGTTCATATCAACCTGACGGAAGACGGCCATTACCCCTTTGCCGCATTGCAATACTGGGAACAACTATGGTCCTGATTGCCAAATCCCATATTAAACGGCGTTTTTCCGCCGCCCTATGTAATTATGAACGGGAAGCGACGGCGCAACGCATGATCAACCGCAACCTATTGACTTTGCTGCAGAAAACGGGGAAATCGGAATTCGACCATATTCTGGAGATCGGTTGCGGAACGGGCAATCTAACTGCACAACTCGCCCGTAATCTAAAGGTTGAACAATGGACTTTAAACGATTTATGCGACACAGCTTCCATAATTGAAAAAATTTTGACGCCGCAATCCTTCCGTTTTTATTGTTGTGATGGAGAAACATTCCCATTCGATGAATATTATGATTTAATTGCAAGCGCTTCCTGCGTTCAGTGGTTTTATGATAAAGCGGATTTTGTACGGCGATGCGCCGAGCGTCTGATGCCCGGAGGATTATTGCTGCTCAGTACCTTTACGCCGGGAAATCTATGTGAAGTCAAACAGTTAAGCGGTCGAGGATTAGATTATCCCACGCCTGAGCAATGGCGGAGTTGGCTGCGGCAAGATTTTCATCTGCTGGCTTTTGAACAATATGAAATCAGACTCCGTTTCGATTCTCCGGCGGAAGTTCTACGCCATCTAAAACATAGCGGTGTTACCGCTACGCAGCAAGAGATCTGGACTAAAGGCAGGCTGGCCGATTTTTATCGGCAATATGAAAAATATTATAGCGAACCCGATAATCAGGTTCGATTAACCTATACGCCGCTGCTGATGCTGGCACAAAAAAAAGGATTGTAATTTATGCAAGGAAAGGTCATTTTTATTTCTGGCATTGATACCGATGTGGGGAAAACCGTCGCTACAGGTATGCTGGCGAAAAAATTAATGTTGCAGGGTTTCTCCGTAATTACCCAGAAAATGATCCAAACCGGTTGCCGAGATATTTCCGAGGATATTCTACTGCATCGGAAAATTCAGGGTATTGAGCTGACGGAAGAAGATCATCAAGGAATCACCTGTCCCTATCTGTTTTCCTACCCTTGTTCGCCCCATCTTGCCGCAAAGCTGGAAAACGTACAGATTTTGCCGGAAAAAATTCAAAAATCCACTGCGCTGTTAAGCGAGAAATATGACTATGTATTGATTGAAGGGGCGGGCGGTTTAATGGTGCCCTATTATAGGTATGACACAACAATGGACTATCTGGCGGCACGGGGCTACCCCTTGGTTCTGGTTTGTTCGGGGAAACTGGGCAGCATTAATCATAGCCTGCTGAGTCTGGAAGTCTGTAAACAACGGAATATACGCCTGCAAACCTTGATTTACAATCAGTATCCGGATGAAGATAAACTCATAGCCGGCGAAACCCGGGCTTATCTACAGGATTATCTTGCCTTGCACTTTCCGCAGGCAAGCTTCGAAGTTATGCCGCCTTACGCCTTTACAACGGAGTCGCGGTCTTCCTAATCTTGGCTTATTCGATCAAATAATCAAGCAATTCATCTTTCAGTTCGGTCCAGATAACTGCACTTTCTTTACCATACTGACGGATACGGGCGGCGATTTCATCTACGGCCTGATGCTCACCCATGATTTTAAGATCCGAATAAAATTTATAAGCCAGGGCTCTGGCCTGCGGCCGGGAAAAATAAAAATGCCCGACTCGGGTATAGAGGGCTTTCAGGCTGTTAAGAATCAATCCGTAAATAGGATTGCCGGAGGTAAATGCCAGCTTATGAAACAAATGGTAGTCAAACGCCGTGTAAGCCTGTGCATTGTCCTCCAAAGTATCCAAAGAAGAAAAAATCGCCTGCGATTCTCCGCCGGCAATTTTAAAAGCCTTGGGTACATAAATAGAGGCGATATTGGTTCGTGCGGAAAGCATATTAGCGATTAATGCAGGAGAGGTGGCGCTGTCCAAACGAACCAAGACTTCAAGAATATTTAAACCTGAGGTCTGCCATACATCATTAACTTTTGTCGGTTTACCATGCTGAATATTAAGCCACCCGTCGCGCGCCAAACGCTGCAGAACCTCACGCAAGGTAGTGCGTGTTACACCGATTTTATCGGCCAGCTCACGTTCGGCGGGCAAATCCGAACCGGGCGGAAAACGGTTATTCCAGATGCTCTGGACAATATATTCTTCCGCTAAAGCCGCCGGGCTTCGTGCTTTTAACAGGGGCTGGTTATAACTCATAGGCATTTATTCCGACATTGAGGAGAAATTAAAATATGACATGCTTATCAAAAACTTGTTTTTTCTATTATCCTTTAAAGCAATATATATTACAATCGTATCACTCTTATTTTAATAACAGATAAAAGGTAATCACAACAATGAATTATACACAAGCATTTTTTAAAAACTTTTTGGGTGCAAGTCCGACATGGTATAAGCAGGCTATTCTCGGTTTTCTGGTGCTGAATCCGATTCTATTCTTTTTTGTGGATCCTTTTATTGCCGGCTGGGCCTTAGTAGCGGAATTTATTTTTACCCTGGCTATGGCGCTGAAATGTTATCCGCTCCAGCCCGGCGGTTTACTGGCGATTGAGGCGGTTATCATAGGTATGACCAGCCCCGCTCATGTAAAAGCGGAAATCATTGCAAACTTTGAGGTTATTCTGCTGCTGATGTTTATGGTGGCGGGAATTTTCTTTATGAAGCAACTGTTGCTATTTGTTTTTACCAAACTGTTGCTCAGCATCCGCTCAAAAATCGCACTTTCGCTGGCGTTCTGTCTTAGCTCCGCTTTTTTATCCGCATTTCTGGATGCCTTAACCGTTATCGCCGTAATTTTAAGCGTTATGATGGGCTTCTATGCGGTTTACCATAAAGTGGCCTCCGGCGTCGGTTTTTATGATCCAAGTGATGTAACCAATGACAGCAAGATCGGTAAAAATCAGGCAACATTGGAACAATTCCGCGCATTTTTACGCAGCCTGGTAATGCATGCCGGGGTGGGTACCGCATTAGGCGGCGTAATGACCATGGTCGGCGAACCCCAAAACCTGATTATCGCCGAACAATCCGGCTGGGAGTTCGGTGAGTTTTTCCTGCGTATGGCTCCGGTTTCAATTCCGACCCTGATCTTCGGCGCCTTTACCTGCGTCTTAATCGAAAAACTGCGCTTATTCGGTTACGGGGCCAAACTGCCGCGTAAAATTTGGGGGGTATTGGCGAAATTCGATCGTAGTCAACAGATGAAAATGGATAACCGTCAGCGTATCAAATTATTTACCCAGGGACTTATAGGTATCTGGTTGATTATCGGTCTGGCTTTCCATTTAGCTTCGGTCGGATTGATCGGACTGAGCGTAATTATTTTTGCTACTTCTTTATGCGGAATAACCAGCGAACACGAGTTGGGTAAAGCCTTTCAGGAATCCTTACCCTTTACTGCGCTGTTAGTGGTCTTTTTCTCCGTGGTGGCGGTCATTGTCGATCAAAAATTATTTGCCCCTATTATTCATTTCGTACTGACCGCTGAAGAAAGCACTCAGTTAATGCTGTTTTATATTTTTAACGGTCTGCTTTCTTCTATTTCCGATAATGTGTTCGTGGGTACGGTTTATATTAATGAGGCCAAAGCGGCATTACATGCCGGCATCGTATCCTTGAATCAGTTCGAAATGCTTGCGGTGGCCATTAATACCGGTACCAATTTACCTTCGGTCGCAACCCCGAACGGACAAGCGGCATTTTTATTCCTGCTTACCTCCTCTCTGGCACCGCTGATTCGCCTCTCTTATGGTAGAATGGTGTACATGGCGCTGCCTTATACCATCGTATTGTCCATCGTGGGGTTATTAGCGGTAGAATTTATTTTGCCGATGATGACGGAGTGGATGACACAGGCAGGTCTGATTCAGGCAACGCCGGTATAATATGCTAAATAAAAAGGAATCCCGATGCTAACTTATTTTAAAACTCTTTCGGTTGGACGCGGCGGTTGGCTGTTACTGGCTTTTTCCGCACTCGCGCTGGAACTGACCGCACTTTATTTCCAACACGGTATGCATTTACAGCCTTGCGTCATGTGTGTTTATGAACGTGTCGCATTGGCAGGGATTCTGTTGGCCGGATTAATCGGGGCCTTATTTCCGGCATTCTGGCTATTTCGCTTATTCGCCTTAGCAACGGGGCTGATAAGTTCGGTAAAAGGGCTGTTTCTGGCGCTTAAACATGTGGATTATCAAACCAATCCCGGTCCTTGGAATCAATGTTCCTATGTGGCGGAATTTCCTCAAACCTTACCGCTGGATAAATGGTTTCCTTATATATTCAGCCCTTCCGGTTCGTGCAGCGAAATAGCCTGGTCTTTCCTCGGCTTTTCCATGGCACAATGGATTGTCGTGATTTTCGCCTTCTATACATTATTGCTGGGGCTGATCCTCATCAGCCAGTTCAAACGGCATAAACCCCGCACCCGCAACCTGTTCCGTTAATCTTCGTACAAATAAGTAAGGGCGTATATTACGCCCTTACTTTTTCTCGCCGATTTATTGGTTGCCATCCGCCTCTTTGCGAATTTCATCTTTTTCCTCTCCATCACCCAATAATGCCGCATAGTGCACCGTTGCCGGATTAACTTCCAATGCGATTTTCAATGCCATCGTCAAGGGTACGGATAGTAGCATGCCTACGGTTCCCAATAACCAACCCCAGAATAATAGGGATAAAAATACAATCAGAGTAGAGAGTCCCAGTTTTTTCCCCATGAGGCGCGGCTCCAGAATATTTCCGATCAGCATATTAATCAGGATCACCCCGATGCTGACCGCAAAGCCGACGGAAAAGCCATTCAGCAGCAGCGCTTGCAAAACAATAGGAACAGCAGCAATTACCGAACCTATATTCGGAATATAGTTAAACAGAAAACTCAAGGTCGCCCATAGCACCGCATACTGTACCTGGAATACTTCAAGCAACGCCCAGATGCAAAGCGCAGTTAGCAAACTCATCAGGGTTTTTACCCCCAGATAGCTGATTACTCCCTGTAAAATTCGGTCGATATACTGTTCCTGAGCTACAAACTGGGTTTTATCTTTGCTCAGCGCCAGTGCTACTTTACGCTTTGCAAAGGGCGCTTCCGCCAACATAAAAATCACAACCAGAATAAGAATAAAAGCATTGGAAACCACATTGGAAAAATTAAGCAGCATTTTGCTGACGAAATTCATCATCGCACTCGGATCCAATTGTTCCAAAACCTTTTCATGCTGTAGCGATAAAGGCAGATTCCAGCTCTGCGCCAGCCCGTTAATATCGCTCAAACGCTGTGCCAACAATAATCGGTATTGAGGCATGGATTGAGTAAACTCCCGCACCGAGCTGTTAATCAACCCGATCAGAAAGAAAAAGATCAGCACAATAAATAAAAATAAAACACTTACCGCCAACCAATGAGGTAATCTGCGCGCAGTCATAAATTTAATAATCGGCGAACAAATAATGGCGATAAATAAGGCCATGAGAAAGGGTACCACTATTTCTCCCGCCATTTTTATACCGGCCAGGATCACAACCAGTGCCGCCGCACCCAATAAAAACCCGCTCAAAGAAGAATTTTTTGCCATAAAACCTACCGCACTTTAACTATTGTTATTCAACATTTAGGTCAAATATATAAATGTAACAGGATAAAAAAACGGCCGCCGAAGACGCCGTTTTCATTATATAAAGCCTTGTAAATATCCGGCACGGAAGATTAAATCGCTTCTTCGTTTTCTTCGCCGGTACGGATCCGGATTACCCGCTCCGCATCATAAACGAAAATTTTACCGTCGCCGATCTTTCCGGTATGAGCATGTTCAATAATGGCATCAATACATTGATCCACATGATCGTCCGCCACGATAATTTCCATTTTGACCTTCGGCAGAAAATCCACCATATATTCCGCACCGCGATATAATTCCGTATGTCCGCGCTGACGTCCGAATCCGCGTACTTCCATGACCGTCATTCCGGTAATCCCGATATCTGCCAACGCCTCACGTACATCGTCCAGTTTGAAAGGTTTGATAATAGCTTCGATTTTTTTCATTTTTTCTCCTTGTTAAAACAAGTTTAGCGACGCGCCGATTTCGGACGAAAAGATTCAATCACCGCCGGATCGGTATCAATATAAATGCCGTCGATCAGTTGGAGACAATAAGGAACCGCAGCAAAAATGCCTTTCACCAGCACTTTTCCCTGCGCGTCTTTCACGCCTTCCAAGGTTTCCTGAATCGCCTTAGGTTGACCGGGCAAGTTCAGAATCAGGCTATTTTTGCGGATTACGCCTACCTGACGAGATAATATCGCCGTCGGCACAAAATGCAGACTTATCTGACGCATTTGTTCGCCGAAGCCCGGCATTTCCCGTTCGGCTACCGCCAAAGTGGCTTCCGGCGTAACATCTCGTTTTGACGGTCCGGTACCACCGGTTGTCAGCACCAACTGACATTGATGGCGGTCTACCAGTTCAATCAGCGTCGCTTCAATTTCCGCCTGTTCATCAGGGATCAAGCGGGTTTCGAAACTAACGGGCGTATTCAGCGCCCGTTCCAGCCAAGATTGTAAATGGGGAATGCCCTGATCCTGATATACGCCCTGTGAAGCGCGATCCGATACGGATACCAATCCGATTTTTAAAAGTGCGGTCATTTTTTGCCTCTTTTTTATTTTATTTTTATGCGCACTACCGCCGATGCCAGCCAAAGGGCATTACAACGGGAACAGCAACGGAATAAGAAAAACACTTGCCAACATCACCAATAAGGTAAAAGGCACGCCTATTTTCACGAAATCGCTGAATTTATAACCGCCCGGGCCCAGCACCATGGTATTTACCGGTGAAGAAATCGGGGTCATAAAGGCGGCGGAAGCGGCAATCGCCACTAGCATAGCAAAAGGTACCGGCGAAACATTTAGCTGATGAGCCATACTGATAGCAATAGGTGCCATTAAAATTGCCGTGGCGGTATTGGAAATAAACAACCCTACGACCGCACACAAAATAAACAGTCCCATTAAAATGGCATGTACGCCCCAGCCCCCCACGACCTGCAACATAGCTTCCACAATCAGGTTTACCCCGCCGGTTTTCTGCAATGCGATGGAGAAAGGCATCATTCCTATAATCAAAATCAAGCTTGGCCAATGAATGCTGTCATAAGCGCTTTTCGCATCGATACAACGGAATTTTCCCAACATAAGACAAGCAATCAGCGCTGCAATCACATTAGGTACCACACCGCTTACCATCAATACGACCATAGTCAGCACGGAGAAAACCGCGTGTGCCGCCTGGCTGCCGGCGGGAACCGCCGCGCTGATATCGGAAGGGTAGCTTAATACAAAGAAATCCTTGGTATTATTACGGATTTGATGAATGGCCCTCCACTCTCCTACCACCAGTAATAAGTCGCCGAGCCTAAAGCTGATATCCGCCAGATTGCCATTTAAGATTTCACCGTCCCGTTTAATCCCGACCAGGCTGACGCCGTAACTGGTACGGATACGTAGATCAATGGCCGACTTACCGATACAGTCCGAATCCGGCACCGGCGTAAGTTCCGCCATACCTATGGATTTAGTCTGTTCCACAAAACTATGTCCCTGAATATCTGCGGGTTCCAGATTATGCTGACGGCAAAATTCTTCCAGATTCAGCTCCGGATTACTGATATCAATAATCAGAATATCCTTTTCTCGAATTTCGGAGGAGCCGAAAGCGGTTAAAAATACCGGCCGAAAACGTTTCCAACGTTCAATCGCCAGTACATTAAGACCGTAATCGGAGCGCAGGGAAAGAGCTTCCAGCGGCTTATTAATAAAGGTCGAGCCGGGTCTTACCACAAAACGTTTGGTACGATCACGCAGCTGGTATTCTTCAATCAGATTATTAATGGAACGTTTACTGGTTAAATCCGGAGCCTGTTCATTATCGCCTCCCAACCAGCGCCGGGTCAGTAATACATATATAATGCCGAGCAACAAAACCACCAATCCGATCGGGGTAAATGAAAAGAAGCTGAAACGAATCCCCACCTCACGTACCAACTCGGCATTTACCACCAGATTAGGGGCGGTAGCGATAAGAGTCATCATACCGCTAATCAAACCGGCAATACTCAGAGGCATCATCAATCGTTTCGGCGAAATATTCATCTGTCGGCAAATGACCAGTACCACCGGAATAAAAATCGCTACCACCCCGGTCGAACTCATAAAGGAGCCTAATCCGGTTACGGCTAGCATCAGTAACACCAATACTTTGGTTTCGCTGTTACCGGCCGCCTTCATCAGCCATTCGCTTACCTGATAAGCCACTCCGGTGCGTACCAGTCCCTCGCCCACAATAAACAATAAGGCGATCAAAATAACATTGGGATCACTGAAACCGGCGAACACTTCCTGCACCGTCAGAATGCCGCTCAGGCAGAATGCCAGCATAACCAGTAACGCCACTACGTCCATACGGATTTTATTGCGGATAAACAACAAAATTGCCGTAGCCAGTAAAATCATTACCCAAAATAGCGGCATATTAACCCAACCGAGTAAGCGTTCGCTCATAGACTGCCCCGTTTCAAGCATTAAAAAATTCCGTCCGATTCAAGATTATACGTTATTCAACAGGCGACGAACAGGTGCAAAGCTGCGCCGATGTTGAGGCAGCGCACCGAATTCGGCTAATTTTTCCAGATGCAGGGCGGTAGGGTACCCTTTGTGTTGGGCAAATCCGTATTGGGGAAAGCTTTTATCCAATGCTTCCATTTCCAGATCTCGGGTTACTTTAGCCAAAATAGAGGCGGCGCTGATCTCCGCCACCCTGCTATCACCCTTAACCACCGCCTGTGCCGGTATACTTAGTTTGGGCAATCGGTTGCCGTCCACCAGTACCAACTGAGGCGGAATTGACAAGGCTTGCACCGCCCGCTGCATCGCCAACATAGTCGCCTGTAAAATATTGATGCGGTCTATTTCTTCCGCTTCGGCACGCCCCAAGGCCCATGCCAGCGCCTTATCTTTAATTTCCTGAGCCAATAGCAAACGCTTTTTATGTGAGAGTTTTTTACTGTCCGCCAATCCCTCAATCGGGCGGGCGGGATCAAGGATGACCGCCGCCGTAACCACGGCGCCCACAAGCGGGCCTCGCCCCACCTCATCAACACCGGCTATCAGCTTGATATTCGGCGGATATACAAACTTATCCGTCATATTTTTTGCCCTGTAAAAGATCCGTTACCGCCTGAGCCGCCTGTTTATCCGCATCACATTGAATAAGCCGATGCAGTTCCGTAAAGCGTTGAATCAGAGAAGCTCGCCGGCATAGTCCCTCGCTGTCCCTCGCTAAATAAGGGGCGATAGCTTCCGCCAGCTGCGGGCCGTTGCATTCCTGTTGAATCAGTTCCGGTACCAGCATTTCGTCCGCCAACAGATTGGGCAACGAAATATATTTGGTTTTCACTAAGCGCTTGGCTAAAAAATAGGTCAGTTCTTTCATACGATAGCCTACCACCATCGGCGACTTACACAACATACATTCCAGCGCCGCGGTACCGGAAGCCAACAATGTCGCTTCCGCCGCAATCATTGCCTGACGGGCATTGCCTTCGAGCAGAATCATCTCAAGCTCGGGAGCGACCCGCGCCTTAATCTCTTCGAATTGGCGGCGCCGTTTTTCATTAATCAGCGGTACCAAAAAGCGAATATCGGGATAGCGTGCTTTCAGCAATTGCGCCGCCTGTAGGAAAGGCTCGCTCAGAAATTCCACTTCGGCACTGCGGCTACCGACCAGAATCGCCACATAACCTTGTTGCTCATCAATATTTAGAATACGGCAGGCTTCGTTGCGATTGGGCTTAAGCGGAATACTGTCCGCCATCGTATGCCCGACAAAGCGGCAAGGTACCTGGAAACGATCATAAAAGGCTTTTTCAAAGGGCAAAAAAGCCAGTACCAGATCCGTCGCACGAGCGATTTTATAAATTCGTTTCTGGCGCCAAGCCCAAACGGAGGGGCTGACATAATGCACGGTTTTGATACCGGCACTTTTCAATGCTGCTTCAATCGGCAGATTAAAGTCCGGAGCATCGATACCGATAAAAATATCCGGTCTGAGCGCCAGCATATTCTCGGTCAGGCGTTTACGGATTTTCAGTAAACGCGGTAAATGTTTCAGTACTTCCGCCAGTCCCATTACCGCAATATCTTCCATATCCGCCATGCTCTCACAGCCTTCTTCCAACATCTGTTTACCGGCGATACCGATAAAGCGGGCCTGGGGATAAGTGGTTTTTAGGGCGCGAATCAAACCTGCGCCCAGTATATCGCCGGAAACTTCACCGGCAACCAGTGCAATAGTCGGCCCCGTTTCCTTTATCTGTTCCGTCATAAAAAATCCTTGCTGAAAATGACCGCTCTTTTCCCCTTTGCCGTATCTCGCCTTCTATTTACAAGCGGCAAAGGGGCGAGATAATCATTATAAGATAATCTGTAGTTTATCAGCGGCGCGTACGGCTTTTGCCAAAGCTTCCCGTACCGACAGGTCGCGGGCCAGGATCACGCCCATACGGCGGTGTCCCTCTACTTTCCCTTTACCGAACAGGCGGATATCCGTATGAGGTTCCGCCAGTACCTGTTCCAGGTTGGCAAAACATACCTGTTCGGAGGTGCCTTCCACTACCACCGCTTTGGAAGCGGAAGGGCTGAGTAAAGGAATCTCCGCCGGCACCGGTAAACCTAAAATTGCGCGGGCGTGCAGAGCAAATTCGGATAATTCCTGTGAAATCATGGTAACCATGCCGGTATCATGCGGACGAGGAGAAACTTCATTAAAGATAACCTCATCGCCGCAAACAAACATTTCTACGCCGAAAATACCGCGTCCGCCGAGGGCGGAAGTGATTTTTTCGGCAATATCCTGCGCCTTACGCAAGGCAGTTTCGGACATGGCCTGCGGCTGCCAGGATTCACGATAATCACCGTTTTCCTGACGGTGTCCTATAGGTGCCAAAAAGGAAGTGCCGCCGATATGGCGTACCGTCAACAGGGTAATTTCATAATCAAAGCGCACAAAGCCTTCCACAATGACACGCCCTGCCCCCGCCCGGCCGCCTTGCTGAGCATATTGCCAGGCGCTGTCAATATCCCCTTCGCTTCTGATTACCGACTGACCATGTCCGGAAGAAGACATAATCGGCTTGACCACGCAAGGCATACCTATCTCTCCCACCGCTCGGCGAAAGTCTTCCGCATTATCCACAAAGCGATAATTTGAAGTCGGTAATTTCAGTTCTTCCGCCGCCAGACGCCGGATCCCTTCACGGTTCATGGTCAGTTGCGTGGCTTTGGCCGTTGGCACCACCTTAAACCCCGCCTGCTCCAGTTCAATTAAAGCCGAAGTCGCAATGGCTTCCACTTCCGGCACGATATAATCCGGTTTTTCCTTTTCTACCAACGCTTTTAGTGCGGCGGCATCCAACATGGAAATAGTATAGGCGCGGTGTGCCACCTGCTGGGCCGGCGCATTCTCGTAGCGATCCACGGCGATAACTTCAACCCCCAGTCGTTGTAATTCAATTACAACCTCTTTGCCCAGTTCCCCCGCGCCTAACATCATTACTTTTGTCGCTTTTGGCGTTAACGCCGTACCAATTGTCGTCATAATCTTACCCTTTTGATCGAAAGTAAATAATCCGCATACGGATAACTAATTAAGGATTTAGCAATTTTTCATCCAACAGCAGATCTTCATTGCGGTTAATCCCGATACCGCGTTCCAACACATTATGTGCAATTTGACGTGCGTCCTCCAGGGAATGTTCCGTATAAGTGCCGCATTGATATTCGTTCAGCTCGGGAATTTTGCTCTGATCCTTCACCTCCAGAACATCCTTCATTGCCGCCGTCCAGGCGGAAACAACCTGCTGCTCGCTCGGCGTACCTATGAGGGACATATAAAAACCGGTACGGCAGCCCATGGGAGAGATATCGATAATTTCGGTTTTTTCATCATTTAAATGTTCGCGCATAAAACCGGCAAATAAATGCTCCAATGTGTGAATCCCTTTAGGCGATAAAATTTCTTTATTAGGTATGCAAAAACGCAAATCGAATACGCTGATATCATCACCTTTCGGCGTACGCATTGTTTTGGCAATACGTACCGCCGGAGCATTCATTCTGGTATGGTCTACTTTAAAACTGTCCAATAATGGCATATATGATCCTTTTTTTTAAAAAATATGTGAACTTTTCAAATTTTCTGTTGTCATACTATCCGAACGACTTTCGTTGTTCATATAATAAAAAAATTGGTTCCTTAGGTTATATTTTGCCGCTCCTCAAGAGCTGCATTTTTTATGCTCGGTTTCAGCGGATTATAAAATTAACAAATCCTTCCGGTACCGAATATGGTAGCAAATATTTTACACATTTTAGGCTCGGAATATATAGGTTGTATTTCCGGCGATTTATGTTTTTTCTCTAGTTTCAAACCACAATTGTCAAACTAAAGGGGCAAGGCAAAAAATAAAAACAGATAGCGCAAAAATTTACCACAGCTCAGAAAAATCAGTACCAGACACCAGCGCAACCGCAGCCACCCCGCCGCACTACAAAAAATATCGCCGAGTACGGGCAACCAACCTAAAAGCAGTAAAACCGCCCCGTAGCGTTTCAGCTTCAGCATAACCCAATGTTGCTTTGCGCCGGACTTTTGGCTCAGGCCGGAGGAGGGCAATAAACGCCCTAACCAATAGCTGGTGAAACCGCCCAAGCTATTTCCCAAAGTTGCCGTAAATAGCAAAAACAGCGCCGCCGGAGAAAAATACTCGGGTTGTCCGGAGCGAATCGCCGCCATCAGACCGATAAATACGACCTCCGAATTACCGGGCAATAAAGTGGCGCTCAAAAAAGCACTGCTAAACATCAGGCAAGGGCCGTGCTGTTGCCCGATCTGCAGCCAAGAGAGCCAGTCAAAGTTCATCGTTCATAAACCCGTGCCAATAATCCCGCCGTCCTTTCTTTAACTAAAATAGCTTTAATTAGGCGAGCTTGTTTTTCCGTATCGCAAGGCGGGGGATTAAATTCCTATAAAAGTCCTTTAAACCGCATATCCATCGCCTTCCATTGTGTGCAATAGGGCTGATGGGTTAATCCTCTCAGCATTTTTTCACTTTGCTGAACATCAACAATCCCTAACAATTCGCCCGATTCTGACGTCAAAAACATCCATACCTGCCGCCAATCCCGCCTGTACGCCGAGATCCGCATCTTCAAACACCAGACATCGTTCGGCTTCCACCTCGATTAATTGGGCGCAGCGTAAAAAAGTATCGGGGGCGGGTTTATGTGCGGCAACATCTTCCGAGGTTACCACCGCATTAAAATAATGCTTTAAATCAAGACGATTGAGCAACATATCCGTTATCGGACGCAGAGATCCCGTTCCCAAAGCCATAGGTTTGCGGTTGAAAAAATGCTTTACGATATCCGCTGCAGGCAATAGCCTGGCTTCGCTTTTTAACAGCTCCCGCCCAAAACGACGTTTCATTTCCACGACTTCATCGACCTGCTCCAGCGGCATACCGTATTTCTTCATGGTTTCCAAAGCAATGGTATGTACCGAAGCGCCGGCAAAGCGGTACATTACATCACCCTGAAAAGGATAACCGAAATATTCGCCCACTTTTACCCAAGCCTTAGCATGGCTGGGCATGGTATCGATAAGGGTACCGTCCATATCGAAGATTAAACCTTGATATTGATTAATCAGATTAAGAGCCTGCATATAAATTTCCTTGTTTCCGATTTGTTGTCTATTTTGCTATAAATTAATCCTTTCCGCACTGTCTAATTTGTAGGAATTAAGATAAAGTAAGATTTCCGGACCCCAAATACAACGCCTATGGATCTTCTGTTACACCTTGAGCTTATCAGGCAACGTCAGCTCATCAGCAATGAAATTATCGAAATTACGCTGCGGGTACAGCATCGTTTGCACGTACATTGGCACGCCGATCTCTCCACCAATCAAATCAATATGGGGTTGATTCATCTGGCTATGGCGCTGGGTAGAATAAGGCGCGGTTACTGCGCCCGTCCGCTGGACCGGGATATTTTCGAAGAAATTAAAAGTACACTTTGTTTCGGCGATATTTTAGCCATTCATCAGGATATTCTCAGTTTAATTCCTTTTGATATTCCGGACAGCGAACAAACCCATCTGATTGCCAACTGGTATTCCCTGGCGCTGGCGCAACCGCAGATACTTTCGCCCATCGCCAATAAATCAGAAGAACCGGAGTAAAAGACCGAAAATTCAAAAGAGCGGTATAAAACCGGAGTTTTTTCAGAACATCGAAATACTTATTAAATCGATAAGCAACGATCCGTTACACAGATAATAAAAATCAGAAATAGATGGAAAAAAATTGAAATATCGAAGAAGTTGAGATGGCGCACCCGAAAGGATTCGAACCTTTGACCGCTCGGTTCGTAGCCGAGTACTCTATCCAGCTGAGCTACGGGTGCGTTGATTTGGGTTTGGATTATACAACCTTTTCATTTACTCTTGCAATAACTTCCTGTTGGCCTTTTTAACCCTAGAGTATGAGTTAAAATGGCGCACCCGAAAGGATTCGAACCTTTGACCGCTCGGTTCGTAGCCGAGTACTCTATCCAGCTGAGCTACGGGTGCCCTGAGTAAATGGCGGTGAGAGAGGGATTCGAACCCTCGATGCAGCTTTTGACCGCATACTCCCTTAGCAGGGGAGCGCCTTCAGCCTCTCGGCCATCTCACCGTCGTCGGTTTGTGGGCGGTATAATACGTTTTTCTGTAAATAAGTCAAATAATTTTTTGCAAATAAATCCAAAATGCCGATTGATTGCCTGATTTATCTACAAAATATTCATTCCGAATTAACCAGATCTAATTCTCCCGTTTCAGCATCGCACGCAACCCCGCCAAATTAGTACTGGTTTTCTGTTGTTGCTGCTCCTGCGTTATCGGCGGTTTGTCCCGCTCCCAGATTAAATCGTCCTGAGGTAATTCGAGTAAAAAGCGACTGGGTTCGGGTTTAAACCGTTCTCCGAACTGACGTCGTTCTTTACACAGAATAAAGCTTAAACTCTGTTGCGCACGGGTAATTCCCACATAGGCCAAACGTCGCTCTTCCTCAATATTATCCTCTTCAATACTGGTTTGATGAGGTAAAATGCCTTCTTCCATTCCTATTATAAATACATGGGGAAATTCCAGCCCTTTAGATGCGTGCAGGGTCATCAGTTGTACCTGGTCGCTTTCATCTTCTTCCTCGCCGCGCTCCAACATATCGCGTAGAGTCAGGCGGGCGACTACCTGGCTTAGATTCATGGCCGGATTAAATTCATCTCCCTTCAACATTTCACCGACCCAGCCGAATAGAGTAGCCAGGTTTTTACTCTGCATTTCCGCCATTTTCGGATTATTTGCCTGTTCGTACAAATATTCTTCATAATGCAGGGAAGAGAGCATATCACGAACGGCCTCTTCCGCATCCGCCCGTTGCGCCTGCTCGCCTAGCGCCGTAATCCAGCGGGCAAAGTGTTGCAGGGCGTTATAGGCATTCGGTGTAATCTCCTGAATTAAATCCGGCTCAAAAATAGCTTCAAACAGGCTGATTTGCTTTTTATGGGCCAGAGCGCCGAGCCTTTCTAAAGTTACCGCGCCTATTTCCCGCTTCGGCGTATTAACAATACGTAAAAAGGCCGCATCGTCATCCGGATTTACCAGCACTCTTAAATAGGCCATCATATCTTTAATCTCGACACGCGAGAAAAAAGAAGTTCCGCCCGAAATCCGATAAGGAATACGGTTTTGCATAAGTACTTTTTCCAGCAATCGGGACTGATGATTGCCACGATACAACACCGCATAATCCCGATACCTGGTTTGATGACTAAAGCGATGGGCGATCAGTTCTCCCGCAACCCGTTCCGCTTCATGTTCTTCGTTTTTAGCTTCCAGAATCCGGATCTTTTCCCCTTCGCCCAGATGAGAAAACAGCTTCTTATCAAACACATGCTGATTATTATCGATCAGAATATTCGCGCAATGCAGAATACGTCGGGTGGAACGGTAATTCTGTTCCAGTTTAATCACCTTTAAGGCTGAAAAGTCATCGCGCAGCCGCATCATATTCTGCGGACGGGCGCCGCGCCACGAATAAATGGACTGATCATCGTCGCCTACTAAGGTAAAGCGGGCGCGCTCCCCCACCAGTAATTTAATCAGTTCGTACTGACTGGTATTGGTATCCTGGTATTCGTCCACCAATAAATAGCGGATACGGTTTTGCCATGCCTGGCGTATGTCTTCGCGCTGCTGAAATAATAATGTCGGCAGCATAATCAGATCATCAAAATCCAGCGCATTATAAGCGCGCATTTGATTCAGATAACGGGCATAACATTGGGCGAACACCTGTATTTTTTGCTCCCTTGCCCCCTGCAATGCCGCCTCCGCTAAGATTAAATCGTTCTTCCAGTTCGAAATCTGCATTATCAATTCATTCAGCAAATCTTTGTCTTGGTGCAACCATTCCTCACTTAGCTCTTTTAGTAAGGTTCGTTGATCATATTCATCAAACAGGGTCATATTGGCTTTAAAGCCCAACTGTTTATATTCCCGTTTAATAATATCGAAACCCAGGGTATGAAAGGTGGAAACCATAAGCCCTTTACTCTGACTTTTACCGATGGAATGAGCCACACGTTCTTTCATTTCACGTGCGGCTTTATTGGTAAAAGTTACCGCTGCGATCTGCTTGGGCAGATAGCCGCATTGTTCCACCAAATAGGCGATTTTATTAATAATCACCCGAGTTTTGCCCGAACCCGCCCCGGCCAGAACCAAACAGGGTCCGGAAACATATTCTACCGCCTGTTGCTGTTGCCGATTCAATTGCATAGCCTATTCCTGTACCGCCAACGTGGACAGGAGCAGGCTGTCCAGCAGAAAAGAAAGAGGCAGATCCAGAATAGGCAATCCCCATTTCTGCGCCATTTCCCAATCGTATTTAGTACCGGCATAAGCACTGTATGGCTGAGCCGGATTAAGCAGGGTAACAAGAGTACCGCAACCGTTCAGACCTAAAAGAGCGGTCAAAATCAAGAGTCCTTTTTTCATAGCCTTCTCAGTTAAAAATTTTGCCCATTATAGTCAAGAATTCCCGCAAGCGTATTCAATAAATTTTCTAATTGCCGTTTTCACTTTCCGTGCGGAGGAAAAAACAATATGCAGCGGCGAAATACAGTCCTTGCCGGAACAATAGGAATAGCAAATCGAGCAAAATACTTGCTGTTTTTTTACACGCAATTTATGTGATCTGCATCACAAAATAAGATTGCATTAATAAAAAATGTGATAAGCATCACATTTTGTAAAAAATACGTTAAAAATTTATTGTGATAATCATCACATATTTTAACTAAAAAATTTCTGCTTTAATTTTGCCTGTGCTATTTTTCGCCATAGGGTTGAGCAGTAAATCTTATTCTTTCCAATTGAGGTGCAATATGCTGTCAGCAAATGCAAAAATCAAAGTCCAAAGTTTCGGACGTTTTCTGTCCAATATGGTTATGCCGAATATCGGCGCTTTTATCGCCTGGGGGTTTATTACCGCCCTCTTTATTCCCACCGGCTGGTTACCGAACGAAACCCTAGCCAAACTGGTCGGCCCGATGATCACCTATCTGCTGCCGCTGCTCATCGGCTATACCGGCGGTAAACTGGTAGGGGGCGAACGTGGTGCCGTAGTAGGTGCCATTACTACTGCCGGAGTAATTGTCGGCACCGATATTCCCATGTTCCTCGGCGCCATGATTGCCGGTCCGAGCGGCGGTTGGGCAATCAAAACCTTTGATAAATGGGCGGACGGAAAAATCAAAAGCGGATTCGAAATGCTGGTTAACAACTTCTCCTCCGGTATTATCGGTATGCTGCTCGCGATTTTATTCTTCTGGGTGGTTGGTCCCGTCGTAAAATCTCTGTCCCAATTGCTGGCAGAGGGGGTCGATGTATTAGTGCGTGCCAATTTACTGGCGCTAACCTCCATTTTTGTCGAACCTGCGAAAATTCTATTCCTGAATAACGCCATTAACCACGGTATTTTCTCACCTTTAGGTATTCAGCAATCACAGGAAATGGGTCAATCCGTATTTTTCCTGATTGAAGCAAACCCCGGCCCGGGCTTGGGTATTCTGCTCGCCTATATGCTTTTTGGCAAGGGTTCCGCCAAACAAACGGCGGGCGGTGCGGCGATTATCCATTTCTTCGGCGGCATTCACGAAATCTACTTCCCTTATGTGCTGATGAATCCGCGCTTACTGCTGGCGGTCATTGCGGGAGGTATGTCCGGCGTATTTACCTTGACCTTATTTAATGCGGGTCTGGTTTCTCCGGCTTCTCCCGGCTCTATTTTCGCCGTTCTGCTAATGACCCCGAAAGCCTCTTTTATCGGCGTGATAGCCTCCGTACTCGTTGCCTGTGCGGTTTCTTTCATGATTGCCGCTTTCTTCCTGAAAATTCAGAAAGAAGACAATTCAAATAAACTGGAAGAAGCGCAGGCTGCGTCCAAAGCAATGAAAGAAGCGGGTGCGGCTAACCTCCGGGGTGATTACGGTTCTCTGGATAAAATCTTTGTTTCCTGCGATGCCGGTATGGGCTCCAGCGCAATGGGAGCCAGTATGCTGCGTAAAAAAGTGAAAGAAGCGGGCTTAGTACTGGAAGTAACAAATTGTGCGATCAACGATTTACCTCGGGACGCGCGCTTAATTATAACGCATCAGGATTTAACGCTACGTGCCAAAAAGCAAGTACCGAATGCAATCCATCTGTCCTTACAGAATTTCCTGGATAACAAATTCTACGACGACCTGGTTAATAAGCTGAAAAAGGATCCTCAGGCAACCGTTCAAACACAAGCAACCGAATCTCAGACTCGCACGGAAATACAGACTGTAGGCGGCTTTAACCTCAGTGCCGAACAGATTTTCCTCGGCCTGAGCGCACAGGATAAATTCGAGGCGATCCGCTTTGCCGGCGAGCAGCTGGTAAAAGCTGGTTTCGTGCAACCGAGCTATGTAGACGCCATGTTCGAGCGGGAAAAACTGGTTTCCACCTACCTGGGCGAAGGGGTAGCGGTACCTCATGGTACCGTGGAAGCCAAGGAAGCGGTAATTAAAACTGGGATTGTGGTCTGCCAGTATCCCCAGGGCGTATCTTTCAATGACGAAGATGAAGACAGCATCGCCAAACTGGTTATCGGCATTGCGGCGAAAAACAACGAACATATTCAGGTGGTAGCCGCCATTACCAATGCCTTGGATAGCGAAGAAGCTATTCAGTTGTTAACCAGCACCGATGATGTAAATCAAGTACTGGAACTCTTAAAAGCCTAAAAGAGCGGTCAAAAACGGCGCAGTTTTTTCCCTGCGCCGAATTTTATTCGGAGAACATATTATGCAAGCATTACATTTCGGCGCCGGAAATATCGGACGCGGTTTTATCGGTAAACTATTGGCAGACAGCGGTATTAAGGTTATCTTCGCCGATGTGAACGAAAAAATTATTGATTTACTTCGTTCTCAAGGCAGTTACCGAGTAAAAATCGTAGGTGATAACCTGGATCTGGTGGAAGAAGTCAATAACATCAGCGCCATCAATTCCAAGGATATTGACGGCTTAATCCCATTGTTCACTCAGGTTGATCTTATTACCACCGCCGTCGGCCCGAACGTATTGAAAATCATCGCCCCTACCCTGGCACAAGGAATTCTCGCTCGCTTGGCACAGGGAAATACTCGTCCCTTAAATATTATCGCCTGTGAAAATATGGTACGCGGCACCAGTTTCCTAAAAGAACAGGTATTCGCCCATTTACCGCAGGAGGCCCGGGCCAGCGCGGAACGCCTGATAGGTTTTGTGGATAGTGCGGTGGATCGCATCGTGCCGCCGGTACAGGCGGACGAAGCCGATCCCCTATTGGTTACCGTTGAAGCTTTCAGTGAATGGATTGTGGATCAAACCCAATTTAAAGGAGAAATTCCAACTATCAAGGGGATGGAAAAAACCGATAATCTGATGGCATTCGTCGAACGTAAGCTCTTCACCTTGAATACCGGTCATGCGGTTACCGCCTATTACGGTAAACTGAAAGGCTACCGTTTTGTGCGGGAGAGCATTGAAGATCCTGAAGTCAAAGCTTTTGTCAAAGCCGTTATGCAAGAAAGCGGCGCAGTATTAATCAAACGCTATGCTTTTGATCCCCAAGCTCATTCCGCCTATATCGAAAAAATTCTGCAACGCTTCGCCAATCCTTATCTGACCGATGAGGTAGATCGGGTCGGACGTGAACCCTTGCGTAAACTCAGCTATAATGACCGTCTGATTAAGCCCTTACGCGGCACTTTGGAATATGGTTTAGCCCATCAAAATCTGATGCGCGCCGTAGCCACCGCATTACATTACCGTAATGAACAGGATCCTCAGGCCCAAGAGCTACAGCACTATCTGTGCGCTAAGGGAGTCAGAGCTACCTTGCAAAAATACTGCGAATTGCAGGAGGAAGGTCTGATTGAGGAAATCGCTGCAATTTACCATGAAATTAAATAATCCGCCCGACCCGCCCGCTTGGCGCGGGTCGAAGCGACTATGGATAGCTGTTAAATAAAAGGAATAAGCTGTGTCCGCCGAAGAGCCGATTTATGAAAAATTAAATGATGCCGTAACTATTCGAGGTTTTATTACCGCTTCGGTGGCTATTTTTGACGAAGCGGTGGATAATTTAATCAATCGGGTATTCCGCAAAACGGATTTTGTGGTCGAATCGGTGATTGAGTCCCTGTTTGTTAATTCAGGCCCTCTTTCCGACCTTTCCGTACGTCTTAAGGTTTTACTCGGTCTCGGAGTAATCAGCCATAATGTCTATGCAGATATTAACGCTTTTCTCCGTCTCAAAGAGCAGCTCAATAACGACGAAAAGGAATACCTGTTCAGCGATCCCCCGATTTTAGAATTTATCCGTTCTCTTAATTTTCAGCAAAACAATGCCTTTCTCAATCTTGAACCCGCAAGCGGCGACACCACTTCCCTGCTCTATCAGGTCAAAGCATTGCGCAGAGAAAAACTGATCCGCTCCTGTCTGATTCTAAATATCAGTGATATTTATGCACAGCTACAAATTGAAAGCCCCCTTTAAACGCTCAATCCGCAAGAGCAGATTAAAAAATAAGCGGGCTATTTTCCCCGGGATAAAATTCTCCACCCATATCCAATAAAAACACTAACCAATTGATTAATAAAGAATTAATAAAATAAATTCAAAAAATAAAAAAAACTTTCTCATTCCATTCTTTATTATTCTCCGTTCAGCCACAATGTTATCCACAGAAATCCTGAATAACTCACAAACAGAAGATATCTCGCCCGAATGCCTTTCCTTGCGGTTGAAAAATATTCGAATCCCAGCAAGCTCAAGAGATAAAAACAAACACTTAGGAATGTCAAGAGATCCGCCGTATAAAAAATACAAGATCAGGATCCCAACGCCGCGGAGATAGCGTTCTTTCCCGCTGGCGGAAAAAATATTTTTTCCCCGTCCGCCCTTTATCATCAATTTATTCACAGCTTTATTCACAATGTTGATAAAAACCCGACAAAAAAAGTGCGCTTTTTCAGATTTCTCCGCCCCGTACTTGTACAAAAGGGCATATTATGAAACAATTCGGGACCAGTAATAAATTAAAAAAGATAAGTAAAGGTGAGCGATAGTGATCGATTTCGATGGCTACCGTCCGAATGTGGGTATTGTAATTTGTAATCGCAAAAAGCAAGTACTCTGGGCCAAAAGATACGGACAGAATTCCTGGCAATTTCCGCAAGGCGGGATTAACGATAATGAAAGCCCCGAGCAAGCCATGTACCGCGAGCTATATGAAGAAGTGGGGCTAACTAAAAAAGACGTACGTATTCTTTACGCTTCCCGCCAATGGCTGCGCTATAAATTACCCAAACGCCTGCTACGCCATGACAGCAAGCCCGTATGTATCGGGCAAAAACAACGTTGGTTTTTGGTACAACTGGTTTCCGACGAAAAAAATATCGATATGAATCGTACCCCTTCACCGGAATTCGACGGCTGGCGTTGGGTCAGTTTCTGGTATCCGGTTCGTCAGGTAGTTTCCTTTAAACGCGATGTTTACCGCAAGGCGATGAAAGAATTTGCCGCCGCCCTATTCGAAACGGGCAAAGGTATCGCGCTAACCTCCGCTTCCAGTGCCGAAGATAATCTCAGAGCGCCCTCCGCTGCGCAGAAAGGAAATTTTTATCCGAAAAGCCATAATCATCACAAAAAACGTAGAACAAGGTAATTTCACTCCATGCTAAGCTTTTTTATTATTTGTTTAAGCGTCGGTGCCCTGGTCGGTTTTCTGGCCGGGCTGTTCGGTATCGGCGGCGGCCTTATCGTGGTGCCGGCATTAGTATATCTGTTGCCGATGGCAGGGGTACCTGAGGCGCAGCTAATGGCTACCGCACTCGGCACCTCCTTTGCCACCATTGTCATTACCGGTTTTTCCTCGGCCCAACGCCACCATAAGTTGGGTAATATCCTCTGGCCGGCGGTAAAAATTCTGGCCCCCACCATTATGCTGGCCACCTTTGTTTCCGGTTTGTTTATCGGCAATCTGCCGAAAGAAATTTCCGGCAAGCTTTTTGCCTGCCTGGTGGTTTATCTGGCGATAAAAATGATACTGTCAATAAAACCGGCAAAAGCAGATAAGCAACTGACCACAACCTCCTCCCTTATAGGCGGTATCCTGATCGGGATCGCATCAAGTATGGCCGGCATCGGCGGAGGCGGTTTTATCGTGCCTTTTCTGAATTCACGCGGTGTCGATATGAAAAAAGCCATAGGTTCCTCCGCTTTCTGCGGTATGCTGCTCGGCCTGTCCGGAATGCTCAGTTTTATGCTCGGAGGTTGGCATCTGCAGAATATGCCCCAATGGTCGCTGGGCTATATTTACTTGCCTGCCGTACTGGGAATTACAATAACATCTTTTTTCACTTCTAAACTCGGCGCCACTGTTACCGGCCGTTTACCCGTTCCGATTTTGAAGCGCTGCTTCGCCTTATTATTAATTGTGATCGCAATAGATATGTTTTTAGATTAGTTTGACAGAAAAAGGAAGTTTATGAATGCTCAATTTTTATCGTTTCCGCAATTTGATCCTGTAATTTTTTCTTTAGGCCCGCTCAGCCTGCGTTGGTACGGGCTGATGTATTTAATCGGCTTTCTTTTTGCCCGCTGGTTGGCCCTGCGCCGTGCCAAAGGTGCCGGCAGCGGATGGAATGCGGAACAGGTGGACAGCCTGCTGTTTAACGGTTTTGCCGGTGTTTTTTTAGGCGGCCGTATCGGTTATGTATTTTTCTATCAATGGGATTTATTTCTGGCCGATCCCGCCTACCTTTTCCGGGTTTGGGAAGGCGGAATGTCCTTTCACGGCGGATTAATCGGGGTAATCCTTGCCATGCTGATTACCGCCCGTCTGCAACAGCGGCGCTTCTGGGCGGTAGCGGATTTTGTCGCTCCGCTGATTCCTTTCGGTTTGGGAATGGGACGAATCGGTAACTTTATCAATGACGAATTATGGGGAAGAGTAACAGATGTTTCTTGGGCGGTATTATTCCCTTCCGGCGGTTATCTGCCACGCCATCCCTCTCAATTATACGAAGCCTTTTTAGAAGGGGTCGTGCTGTTTTGTATTTTAAATCTGTTTATCCGTAAAGCCCGTCCGCAAGGTTCCGTTGCCGGTCTGTTCCTGCTTTGTTACGGTATATTCCGCTTTATCGTCGAGTTTTTCCGTGAGCCGGATGCACAACTCGGTTTATATTTCGGCCAACATATTTCAATGGGGCAGATTCTGTCCGCCCCAATGATAGTACTCGGCGGACTTATTATGCTTTGGGCCTATCGGCATAAAACCGAGATTAAAGCATAAACATACAGAGGGGAGAAAAAGCTATGCATCAGTATTTGACATTATGTCGCCGTATTATTGACGAAGGCGTATGGGTTGATAACCAGCGCACAGGGAAACGCTGTTTAACCGTAATCAATGCGGATCTTAACTATGATGTGGCCGCTAACCAGTTTCCGCTGATCACGACCCGAAAAAGTTACTGGAAAGCCGCTATCGCTGAGTTTCTGGGCTATTTGCGCGGTTATGATAATGCAGCGGATTTCCGTAAACTAGGGGCCAAAACTTGGGATGCCAACGCCAATGAAAATCCCGCTTGGCTGAACAACCCTAACCGTAAAGGGGTTGATGATATGGGACGGGTGTACGGCGTCCAGGGACGCCGCTGGCGTAAACCGAACGGCGAAAGCCTAGATCAGCTGCGCAAAATCGTTGATGATTTACGTCGCGGTATTGACGATCGCGGTGAAATACTTACCTTCCTGAATCCCGGTGAATTTGAGCTCGGCTGCCTGCGCCCCTGCATGTACAGCCATACTTTTTCCCTGCTCGGCGATACCCTTTATCTGACCAGCTATCAGCGTTCCTGCGATGTGCCGCTGGGATTGAATTTCAATCAGATTCAGGTCTTTACCTTCTTGGCGCTAATGGCGCAGATTACCGGTAAGAAAGCGGGCATGGCCTACCATAAAATCGTAAATGCGCATATTTACGAAGATCAGCTGGAACTGATGCGCGATGTCCAATTAAAACGCGAACCTTTCCCGTCGCCGAAGCTGGAAATTAATCCGGATATAAAAACGCTGGAGGATCTGGAAACCTGGGTAACCACGGAGGATTTCAAGGTGATCGGTTATGAATGCCACGAAGCGATTAAATATCCTTTTTCGGTCTAATCCTCGGAGCTAAAAGTGCAGTCGGAAACGGAACAGATTTTATTTGATCAACAAATGATGGCTTATGCCCTCAAGCTGGCGGATAAAGCCGAAGCCTTAGGGGAAATCCCCGTAGGTGCCGTACTGGTGGACGAGGCGGGTAATATTCTTGCCGAAGGTTGGAACCTTTCCATCGTAACCTCCGACCCTACCGCTCATGCGGAAATCCTTGCCCTGCGCCGTGGCGGACAGAAACTGTCCAATTACCGTTTATTAAATACCACCTTATATGTTACCTTGGAACCCTGTACCATGTGTGCAGGGGCAATTTTGCACAGCAGAATCAAACGATTGGTTTTCGGAGCGCCCGATTACAAAACCGGTGCGGTGGGCTCCCGTTTCCATTTCTTCGAGGATTATAAGATGAATCATCAGGTTGAAATCAGCGGCGGCGTACTGCAACAGGAATGTAGCGAAAAACTCAGTCGTTTTTTTCAAAAACGGCGTATGCAGCAGAAGCAACAGCGCGCGCAGCAAAATCAGCAAACAGCAACAAATAAAGAAGAATAGCTAAGGCTATCCCCCTTGGTGGCAGGGCTATAAAAATACCGGCAATCCTTTCGGACTGCCGGTATTTTTTATCCTAAAACGGAGGGAGATTACATCATACCGCCCATTCCGCCCATGCCACCCATGCCGGCGCCGCCTAAATCCGCCTTATCTTCTTTAGGCAGTTCGGTTACCATACATTCGGTGGTAATCATTAAACCGGCAACGGAAGCGGCAAACTGTAATGCGCTACGGGTTACTTTAGTCGGATCCAAAATACCCATTTCGATCATATCGCCGTATTGTTCGGTACCTGCGTTATAACCGAAATTACCTTCTCCCGCTTTCACTTTGCTGGCAACAACAGAAGCCTCTTCACCCGCATTGGTAACGATTTGGCGTAACGGTGCTTCCATAGCACGCAATGCAAGTTTGATACCGACATTCTGTTCTTCATTTTCACCCTGTAGACTTGCCGCTACTTTAGTTGCAGCACGAATCAGCGCCACACCGCCACCGGCAACGATACCTTCTTCTACTGCGGCACGGGTTGCGTGTAATGCGTCTTCTACACGGTCTTTCTTCTCTTTCATTTCCACTTCGGTTGCCGCACCGACTTTAATTACCGCAACGCCGCCGGCCAATTTAGCCACGCGTTCCTGTAATTTTTCTTTATCGTAATCGGAAGTGGATTCCTCGATCTGCTGACGAATCTGTGCCACACGCCCCTGGATCTGAGCTTCATCACCGATACCGTCGATAATAGTGGTATTATCTTTATTGATAACCACACGTTTCGCCTGACCGAGATCTTCCAAGGTCGCTTTTTCCAGTTCCATACCGATTTCTTCGGAAATTACCGTACCTGCGGTCAGAATAGCGATATCCTGCAGCATGGCTTTACGGCGATCACCAAAGCCAGGCGCTTTCACCGCAGCAACTTTTACGATACCGCGCATAGTGTTTACCACTAAGGTTGCTAAGGCTTCGCCTTCTACGTCTTCAGCGATAATCAACAAAGGCTTACCTGCTTTGGCCACGCCTTCTAACACCGGCAGTAACTCGCGGATATTAGAGATTTTCTTGTCAACTAACAATAAATACGGGTTATCCAACTCAACGGTTGCGGTTTCAGGCTTATTGATAAAATATGGAGAGAGATAACCGCGGTCGAACTGCATACCTTCCACAACCGCTAATTCGTCTTCAAGACCTGTACCGTCTTCTACGGTAATTACGCCTTCTTTACCCACTTTTTCCATAGCCTGAGCGATTAATTGACCGACTACGCTATCGGTATTGGCTGAAATGGTACCTACCTGTTCGATTTCTTTGGAAGTTTCGCAAGGTTTGGACAGCGATTTCAGCTCAGCAACCACGGCATTAACGGCTTTATCGATACCGCGTTTTAAATCCATCGGATTCATACCGGCGGCAACGGCTTTTAAGCCTTCGCTGACAATCGCCTGCGCCAATACGGTGGCGGTGGTGGTACCGTCGCCCGCTGCATCATTCGCTTTAGAGGCAACTTCTTTCACCATCTGGGCGCCCATATTTTCAAATTTATCTTCCAGTTCGATTTCGCGTGCAACGGATACGCCGTCTTTGGTAATGGCCGGTGCGCCGAAGGATTTATCCAAAATAACATTACGACCTTTAGGGCCTAAGGTTACTTTTACCGCATCGGCTAAAATATTTACGCCTTTAAGCATTTTAACGCGGGCGTCGTTACCAAATTTTACATCTTTTGCTGCCATTTTATTTTTCCTTATTTTTGATGGGGTGGAAGCGCGCTTTCGGCACGCAACAAAATATTATTATTCAACAATTGCCAGAATATCGTTTTCGGAGATGATTAATACTTCTTCACCGTCGATTTTTTCTGTTTTCACGCCGTAGCCGTCATTAAAGATAACGGTATCGCCGACTTTAACATCTAGCGGCTGTACGCTGCCGTTTTCTAAAATACGTCCTTTACCCACCGCCAGTACTTTGGCGCGTGTGGATTTGGTCGCGGCGGAACCGGTCAGAACAATACCGCCGGCAGATTTGGTTTCCACATCTTCACGTTTAATAATGACACGATCATGTAATGGACGAATATTCATTTGGATTTTCCTCTGTAAATTACTAAAAGTATGATTAACGACAAAACCTTATATGGGGATAGCAGATAGGCTTTCAAGAGCAAAAAAACAATTATTTTAATTTTTTATCCTCATCCGCTTCTTTCTCATACTCCGCTTCAAAAATATCCTCCCCGTCCCCCCGAGCGCGATAAAAACTCGCTCCTGTAGTACGCCGGAAGGCAGCGCCGATAAAGTTAAAACCTTTGCCGATAAAACGCTCGATGGCAAGTCTTACGGGCGGCAGTAACAGAAAAACAGCACATAGATCCGTTACAAATCCCGGGATCAGAAACAATATTCCCGCGCCGATCCAAAGTCCGGATTTTAGCAATGAACGCGTCGGAATTTCACCCCGGGCGATTTGTCGCCTTACGCCGATAACGCTGTACCAGCCTCGAGTTCTAATCATGCCGATACCAATCAAGGCGGATAGGATTAATAGCAGAATAACCCCGAAAGCACCGATTAAATCCCCCAGCCAGAGGATCAGGGATAATTCGATATAGATAAATAAAAAGGCAAACAGCAGAAAAATAAACAAAGGCATAAGCGGCGCTCCAAAATTTTGAATAATAGGTTTTGCGCCTTTAGATATTGGGCGGCGGCAAGGGCTTTTCAAGCTGAATTTCAGATAAAAAATATGCAAAAAAAGACCGCACTTTAAATCAAGTGCGGTCTGAAATGCGGAAGTTTTTCCTTTTAATTAATGGGTGCCGTTACCTGCTGCAGGATTTTCTTCAAACACAGGTAAAGGTTTATGTTCGCTGGCTACATAGGAATAAATCACCGGTAGCACGAACAGGGTAAACAATGTACCTATGGCAAGTCCCGCCACAATTACAACCCCCATACTGAAGCGCATCACCGCGCCGGCACCCGAAGCGTATAACAACGGAATCAAACCGGCGATCATCGCTGCGGTGGTCATCAGAATCGGACGTAAACGAACTCGCGCCGCCGCCGTAATGGCTTCGATTCGATTCTTGCCGTGATTGAGCTGCTCTTCTTTCGCAACTTCACACATCAGAATACCATGTTTGGTAATTAAGCCCACCAGCGTAATCAGTCCCACTTCGGAATAAATATTGAGGGTTGCTCCCGCCACGCCGAAGTAGCTGAGGAGATTCAGTATTAATAACGCACCACTAATGGCCAGAGGTACGGATACCATGATCACCATTGGATCGCGAATAGATTCGAACTGAATCGCCAATACTAGGAAGATAATGACCACCGCCAGCACAAAGGTTGTGGCAAGCGCATTACCTTCCTGTACCAATTGACGGGCTTCGCCTTTAAAGTCGTAGCTGTATCCCTGCGGTAAATCCTTGGCAGCTTCTTGCAACCATGCGATAGCATCACCCACGGTAACCAACGGCACCAGTTCGATTTCGGCCGAATTCAACTGACTGAAACGCGCCAGCGAAGAAGGCTGGGATTCAAGCTCCATACTAATCAGGCTGGATAAAGGTACGCTGATTCCGTTAGAGGCGGAGATATAATAATTTTTCATACTTTCCGGCGATAGGCGTTTATCCCGTTTTACCTGAGAAATCACCTTATAAGCACGACCGTCGATATCCACTCGGGTAATGGTGGCTTCGGACAGATAGCTACTTAATGTGGTACTGATCTGCTGCATGGTGATGCCGTAAGAACCCGCTTTTTCCTTATCTACCTTAATGTTGGTCTGTGCGGTATTAAATTCCAGACTTAAGCGGGAATAAGCGAACAATCCGGACTGTTTGATTTTTGCTAAAAAGTCCGCGGCCGTATCCGCCAAATCTCTGGTCGAGCCCGGTGAAGTCAGTACAAAGACGACCGGAGGTCCCTGTTCGCCGGTATCAATTTCCGGGAAAGAGAAGCCGGAAACGGAAATCTCAGGAATACTTGCCGCCTGTACGTTTAAGCCCGCCATAATTTCGCTTTGGGAACGTTCACGCTCGTTCCAATCCTTTAAGGTGGCGATAATCAATGCTTGGTTGGTATTAGGCGCACCGGCAATCACTTGCGAATACTGCATTTCGGGCAGTTGGTTTAATAAAGCTTCGTACTGCTTCGCCGCATCCTGTACATAGTCAATATTAACGTTAGCAGGTGCAGTCGCCATTCCCAGGAAGGCCCCTTTATCTTCCGTAGGCGTCAATTCGCTGGACAGGAATTTAAACATTACGGGCAAAGAGAGGAATATCAGCGCCGCAAATACCAGTACCAGTTTACGGGTCTGCATAACCAGCCCCAGAATATTACTGTAAATATCGGTAATCTTGGTTAAAGTGCGGTTTACCCGTTCTTCCAGTTTGGAACTTTCGTGGGTTAGCATTTTGCTCGACATCATAGGCGACAGAGTCAGTGCCACAACCCCGGAAATCAGTACTGCTCCGGCCAGGGTCAGCGCAAATTCTTTAAACAGGGTTCCGGTGATTCCGCCCATTAACGCCATCGGAGAATATACCGCAACCAATGCAATGGTCATGGAAATAACCGGCACGGCAATTTCTCTGGTACCTATAATCGCAGCGCGGAACGGAGTTTCCCCTTCTTTAATATGCCGGTCCACATTTTCCAGTACCACGATGGCATCGTCCACCACCAGACCTATGGCAAGAATTAATGCCAATAGCGTCATCAGGTTGATGGAGAAATCAAACATCTGCAACAGCATAATTACCCCGATCAAAGAGATCGGAATGGTAATAATCGGAATCAGGATGGCTCGGAACGAACCGATAAACATCATAATTACCACTAAAACGATTAATACCGCTTCGCCGATGGTATGAATAACATCATTGATAGAACTGTTAATCGCAATGGTTTTATCGTACAGAATTTCACCTTTGATACTGTCCGGTAAATTCTGTTTAATACTGTCGAATAAAGGTCTGATATTGCCTGCGACTGTCAGCGGGTTGGCGGTAGCCGTCGGTTCGATACCCAAAACCACAGCTTCCGCACCGTTTGCAGTTGCGCGGGTATTGTCGCTTTCTTTATTTAGCTCCACATCCGCCACATCACGCAGACGCACCAGTTTATCCCCGTCCGAATAAACGATCAGGTTACCCAGTTCTTCTACGCTTTTTGTAGTGGTTTCCACTTTATTTTTATAAATATTGTAGTAACCCTTGGCACTACCCGCCGCAGTTTGCACGTTATTGTTGGACAGCGCGGTCATTACTTCGGTAGCGGAAAGATTCTGTCCTGCCAGTTTCTGCGGATCCAACCAGATACGCATCGCATATTCCGCCGCACCGTAAATTTCGACTTTCGCCACCCCTTCAACGGTAAACAGCTGCGGCTTAACCACACGTTCGATATAGTCCGTTACCTGACTGGAGCTGAGCTTATCGGAAACAAAGCTGATATACATAATCCCCGAACCGCCGGTCGAAGAAGTAATGCTCGGATCTTCAATACCGGAAGGCAGCTCGGAACGTACGGAGTTAACCTTCGCCAATATGTCCGCCAACGCAGCATTCGGATCCGTATTCAGCTTCATTTTGACCGTGATGGAAGAGGAACTCGGACTGCTGGTGGAAGATAAATAATCGATATTATCTGCCTGAGCAATGGCTTCTTCCAGTTTAGAGGTTACAAATGCCTGAATCAGACTGGCATCAGCTCCCGGATAACTAGTGGATACCGAAATCACCGTTGTGGTCATTTTCGGATATTCGCGCACGGTCAGCTTAGAAATCGCCTGCAAACCGAGAATCACGATCAACAGGCTGATAGAAATCGCCATCACCGGACGGCGAATAAATATATCTGTAAATTTCATTCAATACTCCGCGAACTGAAATCAAAGATTTGTTTTTTCAGCCGGTTGAGAGGTGCCGACGCCTTCCTTATCCGCTACAACGACCAGGCTGCCGTTACTTAAACGTTGCTGCCCGCCGGTAACGATTTTATCGCCGGCTTTCACATCATTGCCTTTTAACTGGGCGTAAATTCCCTGTCTATCTTTGGTAAATACGGTGATCTGCTGGGCCCGATACATTTTATCCAGGGCAGGATTACCTTCCAGTTTCGCCTTATCTTCATCGGAAAGCGGTTTTAGCACATAAGCCAGTTCGCCGTACATGTTATAGGTGATAGCAACCTGAGGCACAATGATTTGATTTTTTTCCGTCGGTAATGCCAAACGTAAACGAGTAAACATACCGGATAATAATTTACTGCCGTCTTCGCGAATAAAGGTGGCCTGCACATCCACCAAACCGGTAGACTTATTAATCGCAGGCTCTATTGCCGTTACCAAAGCTTGGAAGGTTTCGCCGGGACGGGCGTCCGAAGTGGCGGTAACTTTCTGACCTATATGTAAGTCGGATAAATTATTCTGAGAAATGGAGAAGTCCACTTTCATCTCACTGTTATCTTCGACCCGTACAATATTAGTACCTGTGGTTACATATTGACCTTCATTTACCTGCACGATACCGGTAACCCCATCAAAAGGCGCCAAAATTCTGCGTCGTTCAATAGAGGCTTTCAATGCGCTGATATTAGCTGTCAGCTCGTCATAGGTCGCCTTAGCATTATCCAATTCCTGTTGTGATACGCTTTTTGAGCGGAACAGGTTGGCATAGCGTTGGTAAGTTAAACGCGCCGACGGCAATTGAGCCTCGGAAGCCTTTAAAGTTGCGGTTTCTACCTCTGAATCCAACTCCACCAGTAAATCGCCTTTTTTAACCTTCTGACCGGACACCACCAGAATCTTCTTCACCGTACCTGCAGCTTCCGCACTCAGCATCGCGCCTTGATTCGGACGAATCAATCCCGTGGTTTCTATTACCGGCGTCCATTCCTGATAATTTACCGTCATTGCCGTTACCGGGCTGGAAGGCTCGGGCGCACTTTCCATCTTCCATTTCATTCTCAGCCCTTTAACAATATTCAACCCGATCACGCCCACCACAATCAGTAAGGCGATAATTAATCCCGCCTTTAACCAGAATGCAGAAGCACGCTTGGATTTGTTCGTTTCAACTTGACTCATAAAACACTCCGTAAGCCTTAATACATGTTATTTCTGAAAAGAACGCCAGGTTCTTTCAATAATTTCATCCAACCGTTCATCAGATATAACTTCCTTAAAATATAGCTGTCTGAACGCTAAATTCATTGGGATTTCCAATCCCAATGAAAATAAAATACTTGCCGGCAAATCACAAACAACGCCTTGCGTTTTTGCCCTTTGACAAAAGTTATGCCAGACGCTGTTTGTTTCAAATTTCTTACAAATATTTTCAAAACCGGGTAATAACTGATACTGTCGCAGATTCTGCACGAAATTCGGATTATTCAGTAAAAACGTCCAGGCATTCCGCCACATTTGGCGATACTGTACGAAAAAAGAGGCGTTTTCATCCAAATGCAGCCTCACCGCCTCTTCAAAACAAACGAACACCTGCCAAGCAAAACGCTCCAGCAACTCTTCCTTGCTTTTAAAATAAATATAGATAGTACCGGGAGAAATATTCGCTTCTTTGGCAATTTTATGCATCGACAGGTGATGTAATCCGTCTTTTGCCATTAATCGCTCCGTAGCGGCAAAAATCTGCCCCGTCATATCATTTTCAGTTTGAGATTTACGCATAAAATATCAACAAATAAAGATAAATACCGGTGGATGAATGAACGTTCGTTCATTTTATGTATTTTTTTCTTTTAGGCAAGAAAAAAGCGATCAAAAAAACAAATTTTTTTGACCGCTCTTTATATTTTTATGCTTTTTAATTAATGCGCCTGGCACGGCATAAGTTTTATGCAGATAAGACAACGGCCCTATGGCAAAGCCTAAACCGAAAAAATTAATTTTTTCTTAACCCGCGCTTATTTTTTCCTACATACCGATAATTACACAGCCGGTTATCGCTGCCGCCTGTTTCTGAGCGGCGGATGCCGCACTGCGATCGCCAATCGGCCCGATAACTACCCGATTCCAGTCGGCACTCGGGTTGACCCGGGCATTTAACCCCGTCATCACTAAACGGGCCTGCAGATTTTCCGCCTGCTCCCTGTTCTTAAAAGCACCGCATTGTAGACCGAATTTTGCGCTTTTAGCACTTTCCGTTTTTTTCACTTCTTTTACCGCCTCCGCTTTTTTTGCGGCCTCGGCTTTCAACTGCTCATTTCTTTTCAGCTCTTCTTTTCTGCGCTGCTCCGCTGCCGCAAGCTCTTCTCCGCTAACGCTGCTTTGCTGTGCCGGACGTGCGGATTCTACAGGTACCGTAATCTCTTCCTGTCTGTTTGCAGCCGCCTCGGCTTTTTTCGCTTTTTCTTCCGCCTGCTGTCTTTCTCTTTCAGCCAGACGCAATAACTCTTCTTTCTGCTTATCACTTAACTGCAGATTCCGTTCACTCTGAGCCGCATCGGTCGGTACGGTACGGCTCTCCAGTTCTTTAATATAAGACCAGACTTCCTCGGGCCGACTCGGCAATTGGCTTTTCGGCACCAGCTTATTATCCGTCGTACGTTCGACAGCTACACCCTCTTGCGCTTTTTCCTTTAATAAATACAAGCCCGCCGCAAAACAAACCACCAGAATCACGGCAATACATAACAAAACGGGCTTATTTAATCCGCCTGCTTTCTTCTTTTTTCTCGAATTGCTGCGCACAGCATAATCACGTTGCACCACAATAACTTATCTCTACTGTTTTAACGAATACAAAAATAGGCTAATTCTACTTAAGTTTAAACTTATTGACTAGCCTTTTTAACTCAGATCAAGAGGATCCACATCCAACGACCAACGCACCGAGGAAAATTTCGGTTCGAAATGGGATTGGAAATCTGTCAGCAAATGCTGTAACACGCCTTTTGAAGGATGTTGTAGCAACAATTGCCAACGAAACTGATCGGACTTTTTAGCCAAGGGAGCCGGCATCGGCCCCAGCACTTCCAACCCGCTAATATTTTTTTCCCTCTTAGATTGCAGAAAATAGTCCGCCAACTGCTGCAACATTTTCTCCCCATCGGCTTCGTTCCGGCTTCTGGCATGAAATAACGCCTGCGCACTAAAGGGCGGTAAGCCCATGCTCTGACGCTGAAGCAAAGCTTGACGGGCAAACGCCGGGTAGCCCTGTTGCAATAATAACTGCAGCAAAGGATGCTCTGGATAATGGGTCTGCAGAATAACTTCACCGGGTTTGCCCGCCCGTCCGGCTCGTCCGGCAACCTGTACATACAGCTGCGCTAAGCGTTCTTCGGCGCGAAAATCCAAAGAAAATAACGCACTGTCCACATTTACCAGCGCCACCAAGGTTACATCGGGGAAATGATGTCCCTTAGCCAGCATCTGAGTGCCGATCAAAATACGGCTTTTCCCTTGGCGGATATCGCTTAAATGCTGTTCCAAATGCCCTTTGCGCGCCGTAGTATCTCGATCGATGCGAGTAATCCCGAATTGTGGAAAGCGGCTACTCAGCATTTCTTCCAGCTGCTCGGTACCCAACCCGGTGGTGATCAAATGGGTTGAACCGCAATCCCGGCATTGCATCGGTACCCTATGTTGTCCGCCGCAATGATGGCAACGTAAAATCCGCTGATGATGGTAATAGGTGTAAGTCTTATCGCAATGGGGACAAGAGGCCATCCAACCGCATTCATGACAAAGTAGCACGGGAGCAAAACCGCGTCGGTTCAGAAATAACAATACCTGATTACCTTTTTCCAGATGCTCCCCCATTTTGCGCAATAAGGTTTCCGATAAACCTTTATGCACGAGGCGACCTTTCAAATCAATCAATTGATGGCTAAGGCGGCTTCCCGAACCGGCTCGTTGACTTAATACGAGATGGCGGTATTTCCCCCTAGCCACATTATGCAGGCTTTCCAGGCTGGGGGTCGCAGAGCCCATCAATACCGGAATATTCTGTTGTTTTGCATAGAGCACCGCCAAATCGCGGGCATGATAGCGCCAACCGCCCTCCTGCTGTTTAAAGGAAGGATCATGTTCTTCATCGATCACAATAAGCCCGAGGCGCTCAAAGGGGGTAAATAAAGCGGAGCGGGTACCTATCACAATTGCGCTTTGTCCGCTTCGTGCCCGTTGCCACACCTGTAAACGCTGAGTATCGTTTAATTCGGAGTGCAAGGCATCGACGGGCAAACTGAAACGGGCGCGAAAACGTTGTAAGGTCTGCGGCGTTAAACCGATTTCCGGCACTAATACCAATACCTGGCAACCTTTTTTTAAGGTTTCCTCGATGAGTTGCAGATAAATTTCTGTTTTCCCCGATCCCGTTACCCCTTCCAGCAGCCAGGCGGCAAATCCTTGATGAAAGATCAGCTGGCTTAAAGCCAGTGCCTGCTGCTTGTTTAAACTCAGACGTTCCCCCGGATTCACAATATTGGCCGCGGATTGGTGCCAGGGAATAATATCGGCTTCTTCAATAACTTCCTGTACCCAATCTTTCGACTTTAATTTGGCCCAAATTGAAGTTGCAAAGGTGTTATTACCTTTTTCCAACGGTGCCTGACAAAGGGCTTGCAACGCCTCTTGTTGTTTTTTCATACGGCTGAGTTCGCCGCCGCTCAGTGCCTGCCGGCCAAGTGCGGTTATTTTCCATAAGATTTTCGTTTGTTCCGCCGCACTTTCCCCGCGCCGCAATCTGCTAGGCAAGGCGGAAAAAAGCACTTCGCCCAGCGGCGCCTGATAATATCCCGCCGCCCAATTCAACATATGCCACATTTCCGTAGCGAACAGACTCTGTTGATCCAGAACGACGGACAGCTGCTTCAGTTGCGAAGGTTCCACTTCGCTGACGGCGGGAAAATCTACCAGAATACCGATTTTCTGCTGCCTGCCGAAAGGTACCCTTACCCGAGCGCCCAGCGGAGGGCGTCGTTGCCCTGCAGGCAACAGGTAATCAAATAAGCGCATCAACGGCAGCGCCAATGCGACGCGAACAAGCTGCATAACCAAATCCCTGAAAAACACCAATAAAAGACGGAAACCCGTATGTCTACCGCCCGAAAACAAGCCTGTATTATAACCGTAATTCAGGCTTGAATAATCCGTTTTTTTCGGTATAATTTGCGGTCTTAAATATAAACGTGCCGTTACAGCGGCGTAATATTAATCACATGCGGTGTCGGGTGAAACAGTCCTGATAGCGGCGTGGCTTCAAATTGAGGTTTCCTATGAAAAAAGGTATTCATCCTGAATATGCAGAAATTACCGCAACCTGCTCTTGCGGTAACGTGATCAAAACCCGCTCAACTGTGGGTAAAGACATCAGTCTGGACGTATGTGGCAAATGCCATCCGTTCTATACCGGTAAACAGCGCGTCGTAGATACCGGCGGCCGAGTAGAACGTTTCAATAAACGTTTCAACATTCCTGGTGCGAAAAAATAATTTGAATGTTAGCTTTTAACCCCTGCCATTGCGGGGGTTAATTATATGCGGAGCCGAACCATGTCGTTGCCACCGATTTTTATTATCAGCCTGAAAGACTCCCCGCGCAGAGAAACTATTGCTCTGCGTATGCAGGGGCTAAATATTCCCTTTCAGTTTTTTGATGCCGTCAACGGAGGAGAACTGAGCGAGGAACAGCTAAATAATGTGGATTACCATTTTTATCCGCAGCGTTATGCCGCCAGACATCCGCTCCGACGGGGAGAAATCGGCTGTGCGTTAAGCCATATCGGTGTGTATGAACATATTGTTCAAAACAAGATTAACGAGGCGATTATTCTGGAAGACGATGCCATTGTTTCACATTATTTCGAACGTATTGTAACCGATGCGCTGCGCAAGGTTCCTGCCCGCAAGCAGATTATTCACTTTTATCACGGTAAAGCTAAATTCTGGCCGCTAAAACGTAAACTGGTCGAAGGCTATCATTTAGTACGTTATCGCTATCCGTCCAAACATTCTAAACGCACTATTACTAGCACAACGGCCTATTATCTTACCTTGGACGGTGCTAAATTACTGCTGAAACATGCCTATCCGCTAAGAATGCCATCGGATTTTTTAACCGGAGCGATTCAAATGACCGGTATTCGTGCCTATGGTGTAGAACCACCTTGTATTTTTCTCAGTTCGGACGCATCAGAAATAGACGCCATAGAACAGCGCAGTTAATATGAGTATCAAACAAAAATTACGTCGGATTCGTCTTTCTATCGGAAAATATTTTCTTGACAGAGGAACACCGCCCCTTGAAATAACCACCCCGCCAGGTAAGATTTTATTTTTACGCCATGATGGTAAAATCGGGGATTATATCGTCAGCTCCTTTGTTTTCCGAGAAATCAAAAAACAATATCCGGACAGCCATATCGGTGTCGTCTGTACGGAAAAAAACGCATATCTTTTCGAAGCCAATCCTTATATTGATCAATTGCACCTACTCAAAAAACGCAGCATTATTTCGATGGTAAAGTGCGGTCTGAATTTAGGCAGATTTTTTCATTATGATGCCGTTATCGATCCGACGGTTCTGCTGCGTAATCGCGACCTATTATTGTTACGCCTGATAAAGGCGCCACTAAACATTGGTTATCTGAAAAAAGATTATAAAATTTTCAATAAAAATATTACCGATGCAGACTTACATTTTTCCGAAGTCTATACCCGAGCATTGCAATTATCCGGTTTTAACAAAATAGATAACACTTATGATATTCCTTACCGACAAGATAGCGCTCAGCGGGTGAAAGAGTTTTTGGCTAAAAACCAATTATCTGAATTTATCGCTCTTAATTGTTACGGGCAAGGTTCGGCACGCCGCTTTAATCCGGAGAAAATTACCGCTTTGCTGCATTATCTGAATGCACATACACAAAAGCCCGTCCTACTACTAAGTTATCCGGAAGTCAGTAAAAACTTAAGCGCCCTTGCCGCCCCTTTCAAAGGGGTTATTATCGATACTGAAATGACGACGATTTTTGACTGCATCGAATATATCAGAGAGTGCGATTTATTAATTTCACCGGATACGGCAACAATTCATATTGCCGTCGGTTTAAATAAGCCGCTTATCGGTTTTTATAGTGAAGATCAGGAAAACTTCAAACACTGGCATCCGAACAGTAAAAATACCACTCATATTCTGCGTTACCGACAAACGATCAATGAAATCAAACCTGAACAGATAAAACCTGAATGGCTGGAGAATTGATATGAATCTGCTGCTATTAGCATTCGGAGCGCAAGCGGAAAACCATTATCAGGCAAACTTCGCCATCCTCAGTTTCCTTAAGGATCCGCTGATTAAGCGAGTAATTATAGTTACCGACCGTTCCGATTTTTATACCTTTCTGGCGGAGCGGGTGGAATTTATTCATATAGATGCGCAAACATTGCGCGAATGGCAGGGAGAGAGCGGATTCTTCTGGCGAATAAAAATTAAAGCCTTAGAACGAGCGCAACAATGCTATCCGACGCAACATCTGCTCTATATCGACAGCGATACCTTTCTGGCCGGATCAATAGCGCCGCTGTACCGTCATTTACAACGGGGCGGCGGCTTAATGCATAAACGCGAATGCGCCTTGGGAGATAAAACCGATAAAACCTTGCGCAATATGTACCGCAGTTTACAAGGCTCTCGGCTTGCCGGCCTGGATATCGGAGCGCAAAGTACCATGTGGAATGCCGGAGTTATAGCTCTGCCGGCGGATAAAGCCAAAGAGACTATCGCTCTGGCACTACGATTATGCGATGAAATTTGTACCACCGACTGCCCACGACGTTTGGTCGAGCAGTTTGCTTTTTCCCTCGCCCTGGAACATAGCATGGAGTTACAACCCTGCACCGAAATTATCGGGCATTATTGGGGAAATAAAGGCGAATGGAATAAACTTATTACGGAATTTTTAGTTAATGCCCGGCTTAAAGACCTGTCTCTGTCTCAATGTATCGCGCAGCTCGGAGAATTTAACTGGCGACAGCTGCCGCTACATAAAAAACAACGCAGTACCAACGCCAGACTGAAAGCTTTTATCGATCGTTGCTTTAAAGACAAAAATATTCAATATTTTCCATAAGGAAGGGGCCTCGGCCCCTTTCCTATTACTCTATCAGCATTTTTTCCAGCGTTTTTTCAGCGTTTTTTACTGCCATTATACAGTTCCAGTGCTTGCGGCATCAGGCGCTGCAGATTTTCCTGACGGGATTCATCACTCGGATGGGTGGAAGATAATGAAGCCAGCACGCCCTGCGAACCGCCGGAAGCTTTTCTCATTTTTTCCCATAATTTAGGTGCGGCCTCGGGATTATAGCCGGCCTTTGCCATCAGCATAAGCCCCACTTCATCGGCTTCTGTTTCTGCACTGCGCGAATAAGGTTTGTCCAGCGCCCAATCTTTAGTTATGCCCACCAATAAACCGCTGGCATCGGTACCGACCTGGGTAGCCAGTGCGATACTTGCCACCTGAGCGAGAATATTGGTGGCGGTGCCTACATTGGCTTTTTTCTTACCATGCTCTTCCAGTGCGTGCGCCATTTCATGTCCCATAACTACGGCGATTTCATCATCGGAAAGCTTTAAGGTATCCACCAATCCGGTATAAAACATCATTTTTCCTCCCGGCATTGCCCAGGCATTTAACTCGCGACTTTGGACAACGGCGATCTGCCAGTTGAAAGACTGGCCCGTTTTATTTTCCTGATTGGCATAAGGGCGCATGCGGTTAAATACATTGTGGATCCGTTTTGCCGTAGCCGAAGAGGTATCCAGAACCCCCTGATATTTCGCTTTATTCAGTGTTTGCATATAACTTGAGGCGGCCTGTCGATTTATCTCTTCACTGGAAGCGCACCCCCCCAAATATAATAATGCTAAACAGAGAACTAAAAATTTCCACGTTATTTTCAACATATAGATCATCCCCGCAGTCAGACGGATACAAAAATTCCTTTTAAAACAACCGCCCCCTCGGGAGGCGACAATATCGGTTTCGAGCATATTAGCTTTGCGCTGAAAGCGCAATACTTTTTCCATAACTTTCTGTGTTAAAATAGCGCCCTGAGTGAGATTGTCGCTCGGCTAAAAGCTCGGAACTCTCAATTAAAGTATAAAAGGAATAGAATATGCCGACCATCAGTGTTGCGATGATTGTAAAAAATGAAGCCCGCGATCTTGCCCTATGTCTGGATACGGTAAAAGACTGGGTCAACGAAATTATTATTCTGGATAGCGGAAGCAGCGATGAAACGGAATCTATCGCTCTCAGTTACGGCGCGAAATTCTATCGCAATACCCATTGGCAGGGATTCGGCAAGCAACGTCAACTGGCGCAACAATACGTCAGCGGCGATTATGTTCTTTGGCTTGATGCGGACGAGCGGGTCAGCCCGGCATTGCGCGAATCTATTTTACAGGCGGTCGCTCAGGATCGAGCCGATACGCTATATCAGCTACCGCGCTTAAGCGAAGTATTCGGGCGTAAAATTTATCATTCCGGTTGGTATCCCGACTATGTTACGCGCCTATATCCTACAAAGCTCGCCCGCTACGGCGACGAGTTGGTACATGAAAAAGTACATTACCCGGCCGGTGCGGAAGTAAAAAAACTAAGCGGCGATCTGTTGCATTATACCTACAAAGATATTCATCATTACCTGGTAAAATCCGCCGCTTATGCCAAAGCCTGGGCGGAGCAACGGCATGCTCAGGGAAAAAGTGCCGGCCTTGCGGAAGGCGTATTCCATGGACTCGGCTGCTTTGTCAAAATGTATCTGTTGAAAGGCGGTTTTTTAGACGGTAAACAGGGATTTTTACTGGCTTTACTGTCCGCCCACTCCACCTTTGTCAAATATGCGGATTTATGGCTTAGAACCCTTGTGCAAAAAAACTAGGGGTTCCTATATCAGCAGGAGGAATCCCAGTGGCGACGGATAAAAGGAATAATCTGAAGCATGGCTTCATCAATCTTAATCAGCGTTAAATTCTTTTCCGTAGCCTTGCCTTCCGGCGGCATAAAAGCAATATGTCGCCCCTTTTCGTTAATCGGCCGCCAACGGCGAGGAAGTGCGGATAAACGGCTCGGATAAAAACCCACAGTAGGAATATTCAATGCGCCGCTCAGGTGCAACGGGCCTGTCGAGCCGGACATAAATAAATCCGCACAAGCCAATGAATGCGCAAAATCCACCAATCCCTGGTTCTTATCATAAACCCTCGCCTGTTTACCTTGCAGCAACCCGGCTAACTGATGGACTTTTTCGCTTTCATTCGGGCCGGCGGTTAAAATTACCTCGCAATCAAAAACATCAGTAATCCCCTCAATTAAATCGGCATATTGCCGCAAGGATAAATTATTGGCTGAGCCGCCCGAACCGCTATGTACAAATAACCATTTTTTCTGCATCGACAGCGCCAAACTTTCAGCTAAAAAAACTTTCTGTTTTTCCACCGCACTTGGGGCGAAGGTCAGATAAGGCGGGGCCGGTTCAACCGCCGACAGATGCTGATCGGCTAAGAATGCGCGCGCCAGATCCAGATTATATTCGAATTCGGCTTTTGCCGATTGAGAGCGACGCTGTGTCAGGCGATGATTATATAAAAACTGAATCAGTTTGGTTGCCGGCGCCAAACGGTAAGGAATCGCGCTTTTCCAGGTCAGCTTGGCATTATAAACATCTGAAACAAAGCTAATTACGCCGTCAAAATTTCGGCCCTTAATTTCGTTCAAGACCTGCTGAAAAGCCACCTTATCCTTTTTGTCTTTAGCATCAATGATAACCTCGTCCAGGTAGGGACAAATTTCTGCCAGCGGCGCCGTATATTCAGGCACTAAAGCGGTCAGTTTTAAGGTGGGGGCGGACTGCTTCAACAAAGCGAAAGCCGGCCAGGCCAGCATAAAATCGCCTAATTTATCATTCCGGATTACAAGCAGCTTTTGCATAGATGATCATATCCTTAAGGGGCTATTAATAATTTGTCCTATATTTTAGCAAAAAATCCTGCCGCGCAAATATATGCAAGCATCTTGTTAAATAACAAGCGTCCTTTTGTTGCACCAATTGTTGCGCAAAATACTTTTCCGCAGAAAAGCCTTGAACCCGCGCCGCACACAACGAAACGGCTTGCTTTTTTCCTTGAAAAGAGTAAAATTCATCGGCTTTTTGTCTATATATACAGAGAAAAAAGTAAGCATTCCTGCACCTTCGATGTAGGTTTTCTTTTATTATTAAATAATTAGAGGAAGGTTATGGTAACCATTCGTTTATCTCGTGGCGGAGCTAAAAAACGCCCATTTTATCAAATCGTTGTGGCAGACAGCCGTTCACCGCGCGATGGTCGCTTTATTGAGCGTGTTGGCTTCTTCAACCCGTTAGCTACAGGCAAAGCCGAACGTATTCGTTTGGACTTAGACCGTATCAACGCATGGGTGGAAAAAGGCGCGTCCCTGTCCGACCGTGTTGCGAGTTTGGTAAAAGAATCTCAAAAAGCGGCTTAATCGCCCTTTATATAAATAACCGGTCAGGTGAATAAAATGAATCAGCAAAGCATTGAAGTGGTCGGCAAACTCGGCTCAACTTACGGAATTCGCGGTTGGTTACGTCTTTATTCATCCACCGAACAAGCGGAAAGCATCTTTAGCTATCAACCTTGGTTTTTAAAGATCAAGGGCTGTTGGCAGGCAACAGAGCTGGAAAGCTGGCGCCATCATAATCACGAGTTAATCGTGAAGCTGAAAAACGTCGATACCCGTGAGGCGGCTCAACTCCTCACCAATACCGAAATCGGCGTGGATCTGTCCGTTTTCCCAAAACTGGAAGAAGGTGATTATTACTGGCACGATTTAATCGGCTGCCGAGTAGTGAATCTTCAGGGCTATGATATGGGAACAGTTACGGAAATGATGGAAACAGGTTCCAATGATGTACTGGTTGTGCGTGCAAGTGCAAAAGACGCTTTCGGCAAACAAGAACGTTTAATCCCGTTCTTACATGAACAAGTAGTTAAAAGAGTAGATCTCACCGCCAAAATTATTGAGGTGGATTGGGACGCCGGTTTCTAATCTCAGGTATGCAAGAAGGCTTTAGTCTTAGCATTTCGGCAATACGAAAGGTATAATACCCTCGCGTTAAATAAGGTTGATAACAATGTATATAGGCATAATCACCCTATTTCCCGAAATGTTTAAAGCTGTTACGGAATTTGGGGTAACAGGACGGGCAGTAAAACAAAATCTTCTGCAGGTGCGCTGCTGGAATCCGCGGGATTTCACCCATGACAAGCATAAAAATGTCGATGATCGCCCTTATGGCGGCGGTCCCGGTATGCTGATGATGGTACAACCCTTGCGTGATGCCATCCGAGCGGCGAAAGCAGATGCAGGAGAAGGCGTAAAGGTAATATATCTTTCGCCACAGGGACGTAAACTCGACCAATCCGGCGTACGGGAATTAGCCGTTAACCAGAAGCTGATTCTGGTCTGCGGACGTTACGAAGGCATTGACGAACGATTGATTCAAACTGAAATCGACGAAGAATGGTCAATCGGAGATTACGTACTGACGGGCGGCGAACTGGCGGCGATGACATTGATCGATGCCGTTTCACGCTTCGTTCCGGGAGTATTGGGCAAACAGGCGTCCGCCGAAGAAGATTCTTTCGCCGACGGCTTGTTGGATTGCCCTCATTATACCCGGCCTGAAATACTGGACGGTTTAACTGTACCCAGCGTGCTGATGTCTGGTAACCATGAAGAAATCCGCAAATGGCGGTTACGGCAATCACTTGAACGTACATGGTTAAGACGCCCTGAGCTACTGGAAAACCTAGCTCTGACTGACGAACAAAGCAAACTGTTAAAGCGGATAAAAGCCGAATCTAACAGTTAATCAGTTAAATCTAGGATCTATTAAAAGGTAAAAAAATGAGCAACATCATTAAACAACTTGAACAAGAACAATTGAAACAAAACGTCCCTGCATTTCGTCCGGGAGACACTTTAGAAGTTAAAGTATGGGTTGTTGAAGGTAGTAAAAGACGTTTGCAGGCGTTCGAAGGCGTGGTTATTGCAATTCGTAACCGCGGTCTGCATTCAGCTTTCACTTTACGTAAAATCTCAAACGGTGTAGGCGTTGAGCGCGTATTCCAGACGCATTCTCCGATTATCGACAGCATCACGGTTAAACGTAAAGGTGCGGTACGTAAAGCGAAACTTTACTACTTACGTGAGCGTTCAGGTAAATCTGCTCGTATCAAAGAGCGCTTGGGCGAATAATCTCCGGATTATTACCAATGAAAAAGACTTGGCTTGCCAAGTCTTTTTTATTGCTCGCATCAAAGAAGATTTAACATTCTATCCCCGGATTTTCTTTCTGCCGGACAAGGACTGCAAACGATAAATAATCAGTGCGGAAAGAATCAGACCACAGCCGATAAATTTATCTAAGCTCAAGCTTTCGCTGAAAAACAGCACGCTGACAATCAATGTCCATACGGGTTCCAACACCATCAACATTGCTGCCGTCGTAATATTACAACGTTTTTGGCCGGCAGTCTGCAACCAGTAACGCAGATTGGTGGCGATTAGAGTACTGGCCCAAAACCACCCCCACACTTGCACCGAAACATGTTCGGGCCAGGTTTCAAACAGCAGAGAGTAACCGCTACATAAGCTTCCGACAATAAAAAACTGAATAACAATTAACGCCAATGTGGCAATATTTTTTGCATACTGATTATTCAGTACAAAATATAATGCTGCAGATAAGGAAGAAAGCAGAAAAATCAGGCTACCAACAGAAAAAGACGGCCCGGAGGCTCCACTTGCCATCGCCAGAAAATACAGTCCGAACAAGGCGATGGGCATAGATAACCAAAAACATAAAAGCGGTTTATGTTTAAACAGCAACCATGAAACCAACGGGGCGATTAACATCGATAAACTGACCAGAAAGGCGCCTTCGCCAAAATCATTACTATATGTAATGCCCAGCACCCATAAAAACAAATTCAGTGCCAGCGCACTACCGACGCTGGCAGCACATAAAAATTGTCGACTATCGATAGCACGTAATTGCCCATATGCCGGTAACAGGAAAATTAACCCGGCCAATAAAAAGCGCAACCCCATAAATCCGACGGGCGGTAACTCGGCAATTGCATTTTTAGACAGAAACCAGCCCGATGCGCCGATAAGCGTAACCATAACCATCAAAAGCTGGCCATAATATTTATCCATTATTCCTCTCCGCTTAACGGCAGAAAGGGAACCGTCCGGTTCCCTTAGCATATTAAACTACCTTTGACTTAATGATTAAAATAAACTTTTTTCAGCGCCAATTCCAGCCCTCTGAATTCCGCCAGCCCTTTTAGACGGCCGATAGCAGAATACCCCGGATTTGTCTTCTTATGCAAATCATCCAACATTTGATGACCGTGATCCGGGCGCATCGGAATCCGGCGCAGATCCCCTTCGCCTTTACGGCGATATTCTTCCGTTAACAAGGCCTTAACCACATTAAACATATCCACATCCCCTTCCAAATGAGCGGCTTCATGGAAGCTTAGCGGATTCTCCTCCCGGCAGGTGGAACGCAAATGTGCAAAATAAATGCGTTTGGAAAATTTTTCCGTCATCTGCACTAAATCATTATCGGAACGCACGCCGTACGAACCGGTACACATAGTAAATCCGTTCGCTACAGAAGGTTCCGTTTCCACAAACCATTGCATATCTTCAATGGTAGATACGACACGAGGCAATCCCAAAATCGGGCGCGGCGGATCATCGGGATGAACGGCCATTCGAATCCCCACTTCCTCTGCCACCGGCATAACCTGATTTAAGAAAAAAGCCAAATGTTGTCTAAAGCGTTCCGGGGTAATATCCCGGTAACGGTCTAGTTGCCCCTGGAATTCGGCTAGAGTATATCCCTCTTCAGCCCCAGGCAAACCGGCGATGATATTATTGGTCAGCTGATGAATTTCCTGTTCGCTCATCTTATCGAAATACTGCTTAGCCTCCGCTTTTTCCGTATCGGAATAGGCTTCTTGCGCTCCCGGACGCTTTAAAATATACAGTTCGAATGCAGCGAAAGCCGTCTGATCAAAACGTAGCGCTTTGGAACCGTCCGGCAACTGGTATGCCAAATCAGTCCTGGTCCAGTCTAATACCGGCATAAAGTTATAACATACGGTGTCTATACCGCATTTGGCCAAATTACGTAAGGTTTGCTGATAATTTTCAATCCATTGCAAATAACGCCCGCTCTGCGTTTTAATTTCTTCATGTACCGGAACGCTCTCCACCACAGACCAAACCAATCCGGCCGATTCCACTTCCTTCTTACGCTTTTCAATTTCTTCCACCGTCCAGACTTCACCGTTCGGGATATGATGAAGTGCGGTAACCACCCCCGTCGCCCCGGCCTGTCGGATATCTGATAAAGAAACGGGATCATTAGGTCCGTACCAACGCCATGTTTGTTCCATGATATTTTCTCCTAGTTGTTATAAGTATCAGATACCTACAACAACAGGATTAGTATTGAATAGGTATCCGTCGAATTTCGGATCTTCTACATCGGAAAGCTCAAATAGCTTAATTTTCACGTTTTCTAAATGCTGCCATACCATTTTTTTAGCTAATGCGGGATCTTTTCGCTGTATCGCCAATAAGATATTTTCATGATCCTTTATCCACAAATGATGGTAGTCATTTTTCAAAATTCGAGCATGGAGCTGGGCCCACATCGCGCTATTAAAACGATAAGTCCATAAATCATGCTGTATTTTTATTAAAACGTCGTTTTGTGTTATTTCAGCCAAGCAAAGATGAAAATCCCGATCAGCACTATAGTCGTCCGCATTTTCATGTAATAATTTTTGTTCTTGCGCTAATATTTTTTTAAGTTTGGCAATATCGTTTTTCGTCGCTAACTGTGCGGCAAACTCCGCAATGCTGCTTTCCAGAAGCTGCCGGGCCTGTAATAATTCAAAAGGCCCCACATCGGAAAGATTGCTATCCGGCTGTTTCTTAGCTCGTTCTTCCGGCAATTGAATAACATAAACCCCAGAACCTTTTTTAACTTTTACAAGGTTCTCCACCTCTAGCATAACTATAGCTTCTCTCACTATCGTTCTACTGACTGCAAATTTTTCCGATATTTCTCGTTCTGTCGGTAACCTATCACCGATCTTATATTTTCCCTGAGCAATATCCTTTTTTAAGAACTCTCCTATTTTTATATAGGTTCTATGCGCTATATTATCCATAAAACACCTCAATTGGCATCCCAATTTTACAAAAATCGTGATCAATTTCACAAAAATGAATTTTTGGCATACCTATTTTACAATAATTAACCTAAAATGCGAACCATAGTAGCAAAAACCAGATGATTCATGAAGACAAATACCGCCAGTGAGGTAAAAATGCAAGCGAAAATTAACAGCATATACTTATCCAAACCGGGAGAAGTAAGCATAAAATCCGTAGATTATCCCCTCAAAAAAGAAAATGAGGTTCTGATAAAAGTGGAATCCATGGGAATCTGCGGATCAGATATTGGTGCTTATCGCGGTACCAATCCTCTAGTAACATACCCTCGTATCTTAGGACACGAAATTGTTGGAACAATATTAGAAACTGGAATCGGAATACCAAAAAATATAAATATCGGAGATCGCGTTATTGTTGATCCCTATATTTATTGTGGTTCCTGTTACCCTTGCAGTATAGGTAAAACAAACTGTTGCGAAAAATTGCAAGTTATCGGGGTACATACTAACGGCGGGATGCAGCAAGTCATTACGCATCCGGCCCGACTTATCACTAAAGTACCCTCAAATATTCCGCTTAATAATTTACCTTTAGCAGAACCGCTCACTATCGCTCTCCATGCCTTACACCGAACTAAAGTAAAAGAAGGAGAACATGTAGTCATTATCGGAGCCGGAGCCATTGGTTTGATGGCGGCGCTTTCCGCCTATATTTATAAAGCGATTCCGATTTTAATTGATGTTTTAGATCAGCGCTTAGACTATGCTCATTCTATCGGAATCAAAAATATAATTAATCCGAACAATGAAAATGCCGAAGAAAAAATTAAACAGATAACCAAAGGACGTATGGCCGAAGTAGTGATTGAGGCTTCCGGAGCAAATATTTCAATTCAAAATACATTGAAATATGCCTCTTTCGCAGGCCGTATAGCTTTAACCGGATGGCCAAAAACAGAAACGCCTTTACCAACCAACCTTATTACATTTAAAGAATTGAATATTTATGGTTCAAGAACAAGTAAAGGAGAGTTTGAGGAAGCATTAAACTTAATTTCCGAAGGGAAAATAAATGCGGATAATATAATCAGCAAAACGATTTCATTCGATGAAATTCCATTTTATATCAAGGAGTTATCAGAACATCCTGAAAAACATCTAAAAATAAACGCAATATTTTAAGCAAAAATATTAAATTAAACCAAAGGAGATCAGCCATGAAAAAGAAAAATATATTCATCAAATGTTTAATTGCATCATCATTACTAATCAGCTTACCTTCTTTTGCAAAAACAATAATAAAGTTAGGTCATTATAACTCCGATACTCATTCATCTCATATTGCCTTAACGGAGTATTTCAAAAAAACCATTGAAGAAAAAACAGAGGGTAGATATGAAATAAGAATCTTCCCTAATAATCAACTTGGCGGTGAAGATCAAATCGTTAACGGTTTAAGAAACGGAACAATAGAAGCGGGTATAACCGGATTATTATTGCAAAATGTGGATCCTATCTTCGGCGTATGGGAATGGCCATATTTATTTAAAAATAATGAAGAAGCCAAAAAAGTATTTGATGCTCCTATAGCAACGGAGATAGGTACTAAAATGGAAAAATATGGTATCAAATTGCTGGCTTACGGCATGAATGGATTCAGAGTAATCTCTTCAAATAAAAAAATTGAACAATTTTCTGATTTTAAAGGATTACGCTTAAGAGTACCTCTCAATTCTCTATTCGTAGATTGGGCAAAATCCATGAATATCAATGCACAGAGTATGCCTCTTAGCGAAGTATTTACCGCACTTGAACAAAAAGTAATAGACGGACAAGAAAATCCATATGCTTTAATCAAAGAATCAGGCTTATATGAAGTACAAAAATATATCGTTCAAACCAATCATATTTTCTCACCGGGCCTATTGCAAATCAGTTTAAAAGCTTGGAATAAGATCTCCGATGAAGATAAAAAAGTGTTTGAACAAGCGGCTAAATTGTATCAGGAAAAACAATGGGAACTTGCAATTAAATCTGAGCAAGAAGTTAAAAAGTTCCTCTCTGACAATGGAAAAGAAATCATTATACCTGATGAAAAATTCCAAAGTGAGATGTTAAACGCTTCCAAAACATTATATGAGAATTTTTATAAAAAATACTCTTGGGGAGAAGATATTATAAATAAAATAAACAATGCCAAATAACATAATTAGACACACCTTTATATTATAAAGGTGTGTCTAATTTATAGAATAGCAAGGATATATTATGAAGCTGTTAAATGTACTTGATAAAACATTAAAACTATTATCAATACTTGCATTAATAAGCATGATCGCTCTTGTATTTTTTAATGCGGTTTTAAGGTATTTCTTTGATTCAGGAATAGCATGGTCAGAGGAATTTGCCAGAATCTGTTTTGTATATATGATTTTCTTTGGAATAATCCTTGTAGCCAGAGATAAAGGGCATCTTACTGTAGATATTCTAATCTCGAACGTACCGGATAAAACCAAAAGAATCTTAACGATATTATCTGATTTGTTAATCTTAATTGCGATGTCATTTGTATCTTACGGAGCATTTCTCCTTATAGAATTAACCTATAGCCAACAAATGCCGGCAACGGGAATATCCGCATCATTTTTATATATAGCCGCAATTATATCATCTGTAACTTATTTTATTATGACGGCTTTTGATATATATAAAAATATTAAATCCACAGGAGAGTAAAAAATGATATGGTTATTCTTAATTAGCTTATTTACCTTATTATTTATCGGCGTCCCTGTTGCTATATCAATGTTATTAAGTGCGGCAATTATGCTATTAACACTCGATATGTTCGATGTACAACTAATTACGGAAAATTTTGTAATGGGAACGAATAATTTCCCCCTTATGGCAATACCTTTTTTTATGCTAACGGGAGAAATAATGAAACATGGAGGAATATCGGAAAGAATTATTAATTTTGCCATGAGTATGGTCGGCCATATCAAGGGAGGGCTGGGTTACGTAGCTATAATATCAGGCTTAATATTTGCCGGTCTTTCCGGCTCGGCTGTCGCCGATACCGCCGCCTTAGGCGCTATTTTGATCCCTATGATGGTCGCCAAAAAATACGATGCAGCCAGATCAACCGGGTTAATCTGTTCCGCCGGTATAATTTCTGTGGTTATTCCACCTAGCATACCTATGATTATTTACGGTATAACTGCAGGCGCATCTATTACTAAGTTATTTATGGGAGGCGTTGTACCTGGACTATTAATGACAATAGGATTATGGATAGTTTGGAAAATTTTATATCGCAATGAAGAAAAAAATATTGTTGAAAAACAGTCTGCTAAACAAAGATTAATTGCATTTAAAGGTGCATTCCTACCGTTGTTATTGCCCGTAATTATTATTGTGGGTTTAAGAGGAGGCATATTCACCCCAACGGAAGCCGGTGTTGTCGCTTCATTATATGCCGCTGCAATAAGTATTCTATATAAAAGTCTCAATTATCAAAAAGTTGTAGAAATATTTATAAACACTATAAAAACAACCTCTATGGTGATGTTTGTTGCGGCAGCGGCGATGATTTCCGCCTTCGCAATTACAGTTGCTCAAATTCCTATGGAATTAGTTGAAATAATTAAAGGAATAACTAATGATAAAACAATATTAATGATTGTTATTATGGTTTTCCTATTATTAGTCGGTTGTGTCATGGATCTGATTCCGGCCGTACTTATCTTTGTTCCCGTATTACTTCCCGTACTACGAGCCTACCAAATAGATATTGCATATTTCGGCATAATGATGGTCATTAATTTATCCATCGGCTTAATAACCCCTCCTGTCGGAACGGTGCTTTATGTGGGATCGGGAATAGCTAAATTGGGCATAGGAAAACTATCTAAAGGTATTCTGCCATTTTTAGGTCTATATTTTATTCTATTATTTATACTTGCCTTATTCCCTGAAATTATTATTACCCCAATGAATTGGCTCTCAAGATAATATCTAATCCGATTAAATAAGGAGAAATAATGCAAATCTCATTAAATCATGACTTTTCAGATAAAGTCATTATTATCACCGGCGCAGGCGGGATATTATGCGGTTTTTTAGCCAAACAGCTGGCGAAGACAAAAGCCAAAATAGCCTTACTTGATATCAATTTTTATGCGGCGGAAGCATTTGCCCAGGAAATCAATAATGCCGGCGGTAGGGCAAAAGCCTATCAAACCAGTGTACTCGATTTATCCAGTATTCAAGCGAGCAGAGATGAAATAGCCGCAGATTTCGGTACTTGCGATATATTGATAAACGGTGCCGGAGGCAATAATCCGCAGGCCACTACCGATAATGAATTTCATGAATACGAGCTACCGGAAAACACCAAATCATTTTTCGACCTTAATCAAGATGGAGTGGAATTCGTCTTTAACCTTAATTACCTAGGCACATTATTGCCGACTCAGGTTTTTGCCAAAGATATGCTCGGAAAACAAGGCAGCAGCATCATTAATATTTCCAGTATGAATGCCTTTACGCCGCTGACTAAAATTCCGGCATATTCCGGCGCCAAAGCGGCAGTGAGTAATTTCACCCAATGGCTTGCCGTACATTTTTCCCATGTGGGAATCCGTTGTAACGCTATCGCCCCGGGTTTCTTAGTCAGCAACCAAAACCGCACCCTATTATTCAATCCAGACGGTTCTCCAACAGCGCGCGCCAATAAGATCCTGACCAATACTCCAATGGGTCGCTTCGGTAATGCGGAAGAACTGGTCGGAGCGATTTTATTTTTAATTGACGAGCGTTACTCCGCCTTTGTTAACGGTGTTGTCTTACCTATAGACGGTGGTTTCTCGGCCTACAGCGGAGTATAAAATGAAAAAGCTGTCAATTATCGGCGAATGTATGATTGAGCTAAACGGCGAGCCTTTTGGGGAAATGCGACAAAGCTACGGCGGGGATACGCTGAATACCGCAACCTATCTGGCTCGTGTCAGCCCGCCGGAAAAAATTGAGGTCGGTTATATTTCAGTACTGGGTACCGATCCGCTTAGCCGGGAAATGCAGAAACGCTGGCGGGAGGAAGGAATCCGTACCGACGGCGTTTTGTCCGATAATGCGCGCTATCCCGGACTCTATCTTATTCAGCTGGACTCCCGGGGGGAACGTACCTTCCTTTACTGGCGCAATCAATCCGCCGCCCGCTATCTGTTACGCCATCCGGACTACGCTAAGGCGTGCGAATATCTGTCTGACAGCGATATGATCTACCTGAGCGGTATTTCTCTGGCAATCTTACCGGATCAGGATAGGTATTTGTTAATAAATCAACTGGAAAAACTGGCAAAACAAGGAGTAAAAATCGCCTTTGACAGTAATTACCGCCCGGGATTATGGGAATCCGAACAAAAAACTCGTGAAATTTATACCGCACTTTATCCGTTGCTTAGTCTGGCATTAGTTACTTTTGATGATGAACAGGCATTATGGCGAGATAAAGAGGTATCGACGACGATGCAACGCCTAAATGCGGCCGGTGTTAAAGAAATCGTCGTAAAACAAGGAAAGTGCGGTGCTTTTTTTCATGATTTTTCCGGACAACAGGGGCATATTACCACCGAGCCGGTCAGCAATCCGGTGGATACCACCTCGGCCGGCGATGCCTTTAATGCCGGATTCCTAAACGGTTACTTACAAAATAAATCCCTATCCCAGTGTTGCCGCCAGGGAAACAGGCTGGCGGCGGAAGTTATTCGACATAAAGGTGCGATTATTGATAAACGGGCGACCCAACATTTTCTGGCAGAATTTAATTGTGCCAATCAATAGCGCGGGAATATCAAAATATTCAATCAACCGCTCCCCTATCTCCGCATAATTAACAACACCGCCTTAACGGCGGTGCTGAACTTATTTTTTCTTCCCTTTAATACTTCCGATTAATAAGAAGAATCCGCAACCACTTCTTCACCGTATCCGCCGTTCAAAGGTAACGGACGGTTAGTACTTACCGCCGGACGAATCACGCGAATAGCACGGACTCCGGCTTCACGGGCGGCAAGAATATCATCATTACTGTCGCCGTAATGAATACTCACCTTATGTTTTACTATAAAAGCGGTTTTATCATATTTGTAAGGGGCCTGCGGCGTATCCCGAGTATAATTCACCGGCTGCATATTTTTAATTTTAAAGGCGGATTCCAAAATCCGTCCCAGTTGATCAATTTTATCCGGCTCATTATCAATATGCGGAGTACGACCGGTAATAAAAATCACCTGATCCCCGCGAGCCTGATGCATATCAATAAGCTTTCGGGTGGACTGCTTAGGAATAGAATATTTGTCGCAACCGTCAGCCAGAAAATTCCAGTAGGCCTGATTATGTAAATAATCATAACTATTAGGTGAAAAAGTTTTCTGACCGTAGTAAAAACACTGGGAAGAAACCAAGGTGGTATCATCAATATCAAAACTCACGGTAATCGGCCCTTTACCCTGCAAATCCCGCTCAATAGTTTCCGCCGTAACCCAATTCACGGCAGAGGCGTTCTGAGCATCCAGCGCCGTTATTCCTGCATGATCATATTCAACTTTCGGCCCCTTAGCCGATGCGCCGAAACCAACAACGGAAAGCGCAACCGCAAGTGCGGTATATTTAAGCAATGTCATAGTTTTTCCTCTTAATCAATCGAATTAAAGCCGCAGCAAACTTGCCGCAGCCGCTTGAATTCCAGTGCGCAAATCTCCTATCCTCGGCAACCTAAGAAGCGAATCTCCGCTTTTGAGGCAATAAAACTAACCCTGATTAATTAAAAACCCTTTGATTTTCGGCGGAATAATCAATAATGCCGAAGCGGAAACCGCAGCCATGGTCCAGAATGCCGCAGAAGGAGAAAGGGCAAAAATCGCACCGCCCAAGGCGGTAAACAGAGCAACAGCGGCACAGGTTGCAAAACCGTTATATAGTCCCTGCAGTTTTACCATGGTATGCTGCGGGCGAGTGGTGATATAACGCATCACCGCATAATGGCACAGCGCATAACTCAAGCTATGCAAGGTTTGAAAGCAAGCGATCAGCCACAGGCTCTCGCCGTAACCGAATACCAACCAGCGTACGCAGGTTGCCGCCGCAGATAAATACAATAATGCGCTAACTCGCCAATGTTTAAACAGTTTTGTGGAAAAGAAAAATAATAGAATTTCCGCCACTACGCTCAGCCCCCACAGCAAGCTGGTACTTTGTACTGAAAAACCGAGCTCGGTCCAGTAAATCACGCTATAACCGTAATAAACCGCATGTGAACCCTGAATCAGCGAAGCTGCAATCAGCAAACGTAACACCACCGGATCTTTCAATAAGCTGAAAAATCCGCCCGTACTTTGAGCAGCATGGTTTTCATCCGCCGGCAATATGGCGGGGGTCGGTACTTGCAATAAGCTGTACAAAAATAAAAGAGCGGTCAAAATCCAGACAATATTTTGTTCGCCGAATATGCCTATGGCGTTACCGAATAGGGTAACGCCAACTACAAAAGCGGCGGAGCCGATTAAACGTACCTTGCCGTAATCCAGACCAATTTGTCGTTGCCAGGTGGTGGCAAGGGTATCCCCTAGGGGAATACCCACAGAATTCACCATAGCAAACAGCATAATCACCGGTAGTAACAGATAAATCTGTTGTGCCGAAAGGCCGATAATCACCATCAGCAAGGCACTGAGCAGAGCAAAAATTCTTAATCCGGCAGGCAAATGGGCGGCCTTTTTCACCAAGGCGGCAAAATAAATTCCGCCGATAAAACGAAAAACATAGGATAATGCCAGAATCAACCCGATTAACTCTTCACCGTACTGCAAGGATTTCAACCAAACCGGAAAAAAGGGAACAAAAACGCCATAAGCACAAAAATAACCGAAAAAGCTTAAAGCCATCCAGGTAAAAGGAGATATGCGCATCAGAACAATTTTTCCATTTCCTGTGAACGGGCGATACAGGCTGCCATGGCCTGTTTTACCATATCATCAAGCCCGCAACGGTTAAACACCGCCAAGGCCGCCGCCGTAGTGCCGCCTTTTGAGGTTACGTTTTCACGCAACAGAGATAAGGAGATCTGCGGATTCTGCTCCGCCATTTTAGCCGCACCTAATGCGGACTGCTGAACCAACAAGCGCGCCATATTCTCATCAATACCAGAATCCATCAACATAAGCTGCATCGCTTCCATAAATGCAAAAAAGTATGCCGGGCTGGAACCGGAGGCCGCCGTGATCTTATGCATATCGGACTCCTGCGCCAGCCAACAGGTTTTTCCTACCGCCGCCAGTAAAGCTTCGGCAAAATCTTTTAAATCCTGCGCCAGCGAAGGTGCGGCAAATAACCCCGACATTCCGGCGGAAACCAGAGCCGGTGTATTCGGCATCACTCGGACAATATTAGCCGCCGAAGGTAATAAATCATGCAGCCTTTGTAGCGAGATAGCGGCGGCGATGGAAATCAACAACTTATGGCTGAAATCCACCGCCTGTAACGGCAAACAGACAGCCTCCATCATCTGCGGTTTTACCGCTAGCAGGACAACTTCCGCTCGGATTGCCGCCTCAATATTATTATCGGAAACCATTATCCCTCGGGCGGCAAAAATATCACGCCGGGAAGGATTAGGATCGCAAACCATCAGTTTATGGGCCGGATATCCCTGTTGTAACAGTCCGAATATAATGGCCTGCGCCATATTACCGCCGCCGATAAAAGTGATGAATTTATGCTGCATAACGCCCCTCTCGTCCTAATCTCCCATTGCCCGAGCCTATACTCGGCCGCCCTTTTTAATCAGGGCATTTTACTCCCTTTAAGCGGGAATTGATAGCATAGCGCCTCGCTGCAAAAGCAATAGAATAAGAGAAGATCCGCAAGTGCGGTGTTTTTTCAGCGGATTTTTTCTACCTAAGGTTTGCTGCAAGTTATGCGGATTCCGTATCCGAATTAAGGTACAATACAGTCCGGCATAAATTTACTCGTTTACATCACAAGGAGCAGAAATGTATTGGTTTAAAAACGCCATGATTTACCGCCTGACCAAAACCCTGGACTGGGCGCCCGACGCCCTGCAGCAAAAACTGGCGTCATGCGCTTATCATCCCTGCAATCAGTCGGATATGAGCAAATTTGGTTGGAATGCGCCTTTACGCGGCTCAGAATTATTGTATTTTACGGTAGGAAAGCAGATTTTATTGTTGGCTCATAAAGAAGAAAAAATCTTACCGGCCCATGTGGTTAAACGCGAACTGGAAAACCGTATCCATCAATTGGAACAGAAAGAAAACCGCAAACTGAAAAAAACCGAAAAACAGGCGCTGAAAGAAGATGTAATTTCCGTCCTACTGCCGCGAGCATTCAGCAAAAATCAGCAAACCGCCCTCTGGATCGACGGTGAAAATAACCTGATTTATGTGGATGCAGCTTCGGCCAAACGAGCGGAAGAAGCGCTGGGATTATTGCGTAAATCCCTCGGTTCCCTGCCTGTCGTTCCTCTGGCTTTCGCTACGGAACCTAGCGCAGTAATGACAAACTGGTTAAAAGAACAAAATATTCCCGCCTGGCTGACCCCTTTGGAAGAAGCAGAACTGCGCAGCACAGAAGACAAAGGCATTATCCGCTGTAAACAGCAGGCATTGGACAGCGACGAAATTTTCTCGCATCTGCAAGCGGGCAAAATCGTTACCAAGCTGGCGCTGGACTGGGACGAACACCTAAGCTTTCTTCTCGCCGAAGACGGCAGCCTAAAACGGCTAAAATTCGCCGATATGATCCGAGAAAAAAACGATGATATTTTGAAAGAGGATTTTGCCCAGCGCTTTGATGCGGATTTCGTATTGATGAGCGGAGAACTGTCGAAACTAACCGAGAATCTGCTGGATACCTTCGGCGGAGAAAAACAGCGCTTATGATTTTACCCTTTTTCGTGATTATCGGGAACGTCGTACCGGCGTTCCCGCCCGGGGAGTAAAATTCCCTTTTTATCGCTCTCGGCCAGACCTTGAAAAAAGCGCACTCTGCCGCAACGAATATTTAAGCGCATTCTTGTGCAAGCGCTGTTCCTGTTATAATCCCAGAGTTTCCTTTACAAAGGGAATTGTCAACTTACGCTGCGCCTGCAAAGAGGCTTTATCCAGCCGCAACAGTGCCTCAAACAGGGTTTTCATATCCCGCTTCAGGCGTTTAAGCAGAAAGCTCGCCGTTTCATCGGGCAACTCGATACCCCGTCGGCGGGCGTCCTGTTGTAAGGCCCGAATTTTTTGCTCGTCATTCAATTCATGCAGCTGATAAATCTCGCCCCACATTAAGCGCGAGGCTAAATCCGGCAATTCTACGGGTAAGGCATGAGGTGATTGCAGCGCACTGATCAGCAATAGGGTACGGCCTCCCTCTTTGATACGGTTAAATAAATCGAAAATAGCAATTTCCCATTCCGGCTGACCGACCACCGCCTGTAAATCGTCCAGACATACGGCGTCTTGGCGCTCCAGATTTTCCAGTACTGCGGGAGAAAAATAACGGGATTTACTCAGAGGGACATAAATGGCGGGGCGCCCTTCCGTCAACACCCGGTTAGAAATGGCTTTGAGCAAATGGCTTTTACCACAGCTTCTCGTGCCCCAGAGATAAAAAAACTGTTGTTCGGTTTTTTCCAGATTTTTAAGTAAAGAAGCGAGCAGCAAACTGTTGCCGCCGACAAAAAAATTATCAAGACTATCGTCATCAATTTGATGAATAGGTAACGGAAGTTGGTTATCTAACAAAAAAATATCCTGAAGTCTGCATTAAAATAGCCACGCCTTTAGCGTGCGGCTTTGATATTCAAAAAAACCGTTTGATTTCCACCGCACTTTCCCCCTATCAGCGCCTTATCTGAGAATGAATAGAGGACGGTTTCGAATATAGCCGAAAAAATCGGGCTTAAAAAGCACTAAGCCCGATTTTTTATTAATTATTCTTCAATAACTTGATTCTTCGCTTTCGGCAAAATCAAATTCAATATAATGGCAACCACGGCACACAGGCTGATGCCTTTTAATGAAATTTCACCGAAATTCACGAACATTCCGCCGATACCGAATGTCATGACCACGGAAATAATACACAGATTACGCGCTTCGGTAACATCCACCTTGCCGCGAATCAAGGTACTCATTCCGACTACGGCAATAGAGCCGAATACCAGCATCATAATTCCGCCCATAACAATGGTCGGAATAGTGGATAAAAAAGCGCCGACTTTACCGCAGAAGGAAATGGCAATGGCCCAAATCGCCGCCCAGGTCATAATATTCGGGTTGAAATTACGGGTCAGCATCACCGCACCGGTAACCTCCGCATAGGTGGTATTCGGCGGCCCGCCGATCAATGAAGCCGCCGCCGTCGCTACGCCGTCCCCCAACAAGGTACGATGCAGGCCCGGTTTTTTAATAAAATCTTTCCCGGTTACGGAACTGATCGCCATAATTCCGCCGACGTGCTCCACTGCCGGCGCAATGGCTATGGGCAGCAGATAGAGAATCGCTTCCAACTTAAATTCCGGTACGGTAAATTGCGGCAGGCTGAACCAAGGAGCGTCCAGTACCGGTTGGAAATCAATCACTCCTAACCACAGACACAGTATATAACCGACGGCAATGCCGAACATAATTGGAATCAGCTTCATCATGCCTTTGGAAAATACGGCAACGATCAGGGTGGTAATTAACGTAACCATGGATACCAACACCGCATCGTTATACGAATAAGCGCTGTTTTTTCCCAGTGCCATATCTACCGCCACCGGAGCAAGCCCCATGCCGATAATAATAATCACCGGCCCGACCACCACCGGCGGAAAAATACGCTGCAGAGCTTCGGCGCCGCGTAATTTCACCAATAGGCTTAAAGCCACATATACCAAACCGGCAAAGGCCAGTCCGCCCATGGTTACCGCAACGCCCCAGGTTGCCACGCCGTACTGAATCGGCGCAATAAAGGCAAAAGAAGAGGCTAAAAAAATAGGAACCTGCTTACCCGTACAAAGTTGGAAAAGTAAGGTTCCTATCCCCGCCGTTAACAAGGCGGTATTGGCGTCCAGTCCCGTAATCAGAGGAACCAGAACCAACGCCCCGAAGGCTACAAATAACATCTGTAAGCCGACAAAGGCTTGTTTTACGCTGCTTTGCGCCTGAGTCGGCGCCTGTGTCTGTGTTGTCATTTTAAGTTTTAACTCGCTGATTAAATTAACTTGAAAAATTACGCTTATTTAGTACCGAAAATTTTATCGCCCGCGTCGCCTAAACCCGGAATAATATAGCCGTTTTCATTTAAATGGCTATCTACGGAAGCGGTATATACTTCAATATCCGGATGAGCTTTTTCCAGAGCTTTAATCCCTTCCGGCGCCGCAACCAAAATCAGAACTTTAATTTGTTTGCAGCCTTTTTGTTTTAACAAATCTATGGTGGCAATCATCGAACCGCCGGTGGCCAACATAGGATCCACAACAATAGCTAAGCGCTCTTCCAGATCACTGGCCAGTTTTTGGAAATAAGGCACGGGCTCCAGGGTTTCTTCATCACGATACATTCCCACAACGCTGATACGCGCACTCGGAATATGTTCCAAAACGCCGTCCATCATACCTAAACCCGCACGTAAAATAGGTACTACGGTAACTTTTTTGCCCTTAATCCGCTCCACTTCCGCTGGACCGCACCAACCTTCGATCGTTACGGTTTCCGTTTCCAAATCCGAGGTGGCTTCGTAAGTCAGCAAACTGCCCACTTCCGTTGCCAATTCGCGAAACGCTTTAGTGCTAACGTCGGCGGCACGCATTAAGCCTAATTTATGTTTCACCAAAGGGTGTTTAACTTCGACAAGTTTCATAGTCTATTCCTTTTCTTTGTTATTTTCGGACAAATCGTGGAATTTTAGAACGAAAGAAAATTATGTTCAATAAAGTACGGGGATTTTTTATAAATTGTCGGCGTTCTGTCAAAATAAGCGGATAATTTCGACACAACAATATGGCGAAAATATACATAAAGTTTTAATCTATGCATATTATCCCTTCAGCGAATGACAACATAGCGACAGCGCCAAAATGTTAATTTAATGTTAAATAATTTTATTTAAGATTCAAAGACTCATAATAAATTTTGACTAATATCAATTTACCCAAAATGTTATAAAAATTTTATTTGATCCCCCTCAAAAATAGTTGAAAAGATCAAATATTTTGATAGACTGCACAGCAATTAAACGATTTATATTCATCCAGCCAAAGGGAGGCACTTTATGATTAAAGGTATTCAGATTACTCAAGCTGCAAATGACAATTTATTAAATTCATTCTGGTTATTGGACAGCGATAAAGGCGAAGCCCGCTGCTTATGTGCCAAAGGTGAATTCAAAGAAGATCAGATCGTTGCTATCAGCGAATTAGGTCAAATCGAATATCGCGAATTACCTGTCGATGTAGCTCCGACGGTAAAAGTTGAAGGCGGTCAGCATCTGAATGTTAACGTATTACGTCGCGAAACCTTAGAAGATGCGGTAAAACACCCGGAAAACTATCCGCAGCTAACTATCCGCGTTTCAGGTTATGCCGTACGTTTCAATTCATTAACGCCGGAACAGCAGCGTGATGTTATTACCCGTACTTTCACCGAAAGCCTGTAATCGGATATTTAACTCAATGACAAACCCCGGAATTCCGGGGTTTTGTTTTTGTCGCTGTCGCTAAAAAGCCTTCCGCCCTGCGGATAAACTTCCGGCGCAAAAAATATTGCCGAAATCCACCGCTCTTTTACGCCCAAATATAGCGATTTTTAGCCTTTTCGGGTACAATCTTTCAGTTTGATTTTATTTACTTTTAGCGGAACAACTTATTTATTTTATGAAGAATATTCGTAACTTTTCAATTATCGCGCATATCGATCACGGCAAATCCACCTTATCGGATCGTTTGATTCAAACCTGCGGCGGTCTGTCCGATCGCGAAATGGAAGAACAGGTACTGGATTCGATGGAGCTGGAACGCGAGCGCGGCATCACTATCAAAGCACAAAGCGTTACCCTGAACTACCGGGCTAAAAATGGCGAAGACTATCAGCTGAACTTTATCGATACCCCCGGACATGTCGACTTCTCCTATGAAGTTTCCCGCTCATTGGCGGCCTGTGAAGGGGCATTATTAGTGGTAGACGCCGGCCAAGGAGTTGAAGCCCAGACCTTGGCAAATTGCTACACCGCTATAGAAATGAATCTGGAAGTGGTCCCCGTACTGAACAAAATTGACTTACCGGCGGCAGAACCGGAACGCGTAGCGGAAGAAATCGAGGATATCGTCGGCATCGACGCAATTGATGCGGTACGTTGCTCAGCCAAAACCGGCGTCGGTATTGAAGATGTACTGGAAGAAATCGTGGCCAAAATCCCCGCTCCGGAAGGGGATCCCGAAGCGCCGTTACAGGCATTGATTATTGATTCCTGGTTCGATAACTATCTCGGAGTGGTTTCTCTGGTACGAATTAAAAACGGAACCTTGCGCAAAGGGGATAAAATCAAAGTAATGTCTACCGCACAATCCTACAATGTGGATCGTCTCGGCATTTTCACCCCGAAACAGGTGGACACGCAGGTATTGAACTGCGGTGAAGTGGGTTGGTTGGTTTGTGCGATTAAAGATATTCTCGGGGCGCCGGTGGGTGATACCCTGACATTACACCATAAACCCGCCGCCGCCGCGCTACCGGGCTTTAAAAAGGTAAAACCTCAGGTCTACGCCGGGTTATTTCCAATCAGCTCCGATGACTACGAGGCTTTCCGCGACGCACTTGGCAAACTCAGCCTGAACGATGCCTCCCTATTCTATGAGCCGGAAAATTCCACGGCGCTCGGATTCGGCTTTCGCTGCGGTTTTCTCGGCCTGCTGCATATGGAGATTATTCAGGAACGTCTGGAACGGGAATATGATCTGGATCTGATCACCACTGCACCAACGGTTATTTATGAAGTGGAACTAACCAACGGCGAGGTAGTCTATGTAGACAGCCCGTCCAAGCTACCGCCGTTGAACAATATCGCCCAAATCCGCGAACCTATCGCCGAATGTAATATTCTGGTGCCTCAGGATTATCTGGGTAACGTAATTACGCTATGCGTGGAAAAACGCGGCGTACAAACCAATATGGTATATCACGGTAATCAAATCGCCCTGACCTATGAAATTCCGATGGGCGAAGTGGTATTGGATTTCTTTGATCGGTTGAAATCCACCTCGCGCGGTTATGCTTCGCTGGATTACGGTTTTAAACTGTTCCGTGCGGCGGATATGGTGCGGGTGGATATTATGATTAACGGCGAACGGGTCGATGCCCTGGCGTTAATCGTACATAAAGACAACGCCCCGTACCGCGGACGCGAACTGGTGGAAAAAATGAAGGAACTGATTCCCCGCCAGCAATTTGATATTGCGATTCAAGCCGCTATCGGAAACCATATTATCGCCCGTTCCACCGTAAAACAATTACGTAAGAACGTATTGGCAAAATGTTACGGCGGAGATGTCAGCCGTAAGAAAAAATTACTGCAAAAACAAAAAGAAGGTAAAAAACGAATGAAACAGTTAGGTAACGTCGAAGTACCTCAGGAAGCGTTTTTAGCCATTTTACACGTAGGAAAAGACAAATAAGGAAAAAGGGAATGTCTAAATTTTTTCTGCCGATTTTACTTATTGCAGGCTTTATCATCTGGAAAATACTGGACTTTATGCAGCTGCCGAATACCTTTTCGATTCTGCTGATTATTCTGACCCTGCTGTCCGGTATTTTATGGTGCTACCATCGTTTTTCCGTTCTGCCGAAACGGGCAAGACAGGTAGCCCGTGCGGAACAGCGCAGCGGTAAAAGCCTGAGTGAAGAAGAAAAACAACAAATCGAACCAATTTCTGAAGGGGCGGAATTTTTATCTTCACTGTTCCCGGTACTGACCTTGGTCTTAATCCTACGTTCTTTCGTATTGGAACCCTTCCAGATTCCTTCCGGCTCCATGGAGCCGACCCTACGCATCGGCGATTTTCTGGTGGTGGAAAAATATGCTTACGGTTTGAAGGATCCCGTTTTCCAGAATACGCTGATAAAAACCGGCGAGCCGAAGCGTGGTGATGTAATCGTCTTTAAAGCGCCGACTCAGCCTAATATCGATTATATTAAACGTATCGTTGCGATTGGCGGCGATCGAATCCGCTATAACGAACTGGAACGTAAAATCACCATCATCTATGGCAAAGAAGGCAAAGCCTGTACTGAAGATTGCCATATCCGCGAATTTACCTACAGCACACCTAAACCCGATCCGGATTATCGTTTTGTGATCGGTAGAAATGCCGACGGCAGCCTAATATACGGCCCGAATCCGTTGTTGCTAACGGAAAAGGGGGATGTGGAGCACGATATTCATCTTTACCCCGAAGCTATTTCGGAAGGCTTCCGCTATCAGGCATATGATAAACAGGAAAATTATGTTACCGAATGGCTGGTGCCGGAACATGAGTATTTCGTCATGGGGGATAACCGTAACAACAGCGAAGACAGCCGTTTCTGGGGATTTGTACCGGAAAAAAATATCGTGGGGAAAGCCAGCCTCATTTGGCTGAGTTTAGATAAGCAACAGGGAGAATGGCCAACGGGTATCCGTACCGAACGTTTCTTCCGCAAGATTCAGTAAATTATGCAAAATTTAGCAAGACTACAGACGAAAATCGGTTATCAATTTAATGATCTCGGTTTATTAAAGCAAGCCTTGACACATCGCAGTGCCGGGGCCAAACATAATGAACGTCTGGAATTTCTCGGTGATGCGGTATTAAATCTGACTATTGCCGAAGCGCTGTATCATCAATTCCCGCAATGTAACGAAGGCGAACTAAGCCGTATGCGCGCCACTTTGGTACGCGAGCAAACCCTCGCCGTGCTGGCGCGCAAGTTCGAATTGGGTGATTATATGTCCCTGGGACAGGGGGAACTGAAAAGCGGCGGATTCCGGCGCGCTTCAATTCTGGCCGATTGCGTGGAAGCCATTATCGGTGCTATTTCTTTAGATCGTGATCTGATGCAGGCCAATCAGGTGGTACGGCTATGGTATGTTAGCTTGCTGCAGGAAATTAAACCGGGCGAGAATCAAAAGGATCCGAAAACCCGTTTGCAGGAATATTTACAGGGGCAGCGTCTGGCTTTGCCGAACTATGAGGTAATCAATATACAAGGTGAAGCCCATTGCCAGATTTTTACCGTTGAATGCCATATCGCCAATATCAACCAAACATTTACCGGTAGCGGAAGCAGCCGCCGTAAAGCGGAACAGGCCGTTGCCGAACAAATTCTAAAACAACTGGATATAAAATGACAGAATATCGCGCTGAACAGCAAAATCCTCAATCAACTCAGACCTACTGCGGTTTTATCGCTATCGTCGGGCGTCCCAACGTCGGTAAATCCACCTTATTGAATAAGATTTTAGGGCAGAAAATCTCGATTACCTCGCGTAAAGCGCAAACTACCCGCCACCGCATTATAGGTATTCATACCGAAGGCCCTTATCAAGCGATTTATGTTGATACGCCGGGGTTGCATATTGAAGAGAAACGCGCCATTAACCGTCTGATGAATCGAGCCGCCAGCAGCGCTATCGGTGATGTGGATTTAATTATTTTCGTCGTTGAGGGTACCCACTGGAATGCGGACGACGAAATGGTGCTGAATAAACTGCGCGAAGCTAAAGCCCCTGTGGTACTAGCCATTAATAAAATAGACAATATTAAGAATAAAGACGAGTTGTTGCCGTTTATCACCGAGCTGAGTCAGAAGTTCGAATTCAAAGAAATCATCCCGATTTCCGCCCAGCGCGGTAATAATGTCAATAATCTGCAAGCAATCGTACGTCAATCCCTACGAGCGGATATTCATCATTTCCCGGAGGATTACGTAACCGATCGCTCACAGCGCTTTATGGCCTCGGAAATTATCCGCGAAAAGCTAATGCGTTTTATGGGAGAAGAACTGCCCTATTCCGTTACGGTGGAAATTGAGCATTTCAAAGTTAATGAACGCGGTACCTATGAAATCAACGGACTGATTCTGGTGGAGCGCGACGGGCAGAAAAAAATGGTTATCGGCCACCAAGGACAAAAAATAAAAACCATTGGCAGCGAGGCCCGTGCCGATATGGAACGCCTGTTTGATAACAAAGTCCATCTCGAATTATGGGTGAAGGTTAAATCGGGCTGGGCCGATGACGAACGCGCTTTACGCAGCCTGGGTTATATGGAAGATTACTAATGCTTCCCGCCTAATGATCACAAAGGGCCGAATAAATTCGGCCCTTTTCATTTTTCTTCTTTACTTAGATTTTTCCGCTCATTACCGCTTCAATATCTGATATTTCTTTCGGTACCGCCGAAGTCAGTACTTTATTACCGTATTCGGTGATTAAAATATTATCTTCGATTCTGATACCGATTCCCTTGTATTGCTCGGGAACCTCCGCTTGAGGGGCAATATATAGACTGGGTTCCACCGTTAGCACCATACCGACTTCCAGCGGGCGATTCCGCTTATTCCGGCTATTAGCTTCCCCCTGTTTACTGTAGCTCCCCACATCATGCACGTCCAAACCGAGCCAATGACCGAGTCCGTGCATATAGAACTGACGATGGGCCTCCCGTGCGATCAGTTCCTGCGGATCCCCTTGCAAAATTCCGAGCTTCACCAGCCCTTCCACTTTGATCCGAATCACCTCATCATTGGCTTGCTGGATGCTATTTCCCGCCACCAGCAGTTCAATGGCCCGTTTCTGCGCCTTTAACACAATTTCATAGATCTCCCGTTGCGGCTGACTGAATTTTCCGTTAACCGGAAAAGTACGGCTGATATCGCCGGCATACATTGCAAACTCGCAGCCGGCATCAATAAGCAGTAGATCGCCGTCCTTTAAGCTCCGATCATTCTCGGTATAGTGCAGAATGCAGGCATTGTCGCCGCTCGCAACGATACTATTGTAAGCGGCATATCGGGCGCCAAAGCGATTGAACTCATGCACAAGCTCACTTTCGATTTCATATTCCGGCCGATTCGGACGAGTCTCCCGCATCGCGCGCAGATGCCCCAGGGCGCTAATCTGTCCTGCCTGCTGCATTAATGCGATTTCATTCTGCGACTTGAATAAACGCATTTCATCAACAATCAGGCGCCAGTCAAAAACTCGGATAAAATCAACCGCACTTTTTTCCAACAGCGCATCTCCCCAGGGGTGCAGTTGCGGCGCATGATAAAGGCAATCCGTAGCTTTACTTAAGCGGGCAAAAACCGCCTCAAACTCATCAATGGCATAGGCCTGATCCAACGCCAGTTTTTCCGCCGCCTTCTCTACCCCCAAACGTCGGCCGTGCCAGGTCTCCAATAAAGGATCCGAAGGACGTAAAAAAAGGATATCCTGCCGTTGCCCCTGTTTTTTCCGTATCAGCAACACGGCATTAGGTTCGTTAAAGCCGGTCAGATACCAAAAATAGCTGTCCTGACGAAAAGGGAAACTGCAATCGTTATTACGCCGTTTTTCCACTTCGGAAAATACCAGCAGCACGGAATTATCCTGCATTTGTTCCGCCAGCTTGGCCCGCCGTTCGCTGAACTCATGTTGCGGCATAACCGCCATATAAGCTAAATCCGTCATATTTTTTCCTTTGTTTTAATGCAGCACAGGTTTAGAGGCGCTTTTTAGCGGACGGAAATGAGTATAGAACAAGGCGGCAATGGTACGCACATATTCAATAATTTCTTCCAGAGCCTGCATCAGTTCCTCCGGGTCATCCTCTTCACTGTAACCCAAACGGCAAATCTCGTGCAGATCCTCAATGGCTTCGCCGATTTCCCCTTTTTCCAGTTCTAGCTTCGGCTGAGCCAGGCCCAACCCCAATAAAAAGTGATTCGCCCAGGCGGATAATCCGTCGGCCCGCACAAAAACATCTTCCTCCTCCGGCAACCAGAGTTCGAAAGCAAAGGAATCCATATCCGCCAACTGCTCCTTGATTTGGCGATAAAGGGCTTCCGTCCGAGTCAATAAGGCCGTCGGATAGGCATGATTATCATTAGTAAACTGATATACCAGGCTCAACCAGCTTTGGTCCTCAATACCGCCGCATACCAAACCGCTGATAAAACCGTGCAGCTCCGCTGCGGACAGGCTAATCCCCGCCCCCTGCAACTGCTGGTTGAAAGTTAAATAAGAAGTCATTGTTATTACCGCTGTTTTCTATCGTTTAAGATAGCGTCATTCTACCATTCTTTTCGCTATTCTCTATGACGAAAAATTTTCTCTATGGCATAATAGGGCGAAATTTTTGCAAACAGGTGGAAATGCATATGTCATCGAAAACTATTGAGTTGAACTTCTTAGGTCAGCTTTTCCGTTTAAATTGCCCGGAAGAACAGCATGAGGCGCTACGGGAAGCGGCAAAGATTTTAGATCAGCGGGTAAGTGAAATGAAAGAACGCACCGGTATTCTGCAGGTAGAGCGAGTACTGGCTATCGTCGCCCTGAACTTTAGTTTTGAACTGATGAAAGAACAGCAAAAAACCCAGTTTACCGAAGGCGTATTACAATCGCAGATTCAGCAGTTGACGCATTCTTTAGAAAGCATTTCTCTGTCCGGTACAATCTCTCAGCAAACGACCTACGAAATTCAATAAATCCAGGCCGAAAGCTGAATTTTATACCAATTAACACTAGTCAACACCGATAAATTCGGTTAGTATAAATCAAAATTTCCTGAGATGTTCGCTAGCGGATTACGTCCCTGAGCCGATACTAAAAATAGATTGAATTGGTTCTGTATTGTTGGTGAGCAAGCTTAGCCAGACTAAGAAGCCTAAAAACGATAATAACTGATTCCCTTGGACTTTCGGGTTCAAGGACCGAACATCCGCAACGGCATCTCGGGTTCCTTTCTCTTATTTGATTATGCAACAAAATCCCCTTGCCATTCAGCGTCGCAATCTGCGTCATTTGTTCCGTCAACGTCGGCGAAGTTTAACTCCCGAACAGCAACAACAGGCGGAAATACAAATCTGTGAAAAAGCTTTAGCCTTTATTAATCAGCATCAGGCGCAAAATATCGCTCTCTATCTTGCCGTAGACGGTGAAATCGGCACCGCCACACTCATAGAACGTTTATGGGCTGAAGGTAAGGAAGTCTGTCTGCCCGTGCTGCATCCCTTTAGTCTCGGTCATTTATTATTTCTGCGCTATCGTCCGGATTCCGTTCTGCAAGCGAATAAGTTTAATATTAATGAACCCAAACTGGATATACGCGACGTAATACCCAGCCATAAACTGGATATTATTTTTACGCCGCTAGTGGCTTTCGACCAAGCCGGAAATCGGCTTGGCATGGGAGGCGGTTTCTATGATCGCACCCTGTGCGACTGGCAATGCAAATCCTTTCTACCAATCGGACTGGCACATCAATGTCAGCAGCTGGAACGGCTTCCAGCGGAAAGTTGGGATATTCCGCTGGCCCATATTCTCAGTGCTTGAGCAAAGCTATAAATATTCCGGCTGCACACCCGCAAGGTAATTTATCCTGAGCCGGGAAGTACGGGGCATCTAATATATAGACGAAGAGATGAACAAAAGCGCCCGCTTATCCGCTGCTTATTTCAGCTTTCTACAAGCGGGCGAAAATCCGAGAGAAAACCACCGCTCTTTTAACGCGGATAAGCATAGAGCAAGGGTATTCCCGCTAAAGCCTCAAACTTAAAGCGAACGCTGACGTACGATTTCAAACAGGCATACGCCGGTGGCTACCGAAACATTTAAAGAAGAAACCGCACCCGCCATAGGAATACTAATTAATTGATCGCAATGCTCGCGGGTTAAACGGCGCATTCCTTCCCCTTCCGCGCCCATCACCAATGCCAGTGCGCCGCTCAGTTTGGTCTGATACAGGGTTTGTTCGGCTTCACCGGCGGTACCCACCACCCAGATATTATGCCGTTGCTGTAAATCCCTTAAGGTACGGGAGAGGTTGGTAACTCTAATCAGCGGCACCGTTTCTGCCGCCCCGCAAGCCACTTTACGCGCCACAGAGGTTAAAGGCGCCGATTTATCCTTAGGCACAATAACCGCACATACGCCGGCGGCGTCGGCACTGCGCAAACAGGCGCCAAGATTATGCGGATCCGTTATTCCGTCCAATACCAATAACAAGGGATTTTGTTTTTCGCTCAGAATACCGTCCAGATCATGCTCGTTCAATTCTTTCGCCGGCCGTACTCTGGCGATAATTCCCTGATGGTTTTCTCCGTCGGATTTTTTATCCAGGGTCTGTCGGTTGCTCCATTGCACCGCAACGCCAAGGCGCAACAAAGCTTCGGTTAAAGGTTGCAGGCGTTTATCCTCCCGCCCCTTTAATACATAAACTTCAATAAAACGTTCCGGAGCGGTAGCTAATAAGGAATTTACCGCATGAATACCATGAATATAGTCTGACATTAATTATTTTCTCTTCTTATTTTTCTTCTTAGCAGAAACTTTCTCTTTTTTGACCGCACTTTTTGCTTTCTTCCCTTGCTTTTCCATGCTCCGTGCATAACGCGGTGCCCGCTTCGCCTTATCCCTGGCGGTTTTTCCTTCTCTGCGCGGCTTTCTGGCCGAGGAGATCAGGGCGAAATTCACCTGACGTTGCTCCAGGCTGACCGCTTCAACCCTGATTCTCACCGTATCGCCGATACGATAAATAGCACCGCTGTTTTCACCGATTAAACGCTGTGCGGCGACCTCCAGACGATAATAATCATTATCCAGGGTAGAAATATGCACCAGTCCGTCAATAAACAGATCCTTTAAGCGGACAAAGAAACCGAAGCCGGTAACCGAAGAAATAATCCCTTCGAACTCGTCGCCGATATGATCCTGCATATATTCGCACTTCAACCAGTCGGCAACTTCACGGGTGGCATCATCGGCACGGCGCTCGGTCAGGGAGCAATGTTCACCCAGTATGTCCATTTCTTCCAAACTGTAATGATAACCGCCGCCGTCGGTGGTTTTACGTTTGGAACCCTGCTCTTTAGCCAGCAAATATTTAATGCCGCGATGCAAACTGAGATCCGGATAGCGGCGAATCGGCGAGGTAAAATGCGCATATTCTTCCAGCGCCAGACCGAAATGCCCGATATTATCCGGGTGATAAACCGCCTGACTTAAGGAGCGCAGTAACATCATCTGGATTAATTCGCGGTCGGGACGTTCCTGCACCCGAGCCAGCAGCCGTGCATAATCGGCAGTCGTAGGTTTTGCTCCGCCCTCAAGGCTTAAGCCGCATTCGCTTAGGAATGCTCGGAACGCCGATAATTTTTCCTCGCCCGGTGCGGCATGAATACGATAAAGCGCCGGTTCTTGACGCCGCGCCACAAAATTTGCCGCAGCGATATTGGCCAGAATCATACATTCTTCAATCAATTTATGCGCATCATTGCGCACCACCGGCTCAATGCTTTCGATCCGTCCCATGGCATTAAATACGAATTTGCTTTCGATGGTTTCAAAATCAATGGCGCCGCGCTGCCGACGGGCGTTGACCAATGCCTGGTACATGGCGTGCAGCTCCTGCAAATGAGGTACCAACGGCTTGTAGCGCTCGCTCATTTCCTCATCGCCCTCCAAAATCCGCGCCACTTTGGTGTAGGTCAGGCGGGCATGAGAATTCATTACCCCCTCGTAGAATCGGTAATTTTTCAGTTTACCGTTCGTATCAATTTGCATTTCGCATACCATGCAAAGACGATCCACCTGCGGATTCAGTGAACACAGGCCGTTGGAAAGCACTTCCGGCAACATAGGAACAACTCGGTTAGGAAAATAAACGGAATTGCCGCGCAAACGGGCTTCATTATCCAGAGCCGTACGTAAACGTACATAATAGCTGACATCGGCGATAGCAACCCATAAACGCCAACCCTTTTGTTCACGCCGACAATATACCGCATCATCAAAATCCCGTGCGTCCTCGCCGTCAATCGTAACCAAGGGTAAGGGGCGTAAATCCACCCTTCCTTGTTTTGCCGCTTCCGGCACTTCCTCCGTCAGCTTTTTAATTTGCTTTTGTACCGCCGGCGGGAAGCTATGCGGAATATCATGATTGCGCAGGGCTATTTCCACTTCCATTCCTTTCGCCATATTGTCGCCGAGAACTTCGGTAATCACCCCGATAGGTTGACTGAAAGTCGCGGTACGAGGTTTCAGCGCCACGACCACCACCTGTCCCATGCGGGCTGCGCAGCGGCCTTCCTCCGGAATTAAAATATCCCGGCTGATACGGCGATCATCGGGCACCACATAACCTATGCCTTCCTCCAGGAAAAAACGCCCGACTATTTGTTTCTGTCGCTCCTGTAGCAAACGGACGATACGTACTTCGCGCCGTCCTTTACGATCCAACCCCAAGGGCTGGGCCAGTACGAAATCACCGTGCATCACGCGCTTCATCTGTGCATTCGGAATAAACAAATCCTGCTTTGCCCCTTCCACTTGCAGAAAACCGTAGCCCTCGTGGTGCCCAATCACCATTCCTTTCAGTAAATCCAGTTTTTCCGGCAGGGCGTAGCATTTACGTTTGGTAAATACCAGCTGGCCGTCATTTTCCATGGCACGTAAACGGCGGCGTAAACCTTCCCGTTGCTCTTCATCCTTAATTTGTAAGGTTTTCAGGATTTCTTCTTTTGTCATCGGCGCATTATGGCGACGAATGATATCCAGAATAAATTCCCGGCTTGCGACAGGATTGGAATATTTTTTTGCTTCGCGCTCAAAATTTGGATCCTGGGGTTTTGTTTTTTTAGCCATGTTATACCTGCCTGAGTGAGGGATAAATCGGGGTGAGTTTGACACTATACGGGGGATAAATCAAGCCGGAGGGAATTAAATATCTGCGCAAGTACGCTCGGAAAAGAGGGAGTTTTTTAGAATTAAAACAGGGGACGCAGGTCCCCTATAATAAAAATGAATGTTTATTCTGCAACAACAACGATGTTTAATGTTGCAAACACTTCACCGTGGAATTGGAATTTAACTTCGTGATCGCCGGTAGTGCGGAGCGGACCGTTCGGTAAACGAACTTCGCTTTTCGCAACTTCAACGCCGGCCGCAGTAACTGCGTCCGCAACATCACGCGTAGTAATGGAACCGAATAAACGGCCTTCATCACCGGCTTTAGAAACGATTGTTACCGCTTCTAAGGCTTCTAATTTTTCTGCGCGATCTAATGCCGCAGCCAATGCTTTGGCCGCTTTTTCTTCCAATTCGGCACGACGGGCTTCAAAGTGCTCAATGTTAGCTTTGGTCGCCATAACCGCTTTACCCTGCGGGATTAAGAAGTTACGCGCATAACCTGATTTAACACTGACCTGATCACCCACGTTACCTAAGTGAACGATTTTATCTAAAAGAATTACTTGCATTACCGTATCCTCTCTTAATTACTGATGGTTGTCAGTGTACGGAAGTAAGGCTAAATAGCGTGCACGCTTAATAGCGCGGGCTAATTGACGCTGATACTTCGCACGAGTACCGGTAATACGGCTTGGAACAATTTTGCCGCTCTCTGTGATATAGTTCTTCAATGTAGCGATATCTTTATAATCGATTTCAACTACATTTTCCGCTGTAAAGCGGCAGAACTTACGACGACGGAAATAACGTGCCATTTGGCTAGTCTCCTAATCTATAAATTCGATTTGCTCGGCATGTAATACTAACTGGCTGAACCCTTTTGCGCTTTTATGCGCATGAACGAATCCCACTACCAACAGCTTGCTGCCGACCGTAATGCTTTGAGTTTTCTGGATCAATTGATTGCCGCTGATCTGTACCGCCATTTTGCAACTTGCAGAACGTTTAAAGCCTGCTTCGGTCTGCTCGGAATGATGTTCGAGCCAAATGCTGCAATGTTCGATACCGTTCGGGCTTTTTCTTCGTTTAGGCGTATCGGATACGACTCCGATTAAGGATAAACGATTATCAATCTTCGAATTACTCTTCAGCATCCTCAAAATCGTTGTTTTCAACTTCAGTTAAAGCTTTACGATCGTCTTTCGCTTTAACCATTGGGGACGCTTCTGTTACGGCGTGCTTAGTACGAATAATTACGTTACGAAGAACTGCGTCGTTGTAACGGAACGTTGTCTCTAGCTCGTCGATGACTTCTTGAGGCGCTTCTACATTCATAAGCACATAATGTGCTTTATGTAATTTATTGATTGGGTAGGCTAACTGACGACGTCCCCAATCTTCTAGGCGATGAATCTGACCGCCGGCTTCTTTAACAGAACCGGTATAGCGTTCAATCATGCCCGGTACTTGTTCGCTTTGGTCCGGATGAACCATAAACACGATTTCGTAGTGACGCATTACTGCTCCTTACGGGTTAATCAGCCTCCGCGCGATAGACCGACCACCTGTCTGCGGAAGCAAGGAACGAAAATTAGAATGTGGCCGTAGGGTGCGGATTATACACGCTGCCCCCGATTAGCTCAAGGGTAATTTATTTTATTTTGCGGAAACGCACCTTATCGGTACGGAATAGACCTTTCGTCAGACTGACCCCGGTTAATTCACTGCATCTCTGGCGCAGTCGGATTAATTCAATTCTTAAATGATCCAGTTCGTGAATCCGTTTTGCCACTTCTTGAATGTGCCGCTCCAATAAACTATCTATTTCCTGCGCTTGTTCTTCACCCGAATGTTCTAGGCTGAGTAACATTTTTATTTCTTTCAGCGACATATCCAATGAACGGCAGTAACAGATAAAAGAAAGACAGCGCAGATGCTCTTCGCTATAACGGCGGAAATTATTCGCTCCCCGTTCCGGTTTCGGTAAAACCCCCTGCTTTTCATAAAAACGGATGGTTTCGATCGTACATCCCACCGCTTTTGCAAGCTGACCGATTCTCATTAAATCTCCTTATTCCGGCGTAATCCATTGTACCGACCAATGCCCCGTGCCTTGCGGAACCAATACTTCGGTCAGATAAGGCAGAATTTTTTTCATTTGCGTTTCCAGCTGCCAAGGCGGGTTTACAACAATCATTCCACTGGCGGTCATACCGCGCTGATCACTGTCAGGACGTAGCGCCAGTTCGATTTTCAAAATCTTACGGATACCGCTGTTCTCCAAGCCTTTAAAAATTCGCTTGGTCTGCTGCCGTAGCACTACCGGATACCAAAGGGCATAAATCCCCGTAGCAAAACGCTTATAGCCTTCTTCGATCGCTTTAACCGTTAAATCATAATCCTCTTTTAATTCGTAAGGCGGATCAATCAACACCAAACCGCGCCGCTCCTTCGGCGGCAAAGTGGCCTTCAGCTGCTGAAAACCGTCCTCCCGTTTGACGCTGATATTGGCATATTGTTTGAAATTATTCCGTAATAACGGAAAATCCGTCGGATGCAGTTCGGTCAGCAACGCTCTGTCCTGAGCGCGTAGCAAACCGGCCGCAATTAGCGGAGAACCGGCATAATAACGTAATTCCTTACCACCATAATTAAGCCGTTTGATAATTTGCACATAACGCCGTACTTCTTCGGGTAAATTCTCCCGTTCCCATAAGCGAGCGATACCCTCTTTAAACTCCGCCGTTTTTTCCGCCGTTTCATCAAATAAGCGATAACGGCCGACGCCCGCATGGGTATCCAAATAGTAAAATCCTTTCTCTTTTTGTTTCAGGTTTTCGATAATTAACATTAATACGATGTGTTTCAATACGTCGGCATGATTACCGGCATGAAAACTGTGGCGATAACTGAGCATATCCGTCCTTAATGAAAGTTGATAAGTTGTTTGGCGGAAAAGGTAATTTATAACGCTAAAGGCCGTGCAATTCTTATATTAGCCCCTTCGGGAACCTAAGCTGCAAATGGCGACAATTCACCGGCCCAAAAAACATAAAAAAAACCACCGCACTTTTTCAAGTGCGGTATGTTTATCTCGGATTAGAACAATTCCCGATCAGGAGAGGCTGTCGGCGCCGTTCCCGGTGCTGTCGGCTCATTTACCCCCATCGGCGGAACATAATAACCGCGCTCCTGAACATAAACCCGTTTAGGTTCCGTTCCTTTAATAAAATATTCGGTACGTCCCTGCCCAGCGGATAACAAGCCGGATTTAAGGTCGATATTCTTCTCTATAATATTGGCAGGTAGCGGCAAGCGACGCTCCTCAATATCCGCCAGGCTGCTTTTCATATAGGCAATCCAGGCCGGCATCGCTGTTTTCGCCCCGGCTTCACCGCGCCCCAGATTACGCTTGTTATCGTCGAAACCCACATAAACCGCCGTGGTAATATTGGCACCGAAGCCTGCATACCAGGCGACTTTTGAATTATTGGTGGTACCGGTTTTGCCGCCGATATCTCTGCGTTTGAACTCATTCGCCATACGCCAGCTGGTGCCTTTCCAGCCCTGTCCCTCTTCACCGTAAACCGCCGTTGTCAGCGCACTGCGAATCAAAAATGCCAACTCGCCGCTGATCACTCGCGGCGCATATTGGACCTGAGCGGATTCATTTTGACCGCTCGCCATCAGACTAATCTCATCTTCGGCAAGACGAGCGTTTTGGGTCTGCAGTTCCGGCACGTCATTTTGCTCCCCGTTTTGATCCACTTCTTCTCCGTTGGTACTGTCGTCGGTTCGGTTCAAATTGTCCGCCGCCACTTCATCATTGTTCTGGAATCCGTCCACTTTATCCGTCTGACCGTAAATGGTCGGAATATCATCACAGCTGATACAGGCGATTTTCGGATTGGCCACAAAAATCTCGCGCCCCGAATTATCCAGAATTTTCTGAATAATATAAGGATCAATCAGGAATCCGCCGTTATCAAACACCGCATAACCGCGCGCCATTTCCAGCGGAGTAAAGGAGGCGGCGCCGAGGGCAAGCGCTTCGCTGGCAAAATACTGATCCCGTTTAAACCCGAAACGCTGTAAAAAGTCCGCAACATAAGGCACGCCGGCCAATTGCATGGCGCGGATGGCAATCATATTTTTAGATTGCCCCAAACCGACCCGCAAACGCATAGGACCGTCATAACGATCCGGTGAGTTTTTCGGTCGCCAGTCCGGTTGGCCCGGTTTGCGCAGGCTAATCGGAGAATCCTGTAAAACGCTGGATAAGGTCAGCCCTTTTTCCAGTGCAGCTGCATAAATAAAAGGTTTGATAGAAGAACCGACCTGTACCAGTGATTGGGTGGCGCGGTTAAATTTACTCTGTTCAAAACTGAAGCCACCGACAATGGCCTCAATGGCACCGTTATCGCTGTTCAGAGAAACCAACGCGGAATTTACCTCCGGCACCTGCCCCAGCATCCATTGATTTTTAGCATCGGTGCGCAACCAAATCAATTCGCCCACTTTAACCGGATTGGCCTTCCCGCTCCAACGCATACCGCTTTGCGGCAAGAGATCCTTCTGACCGGAAGCCAGTAATACTTCGGCACCGTTTTTCTCTATTCCTATTACTGCCGCCGGAACAAAAGGCTCCATATTCGGTTGTTTTTTCAGCTCGGCGATAATTCGCTCTTCCGCCCAAGGGGCTTCGCTCTTCTGCCACAGGGCAACCGCGCCGCGATAGCCGTGGCGCATATCATAGCTGATAATATTATCACGCAATGCTTTTTGCGCCTGGGCCTGATCTTTAGATAACACCGTGGTGTAAACCTTATAACCGCGGGTATAGGCTTCCTCTTCGCCATAACGTTTTACCATTTCTTGGCGAACCATTTCCGTAACATAATCGGCCCGAAACTCCAGTTGCGCCCCGTGGTAACTGGCCACAATAGGCGCTTTCAGCGCATCTTCCAATTCCTCGCGGGAAATAAACTCCATTTCCAACATACGATTCAACACCACATTACGTCGGGCTTCCGCGCGCTTCGGCGAATAAATCGGGTTAAGGCTGGACGGCGCCTTCGGCAAACCGGCAATAATCGCCATTTCCGATAAACTCAGTTCGTTCAGTTCCTTACCGAAATAAGTCTTAGCCGCCGCTGCAACCCCGTAAGAACGGTATCCCAGATAAATTTTATTCAGATACAATTCCAGAATTTCATTTTTAGTCAGGGTATTTTCGATTTCGACTGCCAAAATAGCTTCTTTTACTTTACGGATAATGGTTTTTTCCGGGGTTAAAAAGAAATTACGCGCCAGCTGCTGAGTAATGGTACTTGCCCCCTGAGAAGCGCCTCGGTTGCTGATAGCAACGGATACCGCACGGGCAATCCCGATGGGATCCAAACCATGATGGGTATAAAAACGGCTGTCTTCAGTCGCCAACACCGCATTGATCAGTTGCTGCGGAATATTTTCCAATTTCACCGGTATTCTGCGCTGTTCGCCCACTTCGCCGATCAATTTACCGTCAGCGGTATAAATCTGCATCGGCTGCTGCAGTTCCACCGTTTTTAAGCTTTCCACCTGCGGCAATTCGGATTTTATATGTATATAGAATATCCCTATTGCGATGCAGCCCAGCACGATCAGCGTCAGCAGCGTGCTAAAGATGAGTTTTACGATTTTCATTCCAGAATTCACTCTTACCTAATGCCTTTGTTCCAAAATTAATAAAAACTACTTTTTCAACAGACAAGTATAAAGATTAGTGGTTCAAACCGAAAGCTAAAAAACAACACAAACGGATTTAGGGCGAATAAAAACGGGGAAAACCAAGTATGCGGCGGCTAAAAAGCAAAATAAAAAACGGAAAAAAATACAAAATCCGAATCGGCCTATGGCGCCGACAAAACAATTTGGAAATAGTATGGCTTGACGAGCAAAAAAGACCGCACTTTATTATCCCGCAGCTAACCGCTTTCACACCATCTGAACTTTCTTCTCATTTGGAAACCTGCCTCGGCCAGGCGTCCGCCGTCCTGAGTTATAGTTACGCCAGTGCGCTACTGCCGAACCATATTTGGTATAAAAGTCTTATTCTGCCTTACCAACTCAGCAGTCAGGAATGCGAGCGCCAATGTTTTCATATTTTGGAAAAGGAACTGCCGATTGACCTGGGAGAACTCTGGTTTGATTACAGTATTCACCCTTTTCATAACAGCACCCGCCTGGATATTTCCGCCGTCAGAAAAAACCTTGCCGCCGAACAGCTACAATCATTGTCGCCCTTTAAAATCGATATTCTGGATGATGCTACCAATGCCATACTGCGCGCATTTCGTTTCCTCAGCCGACGCCCGGTAACGGATAACAGTTTATATATCTATCAAGATGGGAACCTCTGTCTTGCCGTTCAAGAAAAGAAACATTGCCGTCATCTGCTGCAGGCTACGGATAGAACGCCGCAAGAACTGTTTGAGCTTTTTTACCGACGTTACCCCGGCGCCCCTGAAACTTGCTATTTCTACAGCACGGAACCACAAGCCGTATGCCCCGCCCTCTGGCACAAAATAGACACCCCTATTCCCTTTATCGCTCTGGGTGCGGCACTATGGCAACGGAAATCGGCCACAGAAAGGCAGTTAGCAGACGCCGATGAGATGCGCCCATGAATACGGCGATTAATTTACTCCCCTGGCGGCAGCAACGCCAGCGCAGACAAAGCAGAGATTTATTGATTAAGCTGACAATTATTTGTCTATTTGCCCTGTTTCTGGGGATCTTAGTTAATGCTCAAAGCCGCCGAACCGAATCGGAACTACAGCTTCTTCAGCAAAGCTTGAAACAGGAAACTCAACGCCTGCAAGAACTGCAAAATCAGATTGTCGCCCTCAACCGACCGGCACTGCAATCCGAACCTCTGTATCCGATACCGCCTCGACGCGCCGCCGAGTTACTGAACATTGTCGCCGCATTACCCTTATCCGAAGGAGAACTCAGCGAACTGGAACTGAATGCATCTCGCCTGCTAATGAGCGGAACGGCGGAATCACAGCATGAATTTGAACTGGTACAAGATTATTTGCAAAAAATCGCTCTGTTTCGTCATGTGGAATTAGCCCAGTTTATCCTGCATCCGAACGGAGAAACCTATTTTCAGTTCCATCTGCCTTATGAGCCCGAACAATGAAAATGGCATATTTTGATAATCCGCATAATGCCTGGAGACGCTTACTACAGCTGCCCAAACCTTTCTTGCACCTGATTTTATGTGCAATCTTTGCCATATTGATGGCGCTTCCCCTATTTAATTATCTGCAACAAAGTCAACTGCTGGCACAACAAAAAAACGCATTATACAAATTACAACAGGAAACCCGCCACCGGCAAAAAATCCTGCAAGCGCTACGCCGCCATGCCGACAAAGCCCGTCTGACCCCGGAAATTGCGGCCAAAATCGCCCCCATTCATCAAAAACTGCTCTACACCGCCAGAAAGCTGAGGGTACAAACCTCACAATGGGAATTTTCCCGCTCGCCCTTACTGAGAATAGAGGTGGACGGAAATTTTCCCGATCTCAATCATTTTTTACAAACCCAGTTTGTTCCGGACGCTTATGTTCATTTGCTTGAACTTTCCGTACAGCGCTACCGCCAGGAGCCGGAACAAAGTTCCATTCGGGCGGATATTCTGATGCAAATTGAGCTGGAAGAGGAATAAATATGCGGCGGATTATTTTATTACTACTGATGCTCTGTTCCGTTTCGCTGGCGGCAAGGCTATCCGATCCCTTTGATAAAAAACGGCGAATCAAGCCCGCCGTACCGCCAAACGAAGATAATGCGCCTTCCGTCTGCGTTACGGAAAGGGATACAGTGGTTGCCGAACAATATGCCTTTGCCGAATTGCAAGTTATCGGTTTGTTGGAATATGCGGACAGCCATAAAGTCATATTTTCCGCCCCGGACACAAGGGTTTTCATTCTGCATCCAAACGAACTCATTGCACGGGAACGCCTGCGCCTGAAAAGGATAAACAGAAACAGCATTCAGTTTCTGCGCCCTCGCTCCGGGCAGGATTGCACAATAATGGAAAATCTGAATCTTCATTTTTAAGCTGAGGAAATAATATGCGACAAATAAGCGATTCCTTAAAGTGCGGTGGATTTTATGCTATTTTTTTCTTTTTTCTCGCTTTTTCGGCTTACGTCTCCGCCTCGGCACAGACAGAATTCAGTATTCGTCTAAAACAGGCGCCCCTGGCGGCAACCCTCCAACAACTGGCAGCGGAACAGGCAATAAATTTGGTTCTGGATGATGAACTGGAAGGTTCATTATCGCTGCAATTGGAAAATACCGATATTCATCGCTTATTGTACGCTGTAGCTAAAATCAAAAATCTGAATCTGCATAAGGAAGAGAACGTCTATTATCTAAGCCGCCCGCTCCGGGCAAGCGCAGGGCAAGATTCGAGCCTACTCGAAGCGCCTGAAGCAGAAGATTTAGTAACCGAAAGCTTCAGATTACAGTTTGCCAAAGCCGCCGATGTAATGAAGTCTTTGAGCGGCGGTAGCGGTTCCCTGTTATCCCCCTACGGTACCCTGTCATTCGATGAACGCAGCAACCGCCTGCTTATCCAGGATCAAAGAAAAATCATCCGTCAGATTAAAACTCTGGTACAACAGTTAGATCAACCGATTGAACAAATCGCAATCGAAGCCCGCATTGTAACCATCAATGATGAAAGTCTGAAGGAACTCGGCGTACGCTGGGGCATATTCGAACCCTCTGCGAATGCGCATAAAATCGCAGGCAGTCTGAATGCCAACGGACTGCGCAATATTACCGATAATCTGAACGTCAATTTCGGCGTAACCGCCAGCCCGGCGGCTTCAGTGGCCTTACAAATAGCCCGTATCAACGGGCGTTTACTGGATCTGGAACTGAGCGCACTGGAGCAGGAAAAAAACGTGGAAATCATCGCCAGTCCGCGTTTATTGACGACCAATAAAAAGAGCGCCAGTATTAAGCAGGGGACGGAAATTCCCTATATCGTGGCAAATAAAAAAAACGATACCCAATCGGTGGAATTTCGTGAAGCGGTACTGGGACTGGAAGTAACCCCGCATATTTTGCGTGATAACCAAATCCTATTGGATTTGACGGTCAGCCAAAATGCCCCCGGTAATCGAATCGCCTATGGCGCAAGTGAAGTGGTATCCATTGACAAACAGGAAATTAATACTCAGGTTTTCGCCCGCAACGGTGAAACCATTGTTCTCGGAGGTGTGTTTCACGATACGGTAACCAAAACCGAAGATAAAGTCCCTCTACTGGGCGATATACCTGTTATTAAACCCCTGTTCCGGCGTGAAAGCGAACGTCGTCAGAAACGTGAACTCGTCATTTTCGTTACGCCGCATATTTTAAGCGCCCCTCCCCTTAACAGCAAAGCCGCCCATACCCGGGAAAATGAACCTAAAAATTCAATTGGCGCGGTACAAAGGCAGAGAAAATAAACGCAAAAAAAGAATGGTTTTATTTTTCGACATTATTACGAATTAATTCTCTCCCGAGGTTGAAAATGAGGGGGATTTATTGCGATAATCACCCAGTTCAGAGGATCCCTCTACCTATCGCTATATTTTGTGCGGCACAGGATCTTATTTTAGAAGCAGAAAATCAAAAAAGAGATTGAAGAAAAATAACAATGGCAGAAAAACGTAATATTTTTTTAGTGGGGCCGATGGGTGCGGGCAAAAGCACGATCGGCCGCCAGCTCGCTCAACTGTTGAGCATGGAGTTTATTGACTCCGACAATGAAATTGAACAACGTGCGGGAGCGGATATCGGCTGGATCTTCGATATCGAAGGAGAAGAAGGTTTCCGTAAGCGTGAAGCTCGCATCATTAACGAACTGACGCAGAAACAGGGGATTGTTCTTTCTACCGGCGGCGGTGCCGTGCTCTCAAAAGAAACCCGTAACCACCTTTCCGCACGCGGTATCGTGGTCTATCTGCAAACGACCGTAGATAAACAATTCGAGCGGACTCAGCGCGATAAAAAACGGCCCTTGTTACAAGGCGTACAGGACGCCCGTCAGGTATTGCAGGAGTTAGCCGAAATACGCAACCCCTTATATGAGGAAGTGGCGGATATCACCCTCCCTACCGACGAACAAAGCGCGAAGCTGATGGCGAATCAGATTATCGAATTGATTGAAAATTTCCAGAACTAAATTCTCGTTAAAGGCCCGGCAAATCTATGTTATGTGTGAATGTTGAACTGAAAGAACGTCGCTATCCTATTCATATCGGAGCGAACCTGCTCAAGGATACGACGGTTTATCCTCTGAAAAAAGGGGATAAGGTCATGATTGTAAGCAATCCCACAGTAGCAGAATATTATTTACCCGAGCTGACCGAAACATTACAAGCGATAGGTTGCCAAATCAGCAAGGTTTTGCTGCCGGACGGGGAAAAATATAAAACCCTGGATTCTCTGAATCTGATCTTTACTGCACTGTTAGAGGAAAATCATGGCCGCGACACTACAATTATCGCTCTCGGCGGCGGTGTTATCGGCGATGTAGCCGGTTATGCGGCAGCCAGTTATCAGCGCGGTATCCCTTTTATTCAGATACCGACCACCCTATTGGCTCAAGTAGATTCTTCCGTGGGCGGAAAAACTGCGGTCAATCATGCTTTGGGTAAAAATATGATCGGCGCCTTTTATCAGCCTGTTGCAGTAATTATCGATAGCATGACCCTGAATACCCTACCGAAACGTGAAATTAACGCCGGTTTAGCGGAAGTTATCAAATACGGCGCCATCGCGGATGCGGATTTTTTCCAATGGCTGGAACAGCATATTGACGAGCTGGTAGCGCTAAATCAATCGACGTTACAAACCTGTATCTCCCGTTGCTGCCAGATTAAAGCCGAAGTAGTGGCGCGAGACGAAAAGGAAAAAGGCGAACGCGCCCACCTTAATTTGGGGCATACTTTCGGACATGCAATTGAAACCCATTTGGGTTACGGCAACTGGTTGCACGGCGAAGCCGTAGCCGTGGGTATGATGATGGCGGCGGTACTATCGGAAAAACTCGGCAAACTGAGTAAACAAGAGGCTGCACGCTTGGAAAAACTGCTGGCGCGCGCCAATTTACCAACCCTCTCACCGGACAGTATGCAAGCGCAGGATTATTTACCTCATATGCTGCGGGATAAGAAGGTGCTGGGCGGGAAGTTGCGTCTGGTATTGCTTGAAACTTTAGGGCGGGCTTATGTCGCCTCGGATATTGATAATCAGGCCGTCCTTGAGGCTATCCGAACCTGTAGTCAGCCGGATCAATAACAGCTCCAATGTCCGATGCAAAAACCAAACCCCAGCCCAAATACCGTCCTTTTCTAAAATGGGCCGGTGGGAAATATCGCCTGACGGAAGAAATCAATAGGCTGCTGCCGAAAAGAAAAAGCTGCCTGGTGGAACCTTTCGTCGGCGCCGGCTCGGTCTTTCTCAACAGCAACTTTAAACATTATATTCTGGCGGATATTAACCCGGATCTGATTAATCTGTTCAATACCATAAAACAGGATGTCGAAGCTTATATTCAGGCATTACGCCCCCTGTTTTTTCACCCGCAGGCCAATAGCGCGGCTTATTATTACGCCCGGCGCGACGAATTTAACCTCAGTTCCGATCCCTTCCTACGTTCGGTTATCTTCCTATATTTAAACCGTTTCGGCTTTAACGGTCTGTGCCGTTACAACGGTCGGGAAGAATTTAACGTTCCCTTCGGCGCCTATAAAAAGCATTATTTCCCCGAACGGGAACTGCGCTACTTCGCCCATAAAGCGCAAAATGCAGATTTTATTTGTGCGGACTTTCACAAAACCTTTGACTTGGCAGAGGAAAATTCCGTTATCTACTGTGATCCGCCCTATGCTCCGCTACCCCAGAACAGCAATTTTACCCGCTACGCAGGGCAGGATTTTTCTCTGGCCCAGCAGAAAGCCCTGGCGGATCTGGCGCGGCAAACCGCGCAGGATAGGGGAATTCCCGTGATTCTGTCCAACCATGACACCCCCTTTACCCGCGAGATTTATCAGGCGGCGAAGCTAAAACGGATCAAGGTGCAGCGCTCCATCAGCCAGTCGGCGCTGCGTCGGATTAAAGTTAACGAATTGATTGCGGTATTTAAGTAACTGCGGCTAGCCCCGGAAATCCGCAGGCTTCCGGCTTAATTCGGGATTCACCCGGAAATCCAGACGACGAATCTCCGGATACTTTTGCTGAATTAACCCTAACAGTTCCGACTGACGAAATAACAACCCCTGTCGCACCACCGCATTAGCCACCTCAATATTCAGACGATCGCCCGCCCTATTCGCCGCACGAAAAAGACCAGCAAACCGAGGCGGGAAAATCTGCTGCAAATGTGAGTTCAGGTTGCTCAGATAGATCCCTTTACGCATTACCTGCGCCAAATCGGAGGTTTGCAGTAATTCTTTGATATTAACCACTTTTTGTTTGCGCATGCACTTGAAATTCTCATTTTAGACTCAATAAATTAGCGACATTGTAGCGAAATTTCGTTACAATACGACAGTTTTTTCAACAGCAAGCGGATAATAATGATCTTACACAAGGGTAAACAAAATTTCTGGTCGCAATTACTGATTAGTATGATTGCGATCTTTGCTTTACCTCAGGTTCAGGGCAATCAGCCCGTTCAGACTAATGCCAATTATCAAACCCAGTCCGCTTATCAAATTCAGCGCCAGGCCCTGTTGGCTTCGGCGTCTTCCGTTCAAAAAACCATAGTAAGACAGATTCGTCTGTCGGAAAGCAAGCTGATTCCCGCTGCACAGAATAAAACCGAAACCAATTTCAACGGACATCAAATCCGTTTTCATACACCTATTCGTGCCGGTCCCTTCATTACGATGCTCTAAATCCCGTTAATTCCCCCGATCTCCGTACAGAGATCGGAATATTCATTATTTATGTAAAGAGAACAAATCCAATGTTGAGAAGTATTGCAACTAAAATTTTCGGTAGCCGTAATGACAGAATCTTACGCCGTTTAAATAAGCAAGTTAATAAAATCAATAAATTAGAAGCGCAATTTGAAGCCTTAAGCGATGAGGAATTAAGCGCTAAAACCGCAGAGTTTAAAGCCCGCTTGGAAAAAGGCGAAACTCTTGAAAGCCTGTTACCGGAAGCTTTTGCTACGGTGCGGGAAGCCAGTAAGCGGGTACTGGGTATGCGCCACTTTGATGTCCAGCTTATCGGCGGTATGGTACTTACCAATCGTTGTATCGCCGAAATGCGTACCGGGGAAGGTAAAACCCTCACCGCGACACTCCCTTGCTATCTGAACGCATTAAGCGGAAAAGGGGTGCATGTGGTTACCGTGAACGATTATCTGGCCCGCCGTGATGCGGAAACCAATCGCCCGTTATTCGAATTCCTAGGTATGAGTGTGGATGTTAACGTTCCCGGTCTTTCCCATGAAGAAAAACGCAAGGCCTATCGTGCGGATATCACCTATGCCACCAATAGCGAACTGGGATTCGATTATCTGCGCGATAATCTGGCTCATTCCGCGCAGGAACGTTTCCAGCGTCCGTTGCATTATGCGCTGGTGGATGAGGTGGACTCCATTCTAATTGACGAAGCCCGTACCCCATTAATTATTTCCGGCCCGGCGGAAGACAGTTCGGAGCTTTATATTGCTATTAACAAACTGATTCCGATTCTGGTACAGCAGGATAAGGAAGACTCGGAAGACTATCAGGGCGACGGCGATTTTACTCTGGATTTAAAAACCAAACAGGCCTATTTAACCGAACGCGGCCAGGAAAAATGTGAGAACTGGCTGATTCAGCAAGGGCTGATGAATGAAGATGAGTCCCTTTATTCGCCGGCCAAGCTCGCCTTAGTACATCATATTAATTCCGCTTTGCGCGCGCATAAACTGTTTGAGCGCGATGTGGACTATATCGTCAAAGAAGGCGAAGTTATCATTGTAGACGAACATACCGGACGTACCATGGCAGGGCGCCGCTGGTCGGATGGTCTGCATCAGGCGATTGAAGCGAAGGAAGGAGTAAAAATTCAGGGCGAAAACCAAACTGTCGCCTCCATTACCTACCAGAATTATTTCCGTCTGTATGAAAAACTGGCCGGTATGACAGGTACCGCAGATACGGAAGCTTTCGAGTTTCAACAGATTTACGGTCTGGAAACCGTGGTTATCCCGACTAACCGCCCGATGATAAGGGACGATCGCACCGATGTTATGTTTGAAAATGAACAATATAAATTCGATGCAATTATTGAAGATATTAAAGATTGCGTAGCACGCAAACAGCCGGTGCTGGTCGGTACCGTATCCATTGAAAAATCGGAATTGCTGTCAAACGCACTCAATAAAGCAGGTATCCCGCATAATGTTCTGAATGCGAAATTCCATGCTCAAGAAGCGGAAATCGTTGCTAATGCCGGCTATCCGGGTATGGTAACCATCGCAACCAACATGGCGGGACGCGGTACGGATATCGTTCTGGGCGGTAACTGGAAAGCGGAAGTGGCAAAACTGGAAGAGCCTACCGAAGCCCAAATCGAAGCAATCAAAGCGGCGTGGCAGGAACGCCATGATACCGTGATGCAAGCGGGCGGTCTGCATATTATCGGTACCGAACGGCACGAATCCCGTCGTATAGATAACCAGTTGCGCGGCCGTTCCGGTCGTCAAGGCGATCCGGGCTCCTCCCGTTTTTATTTATCCCTGGACGACGCATTAATGCGTATCTATCTGAACGAAGGCAAGCTGAATATGATGCGTAAAGCCTTCAGTCAGCCGGGCGAGGCCATGGAATCCAAGCTGTTGGCGAAAGTTATCGCTTCGGCACAGGCTAAAGTGGAAGCCCATAACTTCGACGGTCGTAAAAATCTGCTACAGTTTGACGATGTTGCCAATGATCAACGTCATGCCATTTACAGTCAGCGTAACGAATTACTGGATAACCAGGATATTTCGGACACCATACAGGCTATTCGTCATGATGTTTTCAATACGGTAATAGATCAGTATATTCCACCGCACTCTCTGGAAGAGCAATGGGATATTCCGGCACTGGAACAGCGCTTAAAACAGGATTTTGCGCTGGATTTACCGCTGGCTCACTGGTTGGAAGAAGATAATCAGCTACATGAGGAAACGCTACGCGAGCGCATTATTAATACCGCTATTGAAGAATATCAGGCCAAAGAGGAAATGGTCGGTGCGGAAACCATGCGTAATTTTGAAAAAGGCGTGATGCTACAAACCCTTGATGAACTCTGGAAAGAACATCTGGCGGCGATGGATCACCTGCGCCAAGGTATCTATCTACGCGGTTACGCACAGAAGGATCCGAAACAGGAATATAAGAAAGAATCTTTCCAAATGTTTACGGAAATGCTGGATGCGCTCAAATTAACCGTGATCCGTACCCTTAGCCGTGTTCAGGTGCGTACTCAGGAAGAAATCGAACAGGCGGAAAAAATGCGCCAGGAAGCGGCGCAGCGCGAAACCGCTAATATGCAGTATCACGGCGGTAGCGACGGCGTTCAGGGAGAACAAGGAGAAAAGGGACGTAAAATTGGACGTAACGAACCTTGCCCTTGCGGTTCCGGCAAAAAATATAAATATTGTCATGGTGCGGTGCAAAAACGCAGCTAACGGACAAAGCGGAAACGGCCAATCTCATAAAAACCGGCCGTTTCCGACCGCACTTTCGCTCTATCGGTATCAATGAAATATGAAGAAAAAACTGGTTCAGGTTTCCGCGGCCATAATCCGCAACGAATTCGGTCAAATCTATTTAACCCGACGTCTGGAAGGACAGGATTTTGCCCAGTCTCTTGAATTTCCGGGTGGTAAGGGCAATGAAGGTGAAACACCGGAGCAAACCTTAGTCCGGGAACTGGAAGAAGAAATCGGTATCCAGGTATTAAGTGCGGTAGTTTTCGAGCATTTTTTATTTGAATATCCGAGCAAGATTATTCAGTTTCATTTTTATCTGGTGGAAGAATGGATCGGCGAACCCTTCGGGCGTGAGGGTCAGGAAGGCATTTGGCTGGCGCAAAACGAACTGGACGCCAGTCTGTTTCCGCCGGCCAACGCAAGGTTGATTCAGCGCCTGTTAGCGGAAAGCGAAAACTGCTAATTCTCCTACCGCACTTATCTCCCTATGCTCCGTTCCAACAGGATAAATTTTAATCCTTAGTTCCGGAGCTTTGTTTCGCTTGCGCAAATCTGTACGGAAAGATCCGCCAGCCCCTGCCAAATATCCGTATCAAAACTCTGCTTAGCTTGGCGTTCCAGCTCTGCCAGTCGTTGAAAAATCAGATACAAACGCCGATAAGTCAGACGCTTGAATAACTCTGTGTACAGCCCACGCCGGCTCTGCCAGATTTTCAACCGATCAAACCCCGCTTTCAATTGTGCCGCCGGCAAAGGCTGATCCAAATGAATGGGTTGCTGCGGTTTTGCCAGCTCCAGCAGCATGATTAATTCCCGTTGCAGAGCGCGTAACAGAATGATTGCCTGCACATCTTCCGCCTGTAATCCGCGTAAAATACGCTCCGCCCGGTTTTCTCGCCCTTGCATCAGCGCATCCACCCACTGATAAGGGGTAAATAATGAGGATTGCTCGACAATAGTTTGTACCCGAGCAAAACTCAGCTTCTTGTCCGGATAAAGTAACATTAGCAGTTGCAGCGTTTGTTTCAGCGCAAGTAAGTTATTCTCATAACTGTAGGCCAGTAGCTGTATCGCTTCCTGTTCAATATGTAGTCCCATTTGCCTGGCTCGGTGGCTTATCCAGCGCGGTAATTGCTCGGCATTCGGTGTCTGGCACTGTACCAAGGTTAGATTGGGTTCGTATTGTAACGCCGCCTGATGCCAGCCTTGTTTTTCCGTAGTCCGGCTTAATCTGCTCAACTGAAGTACCAGCAGAATATCGGGGTTGAGCAACTGCATCAGCTGTAGCAGGGAAGACTGTAGGGCGCTGCCGATATTATCGGGCAGATGAAGGAGGATAATCTGACGGCTAAAAAAAAGCCCGCGCGACTGGCAACGATCGAATAATCCGTTCCAATCGGCGGCGGCTTCCACTTTCATTTCAAATTTTTCATCAAAACCCTGTGCGGCGGCATTCTGCACTATGGTCGCCAAGCTTTCATCGAGCAACAGGGGATCCTGTCCCGCCAGATAATAAATCCCCTTTATTCCAGCGGCCAGATTAGCGCTCAGTTGCTCGGCAAAAATACGATTCATCGTGCAGATTAGTGTTTTTCAGTATTAATCTGATGCTGTAATGCGACCATTTTACTTATTAGCTGACGAGCCGCCTGCTCACGCATATCATTCCAGATAATTTCTTTTTCCGCGGATTTGGCCAGCGCGGCGCGCGAATTATCAAAAAAAGTGCGGTTAACCTTGACATGAATCGGGTAAACCATGGAATTCGGCAATCTTACCGATGCCTCCACATCCAATATCAGGATTTTTTCCGCTTCGCGCCCCTGCTTAAATACCGAAGCCACTTCGTCATTACTGCTGCTCTTATTCAAACGCAGCAAAGGAACATCTGAGGCGGAGTCGACCAGCCTGATATCATTCATCTGCAATTGCTTGCGTAGCGCCCTTGCCATATCACTGTAAGGATCGGGGCTTTCGAAAGCCAAGGTTTTTAATGCCGGCGGAATCAGCTGGCCGTTCTGAAACTGAAAGCCGCAGGCACTTAATAGCAGTAAAGTGGTGGTAATAACTAAAACTTTTAATTGTTTCAACATAAAAAACCTTCCGAATTCTGACCGCACTTTGCACCGATACGGTACTGCCGTCATTATTTTGCCACGAAGTTCAGCAATTTACCCGGAACATAAATTCCTTTGACAATAGTTAGACCTTCGAGGAATTTCATCACATTAGGATCCGCCAGGGCAGTCTGTTTGATTTCTTGTTCCGGCATATCTGCCGGTACGGTAATTTTCGCTCTCACCTTACCGTTAACCTGGATGACCAGCAATTTTTCATCATCGATCATTGCTTCAGAATCCGCTTGAACCCAAGGGGCGAAATCAATAATATCTTGATTCCCCAATTCCTGCCACAGACGGAAGCAAATATGCGGGGTAATAGGATAAAGCATACGCACAACCGCACTCAGCGCTTCCGCCATTACGGCGCGATCCTGAGCCTCTTGCAGTGGGGCGCGAGTCAGCTTATTCATCAGTTCCATAATAGCGGCGATAGCGGTATTGAAGGTCTGACGACGTCCGATATCATCACTCACTTTAGCAATGGTTTTATGCACGTCGCGACGTAATGCTTTCTGCGCCGGCGACAATGTTGTCGCACATAGATTTTCCTGAGCCGGATTTTTCAGATATTCGAATACCAGATTCCATAAACGCCCAAGGAAACGTTTTGCTCCTTCAACGCCGGATTCCTGCCATTCCAATGTCATTTCCGCCGGGGAAGCGAACATCATAAACAGGCGCACCGTATCGGCACCGTATTTTTCCACCATTTCCTGCGGATCAATCCCGTTATTTTTAGATTTTGACATTTTAGTCATGCCGGAATGCACCAGCTCATGACCTTCCTCGTCGATCGCCTGCAGGATTCGGCCTTTATCGTCGCGGGTAACCCTAACCTTAGTCGGAGATACCCAGATTCGTTCGTTGGTCGGGCTGGTATAGTAAAACGCATCTGCCAGTACCATTCCCTGACAGAGCAATTTTTTGGCCGGCTCATCACTGGCGACTAAGCCTGCATCACGCAATAATTTATGATAAAAACGGAAATACAGCAGGTGCATGGTGGCATGTTCGATACCGCCGATATATTGATCCACCGGCAGCCAGTAATTGGCTTCCTCCGAGTCCAGCATCCCCTGTTGATACTGCGGACAGGTATAGCGGGCGTAGTACCAGGAAGATTCCATAAAGGTATCGAAGGTATCCGTTTCTTTCAAAGCGGGACGTCCCTGATAGCTGGCCTTAGCCCAGTCCGGATCCGCTTTAATCGGACTTTTTACCCCGTCCATATTAACCTCTTCCGGCAGAATCACCGGTAAATCCTGCAACGGTGCAGGCACCACTTCGCCGTCTTCCAAGGTTAGCATCGGAATAGGTGCTCCCCAGTAGCGCTGACGGGAAACCCCCCAGTCGCGTAAGCGATAGTTAACCTGACGTTTACCTACCCCCATGGCTTCAAGTTTATCGGCAATCCCCTTAAAGGCGGCGCTAAAATCCAAACCGTCAAATTCGGCGGAATTAATCAAGCGTCCGTGTTCCGTAAAAGCCGCAACACTAAGATCCGGGTTTTCTCCCTCAGCAGCAGGAGCTATTACCTGACGGATCGGCAAATCATATTTGCAAGCAAACTCAAAATCGCGCTGATCATGGGCCGGTACCGCCATAACGGCACCGGTACCATAATGCATTAATACGAAGTTCGCCACCCATACCGGAACTTCTTTGCCGGTTAGCGGATGAAGTGCATACAAGCCGGTGGCGATACCACGTTTTTCCATGGTCGCTATATCCGCTTCCGCTACCTTGGTATTTTTTACTTCATTTATAAATCTTTCCACTTCCGGATTGCTTTTCGCCGCTTGAACGGCAAGAGGATGCGCCGCGGCAATGGCAACATAGCTCACCCCGTACAGCGTATCCGGTCTGGTAGTATAAACCGTTAAAGACTGGTCGCTGTCTTTGATTTGGAAGCTGATTTCCACCCCTTCGGAACGGCCGATCCAGTTTCGCTGCATGGTTTTCACCATATCCGGCCATTCCGGTAATCGATCCAGATCGCATAACAGCTGCTCGGCATAATCGGTAATTTTAATAAACCACTGCGGAATTTCTTTCTGCTCTACCGGGGTATCGCAACGCCAGCAACAGCCTTCATGTACCTGTTCGTTCGCTAACACGGTTTCATCGTTCGGGCACCAATTTACCGTGGAGGTTTTTTTATACACCAGACCTTTTTTATATAATTCGGTAAAAAACCATTGTTCCCATTTATAGTATTCCGGTCGGCAGGTGGTTACTTCCCGTTCCCAGTCATAACTGAATCCCAGCATTTTTAACTGGTTTTTCATATACTTGATATTTTCATAGGTCCATTCGGCGGGCGCGGTATTATTTTTAATCGCGGCATTTTCCGCCGGCAAACCGAAGGCATCCCACCCCATCGGCTGCAATACGTTTTTACCCTTCATACGCTGATAACGGGAAACCACGTCGCCTATGGTATAGTTACGGACATGCCCCATATGTAATCGACCGGACGGGTAAGGCAGCATTGAAAGGCAGTAATATTTGGGTTTAGCGTTGTCCTTTATCGCTCTGAATACTTTATTTTCTTGCCAATATTGTTGCACTTCCGGCTCAATTAAATCGGGACGATATTGTTCTTGCATGATGAGTACCTTTTCAATAGGGTCGCACCTTTTACCGGAAAGCAGGTTGTTGCATCCGTTCGGGCATTCGGTAAAGGGCGGAAATTATCTTATAAAATGTGTAATAGAATAGCTTAAAAGCGGTGGAAATAACAGTTTTTATTGATGGCAGCAATGGTATAGGGGCAATAGTTTGGTGAAGGTTTCGGCAATAAAGCCCGGAACATCCGTGCGGGTCAGTGCCTCGGCTTCAATACTTTTTCCAATCCGCCAGAAATCCCTTGCGCTAGTCGCTACTAAATCCCCTTTTTGCAGCTGTTCCAGGCGGAGAAAATCCGCATATTCGCTTTCATCACAATGACGGATTTCAAAATCTCCGAATTCCTCCCATAAGGCGGGATAATCTGTCCAGCGGTTATATTGTTGCAGGCTGATGCGGGAAGATTCGGCGCGGTAGCTATGCCAGTTCAATTCCATAAGCAGACGGCGGCGATTTAAAATAACGGATAAAATTGCCGCCGAATCCTGTTGGCTACTATATTTAAAATACGCAAAAAAATGCGCTCTCAGTTGCCAGCCGTTAGTCCAGCGCTCAATATGTGGGGCGGCAAAAGCGGAATCAAGATATTCTTCGGTTTGTAGTATCACTTGCTTCCACTCATTCCAGTGGCGCTTATAATCTTGTTTAATTGCCGGAATTAGTTCCGGCGTATATTTTTTCAGTTGCGCAAACTGAAAAAAAGGAAGGTTAAACAAATAACAGGATTCGGCAGTCAGCATAGCAATTTACAAACCCTTAATGTAAAAAAAACCTCAGTTTAGGAAACTGAACCGCTCCCAACTAAGGTTTTATAATAAAAAACGTCGAATTACAGGCGCTTAGCCAGTTTTTTTACATAATCTTTAAACTGAGCCCCTAATTTTTCATGATGCAACCCGTACTCGACAAATGCCTGCATATAGCCGATTTTATCACCACAATCGAAAGCTTCGCCGCTCATATGGAAGGCTTCCACTTTTTCCTGTGCAATCAACATATCAATAGCATCGGTCAGCTGAATTTCATCGCCTACGCCAATCGGTGTTTTTTCCAGCAAATCCCAAATGGAAGCGGAAAATACATAGCGGCCGACGACGGAAAGGTTGGAAGGCGCTTGTTCCGGACTCGGTTTTTCTACAATATTACTGATTGCTGCACTCTCCCCGGCACCGATTTCTGCGCCTTTGCAATCAACGATACCGTAGCTGCTGACTTCCTCTTTGCTGACCGGAGATACCATAATCTGACTGATATTCGTTTGCTCAAAGCGTTTAATCATCGCCGCTAAATTTTCACTTTTCTGATCCGCACTGAAATCCGCCAGTAAGACGTCCGGCAAAACAACCGCAAAAGGTTCGTTACCCACTAACGGACGACCGCACAATACCGCATGCCCCAAGCCTTTGGCATTACCCTGACGCACATGCATAATGGTAACGTCTTTCGGACAAATAGAGCGCACTTCTTCCAATAACTGACGCTTCACTCGTTTTTCTAACATGGTTTCCAATTCGAAAGATGTATCGAAATGGTTTTCGATGGCATTCTTCGACGAATGGGTTACCAACACGATATCTTTAATCCCTGCGGCGATACATTCGTTGACCACATATTGAATTAGGGGCTTATCCACTAAAGTCAGCATTTCTTTTGGAATGGCTTTTGTCGCCGGCAACATGCGGGTTCCCAAACCGGCTACGGGAATAATCACTTTCATTTTTTTCTCTAATTTATTTTTTATCTAAGAAATCACCGCACTTTAATCTCGGAAAAATAAAGTGCGGTGTGTTTTTTACTAAGTTTTTACTGACGGAGTAATGTTAAAATCTGTTCGGTTTTTTCCGCCATCAGCGTCTTATCGCCACGAGTTTCCAGATTCAGGCGCACCACCGGCTCCGTATTCGAACTGCGTAGGTTAAAACGCCAATCCGGATATTCGATACTGATCCCGTCAATATCTTCCGTACGGATAGCGTCTTGCTCATAGGCGGAGCGTACCCGGGCAATAGCTGCCTCAGCATCTGCAAGCTTACTATTGATCTCGCCCGGCGAAGGGAAAGCATCAACGCTTGCACTGACCAGTTCACCCAAAGTGCGACCGGTACTGCAAACCAGTTCCAACACCAATAACCAAGGAATCATACCGCTGTCGCAGTAGAAGAAATCGCGAAAATAATGATGTGCGCTCATTTCACCGCCGTAAATCGCATCAACTTCGCGCATTTTCTCTTTGATAAAAGAATGGCCGGACTTGGACATTATCGCTTCGCCGCCGCTTTCTTCCACCAGTTTCAGAGTATTCCAGATCAAACGCGGATCATAAATAATCTTCGCCCCCGGTTTTTTCTGCAGAAAAGCTTTGGCCAGCAAGCCCACAATATAATAACCCTCAATAAAGCGGCCTTTTTCATCAAACAGGAAACAGCGGTCAAAATCACCGTCAAAGGCAATTCCCATATCCGCGCCCTGGGCTAGCACCGCATCTATGGTATCTTGGCGATTCTCGGGCAGAATCGGGTTAGGAATACCATGTGGGAAAGAACCGTCCGGGTTGTTATGAACTTTCACCAATTCAACCGGGACATGTCGCGCTTTAAATTGAGCTTCAATGGCATCGATTACATGTCCTGCCGCTCCGTTACCGGAGTTAATCACCAATTTCAAAGGTTTCAGGTTATCGCAATTAATATAGGATAATAAATGCTCCACATAATCACCGAGTACGGACTGCTGACGATACAAACCGCGCCGGCTAACCGGCGGAAAAGCATTTTCTTCCGCCAGGCGACGAATATCCGCCAAGCCGCTATCGGCACTGATTGGACGCGAACCTTTGCGCACCAATTTAAGCCCGTTATAGTCCATCGGATTATGACTGGCGGTTACTTCGATACCGCCGTCGGCCTGTAAAAATGAGGTGGCGAAATAAACTTCTTCGGTACCCACTTCTCCCAAATCGATAACATTCACCCCCGCATCCAATAAACCGTTGGTAACCGCGCTTTTCAGCGATTTGCTGGTTAAACGTACGTCTCCGCCGACAACCACGGTTTGCGGTTGCAGAAATTGTCCGAAGGCACGGCCGATACGATAAGCGATATCCTCATTCAATTCATCACCTAAACGGCCCCGGATATCATAAGCCTTAAAACAGGTTAATGTACTCATTACATCTCCGATTCGCGCGGTTACAATTATTTTTCGCCGTCTTCTTCAGCGGCTTGCTTAATACGTTGGTAGATTTCTTCACGATGAACCGAAACGTCTTTCGGCGCATTCACACCGATTTTCACTTGGTTACCGCGTACGTTTAAAATAGTAATGGATATATCATCACCAACGAGCAGGCTCTCGCCGACTTTACGGGTTAATATTAGCATACAGACTCTCTCACCATCATTTTGATTTTAATATCCTTATAGTGTCTGTAATGTCCTTATTCTTCATTGAATTCCTAACAATTTCCGCCGCTAGCGACGGAATATTGCTCCAAAAATAAAGTTACTGCAAAGAGTTATAAATGAGCATTTAACCAATTTTCACATTGATTTAATGCCGCAGTTATATTCTCAGGCTGAGAACCGCCCGCCATTGCCATATCCGGACGGCCGCCTCCTTTTCCGCCAACCTGCTGAGCCATGATATTGACCAGCTCGCCGGCTTTTATTTTACCGGTTAAATCATTTGTTACTCCCGCAATTAAATTGACTTTATCTTCAATTACGGAGGCAAAAACAATCACTCCCGAACCGAGCTGATTTTTAAGATCATCAACCATAATTCGTAAAGTTTTCGGTTCTACGCCCTCAAGTCGCTGCATAATAACGGAAATATCCTTTATTTTGACCGCACTTTTCGCGAGATCCGAACCGGCATGCATCGCCGCTTTTTCTTTCAGCTGCTGCAATTCTTTTTCCGTTTTTTTCGCCTTTTCCTGCAACTGACGGATTTTTTCCACCATTGTGGAGGCGTCGGATTTTAATAGTTCGCCGCTTTGCTCAACTATATGTTGTTGATTATGCAGCCAGTCTATCGCAGCTTCTCCGGTTACCGCTTCAATACGACGAATTCCCGCCGCCACGGCTCCCTCAGCAACGATTTTAAATAAGCCTATGTCGCCGGTACGTTTGACATGCGTACCGCCGCACAGTTCAATGGAAAATTCGCTCATTTTAACGACGCGCACTTGAGCGCCGTATTTTTCACCGAATAAGGCCATGGCGCCCTGCTGCTTCGCCTGTTCCAAATCCATGACTTCGGTAACCACTTCAAGATTATCGCGAATTTTGCGGTTAATAATACGTTCTATTTCGTCCAACTGGGCCCGGCTTACGGCTTCCGGCTGAACAAAATCAAAACGCAAGGCATTATCGGAAACCAGAGAGCCTTTTTGCGCCACATGCTCGCCCAGAACCTGGCGCAATGCGGCATGCAATAAATGGGTCGCACTATGGTTAAGAGTAATGGCATGGCGACGCTCGCTATCCACCCGCGCTTCAATGTTATCGCCGATACTAAGACTACCTGATTCAAGCCGGCCTATATGAGCAAAAACCTGGCCGTATTTCTGCGTATCTTCGGTACGGAAGCTTGCCGACTCGGCAATAAGATAACCGCTGTCGCCAATCTGACCGCCGGACTCGGCATAAAATGGGGTCTTATCTAAAATAACAACCGCTTTTTCACCGGCCCGAATACTGTCCACCGCTTTCCCTTCACAGAATAAGCCCACAACCTTCAGATCATCGCTACGTACGTGGGTATAACCTTCAAACCCGGTTTCACCTTCCGTTTTAATCACATTATTATAATCAACGGCAAAATTACTGTTTGCTTGAGCACGGGCGCGCTGTGCCTGCATTTCCCGTTCAAACCCGGCTTCATCGATACGGATATTACGCTCACGGCAAACATCGGCGGTCAGATCCAATGGAAAACCGTAAGTATCATACAGTTTAAAAGCCACTTCGCCGGATAACAGGTTATTCTCCAGTTTATTCAGGGTTTCGTCTAACAGGGCCAGTCCTCGTTCCAGAGTTCGGGCAAACTGCTCCTCTTCCGTTTTCAGAACTTTTTCAATCTGTGCCTGCTTCGCCGTTAAAATCTCGCCCGCATGCCCCATTACCTGCGCTAAAGGTGCAACCAGTTTATAGAAGAAAGCCTGTTTCGCTCCCAACAGATTTCCATGCCGAACAGCGCGGCGGATAATCCGTCGTAATACATAACCGCGACCTTCATTGGACGGCATAACACCGTCCGCCACTAAATAGGCGCAAGAACGAATATGATCGGCAATTACTCGCAGGGATTTGTTAGCTAAGTCCTCTTCACCGGTCAGTTCAGCGACCTTGGCAATTAAAGTCCGGAAAATATCAATTTCATAATTCGAATTAACATGCTGTAAAACCGCACTAATACGCTCTAACCCCATTCCCGTATCGACGGAAGGTTTCGGCAGTTTTTCCATAGTGCCGTCAGCCAGACGGTTAAACTGCATAAAGACGATATTCCAGATTTCAATATAGCGATCTCCGTCTTCCTCCGGCGAGCCCGGCGGGCCTCCCCAAATATGTTCGCCGTGATCATAAAAAATTTCGGTACAAGGCCCGCAAGGACCTGTGTCTCCCATTTGCCAGAAATTATCCGAGGCATAAGGCGCGCCTTTATTATCGCCGATCCGAATAATTCGTTCCGCCGGGATACCTATGTTTTGATGCCAGATGTTATAAGCCTCATCATCGGTTTCATAAACGGTTACCCATAATTTTTCTTTCGGCAACCCCAACCATTGCGGAGAAGTCAGAAATTCCCAAGCAAAGGGAATAGCATCCGCCTTAAAATAATCGCCGAAGCTGAAATTACCGAGCATCTCGAAAAAAGTGTGATGACGAGCGGTATAACCTACATTTTCCAGGTCATTGTGTTTACCGCCCGCACGTACGCAACGCTGCGAAGTGGTGGCTCTGCTGTAAGCGCGTTTATCCAAGCCGAGAAACACATCCTTAAACTGGTTCATTCCCGCATTGGTGAAAAGTAATGTCGGATCATTCTCCGGTACCAGAGAACTGCTTTCGACAATTCGATGCCCTTTACTCTGAAAAAAATCTAAAAAAGACTGTCTGATTTGAGCTGTTGTTTTCATTTATAAACCTTGCTGTTTATATTATTTTTTATTCCAATAGGTATTTGCGTTGCGTATTGTGGCATACTTTTCGGATTTATAGAACGGGTTTTTATCAGATACTATATATAAATTATGTTATTATCCGTGCTTATTTATATAATCATGAGTTATAAAATAACAGTTCGAAATATTTAAAAAACTCATCAGAGTAATATATTTGCAACAAAAACTAACCGCACTGTTCGATAAGTGAAAGTGCGGTTATTTTTTTATAAGTTTTTTCGGCTATTCGTCGTCACGCAAAGGAACGATCAACATATCTATCGTAATGTTATTCATCACCTGGCGCGTAGAAGACATTAACTTACTCCAGAAGTCCTGATGATGCCCCGTAACCAGAAGGTCAATATCATACTGCTCTATGGCATCGGCAAGCACTTGACCTAAATCGCCGCTACCACTGAGTTTTTCGCTGATCGGATAATCCGAATGTTCGGATAATTCCAGCAGCGCCTGCTGAGTTTCCGTTGAAATACGCTCCTGCATGGAAGACATATTAACGTCAATCAACCCGGTATAGAGATCGGAGAAATTCACATCAACATGAATAATAGAGAGTTTCGCCCCATGTCTCTGTGCTACGCCGGCTGCCTTTTTCAAAAGCACCGGACTTTCATCAGAGAGATCGACAGCAACTAATATATGCTTGTACATAATGAACTCCTTATTTAATCCGAGGAACAATCTTAGTATATGACAATACTAGCATTCTCACTGCGAAAAAAAATTGAACTTGATCACGTTCTGATAAAAGTTTCTTATTTTATATCAATAAGAAACATTCCGGATAAAAAAGACTTTATATGCTACATTATAGATCATCTGAATTATGCTACAATAACCGCCCTTATATCATTCCGTTATTTCATATATAAAAAGAGAATAAGAATATGCAAACCAATATTGATCATTTTGTCCGACTAATAGCTAAATTACGTGATCCGAAAGATGGTTGTCCCTGGGATCTAAAACAAAATTACCGTTCAATGATACCCTGTGTGCTGGAAGAAAGTTATGAAGTAATCGAAGCCATTGAGCAAAACAATATGCAGAATCTACGGGAAGAACTGGGAGATTTGCTGTTGCAGGTAGTTTTTCTCAGTCAACTGGCCGCCGAAGAGCAAATATTTACTTTTGAGGATGTGGTGTGCGATATTTCGGAAAAGATCCTACGCCGCCATCCGCATGTCTTTGGCGATAAGTCCGCTACCAATGAGCAAGAAGCGCTGGAAAACTGGAATGCGGTTAAAGCGGAGGAAAACCAAAAGAAAGCCTATACCTCGATATTGGATAATATCCCTCAGGCCTTTCCTGCTTTGATGCGAGCTGAAAAATTACAAAAACGTTGCGCCAAAGTCGGCTTTGACTGGGAGGATATCAATCAGGTTGCCGCCAAAGTGGAAGAGGAATTACAGGAAGTGCGCCAGGAGCTTGCTTGTTGTCCGCCGGTACCGGCGCGTATTGAAGAGGAAATCGGCGATTTATTGTTTGCCGCCGTAAATTTGGCCCGCCATGCTCAGTGCCGACCTGAGGAAAGCCTGCGTAAAGCCAACCGAAAATTTGAACGCCGCTTCAGGGCTGTGGAAAAAAAACTCAAGCAAGAGGACAAGGATTTTTCTCAAACTTCACTACAGGAAATGGATTTACTCTGGGATGAAATTAAGAAACAGGAAAAGTAATCGACAGCTCCGCCTGTTATACGGCAATAAAAAAGCGGTTAGCCTTAACTAACCGCTCTATTCCTCAGATAAAAACTATTCGAAAGAATCCTTTAAACGCTCGTCAGCTCGGCGGGCTTCGCTTTTGTGTTGCAATTTATTCAGCTGTCTTTCTAATTTTTCTTCCACTTCATTAATTGCTTTATACATATCGTCGGACTCTGCACCGGCAAATAAATTACCGTTCGGAGTAGTGATTGTGGCCTCAACGGAGAAACCCTGCGGAATTTTACTTAAGACAAAATGAGGATTAATTAACTGCGTTTGCCATTTCCCTAACTTAGCAAGCCGTTCTTCAACATGAGCGCGGATGGCCGGTGTAATATCCATTTGTTTGCTTGTGATATTTAATGTCATAGCATTTACCTCTTCGCTTTAATAAGGAGTATTTCTACTCTCGTTCTTAGATTCCATGTTATACAACATAACTATGTCGCCATTACTTTTCAAGTACTTTGTTATGAATACAAACAGAAACAGAAGAAAATATGATTTCCCTTGGATAAACGGAAAAAAGAAATTCTATTTCTGCTTAAAACTGCTATTATCTGAAAGTTATAAAACGTTTTTTCATCTTTCTTCGAAACAACAGGTTCTGTTAACCGGCGGAGATTTCCCCTTCTTCTTCATTGATTCCGTTATTGCGCAAACGCAGAAAATAGTCTTTTGTTTCATTGATAATAATATGACGCAAGCCGATCAATGCGATCAAATTAGGGAAAGCCATTAAACCGTTAACAATATCGGCAATAATCCAAATAACATTCAATTTAATAAATGCACCGCAGGCAATTAACAGGATAAATACCAAACGATACAGTTTGATCCCCTTAATACCGACCAGATAAACAAAACAACGTTCTCCGTAATAGCACCAACCGAGAATAGTGGTAAAAGCGAAAAACAGCAAACCCACAGTTACGATAGTGGCTCCCCAACCGGATCCCAACCCTTGAGAAAAAGCGAAATTGGTTACCGCAGAACCTTCAACTCCCGCCTGCCATGCCCCCGTAATCACCAATACCAGTCCGGTCATAGAACAAACAATTATGGTATCCAAAAAGGTACCTGTCATTGAAATCAATCCCTGCCGTACCGGTTCTTTTGTTTGTGCCGCGGCAGCCGCAATAGGCGCACTACCTAGCCCCGATTCGTTGGAGAAAATGCCGCGAGCCACCCCCGATTGAATGGCCTGCATCATGGTAAAGCCCAAACCGCCGCCTAATGCGGCTTGCGGATTAAATGCACTTTCAACGATCAAAGCTAAAGCGGCAGGAACCTTATCCGCATTCAGAATTAAAATAATTACGGATGTGGCCACATAAAAAACCGCCATAAAAGGAACGATATAGGAAGATACCGCAGCGATACGTTTTACCCCGCCGAGAATAATTAATGCCACCAGTAATGTAACCAGCGCCGCACTAACAAAGATCGGTACAGAAAAAGTATCCTGCATAGCATGAGTTATCGCATTGACCTGAGGGAAGGTTCCGATACCGAAAAAAGCGACCATAACCCCGAATACGGCAAAAAATTTAGCCAGCCATTTTAACCCGAGTCCGCGTTCAATATAGTACATCGGGCCGCCCGCCATAAATCCGTTTTTATCTCTGACCCGATATTTTATCGCCAGCAGACATTCCGCATACTTAGTCGCCATACCGAGCAAGGCGACCAACCACATCCAGAACATTGCTCCCGGCCCGCCTGCCTGAATGGCGGTAGCCACCCCGACGATATTCCCCGTACCTATGGTCGCGGAAAGTGCGGTACAAAGTGCGGCAAAGGCCGATACGTCCCCTTTTTGCTGATTCCCTCGCTCTTTACGGAATAAATACCCCATCGCTCGAGGTAATTGAAAAATTTGAATAAAACCTAAACGGAGGGTTAAATATAATCCTGTCCCCGATAACAGAATAAGCAGCGGCGGTCCCCAGATAAAAGAATTTACCGATGATAAGATAGCTTCTATCGACATAATTGATTCCTCGTAAACAGCAATACAAGGAGGCGAAAAGAGTTGTTGCGGATAATAAAAAGAGAAAAAACACACCATAGAAAATCGTGTGTTATTTTACCGAGTAATCTTTCTGCCCCTGTCCTTTTGCCTGAGCGTTTCAAAAACAATCGAAAATTCGACCGCTCTTTTGCGCCTTCGGCGTCCTTCAGTAGACGGAAATGGGATACATATAATCCTCCGCCACCGGGATCTCTCCAAGGGTTCGTCCAGTAACAGTCCTTGCGGATAATTCCGCGCCTGAAAGATTTTACCTCGTCGGCGTGAAGTCAATTCTTCACTCTCCAGCTACCTTCTTCCGAACTTACATTTAAGAGGGAGTAAAAATAAAATTCTCCCCGAACTTAAAAGTGGGGAGAATTCTAACAAGATCAAACAAAAATCTCAATATTTTCTCAAAATGCTGAAAACAGCATAAATATAAACCCTATGCTTGTTCACGCTGCCATTTGGCGGCGATATAACTGCAACTGGGTATCAGCTTTAAGTCTTTTTCCCGTACAAAGTCCCGCAACGCCCGATATAACCCGTCGGCCAGGCCCTGACCGCGGAAAGCGGCGGGAACATAGGTATGATGAGCATTGATTGTCCGCCCGTCCACAAAATAATAGCTCAACACCGCAATTTCTTTTCCCTCGGCATCCAGATACGCAAACTTTCCCTGTTCCCCTTCCTGTTTATGCTGAATATACATAATTTATCCCCGAGATTGCGTCCATTCGCTATCAAATTCCGGAGCGGCGGAAAAATCTGCGCTTTCACAGGGAATCGCTTTCTCTTCCGCCGCCCATTCGCCCAGATCAATCATCTGACAACGTTTACTGCAAAAGGGTCGATAAGGACTCCGGTTCGACCATTCAACCGCTTTTTTACAATGGGGGCATTCAACGCTGAAAATATCATCACTCATGTTGTTTTTTCTCTTCTGCCAAACGTAAATATAAGAGATGCAAATTGGCTATTTGTCGCTGTAAACTGTCCTGACTATCAGCAAGTTCTTGGTTATTATCAATAACATCATCGGCAAATGCCAACCGCTGTTCACGACTAATCTGAGCCTGCATAATACGCCGAATCTGCTCTAATTTGTTTTTATCTCGCCGTGCGGCACGCGCCAGCTGAGTTTCCGGGTTAACATCCACCACTAAAATACGATCGCAAAGATCGTTCAGCCGATTCTCAATAAGCAAAGGAACGGCAAAAATCACATAGGGCGATTGCTGCTGCCCTAATTGTCGCTGCATTTCTTCCCGAATCAGCGGGTGTAGCAGATTATTCAGCCAATGACGCGCCTGTTCATTGGCGAAAACCAATTCGCGTAACAGTCCGCGGTTCAACTCTCCGCTTTCGGTTAAAATCCCGCGACCGAAATATGTTTTGATTTCAGCCAATGCCGGTGAGCCTTTTTCCACAACCTGACGGGCAACCACATCGGCATCCACTAATGCTGCCCCCAATTTAACAAATTGTTCGGCGACGGTGCTTTTACCGCTGCCAATACCACCTGTAAGCCCGACGATATAAGGCATATGTCCTCCGACTGAATTCTGCGCCTATCCTAACATGTTTAATCCAAATATAAAAACTGCGGATAAGGAAAGAAAAGGCGCAAAAGGAATCAATGAATTATCTTTTGATAATAATTTTAGATACAGCGCATATATTAGTGCGCAGCAACAAGCGCCAAAGATCATTAAGGGTAATTGCCGCCAAGAAATAAATGCCGACACCCCGGCAATCAGCCAATAATCGCCGGCGCCGAAAACTTCCTGTTGATAAAAGAGATAAGACAAATGATAAACGGACTTAAAAATACAAAATCCGCAGGCAAGACTAAACAGGCTTTGTGGCACGGAGAGCGGAATAGCATTTAGGTGGGCGCTAATAAGCCCTAATGCCATTAATATCTGACAGAGGGCAACATCAATCAGACGGTAATGATAATCCAAGCGTGAAACCGCATAGAGAAGCGAACAATATAGGGCGAAGCTGAAGGCCGTTGTATTCTGTCCGATGATAAGGGCGCACAGCAAGAAAAAAAGCGCCCCATAACAGGCGTATTTATAGCAAGCGCCTAGCTTCAACGGTTTTAATACGGAAGATTCCATGCTAAGCGGCGGCGGGTTGTCTGCAAATATTTCACAATAGGCGCTATGTACCTCAACGGCAACCCGGGGAGCAAAAAAGCGGCAATAATAATGGACCCAGCTACCGGCGCCTAACCCGCATAAAACAAACAGGCACAATATCATTGTAAAAATGCCCCCATATTGAAAATCGGTAAGTACATGCCCAGCATAATAAGACCTATTAACCCGCCGATAATAAGCATTAAAATAGGTTCCAACAATTGAGACAGTAGCGCTATCCGATGTTCCAGTTGCTGTCCGTAGCTCTCGGCAATATGCTGCAGCATAATATTTAATTCGCCGGATTGCTCGCCGACCTGTAACATTTTTCGTGCTTTGGCGGGAAAAAGTTCCGATCCGACACTGTCGGAAAAACTATAGCCCCGAGCGATACCTTGTAAAATAAAACCGATTTCACGAGTTAAAATAAAATCCTCTTGCATATGAACACCTTGCCGCCGCTTTTCATGCCGAGGTAAAAAAGATTCAAGGGCCTGATTAATAGGGACGCCGGCTCCTAACATCAGCTGCAAAGAACGACAGAACGCGATTAAACGGGATAGGCGTTTAATTTTTCCCAGTAACGGAACCGAATTAATAAAAGCGCTCTTTTGAGCATGACACCAGGAGGAATGGCGCAAACGTAACCTAAACAAACATATGGATAGCACGATAATTAATATCAGCGCCCCCAAATACTGTTGCAAAAAAGCGGATAAAAATAATAAAGCGGCGGTAATAGCAGGAAGTTCCGCGCCATTATTCGCATACATTAGTGAAAATTCTGGGACGATAAACAGCAATAGTACCGTACTCATAATCAAGCTGATTATCAGCACAAACAGAGGATATAGGGAAATTTTTTGTATTTTTCGTCGTAATGCTAAAGATTGCTGCTTATTCACCGCTATTTCACCACAAACCCGTGCTAACTGCCCTGTCATTTCACCGGCTTGAATCAGTCGGCAATCCTGAAACGACAGATATTTTCCCTGAGCTTCTACGGATACCGATAAAGGCAAGCCGCTTTCTATATCACGGAGCAAGGCCCGAATCCATTGATTCAAGCGGACATTATGACAATCAAGGAGTAGCAGAGATAGCGCCTCTTGTAGCGGTAGGGAGGATTTTAATAATAGCGCCAGTTGTAATAAAAGATCACAAACCTCGGCATATCCGGGTTCTCTGATAAACTGCCAGTTACGCTGTAAACGAATATCCCGCATCTCACGTAAAAATAATTCCTGCCTTGCCTGTGATGCACTTGCCGCAACAATCAGCCCTTTTTGTACCAAATTAAATCGGTTTATAGCCTGCCAACGATATTGTTTTAATGCCATTATTCTTCTCCCAGAACTCGAGAGATTTCCGCCGAATCCGTGATCTGGCTTTCAACTTTTTTCTTTGCGGCAGCGAATAAAGACGGAAAATCCGTTTGATAGGTGATTTTATCCCCTGCTATACGGGGCCACAAAAACTGATAGATACCGGTTCTGCCCTTATATCCCTGAAAGCAGCCGCAATTGTTATCTTCGACAGCCTCCTTTCCTACCTTACACAGAGGACAACATTTACGTACTAGGCGTTGGGCGATAACCAGTAATAAACAGCTATCGATTTCATGTTGCTGTACACCTAATTGCAATAAACGGGAAATTGCCGACTGAGCGTCATTCGTATGTAAAGTGGACAACACCAGATGCCCGGTCTGAGCCGCTCTTAATGCAATAGCAGCGCTTTCCTCATCCCTGATTTCCCCTAACATAATAATATCGGGATCCTGACGTAAAAAGGTGCGTAACAAACGGCTGAAATCTAAACCAATCTGGCGATTAACCTGAGTCTGCACAATCCCTTCAAGTTCAATCTCTATGGGATCTTCCGCGGTCATAATATGTTTCTCCGGCTGATTAAGGTATTGAAGCGCCGTATATAATGAGATGCTCTTTCCGCTGCCGGTGGGACCCGTTACCAATATAAGCCCTTGCGGGGCTTTCAATATTCGTTCCAAATGTGCTTGCTGCCAAGGTTCCATGCCTAATTCGGTAAAAGAAAGCTCAACGGGTTTATTTTGCTGTAAACGCAAAACCACTTTTTCGCCCGAACTGGTCGGTAGGGTAGAAAGACGAAAATCCAACAGATCGGAAAATTTCGTTTTAAAATAAAAACGCCCGTCCTGCGGCAATCGATTTTCACCGATATCCAATCTGGCCAACAATTTTAGACGAGAAATCAAACGGGAGGCTAGACTCGGTGCCAACAGCTTCCAAACCTGTAATACGCCGTCAATCCGGTATCTAATCTGAAAGCGATCCGATTTGGGTTCTAAATGAATATCCGATGCCTTCTTTTTGCGTGCGTTTTCAAAAATCTCTTCCAGCAGCTGGACCATGGGCTCATCGCTGGCATTAACAATCTCTTTTGGCAGTGCTGAGAGTTGCCCGTTATCCGCGCTGTATAACAACGGATTTTCTTCCGCCTGTGCCTTTGACGGCGATAATTCGCGTAATAATCCTTTTAAAACCTCGCTTTCCAGTTCAACGGGTTCAACCAGCTTTCCTGTTAGAAAGGAGAAGGTCTCACAGGCGGAAATATTGTTAAAACTGTCCACCCCGAGCCAGAGATTGCTTTCATCTTCACGTAGCGGCAAAGCAAGATAGCGCAATAACAGCTGCCATTGCTGGCGGTTTCTCTGCCATAGGTTTTCTTCGATTTTAAAGCAAACACCGTTAATATCGCTCACCAGCCTACCGGAATATGATGTGTGTATTATTGACATATTAACTGCAGAAGCCTACCGGGAAAATATCCTGATTATCGTTACAATCCACCGTCCAGCTAACACCAGTATTCGCATTTCCTGTTGCCGTGAGACTGTAGCTTACCCCATCTAGGGCGCCTCTTCCCTGAGCGCTGATCACCCCGGAATTTACCGTAACGGATTTAATATATTTACCGCTCTCATTCATTGCAGAACGTATCCCGTTGCTACCGGCGTTACAGCTTCTTACATCGTTAGTATTATAAATGCAGAGCTCAATATCCGCCCGATAGGCGGCGGTAGCCTGAAGCAACTCCGACACGGCCGCTTTTTTCGTGTAATTCTGATAGGAAGGCACGGCAATAGTGGCCAAAATTGCCACAATGGCAATTACAATCATAAGCTCAATAAGGGTAAAACCCTTCTTCAGCGGCAGATTAATAAGATTAAAAGTGCGGTTGATTTTCATATAATTTCCTTAAACCAGAAAAGAAAGCTTAAATCATTGAGATACGGTTGAAAAAGAATCCGACAAAGATAAAATATCTTCAGAAAAACATAAGCCCCGTTCGATCATGATCTCAAAATCCAAATTAATGCCTACTGAAACAAGAATAAAGATTCGAAACGGCTGGTTGGAAAATACCCGCCGTCTAGCCTCCCCTCATTTTGACCGGCGTCCCGATACCCAGGATATTTCCCTACTGGTGATCCACTATATAAGCCTACCGCCGGAACAATTCGGCGGCGACTACATAGATGATTTTTTCTTAGGAAAACTGGATCCGTCGCAACATTCTTATTTTGAAAATATTTATCAAATTCGAGTTTCCGCCCATTGCCTTATCAACCGCAAAGGATTAATCACTCAATATGTTAATTTCAATGACAGAGCCTGGCATGCCGGACAATCCGAATTTGAAGGCAGAGAAAAATGTAATGACTTTTCGATAGGTATTGAACTTGAAGGCAGCAACCTGCAACCTTTTACCGAGGCGCAATATAACGCCCTAGGTCGCTTGACGGAAGAAATTATGCGCGCCTATCCATTAATAAACAAAGCAAGAATTGTCGGCCATTGCGATATTGCACCGGGGCGAAAAATTGATCCGGGGCAATATTTCGATTGGGAAAGATATTTCAGTTTAGTTGATGCTTAGTCCTTAAAAATATGCCAGAATAGCAATAGGCTTGAGTAGTAGGCCCTTATCTCTGGTTTAAGGAGGCGAAATGAAAAAAATTAGTCTTATGTTTATTTCCCTGTTCCTTGTTGCCTGCTCTTCGCAACAGACGACCAAACCGATAACAGAATCAATTATCACACCGAATCAGGTAAAAAACGGTTTTCTGAAAATATCACCCGATGGGCAATATTATGCGGATATCAACTCCGTATGGTCGGAATCTGCCCATAATAAACTGATTTATTTTGATACGGTGATTAATCTGTCAAAAGGCCCTCATCTTTATCCGCAACCTTTTAAATATGCCAAATCAATACGCCAAGCCAAACGACTAAATTGCGAGAACTACCGGCTGGATCAGCTAAATACGACTTATTACTCTGAATTTTGGGGAGAAGGCGACCCCTTTATTCCGAAACAACAACGAAAATACCAGGTTAAACTAAGGGCGGAATCATCTTTAGCTACCTTGGCACAGGTTTTATGCACCAATCTGTATAAATACTAGGCCATCGAGGGTTAATCAAAAATTGAGGGCTAATCAGAATAAACAGTGCCTGCTCCCGGATAAAGGGTTAACGTCAGGCCTCTAACGGTGTGTGTTTAACGGCTTGTATCCAACCGCAAGGGCGGAAGCAATAGTTGTGATGCGCTTTCGCTTATCCGCTAAATTACCGGCATTAAGGGCTAAGTAAAGGTATAAGGAATGGATAAGCAAAGGCATAAAAGGGCAAAGCGGGGCGGAGTGGTTTTACAAGGGCATAATAACTAAAAGTGCGGTGTTTTTTTTAAGGATTTTTTTAAAAAAAAGCCCCGATATTTATCGGGGCTCTCTATTCCTACCTGGCGGTGACCTACTCTCACATGGGGAAGCCCCACACTACCATCGGCGTTACGGCGTTTCACTTCTGAGTTCGGCATGGGGTCAGGTGGGACCACCGCACTATCGCCGCCAGGATAATCCTTTTACACTTTTTATACTTTATACTATTCTTTTATTCGCGATGCCCCTCATCAGATTCTACTCACAAAATCCAGCGCCTCGCCTTCACAATAAAAAAACAAACCGAAAACAAAAATACTTGAGCGTTGTATGGTTAAGCCTCTCGGGCAATTAGT
>NZ_SNYQ01000004.1 GCF_004363295.1 Mesocricetibacter intestinalis
GATTGCTGCGGTTAAAGTTGTTTTACCATGGTCAACGTGGCCGATTGTTCCCACGTTTACGTGCGGTTTTGTACGTTCAAATTTTTCTTTAGACACGATTAAGTTTCCTTGTTGTAAACCCCGAGAGAATATTCTCGCGGGGATTGTTTGTTAAACAGAATTATTTTTTACGCGCTTCGATAATAGCGTCGGCAATATTTTTCGGCGCTTCTGCGTATTTTAACGGTTCCATTGAGTAGGAAGCACGACCCTGAGTCTGTGAACGCAGGTCTGTCGCATAACCGAACATTTCGGATAACGGAACCTGAGCACGAATCGCTTTACCCATACCCACATCGTCCATACCTTCAACAATACCGCGACGACGGTTTAAATCACCGATAACATCACCCATGTATTCTTCAGGGGTTTCCACTTCCACTTTCATAATCGGCTCAAGCAACACCGGATTGGCTTTGTTAAACGCCGCTTTAAATGCGATGGAAGCCGCAAGTTTAAAGGCTAACTCGGAAGAGTCCACATCATGGTATGAACCGAAGTGTAAACGAACACCGATATCCACTACCGGATAACCAGCCAACGGACCGGATTTAAGCTGTTCTTGAATACCTTTGTCAACGGCAGGAATATATTCGCCCGGAATCACACCGCCTTTGATTTCGTTTACGAACTCATAACCAGGACCTTCCGGCTCTAACGGATATAAGTCGATAACCACATGACCATACTGACCGCGACCACCGGATTGTTTCGCATGTTTACCTTCCACGTCGTTAGCACGAGTACGGATGGTTTCGCGATAAGATACCTGAGGTTTACCTACGTTGGCTTCCACTTTGAATTCGCGACGCATACGGTCAACGATAATATCTAAGTGTAATTCACCCATACCGGAAATAATGGTTTCGCCGGATTCTTCATCGGTGTGAACACGGAATGAAGGGTCTTCCTGAGCAAGACGACCTAATGCGATACCCATTTTTTCTTGGTCTGCTTTAGTTTTAGGTTCTACCGCTACGGAAATTACCGGCTCAGGGAATTCCATACGCTCAAGGATAATAGGTGCGCTCTGATCACAAAGGGTATCACCGGTACCTACATCTTTCAAGCCGATAGCAGCGGCGATATCGCCGGCGCGGACTTCTTTGATTTCTTCACGTTTGTTAGCGTGCATCTGTACGATACGACCGAAACGTTCACGTTTTTGTTTAACGGAGTTCATCACCGTATCACCGGAATTAATCACACCGGAATAAACACGGAAGAAGGTTAAGTTACCTACAAACGGGTCGGTGGCGATTTTGAACGCAAGAGCAGAGAAAGGTTCATCATCGCTGGCATGACGTTCGCCTTCGGTTTCGTCCAGATTGATCCCTTTAATTGCCGGAATATCTGTCGGGGCAGGCAAGTAGTCGATTACAGCGTCAAGCATCGCCTGAACACCTTTGTTTTTAAAGGCTGAACCGCAAGTTACCAGAATAACTTCTGTCGCTAACACGCGCTGACGTAAACCGGCTTTGATTTCTTCCTCGGTTAATTCTTCACCACCAAGGTATTTTTCCATTAATTCTTCGGAAGCTTCGGCTGCGGCTTCAATCAGATTCTGACGCCATTCTTCGCAGTCCGCCTGCATATCCGCCGGGATATCTTCATAAGTGAAAGTCATACCCTGGTCCGCTTCGTTCCAGTTAATGGCTTTCATTTTGATTAGGTCGACAACGCCTTTGAAGTTATCTTCCGCACCTACAGGAAGTTGAAGAGGAACAGCATTTCCGCCTAAACGGGTTTTAATCTGTTCTACTACGCGCAGGAAGTTAGCACCGGTACGGTCCATTTTGTTCACGAACGCAATACGCGGAACCTGATATTTGTTAGCCTGACGCCATACGGTTTCGGACTGAGGCTGAACGCCGCCCACCGCACAATAAACCATTACCGCACCGTCAAGTACGCGCATGGAACGTTCAACTTCGATAGTGAAGTCAACGTGTCCCGGGGTGTCGATAACGTTGATACGGTGTTGTGGATATTGCTGCGACATACCAGACCAGAATGCAGTGGTTGCTGCGGAGGTAATAGTGATACCGCGTTCTTGTTCTTGTTCCATCCAGTCCATGGTGGCTGCACCATCGTGCACTTCACCGATTTTATGACTTACACCTGTATAGAATAAGATACGCTCAGAGGTAGTTGTTTTACCTGCATCGATGTGAGCACTGATACCGATATTACGATAGCGCTCAATAGGAGTTACGCGAGCCATTAGTATATTTCCTTGTTTGGAATGCTAAATAAATATGAAATTTTAAATATGGATAAGGCTCCACCGCATAAATATGAGATGAAGCCTGAAAAACCTATCGCTAACCTATTACCAACGGTAATGAGCAAATGCTTTGTTAGCTTCGGCCATACGGTGAACGTCTTCACGTTTTTTCACCGCCGCACCTTTGTTTTCAGACGCATCTGACAGCTCGTTGGCTAAACGTAAAGCCATGGATTTATCACCGCGTTTACGGGCGGCTTCAACAATCCAGCGCATGCCCAGTGCGTTACGACGGGTCGGACGAACTTCGACCGGTACCTGATAAGTGGAACCACCGACGCGACGGGATTTAACCTCAACGGTCGGACGCACGTTTTCCAGTGCGGCTTCAAAGGCTTCCAAAGCTTCTTTACCGGTACGCTGAGACAGGGTTTCTAATGCGCCGTAAACGATAGATTCGGCGATAGATTTTTTACCGTCAACCATTAAGACATTAATAAATTTCGCAAGTAATTCTGAGCCGAATTTCGGATCTGGAAGAATCTTACGAGGTTCAATACTACGACGACGTGGCATTGCAATTTCTCCGTTTTTATAATTCAGGATATTCCAAAACTCATCTTGTGCGATAAAATCGCCGTTGACTGGAGTTTAGGTTTAAATATTAATTTAGACGTTTGGCCTTACTTAACGGAGAACCATTAAGCCTTAGGACGTTTAACGCCGTATTTAGAACGACCTTGTTTACGATCTTTAACGCCCGCGCAGTCTAATGCGCCGCGTACGGTGTGATAACGCACACCCGGTAAGTCTTTTACACGACCGCCGCGGATAAGCACAACGCTGTGCTCCTGAAGGTTATGTCCTTCTCCGCCGATATAAGAGGTTACTTCGTAACCGTTGGTTAAACGAATACGGCATACTTTACGTAATGCTGAGTTCGGTTTTTTAGGTGTAGTTGTGTATACACGAGTACACACGCCACGTTTCTGCGGGCAAGCCTCTAATGCAGGAACGTTACTTTTTACAACCTTTTTCACACGCGGTTTGCGTACTAGCTGGTTGATTGTTGCCATTAAATAAGCTCCAGTTCTGAAATGATATTATTCAATAATAATGTTATTAAAGCCCGTCCTATACAAGGACAGACAGCGCATTTTAGAGAGTTAAAGGGATTGTGTCAAGGATTGAAGGGGGATCTTTTAGCCGGATCCGGCAGGGATCCCGGGAGAAATAATGCGAATGACGGATCAATATCCGCTTAATAAGCGAGCTGCGGAAAATATCGTTCAGTCAGTAACACCATCTCTTCTATGGAAATTAAACGCGACTTTGCGGAAGGCGGCAGCAATGGGAGCAGATTACGGGCCGCCACATCTTCTGCCAAAATGTAGCAATGGGAAAACAGTTCGGGATATTTCAGCGCCAGTAACACGCCGTCCTGCCAGAGCAGCAGGGCGTCATTTTCACCGCGGGCATTTAGGCAGTCGGTTAATAAATGCGGCGGGTAATCCGCTCGGGAAAAGGTATAGAGCATAGTAAAAGTGCGGTCAAAAAGTTAAAAGTTTTTCACTGTGCTGCAAACGGCGGCATAATTCTTCCCGCCTAACCGTCTCGCAGTCAATAATCAGATCCCGCGCTTCCAAGCCGTAGCGCTCTAAGCTGTTGCAACAGATATAGCGCTGCTTAATTTCATACAGATCCAACAGTTTAAACGCAGCAATAAAATCTTTTTGTAAAATCAGCGCGGGATTCTGCCCTTTGAGCAGATTGAATACGCCGTCGTCGATAAAATATACGGCAATATCCTCTTCATTACAGAACGCAGTAGCCGCCAGCAGCGCATCTAAGCCCTCGCGGCTGTCGGAAGTGCCATAGGGCGACGAACGGAAAACAAAAGCCAGTTTAGTCATAGGGTTATTACTCGATCGGCACCGGCAACGGCGCTGATAAACTCACCCAAGCCGGCAATAATAAAGCCTGCGGCAAGGTTACAATGCTGCTTATCCGCCGCACTGCTCGTATCTACGACGCCGCGGCGTTGCGAGGCGGCGACGCACAAATGCAGAGGAACATGATATTCCCGCTGCAGTTTTTGCCAGGCGGCGAGCAGATTAAATTCGTCATTGGCGGGGTAAACATAGGCGTTAGCATTACTGACGCCGTTCTGAAAAAAGAAAATCTGGCTAATCTCATGCCCTTTGCGTAACAACGCCGAAGCAAACTGATAAGCCAAATAAGCCCCCTGAGAACCGTAAACCGGTTGTTTTACCGCAAGCACATAACGCATTATTTATGTTCGTCCTGCTTGATCTGACGGATATATAAATAAACCGTATGCCGGGAAATATCCAAACGAGCAGCCACCAGGTTAATGGCATCCTTAATATCAAAGATTCCCTTTTCAAACAGAGATACCACAATCTGACGATTTTTGTTGTTATTGGCGACAAAGCGATCGGCGGAAACTTCCTCAATGGTATTTTCCACCGTCTGTGCCACCAGTTCTTCGACGGAACTGGCAAAATTAACCGCGGAAGTTTCTTCGTGCTGCGGCGGCGGGATCAAGCTCTGTACAAACTGAGAAAGGGGAACGTCAAGATTAATATTAATACAGAGTAAACCAATAATGCGCTGATTTTTATTACGAATCGCAATGGTAACGGATTTCATCAGGCCATTGGTTTTCGCTCGGGTAAAATAGGGCTTAGATACGCTTTCGGTTTTCATGCCGTGCAGGGATTTAAGCGCCAGATCGGTAATCGGCGAACCTTCCTGACGATTGGTATTATGACCGTTAGCAATACAAATGGCGGAACGTTCCAAATCTTCCAGCGAATGCAATACGATTTCGCAATGAGTTCCGATTAAAGCGCTGACCCCTTCAACCACGGCGCGATAAGAATTCAGTATGGTGCGATCTTCTTCAGTAAAGGGGCGTTTATCAGTTAACATGAATTTCTTCCGGAATTAAAGACCGCACTTTTCTCTTGTTTCAAGCAAGATAAAAGTGCGGTAAATTTTTTAATTATTTTTTCGCCTGAGGCATAACGTCCAACACCTCTACCTCAAAATAGAGCGTAGAATTCGCCGGAATTTCACCCATTTCCTGTTCGCCGTAGGCCAGTTTCGGCGGGATTACCAATTCGATCTTGCCGCCTTTCTTCACCAACTGCAATCCTTCGCTCCAGCCCGGAATCACCTGATCCAGACGAAATTCCGCCGGCAGGTTACGCTGACGCGAGCTGTCGAACACTTTGCCGTTCGGAAGTTTACCGGTGTAATGCACCTTCACCTTATCGGTGGCCTTGATGTTTTCACCTTCGCCGGCTTTATCGATGCGGTACAACAAGCCGGAATCGGTTTTCTTCACCCCGGATTTCTTATTGAATTCGGCAGTTAACTTAGCCCCGTCTTCCTGCGCTTGTTTCGCCTGTTCCGCGGCCTTAGCCAAACTTGCCGCCTTTAATTTTTCATCGACGCCTTGTAAGGTTTCCACCAACTGTTTATCTTTACTTAAATCCGCTTTTCCTTTCAGCCCGTCAGCCACTCCGGCCAGCAATTTTTCCTGATCATATTTAATCACCTCTTGCTGCGCTTCGGTCATACCTTTTAAATCCATACCGACCAGAACGCCCAGAGCATAGGAAGGATCTTTCGCTAATGTATTTTCAGATTGAGCCGCCTGTAACGCCGAAACGCTAAAAAAAGCACCCACCGCTAATGCAACCGCCGTCATTTTTTTCATTTTTAACATTATAATTTCCTTTAAAATGGTTGAGAATATTTTAGATCAGTCCGATTCTAACAATCCTTGTTTAAGATAAAATAAACGAAAAAGGGTTTTCAATATACACTTTGTGTGCGATAAGTTAAAGCCAATTTAATAAATCTCCCCCTGTTATTTAGGATTATTATGCAAAAAACGGAAATGCGTCTTGCCGAACTAGAAATGAAAGTAACCTTTCAGGAAAATACTATTGAAGAATTGAACCAAGCCTTGGTGGCTCAGCAGTTCGAACTGGAGAAAATCCAACTGCAGCTGCGCTATCTGGCGCGCAAGCTAAAAGATATGCAGCCCTCGAATATCGCAACCCAAGCGGAAGAAACGCCGCCGCCGCATTATTGATAAGCACATTTATTGCGCGCCCTGAATGCGGCGGCTCGCCGCAATAAAAAAACCGCACCTTGGCGCCCTTTCAACGGGCGGAAAAGTGCGGTCGTTTTTAGCCGAAATTTATTTTGCTGCGAAGTAGGCTTCTAAATCTTCGCTACCGCCCACATACTGGCCGCCGATAAAGACCTGCGGAACAGAAGTTTTACCGGTAATCGCACGCACCGAGATGGTACTTGCATCACGGCCTAGGACGATTTCTTCAAAGGTATAACCCTTAGCTTTTAACAGCGCTTTCGCTTTGGCGCAATAAGGGCAGCCCAGTTTAGTGATAATGGATACGGAAGGTTTGGCACTCCAGTCCGGTTTCAGATATTTAATCATGGTATCCGCATCGGAAACTTTAAACGGATCGCCCGGCTCGTTCGGTTCGATAAACATTTTTTCAACGACACCGTTTTTAACTAACATGGAATAACGCCATGAACGTTTACCAAAGCCCAGATCCTCTTTATCCACCAGCATACCCATACCTTCGGTGAACTCGCCGTTACCGTCCGGAATCACGGTGATATTTTCCGATTCCTGATCCGCCTTCCAAGCATTCATAACGAAAGTATCGTTTACCGACATACAAATGATATCGTCTACGCCCAGCGCTTTAAATTCGCAGGCCAGTTCATTGTAGCGCGGCAGATGGCTTGAAGAACAGGTCGGGGTGAAAGCACCCGGTAATGAGAAAAGTACCACGGTTTTGTTATCGAATAACTGTGCGGAAGTAACATCAACCCAGGCATCGCCCTGACGGGTATGAAACGTAACTTGCGGAACCTTTTTTCCTTCCATATTTGCAGACATAATTTTCCTCTCTTTTTTAACGGGTTGGTTTGTTTTACGGGTTTATTATAGGGAGATTTATGCTATAGTTACAATCAATTAATTCTATGCTTTTAATCGCCTTTTTCTATAATGAGGTAAATATGAATATCCGTGACTTAGAATATCTAGCCGCCCTTGCAGAATATAAACACTTTCGCCGTGCCGCCGATGCTTGTCATGTCAGCCAGCCCACCCTCAGCGGCCAAATCCGCAAACTGGAAGACGAACTGGGGATCACCCTGCTGGAACGTACCAGTCGTAAAGTGTTGTTTACGCAATCGGGTCTTATTTTAGTCGAGCAGGCAAAAAAAGTTTTGCGGGAAGTCAAAGTATTGAAAGAAATGGCCAGTAATCAAGGCAAAGAAATGACCGGCCCCCTGCACCTGGGCGTTATCCCTACCGTAGGCCCCTATTTACTGCCTTACATCATGCCGATGATAAAAGAATCCTTTCCGGAACTGGAATTGTTCTTGTACGAAGCCCAAACTTCACAGTTATTGGATCAATTGGAAAGCGGCCGTATCGATTGCGCCATTCTGGCCAGCGTACCGGAAGCGGAAGCCTTTATCGAAGTACCTATTTTCCATGAAGAAATGCTGTTGGCGGTTTCCGAGCAACACCCTTGGGCCGATAGCCGCCAAATAGAAATGGAACGCCTGAAAGGTTGTGAAGTACTTATGCTGGACGACGGCCATTGTCTGCGGGATCAGGCGTTGGGCTATTGTTTTACCGCCGGCGCTTCGGAAAATCCGCACTTTCAAGCCACCAGTTTGGAAACTCTGCGTAATATGGTAGCGGCCAACGCCGGTTTAACGCTAATGCCGCAACTGGCCGTACTGAACGAAGGCTCCCGCGGCGGGGTAAAATACATTCCCTGTATCCACCCGGTTCCACAGCGTACCATCGCCCTGGTCTATCGTCCCGGCTCGCCTTTACGCAGCCGCTATGAACGCATTGCCGGCGCAGTAGCGAATATGGTGCAACCTATTTTAACGGCGCAAGGAAAATAATATGGCGGGCATTCGTGCGATTCAGAAAGAAAAAACCCGCCGCGCCCTGGTGGATGCGGCCTTTAATCAATTAACCGCAGAAAAAAGCTTTTCCGGTTTAAGTCTGCGCGAAGTCGCCAGAGAAGCGGGAATTGCGCCGACTTCATTCTACCGGCATTTCCGCGATATGGACGAACTCGGCCTTACCATGGTGGACGAAGCGGGACTCACCTTGCGCCAGCTAATGCGCCAGGCGCGTAAACGCATTGAAAAAGGCGGCAGCGTCATCGCCATTTCCGTCGAAACCTTTTTTGAATTTATCGCCGGCAGCCCGAACGTTTTCCGCCTGCTGCTGCGCGAAAGTTCCGGCACCTCACAGGCCTTTCGTACCGCAGCGGCACGGGAGATCAAACATTTTGTCGACGAGTTGGCGGAATATATCGCCTATAAAAACGACTATTCGCCTTATGTGGCCTACGTTCAGGCGGAAGGCATGGTTACCATTGTGTTTACCGCCGGTGCCAATGCGCTGGATATGAATAATAAGGAACGGGAGCAGCTAAAAGAGCGCTTAATTCTACAGTTGCGTATGCTGGCAAAAGGGGCGCTGACCTATGCCAATGCCGTTAGCGCTTTTGATCGCCTGTAATCGAAAGGGGCGGTGAAACAATGTTTTTGCCGCACCGGATTTACCCTGCTTCCAGCCGACAATCAATCGCTTAAACACCGGGGCAGCCCGCTGCCGAAATCCTCCGGCAAGCCCTGATCACAAATCAATAAATCGAACTGCGCCAACTCGGCGATATAAGCCTGACGCACCTGATTCAACTTGGAATGATCGAACACCAAAATATTCTGTCGACTTTTCGCCATGGCTTTCTGCTTAGTTCTGGCCTCATCCAAATTAAAGCAGGTGGCGCCCTGTTTAGGATCTACGCCGGCGGCGGAGATAAAAGCCTTATCGGTACAGAGCGCATCCAATTCGGTACTGAGCTGAATCGGCGTAATAAAAGAGTTGTTGCGTGAATAATGCCCGCCGCACAGAATCACCTCGCACTGCGGTTTTTCCTGCAACAGCATAAAAGTATTAATCGAGCAGCAAAGTGCGGTAAATTTCAAAGCATTATCAATCTGCGAAGCGATAAAAGGAATGGTGGAACCGCAGTCGAAAAAAACAATATCGTTCTCTCTGATCAAATCGGCAGCCAGTTTGCCGATATGCATTTTTTGCGCAATATTTTTACTTTCCTGCTCAAAAATCTGATAAACGTTTTCAGCGCTTTTCGGCGCCTCTCTAACAATATAACCCCCTAGCAGAATCACCGAACCCGTATGGGCGTTTAAATCCCGTCGTATGGTCATTTCAGATACATTCAGAATTTCCGCCGCATCGCGCAGATGAATTTTATCCATTTGCTTCAGCAAAAATTCCAGTTTTTGAATACGTGATTGAGCTTTTTTGTCCATACTGAGTCCGGTGTGAGGCTTTGTTTAATAACCGCCGTTAGTATCTTGTAAACCGTTAATAATTGCAATCCCGGCACTGGCGCCGATACGGTTGGCTCCGGCTTCAATCATCGCCAGTGCGCTTGCGGTATCACGAACGCCGCCGGAAGCCTTAACCCCGATATCCGGGCCGACGCTACGGCGCATCAAAGCGATATCTTCAACGGTGGCGCCGCCTTTATTAAAACCAGTGGAGGTTTTAACAAAACCTACTTTTAATTCGCGACAGATTTCACAAGCCTTAACAATTTCTTCTTTAGTCAGCAGGCAGGTTTCCAGAATCACTTTCAGGGTAGCGCCGGCAGCGGCATTCAATACCGCTTGAATATCCGCCTTAACAGCCTCCCAGCGCCCGGATTTAATCCAACCCACATTAATCACCATATCCACTTCACCTGCGCCGGCAGCAATCGCCTGTTCGGTTTCGAACACCTTAACGGCTGTCATATTGGCCCCTAACGGAAAACCAATCACTGTGCAAATTTTAACATCGCTGCCCTGAAGCTGCCGCTGTGCCAAAGGAATATGGCAAGGATTGATACAAACCGAAAAAAAATGATGCTGCTTTGCTTCTTCACAAAGCTGAATAATATCTTGTTCGGTTTTTTCCGCAGTCAGTGCCGTATGATCGATAAATTTCGCAATATCTTTAGATTCCATAATGCTAGCCTCTCTGTTAAATAAAAATGAATGAAAATGGTTGATAAACTTTTTGCATTATACATCAATTAATTTCAAAAATTGTGATCTGTGTAACTTTTTTAACATTTTTATTTGTTTATACTCATAACCATAAAATTATGTAACTATTTTAACATTTGTCAGCCTAGGAGATATGTGTATGAGTATTGCTGTAATAGGTTCAAATATGGTGGATTTAATCACCTATATTGAAACAATGCCAAAAATGGGGGAAACCCTGGAAGCGCCGGATTTCAGTATCGGCTGTGGCGGTAAAGGTGCGAATCAAGCTGTTGCCGCCGCTAAATTAGGCGCCAAGGTAATGATGCTGTCAAAAGTCGGTGATGATATCTTTGCCGATAACACCATTGCCAATCTGCAAAAATTCGGGGTAAATACGGATTATGTTGAAAAAGTAACAGGCGTATCCAGCGGCGTAGCCCCGATTTTTGTCGATCCAAGCTCGCAAAACCGTATTCTGATTATTAAAGGGGCGAATAATTATCTGAAACCTGCGGATATCGATCGTGCCGAAGCCGAATTGAAAAAATGTAAATTAATTATTCTACAGCTGGAAATTCCGCTGGAAACCGTATATTACGCCATTGATTTTGCGAACAAACATAATATTCCGCTGATTTTAAACCCGGCGCCCGCCAGCAAAGCGCTGGATATCGATTACGCCTGTAAATGCGATTTCTTCGTGCCGAATGAAACCGAGCTGGAAATTTTAACCGGCCTACCGGTAACTTCCATGCAGGAAATCCGCACCGCCGCCGATACTTTACTGGCCAAGGGCTTAAAAAATCTTATTGTAACCCTCGGCGATAAGGGAGCGGTTTGGCTACGTGGCAACGAAATCACTCATATTGAGCCTTACCGCGTCAATGCAATAGATACCAGCGGCGCAGGCGACGCCTTTATCGGTTGTTTCGCCCATTATTACGTGCAAACCAAAGATGTGGAACATTCAATGCAAATGGCCTCGCTGTTTGCCGCTTACAGTGTAACCGGACAGGGTACCCAGTCTTCTTACCCCGACAAACAGGCTTTTGAAAACTTTCAGCAACAATTTAAAAAATGAGGGACGGAACAATGAAAAATATTCAGCAAATGCCGGACGGCTATCTTAATCGCACGCCGCTGTTTCAGTTTATTCTGCTTTCCTGCCTGTTTCCGCTCTGGGGAGCGGCGGCAAGCCTGAATGATATTCTGATCACGCAATTTAAAAGCGTATTTACCCTAAGTGATTTCGCCAGTGCATTGGTACAGAGCGCATTCTATGGCGGTTATTTTCTGATTGCGATCCCCGCTTCCTTGGTAATCAAGAAAACCAGTTATAAAGTGGCCATCTTAATAGGTCTTACCTTATATATCGTGGGCTGTTCCATGTTCTACCCGGCTTCTCATATGGCGACCTACACCATGTTTCTGGCCGCTATCTTCTCCATTGCTATAGGTCTGAGCTTTTTGGAAACTTCGGCAAATACCTACAGTTCCATGATCGGGCATAAAGACTACGCGACCTTACGCTTAAATATCAGCCAGACCTTTTATCCCATCGGCGCCATCGCCGGCATCCTATTGGGTAAATATCTGATTTTCCAAGAAGGTGCAAGTCTGACCGAACAAATGAGCGGCATGACCCCGGAACAGGTTCACGACTTCAAACTGGCGATGCTACAGCATACGTTGCAACCTTATAAGTATATGATTTTCGTACTTATTGCGGTAACAATCCTCTTCCTGCTCACCCAATTCCCGAAATGTAAAGCGGTAACCAGCGATAACCGTCCGTCGGAGGTAAAATTCAGCGATACCCTGAAATATCTCGCCGCCAACAAAGAATTCAAAAAAGGTATCGTCGCCCAATTCCTGTATGTGGGTATGCAAGTGGCGGTTTGGTCTTTCACTATTCGTTTAGCTCTGAACCTGAGTAATATGAACGAACGGGACGCCTCTAACTTTATGGTTTACAGCTTTATCGGCTTCTTTGTGGGTAAATTCGTCGCCAACTTCCTGATGACTAAATTTAAATCGGATTTGGTTCTGGTTTGGTATTCGGTATTAGGCGTTATTACGCTGGCTTATACCGCCTTCGTACATGATTTCTCCGCCGTATATGCGGCAATTTTCGCCAGCGTACTGTTCGGCCCTTGTTGGGCGACCATCTATGCTTCCGTTCTGGGTACCGTTGCGCAGGAACATCGTGAAGTGGGCGGAGCTGTTGTTGTAATGTCCATTATCGGCGCAGCCGTAGTACCGGCCATTCACGGTTACGTTTCCGATATGGTCGGCTCCCTACAATTCGCCTTTGTAGTGCCGTTACTCTGCTTCGCCTATGTGGGCTATTATTTCTTCGACAAAATGAAAAAGAATAAATAACGGGAGAATTCTATGAAAAGCTATATTTACCTTGATAAAGGGCAGTTCGGCGCAAAAGAACGGGTAATCTGTCAAAACGAAAAATTTAGTGCCGTCGCATTTAAATACGACTCCGGCATCGAAGCGGTTAAACTAAGTAATAGCAAAGGTTCCGTTACCGTATTACCCTTTTACGGACAGATTATCTGGGACGCGGAATTTAACGGCCATAATCTGAAAATGAAAAATATGTTCTCCCAACCGAAACAGGGCGACAATATTATCGACACCTACGGCTGTTTCGCCTTTCACTCCGGGCTGATCCGCAACGGTTGCCCCGCTCCCCAAGACGATCATCCGCTTCATGGTGAAATGCCCTGCGCCCAAATGGATAAGGCCTGGTTGATCATCGATGACAACCTGTTAGGCATCGGCGGACAAACGGAGTACGTTAAAGGCTTCGGCGATCATTATCTGGCCGAACCGGAAGTCGTTTTACGCGCCGACAGTTCATTATTCGATATTAATATGCGGGTAACCAATTTAGCCGGTGTGGAAATGCCTTTGCAATATATGTGCCACATGAATTACTGTTACGAACATGGCGCGGAACTGAGCCAGAATATCCCCGAAAGCGCGGTGCAATTGCGCCGTACCATTCCCGCCCATGTTAAACCGACCCCGGAATGGCTGGACTTTAACCAACGGATCCAACAGGGAGAATATCGCCTGAACAGACTGGAAAACGACGAAATGTACAATCCGGAAATCGTTTTCTTTATGGATAAGCTGAATCAATACCGGGAAATGGCCGAATATCGTATGCAATCGCCGCAAGGACATACTTACCTGACCCGCTTCAGTACCGAACAGTTCAACTATGCTACGCGTTGGATTCTGTATAATCAGGATCAACAGGTCGGCGCCTTCGTACTGCCGGCCACCTGCCGTCCTGAAGGTCATTGTGCGGCGAAGGAAAACGGTAGCCTGATTATTATGGCGCCCCATGAAAGCCGCTATTTCTCGGTAACCACGGGCATCGAAGAATAAATATATAAAAATCAAGCGCCGTATATTATTGACGGCGCTTTTTTTATATTCGGAGCCGTCCTTCGCTATCCGACCCTAAGGGCGACTCTAAGTCGAGCCCCCATAAAAAAACTTAGCGATTTTTCACCGCACTTTTAGCACATCCTTTTAAAATCCATTACAATAGCTCAATCTTTTTAACCAACATAAGGACGGTATTATGATTATTGTAACCGGCGGTGCGGGATTTATCGGCAGTAATATTGTAAAAGCGCTGAATGATATGGGGCGCAAAGACATTCTGGTGGTAGATAACCTGAAAGACGGTACTAAATTCGTTAATTTAGTGGATCTGGATATTGCAGATTATTGCGACAAGGAAGATTTTATCGCTTCAATAATTGCCGGCGACGAATTAGGCGAAATCGATGCGGTATTTCATGAAGGCGCCTGTTCCTCCACCACGGAATGGGACGGCAAATACATTATGCATAACAATTACGAGTATTCAAAAGAATTGCTGCATTATTGTCTGGATCGCCAAATTCCTTTTCTGTATGCCTCCAGCGCCGCAACCTACGGCGATAAAACCGAATTTATCGAAGAACGTCAATACGAAGCGCCGTTAAACGTTTACGGCTATTCAAAATTTCTGTTCGATCAATATGTGCGTGAAATTCTTCCTCATGCGGATTCGCCGGTATGCGGTTTCCGTTATTTCAATGTTTATGGCCCGCGCGAGCAGCACAAAGGCAGTATGGCGAGCGTCGCCTTCCATTTAAACCGGCAGATTTTAAACGGAGAAAGTCCGAAACTCTTTGCCGGCAGCGAAAGCTTCCGTCGTGATTTCGTTTATGTGGGCGATGTCGCCGCAGTCAATATCTGGAGCTGGCAGAATAAGATTTCCGGTATTTATAACCTGGGTACCGGCCGAGCGGAAAGCTTTGAAGAAGTGGGTAAAGCGGTTATTAAATTCCATGGCCGAGGCCATCTGGAAACCATTCCGTTCCCGGCCCATCTGAAAAACCGTTATCAGGAATTTACTCAGGCCAATCTGAGCAAATTACGTGCCGCCGGTTATGACAAAGCCTTTAAAACCGTAGCGGAAGGCGTGGCGGAATATATGGCCTGGCTGAATCGTAAATAAGCCGATAGAATAACAAGTGCGGTGGCTAATCCGCACTTTTATTTTCTCTCTATTAGGGATAATGGGCGGCACAACCCGGATTAAACCGCCTGCATATTGACACAACATATTCTGTATTATAATAAAAGGTCAAAATCTCACAGCGAGCGGATACTCCCTTATGAATATTCTGATTATCGGCCCTTCGTGGGTCGGCGATATGGTAATGTCGCACAGCCTGTACCAAACTCTGAAGCAAGGCTATCCCGATGCGAATATCGACGTACTGGCACCGGAATGGTGTAAGCCGTTGTTGGCACGGATGCCCGAAGTACGTCAGGGATTAAGTATGCCGATCGGACACGGCAGCCTTGCCCTGAGCGAACGCTATGGCATAGGTAAATCCCTGCGCCACCGCTATGATATGGCGATAGTATTGCCGAATTCCCTGAAATCCGCCTTAATCCCGCTTTTCGCCCGTATTCCTCTGCGCCGCGGCTGGAAAGGAGAAAGCCGCTACCTCCTGCTAAACGATCTGCGTACCAATAAAAGGGATTACCCGATGATGGTACAGCGTTATACGGCGCTGGGCTACGAACGCGGCCATATTCCCGACGCACAAAATCTGCCGATTCCTAAGCCTTATTTAAACACTCAGGCGGCGCAAATCGCACAGACTAAACAGTTATTCGCTGCTCAGTTAGCGGCGGCGGAACAGCGTCCCGCCATCGGTTTTTGCCCGGGGGCGGAATTTGGCCCGGCAAAGCGCTGGCCCCATTATCATTACGCGGAACTGGCACGGCGCTTAATCGATATCGGCTATAGCATACGCCTGTTCGGTTCGGCTAAGGATCAGGCCTGCGGCGAACAAATTCGCCAGGCCTTATCCGATGCTCAACAACCCTATTGCCTGAATCTGGCCGGCCAAACCACATTGAATCAGGCGGTGGATTTAATCGCCGACTGCCATGCCGTAGTCAGCAACGACAGCGGATTAATGCACATTGCCGCCGCCCTGGATCGCCCGTTGGTCGCGCTCTACGGCCCCACCAGTCCGCAATATACGCCGCCCCTGTCCGATAAAGCGGAGATTATCCGTTTAATTGAAGGCGATTTAATTAAAATCCGTACCTCTTCCGACAGTAAAGAAGGCTATCATCAGAGCCTGATCGATATTAATCCGGAAAAAGTGCTGGATAAACTGAGCATATTGCTAACCGAGGCCTAGGCGGAGCCGCACCGGTCATCGCCGCTGCGCTCCCTGAAATTTATCTCCATATAACGAATAACATAATATGAAAGTCTGCCTGGTAAAAACCTCTTCCATGGGCGATATACTGCATAGTCTGCCCGCCTTGACCGATGCTCGACGGGCGCTGCCCGAAATTCGTTTCGATTGGGTAGTGGAAGAAAATTTTGCTGAAATCCCGCGCTGGCATTCTGCGGTAGAGCGGGTGATTCCGGTGGCAATTCGACGTTGGCGTAAACAGCCCTTTTGCTCTCAAACCCAAAAAGAATGGAAAAACTACCGCACTTTACTACAGGCTGAAAATTATGCGGCGGTTATTGATGCTCAGGGACTGATTAAAAGCGCCTTACTGGCAACCCGTTTGGCGAAGGGCGAAAAATACGGTTATGATCGTCATTGCGCCCGCGAACCGCTGGCGGCATTCTTTTACCAGCACCGCTTTTATATTGATTATCAGCAACATGCCGTAGAGCGAATCCGCCGCCTATTCGCCCTCAGCTTAAACTATCCCCTGCCGCAGGAACAGGGCGATTATGCTATCGCCTCACATTTCCCGCCTCCAAATACAGAGTCCGACTATATTATTTTTATCCATGCGACCACCCGAGCCGACAAACACTGGCCGCCGCAAGAATGGAAAAAACTAGCGCAAGAACTGACCGCTCTTTTCGGCCGCAGACTACAGATACGTCTACCCTGGGGCAATGCACGGGAAAAAAGCCGGGCGCAATATATTGCCGAGGGTATACCCGATGCAATAGTACTGCCCAAACTATCGCTGACCGAACTGGCCGCTCAGATCGCAGGCTGCCGGGCGGTGGTTTCGGTAGATACCGGACTGGCTCATCTCAGCGCCGCCCTGGATAAACCCAATATCACCCTGTATGGTCCGACCGATCCGAAACTTATAGGTTGCTACGGAAAAAATCAATTTCAGCTGAAACGGGAACAAATGGCGCAGATATCGGCACAACAGGTACTGGATTTACTGCTGCCGCAGCTAGGAATGCTGTAAGGCCCGCCCCAGATGTCCCCTATTATGCGCCAGAATGCTAGCGGCCTGTTGTTTATCCAGCCCGCTTAAAATCATCATAATAGCTAATTTTGCCTGATTATCCGCCAGCCGCAGCGCTTGTTGCGCACAATCCTGATCGCATTCCGTCGCCTGCATCACAATACGCACCGCACGGGCACGCAATTTTTCATTTGTGGCCTGCACGTCCACCATCAGGTTCTGATAGCATTTTCCGGATAAAGCCATACTCGCCGTACTTAACATATTCAACACCATTTTCTGCGCACTGCCCGATTTCATTCGGCTTGAACCTGTCAATACTTCCGGTCCCACCGGCGTTTCAATGGCAATATCCGCCAGCCGGCTCATGGCGGAGCCGGGATTGGAAGCCAGGGATACGGTAACCGCCCCCAGCCCCCGCGCATATTCCAATGCGCCCAGTACATAGGGCGTACGCCCGCTGGCGGCAATCCCCACCAGTACATCAAGGGCATTAAAATCAATCTCCCGTAAATCCCGTATTCCCGCCTGCGGATCATCTTCCGCACCTTCCACCGCATGACGCAAAGCCCCCTCTCCGCCGGCAATAATCCCCTTAACCTGCTGTGCGGAAACACCGAAAGTCGGCGGACATTCGGAGGCATCCAATACCCCCAAACGACCGCTGGTACCTGCACCTATATAAATCAGGCGACCGCCTGCGGCAAAAGCCGCACTGATTTTTTCAACCGCCTGCGCCACCTGCGGCAAACATTGTTCCAGCACTTTAGCCACCTTCTGATCCTCCGCATTAATCAGGCGTACCAGTTCAAAGGCGGAAAGACTATCCATTTGCAAAGAAGCGGGATTGCGCTGTTCCGTAATTAAGGTATTTAATGTGGTAAGCAAATTTGGTTCTGTCATAAAGGTTCTCAGTTCGGATAAATAACCCCTAAACTGACCGCGCGTTGCGCACCGGTAACGCCGGGCAGATTAGAAGGAAGATTGTGAATCCGGCAGTAAGCCAACCAAGCAAAAGCGGCCGCCTCCATATAATCGCCGTCAAAGCCGTATTCATCGGTGGCGGCGACCCGCCATTGCGGCAACAGTTCGCTCAAACGCCGCATTATCAGCGGATTTTTGGCCCCGCCGCCGCAAACCAGCAACAGATTCTCACCTTTATCCCGTTGCAACCGATGCAGCTGCTCCCGGATACAATGGACGCTGAATTCAATCAGGGTGCGCTGTACGTCTGCGGCAGAAAGTGCGGCGAAGTTTTGCAGCTTTTTATCCAACCAGTCAAGATTAAACAATTCCCGCCCGGTGCTTTTCGGCGCCTTAAGACGCAGGAAAGGCTCCTCTAACAGATGGCGCAACAAGGGTTCGCACACCTTTCCGCTCTGCGCCCAACAGGCATTTTTATCATAATTCAAGCCGAGATGACGCCGGATCCAGAGATCGGAAAGGGTATTCCCCGGACCCACATCATAACCCAGCGTATCTCGGGGCGGATGCAAAATCGAAATATTACTGATACCGCCGATATTCAGCACCACGGTAAGACGCCCTTCGCAGCTAAATAGCGCCTGATGAAAAGCCGGAACCAAGGGAGCGCCCTGCCCGCCGTAGGCCATATCCTTGCGTCGGAAATCCGCAATCACCTGAATACCGGTTTTAGCCGCAATAAGGTTAGCATCGCCGATTTGCATGCTGAAAGGGAAGTCTCCCCGCGGCGCATGCCACAGCGTCTGCCCGTGGCAGCCTACAGCAACGATTTGATTTGCCTGCAGCCCGATTTTACCCAAAAAATTCTTAATACAGTCGGCATATAGCAGCCCCAAACGATGATCCAGTTCGCCGAGCTGCGATAATGAGGTTTCACCGCTGCATAAAAGTGCGGTCAGTTTTTGCCGGAGTTTTTCCGGCATCGGAGTAAAATCGGCGGCAACCAGTTGCCAGGGGCGACGAGAAAAGTCCATCAGAGCCAAATCCACCCCGTCTAAACTGGTTCCCGACATAACGCCGATATAATATTGCGCGCTCATTCTAATTTCCTGTTCCAACGAAAAAATAAAGCCCGTTCATTGTAACAGAGGAACAGGGGCGCTTGACAATTCATTCTTAGCCTAAGCGGGCAAGCTTGGGAGAGAAAAAACGGTATTTTATCAGACCGATTCAGGCTAAAATAACAAAGTTTTGTTAGATGCGCCGAATACTCCGGCGTATCCGAGCCTAAGCAGCATATTTTCAACGGGATTTTATATGACCAAACTAAGCGTAGTAATTCTTGCCGCCGGCAAGGGAACCCGAATGTATTCCGATTTACCTAAAGTACTGCATCCCATCGCCGGAAAAGCGATGGTAAAACATGTGATAGATACGGCCAATGCCCTAAATGCACAACATATTCACCTGATTTACGGCCATGGTGCGGATTTACTCAAAAAACATCTGGCCGACGAGAGCCTCAACTGGGTTTTCCAAGCCGAGCAACTGGGCACCGGGCATGCGATGCAGCAAGCCGCCCCTTTCTTTGCAGAAGACGAAAACATTCTAATGCTATACGGTGATGCGCCTTTAATCACGGCGGAAACCCTACAAAAGCTCATCGCCGCTAAGCCGGAAAAAGGTATCGCTCTGCTCACCGCCAAACCCAACAACCCGACGGGTTACGGTCGCATCATTCGGGAAAAGGGTAATGTTGTCGCTACTGTCGAACAAAAAGATGCCGACCCGCAGCAATTAAAAATCGATGAAGTAAATACCGGCGTACTGGTCGCCGACGGCGGCAGTCTGCGTAAATGGCTGGCGCAGCTGGACAATAACAATGCTCAGGGCGAATACTATATGACCGATGTTATCGCCTTGGCCAACCGGGACGGTTGCATGGTAAGGGCGGTACAGATTGAGGATCCGATGGAAGCGGAGGGTGCCAATAACCGTCTGCAACTGGCGGCATTGGAACGCTACTATCAGAATAAGCAGGCGGAAAAACTGCTGTTGGCGGGACTGAGCCTAAGGGATCCGGCCCGTTTCGATCTGCGCGGCGAATTAATTCACGGTAAAGACGTCAGTATAGATATCAACACCCTAATCGAAGGCAAAGTCAAACTGGGGAACCGCGTACGCATCGGCGCCGGCTGCATACTGAAAAACTGCGAAATCGGCGACGATACGGAAATTAAACCCTATTCCGTAATCGAAGATGCGGTGATTGGCGCAAGTGCGGCGGTAGGGCCTTTCTCCCGCTTACGTCCGGGAGCGGAGCTAGGGCCGCAAACTCATGTGGGAAATTTTGTCGAAATTAAAAAATCCCGTCTGGGGCAAGGTTCCAAAGTTAATCATCTGACCTATATCGGTGATGCGGAAATCGGGCGCGACTGTAATATAGGCGCGGGGGTAATTACCTGTAATTACGACGGTGCCAATAAATTTAAAACCTTGATCGGCGATAATGTTTTTGTGGGTTCCGATACCCAACTGGTAGCGCCCGTTGAGGTGGCGGACGGTGCAACTATAGGCGCGGGCACCACGGTTACCCGCAATGTGGAAAAAGACCAATTGGTCATCAGTCGGGTAGCGCAGCGACATATTCCCAACTGGCAACGGCCGAGCAAGAAAAAATAACCCAATGCGCCCCTAAGGGCGCATTTTTATCTCCTTAAACTCAGCCGCACGCACTATTCAAATTCCAGCCCCAATCCGGCTTCCTGTAATTGAAAGCGCTCCGCCGCCAAATCGTTTTCCAACAGCGGATTATCGCGTAAATAATCCTTTTCGAAGCATAGTCGCCATTCGCCGCCTTGCTCCGCATTCAGGCGGATATCCTCGGTACTGTCCGTCGCCTGACGGGATTTATTCAGTAATACGGCCAGACGCAGTAACCGGATCAAACTCAATACGTCGCGGCTGTCATAACGGGAAAAGGAAGGAATATCCTCGGCACGGAAAGCGCGAATCTGGTATCTTACCAATGCGGATAACAAATGTTGTTGCTCTCTATCAAACCCCGGTAGCTCAATATGCTGCAGAATATAAGCGGAATGGCGTTGCATTCCGTTATGATTAATAACGATCCCCACTTCGTGCAGCAATGCCGCCCAAAGTAAAATTTCCTGCATTTCCTCCGCCGTTCCCTTATTGCGCCAGGCCTTAAACTGGCGAGCCAGCAACAAGGCGCTTTTCCCCACCCGCTCGGCCTGTGAAGGATCGATATTAAACTGCTCCGCCAATCCCTCCGCCGTACGTTGACGAATATTGGCCACCTGAAAGTTATCTTCCAGACTGTACATCACCCCTTCTCGCAAAGCGCCGTCGGAATAGCGCATATTCTGAATTGAGAAAGTTTCGAATACGGCACTTAAAATCGCCAAACCGGAAACAAAAACATCAGCCCGTTCGGGGGGTAATCCCGCCAGGCGCAGCTCGTTAAAATGAGCGGCCTTTAAAGTGCGTTCGATAAGAGTTTCCAATCGTTGTGTATTGATAATACCGTTGGCATCAATTGCGGCGCAGATAACCTGATGGACGGTTTTAATCGTGCCGGAAGAACCGAGTACGGACTCCCAGCCCAGCGCAAGGTAAGAGTCGGCCAAATCTTCAATCCGGCTCAATGCGGCGGCCCGCGCCTGACGAAATCTGGCTTCCGAAATAATACCGCCGGGAAAAAAAGTTTTGGCAAAGCTAACGCAGCCCATATCACGACTGTTCGCCACTAAGGGCTGAAAATTATCACCGATAATCATCTCGGTGGAACCGCCGCCGATATCAATTACCAGCTTACGTCCCTGCTCCGGCTGAGTATGGGCGACACCGGCATAAATCATACGGGCTTCGGTTTCACCGGAAATAATCCGAATCGGATAGGGGAATACCCGATGGGCCTGAGCCAAAAACTCCTCTTTATTCACCGCACTGCGTAAGGTATAGGTTCCGACCACATTAACGTCTTGCGGCGCAAAGCCCTGTAAACGTTCGGCAAACAGCGCCAAACAGTTTACTCCGCGCGTAATCGCCTCCTGACTGAGAACATTGTTCTGATCTAACCCGGCCGCCAGCTGTACCTTTTGTTTCAGACGGGACAAAATCTGAATGGAGCCGTTAACGATACGGGCGATAATCATATGGAAGCTATTCGAACCTAAATCAATCGCAGCGATTTCCCTGATTTCGCCGTGCTTTCTATGCTCTCCCTGCCGATTAAGTGCGGTCGCTTTTTCGCGAAGATTTTCGTTATTCATAACCTACTCTTAAAATTCAAATTGGTATAAAAGATCCACCGCCTGATTCACTCCGGTAACGGACTGCAGATACAACTGCGGAAATAATTTATAACGTACGGTAAATTCCGCCAGCCCGTCAAATAAGCCCACCCCGTATTTTACCTGTAAGCGCGGGGTAATATTACCGCTGACAACCACCTTAGAGCTATCTCCCACGCCGGCGGTACCCAGATTCAGATCCTGAATACCGAAAGCCTGTCCGATACCGCCCACGGCCTTACCGCTTTTCGCCAATCCCATTCCCAGCAATGCGGCACCGATAGAGCCGCCGGAACCGGCTTCGCCGCTGTTTTCCAAGGAGCGCCCGGTCAGAATATAGGATAGCGCCTGATCCTGCGGCATTCCCGGTTCGGAGAATACGGTAACCTCCGGCGCCTCCGCCACACCTATTACCTTCACACCGGCCACTACCGAAGTGTCTTCCATGGCTTCAGGGTTACGAATCGCTTCAATATTCAGCATAGGCTGCGAAGGCAGACCGGAAAAACTGATTTGCCCTTTACGGATAATCAGATCCTGACCGAAGGAAGCATAACGACCGTTCTTCAAATCGATTTGACCGAACAAGCCTAAATCCCCGTTATCCTGGCGCACTGAAAGCAAACCCTGCAGATGCGTATTCAAACCGTAGGCATTCAGCGTAACATCATTACCGATATGGATTTTTAAATCGGATTTAATCGCCATCCCTGAGGATTGCGGTAATTTCTGCGGAACCGCACTTCTTCCCCGATTAGCCTCCAGAATCACTTCATCGCTGCTGACCGATACCGCACTTTCCGGCAGATTATCAATTTCCAATCTTGCCCAAGGAATCTCCGCCAAACCGGAAAGTTCCAGCAGTTTCGGCGAAGCTTTCATTTCTACGTTCGGGCTGATTTTAAGCTTTCCGATAGAAGGAATATCCAGTCTGAACTGATCGGCACGGGCATGAACCCGGGTATTCCAGTTCTCTACGTCCTTCCAGTTTGCTTCACCGCTAAGTTCCAGACGACTGTCGTCATTACGCAGTTCTCCGCGCAAAGAGGAGCTGTTACCCTGAAATTGCAGGGTCAGGCTGCTGTTTTTCAACTCAAAGGGCATAGACTGAATGGATGCGCCGAGGGAAGCGATATCTACAGAACCCTTGAGTAAAGGTTTATTCAGATCACCGCCCAGCGTCAACGCGGAACGGATTTCGCCGGAAACGGACTCCCCGCTTCTGAGCAACTGATTGAGTAACGACAAATTCAGCCGTTCAATTTTAAAGGTACCACCTAATTTACGCCCGCCGGCCAGATCCTGCAGCTTCAAATCGGCGCTGATATTTCCGTTATTGCGAATCCGGATATCGGATTTTACGCCCAGATTGTTATCGGCAAGCTGAGTATTAAGATTGAGTTCGGCAACCTCGAATCTGAAGGTTCGATAATCGACTTTCTGCGCAAAACCGAGATTGCTGCCCTGAACCTGCATATCAAAACGCAGCGGCTTATCGCTAAACCATTGAACCTTACCTTTACTTTGTAAACGGCCTTTTAGCGTTTCCTGTTCGATAAGCTTATTTACCAGCGCCAAATCCGCCTTTTTAATTTCAAAGGGAACACTGCCCTCCAAACCGGCGTTAAAGGACTGCGGGAAGCAAAATTCGACATCGGGATTCGTCCAACAATGGGCGGATACTTCGGCGTTAATCGCTTTGTGGTCGTAATTGATACTAACCTCATTGTTTTTAAAACTTCCGGCGGGAGAAAAAATCTCCGTTTGGCTTAACTTACCTTTCCAGCGCTGACTCGCACGATCAAAACTGCCGTTTAAATCAAGGCGGGCGGCCACAGGTTCGCCCTCGGAACGCAAATGCAGTTCATGTTGCCCTTCATTTCCCTTTGCGCTCAATTTAGCGCTGTTCAGTCGGATATTTTCGCCATAATTCAGCGCCTCCAGAGCAATATCCAGATTACCCTGAATCTGCCCCGCCGAGCTGATATTCCCCTTTGCGGTAAAGGCATTCAGACGCAGATCTTGAAAACGAATATTCGTCCCCTTAAGATCAACGGCCAGATCCGGAGCGCTCAACTCTCCGTTCAGAGAAGCCTTACCGTACAAGGAAGCATTCAGGGTCGGTAGCAATCCTTGCAGATTCGGCGCATCCACATTTAGGTTAAAGGCGGATGCCCGTCCCAGCACACCGCCGGCACTGAGTTTATTATTGCCATAGTTCAGCACAAATTCGGGGACATTTAACAGGGTTTCGCTGCCGCTGCTGAGGGCGCCTTTCAGATTCAGGGGTTTACCGCTGACACTGCCCTGAATATCAATCAGCGGAAAATCCGCCTGCCATCTATTATTAGCCTGCATACCGGAAGAAATAATCCGACCTGACAGCAACGCCGGGAAATCCTTTACATAAGCGCTTAAATTCAGTTTGTTCAAATCTGCCTGCGCCTGCCAGCCTACGCCTTCCCGCCATTGCACCTCGCCTTTCAGATCAATACTGCCCTTCAGTGCATTAAGCCGGAGCTTTTCCAGCTCGGCACGATAAAGTTTTCCCGTTGCGGTTAAATCCAGCTGCGAAGGTGAAATCCCCATACCCTGCGCCTTGCCCTGCAAAGCAAGACGATAATCGATTAAATCGCCCTCAATATCCAGTTTCAGATCATTGATTTTCAGGGGATCGACGGAATCGAAAGGATAACTGGCGCGTTCCACCCTAAGTTCGAGCTTTAACGGCATTTTCTCTTCGGCCAGCTTCACCTGCGCATTTAATTGCGCCTGCAAAGCACCCGTTATATGGAGCTTCAATTCGGTTTGTCGGCGTAATTGCCCGGCCAGATCCAGTTCAAGCCGGGTTGCCGGCAAGAGTAGTTCATCGGCATATTTCAGCTCCCGAATATCCGCATCAAGTCTGAATGCTAGCGGTGATTCGCTATCCAGCCGCCAATTTCCGACGGCGCTAATATCGCCCGCAGAACTGTTCAGGCTCAACTCATTCAGGCGTACCTGATTATCCGCCGCATCGGCCTGAATTTTGAGCTTGTTCAGATGAATTTTCTGTACCGTTTTTTCATTAACAATATTCTCGTACAACCAATCCTTGGCCTGTAAATCACGGATATGTATATCCAGCGGTAAAATCAGTTCTCTTTCTTGAGTAAGGAACGGCTTAGTTAAATTCCGTTCCAGCAAATCCCAGTCAATCGGAGCGGCGGCTTGTTCCTGCACAGGAAGAGATTCCGCTTCCTTATTGTGAGTAACCGCTTCCTTCTCGCTATCCGAACTCAACTGCTCAATTTCCTGCTTGATCTGCCGGGCCTTCGCCTCTATTTGCGCCGCACTCATTTGATTTTTTCCCGCGGCATCGCTCTGCTCGAGCATCAGTTCCTCATCTGTTTCCCGACGGACGAAATGCAGCTTATCAATGGTCGTCGGCAACAGGGTCAGACCCTTTTGATTATCTAAGGTCAGTGCGGTTTTAAACTGTGCCAGTGCGATTTGATTATTGTCGATATCGAGATGGAGATTTTCCACCGCAAGATTATCCAGACCAACGGCAATAGGTAAAGAAATGCGCCGTAACGGGCCGCTATCTTGAGTTTCCGCTTCATCGGAAGGGGGAATTTGGGTGGTATCGATTGAAATTACCGGCTGATTCAGGCTGAAATCCCCGATACAGAGGCGAGCCCGCCATAAACAGGAAAAATCCAGTTGCAAACGGGTATTTTCCACCAGAACATCAATACCCGGCGATTGAAAACGCAGATTATGCAGCTGCAACCCCCGACCTAAGTTACCGCTAACCTGTTCGATTGAAAGCGCCTCGCTGAATTTATCCGCCAGACGGATCAGCCCCTGCTGTCCGCTCTGGGTACTCAGCGTTAGGACTAAGGTTAGGACGGGAATAATAACCAATACCGCCACACCCCATAAAATGCGGCCATATAGTTTCTTCTTCGGTTTGCGCGTTTGTGTTGTCTGTTCCGTACTCTGTTGCTTTTCAGTCATTATCCAATCGTATTCCTGTCTTTTTACGCCAAGCCGCTAACCTGAACTAACGGCAAAATATAAAATTATAATTCCGAACCCAGGCCGATATAAAACTGTAGGTTTTTACTGTTATCCTTATCCCGAACCGGCGTGGCGACATCCAATTTCACCGCACCTACCGGCGATGCCCAACGAACGCCGATACCCGCACCGTAACGTAGCTGATCGGTAGAATAACTGTCGGCGGCAAGTCCGCTATCGACAAAAGTCGCCAACCACCAGTCGGGAATCACCTGGTACTGGTATTCCAGAGTCGCCGTAGCCAAACGTGAAGCGCCGACATATTTTCCCTTATGATCCTTAGGCGAGATTTTTTTGTAGCCATAACCTCGTACGCTGCGATCCCCCCCGGCAAAGAAACGCAGGGCCGGCGGAATACGCTTTAATTCATTCGTATGCAAATAACCGATTTCGGCACGGGTAAGAATGCGATGATTGTCGGCAAAGGTTTTAAGCCAGCCGGCGTTGACCCGAATGCGGTAAAAATCCACATCGGAAATAAAAAACTTTTTCGCATAATCAAAGGTAGCGGAAACAGTGTCCGCCCGGCGCGGGAACAGCCCGCCGGATAAACGGGAACGGGTTACCGAAGCTGTAGGATAAAACAGCAGGGTCTTATCTTCCACGTCCGCCTGGGTAAATTTATCATAGCGTACGCGCGCACCGAAAGAATACTGCCAGCCGGTAGGATGATTCCAGTAACGCAATGCGGCGCCCGTAGCCGCTAAAGATTTGGTATCGTTTTTATTTTCGTTTTCCACCCCGGCCGCATATTCATAATAATAACGGGTCGGGTTTTTCAGCAGGGGAATTTTATAGGTCGCTTCAAAGGTTTGTTTCGGTGAAGATAAATACAGGTCGGAACGCAAACTATGTCCGCGGCTGTTAATCCAGGGGCGCACCCAACCGAGTTGTAAACGGGGGCCCACATCGGAGGAATAACCTATCCCCACTTCCATGCTGTTTTTCTTTTTCGGATAAGTCAGCAGTTTTAAATCCACGGTTTTGCTTTCAGCATTCAGCTTCGGCTCCACCAGCACCGACTGAAACCAGCCGCTGGAGGTATAAATATTGGTCATAGCCGAAACCTCATTAATCAAATAAGGCTGCCCGGATTGGATATTCAGCATATTACGCAAATAATCCGTGCGGATTTGAGAATGGCCGAAACTGATTTCGCCGTAACGGTAGCGTGTTCCGCTATCGAAACCGATTCGCCACCAACCCTGATTGGTGGAAGGCATCACTTCCAGCTGATGGAGGAAAAAATCCGCATCGAAATAACCGCGCTGAGCCGCCAGCTTTTGTAAACCGCTTTTATAATCCTCGTATTCCTGATGGGTTAAAATAGCCCCGGATTGAGGAATTTTCTTATTTAGCTGATGAAAGGCTTCGTCTTTTTCGGCATCGCCGCGGATTTCCACATCCGTCGCTTCGATTCTGACCGGCTGACCGGCGGCCACATCGGCAATCAACAGTCCCTTACCCTTACCGCCGGGCTGTAAATTAAAATTCACGCGAATATTATAGTAGCCGTAAACCCGCAAGGCTTTATCGATAGCCTCGCCGACCAGTCGCTGGTAACGCTCGGATCCGTCCGCTTCTTCTTTATCTATGGCAGCCAGATAAAGGCGAACGTTTTTATTCGCATTTTCACCTTTAATCCCGGTAACTTTTAATTCGACCTGTTGTGCGGCAAAACCATTGGTGGCAATAAGACTCAGTGAACATAATATGCCCAGGTTTGCAGCTAAGCGGATTATTTTATCGCTGAAAGTTTTCACACCTGTTTCCTTAATTAAAATGGCTTTAGTTTACCTGTTAAAAGCGGGTTTTAGCAATGCAACGGACAATAAAATTTAGCGGGAAAAAACAGGCTTGCGGTCGAAAAAAAATGCAAAAGAAAATTTCAACTCCGCCGCCCGCCGTAAAAAAGTGCGGTACTTTTTTACGGATTTTTTCAGCCGGCTCTTCGTGCTTGATTTAAATAGAAAAAAACCGCACCCTTAGGCACGGTTTTCCGCTGTTATAGCCGCAATATCTCCGCTTTACCCCTTGTATTCCAGATACAATACGGTAGCGGCGACGCGGGAATGAACATTCAGCTTACGCAATAAATTCCGGATATGTACCTTCACGGTTTCTTCCGAAATAAATAACTGTGCGGCAATTTGTTTATTCGATAAACCGGTAGCAATAAGCTGCAATACATCCATTTCGCGATCGGTCAGACTATGAATCGGATTTTCGCAGGCGTGCTGCTGTAACAGCAGGTTTTTAATCGAATCGCTTAAAATAACTTCCCCTTGTGCCACACTGCGGATTTGCTCCAGCAGCGTATCGGGTTCCGTATCTTTTAACAGGTAGCCGTCCGCACCTGCATCTATTAATGCGTAAACATCGGCTTTCGAATCCGATACGGTCAGGATCAGGATTCGCGCGTCCACTCCCTCGCGGCGTAAGGCTTTCAAGGTGTCCAAACCGGACAACCCTTTCATATTCAGATCAAGAATTATCAGATCGGGCGACATCCGCAACGCCAGTGCAATACCTTCATTACCGTTACCGGCATCGCCGATGGTTTCAAAACTATCGTCCAGTTCTATCAGTTGCTTAATGCCGCGCCGCATCAAAGGATGATCATCAATGATTAAAACTTTTGTTTTTTCTGTCATGACATTGACTCCCTATAGCCTTTACCCCTGCTCAGGGGAAAAATAGTCGGAACGGTGGGTAATTTTAAGCAATAATGCAAGCTAAGACAAATGATTCGCTGCACTTATTCCGTTCCATTACTTTGAAATAAGCTAATCCGAGTTTCCCGCCCTTCTTCCGTCAGGCGGTAAAACTGCGGATAATTGAAATCTCGCTGGATAATTTTATAGGGATTATTGTTCCTATCAATACCCGAAGCATTATAAATACGATTGATTTCGCGGATTTTCTGCTCTTTCACCCCATCGCAGTTACGATAGATCTCTATGCGATTCGCCTCGTCCAGTAAATACACATTAAAAGAACCGTCGGGATTATCTTCAAAGAAAAACTGCAGAAAACCTTCGCTGGCAAAGCTGTCAATTTCCGCCGGATAGCGCTTGGAAGCGGAGTCCGTGCTTGTTGTCGGCGGCGGAGATTGCGGCGGTTGCGGCGTTTTTTCCTCAATGTTACGATGCAAAGCGGAATCCAGGGCGCGTTCCTGCGGCGCGCTGACCTCATCGATTTCCTGCAAGCTGATCCCCCGTTCCTCAAAGAAAAACGCCCAGTTTTTACCCGCCACCCGCAGCAAATTATTCGTATGCGAAGGCTGGCTGGTACCCAATTGAATACTGATACATTTATTCACCAAAATCGCCACAATATTACGCAATGCCCGCCGATAATGCTGGCTGTAGCAAACTACATGCACGGACTTCGGCGATGCCGCCCCCTGATAGATCTTATTGGACAACACTTTCAGCGCAAGCAAAATAGCATTCTGCCCGGTAAAATGCAGGGTACGCACCTCATTCCATAAATTCCGGTAAATCAGATCAATGCTGCCCACCAAATTTTCCTCTTCCGGACCGAAATTAAACAGATCCCTCTGTTGCAGAGAGCCTTTCTGCTGGAGCAGATTTTTGGTCGGATCCGAAACCAGATTAACCGCCACAATCAGCTGACGGATTTCACAGGGGTGATTTAATTCTTCATTGGTAGCGGGCGGTACGCTGACCGGAAAGAACAAACGTAAGTCCGTTACAAATTCCCGTAGGGTTTCTTGGCTGATATTGGCGCTGAAAATATGCAATTCGGTATTGGCGGTAAGCAAACCGTTAAAATAAGCCCAAGCAACCAGTTTGTGCAAATTGGGATTATATTCGGTATAACGACTTTGCCCCATTTCATCTATGCTCGGCGCACGATTAACCACATACCAGCCCGGCTTCAAGGCCGAAGAACCGCCCTTTTCCACTTCGATAAAGGTAAGATGGGGTTCGGAAAGATCGATGGAAATCTGCGGATTCAGTAGGGTAACCTTCCCCGGCAGTTCTTCAAAGGCAATGTAGAGTTTTCGGGTCAGAATGCTGATATCTTTCGGCGCGATGCTGGCATTGACTTTATGTTTACGCGCAAACTGCACCAGATGACGGTAGCTCAGCATCATTACGCGTACCAAACTATCATAGGCGGCCTTCACCTGCTTTATTTTCCACAAGGGCCGGTGATTCAGCTCCTCAACCAGCGCCGGCGACCATTGCCAGCTGCGCACAAGATCCGCCAACATATCCAGACGCCAGCTCGGCTTCGGGTTATACCATAAATCTTCGGTGGCTTTAATGTAAAAACAGCGTCGGATAAATTCCAGACGCTTAAAATCCTTCTGGTGCAGCAAATAGGCGGTCGTTCTTTCCAGCATGGCCAGATAAGGATCGAATAAATGATTTTCAGTACGATCGGTAAGCAGATGATATTTGAAATCACAGGCGATCAAATGGGTATTCGGATATTCCCAGGAATAGGACTCAAGTAACAGAATCTTTATCGCCGCCTTATAGGGAGCGTCTATCCCCTTGTACAGTTGCCAAAGGCTGGCACCGAAATATTCATTGGCGGAAAAAGAGCCTAGCCCGCCGAAGTCGACCCATTGTTCGGGATCTATAATTTTTTCCCCTATTAGGCGGGTCACCTCCGCTTCGTAATCCTTTTCATTTGTTACCAACAGGTGCATCCATAGCAGGGGTTTCCCCGCCAGGCGAATAACGGAACGATAAAACTCGTCCAGCAACAGCATATATTGTGCCGAACCGCAGTTTTCCGCACTCATTTGATCCGCATAGCGGAAGCAACGAAAGCGGTTTTGATCCATCGGGAAAAAATTAATTTCAACATCCTGACCTTTAGCCCAGGCTTTTAAAGCCTCGGCTTTCTGTTCCAACAGCTGTAATTGAACTGCGCTTAAATCCGCGCGATGGCAAATCCAGATATCGATATCCGAAGAGGCGGTCTGAGTAATGGAAGAAATACTGCCCATACTGTACACCCCGTGAATATCCGCTTGCCGCTCGGATAAAAGCAAACTCGCCGCCTTATCCATAGGGAGAGAATTCAGATAATTCTGATGATAAGGGGATAATTCAAAGTTACAAATACCCGTAGGCGCATCAGGGATATAACCCGGTAAATGCGGCGTATTGAAATGTAAAAGCAAGCTGATCAGCTGAAATACATGCTGAAATTCTTCCGATGCGCCCGATAACGCGCGAATAGTGCGAAACCGGTCGAGATCCGACACTTGCTGTTTGGCGAATTCAAGGTCGTACTTCAAAAAATATTCCAAAAAGATGAGGCACTCAAAGGGCATACTCTACCACTAGCACCGGGTGAAAGCAAACCCGAAGCGCCGCCGCCTTTTCCCTGCAGCAAAGGATAAAAATAAGCCACGGAAAAGAGATTAGAAAGAACGCGGACAGAAAAAATCGGGCATAAAACGACCGCACTTCCGCCCCCATATTACCTAGGATTCCATGCAATTAGCGCCTGACATTCAAAACCAATAATGATAGGATAAGCCTATTTAACGAAAATCAAGGGCTTACCCCATATGAAGAATAACAGCCTGAAAATCGCAACCCGTCGCAGCCCGCTGGCACTGTGGCAGGCAAATCACATCCGCGAACTTTTGCTCCGACATTATCCGAGTTTAAAGGTAGAACTGGTTCCTATGGTTACCAAGGGCGATATCATTTTAGATACCCCCCTAGCTAAAATCGGCGGCAAAGGCCTGTTTGTCAAAGAACTGGAACAGGCATTATTAAACGAAGAAGCGGATATCGCCGTACATTCCATGAAAGACGTACCTATGCAGTTTCCCGACGGGCTTGGCCTAGGCGTTATCTGTCGGCGCGAAGATCCGCGCGATGCCTTTGTGTCCAATCAATACCGCAGTTTTGAACACTTACCTCAGGGGGCGGTAGTGGGAACCTCCAGTCTGCGCCGTCAGTGTCAGCTAAAACAATACCGCCCCGACTTGGATATCCGCTCTTTGCGCGGTAACGTAGGCTCCCGTTTAAATAAACTGGATCAAGGGGATTATGACGCCGTTATTCTGGCCGCCGCCGGGCTTATTCGCTTAGGTATGGCGGAACGTATCGCCGATTTTATCGCCCCGGAAGTTTCCTTACCCGCAGCGGGGCAGGGCGCAATAGGGATTGAATGTCGCAGCGATGATCAAGAAGTACGGCAACTACTGGCTCCCCTGGCGGATGCCGAAACCGCCGCCTGCGTTAGCGCCGAACGAGCAATGAATAATCATCTTCAGGGCGGTTGTCAGGTACCTATCGGTGGTTACGCCCAGTTGCATAATAATGAAATCTATCTGCGCGCATTGGTGGGAACCACAGAGGGTTCACTTATCCTTCGGGCCGAAGGGCGCAGCCCGATACAGGATGCGGAAGGCTTAGGAATCCGCATTGCGGAACAGTTATTACAGCAGGGGGCCGATAAAATTCTGCAAGCCCTTTATCAGGATTAATTATGGCTGTATTGGTTACCCGTCCCGGTGAACAAGGTGAAACGCTGGTAAAAATGCTGAATAATATCGGCATTGCCGCTCTGCACCTGCCATTGTTCAACATCAACAGCGGCGAGCAACTAAACCAATTACCAAATAAAATCAGTGCGCTGAACGCCGGGGATTATGTGTTTGCGGTATCTAGAAATGCGGCGGATTATGCCGCTCAAACCCTAACCAATGCAGGGTTCCGCTGGCGCGAAGATTTAGTCTATTTCAGTGTCGGACGGCAAAGCGCCGCCCATTTATCCGCCCTTAGCGAACAACCGGTACATTATCCCTGCGGGCAGGAAAGCAGCGAAGGATTACTGGCTTTAAGCGCCATGCAACGGCTAGAGGGTAAACGCATTCTTATCCTGCGCGGTAACGGCGGACGAGAATATTTTGCCGAACAAGCCGCTTTACGCGGCGCACAAACGGAAACACTGGAATGTTATCGTCGCCAACCGATAGAATATGATAATATTCAGCAGACCAGTATTTGCAAACGTGCCGGTATTCAAACCCTGATCGTTACCAGCGGCGAAATTTTAAACTCACTGATAGCCTTTGTACCCGAAAGCGAATACGATTGGCTGAAACAATGCCGGTTGATTACCGTCAGCCGCAGAATCGAACGTGAAGCAATCGCTTTCGGCTGGCATAATACGATTATCGCCGCAGGCGCGGATAATAACAGTCTGCTGCAAGCCGTTTTAACGGCAAGCTAAACTATTTTCCGGCCATTGCGGGAATAATCACTTAACAGATCCTATTTCAGAAGGTTATGAACATGACAGACAAGCAAACAGAAAATGCGGATATCCTGCCAGATGAACAAGGGCAGACCCCCGAAGTTCCTGAAACCGGCACGGCAACCGCAACGGAAAAGGTGGTGGTGAAACGTAGCGGTACGGGATTAAGCCTGCTGGCATTATTAGTCGCCTTAGGTATCGGCGGCGCAGGTTTTTACCTCGGGCAGCAACAAGTAACGAAAATCGAGCAAAAACTGACCGCACTTGAAAGCGGCAACCACTCTAGCGGCGATATCGATTTAACCCAGGAACGCGAGCAGCTCGCCCGTTTACTGGAAGAAAACCGTGCCGGTAACGCCAAAATTGAAAATTTTGAACGCCAACTGGCAGAAAAAGAACAAACCTTGGCGGAGCTACGTACTCAAATCGACAAGATACGTAATAGGGTCAAAGCCGAACAACCGAGCGACTGGTTATTATCCGAAGCGGATTTTCTGCTGACCAGCGCCCTGCGTAAAATCGTACTGGATAACGACGTAGATACCGGTATTTCGCTGCTAAAAGTTGCTGACGAAGTGTTGGAAAAAGTTTCCGATTCCCGTGTGGTTCCGGTGCGTGCGGCAATTAATAACGATTTAAAACAGCTGCTGTCGGTAAATAACGTGGATCAGAATGCCATTATGCAGCGTCTTTCCCAGCTTGCTAACACAGTGGACGAACTGGCGGTAATGAATGTAAACTTCGCCGAATCGACCCAAGAGGACAGCCAAGTATCCGACTCGGTTACCGACTGGCAGTCAAACCTGAAAAAAAGCGCGGCTTCATTCCTCGATCATTTTATTCGCATTAGTCCGAAAACGGCGGACAGTAAAGAATTACTGGCGCCGAATCAGGATATTTATTTGCGCGAAAATATCCGTCTGCGCTTGCAAATCGCTATTCTGGCGGTGCCGCGTCAGCAAAATGAATTGTATAAACAGTCGCTGGAAACCGTGGCTTCTTGGGTCAGAACCTATTTCGACACCAATACCGAAGTGGCGCAGGGCTTTCTGAAAAGTATCGACGAACTGGCGGAACAGTCCGTCTATATTGACGTACCGGAAAAACTAACCAGCCTGAGCGCACTGGATAAGGTATTAAACAAACCGGAAACGGAAGTGAAAAAAATATCATTGTCGGCGGACAAAGGATTAAGCGAAGAACATCCGGCTCCTGCTGCGGCGGAACAACCGGCCGAAGAACAGCTGCCTGCTCCGGCAGAACAACAGCCTGCCGACACTAAAGCGCAATAATAAGGAATAAACCATGTTTAGAACATTATTTCTGATGCTGGTGTTATTAGCCGGCTTGGTCGCCGGCCCCTATCTTGCGGGCAAACAGGGCTACGTATTAATTGATACCGGCTCCTATAAAATTGAAATGGCAATTACCACATTGGTAATTCTGTTCGTAGCGGCAATGGCACTGGTTTATGCGGTCGAATGGATTGTAGTGCGTTTTTGTCGGTTAAGTAACAATACCTATAGTTTTTTCTCGCGCAGAAAACGTAGCCGCGCTCAGAAACAAACATTGGAAGGTCTGATGCGAATGAACGAAGGAGATTATTCCAAAGCGGAAAAACTCATAGGTAAAAACGCCAAACATTCGGACAAACCAATCCTGAACTTTATTAAAGCGGCGGAAGCCGCACAGCAGCGCGGCGATGAATTCAGCGCCAACCGCTACCTTATCGAGGCCACCGAACTGGCCGGCAGCGATAATCTGTTGGTGGAACTGGCCAGAACCCGCATTTTATTACTGCAAAATAAATTACCTGCCGCACGCAGTTCCGTTGACAGCTTGCTGGAAATGGCAGCGAAAAATATCGAAGTGCTGAAACTGGCGGTAGAAATTTATTTAAAATCAAAAGCCTATGCGGCACTGGATAAAATTCTGGACAATGTTGAACGTAGCGGTCTGTATTCCGGCAAAGAATTTCAGGCTCTGCAGCGCCAGGTTGAAGACGGGCTACAAGATGAGGTGATGAATGAAGAAGGCGCCGACGGTCTGCTTAACTGGTGGGAAAATCAACCCCGTAAACGCCGTAACGACGCCTATGCTAAAGTCGGACTGATCCGTCGTCTGATCGATTGTAACGATCATGAATCCGCCTACGAACTGGTACTTGAAACAATGAAAAAAGCGCCGGAAGAACAGGCGGTCAGCCAGGTACTGTTCGCACAGATTACTCGCTTGCAGCCTACCGACAGCAGCAAACTGGTAAAACTACTGGAAAAACGTGCCGCATCCGCTGCGGCGGACAGTCAATGCTGTATTTACCGCGCACTGGGATACTTGTTTGTACGCGCCGACAATTTCAATAAGGCCAGTGAAGCCTTTAAAAAAGTTCTGCAAAATAAAGAACAATTATCTCCAAACGACGCTACCATGGCAGCCTATGTATTCGAACAGGTAAATGACCACGAAGCGGCGCAGCAAGTGCGGGAAGAAAGTCTACAGAAAGCGATGGAAATCAGCAAAGCGCCGTCGGAGGAAAAGGATACCGACCCGATTCAGCCCCTTGGCTTGGAAGATAAATCCAATTAAACTTTGCTTAGCTATCTTATCAATACCGGTCTGCTTTATCAGGCCGGTATTTTTTGCCCGTTTTATTTAGAAAGGCAAATATTGCCCCCCTATCGAATTAAATTTTTGCGCGGGAAAAACCTTATTGTAGAGGCGCCATACCTCCCTATTGAGGAAAACCCAATCCCCTTTAAAGCATAAAAGTGCGGTGGTTTTCAAGCGAGTTTTTTTGGCAAAAAAGAAAGACGCTATATTAGCGCCGATTTATTTTTACCTCCGTTAGTTTGGAAGGCTATGCCGACATCCTTATTAAAATCCAATCCCCTTTAAGGTATAAAAGTGCGGTGGTTTTTAAGCGAGTTTTTTTGGCAAAAAATATAGGGGCGTCGATATTAATCGGCGCCCCTGCTTTATTAAGATCAGAGAATAAAGCGGCTTAAATCTTCATTCTCAACAACATCGCCCAAGGCTTTATTAACATAAGCCTCATCAATCAGAATTTTCTGACCGCTCATTTCACTGGCATCGAAAGAAATCTGATCCATCAGGCGTTCCATTACGGTATGTAAACGACGGGCGCCGATATTTTCGGTTTTTTCATTTACCCGGAAAGCCGCCTCGGCGATTTTGCCGATAGCCTGTTGGTTAAATTCGATTTCTACCCCTTCCGTTGCCATCAGCGCCTTATATTGCTCGGTTAGCGAAGCGTGCGGTTCGGTTAGAATCCGTTTAAAATCTTCCGTACTCAGCGCGGACAATTCTACTCGGATCGGTAAACGTCCTTGCAGTTCAGGAATCAGATCCGAAGGGCGGGCCACCTGAAAGGCGCCGGAGGCGATAAATAAAATATGGTCGGTTTTCACCATACCATGTTTAGTATTTACGGTAGAACCTTCCACCAGAGGCAGTAAATCGCGCTGCACGCCTTCGCGCGAAACATCGGCGCCGCTGTATTCGCCTTTTTTACAGATTTTATCAATCTCGTCGATAAATACGATACCGTTCTGCTCCACCGCATCAATGGCTTTTTGTTTCAGCTCCTCGGGATTGATCAGCTTCGCCGCTTCATCTTCAATCAGCGCCTTCAGCGCCTCTTTTACCTTCAGCTTGCGCCGTTTGGTCTGCCCACTGGAAAGATTCTGGAACATGGACTGTAACTGGTTGGTCATTTCTTCCATACCCGGCGGTGCCATAATCTCTACGCCCATGGATACGCCCGCAACATCGATTTCAATTTCTTTATCGTCAAGCTGACCTTCACGCAATTTTTTACGGAAAACCTGGCGGGTATGGCTCTGGCTGTCGCTTGATTCCGTCTGTCCCCACTGGTTTTTCGCCGGCGGTAACAATGCGTCTAGAATCCGTTCCTCCGCCGCTTCTTCCGCACGGAAACGATTTTTTTCAATTTCATTCTGGCGAACCAGCTTCATAGCGCTATCGGTCAGATCACGGATAATGGAATCCACTTCCTTGCCCACATAGCCCACTTCCGTAAACTTGGTGGCTTCCACTTTAATAAAGGGCGCATTGGCCAATTTGGCCAAACGACGCGCAATCTCGGTTTTACCGACCCCGGTCGGGCCGATCATCAGAATATTTTTCGGCGTTACCTCATGACGTAAAGGTTCCTGCAACTGCATTCTTCTCCAGCGGTTTCTTAATGCAATGGCAACCGCTCTTTTCGCACCGGATTGGCCGATAATATGCCGATCCAGTTCGGAAACAATTTCGCGAGGGGTCATTTCTGACATAATTTATTCCTTATTGAGCCGCGCGAAGCTAACCCCGGCGGCCTATATTGATTATAGGGGGATTATAGTTCTTCGATAGTATGATTCAGATTGGTGAACACACAGATATCACCGGCGATTTTCAGCGATTTGCTCACAATTTCGCGAGCCGAGAGTTCGGTATTTTCAATTAATGCGCGCGCCGCGGATAAAGCATAGTTACCGCCGGAACCTATGGCTAAAATCTGATCTTCCTCCGGCTGCACCACATCACCGTTACCGGTGATAATCAGGGATTCGGTTTTATCCGCCACAATAAGCATGGCTTCAAGCTTGCGCAATGCGCGGTCGGTACGCCATTCTTTGGCCAATTCCACCGCACTTTTCAGCAAATGTCCCTGGTGCATTTCAAGCTTACGTTCAAATAATTCAAATAGGGTGAAGGCATCCGCCGTACCGCCGGCAAAACCGGCCAGCACCTGATCCTTATACAAACGGCGGACTTTACGCGCATTACCTTTCATTACCGTATTACCGAGGGATACCTGCCCGTCTCCGCCCACAACCACTTTTCCGTTGCGGCGTACGCTTACAATCGTAGTCATAACGCTTTCCTTTGTTTAATCGAGATAGTGCAATAGATTGGGATAAAAAAGCGATTTTCAAGTAAAAGGGGAGATAAAAATCCGCCGCCCGGAAGGACGGCGGAGAGAAAACTAGGGGACAGGATTATTTACTGATCAAAAGCTGTAGCGCCTGATAAACCGCCTGTGCCTGTTCACCGCTCAAGGCTTCTTTATCCTCGTCGGTAATCACCACAGAACTGTATTTACCGCCGTAGGTACTCAGCTGCATATGATATTCGCCTTCTTCCAGCGCCGGTGCGCTGAGGCCTAAGCGTAACCAAACCTGAGGATCGGCGGCTTTATACTCCAAACCGCGATAACCGCGGCCGGGATTTTCCTCTTCAATCTCGAATCCGATCGCCGGCAACGCATCCGCCAGCTTTTGCCAAGACAGATTAAAATCACTGCTCATCGCCAGTGCGGTATGGCCGTTCGCATCGGTAACCAAGGCGGTTTCCACCAAGGTTCCCTGCGGCAATGTCGCCACTTGCTGCAACTGGGTACGATAACTCTGATTCAGCTTGCCGATTAGGCTGTTTAACCGATCGGAAGTATAGCGCTGCTTATCCGTTGACTTTGGAGTAAACACAATATCGTTACGTTTGGCCTGCAGTACGGATACCACCAAAGCATTGGCTTTAGCGGTATTTATTTCTTCAATCAGATAACGGATTTGCAGATCGCCGACCTCATCGCTACGTCCGCTGGCGGCCCAGTCGGTTTCGATTTGCTTACCCTGTGTGCGGAAGGAAATATTTTCCTCGCCCAATAGACGTCCGATTTGGGTTAAATTATACACGCCGCTTTTTTCCGCCGGATAAACGATTGAAGCGCGTTCGCCGTCAAACTGAGCGACGGAATTACCGATAATCGACATGGGAATCGAAGGGGGACGAATATCGACGGCGGGTCCTTTACTGATCTGATCGCTGCTCGGCAACTGGTAAGTGTTATCCTGGCCAAAAATAGTAACGCCGCCGGTATTAAGCGGCGCGAAATTCGGGGTGTCTCCGTGTTTTTGGTAACTGTCATTGGCGACCTGGCGGCTTTCGTTACTGGCGGAACAGGCGGTCAATGCAGTCAAAAGAGCAAAGGGGACAAACCATTTTTTCATAAATTATCCTTGACGACTTTGAAGTAAAAAAATATGCGCATAATAATACCGCACTTTTAGCGCCCATGCAGGAAAACCAAAAGTGCGGTCAAAAATTACAGTAAACCGGCGGCGCTCAGCGCTTCCGTAATCTTAGGTTGAGCCTGTTCGCTTAAGGTGGTGAGCGGCAAACGTAACACCGGCTCTTTAATAAATCCGAGTTTATAAGCCGCCCATTTAACCGGAATCGGATTGGATTCCACAAACAGATTAAGGTGCAACGCCATTAAACGCTGATTAATAACTTCCGCCTCATCGAATTTACCCGCTAATGCCAGGCGGCACATTTCCGCCATATCCGCCGCCGCAATATTATTGGTTACGGAAATCACACCCTGTGCGCCGGCTTTCATGGCTTCCAGTCCGGTTGCATCATCACCGCTGAGAACGATAAAATCATCGCCCGCCAGGGATTTAATTTGCTGTACCCGTTCCACTTCGCCGGTGGCCTCTTTAATACCGACGATATTCTCGATTTCGGCCAAACGCGCTACGGTCTGCGGCTTCATATCACTGCCGGTACGTCCGGGAACATTATACAGAATCTGCGGCAATTCGGTGCAGGCGGCAATGGCTTTAAAATGCTGATACATTCCTTCCTGAGTCGGTTTATTGTAATAAGGTACTACGGAAAGAAAACCGGCCACCCCGCTGTCATTCAGTAATTTCGTCATGGTAACCGCTTCGCTGGTGGCATTGGCACCGGCGCCGGCAATCACCGGAATGCGCCCGTCGGCAAATTCCACCGTTTTTAAGATGGTTTTAACATTTTCCTCAATGCTCAGAGTCGCCGCCTCGCCGGTGGTTCCCACCGATACGATGGCATTGGTGCCTGCGGCAATATGGTATTCCACCAGTCGCTTCAGTTCGTCGTAATTCACTTCGCCGTGGTTATCCATCGGAGTAATAAGCGCCACAATGCTACCGTAGAATAAAGGATGACTGGAAGACATAGAAACCTCTCTTATTTATTATCATTATGTGTCTGCTTGGAAAATATTCATTAGGATTGCTAAAATACCCCTAATTTGCAAGAAGTTTTTTTAATTTTATTGATGAAAAATGATTTTACGAGGAAATCTTATGGAAACCTTAAAGAAAGGGGTAGCGGCCCCTCAATTCAACCTGCCGGATCAGAATGGAGAAAGCGTAGCGCTCAGCGATTTTAAAGGTCGCAAAGTACTGGTTTACTTTTACCCGAAAGCGCTAACGCCGGGCTGCACTACGCAAGCCTGCCATTTACGCGACAGCAAAAGCGAACTGGAAGAAATGGGCGTAACCGTTCTCGGCATCAGCCCCGACAGCCCGAAAAAGCTACAGAATTTCATCCAGAAAAAACAGCTGAATTTTACCCTGCTGGCGGACGAGGATCATCAGGTGGCGGAAGCCTTCGGCGTTTGGGGAGAGAAAAAATTTATGGGGCGCACCTTCGAAGGTATTCACCGCATCAGCTTTCTAATTGATGAAAAGGGGAATATCGAACAGGTTTTCGATAAATTCAAAACCGGCGAACATCATCTGCGGGTACTGGAATATTTACAACAACAGGCAAAATAATCCCCCCCTTAACGGAAGTTGGTTTTAAGCCTAGCAGTCGCGCTCTCTTTGCATGGCAGCTCAAAAAACTCGGTCGAAAATAACCGCACTTTTATACCCTTTACGAGATGGCATCGCTCCGCCGCGATAAGGTTAAATAAGCGGGAAACAAAAATACCGCAGAAATCCATATGGCGTCTTTGTCTGTAGTGGCGAAAGGATTTCCATTGCCCATATGTAAAAGCCCCCTTTGTCAGGGGGCTTTAGCTTTAAGGTTAATGGGTGCTGGTACTGGTCGTGGTACGGTTGGCACGTTTACGATCGGTTTCGGTCAGCAGTTTTTTCCGCACTCGAATAGACTGCGGCGTAACCTCTACCAATTCGTCGTCATCAATAAACTCAATGGCCTGTTCAAGGGTCAGTTTCACCGGTGTAGTCAGCGCAATGGCGTCGTCTTTTCCGGAAGCGCGCATATTGGTAAGTTTTTTACCCTGCAAACAGTTTACGGTTAAATCGTTGGAACGGCTGTGAATACCGATAATCTGTCCTTCATACACTTCGGTTCCGTGATCGATCATCAATTTACCGCGTTCCTGTAAGCCCCATAAGGCGTAAGCCAGCGCCTTACCTGTGGCGTTGGAAATCAATACGCCGTTTTTACGCTGCCCGATTTCACCCGGTTTTACGTCGTCATAATGACTGAAGCTGGAATAAAGCAGCCCCGTTCCCGAGGTCATGGTCATAAATTCGTTACGGAAGCCGATTAAACCGCGGCTCGGAATAACATATTCCAGTCGGGTGCGGCCTTTGCCGTCCGGTACCATATCCTTAACTTCGCCTTTACGGATCCCCAGTGCTTCCATTACCGCACCCTGGTGCTGTTCTTCAATATCTATGGTTACCTGCTCAAAAGGTTCCTGTTTGCGACCATTAACTTCTTTGTAAATAACCTTAGGACGGGATACCGCCAGTTCATAGCCTTCGCGCCGCATATTTTCAATCAGTACGGATAAATGCAGTTCGCCGCGGCCGGAAACACGAAATTCGTCCGGGTTCGGGGTTTCTTCCACACGCAGGGCCACATTATGCACCAGTTCTTTATTCAAACGTTCCAGAATCTGACGCGAAGTAACGAATTTACCCTCTTTACCGCAGAATGGGGAAGTATTAACGCAGAAGAACATGGTTACGGTAGGTTCGTCTACGCTCAGCGCAGGAAGCGCTTCCGCATTATTAATATCACATAGGGTATCGGAAATATTCAGTTCCCCCAAGCCGGTCAGCGCAACAATATCGCCGGCCTGCGCCAAATCTTCTTCATAGCGCTGTAATCCCAGATGGCCGAGCACCTGACCGATTTTACCGTTACGGGTTTTACCCTGGCTGTCGATAATAGTTATGCTCTGATTCGGTTTAACGGTACCGCGTTTAATCCGTCCGATACCTATAACACCGACGTAATTATTGTAATCCAACTGAGAAATCTGCATTTGGAAAGGGGCGTCCAGTTCTACTTTCGGCGCCGCCACATATTTAACGATGGCTTCGAACAAGGGGGTCATATCCGCCGCCAGTTCTTCGTGTTCCAAGCCCGCAACCCCCATCAGCGCGGAAGCATAAATAATCGGGAAATCCAGCTGTTCGTCGGTAGCGCCGAGATTTACAAACAGATCGAAAACCTGATCCACCACCCAGTCCGGACGAGCGCCGGGACGATCCACTTTATTAATGACAACAATAGGTTTTAAACCGTGCGCAAAGGCTTTCTGAGTAACAAAACGAGTCTGCGGCATAGGGCCGTCAAAGGCGTCCACCACCAGCAATACCGAATCCACCATGGACAGTACGCGTTCCACTTCGCCGCCGAAATCCGCATGCCCCGGAGTATCAACGATGTTAATGCGATAGCCGTTCCAGTTAATGGCGGTATTTTTCGCCAAAATGGTAATGCCGCGTTCTCTCTCCAGATCGTTTGAATCCATGACGCGCTCGTCGGAATCGCCGTTGCGAGCCGCTTCTAAAGTACCGGATTGCTGTAACAGTTTATCAACCAATGTGGTTTTACCATGGTCAACGTGCGCGATAATAGCGATATTGCGTAGTTTATTAATATCTAATTCTGCCATTTAAAGTATCTTAACGTTATAAAATATAAAGGAATGATGATTTCGGAAATTTCGTATAACGATGATGCGGTGTACGAAAGGTCGCCGATTATACAACTTTTTATATGAGCGAGCTATTAAATAATGGGTAAAAATAGGATAAAATCCCCTCTTTGAACCCCAACCCAATAAAATTCGACTTTATTTACGCCCATTTAAGAGGATTTACTCAATGACAAATGCAAACGCCATCGCGAAGGTTTCCGAATTGATTGAGGAAAACGATATCAAATTCGTTCTCCTACGCTTTACCGATATAAAAGGCAAGGAACACGGAGTTTCCTTACCGGTCAGCTTAGTGGGAGAAGATCTGGAAGAATTATTTGAAGAAGGAAAAATGTTCGACGGCTCTTCCGTAGAAGGCTGGAAAAGCATCAGTAAAGCGGATATGCTGCTGATGCCTATTGCCGAAACCGCCGTTGTAGATCCTTTCGCTCAAATTCCCACCCTTTCCATTCGCTGCAGTATTTATGATCCCAACACCATGCAAAGCTATGATCGCGATCCGCGTTCAATAGCTATTCGTGCAGAAAACTATCTGAAATCCACAGGGATTGCGGATAGCGTACTGTTTGGGCCGGAGCCGGAATTCTTCCTGTTTGACGATGTGCGTTTCAGTACCGATATGAATAACGTCTCCTACAAAATTGATGATGTGGAAGCCGCCTGGAATACTAACCGCCGTTACGAAGACGGCAACAACGGCTACCGTCCGTTGAAAAAAGGCGGTTATTGCGCAGTGGCGCCTATTGATACCGCTCATGATATCCGCTCCGAAATGTGCTTGATTCTGGAGCAAATGGGACTGGTTATCGAAGCTCACCACCATGAAGTGGCGACCGCCGGTCAGAATGAAATCGCCACCCGTTTCAATAGCCTCACCTTAAAAGCGGATGAAACCCAGATTTATAAATATGTGGTACAAAACGTGGCGTTGGAACATGGTAAAACCGCTTGCTTTATGCCAAAACCTTTTGCCGGCGATAACGGTTCCGGTATGCACTGTAATATGTCCCTGAGCAAAGAGGGTAAAAACGTATTTATGGGCGATAAATATGCGGGCTTATCCGAAACCGCATTATATTATATCGGCGGTATCATCAAACATGCGAAAGCGCTGAACGCCTTTACCAACCCGACCACCAACTCCTATAAACGTCTGGTGCCAGGTTTTGAAGCGCCGGTATTATTGGCTTATTCCGCCGGAAACCGTTCCGCCTCCATTCGTATTCCTGCGGTAACCAGCCCGAAAGCGACCCGTATCGAAGCACGTTTCCCGGACCCGCTGGCCAACCCTTATCTGGCGTTCGCCGCACTGTTAATGGCGGGGATCGACGGTATCCTGAATAAGATTCACCCGGGCGACGCCATGGATAAAAACCTGTACGATTTACCGCCGGAAGAATTGAAAGATATTCCTGCCGTATCCTCCTCCTTGGGCGAAGCTTTGGACGCACTGGAAGCGGATTACGACTTTTTAACCCAAGGCGGCGTATTCAGTAAAGAATTTGTCGATGCTTTTGTGGCCATAAAACGTAAAGAAGTGGAACGCGTTAATATGGTGCCACATCCGGTAGAATTCGAAATGTACTATGCCTAAGCGCGCTACAAAATCATATTAAATCCATAGAGCGGTTGTTTTACAACCGCTTTTTTATTCCTCATATTCAGTGTAATCGCTGCCGTTCCGACCTTCTACCCTTTATTAAGTAGCTGTTTTCGATTGGATCAATAAAGTTGCAGTTAATTTTAACTAAGGCTTTTTCCTCCTTTGTAAACATATTACTATGCTCGCAGATTTTCCTACCATTTTGGTCGGATATTTTTCTTCTTTTTATATCAGGAGTGATTATTATGTACTGCGTTCAATGCGAACAAACCATGCGTACCCCGGTGGGTAACGGTTGCAACTATAGTCAGGGAATGTGCGGAAAAACCGCAGAAACTTCCGATTTACAGGATTTATTGATTGCCACGCTGCACAGCCTTTCCGCCTGGGCGTTGCAAGCCAGAGATCTCGGCATTGTAGAACATGAAATCGACGCTTTCAGCGCCAAGGCTTTTTTCGCCACGCTAACCAACGTTAATTTCGACTCTCAGCGCATTATTGATTATGCCAAACAAACCTTGAACTACCGCGATCAGCTGATCCAACGTTGCCGTGCGCTAAATTTCAGTATTGATGCAGACCACCCCTTGGCACATCTTACACTTAACGGCGACAGTATCGCCGCATTAACCGAACAGGCGGCAGAATTCGCACTAAATACGGATCGCGCCGAAAGCGGAGAAGAAGTACATGGGGTTCGTATGCTCTGTCTGTACGGCTTAAAAGGGGCGGCGGCCTATATGGAACATGCTCATGTTCTGGGCAAATACGATAACGAAATCTATCGTCAATTCCATCAGTTTATGGCCTGGTTGGGTACCCGCCCGACGGATTTAAACCAACTGCTGGAAACGGCATTAGCCATAGGTAATATGAACTTCCAAGTAATGGCATTATTGGATCAGGGCGAAACCGAAGCCTTCGGTAATCCGACCCCGGCAACGGTGAATGTTAAGCCGGTCGCAGGTAAATGTATCCTGATTTCCGGTCATGATCTGAAGGATCTGAAAGCGCTGCTGGAACAAACCGAAGGTACGGGTATTAATATTTATACCCATGGCGAAATGTTACCGGCACATGGCTATCCCGAATTGAAAAAATATAGCCATCTGGTTGGTAACTACGGTAGCGGCTGGCAAAATCAGCAAAAGGAATTCGCAAAATTCCCGGGGCCTATTGTGATGACCTCTAACTGTATTATTGATCCCAATGTGGGGAATTATGCCGATCGCATTTTTACCCGCAGCATTGTCGGTTGGCCGGGCGTCGCGCATATTGAAGATCGCAATTTCAGTACGGTTATCGAAAAAGCTCAGCAAATGGCGGGATTCCCTTATTCCGAAATCGAACACCGAATTACCGTCGGCTTTGGTCGCCAAACCTTATTGGACGCTTCAGATACGGTAATCAATATGGTGGCCGAGAAAAAATTGCGTCATGTTTTCTTAGTCGGCGGCTGCGATGGCAGCAAAGGCGAACGCAGTTATTATACGGATTTTGCCCGTCTGGTACCGGCCGATTGCGCAATTCTGACCCTGGGTTGCGGTAAATACCGTTTTAACAAACTGGATTTCGGCAGTATTGAAGGCTTACCGCGTCTGTTGGACGTAGGTCAATGTAACGACGCCTATTCCGCCATTATGCTGGCGGTAAATCTGGCGCAAAAATTGGGCGTCGGCGTTAACGAGCTGCCGCTGACCTTGGTGCTTTCCTGGTTTGAACAAAAAGCCATCGTCATTTTACTGACCTTGCTGGCTCTGGGGGTGAAAAACATTTACACCGGCCCGAGCGCACCGGCTTTCCTGAACGATAATGTGCTGAATTTGCTCAATGAAAAATTCGGTTTACGCGGCCTGACCACGCCGGAACAGGATATGGCTGAAGCATTGGCAAAATAATTAAACGGATAAAAGTGCGGTCGTTTTTGCACTGTTTTTTTGCAGCGACCGCCTTTTCACGGGAATCTCTATGTCAAATCATTCAAACCCCTTATGTTGCAATGAAATGCAGGTGCATAACATTATCCGCGAAACCGATGATGTTTATACCCTCGAATTAATTGCGCAGGATTATTACCCTTACGAACCGGGTCAGTACGCGCTGGTCAGTATCGCCGACAGCCCTACCATTACGCGCGCCTATACCCTATCTTCCAGCCCGGGACTCAGCCCCTTTCTGACCCTGACCGTACGCCGAATAAAAAACGGCATCGGCTCCAACTGGCTGACCCAAGAGGTGAAAGTGGGGGATCTAATCCGGCTGTCCGATCCCATGGGCGAATTTACCTGTTCCAGAATTCTCGCCGATAACTACCTTCTGGTGGCGGGCGGCTGCGGCGTTACCCCTATTATGTCCATGACCCGCTGGCTGTTAAAACACCGCCCTCAGGTAAATCTCAGGGTAATTTACAGCGTTCACGAACCTAAAGATGTTATCTTCAAACGGGAATGGCAAGCGCTGCAGCAGCAATATCCGCAACTCGAACTGTTCATTAACGCCTCGGTCAATGCCACTGAAGGTTTTATTGCCGGAAGAATCAGCCAAGCGATGTTAGCCCGGCTGATACCGGATATAGCGGATTACAGCGTGCTTACCTGCGGCCCGCAAGATTATATGGATCAGCTAAAAAGCATTGTTACCGCACTCGGCGTAGCGGAAAACCGCTTTTACTCGGAACAGTTCCATTCCTCGGCGGAAAACTGCCTGTTGGATACGGATAAGCAAGCGGTTCTGAGCATCAGCGCTCCTTTAGCGCAAAATTTTAAGGTGCCTGTCGGCATGAGCCTGCTTACCGCCTTGGAAAGCAACGGCGTACCTATTATCGCCGGTTGCCGTACCGGAGTATGCGGTTCCTGTAAAACACTGGTGCTAAGCGGTGAATACGAAAGCGATAACTATGGCCCGCTAACGGAAGAAGAAATCAAACAGGGTTATGTGTTGGCCTGTTCCTGCCGCTTAAAAGGAAATCTGAAAGTCAATATGTTGCCTTAATCTCAATCCCGCCGGAATAAAATAGGACGCCGCAATGGCGTCCGATTTATTTTTACCGCCCTTGTATTTCGGGGGACAAACATGGCCCCGAATTAATATTCAATTCTGTTAACAACTCAAAAGTGCGGTTATTTTCAACCGAGTTTTTTCGCCTACCAATAATCTATTCCGCATGAATACGGGAGCCGTACCGAGGTGCAAAAATATTGTGTATAATTCTGCGCAGCTTAAAATTTTTTGTTCGCGGCAATAATAGGGGCGTGAACAGAAGCAGGAGAAAACAATGAAAGTGGGACTGGTACTTGAAGGCGGTGCAATGCGGGGAATGTTTACCGCCGGCGTGCTGGACGTATTTCTGGACGAAAATATCCCCGTCGATACCATCGTCAGCGTATCGGCAGGCGCCCTATTCGGCGTTAATCTACCTTCCCGCCAGCGAGGACGGGTGCTGCGTTATAACAAAAAATACCTTAGGGATAAACGCTATATGGGGCTGTATAGCCTGATAACCAGCGGAAATATCATCAACCGCGATTTTGCCTTTTATCAGCTGCCTTCCAGTTTGGATCCCTTCGATCAGGCGGCCTTTGCCCGCTCCGGGACAGATTTCTGGCTAACGGCGACCAATATGCGCAGCGGTGCAGCGGAATATTTCAAAATTACCGATGTCTTTAAACAAATGGAGCTATTCCGTGCCACCTCGGCCATGCCCTTTGTATCCCGACCGGTAAATATTGCGGGCCAATTATATCTGGACGGCGGTATCGCCGACAGCATTCCGCTGCATAAATGCCTAGAACTGGGCTGCGACAAAATTATTCTGGTACTGACCCGCCCTGCGGACTATCGCAAAAAACCCTCGAATAACTTATTGTTCCGCACCCTTTACCGCAACTATCCGCAGCTTATCCAACGCTGGCAAAACCGTTATGCGGAATACAACCGGATAACGGAGGAAGTTATCCGCCTCCAACAGGCAGGGCGGATCTTTGTGATTCGCCCCACTGAACGGCTGAATATCAGCCGTCTGGAACGTAATCCGGAAAACCTACAAAAAATGTATGAGCTGGGTAACGCCGACGGCAAAAACGCGATTAAAGCACTAAGGACCTATCTGGCGACAAAATAACATATAAGGGATAAGGGAAAAGCGGAAGGGATAAAAAATAAATCAGGCGACAATCCCTGCCGCCTGATGATTTTATTGCAATCGCCCTCTACAGACGTTTAGCCTCAATAACGTCCTCCAAGGAAGACAAACGTTGCAGAATTTTACTCAGCATCTCCACGTTTTTCAGTTCGATTTCCAAATCCATGGTTGCCAACTGCTTTTTACTGTCCAAACGGGTAGACACGCCAAGTACGCTGATTTTTTCATTGGCCAGTACCGTAGTAACGTCCCGCAACAAACCGCTGCGATCACTGGCGATAATCCGAATACTCAAATGGAAGCCGGCACTATGACCTTCCCCCCAAACGGATTCCACCACCCGCTCCGGATGGGCGGCCTGTAAGTCCTGAAACTGCTCGCAATCGCGGCGATGAATGGAAATACCACGCCCCATAGTAACGTAACCTACAATATTATCGCCCGGAATCGGCTGGCAGCAACGGGCGATATGGTGCATCAGATTGCCCACCCCTTCAACGATGACATATCCTTTCGGCTCGCTTTTCTGTTGCAGATTATTGGCGCTTTTACTGGATACATGGCGCAGAATTTCTTGATCCGTTTCCTGTGCGCTCGGCTTAATCAGCTTATTCTGCAGAAAATTCATCAACTGGTTCAAACGGATATCACCGCTGCCGACGCCATTATACAAATCATCAATATTCTTCAGATTGTAACGGGGCAGGGCATATTGCTCCACCTGTTTTAAACTGATGCCAAGACGGCTGATTTCACTATCCAGCAACTCCTTCCCGGCAGGAATATTTTTATCCCGATCCTGCTTTTTAAACCAGGCCAGAATTTTGGAACGCGCTTTGGCCGTATGGGTAAAACCGGAATTAGGGTTTAACCAGTCGCGGCTCGGGTTCGGATTCTTTTGCGTAATAATATCGACCTGATCCCCCATTTGCAGCTGGTAGGTAAAAGGTACGATTCGGCCGCCGATTTTCGCCCCGATACAACGATGCCCCACATCGCTGTGAATGGCGTAGGCAAAATCCAGCGGCGTAGATCCTGTAGGTAGGTCGATAACTTCCCCTTTCGGCGTAAACACATAGACCCGATCGTCAAATACCTGGCTGCGCAATTCCCCCATAATTTCGCCGGAATCGGTAAGATCATTCTGCCAGGCCAACAGTTTGCGCAACCAGACGATTTTTTCCTCATAGGCGGACATCGAGCCGGTAGTCCCTTCTTTATATTTCCAATGTGCGGCTACGCCCAGCTCCGCATCATCATGCATTTTTCGGGTGCGAATCTGTACCTCAATCGGCTTATCGCCCTTACCTAACACCACCGTATGAATGGACTGATAGCCGTTCGGTTTCGGATTGGCGACATAATCATCGAACTGATCGGGTAAATGGCGGAAATGGGTATGCACAATTCCCAATGCGGAATAGCAGTCCTGTAGTTTAGGGACAATAATTCTGACCGCGCGTACATCATACAATTCGTCAAATTTCAGGTGCTTTTTCTGCATCTTACGCCAGATGCTGTAAATATGTTTAGGTCGCCCGTAAATTTCTACCTGTTCGACGCTTTCCTGTAAATAACCGTTTAATTCCGCGACGAAATCATTAATATAGCGCTCGCGATCCAGCCGGCGTTCATGCAGCATATTGGCGATATGCCGGTATTGATCCGGCTGTAGATAACGGAAGCAATAGTCCTCCAGCTCCCATTTCAGCTGTCCGATACCGAGGCGATTGGCCAAGGGTGCATAAATATTGGAACATTCTTTGGCGGCGAGCACTTTATCTTCCCGGCTGCAACCCTGCTCGTTGTCGCGTAAAAAAGTAATGCGTTCGGCAAGCTTAATAATCACGCAGCGGAAATCGTCTACCATGGCAAGCAGCATACGACGTACATTATCGATTTGCAGCGTATCGGCAGATTGTGAGGCGTTCAACTGGCGCAGGTTATTCATCGCCATTACCCCTTTTACCAGTTTCCCGATTTTGCTACCGAAATCCTCTTTAATCTGTTCCTGATTGATAATCTTGGCATTGACGCTGGGAAATAACATGGCGGCCAGCAAGGTATCGGTATCCATATTCAGGCTGTGCAGAATCTCCACCATTTCCACGCCATCGCTTAAATACCAATGGCTGTTCTGAAAAAGCTGCTGCGCTTTTTCCTGACAATAATGCCAGGCGCGGACGATTTCTTTTTCCGCCGCTGTGGATAAGCCCAGATTGGCGCACCATTTCTCAATGATAAAATCTTTCGGATTGAGTAAATGGGATCCTCGTACTGCAACCATAGTTTTTCCTCATTCTTTCTTGACAAAAAGCGTCATGCTTTCCAAATGCCCCGTATGCGGAAACATATCGATCATCGCCGTGCGCCGGATAATATAACCCGCCTCCAACAACAATGCGGCGTCGCGCACCAATGTGGCGGGATTACAGGATACGTAAAGAATCCGCCGCGCCTGTAAGCGGCAAAGAGCCTTCAACGCAAAAGCCGCACCGCTGCGGGGCGGGTCTAATAGAATCTTATCAAACCGGCAAGCCGCCCAGGGCTGATCATCAAAGGATTTATCCAAATCCGTCCGATAAAATTTGACATTCTCGCACTGGTTTTGTTCGGCATTAATACGCGCCTTTTCAACCATAGCCTCGACCCCTTCGATACCGATCGCAGACTTCGCCCGACGCCCCAGCGGCAATGTAAAGTTGCCCATACCGCAGAATAAGTCCAACACATTATCGCTTTGGTTCAAATCCAACCAGTCCAGTGCGGTACTGACCATACGGCGGTTCAGTTCAGCGTTAATCTGAATAAAATCGCGAATATCGAAATTAAGCTCCAATGCCGGCGGCAGGCGATAAAGGGGATTAGCTTCAGTGATCCTGCTCAGCTGCCGATCATCTTGCACAAACAGCATTATCCCGCGCTCACGGGCGAAATCCAGCAGTAAAGTGCGGTCTTTTGGGGCTAAGTTTTTATGATGACGCAATAACATGGCAATACCGTTATCGGCGGCCACCAGTTCAATATGTCCAAGCAGGCGGGGAGCGGAAAAGCTGCGTAATAGTGCGGTCAGTTCGGGGAGTAAAAGATTTAATTCGGGAACAATTACTTCACATTGCTGAATATTAACAATCTGAGTACTGTTTTTGCGCCTCAAGCCGATATCCAGACTTTGGCTTTTGGCATTGTACATAATGCTTAAACGCAAACGCCGACGATACTGCCAAGGTTCGCCGCAGATCATCGGCATTACCTCAATAGGCTCGGTCTGTAATTCGGTCAGCTGCTGCACCAGCGCTTGCTGTTTGCTGCGGCGCTGCATTTCGATGGGAATATGCTGCCCCTGGCAACCCCCGCACTGTTCGAAATAGCGACATTTCGGCGCTTGCCGAACTTCGCTGGCACGCAGAATGCGATGGCTGGCGGCAAAACCGTGGCGCCGCTTTTCTTCAATCACGCGCAGCTGCACTTTTTCCGTGGGCAGGGCATTTTCCACAAACCATATTTTGCCGTCGATTTTAGCAATGCCTAAACCCTGATAATCCAGTGCGAAGATTTCGGCGACCGGCATCGACCCGGATTTAGCCGTTTTCTGCGGGGTATAAAGTAAAACCATGCTCTTATTAACTTGCTATTTTAAATACAGAATATTCTGCGTAAACAATTCCCGGCTTTTCAGCGGCTGCCCGCCCAAATAGGGCTTCAGCGCCATACGGGTAAAACGTTTTGCCGCCTGCAGAACTTCAGCGTCGCTGAAATTAAGGCGCTCGAAAGCCAAAAGTTCGCGTCCGTAAAAGGTGCGGTTATCTTTAATCAAAGAAGCGATAAAGCCCTGTTCCTCGCGGTAACGGTAGGTCATATTCTCCTCCACAACCGCCCCGGAACCGGCGCAATGTAAAAAATCCACGCCGTAACCCAAGGTTCTTAACAAACGGAATTCAAAGGTACGCAAGGCCGGCTCCACCGCTTGCGGTGCCGTGGCTAACCCGGTCAGGCATTGCAAATAGTCCTGAAAAAGCTGCGGATAGGCGGTTTCCTGCTCCAATACCCGGCACAATAATTCATTTACATAAAAGCCGCTGTACAGGGCGGTATGCTGTAAAGGCAGCGAAAGTGCGGCGGCTTCCGCCTTAGTCAGGGTTTTCAAGCCGCCCTTCCCGCTCCAGCGTAACAGCAGGGGAGTAAAAGGCTGTAATACGGACTTCAGCACCGAGCGCTTAGCTCTGGCGCCTTTTGCAATCACCGACAGCCGCCCCTGATGTTCGGTAAACAGATCAACCAGTAAACTCGTTTCTCCGTGCGCTCTGCAGTGCAGGACAAAACCCCGTTGCCAGTTTTCGATGCCTCGCTCCTCTCTCAACTTTTTCACCCAATCCTTTCGAGCGGCATTTTAACAGACCCGCAGCCAAAATCATAACCTTTAGGCGAAATATCCCGTCCCTGTGTTTTTCACATATTCCGCCGCTCGCTTTTCTGTTATGATTCGAAATAAACTTTCCTGTGAGGCATTATGAGAATTCCCCGCATTTATCATCCCGAACCCTTAACCGACGCCCGTTTCTGCCGCCTGAGCTCGGAGGCCGCCAATCATGTAGGCCGTGTTTTACGTATGCAGGCGGGAGAAATGCTTGAATTATTCGACGGTAGCAACCATATTTATCCGGCACGCATTACCCAAGCGGATAAAAAAATGGTGGAAGCGGAAATTCTGGAATGCCGGGAGGAAGATCGGGAAAGCCCGCTGAAAATTCATCTCGGTCAGGTAATTTCACGGGGAGAGCGTATGGAATTCACCATACAGAAATCCGTTGAGCTTGGCGTCAGCCTGATTACACCGCTATGGTCGGAACGCTGTGGGGTGAAACTGGACGCCGAACGCATGGAAAAGAAAATTCAGCAATGGCGTAAAATCGCCATATCCGCCTGCGAACAATGCGGACGTAATCTGATTCCGCAAATCCGTCCGATGATGAAACTGCAGGACTGGTGTGCCGAACAGGACGGTACGCTGAAACTGAATCTGCACCCTCGCGCCGAATATTCGGTACGAACCTTACCCCATATTCCCGCACAGGGCGTTCGTCTGCTTATCGGTTCGGAAGGCGGCCTGTCCGCCCAGGAAATCGAACAAACGGAAAAACAAGGGTTTACCGGCGTGCGTTTAGGAAAACGTATCCTACGCACGGAAACCGCTTCGTTAGCTGCCATCTCCGCCTTGCAGCTATTTTTCGGCGATTTATAACCCGTCCTTTTGTTCTCTCGCGTCGGCCACAAAGGTCGGCAAGTTAAGCTATTTGATTGATAAATTACTCGGAAGAAAAAATATGGAACTTCAGGATCATTTTCTTATTGCCATGCCCAATTTGGACGATAGCTATTTTCAGCGTTCGATTATTTATATTTGCGAACATAACGAACAGGGTTCAATGGGCTTGATGTTGAATCAGCCGACGGATCTCAGTATCACCGAATTGGCGGCGAAACTGAACTTTATGATGTCGGACGGGCGAACCTATCCCGAAGGCTATGTGCTGGCGGGCGGGCCGGTAAATACGGAACGCGGTTTTATTTTGCATACGGCGACGGCACAGCCTTTTCAGAACAGCTATAAGGTAACGGATAATCTGAATCTGACCACATCTGCCGATGTGATCGAAACCTTCGGCACGCCGGATTCACCGCAAAAATATCTGGTTGCCCTCGGTTGCGCCAGTTGGAAACCGGATCAACTGGAAGAAGAGATCGCCGATAACGCTTGGTTGGTAGTACCTGCCAGCGAACGAATTTTATTCGATGTTCCCTGCGAACAACGCTGGCTGGAAGCGCAACAGCTACTGGGCTTCCAGTATCATAATTTGGCGGATAAGGCCGGGTACTGCTAATGGCAATTACCGCACTGGCCTTTGATTTCGGTACCAAAAGCATCGGCTGTGCCGTCGGTCAGAGTATCACCGGCACGGCACAGGCGTTACCTGCCTTTAAAGCGCAAGACGGTATCCCGGACTGGAATCAGATTGAAAAATGCCTACGCGAATGGCGGCCCGATGTAATAGTGGTGGGCTTACCGCTGAATATGGACGGTAGCTCGCAAGATTTAACGCTGCGCGCCAAAAAATTTGCCAACCGTTTACAAGGCCGCTTCGGCATTAAGGTTATTCTGCAGGACGAACGACTGACCACCACGCAGGCACGCAGCGAAATTTTCGAACGCGGCGGTTATCGCGCCCTGAATAAAGGAAAAATCGACGGCATCTCCGCCTGTCTGATTCTGGAAAGCTGGTTTGATAATGCCGCTAACGAACTGTGAATAAATAATAACGGGCAATAAGCCCATGGCGAATATCGCCTCAGAAATGCCGAAAGCCCGGATATACCGGGCTTTACGCTTATCTGCCTTCATTTACAACACGTTTAAACAAAATATTATTTTCCGTATGAATATGCATGCTTAAATCCTCTACAAAGGTTTTAATTCCGGCATATAGCGTACGCCAACTGCTACAGGCGTCGGCAGGCGGCGTAAAATCTGCGGTCATATCATATAGGGTCTGAATATGACTGCCGTGTTCATCATGCTCATGTTCCATCACTCTAATGGGCATTGCGGCCATGGCATATTGTCCGGCGCGAATCATCGGAAACAAAATCTGCTCCTCTTTCATCATATGCCGGCCGAGATCATGTTCCACCGCGCGCAACGCCTCGGTCAGCCCTACCGGACAAGCATCATGTTCCCGATGAACCTGTTCCACTTTCTCCGCCAGAACAATCAGCTCCGCCAACTGCTGCCGATGGCATTGGTGATAACGCTGAAGAATATGTGCAATCAGTTCCCCATAGGGTTCGAGATTAGGATCAAGCCCTTTGCTTTGCGCCTCATGCTGAAGTGCGGTCAGTTTTTCCATTATTTTTTCTGCCGCCGGGCCTTTATGTTGAATCACCTCGGCTAAGGTGTTTTCACCGTCCCGATATAAAGATAAGCCTAATTGTTGAAAAAGCGTATTCGCCGCCGGCAGGCTGACGGCAAGATCAATAATAGTACGTTGTGCCAATGACATATTTCCCCCTTGCTGTATCCGCAACAATGAATGCGAACAATAAACCGAGTAAAATACTAGGTTATTTAACAACAATTACAAAGAAGTTTTTTCCGTTCCCACAGGGGTTTATGATTTAAATCAAAACCCCTACCTCATTAAAGGTAAAAAAAGACAGATACTTTGGCGAGTTTAAAAGGTGGAGAGGAGCAAAGCGCCGGCAACAACCAACATTGCGATACCGGAAAAACGACTGACCCCCTTGGCATAGGCGGGGCGGGAAGCCAGTAAGGCACCGGTGCCGAAACCGAAAAAAGAATAAAACAATGCACAGTTGGCGATAAAAATCAGACCCAGTACCAGAATCTGCATCGGCAACGACCAACTAAAAGAAGGACTGGTAAACTGAGGCAGCACCGCCATAAGCAATAATAACCCCTTAACGTTCAAACCGCTGACCAGGGTTCCCTTATAAAACCATTTTCTGCGACTACTCACATTTAAGGCTTTATTTAAATCAATAGTAGCCGGGTGGCGTAAACTCTGAATACCGAGCCAAATCAAATAACCCGCTCCCGCATAGGTCATAGCGGTTAAGATGCCCGGGTGAGCGGCAACACTAACACCGAGTCCGGAAGCAAGCAACAAGGTAATCGCCAGATAACCCACTAAAATACCGCCTAAAGCCGGTAAGGTGGCGCGTTTGATACTGGCGGAAATCAGATAGGCCCAGTCCTGCCCCGGGCTGATTGCCAGCGAGAGGGACAAAATCCAAAAGCTAAGTAAATATTCATGTGCCATACTATTCTCCGGCGGAGAGATTAACTGCCGCCTATCATAATGTCTTTTTAACGGGAAGTTGTTGCGATTTTTTGTTAGAATACGAATTATTTTGGAAGATTATTGCGTATGGATAAGATAGATAAGAAAATTATTGCGCTACTGCAGAAAAACGGCAGAATCTCGCTAACCGAACTGAGCGAGGCGGTAAATATCAGTCTCTCCCCCTGCCAACGGCGGGTAAAATCTCTGGAGCAATCCGGGGTGATTAACGGCTATCAGGCTAATATTAATCCGAGCAAAGTAGGTTTGGGTTTTGCCGCAATTATTTTTGTTACCCTGAAAGAAATGGCCAGCGACGGCGTAAATAAATTTGAAAACGCTCTGTCCGATATACCGGAAATCGTACAGGCGCAACGCTTATTCGGCGATCCCGATTATATGCTGCATATAGTTACCAAGGATCTGGACAGCTTCCAGAAACTCTATGATCACAAACTTTCCGCACTGCCCAACGTATCCCGTCTACGCTCGACGCTGGTTATGAAAAACGTACTGTCGGATCGTACCCTGCCGCTGTAATCTTTATCATCTAAATAGAAGGGCGCTGGCACGGCGTTCCTTCCGTTCGAATCAAATATATTTCGTTCCCCAAAAAACTTGCTCAAAAATCACCGCACTTTTATACCCCAGCGGATTGGATTGATCTCGGACGCCTGCATGGCGTCCCTACAGAGAGGCTCTTAATTTTCCGGAAAGAAGTACGAATCTATTGCCGGGACGCCGTGCTTTGCGCCCCAAACCGACGTACCCGCATACAAGGGGCAATTGGGATTAACGGTATTTATCCAAGAAGCGGTAATAGTTCATTCCCACCAGCGTTGCCGCCCGTTTAATCCATTTACCGCCATACACCACAGGAACTTTCAAACTTTCAAATACACGCAGGCGATGATCGTCGCCCAGAATGCTTTCGGCGATAATCCGTCCCGCCAGGCCGGTAAGGGCAATACCGTGCCCGGAATAACCATGGGCGAAATAAACATTGGGGGCGATACGTCCGAAATGAGGTTTGGCGTTAATGGTCATATCGATAGGGCCGCCCCAGCCGTACTCAATACGCACATCTTCCAACTGAGGGAAAACCTTCAGCATATTACGCCGCATTACCTGTTTCATATTGGCTTTACCGCTCGAATCGCTACCGAACAGCAAGCGGTTATCCGCACTCAGACGGTAGTAATCCAACAACAGGTTATTATCACAAACAGACATACCGTTATTAATCAAACTATCGGCGGTACGTTGATCCAAGGGTTCGGTGGCAATAATAAAACTTTCCACCGGCAACACGGTTCTCGCCGTCCCTTTATGCAGGCGTTTGGGTAATGCCGTAATATAAGCATTGGTAGACAGCACTAGATGATCGGCTCGAACCTCGGCCCGATCGGTTTTTATCCTTACCTTATCGGCGCCAATCCGCATATCCGTTGCCGGCGACTGTTCAAAGATCCGCACCCCCGCATCTAAACAGGCCTTCGCCAAACCCAAGCAATAATTGAGCGGGTGTAGATGACCGGAATTGCTATCGAACAGGGCGCCGCAGTAAATATCGCTGCCTAAATGCCGTTGCAATTGCGCCTTATCCCACAGCTGCATATTCTTATAGCCGAACAGATCTTCCGCCGCCTTTTCCGCCGCAATTAAATCTTGCAGGCGTCGCTCGTTTAAGGCAAGGGTGGCATAGCCTTTTTTCCAGTCGCATTGAATAGCGTATTTCGCCACCCGCTGATCGATAATATCTATGGCTTCCAGGGACATATTCCACAGCTTGCGTGCAGTTTCGATTCCCAATTCGTCCACATATTCATCAATACCGTCTTCAAAACCGTTAATCGCCTGTCCGCCGCTGCGTCCGGAGGCGCCGAAACCGATTCTGGCGCCCTCCAGTACTATAACATTCTTGCCCTGTTCGGCCAGTTCCAAGGCAACGGATAAACCGCCCAAGCCTGCACCTATAACACAAACCTCGCAGCTAAGATTTTCGCGTAACTCCGGCTGACGCAAATAAATATTACGAGTGTGATAATAATAAGTATCTATATGTTCCTGATGTGAAAATGCCAGCATAATAAATTTTTTTTGCTAATTTTGCGCCATCTTACTCGCGTAGCCTTATATGTCAATACACTATCGCAACGCCGTGTAACAAAGGGCTATCCGGCGGAAATTAAGCAGAAAAATAAAAAATATGCTATTCTTGCCGCGTGCCGCAATCGGTTTTTCCGTACTTCGCCTGCACAAACGGGCCAGTCCCTAAAAATCACTGCACTTTCAAAGGGTTAAAAATGAAAATACTCAGTCAATCGCTTAAAGCTTTATTTATTTCGGCCAACGCCTTGTTTGCAACCGCTGCACTGGCCGCCGAACAGCTTTATATCTACAACTGGACAGACTACATTCCCTCGGATTTAGTCGCGCAGTTTACTAAAGAAACCGGTATCGAAGTCAATTACTCCACTTTCGAAAGTAACGAAGAAATGTACTCGAAACTTAAGTTGACGACCGATAAATCCGGCTACGATTTGGTTTTTCCTTCCAGTTACTATGTAGCTAAAATGGCGAAAGAAGGTATGTTGCAGCCTCTGGATCAGAGCAAACTGAAAAATTTGCATCAAATTCCGGAAAATCTGCTGAACAAGGATTTCGACCCGGAAAATAAATATTCCTTACCCTATGTGTACGGACTAACCGGCATTGCCGTCAATGTATCTGTAATAGATCCGGAAAGCGTAAAAAGCTGGGCGGACTTATGGAAGCCGCAGTTTAAAAACAAAGTATTGCTAACCGCAGATGCACGCGAAATTTTCCATATTGCCTTATTACTGGACGGTAAGTCGCCGAATACCAAGGATCCTGCCGAAATTAAAGCCGCTTACGAGCGACTGACGAAATTACTGCCGAATGTCGCCGCCTTTAATTCCGATACGCCGGAGCTGCCTTATATTCAGGGCGAGGTAGATTTAGGTATGATCTGGAACGGCTCCGCTTATATGGCCGCCAAGGAAAATCCTGATATTAAATTCGTTTATCCGAAAGAAGGGGCGATTTTCTGGATGGATAATTACAGTATTCCGAAACATGCCAGAAATATTGAAGGCGCCCATAAATTTATCGATTTTATGTTACGTCCGGAACACGCCAAAATTATTATCGAACGCATGGGCTTTTCTATGCCGAATAAAGGTGCCAAAGCACTGCTGAAGCCGGAAGATGTGCAAAATCCGTTATTATTCCCACCGGAAGAAGAAGTGAAAAAAGGTATTTTTCAGGCCGATGTGGGTGATGCGGTGGATATTTATGAGCGCTACTGGAATCTGCTAAAAACGAATTAGAGGCTGCAATAATATAAATAAAGGATTAATCCCTAAGGATTAATCCTTTATTTTTTAACTTAACGACCCTTAGCGATAGTCCGGCAAAATATCCTCTTTCAGTTGGTCAAAAGAAATTTCTTTTTCAAAGTTAAACACTTTAATCTCCGTATCGTTTTGATCGGAAAAGAAATCATAATCCGCCAGTTCCTGGGTTTGAATCCCCAACCATTGGGCAAAACCATAAATAAATTTCATGCCGCTGCGCCGAACATTTACCTCCCTCCGCCGGGTATCGTCGCTGGAAAGTTTGAAAAAGGGGACTTCGTAATTTTGTTTAAATTCGCAGCCATGATCCAAGCTCAGTTTTTCCTTGGATTCTTTATCTACATAAGATAATCCGTGATCGGAAAAATAAAGTAAGGAATAACTCTCATCTTTCTGCCGCAATAATCCGATTACCTTTTCAATCAGCTTATCGGTTTTCAAAATACTGCTGGCATAGCAGGAAAGAGATTTATTAATAAACTCAATGCTGATCTTATTATTTACCCGATCACAGAAATTCGCATGAGAGCCCATTAGATGCAAAACGAATAACCTGTTTGCCTCCGGGGTTTGGTAAGCCAGTTCCTGTTCCAGCATTTCCACCAATTTATCATCATCAACGCCGCCCATATTAAAGGCACCCACCTTAGTAAACTGATGGCGGTGCGCCGAAGCCCCTATTCTGCTTGCTACGGTATCATATTTTCCCATCCGCCCCTGATTAGATAACCAAACCGTATGAATACCGGCAGCTTTGGCCAGGGTAATAATATTATAGGCATAATTTACTTTCTTCACTTTCGGATCGGTAAAATACAAGGAATAAAGCAGAGAATGGTAGGTTCCGGGAGCGGCGGCAATATACCCGCTGTTAATATAGCCCTTGCTCCCGTCTAAAAACGGGGTGGTGGGTAAATTAAAGCCGTAGCTTGAAATCCAATCCTTTCTGGCGCTTTCACCGATAACCAGAACATAGTTGCGGTATTGTGGATTCACTGCAGAAATTTTCCAGGGTGGGGTAATATGAGTTACATTTTCCAGTTCCTGTTTTTCCTGATAATAACCGGAAATACTGGCGTAAATATTCGCATAAAACGAAACCAGGTTCACCGGCGAATCGGTTAAACTCCACCTTGCCTGTTCCAACCCTTTCTGCTGATTAAAATAAGACTTTATCGGTATCCATACAATACTAAAAATTAATACTACAAATAAAACGCCGTGTAGAATTTTTTTATTATCCTGCGCCGGTTTATTATATTTTTCCAGTCTAAATAAGAGTACGGCGGATAATAAAAATAATAGGGGAATAACAAAATGCGATAAATCCAGTTCTTTAATAAAGGCAAAGGATTCTTCCGGATTGGTTTCGAAAAAAGCCGCCACAATACCGGAATTTAATGAACTGTAGCGTAAATAAACCGGATAATATAAACACAGGCTGAGGGTAATAATCATCACCGCAATAAAGAAAAATCTTTTATTCGCGACATATAACAAATAATACAAAATATAAGTACTTAGCACCGCATAATAAATACTTTTTTCCGGCGAAGTAACTACGGTGAGAAAGGAAAACCACAGTAACCACAGATAGAAAAAGCGCTGCGCTAAATAGCGATAGAATCGTTTTAACATAGTATTAAAGGAGATAGCGGCAAAAAACTTTCCCGAAAATAACCGCTCTTCGGGAAAGGATCTGCCGATGTTAAGGCATTAACGTCTACTGAATTTCGGTTTTTTATTCAGGGAATGGCCCACTTCTTCTTCCAGACCGATAATACGGCGGAAAGCGTCCAATAATTCTTTCTCATTATCGGCACGGTAATAATGTTTACCGACACATTGTAGCCAAGCATCTCTCTGTCGGCCTTCCGGCGGATAACCGAAGGCAACAAAGGCTACGCGACTGCGCCGTTGTGCATATTTAGGATCCTGTAAACTATCCAATTTTTTCTGGATTTTGCTACACATTCCGCCTTCAATCAATTTAGGGGTAATGGAAAGCTCACCATAATCTTTAGTTGCACTTGCATTTAGCTCATCTTTTCCATCCGATAGAATCAATAAAATCCGCTGCGTATTGGTTTTTAATTCGCTAGGCTGCGCCTTAGGATCAGTATTCACATCCATTAAATAATTCGCCCCCACCAAAATACCGGAACTGGCTAAAGTAGCCCCATTCACACTTAAAGAGGAAAATGTATTTTTTAATGAATTTAAATCCTTTTGACCGTACCAATACCTAGTGGTAGCTCGATTATCGTTGAATAGACATCTATCGCCTTTCGGAATACTGAGCGGATAGCTAATCGTTTTACCTGAAAATTTATCAATATTTTCTATGGTTGCCCGATAATCAATACTTTTTTCAAGCAGATAAGGACCATATTGTCCGGCAGCCGAAGAACGCGCATACTCTCGCAAATCACTGTCCGCAACATTGCCGGGACGTTTACTTCTCGGCAAAAGCAGATAAGGCAAATCGCAGTAACTAGAACTATCCTGCTGTGCGCCAAAAGCAAAAGCGGTAAAACCTATTCGGTTATAAGGGCTAATCGCTCTGCCTTCTCTTTCCGCTTTTTTCTCATCCAGTAAATCATCACTTAAATTTCTAACCACCGATTTCAGAATATCTATTTTTGATTTACCATCTTTTCCGCCATTAACATTAAATCTCATAGAACCGGTAAAGTCCGATACCAGCATTAAGTCCAGAGGCGCCACATCATCGCGATTTTTCTGGGCATAAATAGCGCCGGAAGAAATTTTATTGGTTTTTTCAAAAGATAAAGGGGCATCTTTTAAATAGAGCCAGGAAGGACGATCGAAACTCCCCGCAACCTCACAGGCAACGGATCTTCCTTCGGTACCGTCATTACGGAGAACAAAGTCGCATTGATACTGATAATCGTCCTTCACCTTGCTATTACCCGGGCGATAGGTATTGCCCAAATAATAAACCCGCGTTATACCGGCGATTAACTCTTTATTACGTTTATCCTGCCGTTCGCTAAGATTCAACTTTCTATTCGGATCACTCTGGCGTTTGATATCGCTGTGTTCCTTGGTTTCTCGATTGGCGTTATTTTCCGCCACCAATGCTAAGGCCGCCTGCTCCATACCCTGTACAAAGCGAGCTTTATCCAATAGCAGACCGGAACCGTCCACAGCAAGGGCGACCAAGCCTATTAATACAAAGCCGAGCAGCCCCATCAATACGGTATAAACCCCTCGCTCATTTTTGTAGAATTGCCGCCAGGCACGGTAGCATGCGGCGGTGAAATAAAATCCTTTTTTCATTTGATATTCCTTTACTAGATTAACGGGCAACCGCTAAAGAGCTGGAACGCAGCACACCCTTTAACTTAGAAGCGTCTTTTAACAATAATGCCCGGAATAAACCGCTGCCTGTTTCGGTACAAAGGGTAACCTGATAGAGCGGTATCTTACGTTCGCCGTTAATTTCCGAGCGCGGCGACAGATTTTCCAGCCTATTAAGCGGATTCGCCGGCCGACATTTACTGTCATCAGTACCTATCCGGGTATAAAGGGGCCGAGGCTGTCGCCCCGGGCGCACATCGGTAAACGTCAGTTGTTCCAGCACAATCATCACATCGCTGTTACTATCATTATTCAGCATCTTACCCGCCAATCTGCGAAAGGTGATAAAATCGCTGTTATTCAGGGGATCATTGGCGGAAATCGCTTCATCTCCCTCATATAGCTGCTGGCGCTCGCGCAATACGTTCACTAAAGAATAAGAGGCGTTATCCAACTTACCCAGCGTAGAACGCACAAATACCAAATCCGCCATAAAGGCAAAGATAACGGCCAATATAATCAGCATAAATACAAATTCGATAGTTACCGAACCCTGTCTATGCCGTAAAAAACAATTAATTTTGGTATTGAAACTGCGATCTTTCATATTCTTGTACCATAACGATTTTTCTTTCCAGCAGATGATTTGTCCAGCTTCTCGGCAAAAACGGCAGCGGAATCAAGGGGCTATAACCATATTCCAGGGTGTAGAGCGCCAAACTGGCATTACGCCCGCTCGGCGGAACCTGTTGTCCCTTAACAATGCGCGGCTGCCTGAAGTTTTCATTGGCTAAATCCGCCACCGTATCCGCATACTTAACATCAACCTTCAGGCTGTTACGCTTTTCACCCAATAGAGCGATGGTGCCGTTTTCCAAATTTCTACGCTGTTCAAGTAATGTTTTTTCAAATAAGGCGGCATAATCATTATTCGGCGCCCGCTGGTTTTTCACCATGCGGACGCTTTCGGTTACGGCCAAATCCCAATAGGCGGAAATTACCGCAAACCGACTTAATTCGAAAATAATAAACACCACGGTAAAAAAGATTCCGATCGTTAGGGTAAATTCTACGGTCGAAACGCCTTGCGGCTGCCTCAGCATTTGTTTCAGGCTTTTTATCATAGCTAAACTCTGGTTGTTAATTGAGTTATTCACCTATAGGTAAGATGCGTTCCGCCTGTTTTAAGGAGGCGATCAGATCTTCCGGAGAAGTATTTAAACGTTCCTTGCGGATAATATCTAAAGCATAGTCGGTATCGTTATTCTTCACCAAGGCGAAAACCAGGTTATGAATTAAACGCGGATCCTTAACCCCGTTTAGATATTGCGGTAATAAGATTTCCGTGGCATTACGGTAATCGCCGTTAATAATACTCAGCATGGCAAGATTATTAATGGCGGTAACATCATCAATAAATAATTCTCTTGCTTTGATAATGTCATCTTTAGCATTTGCCAAGCGTCCCACTTGAGCAAAAGAAATACCGCGTAAATTATAGATTTCGCCGTTTTTCGGATATTTACCGATTAAACCGTTAGCGGCGGAAATAGCTTTATCATATTCCTGCAGTTGAATCAGGTTTCTGACTTGTAACACCCCGGCTTTTTCTTCCAAGGGATTCTGTGCCGTTAATAACGGCGACAAATACAGCAGGGAAGATTTATTATCCCCTTTCTTATAATAGCTGCTGGCTAATTTATAACGGGTAAGGGGTTCATCATTGGCTTTTAACGCATCACGGTATAAGGAAACCAAACCGCCGTAATTTCTGGTGCTTTCATACAGCTTTTCTTTCGCACTAAAACTATCTTGTGTCGGCGCTTTACCTAAGCCGGAACAGGCGGATAATGAAATAATAAAACCCAGAAATAAAACTTTTTTAACTGATTTAGAAAACATGTGGAAAGACCCTCATTGCACCTGGTGCTAAAATTAAAATAACGATTGGGAACATAATAAAGACAATTAAAGGAATACTCATTTTGGCGGCGAGCGTTCCTAATTTCTCTTCAATGGCCAATAACTGCAATTCACGGATATCCGCAGATAGCTGAGTTAATTGCCCATAAATAGAAGAACCGAAATTCAGACTCTGCTGCAATACGGTACAAAACATACGGACTTCTTTGGTCGGCAAAGAAATCGCCAGATCCTGTAATGCGGCACTAAGACCGATAATTTCGGATTTGCGGATAATACGCATCATTACATAAGACAGATCGGGATTTAGGGTTTCAAAGTCAGCGGCTACGCGTTTCAGCGCCGCATCAATACTCAACCCGGTTTGTACGCAAACTGCAACCAGATCCACAAACCCCGGCAAATCCACCATAATTTTTTTGATTTTTCTCTTTAAAATGGTACCTGTGGATATACCCGGAATAAGAAAAACCGCAATAAAAATTATCGAACCGATCATAACCAATGTAATAAAATCGTCATTACGGTTAAATAAATAATAAATACCCAACAGTAAAAATATTAACAACATTTTTAACTTAAAATTCTTATCCAGAATACCTAAGGTTTTAAGTAGCGGATTATTATTTACCAGTAATAATTCCAGTTCCGCCTGTTGTTTATTCTTACTTTGCTGAATATCTCTGCTGTTTTTTTCTTTCGGTCGTTCGCCGTTCAGAAACTCTTTATTTTTTTCCAGTTTCTTTTTGGCCGAAAGTGCGGCGGTTAAAATCAGAATTCCGGATAAAATCACCGCAATATAGAATATAAATAAATTCCAGGTCATGTGGATTTCCTCATTAACCACCAGATAATTAACATGCCTAAAATTTCACTGCCGAGTACGTAATAAAGAATAATGCGTCCGTTCGGATCATTAATAACGTAATCGAAATTCTCCGGCATGGTAAATTTCATTATGATAGAAAAGATTAGCGGGAAGGCACCGACAATCATGGCGGATATACGGGCTTCCGAGGTCATCGCTTTCTTTTTCTTATCCATTTTCTTACTGTCGGCGATTACCCGACCTAAACGGGTAATAACTTCACGTACCTGTCCGCCCTTATCCAAATTTATGCGGATAATGGTGATAAAGAAATAGAACTCTTTGTAGGGATAACGGCTATAGCTGTCTTCAAATACCGAATGAGGTTCTTCACCAATGGCCAAACGGCGGTGAATATTTCTAAACTCTTCACCCAGTTGCCCGGTAATGTCCCGACCGCAATGCCCCAATGCCTGTAGCAAACCGGCACCGGAGGAAGTGGCCGAATTCAGAATCTGAATAACTTCGGGAAACTTATCTTCAAAGATTTTGCGGTTACGGCGTTGCCCTTTCTTCCAAATAAAAACCACAAAGAGCAACAGAAAGGCTGCTAAAAAGATCATCCGATCCAATTGGATAAATTCCTGGTTCAAAAAGAAGCATACAAAAAAGAGCATAATGCTGATCAGTATGTTTCTACCCAGATTCTTGTTATCCCCCGAAACAAAATAATAGCGCCAGAGTTTTAAACGAAATTTTATTCCGTTCCAGAACCCTGTCAGACCGCGGTTAAAGGCATCTTCACGCTGGTGAATTTTTTTACGCGTCGCAAAAAAATTACTCGCCGTATAAATAAGTAATAATACGCCGAAGCCGAAGATCAAATAGTAAAAGAGGGTCATTCAACCTCCTCAAAAATACTCTGTAATTCTGAACTGAGATTAAAGATCTGAGCATTTCGGCTAACAGCGGAACGGTTCAATAAGCCGTGCGACATAAACTTACCGATAATGCGCCCTTCCATATCGCGATATTGGCTCGGCTGATAAGTAAAGATATCCTGCAATACCACCTGGCCGTTTTCCATACCCATTAACTCGGTAATATTGGTTATCTTTCTGGAGCCGTCATTTAAGCGGGAAGCCTGTACGATAATATTAACCGCAGAGGCAATATTACGCCGTATGGCTTCCAGCGGTAACGATGCATTCGACATCATTACCATGCTTTCCAAACGGGCAATGGCATCGCGCGGACTGTTTGCGTGCAGCGTTGACATGGAGCCGTCATGCCCCGTATTCATGGCCTGCAGCATCTGAAAAGCTTCCGCACCACGACATTCCCCGACGATAATTCGCTCCGGTCGCATACGCAACGCATTGATTACCAAATCCTGCATGGTAACTTCGCCCGTATGTTCCACCCCGGCCAGACGGGTTTCCAGACGTACCACATGAGGCTGCTCCAAACGTAGCTCGGCGGTATCTTCCAGAGTAATTACCCGTTCCTGATGAGAAATATAATTGGACAGCGCATTTAATAAGGTGGTTTTACCCGAACCCGTTCCCCCGGACACAATAATATTGACTCTTGATCTGGCCGCAATAATTAAAAAATTAGCCATCTCACGCGACATAGAACCGAAATCCACCAGTTCCTGCAGGGATTTTTTCGACTTACTGAATTTACGAATCGAAATGGAAGTTCCGTCCAGTGCGATAGGTTGTACCACCACATTCAGACGGCTGCCGTCCGGCAGTCGGGAATCCACCAGCGGTGAAGCATCGTCAATACGTCGACCGACTTTAGCCACCAGACGCTTGGCAATATCGGTCAACTGCTCATTGCTGATAAAGGTTTTATCGGTTTTCTCCAGAATACCGGCTCGTTCCACCCAGATATTATCGGGGCCGTTTACCAGAATATCGTTAACGCTTTCATCGTTCATCAACTCGCGTAACGGCCCGTAACCGTCGATTTCATCGGCGATCATCGATGCCATAAAGTGTGCATCGACGGAAGTAATATAGATATTATTGGAACCGGAAACCTGATAAACGATTTGAACAAGCTCGTCAATCAGCTTATCCCTTTCACTTTGAATCTTATCCAGTTTTTCTATATCCAGATTACTTAATAGCTCGTTTCTGAAAAAGATCTGTTGCTCTTTTGTTAACATAGTGCTCGCTACCTACTTATTATTTAAATAAAGTACGGCTAATTGAAGAGAATAATCCTTTATTTTCACTACGTTTCGAAGTACGCGAAAGTACGCCGATCACCTTCATTGATAAAGTGTTTATTTCTTTTTGCCCGTTTCGGCCTAAATTCACTGAAATAACATCCTTGCTTTCAGTTTGTTTTAGGAAAGGAATCACCGCATCGACGGAGCAGCCCAACAACGCCTCGATATCCGCTTTCGCGATTAATTTGGATTTTTCCAGCGAAGTGTCGGAAACACAGATAAAGGTACGAATCGGCTTGCCCGTTGTATTGCGGATTCGTTCGCATTGTTCTAAGAACTGCTTGGCTACACGCAGTGAAGAAATACGACGATCGACCACTAAGATAAAACTATTGCTGTAGTCGAAAAATTCGCCGAAATGATCCTTATCCACATTAAAAATCGGCTGATCATAGACGATAAAGTTATACTTATCCGTTACCGAACTTTCCAAACTTACGGGCTCGCCCTTAAACAAATCCAAATTCGGCATATATTCGACGATATCGCCTTGAATTTTTTTATCAAACAGCAGATCCAAATCCTGTGAACCCTTAGGACCCTGCGCCAATAAAATAGGCACCTTTTTATTTAAGGCGATCTGATTGGCGATATGAGAAGAAATAAAGCTTGCGCCAATTCCGCCCTTACAGCCGAGAACGCATATTTTGATGGTATGTCTGGTACGCGGGATATTAATCCCGGAAGAAATGATTTTCTCCACCATCTGTCTGAGCTGCGAATCCGAGTTGAAATATAAGATACCGTCATTCAGCAACTTCTGCGCCATTGCGATGGAATCGCAGGTACCTACAATGCAGCACCACATATTTTGCGGCACAATGGCGTTCACCCGCTCGGAAACGACGGAAATCGCCGTTTCGTTTTTGATATCCGCAATAACTCCGACAGTTTCTTCCGCCGAAAACGAAATATTATCGTCAGATAAGAAATCCGCACTGATAATTTCGATATTCTCTAAACCGCGCGTACGCAATAATTGCGCAATCTGCATCTGCAGATCTTCCCGGTCGGACAGGATAATAATCTTGCGTGCGCTATCCGTAATCGCACTTTCTTTATCAAGTAATAACATAGCTAATCCGTGCCTGCTGTTTTATTAATTTTTTAGCTGAATTCTGTAGTTATTTTTTGTCGCACAAGGATTATAACTGTCAAAACTCATCATATCTTCCGCAGTATCAAAGCGACAATCTACAGTTCTTGCCCCGAAATGCTGCACTTCCACGAACAGCGGGTAAACCATCGCGCCTTTACCGGCATTGGCCACCATACGAATATTTTTTATTCCTTTGGCCGCCAGTGCGTTACGAACGCTTTCCGCATACAGTCTTTGTGCTTTATCCGCCCAGATAATCTTCACCTGTTTGGATTTATCCGACCCCATATCCCGTACCACATCACGCACGAGATTATGTAAACCAAGTTCGCTTCTTTCCTTCAACGCATAGCGATTCACCGATAAAAAATGCGGTGCGTCTTTACTCTGATAAGGTTGAACGATATTAATATCTTTCACCAGTTCGTCCATTGCGGCAAACGCAGGAACGGATAAAGCACTCAGGAGCCATAAGGCTAAAAATTTTCTCATTGAATAAATCCTCCGTTTTTCAGGAAATTAGAGGTAAGTGTTTTCTGATACACTTTTTTAAACGGGGTTAGGTTAAAGAAACGCTCCATGGTTCCGGTTTGTTCAAAGCTCGGATACACAATTTGATTTTCATTTACCGGCTTAACCAGATTTACCGTCGCTACAATCACCAATTCTCTGCTTTCCCGCGAGGTTGAAGCATTGCGGAAAAGTGAGCCCAAAATCGGAATATCACCTAAAACCGGAATCTTTGATAAACCTTCTATATCATCTTTACTGAGTAAGCCGCCGATAATAAAGCTTTCTCCGTCTGCAATTTCAAAGGTGGATTTGGAACGGCGCGTATTAAAAAACGGAACGCTGCCGATTCGCTCATACTGATAGTTTCCGGCAATGGTACTGACTTCCTGAGCCAACAATAACCGAATCCGGTTGTCTTTCTGCAATTTGGCACCCACTGCCAGTTTAATCCCGAAATCCTTATAGATAATGGAAGGGTTACCGTCTCGATCGCGCTGTGCGAAAGGAATTTCTCCCCCCACTAAAATATCCGCCGTTTCTCCCGATAACATGGAAATATTAGGTTCCGCCAGGATCTTACCGTTATTCTGGTTATCCAAGGCATTAATAAAGATGCTTAAACCGTCTGCATTAATCAGGGATAGCGAACCGCCGGAGGTGCCACCGAAAGCAGCCGAACCGGAGAAGCTTTTACCTAGGTTTCTCAACAGATTACCGCCGGCATTATTCCAGTTAATGCCCAAGGCATCGGAAAATCTTTTACTGATTTCCACCACGGTTAGTTTCACATTAATCTGTACGTTATCTTCGACCTGTGAATTATTGATTACATCGTCGTAGCTGTATTTATCCAAAAAAGGAACTCTCTCATCATCGGCACCGTCGCGTTTTAAGGTATATTCGGTAACCTTAGGAGCGGAACCCAATGAAGCGCCCACAATACGGTTTACTTCATCACGTTCGTGTGCGGAAGCGGCTTTCCCTTCCACCACATAGGCTTTACCGACTTTTTTCACCGAAAGTCCGGTATTCGGAAATCTTGCCTTAATCTGACGATTGGTATCGCTGATATTGTTTAATGCATCATTGACTTTTACCGTATCCGAACTCAGTTCCCGTCCTTGGGCGTCAAAGGCGGTAATTTCCGAAGTCCCCTCGCCCTTGGCATAAATCATAAAACTGTAATCATCCAGAATTTCATAGTCCGCCACTTCCGGTGCGGAAACGAATACCGTATCGATTTTGGTTTTCGATTCGACTAAACGGCTCTGCCCCTTTTCCAGATTAAAGGTTTGTGCAAAAGCGTTATATGACGCAAATGCCAATGCCATCCCGATCAGGGTGGACATCCATGTCTTTTTCGTATTCAGCATCCTATTGCCCTCTTAATTTTCGAATAAACATACCGCGATGATTGACCGAATCCTGTTGTTCGCTCGGCAATACAATTAATTTTGCATCCTTAACCACGGAGTAAAGTTTCTGTACCTGTGCGGCATCCGCTTTCACCGTAATATAACCGACGGTTTCTCCGTCGCCGGCAGCCTTAGCTTCCTCATCGGAAAAAGCTTTACTATATAAAACCGAAACCTTATCAATCACCTTGATTAATTCGTTTCTGTCGGCACTGTCCACTCCCTTGGCGGTTTGCTGGGAAAATACCGCCACATTGTCGGCAACACGTACCGTATCCAATAAATAAGCGTCCGCAGAGGCAATATAGATACGGTAAGCCACTTCGGTTTTCGGATCTAAGGTAGATAGCAGAAAACGAGGATCTTGCGGAGAAATCAGGGTATTTTTAGATAACAAAGATCCCTGTGCCATATTTTCATTAAGCAGAAAACCCTGCACCGACTGATTGCCGGCGGCATCCAGCATTTGTTTTAAATCATTTTCCACCAACGGATTATCCTCATCCACGCTTAGTTCGGACAGGGCGTAATCTTCCGCCTGCAATAGGCTGCCTTTGCTCAGATCACGGGTAAGCACGGCGGTGGTAATTAATTTCTGTGGCTTTGTTTCCTGCACCGGGGCTTCGGCACTTTGGTTCGTATTCGCCGTATCGGTATTTTCCGAGGAAGACGGCAGGAAAAATAATCCGCCCAGTCCGACGCCGAGAATAAGAAACGAAATTAGAAAGAGAACTCGGTAGTTCATTTTCAATCCTTATTTAAGTTAATAAAATCTTAATATGACGGGAATATTATTCCGGTCATTAAGCGAACAACAGGGCATTTGTCAGAAAACCAAGACTAATGGCGACCCCGTAAGGCAGACCTTTTTCACGAATGGATTTACGGTAGAAAAGCCAGCCCATAACAATAAGTAATAAACCGGAAAATGCGGTAAAAAAGAAAAAGGGCAATATCTGTTCATGCGGAAGCGACAGCATCAGCACCGCGATCAATTTAACGTCGCCGGCACCGATAACGCCCAAGTTAAACAGAATAAAACCGATAACTAACGCCACCAGCGCGGGCAATACAAAAATCTGCTGATATTGCAGCCAGGCCAACGGAATTAATAAAGCGGATAATAAAACGACGATTTTATTACTGATAATTCTGTATTTAATATCGGACCAGGAAAGGCGCATCAACAAAAAAACAATAGCGATATAAAGAAATGTTACTAATAATGTTTTTACCATTGATACCCTACTACCATATAACCCTTCAACAAATAAAGAACCGAAGTCCGATTAATTACGCCAATCCGATTTAAGTAAAAAACAGCTAAATACAATTGTATTTAGCTGTTAGTGTTAAATTATTAGCTTACAACAGCGCTAGCGATAGTTTTACCTAAATCACTGAATTTTTTAGATAATTGAGAAATAAAACCACCGTCTTTGTAGAATACCGCAATAATAAATACGGCGATAACAATAGCGATCAGACCGTATTCAATAGCGGTTACACCCTGTTGGTTTTCTTTAAATTTACGTAAACCTTCGGTGGCAGCAATATAAGCTTTAGTCGTTAATGTAGATAACATCTTAATTTCCTTATTAAGTAATAGATTGGATTTTATATTCGGGTATAGCTCCGAATATGGATAAAAAGCTACTATTTGTCGGATTACCGGAGCGCGGTAACGCTATCGCCCAATTGATTTAATTTAGAGGATAGCGTAACAATAAAATTATCGTCGCCATAAAGGACGGCAACAATAAAAACCGCAACAGCAAGAGCGATCAAGCCGTACTCAATGGCGGCTACGCCGTGCTGATTGTTTTTAAAGTCGCTTAAAGTTTCGGACATTGCAGCATGCACATCAAAATGAGCATTGCTGATTGATGCTGATAACATTACCAATTTCCCTATTCAGTTTTGTCAATTGAAAAGTGTAGTATCTAACATATTAAAGTCCAAATCCCTGGCCTTTCAGTAAACTGTCAAATAATAACAAATTAGCTTAATCGGAGATCAGTAAGCTAACTTGCCGGGCTATAGTAATGAAAAAATAAAAAAAGTAAATAAATTTTAAAAATTTACCGCACCTGGTCGGAGGAGTGAATACAAAGCGGACTTATAAAGGATAAAACTAATACAAAAATAGCAATGCAATCATAAAAATTTAATTAAATCTTAACAATAATAAGAGTATTTACAGGTTTTATACCTCAGGGAAGTTTCAAATTTCCCATATAAAAATACGATGGCAAACTATCAATAATTTTCTTTTTTAATCATTACAAAAAATTATATGCTCATTTATATAAATAAAAACGGAGCCTATATGCTCCGTTTCCAATATTAACAATTAATAATTAGGCACCGACAAATCCGATTGCCTGATAGACCTTATCCAAGGTGGCTCGCGCACGGACACGGGCTTTTTCCGCCCCTTCGCGGGCAATTTGCAGTAACAGTTCTTCATTACTGCGGTAATGATGAAAACGTTGCTGTAACTCGGTTAGCATTGCACATACTTCATCGGCGACCGCTGTTTTCAAATGGCCGTACATTTGGCCGGCGAACTGCGCTTCCAACTCGGCCACGGACTTGCCGCTGACGGCGGAAAGAATATCAAGCAAATTGGATACGCCCGGCTTATTCTGTACATCGTAGCGAATTTGCGGCGGTTCATCGCCGTCGGTCATAGCCCGTTTTATTTTTTTCGCTACCGCTTTCGGATCTTCCATTAAGCCGATAACATTATTACGATTCTCGTCGGATTTCGACATTTTCTTTTCCGGCTCCAGCAACGACATCACGCGGGCACCGGATTTCGGAATAAAGGCCTGAGGGATAACAAACTGATCTTCGCCATACAACGCATTAAAACGCTGGGCGATATCGCGGGTAATTTCCAGATGCTGACGCTGATCTTCCCCCACAGGCACCTGATCTGCCTGATACAGCAAAATATCCGCCGCCATCAGTACCGGATAGGTAAACAAACCGACATTTATATTTTCCGCATAGCGTGCCGATTTATCTTTAAACTGAGTCATACGGCTCATTTCGCCGAAATAGGTGTAGCAGTTAAGCACCCAGCCCAGCTGGGTATGCTCCGGTACATGAGACTGAATAAAGATGGTACTTTTCGCCGGATCTATGCCGCAGGCCAGATATAAGGCCAATACGTCGAGGGTGGCTTTACGCAGCTTTTCCGGATCTTGACGCACGGTAATGGCGTGTAAATCCACGATACAGAACAGACAATCATAGTCATCCTGCATTTTTACCCATTGGCGCAAGGCACCGAGATAGTTACCGATTGTCAGCTCGCCGGAAGGCTGTACCCCGCTGAGTACGACAGGTTTTTTCATAATATTTTCCTTTTAACGCATTATCTTTTATAAGGCTGGCAGGTGCGGAAAAACATTGTAATTTTTAACCGCACTTTTAAGTGCCTTTAAACAATTTTCAGAATATCGGCGAAATCGTCGAATACCCAGTCCGGTGCGGATTCGGCAATGGGAATATTGTAGTTATAGCCGTACGTCAGCCCCACGGCGGCACAACCTGCGCTATGGGCGGCGATAATATCATTTCTGGAATCACCCACAAATAGAAGCTGACGCGGCGTTAAACCGAATTTACCGCATAAATAGTAAAGCGGGGCAGGATGAGGTTTAATCGCCGGTAAAGACTGGCCGCCAAGAGTTTCGCTGAATAAGCCGTCGATACCGAAAGCTTGTAGCACCGGCAGTACATGGCGGGTAGGTTTATTGGTTACCACCGCCAAAATAAAGCCCTGTGCTTTCAGTTGCTGCAGCGTTTCTTTTACATTGGGATACAGGCGGCTGATATTACACAGGTTTTCGCCGTAATAGCGGTTGAAATTCTCTTTTAAACGGGCGACGTCTTCAGGTTCCAGACTTTTACCCGATTGAGCTTTGGCCCAGTCCAAGGCGCGGCTGATCAGAATATCGGCACCGTTACCGATCCAAGTCAATACCAGTTGTTCCGAAGCGGCGGGCAAACCGAAATCCGCGAGTGCGGAATTGACCGAAAGCGCCAAATCCGGCAGGCTGTTAACCAGAGTACCGTCTAAATCAAATCCGATTAATTTAAATTGCGAACGCATTATTTCTCCTGAATGCTTTAATAATTATTTTTCCTAACGATTTACCGTTGCAAGCTGGGCGCGCATTTGGCTAATCACCTGCGCATAATCCGGCTGATCAAAAATCGCAGAACCGGCAACAAACATATCCGCTCCGGCGGCGGCAATCTGCGCAATATTATTGGTTTTTACCCCACCGTCCACTTCAAGGCGAATATCCAGACCGCTTTCGTCAATACGGCGACGCGCCTGTTTCAGTTTTTCTAAGGTGGAAGGAATAAAAGACTGACCGCCGAAGCCCGGGTTAACCGACATCAGCAGAATAATATCTACTTTATCCATAACATAATCCAGATAACTGAGCGGTGTCGCCGGATTAAATACCAAGCCGGATTTACAGCCCTGATCACGGATTAACTGTAGCGTGCGGTCGATATGCTCGCTCGCTTCCGGGTGAAAGGTAATATAACTGGCGCCGGCAGCGGCAAAATCGGGAATAATACGATCCACCGGCTTCACCATAAGATGCACATCAATAGGCGCCTGAATACCGTATTCGCGCAACGCCTTACATAGCGCCGGTCCGAAAGTCAGATTAGGCACGTAGTGATTGTCCATTACGTCAAAATGAATTACGTCCGCCCCGCACTTGAGCACATCCGCCACATCTTCGCCCAGCCGGGCCAGATCCGCAGAAAGAATTGAAGGCGCAATTAAATAAGGTTGCATAGCTTACTCCCGACCGGTTGTCAAAAACTCGCCCTAGTGTACTACGTTATCGCCGAAGCGTTAAGGCATTATCAGCAATCCGCATAAAAAAACACCCCGCGCCAAAAAGCGCAGGGTGGGTTAAAAACCAACCGCAAAACCGCCCGCAAAGAGCGGTTTGATGGTGGCGAAATTAGATAAGGTTAACCGTAATGCCGTCTTCAACGAGCAATTGAGCGGCTAAAGCCGATTTAGCGGTTACCTTATCTCGGTTCCTTAGTCTTAGTAATATCATTTAACTTAGCGATCATATCAATCGGCTTTTTAAGAACAAACAGCAATAATATCTTTATCCGTTTGAAGGGCGTTCTTAAACCGACCGCTGAAAATTAATTAGCTTTGTCTGCGCCACATTGGAAAAAAGACGCCGGTAAACGACGTAATAGCTGTTTATTTTCCGTATTTAATTTTCCGCTGTTTTCCCATACGGACTGATCCACGGCAGAAAGCGATAAGCCTTTCGTTGTTCTTTCTACTGCAATATAAGTGGTTTGGTTTTGATTAATGGTGAATGTTCCGGTATTTTCTATACGTCGAATCTGATTGCCCGTATAAGGTAAAACAAGACTGGCTTTCAAGGTATAGTCGCCCCGGCATAAATTCTGATTTACTTGATGAGACGAAGGCAATGCGGCAAGAAATTTATTATTTAATGCGATGCTGATGATTTCGTCTCCCGAATTATTAGGGGTAAAAACGATAAGCTGACCGACATCTTTTCCCTGCGGTTCGATATGAGTTCCCATACCGGTTTTTACACAAGCAGAAAGAGAAACAATTGCCGTCAAAGTTAATGATGTGTTAACTAGTTGTTTAAAGTTCATAGATCACCCTTGTAAATTAAAATTTTCCCTGCCATACAATTATTTGAACATCTTTACCCAAAAGGCCGTAAAACAGGCACACTTAGGCAGGATCCGCTCATTATATGAGTTTGTGTTATGTTGTAAACGCTTGATAAAATTTGTAGAAAATACCGGAAAAAAAACAGATCAAGTATTATTCCATGTTAAAACAATAGGTTAAATAACAAGCAAGGAGAAATTTCATTACATTTATATAACAAAATGAAAAATAGTTTTTACCATTAAGAAATAATAATCATAAAACAACCATATAAAACCAAATAACAATAGATAATTTAATAAGAAATAATTATTTAAAATCAATCTATAACAAATCAACGATATTTTAAGAACAATCTATGCTTAAGCCACAAAATTTAAGCTAAGGGTTTAAAACAAGGAAATCAATAATGGATGCTTTTATACAGGGCTTTTTAGTTTGCGGCGGGTTGATTATCGCTATCGGCGCACAAAATGCCTTTGTGCTGAAACAAGGCCTACTGCGACAACATATTTTAGCGGTGATTCTAACCTGCTTTGCTTGTGATTTTATTCTGATTTCACTCGGTGTATTCGGATTGGGGACATTTATCGCCGCCCATACCACCAGTACTGTGGTTCTGGCAATTATCGGCGCACTGTTTTTATTGGTATACGGAGGGCGGTCATTTCGTGCCGCTTACCGAGGCAACAGTGCATTGCATTGGGAAGAAACAAAGGAACGACGCTCCTCCCTGGGACAGACGATTCTTGCCACCCTCGGCGTAACCCTGCTCAATCCGCATGTTTATCTGGATTGCTTTGCGATTATCGGCGGTATTGCCGGTACCCTGAACGCCGAACAAAAAGGATTTTTTCTGTTCGGCGCTCTCTGTACGTCCGCTCTGTGGTTTTTTAGCCTGGGTTACGGTGCCGGATTTCTACTTCCGCTATTTAAGCGACCGCATACCTGGCGTATTCTGGATACGTTGATTGGGATAATTATGTGCTCTATCGCTTTCGGTCTGATTCGATACGCATTTGCTCTGGGATAAAAAAGTGCGGTCAAAAAGACCGCACTTTTTATAGCCCGCATCAGTCCCTATATACGGGCGCTAACCCCGTGCATAGGCCGCAGCTTCCGCCACCAGGGCATCGTCCGGGCGAACATGAGTATAAAGTTCGAACTGTTCTAAAGCTTGCAATACGGCGACTTCCGCACCTGAAATCACCTGTTTGTTTAATTCCCTCGCCCGTTTAATCAACGGGGTTTCTACCGGTAGCGCCACTACGTCGAACAGGGTGTGCGCCTGTTCAACCATTTCCGCCGGGAAAGAAAGCTCATCTGCTTCTTTTGCACCCGCCATGCCGATAGGGGTTACATTCACCAGAATATCCGCCTGCAGGTTATCCAGTTTATCAATATAAGAATAAGCGTAAAGATCGGCCAGATAGCCGCCGCTGTGCGGATTGCGCGCATATATCTGCAAATTCTCGAAACCTGCATGTTTAAAGGCCGCCACAACCGCTTTTGCCATACCGCCGCTACCATGTACGATTACGGAAGCCTGCTTATGGGTAAGGTATTTGGCAATCAGCTTTTCAATGGCGATATAGTCCGTATTGTAGGCCTTCAGATGGCCTTGCTCATTTACAATGGTATTTACCGACTCAATGGCCCGGGCGGAAGGCGAAAGTTCGTCTAAAAACGGAATGCAACTTTCTTTAAAGGGCATGGATACGGCGCAACCGCGGATACCTAAAGCCCGCACGCCCTTTACCGCATGTTCGATATCCTGAGTGGTGAAAGCTTTATAAATAAAATTCAGCCCCAGTTTGCGATATAGATAATTATGAAATCTGGTACCGAAATTTCCCGGTCTGCCCGCCAATGACATACATAGTTGGGTATCTTTATTGATCATCTCTTACTCCTAGATATTTAATGCGGCGGCATCATCAATAAAATACTGGTTCATATCAAAGGCCGGTTTCGCATCTTTATCTTTACTGATAATTTTGGCCGGAACGCCAGCGGCGGTGGCATATTCCGGTACCGGCTGCAGTACCACGGAATTGGCACCGATTTTCGCATAACGTCCCACTTCAATATTGCCCAATATTTTAGCACCTGCGCCGATCATAACGCCTTCGCGGATTTTCGGATGGCGATCGCCGGATTCTTTGCCGGTACCGCCTAGGGTTACGCCCTGTAAAATAGAAACGTCATTTTCAATTACCGAAGTTTCGCCCACCACGATGCCGGTGGCATGGTCGAACATAATTCCCTGCCCGATACGCGCTGCCGGATGAATGTCCACATCAAAGGCCACGGAAATCTGATTTTGCAGATAAATCGCCAGGGCCTTGCGCCCCTGATTCCATAAATAGTGAGTGATTCGGTAGCTTTGAATCGCATGAAAGCCTTTTAGATACAGCAGCGGCGTACATAATAAATCCACCGCCGGATCCCGCTGACGCACAGCATTAATGTCGTAAGCCGCACTTTCGATAATACTCGGCTGAGCCTGATAGGTATCTTCGATAATTTCCCGCAGGGTAATCGCCGGCATAGTTGCCGTCGCCAGCTTATTCGCCAGAATATAGCTTAACGCACCACTGAGATTTTTATGTTTTAGAATCGTTGAATGGAAGAAGCTCGCCAGCATAGGTTCGCAATCAACCAGTTTCTTCGCCTCGCAGCGGATATTTTTCCACACTTCAGGTAACACTTTGCTATTCTCCCTTACGTTCGCGGCTCAACAGTGCGGTGGCCGCCTCTTTTGCCTGCTTGCCGCAAAATAGAACCTGATACATCTGTTCGGTGATCGGCATTTCCACCCCCTGACGCTGCGCCAGTAAATATGCCTCTTTAGTATTATAAAAACCTTCTACAATCTGACCGATGTCCGCCATGGCCTGCTGAGCCTCGATGCCCTGTCCCAGCATCATACCGAAACGTCGGTTACGGGACTGGTTGTCGGTACAGGTCAATACCAGATCGCCCAATCCCGACATCCCCATAAAGGTTTTAGGATCCGCATTGAGAGAAACACCCAAACGGCTGATTTCCGCAATGCCGCGCGTAATCAATGCGGTGCGAGCATTAGCACCAAAGCCCATTCCGTCGGAAATACCGGCACTGATAGCAATTACATTTTTAAGCGCGCCGCCCAACTGTACGCCGATCATATCCCGATTGATATAAACCCGGAAATGCTTGCTGCAATGGATGCGCGCCTGTAATTCTCGGGCAAACCGCTCATTATCCGATGCCAGAGCAATAGCCGTAGGCATTCCCTGCGCCAGTTCTTTGGCAAAAGTAGGGCCGGATAAAATGGCTAAGGGGTAGCGCTCACCCAGAATTTCCTTTACCACCTCTTGCAATAAACGCCCGCTGTTACGCTCTAATCCTTTGGTCGCCCACACAATACGATGATAAGGACGCAAATGGGGTTTGATCACCTCAATCACTTCACGGAAAACATGGCTCGGCACCACGATCAGAATATCCTGCGAACAGGCCAGTGCAGCAGCTAAATCCGCTTCAATCCTTAATGCTTCGGGAAATGGAATATCAGGTAAAAACCGTTGGTTACGACGCTCGGCGGCAAGCTGCCTACAATGTTGCGGCGAATGTCCCCAAAGGCAGGTGGGAAAGCCGTTGCGTGAAAAGGCAATGGCAAGAGCGGTACCGTATGAACCGGCGCCTAATACGCTAATGGAAGAAGATTGCGGCATTGTCATGAATTACCTCTTAAACGGAGCATAGGTAAAGCGGACAAGAAAATTTTATCCGGAACTGTACAAAACGGCGTTGCGTTCGAAGCTTTGAACAACGGACTGCGCCTTATCTCCCCGCATAGCAACGCCTGAATAAAGAAGGGTTATAAATATCGGGAATCAGGGCATAAAGATAGCACGGGCCTTATGCCCGTGCCAAGATCGGAATGCGCTTAAATTAATGTACGTCGCCTTTGTTTTCCTGATTTTCGGCATTTTCCTCCGCTTCTAAACGGCGCATATGCTCAACAAATAATGCGTCGAAGTTTACCGGAGCAAGGTTCAATGCCGGGAAGGTACCGCGGTTTACCAAACTGGAAACCAGTTCCCGCGCATAAGGGAACAACATATTCGGACATTGCGAAGTCAGACAGTGGGCCATCTGCATATCTTCCAGACCGCTGATGGTAAATACCCCGGCTTGTTTCACTTCACAGATAAAAGCTACATCGCCGCTGTCTTCCAATGTGGTTTCCACGCTGAGGTTAAGACAAACTTCATACAGATCTTCCCCCAGTTGTTTTGCTTCCGTCCCCAAATCGAATTTCAGGTTAGGTTTCCATTCCTGATGGAAAATTTCCGGCAGGTTAGGGGCTTCGAAAGAAATATCTTTCACATAGATACGTTGAATTTGCAATACCGGCTGTTGTTCCGTTGCTTCAGAATTAACTTGATTTTCCTCTGCCATTTGAATTTTCCTTATTTAACTAATGGTAAATTTGCCGCACGCCAGCCCGCAATTCCTTCCTGCAGGGCATATACGCGACTGAATCCTTGTTTTGCCAGTAATTCGGCGGAGGATTGTGCGCTTAACCCGTTGACACAAACCAGTATCACCGGCACGTTTTTATGTTGTTCCAATTTACCCACATTGTGATTTTTAATATCGCTCGGTACGAACTGCAGACTGTTGACAATATGTCCGCGCTTAAATTCGTCGATGGTGCGTAAATCAATAACAACGGCGTCTTCATTATTAATCAGACTGGTGGCCTGCGCATTACCGACCACTTTAATTTTACTGGTCGCCGCTTTAACCAGATGATATACCAGCATCAAAAACACCGCCACCCAGGCGATAACCAGTATGGTATGATTTTTGGCAAATTCGGTTGCCATAGGCATAAATTCTTGCATGTTATTCTCAATAAATGTCGTAATCAAAAACAGGGGTTAAGTATAACCGCACTTTACCGATCTTCCAATAGCCTGCAAGATGAATAAAAGCGGCGGAAAAGGGAAGAAATCCGCATAAACAAACGCCTTTTGCATTGCACAAAAGGCGTTTATCGGTTCGCTGCAAACGGAATTATAAATAACGTTTGCTGATCACTTTAAGATTTTCGTCCAGGGTATAAACCAATGGCTGACCGGTCGGAATTTCCAAATCCATAATACCTTCGTCGGAAATACCTTCGATATGTTTCGCTAAAGCACGCAGGGAGTTACCATGTGCAGCCACCAGAACACGTTTACCGGAAAGAATGGCAGGTGCGATCTGATCTTCCCAAAACGGCAACACACGTTCCAAGGTTACTTTCAGGTTTTCGCAATCCGGAACCACATCCGCCGGTAAATGTGCATAACGGCGATCGTTATGCGCAGAATTCGGATCTTTCGGATCCAACACCGGTGGTAAGGTATCATAAGAACGACGCCAAATGCGTACCTGTTCGTCCCCGTGCTGAGCCGCCGCTTCGGCTTTATTCAGTCCCTGTAAACCGCCGTAATGACGTTCGTTCAAACGCCAGGTTTTAATCTGCGGCACCCACAACTGATTAGACTCTTCCAACACCAGATTACAGGTTTTAATCGCACGGGTCAGTACGGACGTAAAGGCGATATCGAATTCGAAACCGGCTTCTTTTAATTTACGTCCCGCCGCTTTCGCTTCTTCCACGCCTTTTTCGCTTAAATTAACATCTCTCCAGCCGGTGAAAAGATTCAGGGCATTCCATTCACTTAAACCGTGGCGGATAAATACTAATTCCATAAACATCTCCTACTTTATCGATAATATTAAAAAACTCCGCACTTTATAGCAAAAAACGCTCGGGTTTAAAAGCGCAAAGCCAATGTTTTCTGATCTTTCGCAAAAATAATGCTATATTTAACAACCTTTAACGAACCTGACGCCAAGCAAAAAATTGATTTACCAAGGACTCGTTCAGCCATGCCCCTGACTTTGAAAAATATTGCCGGATTCGCTCTGTCGTTATCTATCGCCTTTAGCGCCCTTTCCGCATATGGCGCGGATCTTTCGCAGATTCAGCAGCAGATCAAACGGCAGGAGCAGAAAATCGTCGAGCAGCAGCGGGAAAAAAACAAGCTGCAATCGGCACTAAAGCAGCAGGAAAACAAAATTAATGATGTACTCGGCGAGCTGCGCCAGACCGAATCCGAATTAAAGGAAACCCGTAAACTTATCGCTGAAACCGAGCGCCAAATTAAGCAGCTGAAGCAACAGGAACAGCGGCAAAAAAAACTGTTGGCGCAGCAATTGGACAATATTTATCGTTCCGGCAACCCCTCTTCCGTAATTGAGCATTTACTATCGGATAACAGCACTCAGGCGGAACGAATGAAAGTCTATTACGCCCATATGAACCGCGCCCGTGCCGAGCTGATTCAGGATCTGAAAAATACCCGCGCCCAGCTGTCCGCCCAGAAGGAAACCATGAGTAGCCAGCAAAAGGCGCAGCAGGAACAGCTTTCTTCTCGTAAAAAACAACAGCAGGAATTACAAAAGGTACAAAACGAACGCAGCTATACCCTAAGCCGAATCAATAAAACCCTGGAACGGGATCAGTCTCGGTTGGACAGTCTGAAAGCCAATGAGAACGCCCTACGCCAGGAAATTCAACGGGCGGCGCAGGCGGCTGCGGCTCAGGAACGCCAAGAAAGGGAAGCTTACGCACGTAAAAAAGAGGCGGAAGAAAAGAAAAATAACAAACCTTACCAACCCACCGCCCAAGAACAACAACGCTTGCGTAGCGGTTCCGGCCTCAGCGGAAAATACGCCTATCCGACCGCGGGTAAAGTAATTAACCGTTTCGGTGCGGTACAGGCAGGGGAAGTCCGATGGAAAGGAATTCTTATCAGCGCCGCCGCCGGCACGCCGGTGAAAGCCATTAGCGACGGGCGCGTAATTCTTTCTAGCTGGCTACAGGGCTACGGACTGGTAGTGGTTATCGATCACGGCAAGGGAGATATGTCCCTATATGGTTACAACCGTGCGGTTAGAGTAAAGGCGGGGGATCAGGTACGTGCCGGCCAGACCATCGCCGAAGTAGGCAGCAGCGGCGGACAGGGACGCTCGGCGCTATACTTTGAAATCCGCCGTCAGGGAAATGCGGTTAATCCGCAAAATTGGTTGAGATAAAGGAATGAAAAACGGACTGCAACGCTTCCAAAGTGCGGTATTTTTTAACATACTTTTTATAATTTTATTTCTGCTGTCGCCTTCCTCGGCAACGGCGGCAAAGCTGTCTTATCTGTCCATTGTGATCGACGATATCGGTTATCACCCGAAAGAAGATGCCCAAATCCTGGCAATGCCGCAAGAAATTGCGGTAGCTATTATTCCCGCCGCTCCCTATGCTGCGCAACGTAACCGCCAGGCAAGCGAGCAGGGGCGCGATATACTGATTCATATGCCGATGCAGGCCCTAAATAAGCATAATATCGAAGCGGGCGGTTTATCCCTCGGAATGAGTGCTGCCGAAGTGGAAAAACGGGTGCAGAACGCAAAACAAATCGTCAGTGCCGCCATCGGCATGAACAATCATATGGGCAGTGCCGCCACCGCCGACGAATCCCTTATGAGCCATCTGATGCGCAGCCTGCACAAAAACCGTTTATTTTTCCTCGACAGCCGCACCATCGGCCGCTCGGTGGCGGGAAAAATCGCCAAACAACAGGGCGTCGGCGTACTACAGCGGCATATTTTCTTAGACGACAGCAATGCCTACGCCGATGTTCAGGCGCAGTTTCAACAAGCGATTCGCTATGCCAGAAAACACGGGAATGCGGTGGTTATAGGCCACCCGCGGCGCAATACCGTCGCGGTGCTGCAGGAAGGATTACGCAACCTACCGGCGGATATCCGGCTCATTAGCATCGGCAGCCTGTGGCGTAATGAAAAAGCGGCGCCGCCACAACCTTTCATCTTAATTTTCGGCGACCTGCCGGCCCCCACCTCGGTTCCGCCGTTTAAACCGGTAGCGCTACTGCGCGGTGTACCCGAGTAATTGTTGTAAAGATAACTGCGTCGCTTCTTGGCTACGCCTGATTTATCCGCCCTTGTTGCAAGGAGCTATTGAACAATCCAACGAATGTACAATCCGCATTTGAGTGCTAATCTTCAAATGGGAATTGGGCTACAGGAAACATTAGCTAAATTCATAACATTGTCTTTGACAACAAAAGAGCAAGCCGGAATAATACCGAAACTAAAGGTATTGTTTTACTAAGAGGTAGTGAATTTGAACTCACTAAGGCGCTGGTAAACAATGCCTTTATTCTTTTAAGCATAAGGATAATAATTTTTATCCTTATGATGCCTTAGTCTAAATCAAAAAATTAAAACTTAACGGAAAATAACCGGACAAGGAATATCCTTCAATATCCAACTGATAATTAATGGATTAGAATATAGAAACTGATTAACCGGTTCGGCTTAACTATCGAAAGATATTAGCCTATATTAAAGGAATTATTTAATCGCCATAAAAAGGAGAAAATCATGTCCGACGTATTTCACTTAGGTTTAACTCAGGCCATGTTAGAAGGGGCGAAGATTGCCATAGTGCCGGGCGATCCTGCCCGCAGCGAGCGTATCGCCGCCCATATGGATAAACCCAAATTCTTAGCCTCTAGCCGTGAATTTACTTCCTGGCTGGGCTATCTGAACGGCGTCCCCGTGGTGGTTTGTTCCACCGGTATCGGCGGCCCCTCCGTTTCCATCTGCGTAGAAGAACTGGCTCAGCTCGGCGTACGTACCTTTCTGCGTATCGGCACCACCGGGGCGATTCAGCCGCATATTCGGGTAGGCGATATTCTGGTTACTACCGGAGCGGTGCGTTTAGATGGCGCCAGCCGCCATTTTGCACCGCTTGAATATCCGGCGGTGGCGGATTTCGCCTGTACCAATGCCTTGTATAACGCCGCTTCGGCACTGGGGATTAAACCCTATGTAGGGATCAGCGCCTCTTCCGATACCTTTTATCCCGGTCAGGAACGCTACGATACCTTTAGCGCTAAAATTTATCCCGCCTATCGCGGCACCTTGCAGCAATGGCAGGATCTGCAGGTGATGAACTATGAAATGGAATCCGCCACGCTGTTTACCATGTGTGCCGCTTTAGGTCTGCGTGCGGGTATGGTTTCCGGGGTTATCGTCAACCGCACCCAGCAGGAAATTCCGGACGAAGCCACCATTAAAAGCACGGAGGAAAAAGCTATTTCCGTGGTTATCAAAGCGGTAACATTGCTGAATTCCTAAACATATCTTGCCACGGAGCGGTATAATGCCGCTCCGTATCCTTTCAAAAAAACCTTTGCAATTTCGACCGCACTTTTGGCAAGATAGAGCCTGATTTTCAATGGCATAAGTTAAAAGGAGTTTTTATGGCCGATCCGCATATTAAATCCCCTATGGATATCTGGGATTACATTACCGTTAGCCTTTATCGCTGCGGTTTTATCTTAGCCGCATTGGGTACCGCCTTTTTGCCTTACCGTCCCCTCCCGGCGCAAACCGGACTATTAATAGGTGCGCTGTTGTGCGCTTCCTGTTTACATATTTATCTGAAAAACTTTCGTTTTCCCTTGCAGTTTGCAACCTGGGGCGCATTAATCTGTCATTTGCTCGGTTTCTCCGAACTGGCGCTGGGCGGTGCATTGGTAACCCTGGGCGGGCTTTGCTACAAGGAATACTTTTGTTTCCGCCTGTTCGGACTAAATCTGCAACCCCTGTTGGTGGCCCTGTTATGGCTGAGCTTTATTCTGGATAAAGCCTTGCCGCTACAGATACTAAGCGCCTTATCCGCACTGTTATTTTTGCTGCTTGCGCTGATGAAATGGCGTATGCCGCTGCATTTTGATATCGGTGATAAGGGTAAATATCAGGTTTAAACAAATTTAAAATGAAATAAAAATATTTCAAAATAAAACATTTTTGCATTATTTGTGATTTCAATCACAGATTTTGCTTTCACTTTAAAATAATATAACCCCAATGATTCATCTTAGCAGTTGATCAGAAAAGCCGTTTCTTTCAATTCAGAAATTATGGGGTTGTATTATGGAATACATCACACACGCAGCCGAATGGTTTATCGGGCTGTTCCAGAAGGGCGGAGAAACCTTCGTCGGAATGGTTACCGGAATCTTACCGTTGCTTATTTCTCTTTTAGTCGTTATGAATGCGCTGATCAAATTTATCGGTCAGCATCGTATCGAACGTTTGGCTCAACGCAGTGCGGGCAACCCGATTTCCCGTTATCTGATTCTTCCGGTTATCGGTACCTTCGTATTCTGTAACCCTATGACGCTGAGCTTGGGCCGTTTCTTACCCGAACGCTACAAACCGAGCTATTATGCCGCCGCTTCATACAGCTGCCATTCCATGAACGGTTTATTCCCGCATATCAACCCGGGCGAACTTTTCGTTTATTTGGGTATCGCCAACGGTTTAACCACCCTCGGCTTACCGCTCGGTCCTTTAGCCGTGAGCTATTTACTGGTGGGTATGGTAACCAACTTCTTCCGCGGCTGGATCACGGACTTCACGACCGCATTCTTTGAAAAACGCATGGGCATCACCCTGGATCGCGAAGTTCGCTTATAAACGGAGAGTATTATCATGGCTAAATCAATTTATATCGAAAAAGGTAACGGCGGCTGGGGCGGCCCATTAACCCTGCCTGTGGTGGAAGGTAAAAAAGTGTTGTATATGACTGCAGGCACCCGTCCGGAAATCGTCGACAGACTGGTGGAGTTAACCGGCTGGGAAGCGGTGGACGGTTTTAAGAACGGCGAGCCGCCGCAGGAAGAAATCGGTGTCGCAATTATTGACTGCGGCGGTGTACTGCGCTGCGGTTTATATCCGAAACGCCGTATTCCGACCATTAATATTCATGCAACCGGTAAATCCGGCCCGTTGGCGGAATATATTTTGGAAGATATTTATGTATCTGCGGTAAAAAATGAAAACATTACTCTGATTGATGCCGATTCCGCACCTGTCGCTGCCGTTGCGAGCGCCGAAGCGCAAAGCGAAGCCGCACCGAAAAGCGCAGCTAAAGAATATGACAGTTCGAAAAAAATTACTGAACAGAGTGATGGTCTGTTGGCAAAAATCGGTATGGGCATGGGTTCCGTGGTGGCGGTTTTCTTCCAGGCCGGCCGCGATACCATCGACACCGTACTGAAAACCATTCTGCCGTTTATGGCATTCGTATCCGCCCTAATCGGGATTATTATCGCATCTGGTCTGGGCGACTGGATTGCTCACGGCTTAACCCCTTTGGCAAGCAGCCCTATCGGCTTGGTAACTCTGGCTTTAATCTGTTCCTTCCCGTTATTGTCTCCGTTCTTAGGCCCGGGGGCGGTAATCGCACAGGTTATCGGCGTTCTGGTCGGTGTTCAGATCGGTTTGGGTAATATTCCGCCGCAACTGGCATTACCGGCACTATTCGCTATTAATGCGCAAGCCGCCTGCGACTTTATTCCGGTCGGTCTTTCCATGGCGGAAGCCAAACAAGATACGGTTCGGGTCGGCGTACCTTCCGTATTGGTCAGCCGTTTCCTCACCGGTGCACCGACAGTATTGGTGGCATGGGCGGTATCCGCATTTATCTATCAATAAGATTTTTTCGGGGTGAGCAAAAGCTCACCACCGAAAATTACCAATAGGAAAGCAATAATGAGCATTATTTATCAGACTACATTTAGCAAAATCGGAGAATTCGCTCCCGACGCTCTTACGGAAAATATGCTGATCACCTTTAAGCAGGGAGCTCCGGCGGATTTGGAAGATTATTGTTTTATCCACAGCCATGGCGAATTAACGGCGGATATTCAAGCGGGAGATATCTTGGATATCGACGGAATCTGCTACCCGATTACCGCAGTAGGCGAAGTCGCCAGTTTTAACTTAAAAGAATTAGGTCATGTAACCTGGCGGTTCGATGCCGCCGCCGAAGCGGAATATCCCGGCACGATCCATGTTAAGGGCGATACCCCGAATAAGATTAAAGTGGGTTCGGTTTTAAGCATTAAACGTATTTAACCTTGCTTTCCGAGCCGAATCAGAATGTAACAATCAGTTAAATAAGGAATAAGATTATGAGTAATAAAGTAGCGGTCGTCGTCGGCGGCGGACAAACCTTGGGCGCCTTTCTTTGCGCCGGTCTGGCGCAACAGGGATACCTTGTTGCCGTCGCCGATTTAAACGGCGAGAATGCGGACAAAACCGCCGCTCAAATCAACCAAACAACGGGTAAGGAAGCGGCAAAAGGTTTCCGAGTCGATGCCACCGATGAAGAGAGCGTAATCCGGCTGGCACAGGCCGTTGACGCTGCTTTCGGTCGAGTGGATTTATTGGTGTACAGTGCCGGGGTGGCAAAAGCCGCGCCTATTACCAGCTTTCCGTTAAAGGATTTCGAATTCTCCGTCGCCGTGAATCTGACCGGTTATTTCCTCTGCGCACGCGAATTTGCCAAATTAATGGTACGCGACGGTATCAAAGGCCGGATTATCCAAATTAACTCCAAATCCGGTAAAGTGGGCAGTAAGCATAATTGCGGTTATAGTGCGGCAAAATTCGGCGGCGTCGGATTAACCCAATCCTTAGCACTGGATCTAGCGGATAACGGGATTACCGTCAACTCCTTAATGCTGGGCAATCTGTTAAAATCACCGATGTTCCAGTCTCTGATTCCGCAATATGCGAAAAAACTGGGTATTCCGGAAAACGAAGTGGAACAGGTGTATATCGATAAGGTTCCGCTGAAACGCGGTTGCGACTATCAGGACGTCTTAAACGTACTGCTGTTCTATGCCAGCGAACAGGCTTCTTATTGTACCGGCCAGTCCATTAATATTACCGGCGGCCAGGTAATGTTCTAAGCCGGAATGAGCGGCCCGTCTTTATGGCGGGCCTTTAGCTATCGTTTTTTTATCCTATGCGGAGCGAATCCCTTACAGCTTTATCCGATTCCCGCACTAAAAATTGGCATTTAATAAAAAAACGTTATAATCATGCAGGCTGCGGCCTGATTCTTTACCTGAAAATGAGATAATCTATGCAAAATACAACCAATACGCTTATCCTACTGGCCGCCGTCGCCTGGGGACTGCAGATTTTATTTGGCTGGCTGCAGGTCAATCGCTTCAATAAAGCCTTTGACCTCCTTTGCAAACAGGGAAAAGTCGGGATAGGCCGTACTAAAGGGCGCTTTAAGGCAAAGGTCGTTATCGCCGTCGCATTCGATGAAAATCAGTATGTGGTCGATTCTCTCATTATGAAAGGCTATACGGTTTTTTCCCGCCCGCAGAAAATAACAATATTGCAAGGATTGCATTATAGCGAGATTACGCCGGAAAAAATTTTCCCCACAGACAAAAACGCAAGGGAAGCTCTGGCGGAGGCATTGCAATTAAAATAAATCCGATTGAGGGAGTCAGGATTTTATGAAACCTAAAGAAAGACAGATTGCGATTCTGGATTACTTATCTATTCACGGTAAAACGCCGGTGGAACGTTTGGCCGATTATTTTAATACCACAGGCACCACAATTCGTAAGGATTTAACCGCCCTTGAAGAAGAGAATAAAGTCCTGCGCACTTACGGCAGCGTAATTCTGGCCGCCGCAGCAAATGAAGAAGGCGACTTGCCAATCACCAATAAAACCAATATTAATCTTGAAGTTAAAAAACGTATTGCCGCCGCCGCGGTGGAACTGCTGAAAGACGGCGATTCCATTATTGTCGATTCCGGCAGTACGGTATTGCAAATGGTACCTTTTCTGGCGCGCCTGAAAAACCTGACCATTATGACCAACAGCCTGCATATTATCAATGCGTTGGTCAGTTTGGACTGTGAACACGAACTGCTGATGTGCGGAGGAACCTATCGCACCAAATCCGGCTCCTTTCACGGTATTCTGGCGGAGTCCACCTTCGATAAGTTTTCTTTTGATAAGCTTTTTATCGGTACCGACGGTTTCGATCTCGATCTGGGTCTGACCACCTTTAACGAAGTGCACGGGGTCAGCAAAGCGATGTGCCATGCGGCCAGGGAAATCGTGGTACTGGCGGACTCTTCCAAATTTACCCGCCGCAGCCCGAACGTGGTCTGCCCGCTAAACAAAGTGAATACGATTATTACCGATAAGGGTATCGACCCCGAAATGCGACGGATTCTGAGCGAAGAAAAACATATCCGGGTAATTATCGCCTAAGGAATAAAAACGGCTAAAGAGGGTCCCGCAGGTTTCTCCCTTTTATAGATTGATGCCAAGCGTAACGCCCTTTAGTTCGAATGAAAAAAAGCCCCGTCGGTATAAACCGGCGGGGCATATTTTTATATGCCTGCTAGCCCATATTATGATTTAGGGCCTGCGGCAACCAAGGCTTGACCTTCCGCCGTAGCGGTATATTTTTCAAAGTTTTTAACAAAACGTTCGGCAAGATCCTTAGCTTTTTCGTCCCACTGCGCCGCATCCGCATAGGTATCGCGCGGATCCAGAATAGCAGCGTCCACCCCCGGTAAAGCCTTAGGAATGGAGAAATCGAAAATCGGTAATTTATGCATTTCCGCTTTTTCGATGGAACCGTCCAGAATCGCATCGATAATACCGCGCGTATCTTTAATGGAAATACGTTTACCGCTGCCGTTCCAACCCGTATTCACCAAATAAGCTTCCGCACCGGCGGCCTGCATACGTTTCACCAGCACTTCCGCATACTGCGTCGGGTGCAGCGATAAGAAAGCGGCGCCGAAACAAGCGGAGAAAGTCGGCGTCGGTTCGGTAATACCGCGTTCGGTACCCGCCAATTTGGCTGTAAAACCGGATAGGAAATAGTATTTTGTCTGTTCCGGCGTTAATTTAGACACCGGCGGCAACACGCCGAAAGCATCGGCGGAAAGGAAAATGACCTTGGTGGCATGACCGGCTTTAGAAACCGGTTTAACGATATTCTGAATATGATAAATCGGGTAAGAAACGCGGGTATTTTCGGTTTTTGAGCCGTCCGCATAATCCACATCGCCGTTCGCCAATACAACCACGTTTTCCAATAAGGCGTCGCGTTTGATTGCGCCGTAAATATCGGGTTCGTTTTCCGGTGAAAGATTAATGGTTTTGGCGTAGCAGCCGCCCTCGTAGTTAAATACGCCGTCATCGTCCCAACCGTGCTCGTCATCACCGATTAGCTGGCGTTTCGGATCCGTGGACAGGGTGGTTTTACCGGTACCGGACAGGCCGAAGAATACCGCAACATCGCCGTCTTCGCCCACATTGGCGGAACAATGCATGGAAGCGATGCCCTTCAGCGGCAGGAAGTAGTTCATCATCGAGAACATACCTTTCTTCATTTCACCGCCGTACCAGGTACCGCCGATAAGCTGAATACCCTCGGTAATATTAAAGGCGACGAAGTTTTCGGAATTCAGCCCCTGTTCTTTCCAGTTCGGGTTGGTACATTTAGAACCGTTCATCACCACGAAATCCGGTTTGAAATTCACCAACTCCTGTTCGCTCGGACGGATAAACATATTTTTAACAAAATGTGCCTGCCAAGCCACTTCGGTAATAATACGCACCGCCAGACGGGTATCCGGATTCGCCCCGCAGAATGCGTCCACCACGAACAGACGTTTGCCGGACAGCTCGTCGGTTACGATGGATTTCAGGCTCTGCCAGGTTTCCTGGTTCATCGGTTTATTATCGTTTTTAACTTTTTCACTGGTCCACCAAACCGTATTTTCGGTTTGTTTGTCCAGTACGATATATTTATCTTTCGGCGAACGTCCGGTAAAAATACCGGTATCTACGGCGACCGCACCCTGATTGGTTACCCGCCCTTTCTCAAAACCTTCCAAACCGGATTTGGTTTCTTCTTCATAGAGTAATTCGTAGCTCGGGTTATAGACAACTTCTTTTACGTCATAAATACCAAGTTCGCCAAGCTGCTGAATCAATTTGTTTACATCTGTCATACATCACCTCATCAAAGTTAATATTTAAAATCGAAAGTCTAGGCATTGTATGTGAATTCAGGTTGCAAATATGTTATACGGATCAAATTATTGAAAATAGAAGGGAGTTTTTTGCCATTTTGTGATGTAGTTCAAAGTTTGCAAATAAACAAAGTGGTCAGCCTTGTTTGCTTTAAATCCTCCCGAGCGCAAAGCTGATACCAAGAAAAAGGGAAAAGGAAGAAGAAAAAGAGGAAAAAGGGAAAAGCGGAAGGCATAACGAAAAGATCCGCTATTCCCCCTCAAAATAAGCGAAAATTCTGCTCAGCTCCCGACTGCGCAGCGATTCCCCTTCGAACATTATTTCATGTTTGGCGCCCGCAACCAGCCGATGTTGTCCCTGCGGGAAAAGAGCGCTCAGTTCGGCTAAGTGTTTATTGGATACTATTTCGTCCCGCTCCGCCTGCAATATCATTACCGGTATTTCAATACGGGGAATAAGTTGCGGCAAGCGGCGGATCGCCTGCAAACATAAATGCACCCAACGGAAGGTCGGGCCGCCCAGACGTAGCTCCGGATATTTGCGGTTAATCCGGTTCATCCAGCGGATACGTTCAATATCGGAACTTAGCGGGTTGTGATAAATATCGGCCGCTTTATAGGGGCCTTTTCCGATAACATAGTCTTTCCCCCGACCGAGCAACAGCATCAGGGCGATAATCGCCTGATCCCGTAGCGGACGCGTTAAGGGAACCCCGTAAAAAGGTGCGGATAACAGCGCACGGCTGATGCTGTGATCATAATCGGCCAGATAATGGGTGCTGATTAGAGCGCCGAGGGAATGGGCAAGCAGGTACTGACGTGCATAGGCATAATCGCCGTTGATATGGCGTAGTAGAGAATCCATATCCCGAGCATAATAGCGGAATTCATCGATATAGCCTTTTTCCCCGTTCTTCAACAGGCGTTGGGAATAACCCTGCCCGCGGTGATCAAAGAGTAAGACATCACAACCGCGCCGATAAAACTCATAAGCGGGTTCCGCCCATTTCAGCATATTTTCGGCGCGCCCGTTTACCAAAACGACCAGTTTTCCTTCCCGCCCCGGCAAGCGTTCATGCCGATAATGGCGGTAAGCGATGCGACAACCTTTCGCCCCCGCCATATAACAAATAGGGGCGCTGTAAGCAAAGGGTAAGAGCCGCTCTAAGGCGAAGCGGGAGAAATCGGATTGCGGCGACATCATCATGATACGGAAAAAAAGTGCGGTTTTTCCACCGCACTTTTAAGCTGAAAACCCGACATTAAGCCACCAGCTGTTTCAGGATACGGCGCACAGGTTCCGCCGCCCCCCAGAGTAACTGGTCGCCCACGGTAAAGGCAGCCAGATATTGCGGCCCCATCGCCAGTTTGCGTAAGCGTCCCACTGGTACGCTCAGGGTGCCGGTAACCTTAGCCGGGGTCAATTCGCGTAAGGTGCTTTCTTTATCGTTCGGAATCACCTTAACCCATTGATTATGGCCGGCCAGAATCTGCTCGATTTCCGCCAACGGAATATCTTTCTTCAATTTAATGGTAAAGGCCTGGCTGTGGCAGCGCAGGGCGCCGATACGCACGCACAGTCCGTCCACCGGAATCGGATTATCGCTTAAACCGAGAATTTTATTGGTTTCCGCATAACCCTTCCATTCTTCTTTGGTCTGTCCGCTATCCAATAATTTATCAATCCAAGGGATCAGGCTACCGCCCAACGGCGCACCGAAATTATCCACAGGGAAGCTGTCGGCACGCATGGTTGCGGTAACTTTACGTTCGATATCCAGAATTGAAGCGGCGGGATCCGCCAGTTCCGCTTTTACGCTGTCTTCCAGCCGCCCCATCTGCACCAGCAGCTCACGCATATTCTTAGCACCGGCACCGCTGGCGGCCTGATAGGTTGCGACGGAAATCCACTCCACCAGATCATGTTCGAATAAACCGCCCAGCGCCATTAACATTAGGCTGACGGTGCAGTTACCGCCCACAAAGGTTTTCACTCCGTTTTTCAACCCTTCGCTGATCACCTTCTGATTAACGGGATCCAATACGATAATGGCGTCTTTTTCCATCCGCAATGCCGATGCGGCATCCACCCAGTAACCGTCCCAACCGGCGGCTTTCAGTTTCGGGTACACTTCATTGGTATAATCACCGCCCTGACAGGTTAGAATAATATCCATTTTTTTCAGTTCTTCGATATCAAAGGCGTTTTTTAACAAGCCTGCATCCTTACCGCCGAATACAGGTGCTTTCCGCCCGGCCTGAGAGGTAGTAAAAAAGAGCGGATTAATATTGGCAAAATCCCCTTCCTGCTGCATACGATCCATTAATACGGAGCCGACCATTCCGCGCCAACCGATAAAACCGACATTTTTCATAATGAGTACCTCTTGTTATTAATATTGTGTTTGCATAATCTCTGTTGATAATTACAAAATCATTGGGGCGAAATCAAGTTTTTTGTAAAAAAAACGGCGAAAGTTAAACTTCCGCCGATTTTCCACTATCCAAGCGCTGCTTTTACCGAGGTTTATCTAAAAATTTAATATGCCGGGTAGCCGACAACCAGGCCGAAACATAGCCGATTACGGCACAGATTACCAATAAGAACAGCACTTCGCCCAAACCCAATCCGTTAATATTAAAACTAACGGCAAAAATATCGGTTACGTATTTTACCGCCCCGGTAAAATAACCGATCAGCAGGCTGCTGAAGAAACAGGCAAAAAAACCGCCCAGCACACCGTAGATAATCCCGGTATAGAGGAAGGGACGCAAAATAAACTGTTCCGTCGACCCCAGCAGTTTCATCACTTCAATACCGGCCTGACTGCTGTAAACATCGGAACGTACGCTATTGCCGATAACCAGACAAACCGCAATGGTCATCAGCAAGGTACAGAAAATCGCCACATGGGCAATCAGCCAGGTAAGCGCGGTCAGTTTTTCCGTCCAGTCGTTATCCAAACGAACTTCCTGCACGCCTTTAATTTCTTTTAAATCGGCGTACAGACGCTGGCGTTTTTCCGAGGCCTGATATTCTTTATTCGGTTTAATCATCACCACCGCCGGTAACGGATTGTCATCCAGAATATCCAGTTCTTCGCCGAAGCCGGACCAAGAGCGAAATTCATTCAGACTCTGCTGGCGAGAAATATAATTCAGGCTTTCTATGCCTTCCTGCCGGCGAATTTTCTCCACCACCGCATTGGCATCGTCCTCATTCAGATTTTTATGCAAATAGACGGTCAGCTCGCTGTCCGGATAGAATTGAGTGGCGGCCAGATGAATATTTTTCCACAACAAAAAACTAACGGTAGGAATGGTCAGAGAAACCGCAATCACCAGCACGGTTAAAATAGTGCCGTATTTTTTCCGGGCCAAATCCGTCCATACTTGGCTCAGTACATATTTCATTTGCACCCAGAAAGGCGCCTGTCTTGAACTCATTTTTCCCACCTTAACGTAAATGGCCTTGCTCAAGCACCAGGCAAGGTTTGGGTTTATGTTGAATCAAATTAAGATCATGGGTGGCGATTAGCACCGTCATGCCCATGCGGTTAAACTCCTCAAATAAGCCGAGAATATCAAGGGATAATTTCTCGTCCAGGTTACCGGTCGGCTCGTCCGCCAGCAGCAATTGCGGTTTATGTACCACCGCGCGGGCAATATCCACCCGCTGCTGCTCACCGCCGGATAAATGGGCCGGCAAATGATTGGCCCGCTCGCGCAAACCCACTCGATCCAGAGAAGCCAAAGCGTACTTATGCGCATCTTTGGGGTGAAAACCGGCGATAATTAAAGGCAGCGCCACATTATCCACCACGCTGCGATCGGATAGCAGGCGGTAATCCTGATGCACCATGCCGATCTGACGACGTAAAAAAGGCAGTTCGTAGCGGGATAAACGGGTAATTTCATGACCGTTAAACCAAATCTGTCCCCCGTTAGCGCGTTCCATGCCCATAATCAGTTTCAGCAGGGTGCTTTTCCCTGCGCCGGAATGGCCGGTTAAATAAGTCATGCCGCCTGCCGGCAAGTGAAAGCTTAGCCCCTGTAGGGCAGGCTTTCCGCCGAGATAGGCTTTACTCACATTTGCAAAACGTATCATTTATTTCTCTCTTTAATCTGCTGTCTTTGCCGTCCGCAAAATTCCCGAACGCATATTATGCCCGTTTTAAACATCGGATAAAACTGTTTACGCCATAGCGTAGCGGATAAAAAATCAGAATTTTTAACCGCACTTTTTCCTTATCCTCGGCAATAAGCTCGGCGCCAAAATCAATCGCGCCAGCGTTTAAAAATCAGGGAGGTATTCACGCCGCCGAAGGCAAAATTATTATTCATTACATAATCGGTGTAAATTTCCCGCCCCTCACCGCGAATATAATCCAGTTTGCCGCAGCGCTCGTCAACATTTTCCAGATTCAAGGTGGGGGCAAACCAACCGTCCCTCATCATCTCAATAGAAAACCAGGACTCCAACGCACCACAGGCTCCTAAGGTATGCCCCAGATAACTTTTTTGCGAACTGATGGGCATATTGCTGCCGAAAACCGCTTGCGTCGCCTGGGTTTCGGCGATATCTCCCTGTTCCGTAGCGGTACCATGTCCGTTAACATAGCCGATTTTTTCGGGCCCGATACCCGCATCTTTTAAAGCCAGTTCCATACAGCGTTGCATAGTGGCGCGCTGCGGGCGAGTTACATGACTGCCGTCGCTATTGGCGCCGTAGCCCACAATTTCCGCAATAATATTTGCACCGCGCGCTAGGGCATGCTCCAGTTCTTCCAGAACGAAAATACCCGCCCCTTCGCCGATAACCAGTCCGTCGCGCTCGCGATCATAGGGACGCGGCGTTTGATCGGGGTGATCATTATTACGGCTGGCGGCATATAGGGCATCGAAAACATAAACTTCCGACGGGCAGAATTCTTCGCCGCCCCCCGCCAGCATCATCGGAATCATTCCGTATTTTATCGCCTCATAGGCGTAGCCGATGCCCTGACTGCCCGACGAACAGGCGCTGGACGTGGGAATAATCCGCCCGGTCAGACCGAAAAAAATGCCGATATTGGCCGCAGTGGTATGGGGCATCATACGCACATAGGTATTGGCGCTAAAATTCGATGACTGCCCGCTCAACATCAATTCGCTCAGAGCGCAAACGTCTTTAGTGCTGCCGGTGGAAGAGCCGCTCGCCACGCCAAGGCGGCCGTCTTTCAAATAAGCGGCGATTTCGCCGTCGACAAACAGCCCCGCCTCGGTTAACGCCTGTTGCGCCGCATCCACGCACAACATGGAAACCCGTCCCATACTGCGCATCTGTTTACGCGTCCATTGCGCCGGCGGCTGATAATCGGGAATAGGCGCACCTAAGCAGGCTTCCAAATCCTTGTACAACGCCCCAAAATCCATACTGCGTACGGCGCTTTTCTTATGCTGAAAACATTGCCTGATCGGCGCCCAATGGCGACCGAATGCAGTAACCGCACCGATACCGGTAATAACCACTCTTTTCAATCTATTGTTCTCTTTGTTAAATTAGAATCCTTAATCATCCGCACCCGCCACAGGCACAAATCCCCCGATACGGCACTTTGCCTCTTACCTATCCGTATAAAAAATCCGTGTAAAAAACTTTGCTCTAAATCCACCGCTCTTTTCTTAGCACAAGCCGCCGTTTACGCCGATAACCTGACGGGTAATATAAGCCGCCTTTTCATCCATCAAAAAATCTACGGCATGTGCCACTTCCTGTGCGCTTCCCATACGTCCGGCGGGAATAAGTTTCAGTATTTCGGCAACGGGAACATTTTCATCTACAATTTCGGTATCAATCAGCCCCGGCGCTACGCAATTCACCGTAATTTTACGTTTAGCCAGTTCAACCGCCAGGGCTTTAGCCGCCCCTATCAATCCGGCTTTGGAAGCACTGTAGTTAACCTGGCCGCGATTGCCGATTAATCCGGAAACCGAGCTGATGCAAACAATACGGCCGGCTTTACGGCGCCGAATCATCGGCATCATAATCGGATGAAGCACATTGTAAAAACCGTCCAGATTAGTGCGTAAAACCTTATCCCAATCCTCTTCGCTTAGGGCCGGAAAAGCATTATCCCGGGTTAATCCGGCATTTAGAACAACGCCGTAATAGGCGCCTCGAGCCTCAATATCCTGTGTCAGCACTAGGGCGCTTTGCGCTCGATCCGATACATCGAACTGCAAGACTCTGGCTCGTCCGCCGTTCCGTTCAATCTGGCTTACCACTTCCTGCGCCTGTTCAATCCGGCTGCGGCAATGCACCACTATTTCAAAACCCGACTGCGCCAATTTAAGGGCGATGGCTTTACCTATTCCTCGGCTGGAGCCGGTAATTAATACGCTCTCACTCATATAACTCCCTGATGGTTTATTTCGGGCTGAAAACGTTCAGCGCCCCTTCCAACAACAACTTAGCATTCTCTGCATCAATCAAACGACAATCAAACACGCCGAAACCGGAATTATTATCTTGAATGGACAGATCCACCCGCACCTGCAAGCGAGTACCAAGTGCAATTTTGGCCTGATGAATATGCAGCCGACGGCATCCCAGTAGATAGCCCAGTCGTACTTCTTCGCCGGCCGTTAACGCCTGACAACCTGCCCAGGCGGCAACGCCCTGCGCCATAATTTCGATACCCGCATAGGTATCGAACTCTCCGTTTCTGAGCAAAATGTGATCCGTCCCGATATGGGCTTCGGCCAGTAAAAAATCGGCGCCGAAATCACAAACGCGATCAATAAGTATCATCCGTCCCCTATGCGGCAACAGGGGGGCGACAGATTCTATCGGGCAACGAAGTTCAGGCATTTTTTTCTCCCAGAATCAAAACCGTATTATTACCGCCAAAGGCAAAGGAACTGCTGGCGGCAATACGTCTGCCCGCCGGCCAACGGCTATGCTTATCGGTAATGCGTAAGGGCGCCGATTGAGGATCCGCACATTTATCCCACAACTGCGGCGGCAGGCGGCCTTCCGGGTTGTACGTTCGGCTGATGGCCGCCCACAACATCGCCGCTTCCAAGGCGCCCGCCGCCCCCAGAGTATGTCCGTGATAAGCTTTGGTGGAAGTACAGTAAACATTGGGGCCGAATACTTTATGCACCGCAATACTCTCCATTCGATCATTATGCAGGGTGCCGGTACCGTGCAGATTAATCCAGCCGATATCCTCCCCCTCCAGTGCCGCCGAACCTAAAGCCCGTTCAAAAGCTTCAATCGCTCCCGCCCCCTCCGGATGGGGAGAAGACATATGATAGGCGTCGCTGCTTGAACCATAACCCAAGAAAGCGACGCTATCCCGTTCGGGCATTTCTTTCGTCATGATAAAGACGGCCGCTCCTTCGCCGATATTAATCCCGGCTCGGTTCGCCGATAAGGGATTGGTACGCCGTGCGGAAAGCACCGATAAGGCGCCAAAGCCGCTGACGGTTAAAGGAGAAAGGCTATCCACGCCGCCGCAAATCACCGCATCGCACAGCCCGGCACGCAATAACCTGGCCGCACTAATCAAAGCTCTGGCGCCGGAAGTGCAGGCCGTTGAAATACCGTAGCAAAGCCCATGCAATCCGTATCTGTGCGCAATGAAATCCGCCGGTGCGGAAAAAAGCTGTTGTTGCTGATTAAAAGCAACGGCAGACCAGTCGTTATGCTCGGCGGCATATTTAAACAAGGGAATATTTTCATCCGCCCCCGTAGTGGAAGAACCTATTACCGTCGCGATTCTGGCCGCTCCGTATTTCTCTATGACCCCGTATATTTGCCCTTCAATCTGTTGTAAGGCTTGCCAAAGCAGGTGATTATTACGGCTACGGTGGATTGCAGGAACATCGGTGGGAAAGGGACGTAATTCGGCGGTTATCCGCCCGAGTATCGCCGATTTAGGCGAAATACCCCAACGTCGAAAGGGTTCATCGGTTTCGGCCAGGGGCGAATCGCCGCCGCCCAGTATTCCTTGCCAATGGGAGAGAATTCCTTCCCCCAGGCTGCTGAGCATAGCCGGCGCACTTAAAAATAATGGACTTATGCCTGTCATGGTTATCATTCTTCCTGATCGATTTCTGTTATTCGCCAGCGGCTGCCGTCCGCCAAATCAATATAAAAAATTCCCTGTTGATGCGAAACCCGCCATAGCTCCCGATTCTGCACCCTATAGATCCTTCCCTGTGCCGTTTCCTGCACGGAACTGAAAGCAAAAGGCGGGTGCTGCGGATTAAGCCCGCTGGCTAAAGCGGAAAAAAGCGCAATAGCCTGCTTATTCGGCATAATAAAACCGTCATTCCGCCACCCCTGCGGCGATAAAATCGCTCTGGCTAAGGGCGCGCCGATAAGATTGCTTTGTACCCAGCGCCACTGAGCGGGCCGGTATTCAACCGCCAATAAGCTGGTTTGCACCACAAGATTATGATGATAAGCTTCCACCTTAAACAAACGGCTTGCTCTATCCTGTAAGGGTAGCTCGACCACCTTCAGCCCCGAGGAACATGCACTCAGGGTTAATACCAACAGCAACAGACCAAACTTCTTTAACATTCCCTTAACCTTCTCTTTTTCCTTGTCCTTTTTCTTAGCGGCGGCTTTGCACCGCCCGGGGAAGCCTTGTTAGTTTAGCGTAAAAATTTTAAAGTTGCTAACAGGCTGATCCCGACCCCAATGCTCACACTCAGCCCGAATGCGGCTACCGCCGGCGTGCTGCTGAAACCCAATAAAACGAAAGATAGCATAGTAGTGAGGGAGGCCAGACTAACCGCTGTTCGTTTCGCCGCCAAAGGCGCCCTTACGGTCTGCATATAGGCGGTATAATCAATACTAATGGCGGAAACCAACAACAAGCCGAACATAGCAAACAAACTGATAGGCAACCCCAACCAACCGAACAAGGCGATTGTCGCCACAATGGAAAACAGCGGAATCAGCAGCATTTGTAAGGTTTTCTCCCCACCGAATAGCTTCCACAATAATAATGCCGCCAGGGCAAAAGAAATCAATTTCAGCCAGGCCGCCTGATCCCGGGTCTGCTGAAAGGCTTGGTTCAGCTCGCTAGGTTTGTCCTGCCAGAAAATATCCTTCCGATTCGCCAGTTGCCGTACGGAAGTCATATCCTGAATGCCGCTGACTTTAATCACCGCTCCGATATAACCGGGCCTTAACTCTCCTAAATATAAATTTGCCCAGGCTTGTCCCAACCGGGTATCCAGCGCCTTAGACAGGGCTAACGGCGGCCGCTCAGCGAGTTCCGCTAATGCCCGGTCGATTTTTTCCGCCTCCAAGCCGATTTGCGCTAAGGCGGCATAATCGGCGGGAAGGATATGCTGTTTTAAGCGGACAGCTAGATCCCGTTGGGCGGATTCCGATAAAATCCACTGGCTCAGGGACTGAAACTCCTGCAATTTGCCCTGCTGTCTTAAGCTTTCCAACTGCCGGCTGATTTCTTCGCTTTTATTCAACAGGCTATCCTCGTCGCCGGCCACCAGCAATAAATATTGGCTGCTCAGGTCGGTACCTGTAAGTGCGGCAATTTGCTGCGCCTGTCGTAACAATTCCGGCGGCATCGCCACCCATTGGCGAATATCGTCCTGCCATTGACTTTTATATAAACCGCCGCCGATAAAAAAAATCAGCCCAAAAACCACCGCTCTTTTTACCCCTTTCGCCATATTTAAGGCGGGAATAGGGCGAAAAATACGATAGGAAAGGGGTTTTGTCCGATAATTTTTAAAACCCAGAGGAAGAAACAATAGGGTGGTCATAATTGCCGTCAGTAAGGCCGCCGCCGAAAACAGCGCGGTTTGAGTCAGCACCGGCAAAGGCGTAAAACCGAGCAACAGGTAGCCGAGTAAGGTAATCATCAGGCTAAGCAAAAAGGTCAGGCGTAATTCCTCCATTGCCGCCGCAGGTCGCCAACGTCGCCGAAACAGCGAAGAGGCCAGCCAATGCAGGGGAAAATCAAGCAGCACCCCGATTAAACTGGTACCCACGACCAGAGTTAGCAGGTGGATATGACCGAAAAACAATACCGTTGCCGCTATGCCGGCCAGCATTCCCGCCGCAATGGGCAAAAACAGCCAAAATACGCGCAGGGTTCTGAAAAGAGCAAACAACAATAAGAGAATAAGTCCCAGTCCGCATAGGCTCATAAACAGGCTTTCCCGTTCCGCCCGTTGCTTGGCAGAGGCGGCAAACAGCGCGGTTCCCGTTGCGGAAAACTCTCCGCCCTGCGCCCTTGCCTGGGAAGCGCTTTGTTCCATCAGATTTAACAGGGCGTCCTGTCCGCCAATTAACCGTTCTTGGTGCAGAACCCCATATATCAGCACCCAAGTCATTCCCTGTTGCTGCCGATATAACATACCGCTTCCGCCGTCCCATTGCATATTTCCCGAATGTTGCGAGCGAGCCGGGGTAAAACGGCCGAATCCCAGCCAATCCTGATCCGGCGTTAACAGGGCGTATGCGGCGAAAGGATTAACCAATTGCTGCGCATATTGCTGAAAATAACTTTGCGCATTCTCCAACAGTTGGGTTCGAATATGTTGCGGTAAAACCGCAAAAGCCAACAGCCTGATTTCCTCCGCCAAGGCCTTAATATCCGGATTCATCTGCGCATTCACCTGCCGGAACAAACCACTCTGCCGCCATTGCTCGGCAATTTGACCCGCCAGCGAAAAGGCTCGCGCCCCTTCAGGCAGTGCGACCAATGCCACTAGCTGCCGATTCAGGCGCTGTTCCTGAATTCTATCCGCGGCTGCCTGTAGCGCCGTTTGCCGGTTTTGTTCCGGCAATAGTGCGATAAGATCCGTTTGCAGCCAGCTACCGCGCTGCACGGAAAACATCAAAAAGGCCGCACACAGGCATAAAAAAAGACCAAGGGAAACACGCCCCAAGGAGATTTTTGTTATCTTCATTTTGAAATTCGGTTATTCCAACGCCGCGCGGGCAAACTGATCCAAGGGCTGATCGGTTTTTATTTCGGAAAAACTAATGAGGGTAACGTCCCCCTGTTTTTCGCGCAATTCAATCCGCTTAACCGAATCATCTCCTTGAATTTCAATCCGCTCGAAAATCTGTTGCATCAGTAAACCGCTCGGTTTTAACACTAATGTCCAATTTTGCGGCTCGCCCGATAAAAAGAGATCAAACTGATTTTCCAAGGCGGAAACATTGCCTTCCAACAAGCCCAAGAACAAAGCTATTTGGCGATTCTGGCTCGATTGACCCGCGTTTATCCATTCCGTCCCGTTCCATTGGCTGATACCGTCCGCACGAATCCGTTGGTCGGCGTTAAAAGGTTTTTCCATTCGCCATAACAACCCTTTGTTTTTTACCAAAACAAAACGCCCCGTTACACTAATGGGCTTGGAAAGAGAGGCTAAAAAGCGTTGCTGCATAAAAATGCCTTGGGTATTCTGCGGCCGTTGCAGAGTTTTAATCAGCTCTGCCTGAGAAAAGGCCCAAAGTCCGGGTGAAAACAGCAAAAACGCCGCAAGTAAAAAAATCTTTTTCATGTAACTTTTATCTATTAAGGCAAATCCGAGGGGGTAAAACCGGCGTAGGCTTCAACCGCCTTACACCATGAGCGAGGTGTCTGCAGCTGCATTTCTCCGCTATCGAGCGCTACCGCCACCTGGGTGGTCGCACCTTTAGTCAATCTGCTACCGCTGGCAATATCGATAATATCGTATTCAATGCGCAAACAGCTTTGGTATTCAACCACAGCAAGATTAACCCGGATTTTCTGCCGAAAACGGGCGGGTTTTACATATTTCAGATTAAGCTGCACAATGGGCCAGGCATAACCCTGCTCCCGCATCAGGTCATAGGTATAATTTATATCGGTTAAAAATGCACAACGCGCCATTTCCAGGTATTTAACATAATGGCCATGCCACATAATATCCATGGAATCCACATCGAAAAACTGCACTTCGTAATCGGAACAATGGCGACAGTAAATATGCTTTTTAATTTTCATCGCTTAAGTATAAGGGCCCTTGCCTCGGACAACGGCCCTTATTTCAACCAACAGGATTATTTAACAATATCGCCTTTCAAGGCGACGCCCCCTATCATACGCCCGGCATGGCATTCATACTGGGATTCGCTGCGGTAAGGGTTTTTCTTATAGAAGCTGACAATATTGCTCACCTTTGTCGCCCCCATAGAAGCCGCCCGTTCTTGGAACTGTTTCAGCGCAGATAAAAACGCCCAACGGCAGGCCGCCTCATCGCTTTTTAGCGTCGCATTGGTTTTTTTATTACTCACCAACCCCTGTGCCAGTACTTTGCCCGGCGCATTCTGGGCAAAATACAGTTTAATATTCGGATTCAATACTTTTTTTCCGTCCGCCGAATTTAAGGCGTCGTTAATCGACAAATAATGGGTCGTATCCCGCGGCGCACAGGCTGCCACGGCAAGACCGGCTAAAGTAATCAGAATAAGTTTGGCGGGTTTCATAATATTCTCCTTTTCCGTGAAGAGCTTAAAATAAGGAAAAATGGGATAAAATTAATCCTCATCGTTCCAGAAATTATAAAAATTAAACCATAAAAGCGGATTTTTTGCACATTCTTGTGCCAGTAAATCGGCATATTTTTGCATGGCCAGCAGAATATTTTGCCGACGCCGCATACCGGCACCGCTAATCACCGGCAAAAAAGGCTGCAGTTTTACCCGATAGCGGCCCTTTTCTTTTACACAGAACAATGTATTCAAGGGCGCTTTCAGCAGGGCGGAAAGCAACCATGGCCCCTGCGGGAAATCGGCATTATCTCCCAGAAAGCGAACTTTTTCTGTTTTCGCCCCCCGTATCGGTATCCTATCGGCGGCGATCGCAATCCACTCCCCCTCCTCGATGCGTTTCTGTAACTCAAGCATCAGTTCAATGTTCAGCGTTTCCACCTGAATCAGCGACAGTTTCTCCGCACCGGCCTCCTGCAAGGCTTGATTAAATGCTTGAGCGTGCTTACCGTACACCAGAACGTTCAGGCGAAAATAAGGATGTTTATTGGCAAAAGCCCGGCAGATTTCCACATTACCGAAATGGGAACAAAGTAAAATCTGTCCCCGCCCCTGATTGGGCTTGCGCAGGATATTGAATAACGCTTTGTCGTCTTCTATCAGTAGATCCCGATAACGGATTTTTCCCTGCCAGACCGCGAACCTATCCAACAAGCTATCGCCGAAAGCCATAAATTGCCTCCATACGCTGAGTTGCGGAAGCTTAGGGAAGGTTCGGCGCAGACGATACTGATAACGGGCGATGTTGCGTCGCGCCCGCCGCGATGTGAGATAGAAATATAACACTATTCCGAACAATATCGGTCTGATAAGCCATAGCGGAAAATAAGCCACCAGCCGGCGCATAATTGTCAGCGCCAGAATATTTCCGCGTTCGTTTTGCAATGCCCAATGCCCTTTCTTCATATATTTTTGCCTCGACAAAGACGACGCAGCATACCGAAAAACAAGCGGGCGTGCATTTTACTGATTAACCAATTATCCCTGAGAGCGCGGAAATGAGAAACGCCGCCCGGGTGGTAGCGTACCGGCGTATCAAACCAAATCATCGGGCTGTTTTGCCAATGCAAACGCACCAGAATATCCGTATCAAAATCCATACCATCTCCCACCGGATAACGCTGTATAACCTGGTTTACCGCTTGCAGCGGATACAGGCGAAATCCGCACATTCCGTCGGGAATATCAAAGGAAAGGGTGTTGACGGCGATCCAGAAATTGGTGATTTTACGCCCGTAAAAACGTCCTTTGGGTACATCGCTGCCATAACAGGGGCGACCGCAGATAAGTGCGGTCGGATTGGTTCGAGATTTTTCCAGTACGGAGGGAACATCTTCCAGATGATGCTGACCGTCCGCATCCAGCTGCAAGCCATGACTAAATCCGCTCGCTAGCGCCCGGCGGAAAGCGATTTTCATGGCGGCGCCCTTGCCGCCGTTATGGGGCCGATATACCAACATAACGCCGGGGCATTGTTCCAGTGTTTTCAACAGCGCGCGATTGGTTTGATCGGAACCGTCGTCAACCACTAGCACAGGTAGACCGAAGGCCAGTAAACGTGCAATCACCCCGCCGATTTTATCCGCATGATTATAATGAGGAATCAGCGCGACGGGGCGATAATTTTCATTTATTGCGGAATTTCCCGACATAGGCGTTCAAACTCCTCAGAACTCAGCTTAGATTGACTGTTGCGCGGCAGCTGCGCACAAAATCGCCAAAAACGCGGTACCGCAAAGGATTCTTCATATTGACGCAGGTGGCCTTTCAATTCCGCAATAATATTCTTACGCGCTACGGATAAAATATCCGCTCTTAAGGCGACCCAGGCCACTAACCGCGCCCGTTGCGGATGCAAACCGAGGTAACAGTCCGTTACCCAAGGGTGAGCCAATAGATTCTGTTCTATTCGAAGCAGAGAAATGCGTTGATCATGTAATTTTATAATTCGATCGGCACGGCCGAGTAACTCAAACCCCGAAGCGGATATTTGAACAATATCCTCGGTCTGCTGCAGGCCGTCCGACCATGGGCTTTGTACCCACAGAGCATCGCGCTGATCGACGCCGATACGGCAATCCTCCAGAGCCTGCCAGATTTCCTCTCCGCAGCGATAAGCAATTACTCCGGTTTCGCTACTACCGTAAATATCAATAACCGGGCAACCGAACTGTTGCTGAAAACGGGAAGTCAATTCGGGTCTTAACAATCCGCCGGCGGAAAACAGTGCAAGGGGAGCGCTGCAATCCGCTTGTTGCTCAAAATGCAGATGCTGCAGCAAAGTCGGGCTACAAATCCAAAGGCAGTTATCCCCCTTACCTGCCGCTAACAGCTCAAGGGCATCAAGTTGCTTGCGTCCGATTTGCCAACCTCGGCTGCAAGGCAGCATAATACGAAAACTCAGCCCGTACAGATGACGGGGACTGACCGAGCCCAGCACCCGTACCTCCGTACCTAATTGAAAGCGCGCCTCCAACATTCGCCCCAGAGCCTCGGCCTCCCCCCACATTTGTCCGGCGGTTTTAACAATACATTTGGCACGTCCGCTGCTGCCTGAGGTTTTCAGCCAGATTTCGCTGTCCTCATGCAGGCTTAAACGGGTTGGAAAATTCGCAAGTTTTTGCCCTAGACCGTAATCCTGCAATACTTCATCGGTAAAGATAAAATCCGCATTCTCATCGACCCAAGCCTGATTTTCCGACAGCAAATTAGGCGGTAGTAGCACACGTACCTTCGCCTGAAAACAGGCCAGCAGGGCACAGGCAAAAAAGACGCCGTCCTGCGCACATAATGCGACGGCATTAATATTATCAATCCGTAATTGAATGGCTATTTGCTGCGCTCTATTCATAAAATCCTGCCAGCGCCAGTCGGGCGCGCCGGCCATCAATTTATTCGCAGGGGGAGAAAAGATTCTAATCATTGAGGATAATCACTCCGCTTGCACATATTCCCTGTTCGGATTGAAGCCGGAACACAATGCGTCCTTTGGCTTTTTCCCATTGCAATATCAGTTCGATATTATCGTAAGGGCGCAGAAATTTTTGAAATTTCAGATTATCCACTCGTGCCGCCTGCGGTGATTTACCAATCAGTAAGGCGCTCTGTTCAAATACCCACTGCAATTCGACGACACCGGGTACCAGCGGAAACTCATTGAAATGCCCTTCAAAATAGACTAAATCCGGCGGAACCTCACCGCTCAGCTGCAAGCTGTCCGGCGTTTGGCGACGATTAAACCAAACAGGACCCTCCGCAGGTTGTAAACAGATTTGCTGGAAAGCCTGATCAAAACTCGGCTCTTGCTTGTCTGCCGGCAATGCTTGGCTAAATCGCCATAAATGGAGCAAAGGTGCATGGGCATAAGCCTCGGCAACGAACCTGCATAGTTCATCAACCACATGAGAGCGCCCTTTATCACGCAATGCGGCAATACCCGGCTTATTTAACGCCACCCAAGCCAGCGGCTCCTGCCGGCTCGGATGCAAGCCGATATAGGCGTCCTGCAGCCAAGGGTGAGAAACCAGCCGTTGCCTCAGATCGGACAACCTCGGGGACTTGTCCTCCCCGGGAAGATGGGAGGAAGTAATGGAAATCTTCATATTGCTATCGGTATTTTTTCAGTTTACGGCGGCGTACCAACCATTCCGCCGACATAACTAACGCCATAATAATATAAGAGATAAGGCCGCTGAAAAGAGCCCAGTAATAATATTCATGCAACAGAATCAGGCTTGCGGTAATCAATATATTCAGGATAAATACGGCGCACCACAGCTGCGTTACTCTTCTGGTGTAAAGGATCGCTTCCTGCGGCAAATCCGGCGTTTGTAAGCGGGCCAGACGCTCGACCAGAGAATACCGGCTGAACAGGCTGGCGCCGAATAACAGCAGCATCAGCCCGTTCATTAATACGGGGTACCAGTACATGGCGCCGAATCTTCCGCTCAGGGTGATAATACAGAAAAAAAACCCCACGGCGAAGCTGAAAGAGCGGGGCAAATAAGTCGCTTTGCCCGCAATCAACCCCTGTATAAACCATAGCAACGCCAACACCGGTGCAAGCCCGGCGGCGCCGATCTGATTCTGTTGCGGCGCCATTAGCCAAATCAACGGATAGGCAAGGCTGGTCAGACTTATCAGAATATTAATGATTAACGGAATAAACTTACTGCGCCGCATTCTGACTGAGTTTGAGCACCGCCTGGATGACATCCCGCACGGTACGCACGTTACGAAAATCTTCCGCCTGCAGTTTATACCCGGTCTGACGTTTAATATGATCGATTAAATCAATGGCATCGATACTGTCAATTTCCAAATCTTCGTAAAGATTGGTATCCGCAGTAATTTTGCTTGCATCGGCTTCAAATAAGGATACCAGCGCATCCGTAAGCAACTTCTGAATTTCTTGTTCCGTCATGGGGCTTCCTTAGTTTTGCAGAGAACGAATAAAGGACGCTAACGTCGCAACACTTTTAAAGTGTTCGCGTATATTTTGCTGTTCGGCATCGAACTGCAGCGCAAATTTTTTCTGAACCGCCAGGCCGAGTTCAAGCGCATCCACCGAATCCAACCCTAAGCCTTCATCACTGAATAGCGGCAGATCATCGGCGATATCCTCTAGGCTGATATCTTCCAGCGCCAAACTTTCGATAATCAGTTGTTTGATATGTTGTTCCAGTTCCATAAGTTACCCTTTGTCCTTGGTTTAAGAAATTGTAAATTAACAAACTTCGCCGGCCCTTCTCAACGGATACTTTCCGTAGACGCACTATGCGAATTAAAATAATCTTCCAGATAAGCGTTTAAGCGGCGCGATGCTATCGGCAACGGCTTTTCCGCCAGCCAGAGGCGCGGATCTATATCTTCGCCCACAATTAACTCATAGCGGATTCGCCGAGCCGGGATCCGATACCAGGGCTGGCCTTTTTTAAAATTCGGCGGCGTCATTTTAATCAGCAACGGGGTTATCACCTTGGCACTGCGCAAGCCGATGGATACCGCTCCGCGGTGCAGTTTTACCACAGCGTCCCAACCGGTACGGGTACCTTCCGGAAATAATAATAAAGGTTGTTCGCATAATACCCTGTGAGCCTGTTCCAGTAATTCCTCGGATTCGCTGTTAGGCAGAAAGCCGCAGGCCAGAATCGGACTTTTCATGGCGGGGTTATGCAATAAATCTTTTTTTACGATACAGTTAAAGCGAGGTTCGCGGCTAAAGATCAATACCACGTCCAGCAAGGACGGGTGGTTGGCCAGTACCAACTGTCCCGGTCGGCCCAGGCGCTCAAAGCCATGATACTCCACCTCCAGTACCCCGGAAACCTGCAGATAGCGGACAAAAAACCGCCAGATGCGCGCCACTAGGCGACGAGCCTCCAACTGTTTTTCCGGGCTATTATTAGGGAAATCCGAAGTATAGGGATATAAGCGTATTTTCATTAAAACGCCGACCACCCCGAATAATATAAATCCGAGCAGAGTTGCCAGAAAACGGCGCAACCAGTCTAACTTTTGTACCATTGCCAATGATTCCCCGCGCTACCCGGTGTTTTCCAGGTTTTTTCCTGCAAATACTGATTCCGTACCCAATTCAGTGCGTTATCAGTTTCTCCGTCCCTATAATCGCCGCAATGTAATGCCAACCGGTACTCTTCTCCACCTTCAATTAGCATGGCCAATGCATAAGAAAACGGCTGACGTTCCGCCCCCTTGACATTATATAAGGGGGAAAGCGGAGATTCGGCAATTACCGTTAATACGCGGCGATGACCTTCGTTTAATAACAGGCAGGCTTCGGTTATGGCGCTCTCAAAGCTGTCGCGACGTGCCGTCAAAGCCGTCATTTCCTGGCGTACGCCGCGTAATTCAGACCATTGTCCGATTAAGGCGTTATGTACGGAAAGGCTGAAAGAGGTGGGAGAAATATCCCCTTCCCTTAATAAGCTCAGCCATAGTGCGAAGTTGCGGTTTATCTCGCCGTTCAGAGAAGCATAAACCACAGGTATATTCTGTAGCTGCTCGCTCAGCGGCCAGGCGGCGGCAAAGAAAAGGCGGGCGGGTTGGCTTAAACGGCGGCGTTTCAGCGGCGCTAAAAAATCCAGGCACGGGCTAAAATCCTGCCATTGTTCGGCTGCTCTAATCCAGTGCGCCGGTCCCGCTTTCCAGTCTTCGGGCGATATCAGTTTATCGCAGACCATATTCCAAGCGGCTACCCGAAAACTTAAATCACAAATTTTGCTATCCGCAGCTCCCTGCGCTCTCATCTCCGCTACCTCTGCACTAATCCGCAATAATTTGCACTAAATCCGCCCGCTCTCAGATAAAGATACAAAGCGTAAAAATTTAGGGCGGAAGAGATTATCTATCTCAGCGCCACTAAAATTAGCCTTCATCCTGTATAAACAGGGCGTCGATAAATTCCTCGGCATTAAAAGGCCGTAAATCCTCGATTTTCTCCCCTACGCCGATATAACGAATGGGTAGGTTAAACTGATCGGCGATGGCAAAAATCACACCGCCTTTTGCCGTACCGTCCAGTTTAGTCAGGCAGATGCCGGTCAGCCCCGCCGCCTGATGAAACAGTTTGGCCTGACTGAGCGCATTCTGACCCGTACCTGCATCCAGGGTCAGCATAATCTCATGCGGTGCGCTTTCATCGTATTTTTTCATGACCCGAACGATTTTCTTCAGTTCGTCCATTAAATTATTTTTATTCTGCAGGCGCCCTGCCGTATCCGCAATCAACACATCAATATTACGGGCGGCGGCGGACTGCATGGCGTCAAAAATAACCGAGGCGGAATCCGAACCCGTACTCTGCGCCACCACCGGAATATGATTACGTTCGCCCCAAACCTGCAGTTGTTCAACCGCTGCCGCACGGAAAGTATCGCCGGCTGCCAACATCACCGATTTGCCTTGTTGTTGGAACTGACGCGCCATTTTGCCGATGGTCGTGGTTTTACCGACTCCGTTCACTCCCACCATCAGAATAACATAGGGCTTTTTCGTACCATCTATTTCAAGGGGTTGCTGCACCGGCTTTAAAATTTCCGCCATTTCCTGTTTCAGTTGCTGATACAACAAATCCGCATCCTTTAACTGGGCGCGACTGGCATGCCGGGTCAGGTTATCGATAATTCTGCTTGTGGTGGGAACACCTATATCCGCCATCAGCAACTGTTCCTCCAGTTGCTCAAACAGCTCATCGTCAATTTTCTTGCCGGAAAACAGACTGCGGAATCCCGCCCCGATATTTTGCTTGGTTTTCAGCAGACCTTTTACCAAACGACCAAAAAATCCGCCTTCGCTCGGTTTGTCGCGGATTTCGGTCAGATTATCGGCTGAGGCGGCAATATGCTGTTCCGCACCTTTAATCTGTTCTTCCCGGGAATGATTCCGAACCGATAAAGATTCGGCCGCTTGCGGATCGGAAGCCGCCACAGAACCAGGGGGATCTTGAAAATCTTGTGCCGGCGAAAAAACTCGGCTAAAAACCACCGCACTTTTTTCATCTTCCGGCGGTGGTAGGCTATCGGGTTGTGCCGAGGTTCGAGCTTCCCTTTGAGGGTATTCCACTTGGCTATTTTTATGCTCGAAGCCTTGAGCATCTTCATCACCGGATTCCTCTTCCCGCCCGGTCGGAAGATTTTGCGCCGTTATGCTTTCACTATCCGATACGGAGGCTAAATCCCGCTCCGTATCCGGTACGGATAGGCTTTGTTCAGCCGTTTCAGCCGTTTCAGCCGTTTCAGCCGTTTCAGCCGTTTCAGCCGTTTCAGCCGTTTCAGCCGTTTCAGCCGTTTCAGCCGTAGGCATCATATCATCTGCGGACGGCAGGTCTTTATCATTATTTTCAAGTTCGGCCGAGGTATCCGTCGGGGCTTTTTGTTTGTCTTTACCTAATCCCAACCAGAACCAAAAGCCTTTTTTCTTCTCCGTTGCCATAAATTTCTCTGTATTTTCTGTTAAACTGACAATAACTTGTTGTAGTGTATCATTATTCCGTTAAATTCTATATGAAAAAAAACATTAATTCTCCCCTACCGGCAACGCGGGGAAAAGGCGAAGTACGTATTATTGCAGGGCACTGGCGCGGGCGGAAACTGCCCGTGCTGAACGCGCCGGGTTTGCGTCCTACCGGAGATCGAATTAAAGAAACCCTGTTTAACTGGCTTATGCCTCATATTAGGGACTGCACTTGCCTGGACGCTTTTTCCGGCAGCGGCAGCCTCGGCTTTGAAGCCCTATCGCGCGGGGCGAAACAGGTTACCTTTCTGGAACGGGATAAAGCGACGGCGAAACAGTTGCAAGCAAATCTCGAGCGCCTGAACTGTCCGCCGACGCAGGCAAGGGTAATTCAAAGGGACAGCTTGGCGTTTCTTGCTCAAGCCCCGAATCAAATGCTCTTCGATCTGGTGTTTTTAGATCCGCCTTTTCATTTCGGACTGGCGCAACAAAGCGCGGACTTGCTGGCATCTTATCAATGGCTGAATCCCGAGGCATTCATTTATGTGGAAACGGAAAAAGAAGCCGACTTCAGGGCGCCGCAGCAATGGGCTTTATTAAAGCAAAAATCCGCCGGTCAGGTCTGTTGCAGGCTGTTTCAATACGGAATTACGGAAACGGAGAAAGGGGAATAAAAATAAGGAGCCGAAAGGCTCCTTGTTTAAGGCATTAACCGACCTGCATAAAGAAATCACGGATTCCCAGCAGCATATTGTTCATTGCCACCGCCGCCAGAATCAACCCCATCACTCGGCTGATAACCGCCGCCCCCGTATTACCGATCCAGCGCTGAATACTGTTGGCGATTAAAAACAGCCAATAGGTAATCAGTAAGATGGATAGCATAATCAGGGTGGTAATCAGCTGATCGGAAAAGCTGAAACGATGGTTATCCGTCAACAATACGATGGCCATCATCGCCCCCGGAGAAGCAATGGAAGGAACCGCCAAGGGGTAAACCGCCAGCTCGCTTAAATTGGTGGTCAGCCTGATTTCCTGCTCCGGTTTGCTTTCACCGAAAATCATGGTTAACGCAAATAATAAAAGTACCAGCCCCCCGGCAATCTGGAAGGCGGATAGGGGAATTTGCATCGCTTCAAGCAAAGCCTGTCCGGCAACTAAAAAGAAAAGTAAAATCCCGGCGGAAACCACAATGGCTTTTAAAGCGATTTTGCGCCGATCTTCTAAGGACAAACCTACAGTTTTGGTTAAATAAACCGGAATGGAGCCTATGGGATCGATGACCGCCCATAAAACCACAAATTGAACAATTAGCGAATCAAACATTGCAAAGTTACCCAAAAATAGAGAAGATTAAAAAATAATTGACACCCGCGGGATCGAAATAAACGCAGACAGATTTTTATATTGAAAAATATCTTTTGTCATCATATCTGATAAGCTCTTAACAATCCCTGTAATACTATAACAAAATTCATACAAAATTATGATTTTTTTCTCAAATTTAAGTTTAAAACGCGGCCAGACAATCTTACTGGAAAATGCCAATGCCACTATTAATCCGAAACAAAAAGTAGGCTTAGTCGGTAAAAACGGTTGCGGGAAATCCTCTCTCTTTTCCTTACTAAAAAAAGAGATGCAGGCGGAAAGCGGCGAGGTGAGCTATCCCGCCAACTGGACGCTCTCCTGGGTAAATCAGGAAACGCCGGCCTTAAATACCACAGCGTTGGATTATGTTATCGAAGGGGATCGCGCCTACTGCCGCCTGCAACAAGAACTGGAACGGGCGAATGAGGCTAATGACGGTAATGCTATCGCCCGGATTCACGGACAGCTCGACAATATAGATGCTTGGACGATTCAATCCCGCGCCGCATCGCTGTTGCATGGATTGGGCTTTTCCCAGCAAGAACTGAGCCTCCCGGTAAAATCCTTTTCCGGGGGCTGGAGAATGCGTTTAAATCTTGCCCAGGCGCTGCTTTGCCCGTCGGATTTATTATTACTGGATGAACCCACCAACCACTTGGATTTAGATGCGGTTATCTGGCTGGAACGCTGGCTGAGCCAATATCAGGGTACCCTGGTGCTGATTTCTCATGACCGTGATTTTCTCGATCCCATCGTCAATAAAATTATTCATATCGAACATCAGAAACTGAATGAATATACGGGTGATTATTCTTCTTTTGAATTGCAACGGGCGGAAAAATTAGCGCAGCAAAGCGCGCTTTATCGCCAGCAGCAGAATAAAATCGCACATTTGCAAAAATACATCGACCGTTTTAAAGCCAAGGCGACTAAAGCCAGACAGGCGCAAAGCCGCATTAAAGCGCTGGAACGTATGGAGTTAATCGCCCCGGCGCATGCGGACAATCCATTTACTTTCACATTTCGGGAGCCTTTATCTCTGCCGAATCCTTTAGTTACCCTGGACAAAGCCTCCGCCGGTTATGGTGAAGGAGAAAGTGCGGTTGAAATTTTACAACAAATCAAACTCAATCTGGTACCGGGTTCCCGTATCGGATTACTGGGCAAAAACGGGGCGGGTAAATCCACCCTGATTAAATTACTGGCGGCGGAGCTGCAACCCCGTTCCGGTGTGGTACAGCTGGCGAAAGGGGTGCAACTGGGCTATTTCGCCCAACATCAGCTGGATACCTTACGCGCCGAGGAATCCGCCCTATGGCATTTGCAAAAACTGGCACCGCAGCAGACGGAACAGGAATTACGCAATTATCTGGGCAGCTTCGCTTTCCACGGCGATAAGGTAAATGATGCGGTAAAACAGTTTTCCGGCGGTGAAAAAGCCCGTTTGGTACTTGCCCTGATTGTCTGGCAGCGGCCGAACCTGCTGTTGTTGGACGAACCTACCAACCATCTGGATTTGGATATGCGACAGGCGCTGACCGAAGCCCTGATCGATTATCAAGGCTCGCTGGTTGTGGTTTCTCACGACCGCCATCTGTTGCGTAATACGGTGGAGGAATTTTATCTGGTACATGATAAACGGGTGGAAGAATTTAACGGCGATCTGGAGGATTATGCCAAGTGGCTGAATGAAATTAACGCTCAGGAAAAAAGTGCGGTCAAAAATGACGAAGTTTTAACGGCGGCTAAAAGCGAAAATGAAAATTCCGGCTATAATCGTAAGGAACAAAAGCGCCGGGAAGCGGAACTGCGTCGACAAACCGCACCTTTACGCAAACAGATTGAAAACTTTGAAGGGGAAATGGATAAACTGAATAAGCTGGTTCAAGATATCGAACGGCAATTGGCGGATCCCTTACTTTATAATACGGAAAACAAACAAAAACTAACCGCACTTCTGGCCCGTCAAGTAGAAAGCAAAAAGGCGCTGGAACAGAGCGAAGCAAACTGGCTTGAAGCCCAGGAAGCGCTGGAAAATCTGATTGCCTCTCAAGCGTAAAAAAGCCCCGAATAGCTTAATGCATATTTAATTTTATCTGCGGATTAATAAATTTCGATTTTCCTGCTATGATTTTCCGGCAAATATCAATTAGCCACGGCCCATAGTAAATAAAAGGAACCTAACGTGTATAAAACCACCGGATTAACGCATTTAATCAATTCAACCAAATATTCGCTGCAAGGGTTAAAAAGCGCGGTGAAAAACGAAACCGCGTTTCGCCACGAACTGGGCTTGGGGGTTATTTTGATTCCGTTGGCCTGTTGGCTGGCACCGGGGAAAATAGAATTGATTCTGATGATCGGGTCTTATTTTCTGATTCTGCTCACGGAATTGCTGAACAGTGCGCTGGAATGCGTAGTGGATCGCATAGGTACCGAACGGCACGAACTTTCCGGTCGCGCCAAGGATCAAGGCTCCGCCGCGGTATTTATCGCCCTGGTCAACTGCGGCCTGGTATGGGCCATCATATTATTTTTCTGATTCCTCCCTTTGCAATTTAAAGAATTATCCTTAAGGAGTATAAATGAATCCCTGGATTCTGCTTGCCTTTTCCATCGTATTGGAAATTATCGCTACCAATGCGCTGAAGCTCAGCGACGGTTTTACCAAACCCTTGCCGACCCTGTTCTCAATGTTAATGTACGGACTTTCCTTTTATTTGGTTTCCATCGTATTCCGTACCCTGCCGGTGGGCATCGTATATGCCGTATGGTCGGGAGTGGGCATTGTGCTGACCGCTCTGGTGGCTTATTTTCTGTTCGGGCAAAAAATTGATACCGCCGGCGCTGTAGGTATAGGTTTAATTATTGCCGGCGTGCTGGTGATCAACCTGTTTGCCAAACATAGCGGATAAAAAAAGTGCGGTTTTTTTACCGCACTTTTTTCCGAGATTTTTATCGATCTTTGATTTCCCCGGAGATGCCGGCATAACGCCCTTATCCCCATTTGGCAATCCTAATGTTTCTCAATATTGCCTAACAGCAAAGAGCGCCCTTCAAATTCCTTACCGGCGATTTCCAAGGCAAAACGCTCATGATCGGCGCTTTTAACCTGCTCGTGCAGGGTTTCCACTTCCGACATACTGGCCCCCAGCGATTTTACGATTTCATCTCCCAGCGCCATAGCCGATTCGAAGGTTTCTCTAATGACCACATTGGCATTCGCTTTTACCAATTCCAGGGCGTGATAACGGTCATAGGCACGAACAAGCACCTTGGTATTCGGATAATGATGATGTACGTTCTCAACGATTTTTAAGGCTTTCTCCCGATCATCAATAGATACCACGATACAGGAGGCATGTCCGGCGCCGGCGGCATGCAACACTTCCGGGCGCGAACCGTCGCCGTAATAGGCCTTAAATCCGTAATTTTTCATTTCACGAATGGCTCGGGTGTTATTTTCAATAATAGAAATATTAGCACCATAAGCCAGCGCCGCCTGGCTTGCTACCTGTCCCACACGACCGAAACCGATAAACAAAACATTACCGCGCAATCCGCCTTCAATGTCTTCCACGTTTTCCACATTCTGCAAATTACTATCCGGCGCCGGCGCTTTAACAAAGCGGTCAAACAGCATCATTCCGAAAGGCGTGGTTACCATGGAAAGAACGACGACGGCCGTCATATTAGACTGAACTTCAGCGCTGATAGCATGTTGCGCCGCCGCTGCAGAAAGTAATACGAAGGCGAATTCCCCCCCCTGCGACATCAAAATCGCACGGTGCAGCGCAACATAACGGGAGGCTTTACCAAGGCGGGCGATAATATAAATACCAATGGATTTAAAGGCTAGCATTAAAACCAGACCGGACAGAATCAACTGCCAGTTTTCCGCAATGGTATTGAGATCCAAGCTCATGCCCACCGCCAGAAAGAATAGACCTAGCAACAAGCCGCGGAAAGGTTCGATATCCGCTTCCAATTGATGACGAAAACTGGACTCCGATAACAAAACCCCGGCCAAAAAAGCCCCCATCGCCATAGACAAGCCGCCTAATTCCATTAAATAAGATGAACCCAACACTACCAACAATGTCGCAGCGGTCATAATTTCACGCGCCTTTGATTTGGCCAACAGGCGGAATAAAGGATTAAGCAAACCGCCGGCAGCAATCAGAGCCGCTAAGGAAAGTGCCGCAATACCGGCTTTCTGCCATACGGAAACAGTATCCGTAACCGCACTCATATCGTCCGGCGCAAGAAACTGAACGGTAGCCAGCAACGGAACCAACAACAAATCTTCAAATAACAGAATGGATACGATACGCTGACCCTTAGGTTTCCCCAGTTCATGCCGTTCGCTCAAAATCTGCATAACCATAGCGGTGGAGGTTAATGTAAAACCGGAAGCGGCAATAAAGGACACCCCCCATGAAAATCCGTAACCCACCCCGACGCAAGTCAGCAATGCGGTGGCACAAACCACCTGCAAACTACCTAAACCGAAAATCTGGCCGCGTAACTGCCAGAGATGAGAGGGTTTCATTTCCAACCCTATTACAAACAGGAACATAACCACCCCGAATTCCGCCACATGCAGAATCGCCTCCGAACTGGTGAACACCCCCAGACCGAAAGGGCCGATAATTAAACCTGCCGCCAAATAGCCCAAAACGGACCCCATTCCCAAACGCTTAAACAGCGGCACCGCAATAATCGCCGATGCCAATAATACAACCACACGAAACAGATCTACCGCACCATGCTCAACAGACATTCTCTACCCCAAAAAAACAAACTAAATAAAATGAAAAAACGATAAAATGCCGATAACATCGGACGCTATATTTTACACATTTTTTACACATTCATTTATTTTTATGTAAATTTTTTAAATATTCGTAACAATTCAAATAGGTTAAGTCCGGCCCCGGAGCTGTTTTAACCCGCTTCCCCAAAAAAACGGCCTTAATACCTAGGTATTAAGGCCGCTTGTAAATAAGTTCTCCAATATTATGTTACGGATTGAATTTTAACTTTCCTTCTGCTTCCCCGGTATATAAAGAATAAAGCGAGCCCAAGACACAGCATAGCAATAATCCTGTTGGCGGAAACCGGAATAGCCGCATTGTGCAACCAACCGAAATGATCGATTAACATCGACATACAAAGTTGCCCGAAGATCACCGCTACCGTAGCAATTGCCGTTCCTATCCGACCTACCGCCAAGACCATAATAACAATATAAGGAACGCCGAGCATGGCTCCCAGCAACTGCCATTTAGGCACATCCATCAAAGTGATTTCACGGGCCGGTTCAAAGTATAAGATCAATAACAGAGAAACCAAAGCACCGAGAGAAAAGGTCAAAAACGCACTACGCAGTACACCGACCTTTGCACCTAGGGTTCCATTAATCGCCGCCTGAACGCTTAAGGTCGCTCCGCCTAAAACGGAAAGCAGAATCATAACTAAAATCATAAAGACTCCCTTGCAACAAAAAATAAAGCAATAGCGATAAAAATCAAAGCGATTACGCGGTATTTATCAATCGGACGTTTTTCCGCACCGAATAAAGCAAAATGATCAATAATCAGGCTTTTTAATACCTGTCCGGCCAAAATCCCAATCATCGCTAAGGCAATACCTATAACCGGCGTAATCACCGTTAAAATAACCACATAAATAGGTCCCAATAATCCGCCGAGCAATGTCCAAGAGGGTTGTTCGAAAAACGAAGGAACCTTACGCGGGCCAAAAAATAGCATAAGCAAAAATGTCAGCCCCGCACCTACCCCGAAAATACTGAATGTGGCCCAGAATTTACCGACCTGCTCGCCAAGGGGGCCGAGAAGCCCCGCTTCAACCGACAGACCCGCCCCGCCCAGAACGACGAGTAAAATTAAAATTAATTGCATATAGTTTTCCCTAGTCAAAATTTGCGGGGGGAATATTAAAAGATTTATACTTTGCAAAAAATGACTAAATAAGAAAAATACTTTTGCTGAAATAGATTAAATGAACAAAATAAATCATTTGGATATTCGAACATTAAAATTTTTTATAAGCGTGTATCAGGCGCAAAGTTTCTCCGTTGTCGCCAGACAGGAAAATGCTTCTCCCTCGCAGGTTTCCCGGGCTATTCAGCAACTGGAAGAAGCCTTGGGGGAACAGCTTTTTTATCGTAACACCCGTGCCATCGTCGCTACCCAGGCAGGCCATCTGTTTTTCCAATATGCCAAATCCATCTGCGATACCTTAACGGAGAGCCAACAGGCCCTGTCTTCGCAAAAACAGGAACCCTCGGGAATGATTCGTCTGAATGCGCCGATTGCCTTTGCCAATATTCATATTGCACCGCATTTAGCCGGGTTAATTCAGCGTTATCCGAAATTACAGATCCATCTGGAACAAAGCGATGAATTTATCGATCCCTTTACCGAAGCCACGGATATTACCTTTAGGATCGGGCATTTGTCCGACAGCGGATTAAGAGGACGTATTTTAGCTCAGCAGCATTATTATCTTGTCGCTTCTCCCGATTATCTTCAGCATTACGGAATTCCCCTTAAGGTAAGGGATCTGAATGGGCATCGCTGCATCACCTACAAGGGTAAATACGGCGCCGATCGCTGGTTTTATCGCAGTACCGAAGCCCCCCACTGGCAGCAATATATGTTTACCCCGACAATGACTGCGAATAATGCGGAAGCCCTTTATACCTCGGTCTTAAATCATATGGGGCTGGCGCTGTTACCGGACTGGATTGCTTATCAGGGCATAAAAAACGGTGGATTACTCAGGGTGTTGGCAGATTATGAGATGACGGCGCGAACGGAAACTCGGCATATCGCCATGTTATCTCCGCAAAACCGTCAGAAATCCTTAAATATACGAGTGGTGATGGATTATTTTTTAGAAGTTTTCGGCAACCCTATTTATTGGCAGAATATATAGGAAGGAGATTAAAAAGGAATTGGCGGAAAGTCATGAGAGTCGAACTCACCCAAGATTGCTGGCAACCTTAACAGGATTTGAAGTCCTGCCGCTTCACCGGAAACGACGACTTTCCGCAAAAAGAAAACCGTTTAACTTTAACTTAAATCCGCCCATTGTTCAAATAAAAAATAAAATTCTCCCTCCGGAACTCAACCAAATTATCGGGACATAAACGGATAATCGGTGAAATCAGGTGTAAAAAACAGTATGATTTATCCCCATCAGCGCTGAAAAAAGGAATAAAAATGACCGCACTTTACCAACAATTACCCTCTGTCGATAAATTGATCAAAACCCCGCAGGGTGAGAGCCTTATCCTTAAATACGGACATTCCGCTGTGGTAACTCAATGCCGCGAAATGCTGAGCCGGGCCCGCAGCGAAATAAAAAAGCAAGGCGAAGCGCCAACTTTTTTCAACCATAACCACAGCCTGTTTCAGCAATTGGAGCAGAATTTGATCCGCCAGCAGCAGGTCAAAATAAAATCGGTACATAATCTGACCGGCACCGTACTGCACACCAATCTCGGTCGCGCCCTATGGCCTCGAGCGGCGCAACAGGCGGCCTTAACCGCAATGGCGCAGAATGTGGCGTTGGAATATGATCTTGAAATAGGTAAACGCAGCCACAGGGACAATTATATTAGCGAATTATTACAACATATTACCGGCGCCGAAGCGGCCTGTATCGTTAATAATAATGCGGCGGCAGTATTGCTGATGTTGGCAACCTTTGCCAAGGATAAGGAAGTGATTATTTCGCGCGGCGAACTGATTGAAATCGGCGGCGCATTCCGTATTCCGGACATTATGGCGCAAGCGGGCTGTAAACTGGTGGAAGTGGGTACCACCAACCGTACCCATGTAAAAGATTATCGCCAGGCGATTAATGAAAATACTGCATTTTTAATGAAGGTTCACAGCAGTAATTATCAAATCTGCGGCTTTACCAGTGCGGTAGCAGAACATGAATTGGTGGAATTGGGCCGGGAATTCGGTATTCCGGTAATCAGTGATTTGGGCAGCGGAGCCTTAATCGATTTATCCCGATATAATTTACCTAAAGAACCTAGGTTACAGGAAAAACTGAACCAGGGTGTCGACTTGATTTCATTTTCCGGCGATAAACTGCTGGGCGGGCCGCAAGCCGGAATTATCGTGGGTAAAAAAGCCCTGATAGAACAGTTACAGGCCCATCCGCTAAAACGGGTATTACGTTGCGATAAGGTTATTCTGGCAGGCTTGGAAGCCAGCTTACGCCTGTATCTGCAACCGGAAAAGCTGGCGGAAAAACTCACCACCTTGCATTTGTTAACTCAGCCCCTCGAACAGCTGCAACAGCAGGCACAGCGGCTAAAACAAAAACTGGAACCTTTGCTGAAAGAAGATTTTGTATTACAAATCGAGCCAAGTTCGGCTCAAATCGGTAGCGGTTCGCAGCCGACGGCAAAAATTCCTTCCGTATCCGTTACCCTGGCGGAAAAAAGTCGCGGAAAACTGACCGCACTTTTGAGCCGTTTAAAAGCCCTTTCCAGTCCGGTTATCGCAAGGTGCGAACAGGACAAAATATGGCTGGATTTACGTTCGCTGGCGGATATTGAAGCCTTATTGAATACATTATCGGAATTAGAGGAATAGCATGATTATCGTTACTTCGGGCCATGTGGATCATGGCAAAACCGCTTTATTACAGGCGCTGACCGGTACGGATACGGCACATTTGCCGGAAGAAAAGCAGCGTGGAATGACCATTGATCTCGGCTACGCCTATCTGCCTTTACAGGATAAAATTCTGGGTTTTATCGATGTTCCCGGACATGAAAAATTTTTGGTCAATATGCTGGCGGGACTGGGCGGAATTCATTATGCCATGTTAATTATTGCCGCCGATGAAGGTTTTCAGCCTCAGACCAGAGAACATTTAACTATCCTGCGCCTGCTGCAAATCGAACAAATTATTCCGGTTATCAGCAAAGCGGATCGAGCGGATACGGCACAAATCGATCAGCTGAAACAGATAATCCGCCAAAGTGATCCTTATCTGGCTCAGGCTCCGATTTTTGTTACCTCCGCCAAAAGCGGGCAAGGTATCGATGAATTACGCGATTATTTGGCGGCGCTACCGAATTTATCCGATTCAACGAAACCTTTCCGCTATGCCATCGACCGCATATTCACCATTAAAGGCGCCGGAACCGTGGTTACAGGTACAGCCTTCGGCGGTAACGTAGAAATAGAAGATGAACTTTATCTGTCCGGCGGAGAAAAGGTTCGGATAAAAAATATTCATGCGCAAAATCAACAAAATACCCATGGTTCGGCGGGTCAACGCCTGGCGCTTAATATTAATGCGGATTTGGATCGTATTTCTATAGAACGCGGCGACTGGCTGTTCTCGCAAAAACCGTCGACACCTACCGAGCGTATCAGTATCAGAATTAGCGCGGAAACCGAGCTGAACGAAAATCAACCCGTGCATATTTACCATGCTGCCGCACGGACGACAGGTAAACTCTCGCTGTTAAACGTAAAAACCCTTACCGCCGGTCAGCAGGCGGTGGCGGAATTAATCTTGGATAAGCCTCTGTTTTTAGTGTACGGCGATAAATTGATTCTGCGCAGCGCCGATGCAAAACAGGTTATCGGCGGAGCCAAAGTTATTGAAATAAATTCGCAGAAACGGCACAAACGCAGTGAAGAGCGTCTGGATTTGTTACAGAAATTACAATATGCCGATCAACGCGAACGAATCAGCCTTTATTTGCAATCCAAAGCGGTAAGCATTCAAACCCTGTTATGGACGGAGCAGCTGAAGGAAAACCAACTGCGGGAGATTCTGCAACAAAACCGGGAAGTTTGTTATCAGGAATGGTGCTTTAACGCGGATTATCAGCACAAACAAAATCAGGCGATTCTAGCGGCGCTGGAAAACTATCATATGCAGCATCAGGATCAGCTCGGTCTGGGTAAAGCGCGCCTATACCGTATTGCCGCCGTTAATCAGCCGGAAAAACTGATTTATCATTTTATCGATTTATTACTTGAACAGGGCAAACTACAGCAAACCCGCGGCTGGCTGCATTTACCCGAACACAGAATCCATTTTTCCGAACAGGAACTGATTTTATGGCAACAGGTAACGGAAGAGTTTAACAAACAGAATAAGGGCGCCTTATGGGTACGGGATTTAGCTGCGCTTTTGGGCAAGGAAGAAGCGCTAATGCGCAATTTTCTATATAAAGCGGGAAAACTCGGCTATTTAATTCCCATTGTAAAAGACCGCTTTTTCCTTACGGAAACTATCTACGCTTATGCCGCATTAATTAAGAAAATCATTGAAGAGCAAGGTTATGTTTCGGTAAATCAGCTGCGCGACGAATTACAATTCGGACGTAAATTAACCGTACAGTTAATCGAATACTTCGACCGCTGCGGTTTTTTACGCCGTAAAGGCAATATGCATACCTTACGCGACGGAGATATTTTCGAATCTTAGAAAATACGCCCGCCGGATATGCCGGCGCAATAAATAGCTGGAGCGGGCGCCCAACCTAAAATAAAAAAACTTGACTATTTTTGACTATTGCTGAAAAATCTACCCGCTTTATCTATACCTCTGGTTAGGTAAGGCGGGAATTGTCCGTAAATTACTTACGCCCTCATACCCTCGGCGAGGTAAAGCGGGCAGTTTTATTTTTTATATTTTTCGGAGATCATTATGTCAGGTATTTTTACTCAAACCGAACCAAGCCGCCGTCGCTACGGTCTGGCTGTTTTTGTCGGTATTATCGCCGGCCTTATTTCAGCTTTCGTGAAATGGGGAGCGGAACATCCTTTCCCGCCGCGCAGTCCCTTGGATTTATTCAGCGCCGCCTGTAAAGATCATTCTCAGGCCTTAGAAGTTTGTTCCCGTGCTTTCCTCAATCCGCCGCATGTTTTTCTGCGTGATTATCTCGGCATCGATCCGACCCAAGCTGCATTCACCTTTGCCGATCAGGGTTTTAACTGGATTGGCGTAACCCATATTACCTTCTCTCTGGTATTTGCCATCGGTTACTGTGTTGTGGCGGAACGTTTCCCTAAAATTAAATTCTGGCAAGGTATTGGTGCGGGTTTAATCGCTAATATCTGCGTACATTATATTTCCTTCCCGGCTCTCGGTTTAACTCCGCCCGTATCGGAATGGCCTTGGTATGAACATATTTCCGAATTGGTCGGCCATGTTTTCTGGTTCTGGACAATTGAAATTATCCGCCGTGATCTGCGCAACCGAATCAGTAAAGAACCGGATGCCGAAGTTCCGCTGAACCAATCTTTCCGTTAAGCATAAAAAAACCCGAAGCCTGACTTCGGGTTTTGTTTTAATCAAATGCTCTTAACAGCGAAAGTGGATGAGATTCGCCGCTTAAATAATCCTGTATTGCCTGAATCACCAAGGGATTTCGCGCACATTGACCTTCCTGCCGAATATATTGTTCAAACTCCGGCAGACTTAACCATAATGCGCGGGTAATATCCCTATCCTGAGGTTGGGGAGCTATTTGTCGTTCCAGTTCAAGGGCAAAAACGAAACGCAGATAATCTTTTCCGCTGCGCGGTGCGTGCCACTGATAAATTTTAACCAGTTTCTGCATCTCGGCGCGAATACCCGTTTCTTCATATAATTCCCGCGCCGCGCCCTGCAGCAGGGTTTCGTCTTTTTCCAGATGGCCGGCAGGCTGATTTAGGGTACGTTTACCATATTCAATTTCTTCCACAAATAAAAACTTGTCTTTACAATGAACCACACAGGCCATGGTAATATGCGGCTTATGCATCAGCTTCTCCTTATTTTTAATCGTTGATAAAGCAGGGCAAGCTCCCTTTCCGTTAAACTTCGGTATTCGCCGCTGGCTAAATTATCCAGACTTAATTCCGCAATCCGATAACGGATAAGACGCAAGGTAGGAAAACCTATATGGGCGGTCATTCGGCGAACCTGCCGGTTTCTACCCTCGCTAATGGTTATTTCCAGCCAACTGACGGGAATCGATTTTCGCTCGCGAATCGGCGGATGACGCGCCCACAATCCTTCAGGTTCGGCTATCAGACGAACCTTAGCCGGGCGCGTAATACCATCGTTTAATACCAGGCCGCGCCGCAGTAAATCCAGCGCCTGTTGGTCCGGTACGCCCTCTACTTGAACCCAATAGGTTTTTTCGGTTTTAAACTCGGGTTGGCTCAAACGGTGTTGAATTTCTCCGTTATTGGTCAATAACAATAGGCCTTCGCTGTCCCGATCCAAGCGTCCCGCCGCATAAACACCGGTTACGGGAATAAAGTCTTTTAAGGTTGAACGCCCCTGTTGATCGCTAAACTGCGTCAACACATCAAAAGGTTTATTAAATAAAATGACTTGAGTATGAGAAAAATCCGGCTTATGCGGTTTTGCGCCGATGCGCTTTTTTTTAGTGCCAAATACCGCTCTTTGCGCGGGATTGGATTTATTTTGATTTTTGCGGCTTGAAACGAAACGAGAGTTCATATATTTTTGCTTTACGGCAATGAATTAAATCCGGCCCGATGCCGGTTTGTCGGCAAGACCGAATATCAGGCGCTCCCGCCTATACTAACACAACAGTTATAAAGGAAAAAATATGCAATCACAGGTCATTATTCCGCAAGGTGAAAAAATTACCCTCAACCCCGAAGGCGGCCTAAAGGTACCGGATAATCCGATTATTCCCTTTATCGAAGGAGATGGTATCGGCGTTGACGTAACCCCGGCCATGCAAGAGGTTATTGATGCGGCGGTAGAAAAAGCCTATGGCGGGCGCCGTCGGATTAGCTGGATGGAAATTTATGCCGGTGAAAAAGCCAATAAAAAATACGCTGAAAACACCTGGTTACCGCAAGAAACCCTAGATTTAATCCGAGAATATCATGTTGCCATCAAAGGGCCGCTGATGACGCCGGTGGGCGGCGGTATCCGTTCGCTAAATGTGGCCATGCGCCAGGGATTGGATTTATATAACTGCCTGCGTCCGATTCGTTATTACCAGGGTACTCCAAGCCCGGTTAAATATCCGGAAAAAATCGATATGGTAATTTTCCGGGAAAACTCGGAAGATATTTATGCCGGCGTAGAATGGAAAGCGGGTTCGGCAGAAGCGGATAAGGTTATCCGTTTCCTGCAGCAGGAAATGGGAGTTACCAAAATTCGCTTTAGCCAAGACTGCGGGATCGGTATAAAACCCGTATCCAAAGCGGGTACTCAGCGTCTGGTTCGCGCCGCACTGCAATATGCGTTGGACAATGATCGCCGTTCTCTAACCCTGGTACATAAAGGCAATATTATGAAATTTACCGAGGGCGCCTTTAAGCAATGGGGATACGAAGTGGCCAAGGAATTCGGTGCGGAGCTTATTGAACAAGGCCCTTGGATGAAATTGAAAAATCCGAACAGCGGCAAAGAAATTATTATTAAAGATTGTATCGCCGATGCTTTCCTGCAGGAAATACTATTGCACCCGAGCGACTATGATGTTATCGCCACCCTGAATTTGAACGGCGACTATATTTCCGATGCGCTGGCGGCACAGGTGGGCGGTATAGGTATTGCCCCCGGCGCCAATATCGGAGCGGAAGCCGCTATTTTTGAAGCTACTCACGGCACAGCGCCGAAAATAGCCGGTCAGAATAAGGGAAATCCGGGGTCATTAATTTTAAGCGGGGAAATGATGTTGCGCCATTTAGGCTGGACGGAAGCCGCCGATCTGGTAGTAAAAGCGGTGGAAAAAACCATTGCCGATAAAACCGTAACCTTCGATTTTGCCGAAATGCTTGCAGAGGCAAAGCTGCGTTCTACTTCAGAATTTGCCCGAGATATTGTGGCAAATATGTAATCCATTAGTTGCTGCCATAAAACAACAAAAAGAGCGGTGGAAAATAGCAGAATATTTTCCGCCGCTTTTTTATCTACACAAAAATTCTATTTAATACCTGTGCAATACCGTCTTCATCATTGGTTGCAGTGATTTCCGTCGCCATATTTTTTATTTCTTCCGGCGCATTGCCCATGGCTACGCTGTGTCCGGCATATTGCAACATATCCGCATCATTAAAATTATCCCCGAAAGCAATGATTTCATCCGCACTGATATTCAAGCTGTGCAGGATAAAATCTATGGCTTTCGCTTTTGTTGCGGCTTTATTCATAATTTCCAAATATTCGTTTTTTGAGCGATGAATACTCAAATGAGGTAAATTTTGCTTCAGTAAAATCTCCAGTTTCCGAATGTCCTGCGCCGGCCCCATTACCAGTATTTTATGTACATCGATTAAATCCGCCGGTTTGGCTGCGGCTTTCAGTTTGGTGATTTCACTTTCCTGTAAACACCATGGGTTATTTAAATCGTTACTGAACCAATGGGTACCTGAGTAGTGGTTTACGGATAGATGATTAAATTCCCCAAGCAGCTTGTCCAGTCGTTGCAGATCCGTACCTGATAAGGTAACGCTGTAAAGTGCGGTTAGATTTTTATCCAGAATCAGGGCGCCGCTGTAGCAGATAATGGCCTGTTGACTATCAAGCTGATCGGTATAAGCTGTAATGGCATAGGGCGGACGGGCGGAAACCGGAATAAAGGGGATGCCCGCGCGGATGATTCGACGTACCGCCTGCAAGGTATCGGGGCTGATAACATGCTTGCTGTTCAGTAAGGTACCGTCGATATCGCTGAATACGGCTTTATATGCTGTCATATTAGGCCTCATAAATTAAAATCGGGAGCATTTAATTAAAGCATAATCCGCCATGAAAAACCAAGATAAAAAAACCACCCGAAGGTGGTTTTTATAATCCGATTAGGTTCAATTACCGTTTGCTTTTTACCAGTTTTTCGGTTAATTCGTAAGCACGCAGTTTGGCCAATTCTTTGGACAGTTTTGCTGTTAAAACATCGAGATCGGCATCCGCATGATGAGATACGATATTCTCTTCGGCCTTCCGTTTCGCTTCCAGAATGCGATTCTGATCCAACTCTGAACCGCGAATCGCCACATCAGCCAGAACCGTAACTATATTCGGCTGAACTTCCAGGAAGCCGCCGGAAACATAGATAACCTCTTCATTGTCGTTTTCCAAAGTAATTTTGACGATTCCGGGTTTAATCCCGGTTAACAGCGGCGTATGGCCGGGTAAGATACCCAGCTCGCCTTCAGTTCCCGTCGCCTGAATACTTTTAACCACACCGGAAAAGATTTTCTGTTCCGCGCTTACGATAGTTAAGTTGAATGTTGCCATAATTTTCTCCTTCAAGTCTTCTGTTAATCAGTCTTGAAGCGATTACATATTTTTGGCTTTTTCTAGCACTTCTTCGATTGAACCTACCATATAAAACGCCTGTTCCGGAATATGGTCGTATTCGCCGTCTAAGATACCTTTGAAACCGCGAATCGTATCTTTTAATGATACGTATTTACCCGGAGAGCCGGTGAACACTTCGGCCACGAAGAACGGCTGTGATAAGAAACGTTCGATTTTACGCGCACGCGCCACCACCAATTTATCTTCTTCGGATAATTCGTCCATACCCAAAATGGCGATAATATCTTTCAATTCTTTATAACGTTGCAGAATACCCTGTACCCCGCGCGCCACATCATAATGTTCCTGACCTACAACCAACGGATCCAGCTGGCGGGAAGTGGAATCCAAAGGATCAACCGCAGGATAGATCCCCAAGGAAGCGATCTGACGGCTTAATACCACGGTAGAGTCCAAGTGGGCAAAGGTGGTTGCCGGTGAAGGGTCGGTTAAGTCATCGGCCGGTACGTAAACCGCCTGAACGGAGGTAATGGAACCGGTTTTAGTAGAGGTGATACGTTCCTGCAATACCCCCATTTCTTCCGCCAAAGTCGGCTGATAACCTACCGCAGAAGGCATACGACCCAATAAGGCGGATACTTCGGTACCGGCGAGGGTGTAACGGTAAATATTATCCACGAAGAATAATACGTCGCGCCCTTCATCACGGAATTTTTCCGCCATGGTCAGACCGGTTAAAGCCACGCGCAGACGGTTACCCGGCGGCTCGTTCATCTGACCGTACACCAGAGATACTTTATCCAGTACGTTGGATTCCGTCATTTCATGATAGAAGTCGTTACCTTCACGGGTACGTTCGCCTACCCCGGCAAATACGGAATAACCTGAGTGTTCGATAGCAATATTACGGATTAACTCCATCATATTAACGGTTTTACCAACCCCGGCACCACCGAACAAACCAACCTTACCCCCTTTGGCAAACGGACAAATTAAGTCGATAACCTTAATCCCGGTTTCCAATAATTCGGTACTGTTGGACTGATCTTCATAACTCGGCGCCGCACGATGAATTTCCCATTCTTCTTCCGCACCTATCGGCCCCTGTTCGTCAATAGGCTCGCCCAGTACGTTCATAATACGGCCCAGGGTTTTGGTTCCGACCGGAATCGAAATAGGTTTTCCCGTATTAGTTACGCTCAGACCGCGTTTCAATCCGTCCGAAGTACCCATTGCGATACAGCGAACCACACCGCCGCCTAACTGCTGCTGCACTTCTAGAGTTAAACCCGATTCTACTTTTAATGCATCATAAACTTTTGGTACCGCATCTTGTGGGAATTCAACATCAATCACCGCACCGATGATCTGTACAATTTTTCCTGCTGCCATTACCGTTCCTCTAATTTGGTTAAATCGCCGCCGCTCCGGCAACAATTTCATTTAATTCATTTGTAATACTTGCTTGACGGGCTTTGTTATACACCAACTGCAGATCATTGATTAAATTCCCTGCGTTATCCGTTGCTGCTTTCATCGCTACCATTCGAGCCGCCTGCTCTGAAGCTAAATTATCAACCACCGACTGATAAACCTGAGATTCTAAATAACGAACCAGTAAGCTGTCTAACAGCGCTTTCGGATCCGGTTCATAGATATAATCCCAAACCTGCTTTCTTTCGCCTAAATTATCGCTTTCTAATTCTGGCAGCGGAACAAGCTGAGTGAATACGGGTTTCTGCGACATGGTATTAATAAATTTATTATAGGCGATATGAATAGCATCCAACTCGCCGTTTTTATAAACGTCAAACATACCGTTTGCCACCCCGATCAGCTCTTCCACCGACGGATTATCGCCGATGCCGGAATGCTGCGCTCTGATTTTTAATCCCAACGAGCGGAAAAAGGCAATAGCTTTCGAACCTATAACAGCCAGCTCAACGCTGACGCCTTTTTCCTGCCATGCTCTGATCTCGGTCATCACGGTTTTAAACAAATTAATATTTAAACCGCCGCACATACCGCGATCAGTGGAAACAACCAGAATACCTACTTTTTTAATCTCGCGTTCGATTAAAAAAGGATGCTTATAACCGACACTGGCTTTAGACACGTGGCTGATAACATGACGAATAGTTTCAGAATAGGGGCGAGAAGAAGCCATTCGATCCTGCGTTTTACGCATTTTCGAGGTGGCAACCATTTCCATTGCCTTGGTTATTTTCTGCGTACTCTGTACGCTGGCAATTTTGGCCTTTATTTCTTTTGCACCTGCCATGTTATTTCTCCGTTTCCGTTACTACCACGTACTGTTAGCTTTAAAACTATCCAAAATACCTTTCAACGAATCCTTAATTTCATCGTTGTAATTTCCGGTTTTGGTTAATTCCTGCATAAACTCGGCATTATTACGGTTGGCATAATCTAAAAGTGCGGTCTCAAAATCCGCAATTTTATTTAGCGCCACTTCTTCCAGATAACCGAATTCCACTGCAAATAACAGAATCGCCTGATCCGCAACACTTAGCGGCGAATATTGTTTCTGTTTCAGCAACTCGGTAACTTTTTCACCGTGGGATAATTGCTTACGCGTCGCATCGTCAAGATCGGAGGCAAACTGGGCAAAAGCCGCCAGTTCACGGTACTGAGCAAGTGCGGTACGGATACCGCCGGCTAATTTTTTAATCACTTTAGTCTGCGCCGCACCACCTACACGGGATACCGAAATCCCCGGGTTAACCGCAGGGCGGACACCGGCGTTGAATAAGTTGGATTCAAGGAAAATCTGACCGTCGGTAATAGAAATAACGTTGGTAGGTACGAATGCGGAAACATCCCCGGCCTGCGTTTCAATAATAGGAAGAGCGGTTAAAGAACCGGTTTTTCCTTTCACTTCACCTTTAGTGAAGTTTTCTACGTATTCTTCATTTACTCTTGAAGCCCGCTCCAATAAACGGGAGTGAAGATAGAATACGTCTCCCGGGAAGGCTTCGCGGCCCGGCGGACGACGTAATAACAAGGAAATTTGACGATAAGCAACAGCCTGTTTGGATAAATCGTCATAAACGATTAAAGCATCTTCTCCGCGATCACGGAAGTATTCGCCCATGGCACAACCGGCATAAGGGGCAAGATACTGTAATGCGGCGGATTCCGAAGCTGAGGCCACGACCACAATGGTATTTTTTAATGCGCCGTGTTCTTCCAGCTTACGCACCACGTTTGCAATGGTGGAAGCTTTCTGACCGATTGCCACATAGATACATTTAATGCCTGAATCACGCTGATTAATAATCGCATCAATAGCCAAGGCGGTTTTACCTGTTTGACGGTCGCCGATAATCAATTCGCGCTGACCGCGACCTATAGGCACCATGGAGTCAACGGCCTTATAACCGGTCTGAACAGGCTGATCAACCGATTTACGCTCAATAACCCCCGGAGCAATCACTTCAACCGGCGAGAAACCGTCATTTTCGATTTCGCCTTTACCGTCAATCGGCTGTCCCAAAGTATTGACCACACGACCTAACAAACCGCGACCTACAGGTACTTCAAGAATACGTCCAGTACATTGAACTTCCATACCTTCGGCTAAATCGGTATAAGGCCCCATAACAACGGCCCCCACCGAATCGCGCTCAAGGTTCAGCGCCATAGCGTACAGATTACCCGGCAGGGCAATCATTTCCCCCTGCATCACGTCGCTTAAACCGTGAATACGAATAATACCGTCGCTTACTGAAACTATTGTCCCGGTATTGCGCGCTTCGCTTACCACATCGAACTGGGCAATGCGTTTTTTAATCAATTCACTAATTTCTGTTGAATTTAGCTGCATTTTTTCTTCCTCTTATAATTGCAATTCGCTGGCCAGGCGGGTTAATTGTCCGCGACTACTGCCATCGATGACGAAATCGTCGGTACGAATAATAACGCCCGCAATTAGCGAACTATCCGTACTGCAATTTAATTTAATTTTACGGGCCAGTCTTTTTTCCATTGCGACTGCAATTTTTTGTTCTTGTACGGCATTTAAGGGGTGAGCTGAAATAACCTGAACTTCCGTTACCGCATTATGTTCTTCCACATAGGCGCAGAATTGCTGAAAAACTGCGGGAAGAACGGTTAAACGCTTATTTTCAGCCATTAACCGAATAAAATTCTGCCCATATTGATCAAGTTGTTCGCCACAGACGGAAATAAAGCTGTCGGCAATCTTCTGTGCGGAAAAAGATCCGGTTAAAAAACTACGAATTTTTTCGTTATCAACCACAACGGCGGCAAAATTCAACATTTCCGTCCATTTTTCCACCGCAGCATTTTCCAGCGCAAAATCAAATGCCGCTTTGGCGTAAGGGCGAGCTATGGTAGTTAATTCTGACATAGGCCCGACCTTTTATAGTTCTGCAACTAATTTATCAATAATGTCATTGTTAGCCGCTTCATCAACTGTACGGCCCACAATTTTCTCCGCCCCGGCGATGGCAAGCGATGCCACTTTAACCCGTAATTCTTCTTGTACGCGTTTACGCTCGGCTTCGATCTCAGCATAACCCTGTTCGATAATTTTTGCTTTAGCGGCTTCCGCCTCGGCTTTTACTTCGTCCAGAATTTCATTGCGCCGTTTATTGGCTAAGTCCAGAATTTCCTGAGCCTGAACCTTGGCTTTATTAATTTCCTGTTCGGCCAGTATTTGCGTATCCGCCTGCTCTTTTCTTGCCGCTTCGGCAGAAGCCAGCGCATTGGCAATAGAACTCTGACGTTCTTCAATAGCCTTGATGATCGGCGGCCATACGAATTTCATGCAAAACCATACGAAGATGATAAATGCAATGGTCTGGCCGATTAATGTTGCGTTGATATTCACAACGGTACCTCCTTTAAAGTTGGTTATTACTCTTAATCAGAGTAGTCCGTTTCAGAATTAACCCAACAATGAAGCAAATGGATTTGCAAATGCAAAATATAAACCGATACCTACAGCAATCATCGCGATCGCATCCAATAAGCCCGCTACAATAAACATTTTAGTCAATAAAGAGTTGGCTAATTCAGGCTGACGAGCTGCAGATTCAAGGTATTTACCACCAAGAATACCGAAGCCGATGCCCGTACCTAATGCGGCAAATGCAAGCATAATGGCTGATGCGATGATAGTTGCACTGATTACAGTTTCCATAGTTTTCTCCAGTTTGGTTAAAACGGCTTTCCAGCCGCGATTGTTGGTTAAAGGTTAAATAAAAACAAATCCTAATGTTGCTCCGATTTATTATAGGCTATACCTAAATAAACCACGGTTAACATCATAAATACGAATGCCTGCAGTATCACAATCAGAATGTGGAAAATAGCCCAGGCCAGTTGCAGCGGTAAGCCTAAAGCCGCCACCGCAATATTAGAGCTGTACATTACGGCGATCAAAATAAAGATTAACTCGCCCGCATACATATTACCGAACAGACGCAGCGCCAACGAAATAGGTTTGGACACCAGGGTTACCGTTTCAAGCAGTAAATTTACCGGAATAAAGGCGGGATGATTGAAAGGGTGCATCGTATATTCTTTAACTAAGCCGCTTACGCCCTTTGATTTTACCGTATAGAACAGGATCAGACAGAAAACGCCGATAGCCAGGCTGAAAGTGATGTTCATATCGGCGGAAGGTACGGCGCGCAAATAATGAATATTCAGCATTTGTCCGATTTGAGGTAAATAATCCACCGGTATCAAGTCAATCAGGTTCATTAGAAAAACCCAGACAAAAATGGTTAACGCCAGGGGGGCAACCAGCGCGCGGTTGCCGTTAAAGTTTTCTTTAACTACGCCGTCAACCCATTCCACCAGCATTTCTACCAAACATTGCAATTTTCCCGGTACGCCGGTGGTCATTTTTTTACTGGTTTTATAAAAAATAGTCAGGAAAATAAAACCTGTTACCAGAGTAAAGAAAAGAGAATCGATATTGAATGCCCAAAAACCTTCACCCGAAGTTAGAAAGGTAAGGTGATGCTGGATATATTCAATTGAAGTTTGAGATGCACCTTCAGCAGACATATTATAATCCTACAATTGTTAATAAATCTTTATAAACGCCGATAATCACCGATTACAGAAATTATCGACGCCAGCTTTATTGGCGATTCGAGTTTAGATTAAACAGCAGGGGCAACAGATTATTCAGAATAATGAAAATAAAATAACCCGTAAAGAGTCCTGCGAAGTCCGGCTTTAAACAGACGAATACCAATATAAAAAAACTCACGGTTAATGCCAATTTTAAGCCTTCACTTTGGTAAAGAACTTTGGCTTTGTTTTCTACCGGAACATGGCTTTTGATGAAAAGCGCATAGCCGATAAAAGCAATCTGGGGTACAAAAGCAATCAGCGATCCTAACAAAAAGGATGAAAATTTGTGTGCAAACAAAAGATAAACTATGCCGGCACAGATAAAAATAAGTAATAACTCGACTAGAAAGGCTTTGATATATAACCTTTTTGTGTTAGCCAGCACTAAGGACATTATTATTTTCTATTACTTTTCAAATACAAACAAACGTCTAAATTATACGGATAACGCTGATTAATGCAATATAATCAATGTATCAAAAATGTTACACAGTTAACATTTTTGAAAAAATTATGTCCGGGTGAATAGGATATTTATTCTTCCTCTTCAATTCGGATCAAAACCAAATGACGTTCCCCGATCAATTCCGGTATTTCCAGCCTAATAACCTGAGAAATAACGAACTCTTTATCCAGTTCCTGTGCTTCCAGCGGTTGAAACTGGCCCTTCAACGCATAAAAAAATCCTTCTCGGTGCGGTAAATGCCGGCACCATCTGCTCATTTCCTTCAGAGAAGCGAAGGCGCGGCTAAGTACTCCGTCAAATTGGTGATCGGGTTTAAATTCTTCCACCCGGCTTAATACCGGCGTAACATTATTTAACCCCAGCTCGCGTAACGCATTACGAATAAAGCTGATACGTTTGCCAAGACTGTCCAGCAACACAAAGTGTTTATCCGGATTGATAATGGCTAAGGGCAGTCCGGGCAAGCCCGGGCCGGTACCCACATCAATAAAACGGCTTCCTTGTAAGTAGGGACTGACAATAATGCTGTCCAGAATATGTTTCACCAGCATTTCCGCCGGATCACGAACGGAGGTAAGATTATAAGCCTTATTCCATTTATGCAGCAAAAGCACGAGCTGCACTAATTGTTGCTTTTGCTGATCGGTAATCGAAAGTGCGGTCTTATTCAGCAGAGTTTCCAATTTTAAACTTAGCTGTTGCCGGAGATTATTCATTGTCGCTTCCTTATTCGCCGCGTTTGAGCATACCCTGTTTTTTAAGATAAACCAGCAAAATGGAAATCGCCGCCGGCGTAATTCCCGAAATACGGCTCGCCTGCCCGATGGATACCGGGCGATGCTGTTCCAGTTTTGCACGGACTTCATTGGATAAACCGGAAATGGAAGTATAATCGAAATCCGCCGGGATTAAGGTATTTTCATGGCGCTTACGGCGCTCGATTTCTTCTTGCTGGTGCTCAATATAACCCTGATATTTAATCGCTATTTCAACCTGTTCTACCGCTTCTTTATCATCCATAGCCGGCTTAAAAGGTGTAAGTGCGGTTAAAATCTGATAATTCATTTCCGGACGGCGCAATAAATCTTCTCCGTTGGCTTCTCGTACCAAGGGGCTTCCTAATACCTGATTGGCTTCGTCCAGATATTCGGAACGCGGATGCAGCCAAATCTGGCTTAAACGTTGCCGTTCCCGTTCGATATTTTCCATTTTCTGATTAAAGCGGGCCCAACGTTTTTCATCAATTAAACCCAATTGATGAGCAATAGGAGTTAAACGAATATCCGCATTATCTTCGCGTAATAACAGGCGATACTCGGCACGGGAGGTAAACACGCGATAAGGTTCCTTGGTACCCAAGGTACAGAGATCGTCTACCAGGACGCCCATATAAGCCTGATCGCGACGCGGATACCAAGCTTCCTGCTCGCGCACATATAAGGCGGCATTAATGCCGGCCAGCAATCCCTGTGCCGCCGCTTCTTCATAACCCGTAGTTCCGTTAATCTGTCCGGCAAAGAACAGTCCCTTTATCGCTTTGGTTTCCAGTGAAGGTTTCAAATCGCGCGGATCAAAATAGTCGTATTCAATGGCATAACCGGGCTTAACGATTCGCGCTTTTTCCAGCCCGTACATGGAATTAACGATCTTCATTTGAACGTCAAAGGGCAGGCTGGTGGAAATCCCGTTCGGATAGATCTCATTACTGGTTAAACCTTCGGGTTCAAGGTAGATCTGATGAGAATTCCGTTCGGCAAAACGCATTACCTTATCTTCGATGGAAGGGCAGTAACGGGGGCCGATCCCCTCTATAATTCCGGCGTACATCGGACTGCGATCCAAATTATTGCGGATCACTTCATGGGTTTGTTCATTGGTATGTGTGATATAGCAAGGGATCTGACGGGGATGTTGATCTTTGCTGCCCATAAAAGAAAACACCGGCAGCTGTTCATCACCATATTGTTTGGCCAGAAGATCAAAATTGATGGTTCGGGCATCTAAACGCGGCGGCGTACCCGTTTTCAGGCGACCGGTTCGCAACCCCAGCTCACGTAAACGCTCGGCTAAATTAACGGAAGCCGGATCTCCCGCCCGTCCGCCGCTATAATTTTCCAAACCTATATGGATCTTACCGGCTAAAAAAGTACCTGCGGTTAATACTACCGCTTTAGCGCTAAATTTAAGCCCCATTTTCGTCGTAACCGCACAAACGCTATCCTGCTCTAAAATAATATCCGTAACTTCCTGTTGGAAAATATCCAAATTCGGCTGATTTTCCAGTGCGATCCTTACCGCCTGGCGATACAAAACACGATCCGCCTGGGCTCTTGTAGCGCGTACCGCCGGACCTTTACTGGCATTTAAAGTACGAAACTGAATCCCGGCCTGATCCGCCGCACTGGCCATTAATCCGCCCATGGCATCTATTTCTCTGACCAGATGCCCTTTGCCGATGCCGCCGATAGCCGGATTACAGGACATCTGTCCTAAAGTATCTATATTATGGGTAAGTAGTAAGGTTTTAATTCCCATTCTGGCGGGAGCTAATGCGGCTTCGGTACCGGCATGACCGCCGCCGATGACAATGACGTCATAATTTTCGGTATAAAACATATTGACCTTGTAAAGATGATTTGATCTTTTTTGATGTGATTTGGAAATAATCGGCTATTGTACTTAAATTTTAACAAGCTTCAAAGGGGCTTTTATTGATCCCTGTGATAAAGATCCTCTGCTATTTTCCCTCGGATCGGAAAGTGGTTTTAAGTAATAAAAGATCTTAAATATATAGATAAAGATCTTATTACTATAATTATTAGGATCCTTTTACGATGTGCATAAGATCCTTTTTCCCTTTTAAATAAACAACTTGGATCTTATTTAAAACTGTTAGGATCCGACCTGGAACCCGGTTAAAACCTGTGTATAAATTACCTACTTATACACAGTTGCTAAGGACGATTTTTTTGTACATGGGTTAAATACAGATTTTCTACAAAGTTTTCGTCATCTTATCCACAGGCGATTAGCAATAATATTTTGCTTATTAAAAGGATAAATATAAAAAACCCCCTGAAAGATAATCAATTTTCAGAGGGTTTTTTGGTATTACAAGTTCAAAAACTGCTATTTGCTATTCTTGTTGCGGGGCTACGCTAATGGTTTTTCCCTGTAAATTTTCATTCAAACCTTTATTAAGTTGATCAATGATCTGCTTTTTATTTTTATTGATGGCATCGGCAAGCTTAGCATATTGTTCCGGCGTTAAGGGAACGCTTTGTCCGCTTTGCTGAGGCGCTGCATTTGCCCGGGTTGACTGGTTATGCTCGAGGCCTACGCAAGCACTTAGACCGAGAACCATAATAGGAATAATAAGATATTTTTTCATATTGATTGTTTTCCGTTATTTAATAGTTTAAAAAAATGCAATCTTTGCCATTTGTCCGATTGCATTTTCTCTATTTCATTGAAATTAAAGGCTTATAAAGCCAGATTAAAGCTTAGCGCTCAACATAGCTTCCAGTTTTTCAATATCCGCACCGAATTTACGGATACCTTCGGCCAGTTTTTCCACCGCCATGGCGTCGCTGTTATGCTGCCAGTAAAATTGGCTTTCGGTCAAAGGTTCCGGTTTAGCCTGGATTTCACCTTTGAATTCCAGTTTACGAACCAGCTCGTTGCTGCTTTCCTGTAATTCTTTTAATAAAGCCGGTGCAATGGTCAGACGATCGCAACCCGCCAATTCGGTGATTTCACCGATATTGCGGAAGCTGGCACCCATAACGATGGTGTTATATCCATAGCGTTTGTAATAGTCATAGATTTGGCTGACGGAGATTACGCCCGGATCTTCATGAGGCGCGTAGTCTTTTTTCTCACCATTGGCTTTGTACCAGTCGAGAATACGACCGACAAAAGGAGAAATAAGATAAACACCCGCTTCGGCACAGGCTCTGGCTTGTGCCTGAGAGAATAATAGGGTCAGATTACAGTTAATATTTTCCTTTTCCAGAATTTCCGCCGCACGGATTCCCTGCCAGGTGGAGGCTATCTTAATCAGAATACGTTCATTCGGAATACCGGCCTGGTTGTAAAGGGCAATCAGTTTACGCGCTTTTTCCACCGTAGCCTGAGTATCATAGGAAAGTCGGGCATCTACTTCGGTGGATATGCGTCCCGGCACAATTTTCAGAATTTCCAAGCCTATATTCACCGCCAGTTTATCCTCGGCATCGATTAATTGTTGCGCTTTATCCCGGCTTTGAGCTTTGGCATAGGCAACGGCATCATCAATCAGATTGGCATATTGCGGCAGGGCTGATGCACTTAAAATCAGAGAAGGATTGGTGGTAGCATCTTGTGGCTGATATTTCTTAATAGCTTCTATATCTCCGGTATCGGCGACGACAACGGTCATATTGCGCAGTGCATCCAGTTGTGTAATCATAATTTTCCTCTACTACTTTTAGTTTGCTGGTGAAATTTATTCTGATAATAAAATCTGTTACCTGAATGAGAATACGATAACATATATTTAAATGGGTTTGGCATGTATTTTATCATTGGAATTGATAGAGCAATCCTTAAAAAAAGGACAACCAACTGTTAATAATACTGATATTTCAATCGGATAACTGTGATTTTGATCACAAATAACGGAGTCATTATGCTTAAACGCTGTTCTTGGTGTGAAAGTTCCGAGCTTTATCTTAATTATCATGACAATGAGTGGGGAAAACCGGAATACGACAGCTTGAAACTATTTGAAAAAATTTGTCTGGAAGGTCAGCAGGCGGGGCTATCATGGATTACCGTTCTCAAAAAAAGAGAAAATTACCGCCATGCCTTTTATTTTTTTGATCCGGTAAAGATTGCGGCAATGACGGCGCAGGATATCGATAGGTTGGCGCATAACCCGGGACTTATCCGCCACAGGGCGAAGTTGCAGGCCGTGGTAACTAATGCCCGAGCTTATCTGGCCATGGAAAAGAGCGGTCAAAATTTCAGTGATTTTATTTGGTCTTTTGTGGATCATCGGCCGCGTGTAAATGATATTCCCGAACTTAAAGCGGTACCGACAAAAAGTGAAATTTCCGCCGCCATGTCTAAGGCTTTAAAGAAAAAAGGCTTTGTTTTTGTTGGTGAAACCATCTGCTATGCCTTTATGCAGTCCATGGGACTGGTGGATGATCATCTCAATGATTGTTTTTGTAAAAATAGGGAAAACAAGTAAGTTTGAGCTATTCCCTCCGTCTGTATAAAACTCGAATTTTAGAGTATAATTTTGCCAATTTTTAGCTGGAATAATGACCCGATGAAAAAAAACGCCTATAGCCTACTTTCCTTTTCTTTATTAACCCTTTTTTACAGTAGCCAGGGATATGCGGATTTAACCGCCCGCTGTTTAGCCGCTGTGCCGCATTTTAGCGGAGAACCTGTTAGCGGTGATGTAAATAATCTGCCGGTTTATATTGAAGCGGACAGTGCGGAGCTGAATCAATCGAAAAATGCCCTTTATCAGGGAAATGTGGAATTGAAGCAGGGGAATCGTCATCTGATTTCCGAACAGGCGGAAGTGGTGCAATCCGGCGGCGGGGCGAATATACAGCGTTATGCCTATGTGAGAAAGGGATTTGATTACAAGGATAATCTAATTAATCTGAAGGGAGATAATGCAAAAATAAATCTTAACAGTAAAGATGCGGATCTGGAGAATGCCGATTATCAGTTTGTAGGTCGGCAAGGTCGCGGTAGTGCCGAAAGTGCCGAAATGCGTGCCGATTACCGTTTGCTGAAAAATGCCGTTTTTACTTCCTGTCTGCCTGATGATAAATCCTGGAGCATAGAGGCTGTGGAAATGCGCCAGCATATAAAGGAAGAATATGCGGAAATGTGGCATGCCCGTTTTAAAGTAGCCGGCGTACCGGTTTTTTATACTCCTTATTTACAGTTTCCAATCGGTGATCGCCGTCGCTCCGGGTTATTGTTCCCCGCAGCAGGTTCTTCCAGTCGCGATGGTTACTGGTATTCTCAGCCGGTTTACTGGAATATAGCTCCTAATTACGATATGACCTTGGCACCTAAGTATATGTCGCACCGCGGTTGGCAATTAAACGGCGAATTCCGCTATTTAACCTTATTGGGTGAAGGTAAAATTGCCGGTGAATATTTAAGCCGTGATCGTTATAAGGATTATATCGGGGAAAATAAATCCCGCCACCTGTTCTACTGGACTCATTATGCCAAATTGCTGGATAACTGGCGTCTTTCCATTAACTATACCAAAGTAAGCGATAAGCGCTATTTTACCGATTTCGATTCTCCTTACGGCAGCAGTACCGACGGTTACGCGGATCAAACCTTTAAACTCAGCTATTATCAGCCTAACTATAATTTATCCATTTCCTCCAAACAGTTCCAAGTGTTTGACGAAGTGGATATAGGTCCTTACTATGCCTTACCGCAAATCGATTACAATTATTATCGCAACGGTTTAGCGCAGGGGTGGCTGGATTTCAAACTGTTTGCACAGGCGGTACATTTCGATAATGAAAGCAATTTAATGCCGACCGCATGGCGTTTTCATCTCGAACCCAGCCTTAATCTGCCGCTTTCCAACCGATACGGCAGCATGAATATCGAAACCAAACTGTATGCTACCCATTATCAGCAGAAGAAAGGTAACGGCGCCGGGGCGGAAGAGGTACAGCGTTCGGTAAACCGTGTTCTGCCTCAGCTGAAAGTGGATTTACAGACGGTTCTGGCCAGTAACCAAAGCTTTATCCAAGGTTATACGCAAACATTGGAACCTCATATTCAATATTTATACCGTCCTTATAAGGACCAAAGTAATATAGGTTCCAGACTGAATACCGAATACCTTGGTTTCGGCTATGATTCCGCCTTATTACAGCAGGATTATTTTTCATTATTCCGTGATCGCCGTTACAGCGGTTTAGACAGAATAGCTTCCGCTAATCAGATTACCCTGGGCGGAACCTCCCGTTTTTATGATCAAAATGCCGAAGAACGTTTTAATCTTTCTCTGGGACAAACTGTTTATTTGAATAATTCGCGCATTGATGATAAAAATGCCACCTCGGGGCGTTCTTCCTCTTGGTCGCTGGAAAATAACTGGAAGATCAGCGACAGCTGGAACTGGCGGGGCAGCTATCAGTACGATACGCGCCTGAATGAAGTTTCGTTGGCCAATGCCAGTCTTGAATTTAATCCGGAAAAGAGCAATCTGTTACAACTGAACTATCGTTACGCCAGTAAAGACTATATTAATCAGAACCTGACCTCCGGTGCCAACAGCTACAATCAGAATATAAAGCAAGTCGGTATTACTGCCGCCTGGGAGCTTAGTGATAATTGGGCGTTGGTCGGTCGTTATTATCATGATATTGCCTTGGGTAAAGCGGTGGAACAATATGCGGGTATCCGCTACAACACCTGTTGTTGGTCGATGGGAGTAGGTGCCAGACGCTATTTGACCAGTAAATCCAATCGCAGTTATAGCAACGATAAAGAAGTTTTCTACGACAACAGTTTCGGTATTACCTTTGAATTACGCGGTTTAGGTAATGATCATCACAGCGGTATTGTAGAAATGCTGGAAAAAGGTATGTTGCCTTATATTCGACCTTTCAACCTGTAAAATAAAAATAAGGGGCTTGAAAAAGCCCCGTTCTTTTATCGGTTACCGCCCGCTTCGAAGTTCTTATTTTTTTCTCCGCTATGATAGAATCTGTGCGGTTTATTTTGGAATACATCATATGCAGTCTTTACCTCTTGAACAATATTCGGACTTATTGAACAAAAAAACGCAAAAACTAACCGCACTTTTAGCCCCTTTTGACGCACCGGCACTTGAAGTTTTCGCTTCTCCCCCGCAGCATTATCGAATGCGGGCGGAATTTCGTATTTGGCACGACAAAGATGATTTTTACCATGTGATGTTTGATCAGCAAAGCGGCCGTTGCTATCGGGTGGATAGTTTTCCGGTGGCGAGCGAACTGATCAATGTGATGATGAAAGCCTTGCTGCCTCTGCTGAAAGAAAAAGAAATTCTGCGCCATAAATTATTTCAGATAGATTATTTAAGTACCCTGAGTAATAAAATAATCGTCAGTCTGCTTTATCATAAAGTTTTGCAACAGGAATGGATTGAAGCCGCACAAATATTGAAAAATAAGTTACAGCAAAAGGGTTTCGATTTGCAGCTTATCGGGCGCGCCAGTAAACAGAAAATCTGTTTACAACAGGATTTTGTTGATGAGGTTTTAGCGCTGAAAGGAAAAAACTATATTTATCGCCAAGTGGAAAACAGCTTCACTCAGCCGAATGCCCGAATCAATATAAAAATGCTGGAATGGGCGATGGATTGTACCGCCGGCAGCCGTGGCGATTTACTTGAGCTTTATTGTGGCAACGGTAATTTTTCCGTGGCGCTGGCGGCTAATTTCAACAAGGTACTGGCTACTGAAATCGCTAAGCCTTCGGTAGCTGCGGCACAGTTTAATATTGCCGCCAATAATATTAATAATTTGCATATTATTCGTATGTCGGCGGAGGAATTTACCCAGGCCCTTAACGGGGTAAGAAAGTTTAATCGTTTACAGAATATTGATCTCGACGCTTATCAATGCGATACCGTTTTGGTTGATCCGCCACGCGCCGGGCTGGATAAGCAGACGTTAAAATTGATCAGCGGATATCAACGGATTCTGTATATCTCCTGTAATCCCCATACCCTATGCGATAATTTAGCGCAATTGTGTGCAACCCATAGTATTCAACGTGCCGCCCTGTTTGATCAGTTCCCTTATACGGAACATATGGAAAGCGGGGTTTGGTTAGTTCGGAAATAATATGAATATACGATTAATCTGTGAAACGGGAAATGCAGGAGAATTTACCGCACTTTGTCAAACTAAGGGGCTGCAGGATTGTGCCGAGGGAGAAATCGCCCTGGTGCAAATTGTTTGCGCACAAGGAACAAGACTGGAACTGCGTAAATTAAACGAACCTAAATTAGGTGCGGTATATGTGGATTTTAGCAGCGGTGTTATGGCTCATCGGCGAAAATTCGGCGGTGGTCGGGCGGAAGCAGTCGCTAAGGCGGTAGGTATAAAAGGCGAATATTTGCCTGATATTATCGATGCTACCGCAGGGCTGGGCAGAGATGCTTTTGTATTGGCTTCTCTCGGTTGTCGCGTGCGCCTGTTGGAACGCCATCCGGCGGTTTATTTACTGTTGCAGGACGGCTTGCGTCGCGCCTATGCGGATCCCCATATAGGCGCAATGCTGAGTAATAATCTGCAATTACTGAACGAATCCCATATTCGCAATTTGGATCCGCAACAAATAAGCGCCGATGTGGTTTACCTCGATCCCATGTATCCGCACAAACAGAAAAGCGCTCTGGTTAAAAAAGAAATGCGTTTGTTTCAGCAGTTGGTGGGAGCCGATGCCGATGCCGACGAACTATTGGCGCCGGCGTTAGCATTGGCAAAAAAACGAGTGGTTGTGAAGCGCCCGGCTTATGCGGATTTTCTGGCCGGTAAAAAACCGGATTTCAGCCGGGAAACCAAAAACCACCGTTTTGATATTTATTTAACCTTTAACGGCGGATAAAAGGATTACAATCCTTTCAATCCCCGATAAATCCGAGCGAATGTTTCCCGTTTTCCGGCATATGCCTCGGTTTTCGCCTTATCCGGATAATAGGTTTGTTCCAGTTTCAGCGGTTTACACAATTGTTCTAAATCCTGTTCGGGATAAAGGGCTATTTGTGCCAATTTGGCCGCTCCCAGCGCAGGTCCCACATCACCGCCGCTACGATATTCGAAGGTTCTGCCGCTGATATCCGCCAATAACTGGCGCCAGTAATGACTTTTAGCTCCGCCGCCGATAAGGGTGATATTTTCCGAGCAAGCACCGGTTTCATGCAGAACATCAATTCCTTCCGCCAACGCAAAACTAACCCCTTCCACTACCGCTTTAGCCATGCTGGTTGCATTGTCGTTATGACTGAGCCCCCAGAATATGCCTTTGGCGTAAGGATCATTATGCGGGGTTCGTTCGCCGGATAAATAAGGTAAGAAAATCGCTTCCGATTGCTGAGTACATTGCTCGACACGCCGGAAAAGATCGGCTATATCATTGATGCCCAGAGCGCGGTTGGCCCAGTCTACTGCCGAGGCGGCACTTAAAATTACCGACATCAGATGCCAGCGATCAGGCAGGGCATGACAAAAACTATGTACCGCTTTCGCCGGATTGGCGCTGAATTTATCGGTAACCACGAAATATACACCGGAAGTACCGAGGGAAAGCATTGCCTGTCCGGCTTTATGTAAGCCGATACCGACCGCTCCCGCCGCATTGTCGCCGCCACCAGCAACTACGGGAACGCTGTGCATACCCCATTGTTGTGCCAGAGCCGGACGCAAATAACCGGTAATCTGGTTACCTTCGAATAATTGCGGCATTTTACTTTGGTCCAGTGCACAGGCTTGCAGTAATTCCCGATTCCAGCAACGGTTGGCCACATCCAGCCACATGGTACCTGAAGCATCGGACATATCGGTGGCGTATTCGCCGGTTAGTAATAGGCGCAGATAATCTTTCGGCAACAAAACCTTGGCGATTTTTTCAAACAGCTGCGGCTGATGCTTATTTACCCATTTTAATTTAGGTGCGGTAAATCCCGGCATCATCAGATTGCCGGTAATTTCACGTGATTTCGCCACCATATTTTCCAACTCTGCACATTCCTGCGCACTACGACCGTCGTTCCATAGAATTGCGGGAGACAATACCTGATCATTGCTGTCCAACAGGGTGGCGCCGTGCATTTGTCCGGTTAAGCCGATCGCTTTAACTTCATGTAAATCCCGGTGGCCGGCAAGCTCGCGCATTACGTTGTCGGTTGCTTGCCACCAATCCTGGGGATTCTGTTCCGACCAAAGAGGTTGCGGACGGGAAATTGGGAGGGAATGTTGCGCGCTGGCAATAAGGTTCTGCGCTTCGTCAAGTAAAACGGCTTTTACCCCGGAGGTGCCGAGATCTATACCTATATACATGGAAACTCCTTATTAGGAATAAATGCGGTAGTAAAAAGTGCGGTCTTTTTCGGTTGTTTTTTTGGTCGCTTTAATCATAGCGAATCCAATAAAAAAACTGATAAAAAAGTACCGCACTTTTGCGCTTTAATTATTTATAAATATAGCGATTAACTAAATTCTCTAAATATTCCTGCTGGCCGGAAACCGGTTGTGGTGCGATTTCCGATTGTTGAACAAAGTTTGCCAGACTTTCGAGAGATGCCTGTTGATTTAAAATCTGTTGGCCGATTCCCTGTTCCCAGCCGGCATAACGTTGCGCCACGATATTTTCAAGGGATTTATCCGTCAGCATTTTAGCGGCGCGCTCTAAGGATAATGCCAGAACATCAATTGCGCCTATATGCCCGTGGAACAGGTCGTAGCGGTCGATACTCTGACGACGGATTTTTGCATCAAAGTTAAATCCGCCGGTGGTAAAGCCGCCGTTTTTCAGAATTTCATAGATTACCAGCGTATTTTCTTCCACGCTGTTCGGGAATTGATCGGTATCCCAGCCTAATTGCGGATCGCCGCGGTTGGCATCAATGGATCCGAAAATATCCAGAGCGCAGGCGGTGGCGATTTCATGCTGGAAGGTATGGCCCGCCAGAGTAGCGTGATTGGCTTCGATATTTACTTTGATTTCTTTTTCCAAACCGAACTGTTTAAGGAAGCCGTAAACCGTAGCCACATCGTAATCATATTGATGTTTGGTCGGTTCCTGCGGTTTAGGTTCGATTAACAATGTGCCTTTGAAGCCGATTTTATGTTTATGTTCCACCACCATCTGCATAAAACGGCCGATTTGTTCGCGTTCCCGTTTTAAATCCGTGTTCAGCAGGGTTTCGTATCCTTCGCGGCCGCCCCATAATACGTAGTTTTCACCGCCCAAACGCTGAGTAGCGTTCATTGCGGTAAATACCTGCGCCGCCGCCCAGGCGAATACTTCCGGATTCGGATTGGTTGCCGCTCCGGACATATAACGCGGGTTAGTAAAACAGTTGGCCGTACCCCACAGCAGTTTTACTCCGGTTTGAGCCTGTTTTTGTTCCAAAATATCAACGATAGTATGGAAATTATTCAAATATTCTTTAAAGGAATTACCTTCAGGTGCGATGTCCACATCGTGGAAACAATAATAAGGAATGCCTAATTTGCTGAAAAATTCAAAGGCGATATCGGCTTTTTGTTTTGCACCGGCCAGCGCATCACTATTTTTCTGCCAGTTGCGATCAAGAGAACCTACCCCGAACATATCATTGCCGTTCCAGCAAAAGGTATGCCAATAACATACCGCCAGGCGCAAATGTTCCGCCATGGTTTTGCCTAAAATCACTTTGTTCGCATCATAATATCTGTAAGCAAAAGGATTGGTGCTGTTTTCACCTTCGTATTTCACTTTTTCGATTTTATCAAAATAGTTAGACATAACATTCTCCTGTGGAATTAATTTCGGCCTCATCATTTCTTAAAAGCAAAGAGGGATCAATTACGTTATTTCACTTGCGATTTAAGATAATTGTTTATTGTGCAGCGGATCACAAAAGAGAAAAAACGTAATAGGTTTAGAAGATTTGATAATTGAAGGCCTTTCCTATCCTACCGAAACTATAGCCAGAGTAATCCGTATTCGCTCTGTACCAAGATTAACTTAACTATCTATGAGGCATCATTATGAAAATTAAGCATGTTTTATTATCCTTAGCCGCCGCTATGACGGTGTTCAGCACCAGTGCGACAGCAAAAGATTTGACCATCGGCATGTCTATTGATGATTTACGTTTGGAAAGATGGCAGAAAGACAGAGATATTTTTGTAAATAAAGCGGAATCCTTAGGGGCGAAGGTTTTCGTACAATCGGCGAACGGTAATGATCAGACCCAGATTTCACAAATTGAAAACATGATCAATCGCGGAGTGGACGTGCTGGTGATTATTCCGTTTAACGGCGAAGCCTTAAGTAACGTGATTGCGGAAGCCAAACGGGAAGGGATCAAGGTATTGGCCTACGACCGTTTAATCAATAATGCCGATTTGGATTTTTATGTTTCCTTCGATAACGAGAAGGTGGGTGAATTGCAGGCGCAAAGCCTGATTAAAGAAAAACCGGAAGGAAACTATTTCTTAATGGGCGGTTCGCCGGTGGACAATAATGCAAAATTGTTCAGAAAGGGACAAATGAAGGTATTGCAGCCTTTAATTGACGGCGGAAAAATTAAAGTGGTCGGTGATCAATGGGTCGATTCCTGGTTAGCAGAAAAAGCATTGCAGATTATGGAAAACGCCTTAACTGCAAATAAAAATAATATTGATGCGGTAGTGGCTTCCAATGATGCCACTGCAGGCGGTGCCATTCAGGCGCTGAGCGCACAGGGGCTTTCCGGTAAGGTGGCTATTTCCGGTCAGGATGCCGATTTGGCCGCGATTAAACGTATTGTAGCGGGAACTCAAACCATGACCGTATACAAACCTATTACCAATTTGGCGGATAAAGCCGCGGAAATTTCGGTACAACTGGGTAAAGGTGAAAAAATAGATACCAACGCCGAGCTTAACAACGGTCTGAAAAATATTCCGGCCTATTTGTTGGATCCGATTGCGGTGAACAAAGATAATATCGATGAAACCATTATTAAGGACGGTTTCCACAGTAAAGAGGCGGTTTATCAATAAGGATAAGGGGCGGTGTCAGGCCGCCCTGTTTTTACGGCTTGACGGAGTAACTTATGGCGCAATTACTGGAAATGAAAAATATCACCAAAAAATTCGGTGATGTTACGGCGTTAAATGATATTTCCCTGTCATTGGATAGCGGTGAAATCTTATCTCTTTGCGGCGAAAACGGTTCGGGTAAATCCACTTTGATGAAAGTGTTATGCGGTATTTATCCCCACGGCGATTATAGCGGTGAAATCTTTTTCGGCGGAGAACCTTTAATTGCTAAGGGGATTAAGGATACGGAAGAAAAGGGGATTTCGATTATCCATCAGGAACTGGCGCTGGTTAAAAATATGTCCGTTCTTGAAAATATGTTCCTGGGTAATGAAATTATCAAAGGGGGACTGACCGACGATAACGAAATGTACCTGCGCTGCAAAACTATTCTGAAGCAAGTACAGTTGGAGGTGGATCCTAATACCAAGGTAGGCGAACTGGGACTGGGACAGCAACAGCTGGTGGAAATCGCTAAGGCGCTTAATAAACAAGTGCGCTTACTGATTCTGGACGAACCGACCGCCTCCCTAACGGAAAAGGAAACAGCGATTCTGCTCAATCTGATTGAAGATTTAAAAGCCCATAACATTTCCTGTATTTATATTTCCCATAAACTCAATGAAGTTAAGGCGATTTCCGATAAAATCTGTGTAATTCGCGACGGCGAACATATAGGGACGCGCGATGCTGCCGGTATGTCGGAAGACGATATAATCACCATGATGGTGGGACGCGAAATTACCTCGCTGTACCCTCATGAAGAACATCAGATTAAACAGGAAGTGCTGCGGGTGGAAAATTTGTCTGCCTGGCATCCGGTGAATACCCATATTAAACGGGTGGATAACGCCTCTTTTACCCTGCATGCCGGTGAAATTCTCGGTGTGGCGGGACTGGTGGGTTCCGGGCGTACGGAAATGGTGCAATGTATTTTCGGTTCCTATGCGGGTAAGTATCAGGGGGATATTTATCTTGACGGACAAAAGGTTTCGATTAAAAACTGCGCTCAGGCCATTGCACATAAAATATTTATGGTGCCGGAAGATCGAAAAAAACACGGCATTATTCCGATAATGGGCGTGGGTAAAAATATCACCCTCTCTTCGTTGCAACAATATTGTTTTGCCAAACAGGTGATCAACGAACCCTTGGAAGAAACCGTGATTCATCGTTCAATTGAAAATCTGAAAGTGAAAACTTCTTCCGCCGAACTGGCCATCGGCCGTTTGAGCGGCGGTAATCAACAAAAAGCGATATTGGCGAAATCCTTATTATTAAGCCCTAAGGTACTTATTCTGGACGAACCGACCCGAGGAATAGATGTGGGGGCTAAATACGAAATCTATAAACTGATCAATGAACTGGCAAAAGAAGGTATGGCGATAATTGTTATATCTTCCGAACTGCCGGAAGTATTGGGGATTAGTGATCGCGTATTGGTTATGCATCTGGGAAAAATAAAAGCGAATTTAATCAATAATGATCTCAGCCAGGAACAGGTGATGGAAGTTGCGCTGAAGGAGTAATCTATGTCTAAGCTTAAATCGATTAATTTACAAGTTTATATTATGTTGATCGCCATTGTGGTGATTATGATTTTTTTCTCCGTCGCAACGGACGGTGCTTATTTAAGTGCCAGAAATATTTCCAACCTGTTGCGTCAGACCTCGATCACCGGAATTCTTGCCATAGGTATGGTGTTCGTGATTATTTCCGCCGAAATTGATTTGTCGGTAGGTTCTCTGATGGGATTGCTCGGCGGTTTTGCCGCAATTGCCGATGTGTGGTGGGGCTGGCCGTTACCTCTAACCATTGCGGTTACCCTAGCTTTGGGTACGTTGATCGGCGCCTTTAACGGTTGGTGGGTCGCTTATCAGAAAGTTCCTTCTTTTATCGTTACCCTGGCGGGGCTGTTGGCCTTCCGCGGTATGTTAATCGGACTAACCAACGGTACCACGGTTTCGCCGGTCAGTGCGCAGATGACTACTTTAGGTCAGGGCTATCTCAGTGATAGTACGGGTATGATTTTGGCTACGGTAGCCTTGGTTTGCTTTGTGTTATGGGGTAATTATCAGCGTAAATCCCGTGCGAAATTGAATCTTGATCTGCCGCCTATCGGTAAGGATATGATGAAATACGGGCTCTTTGCCGTTTGTGTATTGGGGGCCGTTTATTTGTTAAACGACTATCGCGGTATTCCTTTCCCGGTATTGGTACTTGCCGTATTGGCGGTTATCGGAATCTTTATCGCCAAGAAAACCGCTTTCGGTCGCCATATTTACGCTATCGGCGGCAATATAGAAGCGGCCAGATTATCGGGAATTAATGTAGAGCGTATTAAATTGGCGATTTTCTCCATTAACGGCTTAATGGTCGCTATTGCCGGTTTGATTCTGAGCGCCAGATTAGGCGCAGGTTCGCCTTCTGCCGGGCAGAATGCGGAATTGGACGCCATTGCCGCCTGCGTTATCGGCGGTGCCAGTTTGGCCGGCGGTATAGGTACCGTATTCGGTGTGATTATAGGTGCGTTGATTATCGCATCGCTGGATAACGGTATGAGTATGCTCGATGTACCGACCTTCTGGCAGTATATCGTTAAGGGCGGTATCTTATTATTAGCAGTCTGGGCGGATACGGTAAGTAAGAAAAAAATGTAGGTTAAGGCGGGAAATATCCCGCCTTTTTCTGCTTTCCCCGGCTTAAAGTGCGGTGTTTTTTGGCCGGATTTTTAATAGGTCGGGGATTCGACCGAAACCAACCGACTTTCTTTTTCCTTCTTTAATAGCAATCCGGGTTTAATTTCTGTATCCTTACAAGCGGTTATTCAATGCTTATCGGGATAAATAATGGTTACAGAACAGAAGTATTACCGTATCGCACTGTTGTTTAATGCCAATAAAGTCTATGATCGCGAAGTGGTGGAAGGGGTCGGACAATACCTGCAGGCGTCGCAATGTACCTGGGATATTTTTGTCGAAGACGATTTCGTTTACCACAAGGAAAGCATTCAGCGTCTTGCCATTGACGGCATTATCGCCGATTTTGACGATCAGGAAACCTGCGAACTGCTGCGGGGGGTTAATGTTCCTGTGGTGGCGGTGGGCGGCTCTTTTGCCGATGAGCGCGATTATCCCCATCTTCCTTATATTGCTACCGATAATTATGCCTTGGTGGAAGCCGCTTTTCAGCATCTGCAACAAAAGGGCATCAATCGTTTCGCTTTTTACGGATTGCCGGCCGAGCAGCAACGCCATTGGTCGCAGGAGCGTAAAAACGCATTTTTAGCCTTAACCGCAAAATATAATTACCCTGCCGCCCTTTATCTGGGGGATAAAACCAATTCGGAAAACTGGGCAAAAGCGCAGTCGAAATTATTTGATTGGATAAGGACGCTTCAACCCCATACCGGTATTATTGCGGTTACCGACGCTCGAGCCAGGCATTTGTTGCAGGCGTGCGAATACCTGAAAATACCTGTACCTGATCAGCTCTGTGTTATAGGTATTGATAACGAAGAACTGATTCGTTATTTATCCCGAGTTTCTTTGTCTTCCGTAGCACAGGGGACTCGCCAGATAGGCTATCAGGCGGCGAAAACCCTGCATCGTTTATTGAGCGGGCAGGCGGTCGCGCAGCAGCTGCAGCTGATTCCGCCGTTGAAAGTGGTGCAGCGCCGTTCCACCGACTATCTTTCGTTAACGGATCCCTTCGTTATCCAGGCCATGCACTATATCCGCCATCATGCCACTCAGGGGATTAAGGTGGAACAGGTACTGGATCATCTGATGGTTTCCCGTTCCAATTTGGAATTGCGTTTCAAACGGGAGCTGGGAAAAACCATTCATCAGGCCATTCATGAGGAAAAATTATCTCGTGCTAAACATATGCTTTGTTCAACCGATATTCCTATTCAGGAAATAGCGGAAATCTGCGGTTATCCTTCGCTACAGTATTTTTATGCGGTATTCCGTAAGGATTATCGTCAGACACCGAAAGAATTCAGAGAAAGAAACTGAGTGCGGGTTGATTTTTATTGCTGAGGTTGCTTGCCGTCGCCTTTCTTGTCTGCTACCTCGGCGAGCTTTAGCTCCGCATAATTCAATAATGCCTGTAATTCGGTTTTCCCTTTTTCAGACAACACCTTATTATCCTGTAAAATCTGTCGACCCCGGGCCTGAATAAAGCGCAGGTAATCCGGATTGCCGCCGCTTTCAAACTGACGTCGGGCGAAATACATATCCTTAAAGTCTTTATCGGCTTGGGAAATCAGCATTTTTTGTCCCATTAACACCATCAGTGCGATGCTCAGTACGATAATTGCGGCATAGCCGCCGTATTTTTCGGAGAGGTAGTACAACAAACCGGCAAGCACAAAAAGAAAGGTTACCAGACGCGAGCTGTTCTTGATATAACCTTCCGCCGGCGGCGGTTTGATTAATTGCTTCAGTTTCATATTATTCCTGTGCGTAAAAAGATTGATCGGGCAAAAGAGCGGTGGTTTTCGGCCATATTTTTTTATCCGCTTGAACAACGGAACGGCATTACCCGTTCCGTTGTTATCGGCCGAATTATGCCAGAACGCCGAAGTGATAGCCGAGAATACCTATGCCGAACAAAGCAAAGATAATATACATGGCATTAATTTTCTTGCGTAGCAACCACATACAAAGGAAGGTTAGCAATAATGCGGCCAGACCGGGCAAAAGCTGATCTAAAACGCTCTGTACGCTGGTTACGACCTGATTACCGAGCTGATCCTGATAACGGGAAAGCTCCAGGGGAATATTTATCGTCGTCCATTTAGATACCAACGAGCCCATAACAAATAGCCCGAGAATCGATGCGCCCTGAGTCAGTTTTTGCAAACGACCGCCGCCCATATCCTTCACAATTTCGGTACCTTTGGCATAACCGTACTGGAAGCCGTACCAACGGGTTAGCGCACGGAAAATATTTATTCCGATAAAGAATAAAAGCGGGCCGAGCAAGCTGCCGCTGATGGCCAGACCGGCACCGAGGGCCGCCAACACCGGGCGTAAGGTTCCCCAGAAAATAGGATCGCCCACGCCGGCTAAAGGCCCCATTAAACCGACTTTTACCCCGCTGATGGCGGCATCGTCAATATCCTTTGCACCGTTGGCCCGTTCCTGCTCCATGGCTGCGGTAACGCCGATAATAGAAGAGGCTACCCAGGGCTGCGTATTAAAAAATTCAAGATGACGTTTTAGTGCCGCCGCCTGATCTTCCTTATTACCGTAAAGACGTTTAATTGCCGGAATCATGGATACGCAGAAGCCCATAGCCTGCATACGTTCGAAGTTAAATGAACCTAATAAGAAGGTTGAACGCCAGTAAGTGCTGCGAATATCCGCTTTAGTTAATTCTTTTTTTGTTTGTAACATAATCTTATTCCTCGTTATAGACCTTCAAGTTCATCATCCGCCAGTTCGCGTTTCTGTGCAGCGACCGGCATTGCCGCCTGATTAAAGCGAGGGTTTAGCTGGATATACAGCATTGCTAGACAGGCGCCCAACATCCCCAGCCCCACAAGGTTATAATCGGAGAAAGAAGCGATAACGAAACCGATAAAGAAGAACGGCATCAGTGCGCCGGCCCGCATCATATTAATTACCATGGCATATCCCACCACTACAATAAATCCACCGGCAATTTGTAACCCGCGGGTTACAACTTCGGGAATTGCGTTTAGTGCGGCGGTAACCGTATCTGTACCTGCGACTAAGGCAACGGCAAAGGTCGGGATTGCCACACGCAGCGCCTGTAAGGACAGCCCGGCGAAATGACAGAGTTCGATACCGCGGAAATTCGCTTTGGCGGCATAATCGTCGGCCTTATGCTGTAGGAAAATCGTCAGGGTACGTACAAAAATGGTTAATACCTGTCCGGCGGCGGCAACCGGAATGGCAATGGCGATGGCGCTGCCTTTGTCCTGCCCGCCCTTAATAACCAGAATGGCGGCAATTACGCTGGCCAGAGCCGCATCAGGTGCCATAGCGGCACCCACGTTCATCCAGCCCAGGGCGATCATTTCCAGAGTGCCGCCGATAATAATGCCTGATTGTAAATCCCCGAGTACCAAACCGATTAATGTACAGGCCACCAGCGGACGATGGGTCTGACGTTCGTCCAGTACGCTCCCCATGCCGCAAATTGCGGCCACCAGGGTAACCAGAATAATTTCTATTGAAGTCATAAGATTTTCCTTCTCTCATTATTAAAATTGAATTGCATTCAGTTTTTGGGTGGTAATTTCCACTTTCGGGTTATTGGCGACTTGCTGCAGGCTTAAATGTACGCCTAATTCCAACAGTTTGTTAAAGGCTTCCACATCGGCCTTACTTACCGCAACCGCATCGGAAAGCAGCTTATTACCTTCTTTGTAGGTCATTCCCCCTACATTAACCGCTTCGACTTTTACTCCGCCTTCAATTAAGCGCAAAATATCCGCCGGACAAGTTACCAACCACAGAATATTTTTGCCGGCATATTTCGGATTGTGATAAACCTTAATGGCTTTCTCTACCGGGATTACATAGCATTTCAGATTTTCCGGAGCCACCTGTAACAATAAATCACGGCGTAAATCGTCCGACGCCACTTCGTCGCTAACGGCGAAAATAGCCTCACATTTCACCGCTTTCGCCCAGGAAGTTACCACCTGTCCGTGAATTAAACGACTATCGATACGTAATAAAGAAATATTCATATGAGCACCGCAAGCATCGCCGGAAAGGGGGGCGGCTTCGGCGGTCCGGTTCGGTTTGATAACGGATTTCGGCGTCGCCTGTTTATTGCGGAAAGATTTCACCGCGGCGACCCCCACTTCTTTTGCGGTTTCGACCAGGGCGTCCAATTCGGCGTCCTCTTTAGCATCCAGTACTTCCAGTAACATAGGCAGGCTGACGCCTGTTACTATATCCGTATTTTCCCGCTGTGCAGCGATTCTGCTTGCGGCGTTATAGGGGCTGCCGCCGAATAGATCCACCAGAAACAATAGCGGTTCCTTTTCCGGCAAGCTGTCGATAATGGCCTGATATTTTTCAACCAAATGTTCGCCCCCTTCACCCGGTAGAAAGGTAACCACATGGGTATTTTCATCTTCGCCGTAGACCATTGCGGCCGATTCTACCAGCGCCTGAGAAAATTTACCGTGTGTTGCAACGATAAGATGGGTCATTTTTATCTCCCTTATAGGTTAAAAATTAATAGAAAAAACGTTTCAGCTTTTAAGGTAAAAAAATCAAATCAGAATTAGTTTATTTTTAGAACAAAAATCGTCAAATAAAATCATTCTAATTTATGATCTTGATCACAGAATATTAGAAAGGGATAAAGTGCGGTGAAAAAAATAGGATTTTTCATCGCACTTTTTAAGAAAAGTACGCAAGGTTTAATACCTAAGGCTTCAACCGAGAATTTTCAGCACTTCCCGGTAAACCGGCATCAGTTGCGTACAGCCTTCCCGATCCAGAAAATGTCCGCCGCTTGCCAGCAGCTGATAATCGGCCTGTAGGTGACGGGCAAGTTGCTCCGAATAGGTACAGTTAACCACAGGATCATCGGCGGCGGCGATAACCGTACGGTAGGGGATTCTTTCAATTAAATCCGCATAATCCGGCATCGGGTTTAGAAAAGGATTTAGTTCGGGGAGATTAGGTAAAGTTCGGTCAAAACCGGATACCAAAATAACGCCCGCAATATTTGAGTACTGTGTCTGCAAATAGCTTAAGGTGGCGATACAACCCAGACTATGTCCCACAAAAATCGTATTTTCATCGCATTGTTCAATATGCTTACGGTGGTAATCCAACCATTGGCGGGGATCGGGATGATGGGAGTCCGGCATATCGAATATGGTTGTAAGCATATTATGTTTTGCTAGTACCCGCTTCAGCCAAGGAAACCAATGAGATCGGCTGTTGGCGGTGTAACCATGGGTAATATATAGACGCTTTTGCATAATTTTTCCCTGTTTTGTTATTTTTAAGCGCTCAGTATTTTATTTTATTATCTAATTTTAAACTTAGAAGTAATATTTTGTTTTATAATATTTTATGGTGTATTTAACTAAATATTTAGTTTGTTTTAGGTTTTTTATCTTATAATTTTATTTTTATTTGTGTTTTTTAGTGAAAAATAATTTGCGGTTGTTTATTGTTGTGTCTATAGTGGGAGAAAATTCTATATTGCATCAGACTAATTTTGAAGGTAATTGAACATGGCTAATCATTCTCCGCGGGAAACCTTTTCCGGCCGACAGGTGTTTATTTTCGCCGCCATAGGATCGGCAGTGGGGTTGGGTAATATCTGGCGTTTTCCTTACGTAACCTTTGATAACGGCGGCGGCGCCTTTATTATTCCTTATATTATCGCCCTACTGACCGCCGGTATTCCGTTGATTGTTTTAGATTATGCTATCGGTCATCGTTATCGAGGCTCCGCGCCTCTGGCATTTCGACGTATGAAAAAATCCTTTGAGCCTTTTGGTTGGTGGCAAGTTCTGATCAATGTGGTCATCGGATTATATTATGCGGTTATTCTTGGTTGGGCGGCGGTTTATACCTATTTTTCCCTGAGTAGTGCCTGGGGGGCGGATCCGGCGGATTTTTTTCTGCATAAATTTCTGCAAACGGCGGCGCAAACCTCAATAGGTTTTGAATTCGTCCCTCATCTGGTGGGGCCTTTAGCGGTAATGTGGATTCTTGCCGTTGGGATTTTAGCCTTGGGCGTACAAAAAGGTATAGGTAAATCCTCAATGATTTTCATGCCGGTTCTGGTGGTAATGTTCATCATACTGGTTATTATCTCGCTTACTTTACCGGGAGCGAGCAAAGGATTGAATGCTTTATTTACGCCGGATTGGACTAAACTGGCTCAACCTTCGGTGTGGATTGCCGCTTACGGACAGATCTTTTTCTCCCTCTCCATCTGTTTCGGCATTATGATTACCTATGCCTCTTACCTGAAAAAAGATTCCGATTTAACCGGTACGGGTGCGGTAGTGGGGTTTGCCAACAGCAGTTTCGAATTGTTGGCGGGAATCGGCGTGTTTTCAGCATTGGGTTTTATGGCGGTTTCCGCAGGGAAAGAGGTTAGTGAAGTAGCTTCTTCCGGTATCGGCCTGGCATTTATCGCTTTCCCGACCATTATCGATCAAGCGCCTTTCGGACGTCTAATCGGCATCTTGTTTTTCGGTTCCCTTACCTTAGCCGCACTGACCTCCTTTATTTCCGTATTGGAAGTCATTATTGCCGCAGTGCAGGACAAATTAAAGCTGGGACGGATACGTTCCACCTTAATGGTGGGTATCCCGATGGGAATTGTTTCCACAATATTATTCGGAACTACTACAGGATTACCTATTTTGGATACGGTGGATAAATTCGTAAATACTTTCGGTATTATCGCCGTCGCCCTTTGTTTTATTTCGGCGATTACCTTTAGCGGTTTATCTGGGATATTGATCACCCATATAAATCAGACTTCATCAATAAAAGTCGGAAAAAAATGGTGGCTGTTTGCCGGCATTATTACCCCGATTGTACTTGCTTATATGCTATTCAGCGAAGGATATAAAATTTTAACCGAAGGATACGGCGGTTATCCCGCATGGTTTATCAATACTTTCGGCTGGGGAATGTCCATAGGATTAGCGGCGGTGGGATTTTTGATTTCCCGCCTGAAATGGAAAAACGAACTGAAATTTTTACCGGATGAGGAAAAATAAATGAATACTGCAGCAATTATTATGATGTGTACGGCGTTAATAATTATCTGGGGAGGCCTGTTTGTCGCAATTAAACGTCTGCCGAAAGAATAAATAACAGAAGAATTGGGCTTAAAGGGAGTGATAAATAATAAAAAGGAAAAGTGCGGTGTTTTTTTCTGTATTTTTATATCGGACAAATGAAAATAGTCGGCTTTTGCCTAAAAATCCGACGTTCTGCAAAAAATATGAAAAAATCCTAAAAAAATACTTGCAAAGGTCATCGAAAGCCCTATAATACGCCCCACACAACGACGCGCTGTTGTGAAACAACAAAACATCCGGTGCGTCGTTATT
>NZ_SNYQ01000005.1 GCF_004363295.1 Mesocricetibacter intestinalis
TGGGGCTTCCCCATGTGAGAGTAGGTCACCGCCAGGTAGGAATAGAGAGCCCCGATAAATATCGGGGCTTTTTTTTAAAAAAATCCTTAAAAAAAGCACCGCACTTTTATTCATTTTTCAGTCTATTATTCATACCCGATTTATCCGCCCATTGTTTGCTTGGATCAATTCTCTAGGTAATGTTGAAAATTGGCTCATCTATCTCATTTTTCAGCTATTCCGCCATATTTATCGTTTATTAGTTAGGTTATTTTATAATTGGAATTTTTAGTATATTTAATACTTATTTAAAGTATAATTGAAACTTTTTTAAATTAAGGGTAAAGTGTCAATCATATTTTAAGGAATTTGCTATGAAGAAAGATTTAGTTTACCGCCAGAAATACCTTGAAAGGGTACGCCCGTTTATCGGCAAATCCTTGATTAAAGTATTCACAGGGCAACGCCGTGTGGGTAAAAGTTATTTGCTGTTTCAGATTATGCAAGAGATTCAGACGGCGGATAAAAAAGCCCATATTATTTATATCAATAAAGAAGACTTGGCATTTAGCCATATTTCCAGTGCTGAAAATCTAAATGATTTTGTACGGCAACAGAAAAAGTGCGGTCAAAAAAATTATATTTTTATCGATGAAATTCAAGAAATTACCGGCTTTGAGCAGGCGTTGCGTTCGCTTTTATTAGACGATGAACTGGATTTGTATTGCACAGGCAGCAATGCTCATTTGCTTTCTCGGGATATTGCCGGAGCCTTGAGCGGGCGGGCGATTGAAATTAATGTCCATTCTCTTTCCTATTTTGAATTTCTTGAATTTATGCAGTTGGAAGAGAGTGATAAGGCGATGTCGTTATTTTTAAAATATGGCGGTTTACCTTATTTGAAAGACCTGCCATTGCAAGATAATATTGTGTTTGAATATCTGAGAAATATCTATTCCACCATTGCGATTCGCGATATCGTGAACCGCTACTCATTAAGAAATGTGCAATTTTTAGAGCAACTCACGCAATTCTTGGCGAGCAATATCGGCAATCTGTTTTCCGCCAAAAAAATCTCTGATTTCTTAAAATCGCAAAAAATCACCACTTCAAGTACGCAGGTACAAAATTATACGGAATACCTTGCTAGCGCCTTTTTGATTCACAAAGTACCGCGTTATGATATTGAGGGAAAACGCATTTTTGAAATCGGTGAAAAATACTATTTTGAAGATTTAGGCTTGAGAAATGCTTTGATCGGCTATCGCGTGCAAGACCGTGGCAAACTGCTTGAAAACTGCATTTTCAATCATCTTCAAATCGCAGGTTACAATGTCAAAATCGGCGGTTTAAATAGCCAAGAAATTGACTTCGTGGCAGAGAAAAATGGCGAACGTATTTATGTACAAGCCGCACTCGCCATTAACGAAGAAAAAACGCTCGAAGGAGAATTCGGCAACTTATTGAAAATTCAAGACAATTACCCGAAATATGTGGTTACTATGGATGAATTTGACGGTAATAGTTTTGAGGGAGTGAAGTGCTTGAGTTTGAGGGAGTTTTTGAAGTTGGTCTTGGGAAGGCAGGATTAGATGGTAGATCTATTATCTCAGAAACAGGTATTTACAAAAATTATGGGAGAGGCTTAAAATGCCGTCTGCCCCAACTTTCAGACGGCATTCATCCCCTTACTTACCCAATTCCTTTTCCTGCAACCATATTCGGCCATTTTTTGCTTAGGCTCAAGCAGATTTGCTATTGGTCTTTAACTTGATTATCGGACGGTTTGTGGCTGATGAAATCGCCGTAGTAAATCACCATCGGAGTTTTGCCCAATTTATCGATGCATTATTAGAGAAAATTTAATTTTTCCCCGTTTCTTTTGTATGTATTTTAGTTTTTAAGGCTCGGGGCTGGTTATTCTTTATTCTTCTTATTCCGTCTGCCCCGAATATGGAATAATATCCTCTATCATCAATTATTCGGAATTCCTGCTATGCACGGCGCAAGTTTTTTCTCTTCTTTTTTATTTTCTATGGGCGTTACCTTGCCCAATCTGCTTATTTTGATGCTAGGAATTATATTGCGGCGCATCGGAATGATCGATGATCGTTTTTGCGAGCAGGCGACCAAGCTGGTATTTAATATTACCTTACCGCTGCTGCTGTTTCTCAGCATTGTAAATAATCATGTGGATTATGCTTCTCAGGCGTTGCTGCTTGGGGTGGGGATTTGCGGTACCTTGATTATGTTTGTTCTGGCGGAATGTTTTGCGGCAAAGTTTATCGCTGAAAAAACAGAGCGAGGAACTTTCGTACAATCGGTTTACCGGGGTAATAACGGTATTATCGGGCTGGCGTTGTGCATTAACGCTTATGGCGATGCGGTGTTTGCCCCCGCTTCTATTTATGCCGCCGGTTTGACGCTTATTTATAATATTCTCGGGGTGATTACGCTAAGTCGTTCCCTATCCGACGGCAAAGTGAGTATGGGAGCGATGCTGAAGAATATTGCTAAAAATCCGTTAATTATTGCAATTATTCTCGGTTTAGTCGCTAATGCCTTGCAGCTTCGCTTGGTAAAGCCTCTTCAGTTAACCGGCGGTTATCTTGCTGCGGTAACCTTGCCTTTGGCGTTGATTTGTGCCGGTGCCAGTATTAATTTTCGAGCTATCGGGCAACTTTCCGGGGTTTCTCTCCGTTCTAGTATCGGGCGTGTGCTGTTCGCACCGGTTTTTATGGTTCTAATCGCCAAAGGATTCGGGTTGAAGGGTATGGATATGGGGATCGTATTGTTGATGGCGACTACGCCCCTTGCGGCGGCTGCCTATGCTATGGTTAGAGCGATGGGCGGAAATGCGGTAACGGTGGCCAATATTATCGGCATTACCACTATAGGTTCTATGCTGGCTTCCGCCTTAGGATTGATCCTGTTATCCCAGATCGGCTGGCTGTGATGATGACCGCAGATTATTTTTCGTCTAGGGAGCATAAAGTGCGGTCGTTTTTTTATAAAGTTTTTATTCTACGCTTATTTTAACCGCGACCCGTTCGCCCCTTTCTAAGCGCTGACGGATTCTCGCCGTTTCCACGCACAGCATATTGCGGTAAGCCTGTTCGGACATAGCGCTCGTCGCTTTGTGCCAAGGGTTCCAGACCACAATATCGGAAGCATTGCTATGCTCGATTTTGATTATGCGTTTATACAGCGGATCTTCAATCAGGGTAGGTTGATTTGGCCGCGGATAGATACAATCCACATGTTCCCCGATTGAACGAGGGGACGGCACTATTTGTTCGCTTTGACTTAGAGAATCGAAACATTGTTCGGATAAATTGTGCAGTATTGTTTGTTCGATATCGCCCAGATTAAAATAACTGTGCAATGCAAGCTGAGCCTGGGATTCGGCGAAATTTACAAAGGTGATTTCACATTCCCGATCAAAGGTCATAATGATCTGAGCGAGAATAATATCCTGAGCGGAAAATAATGAAAAAACCAACCGCACTTTGTCGCTTTCGATAATATATTCGCTTAATTTCCACAAACTGATGCGGGCGAAGCCGTGTGCGGGAGTCCCCGCGTTATTAAACCAGGGATAGCAGATAGGGATGCCGCCGCGAATCGCCTTACCCAAGGAGAAGGGTTCTATTTCGCTGAGCCAAAATACGTCCTGTTGGGTATGCCGGGGCTTCCAACTAAGTAAATGTGCGCCCTGTAGTGCGATTTCCGCCGAACCTATTTCATGTTGTAATTTAAGCACGGGAATCTCGTTATAATGGTATAAACTCAGGGCGGGAGTGATTTGCTCTACTAATTTGTATTCCATAATTTTTCCTTTTATAACCTCGCTTTGTTACAATATAACCCAAAATTTCCCTTAATATGAATAAAAATAACAATGACAGATGTTGATTCTATCGCCCGGGTTTTTGCCCAAGATGGGACATTAAGCCGTAATCTGAAAGGGTTCAGCCCCCGTGCGGCACAACTTGAAATGGCTCAAGCCGTATCGGAAGCCATTTGCCGTCGTCGCCCTTTATTGGTGGAAGCGGGGACGGGAACCGGGAAGACCTTCGCCTATCTTGCCCCGGCACTGCTGTCGGGGAAAAAGACCATTATTTCCACCGGCTCGAAGAATCTGCAGGATCAGTTGTTTAAACGGGATCTGCCGGCGATTAAAAAAGCCTTGAACTATACGGGAAAAGTCGCTTTGCTAAAAGGCCGGGCCAATTACCTTTGTCTTGAACGTCTGGATCAGCTGATTGCTCAGGGTGTACTGGGGGATCGTTCCGTTCTGGCGGATTTATCCAAAGTGCGTAAATGGAATAATGCGACTCAAAGCGGTGATCTGTCCGAATGTATTGAACTGGCGGAAGACAGCCCTATTCTGCCGCAATTGGTCAGTTCACAGGAAAGTTGCCTGGGGACGGATTGTCCGAATTATGCGGATTGTTATGTGGCGGCGGCGCGTAAACGTGCCTTGGCGGCCGATCTTGTGGTGGTGAATCATCACCTGTTTTGCGCCGATATGGCGGTAAAGGAAAGCGGTTTCGGGGAATTGATTCCTGAAGCTGAAGTGATTATTTTTGATGAGGCTCATCAGTTGCCGGATATTGCCGGACAATATTTCGGCCAGTCCTTAACTTCGCGCCAGCTGTTTGATTTATGCAAAGATATGCATATCGTTTATCGCACCGAGTTGAAAGATATGCAGCAACTGGGCGCCGCTTCCGATCAGCTGATGAAATCTGTGCAGGATTTTCGCCTGTTACTCGGCGATAAGAATACAAGGGGTAATTGGCGCGATTTATATAAACAATCGCCACTGCAAAAGGGGATGCAAACGCTGCGCGAAAGATTATTGTTTTGCGCCGAAGTGATTAAGTTGGTTTTGGGGCGCTCCCAAACTCTGGACAGTATTTTTGAACGAATTGATAAGCTCAAAGAATTGTTCGAACGTTTCACTGATACCTCCGTTACCGGCTATTGCTACTGGTACGAAACCTTTAACCGCCAGTTCGGATTATATATTACGCCGCTGACCGTAGCCGATAAGTTCGGCGAACAAATGAAAACGCAGAAAGCGGCTTGGATTTTCACCTCGGCAACCTTGGAAACCGGTGGAACTTTTGAACATATCCGCCATCGCTTAGGTATTGAAGACGGCGAACAGAAGCTATTGAAAAGCCCCTTTAATTATGCCGAGCAAGCGTTATTATGTGTACCCCGTTACCTGCCGGCCAGTAACAGGGAGGATACCACCCGGCAACTGGCACAAATTTTGTTGCCGGTAATTGAAGCGAATCTTGGGCGTTGCTTTGTTCTCTGTACCTCCTATTTTATGATGAAAAGTCTGGCGGAGTATTTTCGCAATAACAGCGCATTATCCGTGCTATTGCAGGGTGAAACCTCAAAATCCCGCTTACTTGAACAGTTTGTACAGGAAAGCCATAGCGTGCTTGTGGCCACTTCCAGTTTTTGGGAAGGTATCGATGTGCGCGGCGATGCCCTGTCGCTGGTTATTATCGATAAACTGCCCTTTGCCGCCCCTGATGATCCTTTACTGAAAGCAAGGATTGAAGATTGCCGCCTACAGGGGGGAGAGCCCTTTCGGGATATTCAAATTCCGGAAGCGGTTATTGCACTGAAGCAGGGAGTAGGGCGTCTGATCAGGGACGTTACCGATAAAGGTGCGATAATTATTTGCGACGGCAGGCTGGTTATGCGCCCCTATGGCGAAACCTTTCTGAAAAGTTTACCTGCGGCAAAACGTACCAGAGATTTACAAAAAGTGATAGAATTTCTCACATCAAAGCGAAGTGAAGAAAGAGAATAACATGAATTTAACATTATTAGCCCTGGACACTTCGACCGAAGCTTGTTCCGTGGCTTTATTGCACCGGGGAGAAACGCTCTGGGCGGATGAACAGGCTCAGCGTAGTCATACCAAACGTATTTTACCGATGATCGACAAAATTCTGGCCGATGCCGGATTACACCTAAAGCAGGTGGATGCGTTGGTTTTCGGGCGGGGACCGGGCAGTTTTACCGGTGTTCGTGTGGGCGCAGGTATCGCGCAGGGGCTGGCTCTGGGGGCGGATTTACCGGTTATTCCGGTTTCTAATCTAACGGCAATGGCGCAGGCCGCTTATGAAATTCATGGGGCGAATAAGGTTATCGGTGCAATAGACGCACGAATGGAAGAGGTGTATTGCTGCTATTTGAGCGGACAAAAAGTGCGCTCGGAATTTGGCGAGTTTATGCAATGGCAGCCCCTGATTGAAGAGCAGGTATGCTCACCGCAACGGCTTATTGAACAACTGAAAGCTATGCCGCAAACGGAGGCTTGTTGGCGCGTGGGAACCGGTTGGTCGGCCTATCCCCAGCTGGCGGAGGCGGATTTAGCTCGCTCATCGGATATCATTCTGCCTTCCGCCCGTTATATGCTGCCTTTGGCTCAACCTGAATGGTACGCCAAGCGTTTACTGAACGCCGTTGAAATTGAACCGGTTTACCTGCGTAATCAGGTTACCTGGAAAAAACTGCCGGGCAGATAATGCCGGCATATTAGCGATCGGCTGCGGTATAAACCTAATTCCGTCATGAGGAGGGAAAAATGAAAAAAGGATTTATATTATTATCATCTGTGTTACTGCTTAGCGCCTGTGTTTCTCCGCCGCAAGGATTAGAAAAGGAGCAATCATCGCTGCGGAATATAAAGGACATAGTTGCAGAGGATTATGCCTGCCGTTGTAAAACCGTTCGATTGGGGGGAAAAGTGCTTTCCGCCACGGCAATGAAAGATCGGATGCGAGTTGAAATTCTTAGCCTGCCGATTGCTTCATTTTCTGCCAAACCGGTACTGAGCGCCGATAGTGATGGGCGTTTTATCGCTTATTTGGACGGGTTTATCGAACCGGAAAATTTAATTCAGCAATATATTACCGTATCCGGCATATTGAAGGGGACGGAAACGGAAAAAATCGACCGGGCGGATTATACCTATCCCGTCGTACAAGTGAAAAACTATAAAAAATGGAGACTGGCGCAGCGTTATGCTTATGCGGCAGAGGACTGGGAGGATTTTGACGGCTATTATGCTTCTCCTTTCTGGGGATGGCCTTCGCCCTTCTGGTATCCGCGACCGATGCTGCGTTATTATTTGTATTAATTCAGAGCAAGATTTTATCTAAGGACATATATGCAAAAGCCATGGTTTAAAAATTATCCGGAAGGCTCGGAACAAGAACTGGATACCTCCGTATATCGTAATATTTTGGATATGCTTGACAAGGCGGTGCGCGAGCATCCCGACCGCCCGGCCTATATCAATATGGGGCAGGTTCTGACCTTCCGTAAACTGGAAGAACGCAGTCGGGCTTTTGCCGCTTATTTACAGAACGAACTGAAATTACAGCGCGGCGATAGAGTAGCGCTGATGATGCCGAATTTACTGCAATATCCTATCTCCCTTTTCGGCGTATTGCGTGCGGGGCTGATTGTAGTGAATGTTAACCCGCTGTACACGCCGCGCGAACTGGAACATCAGCTGCAAGACAGCGGTGCGAAAGCTATCGTCGTGGTTTCTAATTTTGCCTCCACGTTGGAAAAAGTCGTATTTAATACCTCGGTTAAGCATGTGATCTTAACCCGTATGGGTGATCAGCTTTCTTTCGGGAAGCGTACCCTGGTTAATTTTATTGTTAAATATGTCAAAAAGCTGGTGCCTAAATATAAACTGCCGCATGCGGTAACCTTCCGTGAGGTACTGAGTATCGGTAAGAACCGCCAATATGTGCGCCCGGTGATTGAGCGCGAGGATTTAGCCTTTTTACAATATACCGGCGGCACCACAGGTATTGCGAAAGGGGCGATGCTCAGCCATGGTAATATTATCGCCAACGTATTTCAGGCGAAGTGGATTGCGGTTCCCTTTTTGGGCGAACGGGAAAGGGAACGTAATGCGATCTTGGCCCTGCCCTTGTATCATGTTTTTGCGCTTACGGTAAACTGCCTGCTGTTTATTGAATTGGGGGTTACCGCAGTATTAATTACCAATCCGCGCGATATTGACGGCTTTGTCAAAGCGCTGAAAAAACAACGCTTTGTGGCGATTACCGGGGTCAATACGTTGTTTAACGCTTTGCTGAATAATGAAAACTTTAAAGAAGTGGATTTTTCCGCACTGAAACTGTCCGTAGGCGGCGGTATGGCGGTTCAGCAGGCGGTGGCGACCCGTTGGCACGAATTAACCGGTTGCAGCATTATCGAAGGTTATGGTATGACGGAATGTTCTCCGTTAATCGCCGCCTGCCCGATTAATGTGGTTAAACATAATGGCACCATCGGGGTTCCGGTTCCGAATACTGATATTAAAATTGTGAAAGAGGACGGTTCGGAAGCCGCATTAGGTGAGGCCGGCGAGCTTTGGGTGAAAGGGGAACAGGTGATGCGGGGCTACTGGCAGCGTCCGGAAGCTACGGCGGAAGTCCTGAAAGAGGGCTGGATGGCAACCGGTGATATTGTGGTGATGGACGAGTCTTACAGCTTGCGTATTGTCGACCGCAAAAAGGATATGATTCTGGTTTCCGGTTTTAATGTTTACCCGAATGAAATCGAAGATGTGGTGATGCTTAATTATAAGGTGGCGGAAGTGGTCGCTATCGGTGTGCCTAATGAAGTCAGCGGCGAAACCATCAAGATTTTCGTGGTCAAAAAAGACGATAGTTTAACGAAAGACGAGCTGCGCAAACATTGCCGACAGCATCTGACCGGTTATAAAGTGCCTAAAGAAATTGAGTTTCGCGACGAATTACCTAAAAATAACGTCGGAAAAATTCTGCGTCGCGTATTGCGTGATGAAGAACAGGCGAAACGTACGCATTAATTTGTTATTACAGCGCACGGATTTCAGTGCGCTTTTTTATTTTACCTAAACTCGGAACCCGCAATGAATATAAAAGAAATTAAAAATCAACCGTTCTTTCATCTGGTAACCGATGATGAAAGTTTAGCCCGTGTTTGTCGCCGGGCTCTGCAACAATCCGTAGTGGCTTTAGATACGGAATTTATCCGTATCCGCAGTTATTTTCCCAAATTAGGCCTGATTCAGTTGTATGACGGCGAATGCGTGGCATTGATCGATCCCTTGGAGATCCGGGATTTTTCTCCCTTTATCGAGTTACTAAAGGCGCCCCAAGTGTTGAAAGTATTACATGCCTGCTATGAAGATTTGGAAGTTTTTCAGCATTATTTCGAACAGTTGCCCGAACCTATGGCGGATACTCAGATTATGGCGGCTTTTCTAAAGTTTCCCGCTTCTACCGGCTTGGCAACATTGATTAAGCATTATTTTTCTCTGGAATTGGATAAGGGCGCTTCCCGTACCGATTGGCTGGCTCGGCCGCTATCGGAAACACAGCTGAGATATGCGGCCGCGGACGTATGGTATCTGCTGCCCTTATATCATCATATGAATAGCGAACTGGAAGGAACGAGATGGAAAAGTGCGGCGGAATTTGACTGTGCTTTATTACTGGAAAAACGTCATCAGATAAAACCAAGCGACAGCGCTTATCTGAATATTACCAATGCCTGGCGCTTAGATGCGGAAGAGCTGATGCGTTTGCAGCTCTTGGCAAAGTGGCGCCAGGAAGAAGCGATAAAACGCGATCTGGCGTTAAATTTCGTGGTAAAAGGGGAAAACTTATGGGCGGCGGCAAAGCATAATCCCGTGCATACCTCGGACTTACTAAGCCTGGGATTCAGTACACAAGAGGTGCGGATTCACGGTAAAAAAATCTTGCAGCTGCTGAGCAAAGCAAAGCGTATCGATGCGGCGGAATACCCAGCACCCATTACTCGCCTGGCGGATGATCCCCGTTATAAGCAAACTTTGAAAGCCTTACAGCGGCGCCTGGCGGAAATCACGCCGCCGGATTTAAATTCGGAGGTGATTGCCAGTAAACGGGGACTTGAAAGTCTGATGAAATGGTGTTGGCTGCGCCGGCGGGATAAGGATAACCTACCGCAACTGATGCGTGGTTGGCGTAGGGAATTTGGTGAAAGCTTAGCCGCTTTGCCGGAATTGCAGGGATAAAAAATCCCCCTCTTTTAGAGGGGGACAATGGAAAAATTACATTTTTTCTACGGTTTTGATTCCCAACAGCGCCAATCCCTGTTTCAGGGTTTTCTCGGTAAGGCGAGCCAGTTTCAGACGGCTGAGCTTCAGTTCCGGTTCGGCGTTTAAAATCGGGCAATGTTCGTAGAAGGCGGAAAATGCTCCGGCCAGTTCATACAGATAATTACACAGAATATGCGGGGTGCCTTCTTTTGCCACGCTTTGTACCGCTTCTTCAAACTGTAGCAGTTTAATGGCCAACGCACGTTCCTTTTCATCATTTAAACTGATGTGCGCCTCCTGCAATTGCTTCTGATCCACATCGGCTTTGGCGAACACGGAACGAATTCGGGTATAGGCGTACTGCATATAAGGTGCGGTATTACCTTCGAAGCTGAGCATATTATCCCAATCGAAAACATAGTCGGTAGTACGGTTTTTGGATAAGTCGGCGTATTTCACCGCTCCGATGGCGACCGCTTCAATTACCGCCGCTTTTTCCCGCTCATTAAGGGCGGTATTTTTTTGCTCGATTAACAGAGTGGCGCGCTGTACCGCTTCGTCCAGCAGATCCGCCAGTTTAACCGTACCGCCGGAACGGGTTTTAAAAGGTTTACCGTCTTTACCCAGCATCATGCCGAAATTATGATGTTCAAGGCTGAAACTGTCCGGCACATAACCGGCTTTACGGGTGATTAGCCAGGCTTGCTGCATATGTTGGCTTTGGCGCGTATCGGAAAACACCAGAGCGCGATCCGCTTTTAAGGTTTCGTAGCGGTATTTGGCCGCAGCGATATCTGTGGTGGTATAGAGGAAACCGCCGTCTTTTTTCTGTACGATAACCCCCATAGGTTCGCCTTCCTTATTCTTAAATTCTTCCAAGAAGACGACCAATGCCCCTTGGTCTTCCTGTGCCAGTCCCTGCGCTTTCAGATCGGCGACAATCGCAGGCAGCATCGGGTTGTACAGGCTTTCACCCATCACGTCTTTTTCCGTGAGCGTTACATTCAAGCGCTCGTAGTTGCGCTGATTCTGACGCATTGTCATATACACCAGTTTTTTCCACATCGTACGGCAATATTCATCGCCGCTTTGTAGTTTCACGACATACTGACGCGCTTTTTCGGCAAAGACCGGATCCTGATCATAATGTTCCTTTGCCGCACGGTAAAAGGCTTCGAGATCACTGAGTTCCATTTCACTGGCATGTTCGTTTTCCATTTTTTCCAGATAAGCAATCAGCATACCGAACTGGGTACCCCAATCTCCCACATGATTGGCACGAATTACATGATGTCCGAGAAATTCCAGGGCGCGAACTACCGCATCGCCGATAATGGTGGAACGCAAATGACCCACGTGCATTTCTTTGGCGACGTTAGGCGATGAGTAATCCACCACCACGGTTTGCGGATGCTCGGTATGAATACCGAAATGCTCGGCCGTTAGCGCATTTTGTGCATTGTCCGCAATCCAGTTTTTACTGAGGAAAATATTAATAAAGCCGGGGCCGGCAATTTCAGTTTTTTCGGCGATATCCTTTAAATCAAGGTGCTCTAACACTTTTTGCCCGAATTCACGGGGATTCAAACCGAGTTTTTTCGCCGTTGCCATAATGCCGTTCGCCTGATAATCGCCGAATTGCACTTTCCCGGACTGACGAACCGAAGGTTCGCATTGATCATCCGCACCGGCGGCGATCATCGCTTGTTTTACTTTATCGGATAAAACGGACTGAATGTTCACTATATATTCCTATTGTTCGGATTTGATTAAAAAAATTAATCCGCTATGATACTCCGGTTTGCTATTTTGGAAAAGGTGGAGTGGGAAAAAATGAAAAATTTATCGCTGCCGCATAATTTATTTGCTATGGGCGAGGAACTTAAGCGGGATTTTCCATTGTTCGAGAGGAAAATCAGTCAACTGGCGGAAGTGATGAATATTTCCCTTTCCGCCTATGTAATAGATCATCTGGCCCTGCGCAGCAACAGTGAAACCCTAGCGAAAAGCTGGCTGACACTATTATTAAAGTGCGGTACAATTCTGAGCGATAATCGGATTAACGGCCGGCCCATTTATCTGATTCGGCTGCATCAGCCGCTGATATTTGCGGGACAAGCGGTGGAAGTGATTGAACTGCCTTTCCCGAAAAATAAGCATTATCCACAGGAAGGCTGGGAACATATCGAACTGGTCATGCCGTTTTTGTCGCAGGAATCCGTAGCCGAATGGCAGGAGCGGATTTTATCTTTATTCGGCTGGAACCGTTCGGCCCATTTAAAGGTCAAAATCAGCGAACCGAAAGGTGAAGGGGAAAGACTGCCGAATCCCTCGATTGCGGTGAGTCTGGCGGATCAATCCGAAAATCATACCTGCATTAAGGTTCACCCTTATAGCATTCAACGGGTTGTCGGGCTTCATTCCGGTGCAAAGGGCGTTTAGGCGGATATGCCGGGAGCTGCGGAAAGGACTAATATTTCCTTCCGTTTTTTTATGATTTATTTTAAAAGGTTATTGATATGAAAAAATTAGCATTGGTTGTGTTGTTAAGCTTAGGAATGGCGGGCTGTGCGAATACGGATATCTACAGCGGAAATGTATATTCCGGCAATCAGGCGAAAGAAGCGCGTTCCATCAGTTACGGTACCATCGTATCGGTGCGAGCGGTGAAAATTCAGGCGGATAATCAGGGTGTGATCGGTACCGTTGGCGGCGGTGTTCTCGGCGGTATCGGCGGTTCTGCTATCGGCGGCGGTACGGGGCGTGCGATTGCTACGGCGGTAGGTGCGGTTGCCGGCGCGGTACTTGGCAGCAAAGTAGAAGAAAAAGCGACCCAAGTCGATGCGGTGGAATTGGTTATTAAGAAAGATGACGGCCAGGAAATCGTGGTGGTTCAGAAAGCCGATAGCAGCTATCAGCGCGGCGCCCGAGTGCGTATTGTCGGCGGTTCCAGTTTGAACGTTTCCGTTATTTAAGCCCGCTTCGGCAGGAAAGGCTTGTGGTTTACAACATAAGCCTTTCTTTTTTCGCGAACAGATTTTATGACCTTTCCCTTTTTTGTATTTCCTTTGCGCTTTGTGATTAAAAGTGCGGTCCTTTTTATGCTTATTTTTTTATTGAGCGCTTGTGATCCGGTTCCCCATGATAAATCGCCCGCAACAGCATCGGATAAAGCGGCGGCCGCAACTAAACCGGCCATACCTGTTTTAACTCGAGCGGTTTATTCCGATTTAGTATTAAATCCGACGGATATACAAAATGAGGAACAGGTGAGCTTCCTACGCGATTTATTTGAAGGACTGACGATTTTTGATCCTCAGGGTAATGTGATCCCCGGCGCTGCTTCCCACTGGTATACGGAAGATAATAAAATCTGGTTTTTTAAGCTACGTCCCGAGGCTAAATGGAGTAACGGCGAACCCGTCAGTGCCGAAGATTTTGTGCTGAGCTGGCAAGCGCTGGCACGTTCTGCCGGGCCGTTAAAAAATTATCTGAGCTTTATGCACCTGGAAAACGCGCTTGAGGTTGCGGAGGGTAAAATGCCGGTGCAGGCATTGGGAATTCATGCGCCCGAGCCTTTTCTTGTACAGATTAAGCTGGATAAGCCCCTTTCCTATTTACCTAAAATGTTGACCCATGCAGCATTGCTGCCGCGTTATCGGGGGGAGGCGACGAATCCCGTGGCTAACGGCGCCTATGGACTTGTTGAACAACGGGGGGATTTGATTCGGCTGGAGAAGAACTCTTTTTATCCTCAGCAGGAGAATATCTATTTCACTCGGGTGGATTACAGAAAAATAGGCACAGGTCAGGATCTCGGTGCGGCAGATTTAGTTGTTTCGCCGGCGCCCGGCACTGAGAATACGCAGCTTTTTCCCCGTTTGTGCAGCTATTTTTACGAATTTAATTTTCGCGATGCCCTTATGGCTAAAAGTGCGGTTAGGAAAGCATTGGTTTCTATGATTTCACCGGCGGCGATTCTGAGAGATGAAAAATTGGCGATGATGCCGAGTAATTCCGTGCTGCCTCGTAATATGCAACCTGAATCCGATACGCAATGGCAGGCTTCGGTGGTGGAACAGTTATTACAGCAGGCGGGGATTTCCGCCGCTAACCCGTTACGCTTTAAGCTGAGTTATGATCAGGTGGGCATTCATCCTGCTATTGCCAACCGTTTGATTCAAGCCTGGTCGCAGTCGGATTTGATTCGGGTTGAAGCTCAGCCCCTAAGCTGGACGCAACTGCAGGAGAAGCGCAATAAAGGAGATTTTCAGGTAATACGTTCCGGCTGGTGCGCAGACTATAATGATGCTTCCGCATTTTTTCACTTATTCCGTTCCGGCAGTCCGGATAATAAAACCGGTTTTGCCAATCAAGAACTGGATCAATTATCAGAGCGCCTGAGTAACGAGATTATTGAACCCCAGGCTGTAACGGATATTTTACGTCGTATTTCCGATCTCATTCGTCGAGAAAGGGTAGTGCTGCCGATCTTTCAATATAATAAGGCGGTCTATATTAAAGAGGGGATTGCGGGCTATGAGCTTTCCAATCCCACCGAAACCCTGTACAGCAAGGATCTTTATCGTTTGCAAAATCGCCCTCATTCCTCCCCGCAGCACTAATCAAATAGGTGTATATGGGAAAAATAATCCAGCTTCCGTTTGCCGAAAGGGCTGTAATTTATTAAAATGACGGAGTTTTTTTGTTTTACCTTCTGTGGGAAAAGGGGAGCGAAGCTCCTCCTGTCGCAGCATAAGCCTTATGCTTCGCTGTTTTTGGGGCGGTTTTCTATCCCGAATATGTTGAGTGATTTTTCTTTAATTTATGACAATTTTAGTTCTTGGTATTAATCATAAGACGGCAACTGTCGCAGTCCGCGAAAAAGTCGCTTTTAGTGAAGAGAAGCGGCGTTTTGCCTTGCAACAAATCCGGGAAATAAAATTGGCTCAGAGTGCGGTGATTCTATCAACCTGTAATCGTACGGAGATTTATCTGCATGATAAGTTTATTCCGCCGCAGGAAGAATCGGAACAGAACCGACAATGGCTCGAAGGCTGCATTCGCTGGTTTGCGGAAATTCATCAGTTGGAGCCCCAAGCGTTAGAAAATTGCCTGTATGCCTATCAAAATCAGCATGCGGTTAAACATCTGATGCGGGTTGCCGGCGGACTGGATTCTCTGATTCTGGGCGAACCTCAGATTTTGGGGCAGGTGAAGCAGGCCTATCAGAGCAGTACGGATTATTATCAACAGCAAGCGCAGGCGATGTCCGGCGAATTTTCCCGTTTATTCCAGAAAGCCTTTTCTGTGGCGAAACGAGTGCGCACGGAAACCTCTATCGGCGACAGTGCGGTTTCCGTTGCTTATGCCGCCTGCGGACTGGCTCGTCAGATTTTTGAAAATCTGCAACAGCTTAATATTCTGTTGGTCGGTGCGGGGGAAACCATTGAGTTGGTCGCTCGCCATTTGTTGCGCCACGGGGTAAAAAAGCTGACCCTTTCCAACCGCACTTTATCCCGCGCCGAACAATTGGTACATAAATTAGATGCCGCAGATATCCGTATTTTAGCACTGGAACAGTTGCAGAGCGGACTGAATGAAGCGGATATCGTTATCAGCTCTACCGCAAGCCCAAATATATTGATAACCCGAGATATGATGAAAGCGGCTCAGCAGCGGCGTAAAAACGCTCCGAGTCTGATTATTGATATTGCGGTACCTCGTGATGTGGAGGAAAGTGTCGCCGAGCTGGACAGCGTATATCATTATACGGTGGACGATTTGCATAATATTATCCGGCGTAATCTGAGCGAGCGGGAAAAGGCTTCTAAGGAAGCGGAAAAGATTATTCAGCATGAATGTGAAGATTTCTTCGAATGGCTGAAAATCCATCAGGTATCGGATTTAATCCGACTCTACCGTGAGGAAGCTGAAAATATCCGTCAGGGGCTGGTGGAAAAAGCCATTGTCGCCTTACATAAAAATGAAGATGCGGAAAAAGTGTTACAGGAGTTAAGTTATAAATTAATGAATAAGCTGATTCATAGTCCGACGCAGGCTATGCAGTTAATGGTAAAACGCGGCAATACGGAAGGGTTGCAGAGTTTTTCCAGTTCGCTCGGAATTAAGTCCGAAGCGGATAAAGAATCCTCCAATTAAAAAGCGGAATTAAATAATTCCGCTTTTTTCGTCCGTATTTTTATTAAAGTACAATGGTTTTATTCTGGAAGACGAATATTCTGTCGTGCAAGGCAAGATCCAGCGCTCGGCTTAATACGGTTTTTTCAACGTCCCGTCCCGCTTTCATCATAGCTTCCGCATTATAGGTATGATCCACATTAATTACGTTCTGCATGATAATCGGGCCTTGATCCAGCTCGTTATTAATGAAATGCGCTGTTGCTCCGATAATTTTTACTCCGCGCTCATAAGCCTGCTGATAAGGTTTGGCGCCGATAAATGCCGGCAGAAATGAATGATGAATATTAATCACTCGGTTCGGGTAGCGGGAAACGAATTCCGGGTTTAGCACCCGCATATATTTGGCCAGTACGATATAGTCGGGCTGATATTCATCGATTTTATCAGCCAGTAACTTATCATGTTCCACCCGAGTTAAATTTTCATGACTGATACAATGAAAAGGAATATCAAAACGTTCGACCAATGATTTTAAATGGGCGTGATTACCGATAACGGCGGCTATTTCCACATCCAGACCGCCATAATAATTCTTCATCAGAATATCACCGATACAATGGGCTTCTTTGGTTACTAAAATAACGATACGCTTTTTACGGTTGCCGATTAACCGGCAATTGGTTCCCTGCGGTAAACTGAAGGCTAAATCGGCCAGCAAGGTTTCTTCATTAAAAATACCTTCCAATTCGGTACGCATAAAGAAATGTTTTGTTTCAAAATCAACGAATTCATTATTATGCAGAATATTAAGTTGATGTTTGTAACAAATATTGGTGATTTTGGCGATTAATCCTTTGTCATCGGGACAGTCGGTAAGCAGTATTTTATTTTCAATCATAGGGTGTTGCATATTAAATATAGTTCCTACAAAAAATAAAACCCATTATATTCAAATGGGTTTTACTTCACACAAAAAGAATTAAATTGCAAATGAAGACAGCGGTTTTCCAGCGTCCAGCTGAGCCTGAATCGCTTTCGGCGTTCTGCCCTGACCGGTCCAGGTTTTTTCCTGTCCGTTTTCATCCACATATTTATATTTCGGTGGAAACGGCGCTCTTTTTTTACGTGTGCGAACCGGCGTATCGCCACCCAGAATTTCGGCTAATTCTGCCGCGGTAATGCCGTCTTGTTTTAATAATTCTTTATATTTTTCAATACGGCTCTGACGCTCTTCGGCCAGACGTTTATTTTCCTGCTCTTCGGCACGTTTTTCTTCAACCACGATCTGCACTTTATTCAAAACGGATTCTAACTGCTCCAGAGTTAATTCGCGTGCGATAACGCGCAGGCTGCGGATATTGGTTAAAGTTTTAAGTAATTCGGTCATTACGCCTCCTTATTTCAGCTTCTTTTTGCTTTGAATTTAAAATTAACTAGTAACATATATTTAGTACGGCAGAATAATAAACCAATATATTTTTTATTGATATAAGGTACTGTACTTCAATACATAATAATACATAATTCAGTTCATTCCGATTATAAGACTATAGGACAATCGAAAAGTTCTTCTAATCATATAGTAATTTTTATTTTAGGTAAATCTTATTCAGCTGATAATCTTTTATCTTTTCGCTGGTATAACCTGATAAAGATAAGGTTAAAAAATTCTTGCTTTTTCTATTGGCTTTTGGGACGTAATACGGTAATCTTGGAGGGCCTATAAATGTAGAGGTGCGAATATTATAAGTAATTTTCCCGAGTGGATAACGTTGAAGGAAGAGGAAAGGAGTATTCGCCGAAATCGGTTAAAAGTCATTTTATCCGGTTGGTGGCATTACCGAAAGGGATGTTACTGTCATAGTATTATTTATTCACTATGGAGCGCTACTGGTTAGGTTGGGTTCTTATCACCTGCCTTTCTTTTAATTTTATAATCTCGCCGATTATTCCTTTAAGTAGTTCTCTTTAAATTTTATTTAGGTAGAACAATGCAATTAGTTGATTTTTCCACTTCCGCCTGGTCGGTATTACCGGCGATTCTCGCCCTGGCTTTAGCAATTGTCAGCAGAAAAGTAATTCTTTCCCTGAGTATCGGTATTTTGGTCGGTGCGATAATGCTAAGCGACGGCAACATTGGAACCGGTCTGCAATATTTATATGATCGGGTAACTTCTTTGATTTACACCTTTGACGAATCCGGACAATGGGTACTTAATGATAATAATACGAATATTATATTTTTCCTGTTATTACTGGGTATTCTCACTGCTTTTTTAAGCGTATCCGGCAGTAATCAAGCTTTTGTCGAATGGGCTCAGCGGCATATTAAAAGCCGACGCGGTGCAAAATTGATGGCGGCCTGTCTGGTTTTCGTTACCTTTATTGACGATTATTTCCATAGTCTGGCGGTAGGCGCCATTGCGCGTCCGGTAACGGATAAGTTTAAAGTATCTCGTGCTAAATTAGCCTATATTCTGGATTCCACCGCCGCACCTATGTGCGTGCTGATGCCAATGTCCAGCTGGGGCGCCTATATTATGACCCTGATTGCCGGTTTGTTGGCGGAACATGGTATCCGCGAATATTCGCCTATCGGAGCCTTTATTACCATCAGCTCCATGAATTTTTATGCGATTTTTTCTATTGTTACGGTTTTTGTCATTGCGATTTTTTCCTTTGATATCGGCCCTATGGCGCGTCATGAACGACAGGCTATGGCGAAAGAAGAAAACGAATGCGATGAAGAGGGGGCGGTAAAAGGAAAGGTCAGAAATCTTGTATTACCTATTTTAGCGCTGATTGTCAGTACCGTAGCTATGATGATGTACACCGGAAATCAGGCGTTAGCCGCCGAAGGTAAAGCTTTCAGTGTGCTTGGCGCCTTTGAAAATACGACGGTGGGTTTATCCTTAGTCGTCGGCGGGTTGACTTCCATTGCGGTATCTAGCTTATTAATCGTGGCTGGGCGCCAGGTCAGCCTCAGCGAATATCTGAGAGCGATTATCCTCGGTATGAAATCCATGTTGGGAGCGATTCTGATTCTGTTCTTCGCCTGGACGATCAATAAAGTAGTTAGCGATATGCAAGCAGGGCAGTATCTTGCCGGTTTGATTTCGAGCAATCTTGCGGCAGGGTTGTTACCGGCATTACTCTTCTTACTAGGTACCGTGATGGCATTTTCTACCGGAACCAGTTGGGGGACTTTCGGTATTATGTTACCTATTGCGGCGGCAATTGCGGTGAACGCCGCACCGGAATTATTGATTCCTTGTCTGTCCGCTGTAATGGCGGGCGCGGTTTGCGGCGATCATTGCTCTCCGGTTTCGGATACTACTATTTTATCCGCCAGTGGTGCGAAATGTAATCATATGGATCATGTAACCACTCAATTGCCTTATGCTTTACTGGTCGCCTTATCCACCACCGTAGGTTATTTAACGGTCGGATTTACTCAATCCGGCCTATTGGGCTTTGTTGCTACGGCGGCTGTGTTAGCCCTAATCCTTCTGATCGGGAAAAAACGTATCTGAAAAATGTGATCAGACACAAATTTATCAATAAAAATTTAATTTTTTATAAAATGCGACATTTAGTCGCATTTTTTTATTTTATTTAATTTATTTTTTATAAAATATCGAAATTTGTTATATTTTTGGAGTTTTATTCTTATTTTTACCGAATGGATTTGGTTTGAAATGCTGTGAACGGGCTAGACAATTCTCCGGGGATAGGTAAACTGAAATTCGGTTTATAAAAAAGTTAGGGTTTCTTTAGGGGAACCCGTGGAAGAATGCCCTAGGCACGAGAGGTGAGTATGAAAAAATTATCCGGCGCGGAGATGGTAGTGCAGGCATTGCGCGATCAGAACGTAAAATACTTATTCGGTTATCCCGGCGGGTCGGTACTGGATATCTACGATGCCATTCATACATTGGGCGGCATTCAACATATTCTGGTACGCCACGAGCAGGCGGCGGTTCATATGGCGGACGGCTATGCCCGAGCAACAGGAGAGGTCGGTTGCGTTTTGGTTACCTCGGGGCCGGGGGCGACGAATGCAATTACGGGGATTGCCACCGCCTATGCGGATTCCGTTCCCTTGGTGGTAATTACCGGTCAGGTGATGAGCGGGCTAATAGGGACCGATGCTTTTCAGGAATGCGATACCGTGGGGATTTCCCGTCCGGTGGTAAAGCATAGCTTTATGGTTAAACGTACCGAAGATATTCCGAGCATTATTAAAAAGGCATTTTATATCGCCTCCACCGGACGGCCCGGCCCGGTGGTCATCGATATTCCAAAGGATGTGGTAAATCCGGAGAATAAATATCCTTACGAATATCCGAAAGACATTTCCATGCGTTCCTATAATCCAAATATTCAGGGGCATAAAGGACAGATCAAAAAAGCCTTAAAAGCGCTTTTAGTGGCGAAAAAACCGGTTTTATTTGTCGGTGGCGGCGTTATTGCGGCCGATTGCAGTAAAAAACTAACCGAATTCGCACAACTGTTACATCTTCCGGTTACTTCCTCATTAATGGGGTTGGGCGCATTTCCCGCTACGGATAAACAATTTTTAGGTATGCTCGGAATGCACGGTACCTATGAAGCGAATAATGCTATGCATCATAGTGATCTTATTTTGGGGATCGGCGTCCGTTTTGATGACCGGACGACCAATAATCTGGCGAAATATTGTCCGGAGGCCAGAGTTATCCATATTGATATCGATCCGACCTCGATTTCCAAGAACGTGCCTGCGGCTATTCCTATTGTGGGGAGTGCGGATAATGTATTAACCGAGTTTTTAGCCCTGCTGGAAGAGGATAATTTAGTAAAATCTCAGGCGGATCTCAGCGACTGGTGGAAGCGGATTAATCAATGGAAGGATAGAAAATGCCTTGCTTACGAGCAGGATAATGAGGTACTAAAACCGCAGGCCGTGGTAGATTGCATTTACCGCCTTACTGAGGGTAAGGCTTATATCGCGACGGATGTCGGACAGCATCAGATGTTTGCGGCGCTGCATTATCCCTTTGAGCGACCGCGCCATTGGATTAGCTCCGGCGGATTGGGAACCATGGGATTCGGTTTACCGGCGGCGCTCGGCGTTAAGTTGGCTCATCCCGAAGCTAAGGTCGTTTGTATTACCGGCGATGGCAGTATTCAAATGAATATTCAAGAGCTTTCCACGGCAAAACAATATGGTATTCCGGTGGTGATCGTCAGTTTAAATAATCGTTTTCTCGGCATGGTGAAACAGTGGCAGGATTTAATCTATGCAGGCCGTCATTCTCAGGTGTATATGAATTCGCTGCCGGACTTCGTAAAACTGGCGGAGGCGTACGGCCATGTGGGGATCCAAATTAATCATCCGCAGGAACTGGAGGAAAAACTCGAACAGGCTTTTGCGGTTAAAGATAAATTGGTTTTTGTCGATGTTCAGGTGGATGCTTCCGAACATGTTTACCCGATGCAGATACGCGGCGGGGCCATGGATCAAATGATTTTAAGTAAAGCGGCGGAGTAAAATATGCGTAGAATTTTATCTGTATTAATAGAAAACGAGTCCGGCGCATTGTCGCGCGTCGTCGGATTATTTTCCCAACGGGCATTTAATATTGAAAGTCTGACCGTAGCACCTACCGACGATCCCACATTATCCCGAATGACCATAGAGGCGTACGGCGATGCCGGGGTATTGGAGCAAATTGAAAAGCAACTGCATAAGCTGGTCGATGTATTCAAGGTAATTAACCTCAGCGATTGCGAGCATGTGGAACGCGAGGTGATGTTATTAAAGATACGGGCGGTAGGAACCACCCGAGATGAAATAAAGCGTTTGGCGGATATTTTCCGCGGTCAGATTGTAGACGTAACAACCAAATCCTATACGGTACAGCTAACGGGTACAAAGGATAAATTGGATGCTTTTGTGAAGGGCGTTAAAGAAGAAACCTCTATTATTGAAATCGTACGCTCGGGGCTTATCAGTCTGTCCCGCGGTGAGAAAAATTGCCTTTAATCGCTTCAGGCGGAAAAAAGTGCGGTGATTTTGACCGCACTTTTTTACGACCATGAGAATGATCAAAGTTTTAGGTATCTTTTCTGGTTTATTTCTTTCTTAGTGCTAAAATCAAGCCGGCAGTTTCGGAAGGTATTAAAGCATGAAATTAGATGAGTTAGCTAAGCTTGCCGGTGTTTCCACCACTACGGCAAGCTATGTTGTAAACGGTAAGGCGAAAAAATATCGAGTCAGTGATAAAACCATCGCCAGAGTCGAAGCATTGATCAAGGCTTATGATTTTAAACCCAATGCGATGGCGGCGGGATTGCGCGCCGGAAAAACCAATACGATGGGGTTGATTATTCCGGATTTTGAAAATATCAGTTATGCGAAAATTGCCAATCAACTGGAAAAAGCCTGCCGTCAGCAGGGGTATCAGTTATTGATCGCCTGTTCTAACGATAATGCGGAAAACGAAGCGGAATGTGCCAAACATCTGATTCGGCGGCAGGTGGACGCATTATTCGTATCCAGCGCATTACCTGAGGATACGACTTTCTACGCTCAGTTCGAGCAGACGCCGATTATCGGATTCGATCGTTTTCTTGGGGCCGCTGGGATCGATAACGTACTGACGGACGATGAGGCGAATGCCGAAGGTTTGGCGGAGGCCTTGCTGATGCGGCAAGGGGGGCAACGGATTCTATTTTTAGGCGCATTGCCTGAATTACCGATTAGCCGGGCAAGGGAGCAGGGATTCCGCAGCCGCTTAAGTAATACGGAATGTAAAGTGGATTTTTTGTATGCAAACCGCTTTCATCAGGACGATGCCGCTGAGGTATGCGCACAATGGCTAGGTAAAAATCAGATGCCCGATGCCTTATTCACCACTTCTTTTACTCTGTTGCAGGGGGCGCTTAAAGCGTTGATGCAACGCCCCGGCGGTATTCCCGATAGATTGAACATCGCGACTTTTGGGCAGCATGAAATGCTGAATCTGTTGGAAAATCCGGTAGTATGCAGCGTACAGGATCACCGTAAAATTGTGGATTCGCTGTTGACAATAGCATTAGAACGAATCGGCGGTAAATCCTTATGCCGACGGGAATGTATTTTGCGTCAATTAGTATTCCATCGCTGGGCGAACTAGAGTCGTTAAGGGTAAAAACGGCAGGGAAGATAATTTTTCTCTGCCGTTTTTGTTGTGCCGTCTTTCCTTTATTTATCCGCTTTGGAAAGAAAAGACCAACAGATGGCCAATAAGGAAAGCGCCGAAGCTGCCGTCAGCACCAGCATTACTACGTTTAATAGCGGATATCTGTTTAATATCAGATGCTGGGTTATATTGCTTTTATTCAAATATACAAAATAGCTTGTGGCCGCCCAAATACCCCAGGTCAAACTTGCCAAACACAGGCTTTTTAACCTTATTTTCCAGCCGAGATGCTTTTTATTAATAATCATCTGTTTTTGTAATTTTATATCGGTCATTGTTAGACTCCTCTGTCCGGGCTTGTCCAAACCGCAAATTGGGATTTCTTCCGGAATATGGCTCTGGGCAAACCTATGGCAAGGGTGGCCATGCCAATCAGCCAGTAAGCCCAGGGGTACCAGATACAATGAAAGGCATAACGAAATAAGCCGTTTTCATATTTGCTGTCGATATAAAGGCTGCATAGGAATTGCAGCAGAAAGGTGAAAAATAACAGGATAATTCCCGGTTTAAGCAATGAGGTTTCGAATAGATGGAGCATATTATGCCCGGTGATAATGCCGTAAAAGCTGGCAATGGTACTGAGCAATAATAAAAATACCCAATTTGCGGTTACCAGATATTCAATATACATCGGCCATAAGCGCCGGTTTTTGAAGCGCCATACTTGGGGAAAATATTTGATAATGACTTCGGCTCCACCCTGAGCCCAGCGCAGGCGCTGCTTAAATAAGCCCCCGAGCCGTTCGGGCATTAACACCCAGCATATTGCTCTTGGCTCGTAATAAATATTGTATCCGGCAGTTTGCAATTTCCAGCTGATATCGAGATCCTCCGTCAGCATATCCGTACTCCAACCGCCGAGCCGGCGTATAATCTCCGCATTAAACAGGCAGCATACGCCGGAAACCGTAAATATCGTACCGATCAGGCTTTGCGCCCGTTTGATCAGGCCGATGATGGCACTAAATTCCGATACCTGAAGGCAACCTAGAATCGTACTGCGGTTACGTACGCGCGGATTGCCGGTAACCGCCGCATAAACAGGATTTTTTTCCAGAGCCATCACCATATAATCCAATGCGGAATAATCCAATACCGCATCTCCGTCAATACAGAGGACATATTTTCCTTTGGCAAGATTAAGGGCGTTATTTAGTGCGCTGGCTTTACCGGAGTTTTTTTGATGCAGGGCGGTAATGCGTTTGTTTTTTTGTGCCCAGCGATCGATGATTTCTCCTGTTTTATCCGAGCTGCCGTCATTGATCAGAATCAACTCATAGTTCGGATATTGCAGGGTTAACAGATGAGGTATGGATTCTTCCAATTGATCCGCTTCGTTATAGCAAGGCATCATAATACTGACCAAGGGAATATTTTCAGCGGGCATTTTACCGAGCAAAATCCCTTTGCGCTTATTTTCCATAAATACAAAGTAGATGATTCCGGCAATCGACCAATATACCGCCATCACTGCCGGGTGCAGAAAAATAAACAGTCCCGTTATTTCGATTATCATATTCATATTACGTTCATCCTGAAAGTATCGTTAGTGCTTATTTTTCCCCTTGTTTCACCGAGAGGTAAGGTTTTACCCGGGTTATATCCGGTCGGTTTAAGAGGAAATCGTCGGGGTAATAGCCGAAGTTCATCAGCTGATTTTGTTCCAGTAATTGCATCCAGCGGATTAGTTCGGATTCCGGAATAGGTTTTCCGCTGCGCCAGTTATAGGATTGCAGTTCAAATAAAATCTTATCCTTGGGGAGAGCGGAAGAGTTTATTTTTTCGATTAATTGCTGTAACCAACCATAAGCGGCATCTCGGCTCAGAGGTGCTTCATTTTCCAGATAGGGCATGGCCATTATTGCCGTACTGTCGTAATGGGCGACGAATTCCGCCAGATTTTGGGCAAACCATTCTTCACTCTGCGGCTCGTTAATCAGGGCGGCATAAATATTACGCGAGGTTTTGAGTGCTTCCCCGCCATATAAAAAATAAGGTTCCAGCGCTTTTTTCAGGCTTAGGGTGAGCTTAATCAGATCCCGGTTTTTTTGTTTGGCTTCACGGCTGACGAGCTTTTCTTCCCCCGGCGGCATCGTTTTTTCCGCTATAGACGCAGGCGCCTCAAAATCGGTTAGGAAAGCATCGTCATGAAAAAGAATACCGTTAAATTTGGTATAAAAAGAAAGATCCCGATAAATGCTTTTTAGCATTTCAATATTTTCCTTATCATAGGGAGAAAGTCGAAGATATTGATCCGCAGCGGGTTTTCCCGTTCTTTTATCGGTAACGTATTTAGCTTTTTTAGCGGAGGCGCTTAAATCAAAAGCCAGGGTCGGCATCCAAGCATAAACTTTCACCTCCGTTCTTTTCATCAGTTGCCAGGCCACCTGGCCGAATAAGTCCGCTTTTACCGGCAGGTATTTATTCGGAAAATAAAGGGCATCGGCCACGCCGTTACCGTCATCGTCCGCATAGGCCTGTAAATATACGGTGGTAACGCCGTAGTCATAGATTCGCTGGATTAACGCATCTAAATTCTTTTTCTGTTGCAGCGGATTTTTATCATATACATAATCTAAATCCACATGGATTACCCGTTGTATTTTTTGGCTTTCATCCGCTTGTTGATTTAAATAAGCGGCAATGGTAGAAAAATCCGTTTCTGCATCCAATAATAGGCGGCCGACGTGCGGATCGCCTGGAGTATTGGTTTTTTCCGCATTCAGCGAGAAATGATGGGTTAATCCCGCCTGTTTGGCGGCATTGATCGCAGCTTGGTTGAATTGCCCGTAGGGCCAGACTATCAGTCTGGGAGTGATTCCGGTACGTTGTTTGATCATATGCGCTGAAGTTTTTAAATCCTGCGTAATTCGCTTTTGATACTGAGCTTCGGTTTCGTATTTTCCGTTACGATAAATAGGGGCGATAAGCGCCGGAAGTTGACTGCCGGCCGGATTGGCGGCGACACCATGATGGGAATCATAGGTATGGGAGGCTATTTCAACCAAACCGCTGTCATACATTTCTCTGATTTTTCGCCAAGTAGTAAAGGCCGAGCGATCCAGTTTTTTCGCGCCATATTGTACCTGGCCTTTTTCCGCAGTATCTACCCAACGGGTAACGGGAGCGAAAACCGCCGGATAATTATAGGCTTTTAATAAGGGATAAATAACGCTGTACATGGTTTCGTAGCCGTCATCAAAGCTGAGCAGTACGGCTTTTTCCGGTAATTCCGTTTTTCCCTGTTCCGCATCTAAAACCTGTTGCCAACTAATTACCCTATAGCCGTTTTCCTGCAACCAATTAAACTGCCTGATTAGCATGGCGGAAGAAATAGTTTGGGGGACATAAAGGCTTTTATCCACAGGGCGGCTTTCGTCCACAACGGAATGATAAGCCAATACGGCGTATTTATCCGCTGCATAGCCCTTCGCCACGCAAAGGGAACAAAAAAGCAAATAAATCGGCAAAATTATTTTTTTGATATACATAGAAAATCCTCCGAATTAAAAATAAACAGATAAATTCAAACGGGCAAAGTTATTAAGTTCCGCCTTGCCGTCATAAATATTCTTTTTACGTCCGATATCATAGGAAATAGCGATTTTTTTACCGATCCTCCATTCTTGTCCGTAGCTGAAAGACCAGATATTTTCACTGCGGTGAGCATATTGTTTATATTTGCCCAAGTCGGCTTTTAGATGATGGGTCAGTACTATTGCGTAATCCAGCGGTTGAAAATAGGTCAGATCATTGCCCAATTCGGCGCTAAAACGGTTTGAGGGATTATGATAGGCGGCCGCCGGGATATTTTTATTGCGCTGATAATCAAAGTGCAGATAATTACGCAGCGCCCAGCGATCCCGCTTATAAGTATCGGTATCCAGCCAGATAAAAACGCTGTTCCGCTTATTGCCGTCATCGAATTTCATCCTCGCGCTGCCGAAACCGAGGCGGAATAAATCATAATGGGTATAAGTAGCGGATAAGCCCATATCCTTGCTATAGATTCCCCCTTTAATCGCATTGATCGGCGTATCCGGGCTGTTGCGGTGCTTGTACAGGGAAAATTGCCAATGCTGATTCAGGCGATAAAGGGCATTCAGCTGATAATAGCTTTTCCTATTCAGTGCGGTACCTCGGCCTATTTCCGCTTCAAGCTCCAGCGGATACCGGTTTAGTAGCGCGCCTATGCCGATCTGCCCCTGTCGGTACTTTTTCTCCGCCTCTAGCGAAGTGGTTTGCCATGAATGAAAATAGACGCCCTGGCCGCTTTCCGTTTTCGGGCTATAAATATAAAACGCCCGTTCATGTTCCTTTTCCCGACTTGTACCGCCTGTCCGCTGCCGAATACTATAGCTACTGATAAAACGCGCCGCACGGAGCAGGTTATAACGTTCCAACAGGGATTCGGCTTTATGCTTTTCGTCGACGGATAAGCCGGCGATTATTTTAGTGGCTGTAGAAATATCGCCTTGCTTCAATGCCGTTTCGGCAAAGTGTTGATGTAGAAACCAAGCTTCTTCCTTGCTCAGAAAATATGCCGCCTTACGGGCTAGGGCTATGGCTTCGTTGTGGTTATTACGCTGTTGTTCCAATTCGCTTAGCGCCATTATGCTCCAGGGATCGCCCGCATAAGTGGCTAAGCGCGCTTTACTCAGATGCAAGGCTTGGGTACGACGTCCCCGCCAGGTTAATAAATTTATCTGATGGAAAAATTTCTTATCGTAATCGGGGTTAGGAATGCGTGAATTGTGAGTGTAATCGTTGATATATCTCGGCGTTGAGATTTGATCCAAATAGTGCTGGGCTTGATTGAATTTCCCCGCATCGCTGGCGGCATTCATTAGCTTAAAGCTCAGTCTGGCGGAAAGGGCGGCGTTGTTTTGTCGTTCCTGCATAGCCAGGGATTGGTAGAGGGATAAGGCTTGATGGGGGGAACCCGAGAAGAGGAGGCTGTCGGCATAGGCTTCCAGAGCATAGGGGGCGATATCCTGTTGTAGTTCCTTTAGTTGTTTAAAATCCGCTTTAACTACGGTGATTTTCCTTAATTGGGCGGCTAAGACCAGATGATCCTGTAAAAGTTGAAGATAGAGTGGGTTTGTTTTTTCCGTTTCGGCTAAAAGAGCGGTTAGTTTTGTATAGGATTTTTGTAATTGAGTGAAGCTGGGTGTAAAGGAGGGAGGATCTTTTTTGACTTGGGACATAATTTCCGTATGCCGTAGCCAACCTTGATCTTTATGATCGAATAAGTGCGGATATCGCCGCATAAGCTGAGCTTGTAACGGGTAAATATTATGTTTTGCGCTGAGTCGGTAAAGGCGGAGAATAAGATCCGAATCATGGGGAGAGGCTTGCAGTTGATCCAACCAGCGCCCCAGCTTGGCAATATCTCCTAGGTTATTATCCCGTAAGGCTTCGGCGGCTTGTGCATATTTCGGCGTGCGACCGAAACGGGATAAATAAAGCTGCAGATGCTGTTCTGCCTGCTTAAATCTTTTTAGTTCGATTTCTACCCATATTCTGCCCAGCCAACCCTCGGCATTTTTCGGCTGTTGTTTATTTAATGCCGAATACAGGGTGAGCGCTCTGAGATATTGTTTTTCCCGGCGATGGGCTAGCGCAAGATTTTCTAATTCGCTGGCGGATAAATTTTTATGGCTACAGGAAGCGCAAATATCAATAGCTTCGCGAAAGCGTTCCTGGCGCAGCAGAAGGGCGATAAGATCCTCTCTGACCCTGGGATCTCCGCTAGCCCGAAATAGGCGGTAAAGATCATCAATGGCTTGATTTAACGCCGTTTCACTGCGGCGAGAGGCGATTACAATTTTTTCTCTTTGCTGGTCGAGCGTCGAAGCGGCATTGGCCGTGAGCGGAATGGCGGCGCAGAGTATCGGTAGTAACAGGTAGTTTAGATTTGCTTTCATTGAATAAAATATCCTAATTTTTAACAGAGGAAATGTTATAAAGCACAGCAAAATTAAACGGATATCATTCAACAGATGTAGAGGAAATTTGATGTGTCTGTGATACCAGCAGTCCATTGCCATTACACATATTGCGATAATCGGGCGCCCGGGCGGGAGCCATAATAATTTTGCATCCTGCAAAACAAATAATAACCCATTGCGAGGTATGAATTATTTTCAGTTTTCGCAACCGGAATTTTACCAATAATTTTTGTAGGGGATAAATATTCGTATGAGCTGGTCGGATTTCTCTGCCTAAGTAGAAAACCACGGTTATATGAGCGAAAGGAGTAAAAGTGCGACGTGCAAAAATGGAGGGTGTCTTTCGGTATTAAAAGTAAAAACGGGGAAAATCAGAAGTTTTCCCCGCAAAAGATAGGCATAAACTGCCCTTATTGAGCATAAATGGCTTTGTATAAGCGGCTTTCAAATTGAACCAACGGAGCCCGTTTGGTTTTGTTTTCCAGTTCTCCGGTGGAATAGCCGTTAATAAACTGAACAAAAGCGATTTTTTCTCCGCGCGCATTGGTCATAAAACCGGCCAGATTATATACCCCTTTCAGCGAACCGGTTTTGGCGATAACGTTTTTGAGTAAAGGTTCGCTGATTAATGAACCGCGGCCGCTGATTGTCCCGTCCACACCGGCGATGGGGAAGGTTTCCATTAAATGCAGGCTGTCTTCATTACGCGCAATATAGGTTAAAGCCTGTAACATCGTTTGTGCATCTACCAGATTATGGCGGGATAACCCGGAACCGTCGGCAATAACGCTATGGCCGAATTTAATACCGGCTTTGCTGGATAAAACCCGTTTCAGCGCTATGCTGCCGAGCTGAAAAGAGGCGGGGCGATTATAAAGCTGATAGGCGATAGTTCGGAACAGCGCATCGGCAATTTGGTTATCGGATTTTTTCATCATCTTTTTCAATAAATCCGGTAGGGGCTTGGATAAATGCTGTGCCAGCAATTTGCCTTGCTGAGGTTTATGGGGGAGCTGAATTTTACCGTTAAAGCGAATGCCGAGGCGATTGAGTTGACGCTGAATAATAGCCGCCGCATAAGCATTGGTGTCCTGAACGGCGAAACTTAATCCGAAAGGCTTGCTCTGACGGGCGATACAACCTTTAATTTGGTATCGGTTATTATCATGTACTATAGCGTCCAGTTGACAATAGGGCGCTTCTTCCGCACTTACGATGCTAACCTGACCGAAAACCTGAATGGGATACTGGCTGGGTATGTTAAATCGCACGGATTCCCCTACCGGGCGGTTAGCGTCTAAATCCACGTAAAAACAGTTATTATCGATATTAGCGGCCGCCGGCGGTGAATTGAAGCACATGCTGAGATCGTTCCAAATCCAGCCGGAAGCACGATCATGGCTGGTGAAGGTTGAAGTGTCCAGAAGCAGATTGCCGTTTATGGCGCTGATTCCCTGTTGCTTCAATTGTGCCAACAGATTATAGAGCTGCCCGCTGGTGAGATCGGGATCGCCGGTAAATTTAACGATTAAATCACCGTTTAAATTATTATTCTGAATATTACCGTTGGTCAGTATTGAGGTTTGAAAGCGGAATTGATCGCCCAAGCTCAGTTTTGCCGCTAAAGCGGTAAAAACCTTCTGGGTACTGGCGGGCAGCATAAAGGTTTGGGGGTTGTATTCCGCGATAATCTGATTCTGATTAATGTTTTGTGCGATAAAACCAAGGCTTGTTCCCTGCGGCAGTTCCTGGCTTAGGGGAGGAATATCCAGGCCGGCAAAAGCCGAAGTTGTTAACAAAAGATTGCCGAAAATCACTAACTTTTTAGTAATACTTAACATATTTAACTTTTTAACCGGATAAAAGGGTATTAAGGTTGCTATTTTTTTTTAGACGAACAATAATAGGGCTTGGATAAGTTCGAGTAAATCATTTTTTATCAGAATTCACATTTAATTTAGACTGACTGCGACATTGTTGGGCGGCTTCTTTTCAGCCGACAATGCCGCGGTCTTCTTTTTAGCGGAGGAAAGGAGAACCATGAAACAGATTCCGATGACCGTGCGTGGCGCAGAGTTGCTGAAACAAGAACTGGAGTTTCTTAAAAACGTACGTCGCCCCGAAATTATTAAAGCGATTGCGGAGGCTCGGGAGCACGGCGATTTGAAAGAAAACGCCGAATACCATGCCGCTCGTGAGCAGCAGGGATTCTGCGAGGGACGGATTCAGGAAATCGAAGGGAAATTATCCAACTGTCAGGTAATTGACGTTACTAAGATTCCGAACAACGGCAAAGTTATTTTCGGTGCGACCCTGGTATTAATCAATACGGCTACGGACGAAGAATTGACGTATCGTATTGTCGGCGACGATGAAGCCAATATCAAAGAAGGGTTGATTTCAGTGAACTCTCCCATTGCCAGAGGCCTGATCGGGAAGGAAATCGATGATACGGTGGTGATTAGTACGCCGGGCGGACAGGTTGAATTCGAAATTATTGAAGTCAATTATATTTAACCTTATTCAATAGCCCCAAGATGGAAAAACATAAGGCATAAGAAAACTTATGCCTTATTTGTTGTGGAAAGGGGGGGATTATCTCCGCGGCAACTGAATAACCGGTTCTTCGGCAGGGCGGTAAAGAACCAGAATATGCCCGATAGTTTGTACGGCGTTCGCTTCCGTTTCACGCACTATCGCATCGATGATCAGCCCTTTGGTTTCCCGATCCGCACCAGCAATTTTTACTTTAATCAGCTCATGGCGGTTTAGGGCATTATCAATTTCCGCCAGTACGCCTTCGGTTAAACCGTTACCGCCCAGCATAACTACCGGGTTTAAGTGATGGGCCAATCCTTTAAGAAATTGTTTTTGCTTGGTAGATAATGTAATCGACATAATTCATCCTAACATAATAAAAAGTGCGGTCATTTTTTACGGATTTTTTCCCGAAAAAGCCCGAACCTGACTTGAATTGCAGGATTTTACCCCTATATGGGGAAAACTGCCACAACATTTGGAATATTATGGGAAAGAAAAAGCGCTCGGCAAGTTCAAGCCGTTGGTTGAACGAACATTTTAACGACCCTTTCGTACAGAAAGCGCATAAACACAAGCTGCGTTCGCGGGCCTATTTCAAACTGGACGAAATTCAGCATTCCGACCGATTGTTTAAACCGGGCATGACCGTAGTTGATCTCGGCGCCGCCCCGGGCGGTTGGTCGCAATATGCGGTTACTCAAATCGGCGACAAAGGGCGAATTATCGCCTGTGATATTTTGGACATGGATCCCATTGCCGGCGTCGATTTCCTGCAAGGGGACTTTCGTGATGAAAAGGTTCTTGCCGCCTTATTGGAACGGGTGGGAGATGATAAAGTAGATGTCGTGATGTCGGATATGGCGCCTAATTTCAGCGGTATGCCCTCGGTGGATATACCGCGCGCCATGTATCTGGTTGAACTGGCGCTGGATATGTGCAAACAGGTTCTGGCCCCTAAAGGCAGCTTTGTGGTAAAGGTGTTTCAGGGCGAGGGCTTCGATCAATATTTGCGTGATATACGCACCTTATTCGCAACGGTAAAAGTGCGTAAACCCGAAGCATCGCGGGGGCGTTCGCGAGAAGTTTATATTGTGGCCACAGGCTATAAAAATTAAGCGCCTATCCTATTGATAGTTTTGTTTAACAATAAAATTTGTAGTAAGCTATTCACAAATCTTTAACTTAAAAAAACGAGGTCAAACCTTGAACGATATGGTCAAAAATTTAATACTTTGGGTTGTTGTTGCCGCAGTAATGATGACGGCATACCAAGGGTTTAGTTCTAATTCCGGCGGAAATGCCGTGGATTATACGACATTCGTGACTGATGTCGGTAATAATCAGGTTGCTCAGGCGACATTTGAAGATACCGAAATTCGGGTTACAAAAAACGACGGTACCAAATACAGTACCGTGATGCCGATTTATGACGATAAACTGCTGAATGACTTGCTCAATAAGAAAGTGAAAGTCGAAGGTACTTTGCCGGAAAAACGCGGATTATTCTCGCAGATTCTTATTTCCTGGGTGCCGATGCTGTTTTTGGTCGGTGTTTGGATTTTCTTTATGCGCCAGATGCAGGGCGGCGGCGGAAAAGCCATGAGTTTCGGTAAAAGCCGAGCCAAAATGCTGACTAAAGAACAGGTGAAAACCACCTTCGCCGATGTCGCCGGTTGTGATGAAGCCAAAGAGGAAGTGGGGGAAATCGTGGATTTCCTGCGCGATCCGTCTAAATTCCAGAAACTGGGCGGTAAAATTCCTAAAGGTATTTTAATGGTCGGACCGCCGGGAACCGGTAAAACCCTGATTGCAAAAGCGATTGCCGGGGAAGCTAAGGTACCTTTTTTCACCATTTCCGGTTCCGATTTCGTTGAGATGTTCGTCGGTGTCGGTGCTTCGCGTGTACGTGATATGTTCGAGCAGGCGAAGAAAAATGCCCCTTGTTTGATTTTTATCGACGAGATTGATGCGGTAGGCCGCCAGCGCGGCGCCGGTTTAGGCGGCGGGCATGATGAACGCGAACAAACATTGAACCAGATGCTGGTGGAAATGGACGGTTTTGAAGGCAATGAAGGGGTGATTGTGATTGCCGCCACCAACCGTCCGGACGTATTGGATCCGGCTTTAACCCGTCCGGGGCGTTTCGACCGTCAGGTAGTGGTGGGTTTACCGGATGTACGCGGGCGCGAACAGATTCTGAAGGTACATATGCGTAAAGTACCGGTAGCGCCGGATGTGAATGCCATGACTTTAGCGCGTGGTACGCCGGGTTATTCCGGGGCGGATTTGGCTAACTTGGTGAATGAAGCCGCGCTCTTTGCCGCCCGAACCAACAAACGGGTGGTTACCATGCTTGAATTTGAAAAAGCCAAAGATAAGATCAATATGGGTCCTGAGCGCCGCACTATGATGATGACGGAGAAACAGAAAGAGTCTACCGCTTATCATGAAGCCGGTCATGCCATTGTCGGTTACCTGGTTCCCGAACATGATCCCGTACATAAGGTAACTATTATTCCGCGCGGACGTGCGTTGGGGGTAACCTTCTTCCTGCCGGAAGGGGATCAAATCAGCATTAGTCAGAAGCAGTTGGAAAGTAAATTGTCCACCCTGTATGCGGGACGTTTGGCGGAAGATTTAATTTACGGCGAGGAAAATATTTCCACCGGTGCTTCCAATGATATTAAAGTAGCCACTAATATTGCCCGCAATATGGTTACTCAGTGGGGCTTCTCCGAAAAACTGGGGCCGATTCTGTATTCCGAAGACGAGGGAGAAGTATTCCTCGGACGTTCAATGGCGAAAGCCAAACATATGTCCGACGAAACGGCGCATCTGATCGATGAAGAGGTTCGCGCCATTGTAAACCGAAACTATAGCCGTGCCAGACAGTTACTAATCGACAATATGGATATTTTACATGCGATGAAAGATGCACTGGTAAAATATGAAACTATTGAAGAAATTCAGATTAAGCAGCTGATGGAACGTCAGCCAGTTACACCGCCTTCAGGCTGGGAAGATACGAAAGAAAGCCTTAAGGAGAGCGCTGAGCAGACCAAGGCTTCCAGCCAAGATGAAGCTGAGACGGATAAATCCGACGATATGGAAAGCTAACGGAAAGCCGATAAAGTGCGGTCAAAAATTTACAACTTTTTTGAACGCTTGATACTCTAGCTTAGGACGCCTGTTTGGCGTCCTTTTTTATACCCCTTTATAAGAGAAGAATGGTAAGAAAAGAACGAAAGTTAAGTGGTTAAAGGCAATATGATACCGCATTGATTAAAAACGGAATTTAAGCTCAAGCTAAGTTAAGGGATAGAGGCGAAATACGGATATTGCTAGAAGAGCAATAAGGGCTGATATTGATACGGGAGAGGCACGCTGAGCTTAGGCTTGATAAAATCGGCGCCGCTCAGCGCCGATAGGGAGGATTACAGGAGTTGATTCAGTAAGTGGGCGATACCTTCCTCATTATTACTCAGGGTTACCTGTTTCGCCTGTTGTTTCACCGCTTCTTCCGCATTTCCCATGGCGACGCCTAAGCCGACGGCCGTTAGCATACTAATATCATTGTGATTATCGCCGAAAGCAATGGTATGCTGAGGATCAATATTCCAACGCTGCAGCAATTCCAGTAAGCGAGCGCCTTTACTGTTGCCGCGGTTAGCAATATCAATACGATCGATCCAAGACCATTCACAGCTGAATTCATCGGGAGAAAGCTGGGCTTCCGTCGCTTTCATTAGGGCCGGATCCGGGGCGCTGATAACAAATTTCCAGATAATTTCTTCCTGTTCAAGTAAGCGGCGGAAATCGGTAATCTGTCTTAACTCCGGTCGTACTTCCGGCGGGCAGCTTTGCACCCAGCGCTTAAAATTTTCCATATGCGGATTAAGCTGCATATAGTTCATGGCATCGCGGGAATACATTAGCAGATGTACCCCTTGGCGCTGAGCCAGATCAATGACTTTTTCCGCCTGAGCTTTGGAAAGAGGATTTCCGGCTAAAACCTGATCATTTTGGGGCTGATAAAGGTAGGTACCATTGCAGCAGATCATCGGCGTATCTAATGCCAGTTCATAATAATAGGGTTTTACTGCGGTATGATGCCTGCCGGTTACCAGAATAACCTTTAGTCCCTGCCGGCGAGCGTGCTGAATGGCTTTTTTACTGCTTTCTTGAATATTTCCTGTAGAATCCAGCAAGGTGCCGTCCAGATCAAAGGCAATGGCCTGATAAGTCATATTGATTTCCTTACAAAAATAAATAAAAGGAAGATCAGTATAAAGAAAAAGCAAGGTTTTGTTAACCTTGCTTTTTGCGGTTAAATATTTTCCGCAGGGAACATAAATGGATTCAGGCCGCTTCGGGCTAAGCCTTTTTCTTCCATTTCAATATCAAGGTAAATCGCCGCTAAATCATCTGCAACGGCTTCCACATAGGGATCCTTTTCCTGATAGAGAATTTTCAGATAACTATGGCAGTCTTCGCAACTTTCGGCTTTTACCGCCGCGGAGGCATTATCAATAGACCAGTAATTTAATCCGTTTGCCTGATCACAGTTGCTGCATTTGGCTCGAACCACATTCCATTCGGTTTCGCATAAGGCGCAATGCAGATAGCGTAATCCCTGCGATGCGCCGATTTGTACGATGCTGGCTACGGGAGCGCAGCCGCATACCGGGCAGAGATGTAGGTTTTCGCCACTTTCCGCTTTGGCGTTATGGGGGATTTGCTGAGTCAGCTGCAACCAGTATAGGGATAATGCGGCCCAGATAAACACCGCTTTGTCCGTTCCCACTTGCGCATATTCCTGTTGCAACAACTGATCGGCCAGGTTTTCCAGACTGGTATTGGCACTTTTTTCCAGCGCTTCAATTGCGGCGGCCGCTTGCAGGTTAACTTGGGGTTTGAGCTCCGCCAGCAAGGCGTGCAGATATTCGCGCCAGATTGGATCGCGTTGCCAATTGTGGACCGAAAGCGGCATATGGCTCGGGCTGTCCGCCTTTAGGCGCATATCTTCAGGCAATGGCATTTGTGCCAATACCTTTGCTTGAGCCTCTACGATAAGCGCGGCAAAATTCAGATAATCTGCAAAGGGATTATCCTGCGCCAGATCACGCAGGCGTTTTGCTCGGCGTTGATACAGATTTTTGGGGGAGGCGAAAAGAAGCGGGGGAGTATATAACGCCCCCGATTTTTTCACAATTTCACTTTCAGGTAAAATTCTGATACTCATAGTTTAGCTTTTCTCTTGCGATACCTTTTCTTCTTTTTCCAGTAGCGGCTTGATTTCATGGCGGAACCAGCGCGGATGGTGTTTTTTCGCCCAACGTGCGCTAACGGTACCTTCTACCATACCTTTAATCGAGCCTTTCACCCAGAACGCCATATACATATGGACCATGATGCCCAGAATAAAGGCGATTGCGGTTACCGCGTGCAATAATATGGCAACTCGGATCACCGGGATTGGGAAGTAAGGTGCAAAATACGGACGCCACATTATTACGCCGGTTACCAGCAAGATAATTAATGCCGCTAACATGGTCCAGAACAACAATTTCTGTCCCATATTATAATGGCCGACGTCCGCGACGTGATGTTCGTTGCCTTTCAGCACTTCAATCACGTTAAACAGCCATTTAAAGTCCTCTTTCTTCGGAATATTATCGCGCCAGTAGGTAACGAACAGTACCATAAAGGCGGCGATCATCACCAGTCCGGAAAACGGATGCACGATTCGCGCCAGTTGCGGCGTACCCAGTATATCCGCCAGCCAGGCGAAATCGGAGAAGAAAAATGCCAGACCGGATAAGGCCGTCATAAAGAACGTTAAGGCGACCAGCCAATGGCTTAGGCGCTCACGTAAGCTATGACGCAATACTCTACGATTTAAATCGACCATGCCTGTCCTCCTTATTTCTGTTCGCCGTGCGGGTCGAGCGGTTTTTCTTCATCGTCCAGCGCTTCGGTATTCGGCCCTATGCCGATATAGTGCGCCGCCGCTCCTACCGCCAGGGCGCCCATAGCAATACCCGCTAGCGGTTTTAAGACGCCTTTCCATAGATGTACCACATCGCTGATGTGCGGATCCTTCGGCAGACCGGAATATAACTCCGGTTTATCTCCGTGATGCAACACATACATTACATGGGTACCGCCCACGCCCGCCGGATCATAGACCGCAGCATTTTCATAACCGCGGGTTTTCAGCTCTTCCACTCGTTCTTGCGCCAATTCCAGCATTTTTTCCTTGCTGCCGAAATGAATGGCGCCGGTCGGACAGGTTTTCACACAGGCAGGTTCCTGGCCGACATTTACCCGATCCACACAAAGGGTGCATTTATACACCCGGTTGTCCTGCGGGTTAAGACGCGGGATATTAAACGGACAGCCGGCAATACAATAACCGCAACCGATACAGTTATCCGACTGGAAATCGACAATACCGTTGGCATAACGAATAATGGCTCCCGGCGAAGGACAGGCTTTTAGACAGCCCGGTTCGGTACAGTGCATACAGCCATCTTTACGGATAAGCCATTGCAGACGCTCGTTTTCCTCCACTTCGTTAAAGCGCATCACCGTCCATTGTTTGGCATCCAGATCATGAGGGTTATCATAAACCCCCACGCAAGGTTGCGGTTCGGTACGCAGATCGTTCCATTCGGAACAGGCCACCTGACAGGCTTTACAGCCGATACAGGTGGTAACGTCGATTAATTTTGCCACTTCAAACTTGTGATCGCGCGACTGTGGCGGCGGTGTCAAGGATGAGGTTGCGGATCGTTCAATAATATCTTGAGTCTGTACGCCCATCTTATGCCTCCACACGTTCGATATTCACAAGGAAAGATTTAAACTCCGGTGTCTGAGAGTTCGCATCGCCGACAAAAGGAGTCAGTGTATTGGCGATATAGCCTTTTTTACCGACGCCTTCGTAGCCCCAGTGCAACGGAATACCGATATGGTGAATATCTTTACCGTCCGCTTTAAGGGCTTTCAGACGTTTGGTTACTACAGCCACCGCTTTAATATAACCGCGGCTTGAACTGACCTTGACATAATCGCCCTGCTTAATACCTTTCTCTGCGGCTAGGCTTTCACCGATTTCCACAAATTGTTCCGGCTGAGCGATAACGTTGAGTAACGCATGCTTGGTCCAGAAGTGGAAATGCTCGGTTAAACGATAGGTCGTTCCCACATAAGGGAAGCTTTCCGCTTTACCCATTTGAGCCAGATCATCTTTAAAGACTCGGGCCGCAGGGTTTGAAACCACATTAGGGTGCAACGGATTGGTACCTAACGGAGTTTCGAAAGGTTCGTAATGCTCTGGGAACGGACCTTCCGCCATTTTATCCAGAGCGAACAGACGTCCGACCCCTTCCGGCTGCATAATAAACGGCATGGTATCGGTACCAGGTGCGGCAGTGCCGTAATCGGCGATATCGATATAGTTCCAGTTTTTACCGTTCCATTTGATTAGCTGACGATGTTTATCCCAAGGCTGACCGTTAATATCCGCCGATGCACGGTTATAAATAATACGTCGGTTCAGCGGCCATGCGAATGCCCAGCCCAAGGTATTACCTAATCCGGACGGATCGGAATTATCGCGGTTTGCCATTTGGTTACCTTTCGGCGTCCATTGACCGGAGTAAATCCAGCAGGCGGAAGCGGTGCTACCGTCATCGCGCAGTTGGGCGAAGCTGCTTAGCAATTCCCCTTTCTTGACGATGACATTACCTTTCTCATCAACCAGATCAGCTAAGGCAAAACCGTTATTTTCCTGTGCCAGTTCCGCCGGTGTTGGCGTATGCGGCGCTTTATAATTCCAGCTCATGGCTTCAAAAGGTTTGATACCTCTGCCGCCTTCTTTGTGATAAAGCTCAAGCATGGCTTCACGGATACCGGCCAGAATATCTACGTCCGGTAAGGCTTCTCCCGGCTGATCCGCACCTTTCCAGTGCCATTGCAACCAGCGACCGGAGTTAGCGATAGAACCGTCTTCTTCGGCGAAACAGGTGGTCGGCAAACGGAAAACTTCCGTTTGAATCGAGGCGCTGTCCACATCGTTCATCTCACCGTGGTTTTGCCAGAAAGTGGCGGTTTCGGTCGCCAAAGGATCCATGACGATTAGGAATTTCAGCTTGCTTAGTGAACGTACAACTTTATTTTTATCCGGGAACGAAGCTACCGGGTTAAAGCCCTGGCAGATATAACCGTTGACTTTACCTTCGTCCATCATACTGAAGAAGCGTAACACATCGTACACCGCATCCCATTTCGGTAGGAAGTCAAATCCCCAACCGTTTTCTCTGGTCGCTTTATCGCCGTAGAAAGACTTCATCATACTGACAAAGAATTTCGGCGTATTTTGCCAATAGTTGACCTGATTAGGCAGAGTGGATTTCGGTGTAACCGCATTAATAAAGTCTTCGTAGGTGGTTTCCTTTTCATGCGGCAGACGTATATAACCCGGTAACATTTGCGACAATAAACCGAGATCGGTCAGCCCCTGAATATTGGAGTGGCCACGTAATGCGTTTACCCCGCCTCCGGCCATACCGATATTGCCTAGTAATAACTGGATCATCGACATGGTGCGGATATTCTGAGCGCCGACGGAATGCTGAGTCCAGCCTAATGCGTACAGAATAGTCATTGTTTTATCAGGTACGGCGGTTTTCGCCACTTCTTCGCAGAAATAGAGGAAATCTTTCTGCGAGGTACCGCAGATGCGTTCCACCATTTCCGGCGTATAGCGGGAAACGTGCTGTTTCAACAAATTGATGACGCAACGCGGATGCTGCATACTCATATCACGTTTGGCGTAGCCGTTTTCGTCGAACTGATAATTCCAGGTTTTTTTGTCGTAGCTGCGTTTTGCTTCGTCGTAGCCGGTAAACAGCCCTTCATTAAAAGCAAAGCCCTCATCAACCAGGAAAGTGGCATTGGTATAGTGTTTTACATACTCATGCTGAATTTTATCGTTATCCAGAAGGTATTTGATTACCCCGGAAAGGAAAGTAATATCCGAACCGGAACGGATTGGCGCATAAAAATCTGCCACTGAAGCGGTACGATGAAAACGCGGATCCACGGCCAAGATTTTGGCTTTATTATGGATTTTCGCTTCCATTGCCCAGCGGAACCCGACCGGATGCGCTTCGGCGGCATTACCGCCCATTACCACGACCAGATCGGCATTTTTGATATCGCACCAGTGGTTTGTCATGGCACCGCGACCAAATGTTGGAGCAAGACTTGCTACCGTTGGTCCGTGTCAAACACGCGCCTGGTTATCTAATGCCAGCATTCCTAAAGAACGGGCCCATTTCTGGGTTAATAAACCGGCTTCGTTACTTGCGGCGGAAGCGGCAAGCATACCGGTGGTCAACCAGCGGTTTACGGTAACACCGGCGGCATTTTTTTCCTGAAAGTTAGCGTCGCGGTCTTCTTTCATTAATTTAGCGATACGCTGATAGGCTTCTTCCCAGCTTAAACGTACCCATTTGTCTGAGCCCGGAGCGCGATATTCCGGATAGCGTAAACGATTCGGGCTGTTTACATAATCCAGTGCACCGGCACCTTTCGGACAAAGTGCGCCGCGGCTTACCGGATGATCGGGATCGCCTTCGATGTGAAAGAGTTTACGTTTGGCGTTTCTAGCGGTATCCCCCAAGCTATGTAATAGCATACCGCAACCGACGGAACAATATGTGCAAGTGTTTCGTACTTCTTGAGTGTTCAACAGTTTATAAGCGCGCGGGGCGGCCAGTGCGTTAACCGGAGCAAAGCCCAGTACCGCGGCCGATGTTCCCGCCATTCCACCTGCACAGATCTTAAAGAATTTTCTTCTCGTGACCTGCATAGACAATTCCTTAATCCAACAAAAATTGAATAATATGGTAGTAAAAAATAGCTAATACTCATGCAGTCGTTTTGGGCGGCGGATATCGGCGTTGACAACGGAAGATGTTAACGTCGATCAGGCGGAGATATGAAATTATACGATTCAATGAATAATGAATAAGGCCGTATGCTTCCGTCTTTTACCTTTCATGAAGGCCGCGCCCCTATGATAAATAAGTTAGACATCCCGGCAATACAGCTTGCAGTAATGACAACTGGTCGGCAAGCCTGAAATTACTTACTTACCATATAAGACTAAGTGCGATATTATAATCAACATCAGATAGGCTGAGTACAAATGAACAGATTATAAATCTCGTGTAGGATACCTATATTTTGTGTGTAAATCTATAACTAATCATGTGGATTAAGGAAAAAAATTTTGATAGAGATCACAAAACAAGCAATATTTCTTTTCAAAAAATTAACAAATAAAAAACATTTTCATAATGAAAAACATGATGATTTGCAAAATTTATCATTTGAATTTAACCAAAAACAAGAGAACCTTGCGGTAGAAGTGCCGGTGGCACTTATTTATAACGATATTTCCCATACGGTTATGATGACAACCCCGAAAGATCTGGAGGATTTTGCGCTTGGTTTTTCTCTGGCGGAAGAAATCATTGATAAACCCTCGGACATTTACGGGATCGATATTGAAGAAACCTGTCAGGGAATCGAGGTGCGAATTGAGCTGGCAACCCGTTGCTTTGTCCGTTTGAAGGATAAACGCCGTACTATGGCCGGGCGTACCGGGTGTGGGATCTGCGGTTCCGAACAGCTGCAGCAGGTAACCAAAAAATTAGCCAAATTAGACCGCACTTTGTCTTTTGATCCGAATTTGCTGGATCAATGTTTGGAGGCTTTGTATCGGGCGCAGGAACTGGGCAAACAAACGGGATCTACTCATGCCGCTGCTTTTTTCAGCCCCGGCGGCGAACTTAAAGCAATCCGAGAAGATGTCGGACGCCATGTGGCGCTGGATAAATTATTGGGTTGGCATGCCAAGGCCGAACGACCGCAAGGCTTTATTTTGGTAACCAGCCGCGCCAGCTATGAAATGGTGCAAAAAACCGTTACCTGCGGTATTGAAATGCTGGCGGCGATTTCCGCCGCTACGGATCTGGCGGTTAGAATGGCGCAAGAAAGTGAACTGACCCTTATCGGTTTTGCCAGAGAAGGGCGGGCTACGGTTTACACTGGAGCGGAGCGGTTGCAATTCAATAAAACATGCTGAGAGCAGAGGGTATAACGATTATTATACCCTTTGTCGCTTATCTCCTTTTTGTCGCTTAGCTGAAGTGGATATTGGCGGCTATGGACGGCGAAGAGTCAGTGCCTAAAAAGTGCGGTTAAAAAATTCGAATTTTTAATTTGGGCCGATTTTCCGCAATATCCTCCCTCTGCAGAACTATAAAGAGTGAGGCGATAAAGGAATTTTGCCCTTTGTCAGTTATCCATATGGGGTTAAAAAATGTTCCGCTTTTCTCTCTTACGGGCGGAGATGATGTTTTGTAACTTGTTCCTCATATAAAAAGCCTCTATAATTACCTGTAAAAATACACAGATATAAGAGCAGTTATTTAATGGAAATCTCGGAATTACTTGACGGATTAAATGAGCGACAGCGCGAGGCGGTGGCCGCACCTTTGGGCAATTATCTGGTTCTGGCCGGTGCGGGAAGCGGGAAAACCAGAGTGTTAACTCATCGCGTCGCTTGGTTAATCGCTGTCAAGCAGGTTTCCGAAGGCAGTATTATGGCGGTAACCTTTACCAATAAAGCCGCTGCGGAAATGCGCCAACGTATCGAACGTACCTTATCCGATTACACCAATCAGCCGATTTTCTCCATGTGGGTGGGAACCTTTCACAGCATCGCCCATCGCTTATTACGAGCCCATCATCCGGATGCGGATTTACCGCGCGATTTCCAAATTTTGGACAGCGAAGATCAGTTGCGTCTGCTAAAACGCCTGCTCAAACTGCATAACTATGACGAAAAAATGTACCCGCCGAAGCAGGCCTGTTGGTATATCAACAATAAAAAAGACGAGGGATTGCGCCCTCATCAAATTGATGATCATAACGACCGCCAGGAACGGGAATGGATCAATATTTACCGTATTTACCAGGATACCTGCGATCGGGCGGGTCTGGTGGATTTTGCTGAAATCCTGCTGCGCGCTTATGAGCTTTTTGTTAAAAAACCGGTGATTCTGCAACGCTACCGTCAACGTTTTCAACATTTATTGGTAGACGAATTTCAGGATACCAATAAAATTCAGTACGCCTGGATTCGACTGTTGGCGGGGGATAGCGGTAAGGTCATGATTGTCGGCGATGACGATCAATCCATTTACGGTTGGCGCGGAGCGCAGATTGAAAATATTCAGCATTTTCTGCAGGATTTCACCCAAGCAAAAACCATTCGTTTGGAACAGAATTACCGTTCAACCGCTAATATCCTGCAAAGTGCAAATCAGCTTATCGCCAATAACAGCAACCGCCTCGGCAAGGAACTCTGGACCGATGGTGAGGCGGGAGAGCCGGTGGGAATTTACGCCGCTTTTAACGAGCTGGATGAAGCTTTATTTGTTTCCGCACAGATTAAAATCTGGCTGGAGGACGGCGGTCAATTTAGCGACTGCGCAATTTTATATCGAAGTAACAGCCAGTCGCGGGTATTGGAAGAGGCATTGATACGGGCGCAGATTCCTTACCGAATTTATGGAGGTATGCGTTTCTTCGAACGTCAGGAAATCAAAGATGCGCTGGCTTACTTACGCCTGATTGCGAACCGGGACGACGATGCCGCTTTCGAGCGGGTTATCAATACGCCGGCACGCGGTATCGGTGAACGAACCCTGGAAGTTCTCAGAAATTTGACCCGTGAACGTAATATTACCCTTTGGCAGGCAACCCGAGTGGCTACGAGTGAAAATATGCTGACGGGACGAGCGGCAACTTCACTGTTACGCTTTTGTGAATTGATTGCCGGCCTGGATCGGGATACGGCGGAAATGCCGCTTTTTGCCCAAACGGATTTTGTCATTCAGCATTCCGGCCTGTATGAAATGTATAAACAGGAGAAAGGTGAAAAAGGCGAAGTGCGGATTGAAAACTTGGAGGAATTGGTTTCCGCCGCACGAGAATTTATTTGTCCGGAAGATTCGGCGGATATGACCGAGCTGACCGCATTTTTAACCCATGCTTCGCTGGAAGCGGGAGAGGAACAGGCATTGCCGCATGATATCTGTGTGCAAATGATGACCTTACACTCCGCCAAGGGACTGGAATTTCCCCGTGTCTTTATCGTAGGAATGGAAGAGGGCATTTTCCCTAGCTTTATGTCGCTGGAAGAGCCGGGACGTCTGGAGGAAGAGCGACGTCTGGCTTATGTGGGGATTACTCGCGCTCAACGGAAACTTACCCTTTGCTATGCCGAAAGCCGGCGTTTATACGGCAAAGAAGAGCGGCATATTCCTTCCCGTTTTATTGCCGAATTACCGCAGGAATGTATCCTTTCGGTACGCCTGCGCGGTACTGTTACCCGTGCTTATAATCAATCGGTAGCAGGGGCGCCGATAGCGGCGGCGCCGGAAGAGAAAGAATGGCGCAGCGGACAAAAAGTGAAGCACCCGAAATTCGGCAACGGAACCGTTATTAATGTGGAAGGCAGTGATAACAATACTCGCCTGCAAATAGCCTTTCAGGGGCAGGGCATAAAATGGTTGATCGCGCATCTGGCTAAACTGGATAAATTATAACAATAAGTTTATTCCGCCTGTGGAAAGTGCGGTCGGTTTTCTTCCTCTTTTATCCGCCAGAAGGTGGCAAAGCGCGGTTTGCCTTTATTGGTTAAACCGCGATATTTATAGCTGATCAGGCTGCCTATCGGCGGCGGATTACGCCGTTCTTCATCACTGAATCCGGAACCTATGCGAAAGGTTCCTCTTTCGTTCTTGCAGCTCAGCGCCCCCAGCATTTCCGCCAATCGTCCTTTGCCCTTATGATGTGCGATTACCCGGCATTCTTCATCGGCGGCCGTTTTCAGTTTTAGGATCTGATTGCTGCGCTTAGCTTCGTAGGGCGCTGCGGGATTACGTACCACGATGCCCTCGCCGCCGCGCTTTTCTATCCGCTGTAAAAACTCATACATATGCTGTCGGTCGCGGATTGGGATTTGTTCGATAATTCGTACCGGAATGGCGGGATACTGTGCCAGGTATTGGGCAAGCTTATCTAAACGGCGGGGCAACGGCCCCTTTTCCTCGGGCACATCGAAAACATAGAGTTTTAATTTATTCCAGCCTTTATCCTGATAGCTTCTGCTGATTGAAGATATTTCGGCAAAGTTTAGCTGCGCCGAGAAAAGTTCTCCGTCGATAGCAAAGGGGGGAAAGTCCTGAGTAAAATAATCCGGGACGACAAAAGGCAGGCCGCTGCGTCCGAATAATTGTTTACCGTCCCAGTAAGCCCGCACTCCGTCCAGTTTTTCACTCATTGTCCAACCGCGAATATCCTGTTGTTGATATTCGCTCAGCAGCATTAATTCCGGTCCCCGTGCATAAATAAGGGGGGAGAGTAAAACAAGCAAGGCGCATAGCAGCTTTTTCATAGGTATTTTTCCTTTATATGGTTAACGCATAAGTGGATTATGGCTATATTGTTTTAGGTGCGGAGAGGTTAGCCTGCATTTTCCGAGCAGGATCGGAATACTCAGGCAGAATGAGGTTATAAAGGATAAAAAATTGCAGCGCTAACGGCTGAGGAAAAGGGGAAGTATAAAAAGAGCGGTGGAAAACAACGGGATTTTTTTCTCGATCCCTTTATATGCCGAGGCTGTCCGTTATTTCTCCGTTCCTTGTCTGATTGAAGGGATATAAGGTTGGCTTCTTTGTTATGAATATTTTTACTTAAGGGGCTGAATAATTTTCATAAAAATAATATGAAATATTTGTTAGAATCATTTTGAGTTAATATTTTTCACAATAAATCAACAAATAATAAAGGAACACCACATGAGCCAATTATTTCCCAATGCCAAACCTCGTACTAAAGCCCCTTATCGTTTTGATATCGTCGGTAGTTTCCTGCGCCCGGAAGGCTTAAAACAGGCACGCCAACAATGTAGTTGCGGGGATATCAGCTGTGCTGATTTAACTGCAGTGGAAAACAGCGAAATTAATAAGTTGGTTCAACATCAGAAATCCGTCGGCTTGCATGCCGTAACCGACGGCGAATTCCGCCGTACCTTCTGGCATCTGGATTTTCTGGCTGCCTTAGGCGGTGTGGATGAGGTGGATTCGGAAAAATTTTCGGTTCAGTTCAAGCACCATAGCGTACGTCCGAAAACCTTAAAAATCACCGATAAGATCAGCTTCCCCGATAATCATCCGTTTTTAGAACATTATCGTTCCTTGCAGGAAATCGCCGGTGATTATCCGGTAAAATTCACCATACCTTCACCTTCGATGCTGCATTTGATCTGTACCGTACGGGCGACGGATTATGAACCTATTGAGCGCTATCGGGACAACCGTCTTCTGCTGGAGGACATTGCGCAGGCTTATCGCAGCGCATTACAGAAATTCTATGCACTGGGTTGCCGTAACCTGCAACTGGACGATACCAGCTGGGGAGAGCTTTGTTCCGAAGAGAAACGCGCCGCTTATCAGGCTCGCGGGTTTGATTTGCAGGCTCTGGCCCGGGATTATGTCGAAATGATTAATCTTGTTATTGATGGAAAACCGGAGGATATGACGGTAACTATGCATATTTGTCGCGGTAATTTCCGTTCCACTTGGTTCTCTTCCGGCGGTTATGAGCCGGTAGCCGAAACCCTATTCGGTCATTGTCGCGTAGACGGGTTCTTCCTTGAATATGACAGCGATCGCTCCGGTGATTTCAAACCGCTGCGTTTTATTAAAGATCAACAAGTAGTGCTGGGATTGGTAACCTCCAAAGACGGGCAACTGGAAGATCGGAATGAAATTATCCAGCGTATTAAAGAAGCAACTCAGTACGTGGACATTAATCAACTCTGTTTAAGCCCGCAGTGCGGATTTGCTTCGACGGAAGAGGGCAATATTTTAACCGAGCAGCAACAATGGGATAAGCTGAGCTTTATTCGCGATATTGCTAAGGAAGTTTGGGGCGAATAAGCTTTTATTTGCTACGAACAGGCGGAAGCATAGCTGTACTTCCGCTTTTTTTGTGCAAAAGTTTCTCTACCCGGCATAGATGAAGAAAATAAGCTGAATGGAAATTCTAGATGGCGGGGATAGGCTGAGCTATTTTAAATTTCGGAGCTTGAGCAGAGGTTTATTCGTTTAGGGAGCGGAGCCTAGAGCCCGTATGAGGGGAAATCAAAAGGCTTTCACTAGTATTGAGAAATCTTCGTTACGGATTAAATGCCTTGCTTCGTTATTTTGAGTGAAATAAAAATAATTTTTTATGAATAATAATGATCTGCGCGGGTTATAAATGATAACTTGTTGAAAACCAAAATAGATATAAAGGTTATTTTTGTGTTGCGAAATGTAAAAATTAACAAAATTTGTTGATCTGGATCACAAATTTCACAAAGATTACTTTATAAAAATACAAGGTGAATATATGATTGCCCAGGTTTTGAATCCGGGCATAAATTGTCGTTTAAGCGATATTTTACAATGAGTTACCCCGTGTCGGAACGGCGGAAATATTAGGTTTAGCGAGATAAGCCATTTATTCGAGCAGGTTTGCTGAACCGAATTTACAAGGATGAAATTTAGAGCAAGGACGCTATTTTATCGCTTTCACTGTAATTTATGCTAAAAATGAACTTTTCAAATCAAAAATCTTCAAAAAAACTTATCCATAATCTCACCGACAATCTTTAGCTCCCTTTCTGCAGAAGGTATTTATCAGTCATCAGCATGGGCTTTATGTTTTTGCTCGTTCGCTGGGGGAGAATTGCGCTAAGCGCCGATAAATCCGGGGTTTTGTATAGATAATATCCGCAGCGGTTTAAAATAAAATCAAATTGCTTAATCTCTATGCGAACAATTAAAAAAAACGTTTTTTTTTGAAAAAGTAGTTGACGCCTCAAGGCGATATGCGCATAATACGCCACGCAAAGCCGATGACGGTAACGCAAAAAATTGGTAAATGGCTACGTAGCTCAGTTGGTTAGAGCACAACACTCATAATGTTGGGGTCACAGGTTCGAATCCCGTCGTAGCCACCAAATTTTGTGCGGGAATGGCGAAATTGGTAGACGCACCAGATTTAGGTTCTGGCGCCTGTGCGTGTGGGTTCAAGTCCCTCTTCCCGCACCATTCATCAGCTTGCAATATGATAATTGGGGTATCGCCAAGTGGTAAGGCACCGGGTTTTGATCTCGGCATTCCTAGGTTCGAATCCTAGTACCCCAGCCATCTGAAATTTCGTGCGGGAATGGCGAAATTGGTAGACGCACCAGATCCAGGTTCTGGCGCTTACGCGTGTGGGTTCAAGTCCCTCTTCCCGCACCATTTCATTAGCTTTATAGCTTCTGCAAATGGGGTATCGCCAAGCGGTAAGGCACCGGATTCTGATTCCGGCATTCCTAGGTTCGAATCCTAGTACCCCAGCCATCTGTATTCTTCATTTTATATTTTATTTCTACTTAGACTTATTCCCTTTAGTTTGCTGCAACCCTATAGGTTTTTTCTTTCTGTTTTCGATTTTAGGGTTAAAGTAGCTTAGGTATAGCATTTTCCCCCTCCATAATGAATGGCATAGCGATAAAAGTAATATATTTTTATCATTTCACTTGATTTTTGCGCTGAATGGCGTAATTTTGTCAATCGCTTCTGTATTTTGTAGCAAATACTATTTATTTTTTCGGTAAATTTGTTTTCTTGAGTCAGTTTATGTCTATGTCAGCTATGTCAGAAAAAGAGTTCGAATTAAAACGCCAGGGTAAAATCACCCGTTTGACAAACCGTACCTTTAAATTTGATCCGCGCGTAAAGAGCGGTTGGTTTTCTGCAGTTTATTTTCTGAAGACCGCCGAAATCATCAAACAAAAGCGGCCGAAGCAGAGGGTTACCATGCAGTTCTTTCAGAAAAAAGAGGCGATTTTATGCGGAATTGACGAGGCCATCGCATTATTGCACAGCTTCGCAACTAATCCCGGCGAGCTTAAGATCTGTGCTTTGCACGACGGGGATAAAATCAGTCCTTTCGAAACCGTATTAACAATTGAAGGATATTATGAGGATTTCGGCTATTTAGAAGGGATTATTGACGGTGTATTGGCACGCCGCACCTCGGTAGCCACCCATGTTTACAATGTTGTTCAGGCCGCCGGTGATAAGCAGGTGATTTTTATGGGGGATCGGGACGATCACTTTTCTCAGCAGGCGGGCGACGGTTATGCCGCCTATATCGGAGGGGCAGCGGCACAGGCCACTCACGCCATGAACGAATGGTGGGGTAAGGCCGGCGTGGGTACCATGCCTCATGCGCTGATCCAGTTATTTGATGGGGATCTTATTAAAGCCTGCGAAGCCTATGTGGCCACCTTTCCGCAGGATAATTTGGTCGCGCTAGTGGATTATCATAATGATGTTATTGCCGACAGTCTTAAGGTGGCTCGTCATTTCGGCGATAAATTATATGGGGTGCGGGTGGATACGGCGGCTAATATGGTGGATCAGTATTTTCTGAATAATCGCCATGAATTTGGACGCGAGGATCTGCGCGGAACTAACGTACGACTGATTCGGCTTTTACGCGAGCATTTGGATCAGGCCGGTTTTCCCAATGTGAAAATTATTGTCAGCGGCGGATTTGATGCAGATAAAATCCGCCAGTTCCAACAGCAGAACGCTCCGGTGGATTCTTATGGCGTAGGCTCGAGTTTACTGAAAGTCAATATCGGTTTTACCGGAGATTGCGTGTTGTTGAACGGTAAAGCACAGGCGAAAGAGGGGCGTCAATATAATGATAATCCACGCCTCAGTCAGGTGGAGTTTCCGTTAATTTAAAAGGAAAACAGATGCAAAATTATATTGATTATTTAGTGGATTGGCTGGAGCAACAACGTCGGGAATATGCGGCAGAAGGCTATGTACTGGGGATCAGCGGCGGTATTGATTCCGCGCTGGCGGCACATTTGCTGGTGCGTACCTCTGCGCCGGTGCAAGGGCTGATTTTACCTTCCCCTACCACTTCGGCACAGGATATTGCAGATGCCCGTGCGGTAGCTCAAAGTGCCGGTTGCCCGGTTATGGAGTTGTCGATTTCAGCCTTATATGAGGGTTTTATGCAATCTATGGCCGCCTTATTTAACCAAGAGGCGGAACGACAGAATGTGATCGCCGGTAATGTTCAGGCTCGGCTCAGAATGACCGCACTTTACGCCTATGCGCAAAGTCATCGGGCGATTGTGGTCGGTACCGATAATGCGGCAGAATGGCTGACCGGCTATTTTACGAAATTCGGCGACGGCGGCGTGGACGTAGCACCTTTGTTAGGCCTGCGTAAGGAGCAGGTATATCAGCTGGCAAAATTATTAGGGGTACCGGCGCAGATAATGGAGAAAGCACCCAGTGCCGGCTTGTGGCAGGGGCAAACGGATGAAACTGAAATGGGTGTGAGCTATGCCGAGATAGATGCTTTCTTGCGCGGAGAAAGGGTTTCCGCCGAGGCGCAGCGGCAAATTGATTTCTGGCATAACCGCTCTCATCATAAAAGACGCTTAGCCCCGGCGCCTTTGTCCCTTTCCGCTTTTGAGCAACGGGCTAAGGCAAATAACGAGATAAAGGCCGAATAAGCGGCGCTATCGGAATCTCCGTATCAGATTAGCTGATAGAGAGCAATAATCAGCGGCATGGTAAATACGCAAAGTAGGGTAGTAACGCCGTAAACGGCACTGGCTTTATTGGCGTCTTTATTAAAGATTAATGCCATTTGGGTAACAGTCGCCGCCGCCGGGCTGATGGTTGCCAAGAAGCTTATCATCACAATAGTATCACCGTTTTCCGCCCAACGTTCGAAACCTATCAGCTTAACGATCAGCAGTAAGAACAGGGGAATAATAATCAGGCGTAGGGCGGTAACCAAATAAATCCGTTTGGATGAAAATATAGTGCGCAGCGGAATGGAGGCAATCAGCATACCGGCAATTAGCATGGCATTGGGGCCGATAAAAGAACCGACGGCGCTCAGGGTGCCGGTAATCATCGGCGGCAGTTTTATCTGCAAGGCGAATAGGGTTACCCCGATAATAATTGAAAGAATATTGACGTTGCTGAAAATCTGTTTCAAGGTCAAATTGCCTTTACCGCATAAAATCATGCGGCAATGGGTCCAGAATAAAAAGGTCTGCACCACAATAAAACAGGTGGCGTAGATTACCCATTCGGGGCCGAACAAGGCCATAACCAGCGGAATAATCAGATTGCCCGAATTGGAATAAATGGAGGCGGCGTGTTCCAGAGGATCCAGTTTTAACAGGCGTTTCAGCAGTGAGCCGAGAATAATCAGGATCAGATGCAAAAAAACCGCCATGCTTAAAGAGAGCAGCAGTCCCTGTAGGATCGCCGGAGTATATTCGATCTGAAAGGCCTTAATCATTACCGCCGGGCTGATAATATACAAGCCGATAACGGACAGCGGATAGCTGTCTTTCGACTGTAGCAGTTTAAATTTGACCAGCGCATAGCCCATTAACACAATCAGGGTCAGTTCGGTGATCTTGGCGGCAAGAAGTAAAGCGATATCCATAAGGTTTATTAGCAATCGGTTGTTAATGACGGCCATTTTATATCCAAAACAAAAATAAAAAAACGTTTCAGGCCGGAATTTGCTATAATCCGGGCGATTGCACAATGCTTCGGCGCTTATCCCGAAGCGGAACAAAAGTCTTGTGTTTTTGACCGCACTTTTTAAGGAAACTTCATGTCCATACAGTTTAACGCCATTGCGCTGATGCTGGTATTACTGATCCTGCTCGGCGTAATCAGCAATAATAATTCGATTACCATTTCCGCAACCTTACTGCTACTGATGCAGCAGACCTTTTTAGCTAGATATATTCCCTTCTTTGAAAAACACGGTTTGAATATAGGCATTGTTATTCTGACCATAGGCGTACTGGCGCCCCTGGTGTCCGGACGTATCAAATTGCCTAATCTGATGGAGTTTCTGAACTGGAAAATCTTTTTATCCGTGGCGGTGGGCATGCTGGTGGCTTGGTTTGCCGGACGCGGGGTAAATCTGATGGGTTCACAGCCGGTATTGCTGACGGGCCTATTAATCGGCACCATTTTAGGGGTTGCTTTTTTGGGCGGGGTTCCCGTCGGCCCTCTGATTGCCGCCGGTATTCTTTCTCTGCTGCTGGGAAAAATTTAAGCGCCGTATAAGGCCGCTCAGCCGGCTTTTCTAACCCGGAGCATGGTTGTGAATATTAAAACTTTACCGAGTTTAAACTGCTCCATAATGAATAAAGCACGGAAGCTTCGAGTTATAGGTTTCGCTTAAGAAAAGCGGATAAACCTTATTCAAGGGCGCGGAAAAAGCGCTCGCCAAAGCCTTGATTCCATTTAAAACCTAAACCGAATAAACCGCTCTTATTTAGCGGTTTTAAATTTTTATCAATAATAAAAATATAGAGATTCGCTAGGGAAAAGGCGGCGAAATCAATTTTAGGAATCTTGATTTCAGCAAGAAAAAATATGATAAAATACGCAAAATTTTGGCTCGGGAAATAGGGATAAGGCCTTATATAAATTGAGTTTTCCGAGTTCGGTAAAGAAATGTAAATGCGCAATAAACGCATAATAAGCCCAAAAGGAACAGTAATGCAGCAGTTAGCACAGGATTCCGCCTTTATGGCGCAGGCCATTGAGCTGGCGAAAAAAGGTCGGTTTACCGTGGCGCCCAATCCCGCCGTCGGTTGCCTATTGGTTAAGGGCGATGAGATCGTCGGGCAGGGATTTCATGTTAAAGCGGGGGAGCCTCATGCGGAAGCGATGGCATTGCGTCAGGCCGGCGATAAGGCTCGGGGAGCGACCGCTTATGTAACCCTGGAACCCTGTGCCCACTACGGCCGAACTCCGCCTTGTGCGCTGGCCCTCATTCAGGCCGGGGTAAAACGGGTGGTGGCCGCCATGCAGGATCCCAATCCGCAAGTGGCGGGAAAAGGGTTGGCGCTGTTGCGCGAGGCGGGAATCGAAACGGCGGTCGGCGTACTGACGCAGGAAGCGGAAGCGCTAAATAAAGGTTTTTTAAAGCGTATGCGTAGCGGTTTGCCCTTTGTCCGTCTGAAAATGGCGGTTTCCATCGACGGCAAAACCGCCATGGCGTCTGGGGAAAGTAAGTGGATTACGGGAGAAGCCGCCCGTGCCGATGTGCAACGGGAACGGGCGCTGTCAGCAGCGATTTTATCCACGGGCTCGACGGTAGCAGCGGATAATCCCGGCTTAAATGTGCGCTGGGCGCAGCTGCCTGTGGAGGTGCGGGCGGAATATCCCCTGCCCGCTTTGCGTCAACCGCTCAGAATTATTATGGATTCGCAATCCCGGGTTTGCCCGCAGCATAATCTTTTTCAGCATAGGGAGCCGGTGTGGCTGATTGGCGAAGCGGAAAGAGATATTTCCGCCTTTCCCGATTTCTGCCGGCATTTAACCCTAGCGCCCGATGCCGGGCAGAGCAAATTACAGGCGTTAATGGTCGAGCTGGGCAGAAGGAAGATAAACGATCTCTGGGTCGAAGCCGGTGCTGTTTTTGCCGGTGCCCTAATCGAACAGAACCTGGTTGATGAGCTGATTCTTTATATTGCCCCGAAATTATTAGGCCATCAGGCGAGAGATTTATGTGTATTACCCCATCTGCAAAAATTAGCCGATGCGCCGTTATGGCATTTGCACTCAATGACTCGGATCGATGAAGACCTAAAACTGGTTTATACCTTGAGGAACGCATAATATGCTAAAAAAACTCTTCCACGCCGTGCTTATCGGCCTTGTTTGTGCCGGGCTGATTTTATTCGTTTTGCCCCAATTCGGTACAAAGGGCGCATTGCTGAATATTTATAACAATGATGTGGCTTCTTTCCGCGATGCGGTCAGAATCGCTTCTCCCGCCGTAGTGAATGTTTATAACCAGTCTTTTTCACCCTCGGAAAATCACCAGTTTCAGGTCAATAATCTGGGATCCGGCGTAATTATGACTCAAGACGGCTACATTCTTACCAATCAGCACGTTATTCAGAATGCGGATCAGATAGTGGTGGCATTACAAAACGGGCGGATTTACGAAGCCAATCTGATCGGCTCGGACAGTCTGACGGATCTGGCGGTATTGAAAATAAAAGCGGAAAATTTATCGACCATTCCGCAGAATCCGGCGCGTCAGGTACATGTTGGCGACATCGCACTGGCAATAGGTAATCCCTATAATCTCGGGCAGAGCGTTTCACAGGGTATTATTAGTGCGACCGGGCGTAATGCGGTAGGGGATTCCGTCGGTAGGCAGAATTTTATTCAGACCGACGCTTCGATTAACCGGGGAAATTCCGGCGGTGCTTTAATTAATTCCCTGGGCGAGTTGGTGGGGATCAGTACCCTGAGTATCGGTAAAAATGCCAATGAAGGGGCGGAGGGATTAAGTTTTGCCATTCCGGTGGAAATTGCCAATGAAGTGATGGAGAAGATTATTAAGGACGGGCGTGTAATCCGCGGATTTTTCGGGGTGCAAAGCGATATTCTGTTTAATAACGGGCAGGAAGAGGAAAACGGTAACGGGGTGAAAATTAAAAGCGTGATGCAAGGCGGCCCGGCGGCATTGGCGGGTATTTTGCCGGATGACGTTATTTTAAAATTTAACGGCATTCAAGCTAAATCGCCGGCTCAGATGATGCAGATTATCAGTAATATCGCGCCTAATACTAAAGTACCCGTATTGGTTTCCCGTGCGGGTAAAACCTATGAAATTCAGGTGGAAATCGGGGAATATCCGCTAAATTAATATGAACTTAGAGATGATAGAAAGCAGCCATTTTTTTGCCTGTCTGGATCGGCTGAAGCTGATTCGACGTTGGTCTTTAATGCGCAATTTGGAAAATGAAAATCTGGCCGAACACAGCTTACAGGTCGCTTTAGTGGCTCATGCGCTGGCGGTAATAAAAAATAAATTTTACGGGGGGCAAGTGAATCCGGAGCGGATTGCCGTAATGGCGATGTATCACGACAGCTCGGAAATATTTACCGGCGATTTACCCACACCGATAAAATATTTCAATCCGCAAATTACTCAGGCCTATAAGCAGATTGAAACGGCGGCGGAATTGCATTTGATCAGTTTGCTGCCAAGGGATTTACAGGCGGAATTTACCCCTTATTTGGATAGCGAACAGTTTTGCCCTCAGGAAAAACATATTGTTAAGCAGGCGGATCTTATTTGTGCTTATATCAAGGCACAAAGCGAGTTAAGCCGCGGCAATCAGGAATTTGCGCCGGCAAAAGCCCGCCTGGAAGCATTGATGCGGGAATGGGAAAGCGAGGAAATGAATTATTTTATCCTTGTATTCGTCCCCAGCTTCGGCAGGGCTATTGACGAAATGGCCTGATAGGCGAATTTATTCTCCGCTTTGTCGCTTAAGTCTATGACAGAGAAAAAATAAAGCCAAGATTTGGCATTCGGTAAGTGATTTATGCTAAAATAGACACCCTTTGATTAACTATCGGCTTATTAACTGTTAGTTTCTAAATGATTTCAGATAATATTAAAATTCAGTCGTCGGAGGAATAGATGACAAGCGCTGCAAATAAACGTTCTATAATGACCCTTTTTTCAGATAAATCGGATATTTATTGCCATCAGGTCCGTATTGTTCTGGCGGAAAAAGGTGTTGCTTATGAAACGGAAATTGTAGATCCGCAAGCATTGTCGGAAGATTTGGTCGAGTTAAATCCTTACGGAACCTTACCTACCTTGGTGGATCGGGATTTGGTGCTGTTTAATTCCCGAATTATTATGGAATATCTTGACGAACGTTTTCCTCATCCGCCGCTGATGCCGGTGTACCCTGTTGCGCGCGGCAAAACCCGTTTGTTAATGTTGCGTATCGAGCAGGATTGGTATCCGGTATTGGTACGGGCGGAGAAAGGGAATGAAGAAGAGCGTAAGGCCGCATTAAAACAGCTGAAAGAGGAAATGTTGGCTATTGCTCCGATCTTTACCCAAACGGCTTATTTTATGAGTGAAGAATTCAGTTTGGTAGACTGCTATATCGCTCCGTTACTGTGGCGTATGCAGGAGCTTGGGGTAGAATTTTCCGGCGCCGGCAGCAAAGCGATTAAAGCTTATATGAATCGTGTTTTTGAACGTGATTCTTTTGCACAGTCCCTGGGTCATAATGCGCCTAAGAACCTGATGGATGAAAAATAAGCATGGAATATCACGCATTGCCTAAGCGCCCTTACTTACTGCGCGCTTATTACGACTGGCTGATCGACAGTAACTTCACCCCTTATTTGGTGGTGGATGCCACTTATTACGGTGTTAATGTTCCCGCCGAATATGTAAAAGACGGGCAGATTGTATTGAATCTGGCACCGGGTGCGGTGGGAAATTTTCATTTATCTAACGAAGGGATTCAATTTAATGCCCGTTTTCAGGGCATCGCACGTGATATTTATATTCCGATGGGGGCAGCCTTAGCAATTTATGCCAGAGAAAATGGCGACGGCGTAATGTTTGAGCCGGAAAGTTGTTACGATCAGGCGGAAGCCTCAGGCGAGGAACAGCCATTAGGATTTGAAAATATTACGAATAAGAAAACTTCCGCCTCCAAACCAACAGCGGCTAAAGGGACGACGGAAGCTAAATCCGCTTCTCATTTGCGCATTATTAAGTAAGCAAATCATCAGATACAAAAATGCGATATCATCGGGATATCGCATTTTTTTTGCGGTGTTCCGGGTGGGGAAAAGAGCGGTGGTTTGGCGCCAACTTTTTCCTTTCAGCCAAGGGAGATCCGCTGTAACCATCTATCCCGGGGGTAATTTAATTTCCCGGAAGCTCATATTCATCCCATCGATCATCAGTAAACGTCCGCATAAATTCTCACCGATTTTTAACCGCACTTTGATTGCCTCCAAAGCTTGAATGGAACCGACGATACCCACAATCGGCGAGAGTACGCCCGCCTCCACGCAGCTTAAAACGTTTTCACCGAATAGACGGCTTAGGCTGGCATAGGTGGGGGTTCCCTGCGCATAAGTGAAAACCGAAACCTGCCCCTCCATGCGAATAGCGGCTCCGGAAATCAGAGGAACCTTGGTTTGTTGACAGACTTGATCCAGCTGATTACGGGTTTCCACATTATCAGTGCAATCCAATACCACATTCACCCGGCCGATTATTTCGGTAAGTTCCGGAGCGGATAAATGGCGGTTGATCGGTTGAAGCTCAATATGCGGGTTTAAGGCACGCAGAGAAATTGCCGCGGATTCCACTTTCGGCATATCCAGGCGGCTGTCATTATGTAATACCTGGCGCTGTAGGTTTGAGAGGGAAACCTTATCAAAATCCAGCAGAATCAGCCGGCCGATCCCCGCCGCCGCCAGGTATTGTGCGGCGGCACAGCCCAACCCGCCTAAGCCGACAATCAGCATTGTGCTGTCTTTTAGTGTTTCCTGCCCTTCAAAATCCACGCTTTTCAGAATAATTTGGCGGTTGTAGCGCAACTCTTCCTGATAGGTTAATTCGCTCATACTTAATCCAATAATTGATTAAAAGGCTCAATGGTTACCTCTTCGCCTGCGGCGACATTGCCTCGCTCGCGTCCCAGCACGATAAAGCAGTTACTGTGCATAAAGGCGGAAAATAAATGGGAACCTTGCTGTCCTACGGCACGGACTTCAATTTGTCCTTGCTCGTTACATTGATAATAGCCGCGCTGGAAATCCAAACGGCCGGGGCTTTTTTTCAGTGGACTGAGGCTTCGGGCGGAAAGCCGCTGCGGGCGGCGGTAGCTGCTATGGCCGCTCAGTTTGGCAATGGCCGGGCATACCAGCTGATAAAAGGTAACCAGGGCAGAAACCGGATTGCCTGGTAAACCGCAGAACCAGGCCTGTTGTAATTTTCCGAAAGCAAAGGGTTTACCCGGTTTTATCGCCAGGCGCCAAAAATCTATTCGTCCCAGTTTTTCCAGTACGGTTCTGGTAAAATCCGCTTCGCCTACGGATACGCCGCCGCTACTGATAACTAAATCCGCTTGGGCTTGGGCCTGAGTAAATACCTGTTCAAATTCGGCCGGGTTATCGGCCAAAATACCGAAATCCAGAATTTCACAATTGAGTTTTTCCAGCATCAGTCTGATGCAGAAGCGATTGGTATCGTAAATCTGACCCGCTTCCAACGGCATTCCGACCGGTACCAGTTCATCACCGCTGGATAGCAGAGCCACCTTCAGACGTGGGAAAACCGCCACCCGAGCAATCCCCAAAGAAGCCAGTAGCGGCAGGGAAACGGCGTTCAGGCGCGTCCCGCGCTGCAATACGATAGCACCTTTTTTAATATCTTCGCCGATACGGCGGATATTTTGTCCGGCTTTAGGTAAGGCGGCAAAGGTCAGGCTGCCGTCTTCATTGACACAAACATCTTCCTGCATGACTACCGCATCGGCACCCTCCGGAATCATGGCGCCGGTCATAATTCTGATTGCGCTTAGGGGCGGCCAATGTCCCTTGAAGGGGGCGCCGGCAAATGACTTTCCGGCCAGCGGAAGCTTAAGGGATTGAGCCAGATCCGACAGGCGCACCGCATAGCCGTCCATCGCGGAATTGTCAAAGGAAGGTACGTTAATCGGTGAAATAATATCTTCCGCACAAATGCGATTTTGCGCCTCCGTTAGGGCGAGGATCTCGGCATTTGCCGGATCGGGACAAGGCAATGAGCGGACTAAGTTATCCAGGGCCTGCTCAAAGGAAAGTAAGTTATGCATGGAATCTCCTTTAGGAGTAGAAAATAAGTTTCGGAATAAGGGAAAGGGCTGCGCTCGGTTAATTTACGCCGGTAACGCCGCTGTTTCGTTATCGTTAAATATTCGGCGCTAAGTATATATAAATTTCCGGCGAATTACCAAAAACTTGCGTTAGCTCAATGTGTACGAGGGGAAAATATTTTAGACTTCACAAACTTTAAGGAGAGAATTTTATGAGTGCTTTTTTTGTTACCGGTACCGATACCAGTGTAGGGAAAACCGTGAGTTGCCGGGCCATTATTCAAGCGATGCAGAACGCCGGTATAAAGATCGTGGGCTATAAGCCGATTGCCTGCGGGCAAGATGAGCCTGTTTATGTCGATGTGCTTGAAGAACAGCAAGACGATTATGGTAAAGCGGATAATCGCGATGTGTTAGTACTGCTTAATTCGAGCAACGAAAAAGTAACTTATCAGGATATTAACAGCTATACCTTTGATCATACGATGCCGATGCTGAGTATGGGGAATAATGCGGCGCGGATTCGTATTGAGAAAATCAACGGCGATTTAAAGCGTTTGACCTCCGCTTACCAATCCGTTCTGGTAGAGGGATCCTTCGGCTGGCTGACTCCCATGAATAAGGATTATACCTTTGCCGAGTGGGTGGCTGCGCAGAATATGCCGGTGGTTCTGGTGGTGGGCATTAAAGAGGGCTGTATTAATCATGCCTTGCTCAGCGTACAGTCTATTGAGAATATGGGACTACCGCTGCTCGGTTGGGTGGCAAACCGGATAAACCCGGGATTAAGCCATTATTCGCAGATTATTGAAGAACTCAGCATGAGAATAGATGCGCCGCTACTGGGACAGATTCCCTATCTGCATAAACCTGAAGAGCAGGATTTGGCCCGTTATATCACGGATATCGAGCGCTTAACCTATATGAAAACGGAATTGTTAAAATAAGCCGATATTCCGGCAGCCCGCTCGATTACAGCCTTCGCTCCTTATTTTTACCGAGCGGAGCATAAAAGAGCGGTGCTTTTTATCGCTATTTTTTCCAGATAATATGATATTCGCGCTCTTCTTCCCGGTGGGAAATTAAGAATTTAGCGAAAATATCGTCCATTTGATCCTGCTCGTTGACCAGTCCAATCCAGACTTCCGCATATTCCTGCGGATCGATTAGCACACCGATTTCCTGATCCCAGTCATCGGCGGTTTCCACCAGTTCTACCGCACCATTTTGTTCAAACTGAAGATTGAACAGCAGAATATCGGCGGGATCCAGATTTTCCGGTGCCATTTCAAGAAAAATATCATAAGCGATATCGATCGCCGTATCAGGGTTGAGTTTTTGCTTAGAATCGGTCATTGTTTCGTGTTAAATAAGTAAAGGAATCGGCATCATAACTTAAAACCGTCCCTAATAAAACTTTTTCCGGGCTTGAATGGGGATTAATCCGCAAAGGGAAGCGGGCGGATTAAGTCTTCGGGGACTTTAATTATCCGAAAGTGCGGTGGAAAAGAAAGGATTTTTTATTTCATACCTATTATCACGAATCAAAGGAAGGAAAGCGAAGGGGAAAATCTCGCGCGGCGCCCATCGGGCAGAAAACAGATGAGTTTTTATCGAATTTATGATAAAACTACTAGCGTTTTTTTATTTAATATAGGAATGAAACTTATATGTCAGATTTACAATCAATCATTGAAGCGGCATTCGAACGTCGCGCCGAAATTACCCCTAAAAATGTGGATACCGAAACCAAAGCGGCTATTGAACAGGTAATTGAAGGGCTGGATAGCGGTAAATATCGTGTGGCGGAAAAAATTAACGGTGATTGGGTTACCCATCAATGGTTGAAGAAAGCCGTATTATTATCCTTCCGTATTAATGACAACCACCTAATTGCCGGTGCGGAAACCAATTATTACGATAAAGTTGCGATGAAATTTGCCGATTATGACGAAGCCCGTTTCCAGCGGGAAGGGTTTCGCGTAGTTCCTCCGGCGGCGGTACGTAAGGGTGCCTATATTGCTAAAAATACCGTATTGATGCCTTCCTATGTGAATATCGGTGCTTATGTAGACGAAGGTACTATGGTAGATACCTGGGCAACAGTAGGATCATGTGCGCAAATCGGTAAGAACGTTCATTTATCCGGCGGTGTAGGTATTGGCGGCGTACTGGAACCCTTACAGGCCAACCCGACCATTATCGGCGATAATTGCTTTATCGGCGCCCGCTCCGAAGTGGTGGAAGGGGTGATCGTCGAAGACGGTTGTGTAATTTCCATGGGCGTGTTTATCGGCCAATCGACCAAAATTTATGATCGTGAAACCGGCGAAATTTTTTACGGTCGCGTACCTGCAGGTTCCGTTGTGGTTTCAGGCTCATTACCTTCAAAAGACGGAAAATACAGTCTTTATTGCGCGGTGATCGTGAAAAAAGTCGATGCGAAAACTCTGGGTAAAGTGGGCATTAACGAATTATTGCGTAGTATTGAGGAATAAGGGGATTAACAGGCTAAATTCCATCTAGGCGGTGAATTTACGCCTGTTTGATCTTTATGCGTTTAAAATCAATCGTTCTCTGTAATATAGATTGAAAATCAATGGGTTAAATAATGTGTAAGCCTATTCTGCGGTTTTTTGTAAGGATTTATCGTTAAAAGTAAATAAAAAATGATTCCTTTTAATGGCGTCTTAGCATAAACTTAGCCCGCCGAACACATTAGTTGTTTTAGCATTTTCATATTTATACATTACTCATTTAGGAGCAACCAATGAAAAAATCAGTATTAGCAGCATTAGTGTTAGGAACAACATTAGCATTGACTGCATGTGATCAAGCCAAAGAGCAAACATCTCAGAAAGTTGAAGAAGCAAAAGCAAGTGTCGCTAAAGCGCAGGATGCGGTTGCTGATGCAGCGAAAGATGTTAAAGACGCCACTGTGGAAAAAGCAAAAGAAATGAAAGACGCTACTGTGGCTAAAGCGGAAGAATTAAAACAAGCCGCTTCCGAAAAAGCAGCGGAAGCTAAAGAAGCTGCGGTAGAAGCAAAAGATGCGGCAGCAGCGAAAGCGGAAGAATTAAAACAGGCCGCTTCCGAAAAAGCGGCGGAAGCTAAAGAAGCTGCAGTAGAAGCGAAAGATGCGGCAGCAGCTAAAATGGAAGAGCTAAAACAGTCCGCTTCCGAAAAAGCGGCGGAAGCTAAAGAAGCTGCGGTAGAAGCGAAAGATGCGGCAGCAGCTAAAATGGAAGAGTTAAAACAGTCCGCTTCCGAAAAAGCGGCGGAAACTAAAGAAGCTGCGGTAGAAACTAAAGATGCAGCAGCTGAGAAAGCGGCTGAAGTCAGAGACGCGGCGGCAGAAAAAGTAAGCCAAGCAGCTGATGCGGTTTCTGAAAAAGCGCAGGAAGTAAAAGAAGAAGCTGCTAAATAATAGGAGCGGATTAGGTTTTACTTAGTCCTTATCTTCCAAACGCACGACCGCCTTAATTAACAGGCGGTCGTTTTTTATTGTAAGGAATGAGAGAAAAAGCGATGTTATGCGCAATTTATAAAAGCAAGAAAAAGGCCGGAGCTTATTTATACGTTCCGCAGCGAGATAATTTTGAAGAGGTGCCTGAAAGCCTGATGCAGGCTTTCGGTCGTCCGTATTTCGTTATGTTGTTTAATTTAGCCGGGCATAAACAACTGATTCGCATCAGCAATCGAGAGGTTATGGAACGGCTGCGGGAACAGGGCTTTTACCTGCAGTTGCCGCAACAGGAGGACGGTTTGTTCAATTCCTTAACCGCCATTCGCTGATTTTAGAAAAAGTGAGTTTTCCGAAAAGCGTATCGGAACGATGGTGGGAAGGTTCCAATCGCCTATTTTTTGTAAATAATTAGAAACAGGCGTAAAAATAAAATTACATTCAGTAAAAAATAAGCTACAATGCCGGAACCTTTAATTGTAAGTTGAGGAAGACTATGAATAAGACCTTAGGCAGCACCTTAATCGTTGCGGGCACCACTATCGGCGGAGGTATGCTTGCCATGCCTTTAACTTCCGCCGGCATCGGTTTCGGTTTTACCGTATTTTTACTGATTGCATTATGGCTATTGCTTTCTTTTGCCGCTCTGTTGTTTGTGGAACTGTATCAAAATGCCGAGGCGGATGCGGGTATCGGCACCCTGGCGGAAAAATACTACGGCACCTTCGGTCGGGTACTCGCCACGGCGGTATTATTGATTTTTTTATATGCGCTGGTCGCCGCCTATGTCGCGGGCGGAAGCTCCCTGCTTTCCGTGCTGCTACCGACCATTCAAGATAAGCAGACCACTTCCCGGGTCGCCGGCGTGCTATTCACCTTGTTTTTCGGTTCCTTTATCGTGTTGGGAACCAGCAGCGTAGATAAAGCCAATCGTATTCTTTTCTTTACAAAATTTCTGTTTTTTATTTTGGTGCTGTTTTTATTATTACCAAAGGTTCAGGTGGATAATTTGTTTGAAATGCCGATTGATAATGCACTTATTATTGCGGCAAGCCCGATTTTCTTTACCGCCTTCGGCTTTCACGGTTCTATTCCGAGCTTGAATAAATATCTGGACGGAAATATCGGCGCCTTGCGGATTTCCATTCTGGCGGGCAGCCTAATCCCTTTAATCGCCTATATTATTTGGCAGTTGGCCACTCACGGCGTACTTAGTCAGGGAGCGTTTCTGGAAATTCTGAAACAGGATCCGACCCTGAACGGCCTGATTACCGCAACCAGTGCGATTACCGGCAGTGAATATATAGGTGTTGCGGTACGTATTTTCTCTGCATTGGCATTGATCACTTCCTTTCTGGGAGTGGCGCTCGGCTTATTCGAATGTTTGGAAGACTTACTGAAACGGGTGCATTTGCCTACCAACAGAATCTCTCTCGGCATTCTAACCTTTTTACCGCCGATGTTGTTCGCATTGTTCTATCCGGAAGGATTTATTCTCGCTTTAGGTTATGCGGGACAAATGTTTGCCTTTTATGCCATTGTGTTGCCGATAGCCATGGTCTGGAAATTGCGTCGGCAATATCCGGATCTGCCTTACCGGGTTATGGGCGGTAAACCAATGTTGGTTGCCGTGCTGATTATCGGTATCGGCATTGTTATGGTTCCTTTCTTGGTTCAGGCGGGTTATCTGCCGGGCGTATTCAGCGGATAACCTCGGTATTTGTGAGGTTAGCGCCGAATTCCCACTTATTCGCTTTCCTCCGGCTGCTGTTTACGGTATTGGCCGGGGGTGAGCTGATAATACTTTTTGAAGGCTTTGCCGAAATTGGTTTCGGATTGAAATCCGCAGTTTAATGCGATTGCCAGAATGGACTGTTGGGAATGGCGCAGTAAACGAGCCGCTTTTTGCAAACGGATATGATTGACAAAACCATGGGGGCTGATCCCTATTTGCTGGCTGAAAAGGCGCATTAGCTGCGCTCTGGAAACGCCGGCAGTTTGACAAAGCGCGGCGATATTCCAGTTTTTTTCCGGATTGCCGATAACGGCGGAAATTACATTAGATAATCGTTTATCGCGTAAGCCGTTGAGCAGACCGTTGAGTTGGGCTTTATCCTGTTTCAGGTAGGTTCGGATCAATAAGGTTAGCAGTACGCTGAGCAGGGCATCGGTAATATTAGCGGAACCGAGCTGCGCGCTTAGGGCTTCCTTTTTCAGTATATTAAGCAGGGGTTGTAATGCGGCTTCCTGCAAATTCAATACCACCACTTCCGGCAGATTATTAAAGAGTTCGGAGTTTTTATCGTAGCTGAAGTTGGCGCAGAATAGGCTAATATCCGGTGTGCCGTAACCGGTTTTTTTTAGCGTGAAGGCGCCGTTGGCAAGGATTTCCGGCGGTGAAGCCTGATGATAGCCGGGGCGATGACTAAGGCTATGCCCTAATGAACGCGGAAAAAACACTATATCGCCGCTTTTTAGGCGCAGGGGTTTTTCCACACCGTCCATTTGCAGATAACCGTTACCCTGGGAAACGATATGCACCATTCCTTGGGCAAAGCGCTGTTCATGGCGGATATACCAAGCCTCTTGCAACAGACATTGCACATTGATGCTGCCTGATATCTGAGCAAGACGAATAAGATTATCAAGAATATCCATAGCTTGTATCTCATAAAAAAACAGGGAGCGAACCCCCTGTTATCGGTTGTATTCTTATCCGACGGATTTTCTGGCCAGAATTCGGTTTGCACATTCCGCCGCTGCGGTTAAGCCGCCCGCCATCATAATAATATCCTTGATAATCAAGCGCCCGGCAGCGGAAAGGTAAGGAAAGCCGTAATTTGGCGTCGGCAGATCACCGCCTAAATTGGGCACCCAGGTTTCGGGCGTGGTTATCAGGAAGGAAAGTGTAACTATAGACATACCAAAGGTCAATAATCCTCCGATTAGGCCGATATTAGGATTCCAGATCCCCATAAGCGTCAGAATGCCGATACTTACAATGACTACCCCCAGACCGTAAGAGAAGGTATAGGTTCCGTTTTGTTTATGCCAGTCGATATTTTTCTGCACCATTTTACCTTCGGGATTTTTATGTAAAACGTACTCTTTCACCATTTCACCCTTTTCATTCGGTGCATATTTATCGCTGTTATTATAAAAAAAGCTCATAAAAGGACTGTTGGCCACAAAGTGAGCGATACCGTCGGCTTCGTACTGAAAGGCCTTTAAGCCTCCGATCCAGGCCATTACGATAAAAATGGCGATACGGATAAAATTAATAAAATTACGTTGCCAAGGCGCGATAATCCGGGCGATAAATTCCAGTAAAGCTTGCATAGATGACTCCTTAAATTAATGATATGACGAATTCAACGAATTCAACATGATTCTAAGGGAATCCTCTTGTCGCCATTGGATAATTCGTATCAATTTCTCCATAAATCCGCTCATTGAAAGAGAAAGAATTTAAACCGAGTTAAATTTTGAGCGGGTATCGGCTTTGGGGGCTAAAAGTGCGGTCAAAAAATCGATATTTTTATTTATTGCGATATTTTTAGCTTATGAGCAAATCAAATTTTTTAGCGTAATACTAGAGTATTTTAATGAAAAAATGAGATCTTTTAACGGATTTAACCCTATAAAAATCTCTATAATAAGAGGGTATGAGTTCGAACATGAGCTAATTTTGTTCCAGTTTAAGAGGAAAATAATATGCAGCATTATGATTTAATCGTAATTGGTTTCGGTAAGGCCGGAAAAACCCTGGCGGCTAAGTTGGGTTCTCAGGGAAAAAAGGTGGCGATTATCGAAAAAAGCGACAAGATGTACGGCGGAACCTGTATTAATATCGGTTGTATTCCGACCAAAACCTTAATTGTTGCGGCGGAGCGGGGAGATGACTTTTCCACCGCCATGGCGACCAAAAACCAGGTAACCGACAGACTGCGCAATAAAAATTTGGCCGCATTCAGCGCTCATGCCGATGTTTATACCGCACAGGCCCGTTTTATCAGTAATAAAATCATTGAAATCAGCGCCGCAAACGGTGAGCGCAAACAGCTTGAAGGCGAAATTATCCTGATTAATACCGGAGCGGTTTCCGTTCAGTTGCCCATTGAAGGATTGGCGACGAGCAAAAACGTATTTGACAGCACCGGCATTCAGCAATTGAGCGAACAACCGAAGCGGTTGGGGATTATCGGTGGCGGTAATATCGGACTGGAATTTGCCGGCCTCTATGCCAGACTCGGCTCAGAGGTGAGAGTGTTTGATCCGAACCCGCGTATTTTAATGCGTGAAGAAGAAAAATTTTCGGCGTTGGCTCAGGAATATATGAGCCAGCAAAAGGTGAATTTCGAGTTGAACAGCCGTGTTCAGAAGGTCTTTAATCGGGGCGAGCAAGTGGTGGTGCAAACCGAAGAGGCGGAATTTACCTTTGATGCGCTTTTGTACGCCACCGGGCGTAAACCGAACACTGCGGATTTAGGCTTGGAAAATACCGAGATAAAATTAACTCACAGAGGAGCCATCGAGGTTAATGAATTTTGTGAAAGCTCGGTAAAAAACGTTTTTGCCGCCGGTGATGTCAACGGAGGCTTACAGTTTACCTATGTATCCTTAGACGATTTCCGCATCATCTCTAATTATCTGCAGGGTAAAACCGATTATTCCCTCAAACAGCGTCAAAACGTACCCTATACTTTATTTATGGATCCGCCTTTCTCGCGGGTTGGACTGAATGAAGATGAGGCGAAAAAAGCGGGTATTAATTATGCGAGTAAGGAAATCCCATTGGCGGCCATGCCGCGCGCCCATGTTAACGGCGATTTGCGGGGGCTGTTTAAAGTGCTGGTGGATCCGGAAAGCAAACGGATTTTAGGGGCGACCTTGTTCGGAGCGGAATCCGCCGAGTTAATCAATCTGATTACCTTGGCGATGAATTGCGATATTCCCTACACTCGACTGCAAAGCCAGATTTTCACCCATCCGACCATGGCGGAAAACTTTAACGATTTATTTGCTATTTAATGCGGCTGCTTTAAGCGGCCTTTAAAGACAAACAACAGAATTAAGCCGGCGGGCATTTCAGATTCTTTAAATTACGCCTTGACTCTCACCTTAGGGCAAGGTTTATCTTAAGCACAATTTATTTGTATTAAGGAGAGAATATGAAATTGCCCGCTGAATTTTTATCTAAAACCGGTCTGCTCTGCAGCTTATTGTTCGCTGCGACGGTACAGGCCGCACAGGTTGAGCTTTGGAAGGATCCGAATTGCGGTTGCTGCTTGGAATGGGCAAAGCATATGGAACAAAACGGCTTTGAAGTAAAGATACATAATAGCGGCAATGAGGAACAGCGAGCGGCCTTAGGAATAACCCCTAAATATGGTTCCTGCCATACGGCGACCGTTGAAGGCTACGCATTGGAAGGTCATGTACCTGCGGCGGAAGTTAAGCGTTTATTACGGGAAAAACCCGATGCGTTGGGACTGGCGGTGCCGGCAATGCCGGTGGGGTCGCCGGGCATGGATAACCCTTATTATCAGGGACGTCAAGACCCTTATGAGGTACTCTTGTTGCAGAAAGACGGCTCCAGTTCGGTTTATCAGTCCTATCCGGAGAAAAAATAATGCAACGTCGTGATTTTATTAAATATTCCGCCGCTTTCGCCGCCGCTTCCGGATTACCGTTATTTTCCGCTCCGCTGTTTGCGCGCGAGCGTGCCTTATTACCTATTCCCCCGTTATTAGAAGCGGATGCGGCGGGAAATATCAATCTTTCGATTCAGGCGGGCCTATCCGCTTTTTTAGCCGGCAAACAAACGCCGACCTGGGGTTATAACGGCGCCTTACTTGGCCCTGCGCTTAAAGCCAAGGCCGGTCAGAATTTAAGGGTGATGATTAATAATCGTCTGGATCAACCTTCTACCTTGCACTGGCACGGCTTAGAAATCGGCGGTGAAGCGGACGGCGGGCCGCAGGCGGTGATTGCGCCTCAGCAGCAGCGGGAAGTGAAGTTCAGGGTTGATCAGGCGGCGGCAACCTGTTGGTTTCACCCGCATACCCATCATCAAACCGGTTATCAGGTCGCTATGGGGCTGGGCGGTTTATTTATTATTGAAGACGAATTCAGCCGCGGGCTTAAGTTGCCGGAGCGGTGGGGAATAGATGATGTTCCGCTGATCTTGCAAGATAAGCGCTTTGATCCGCAGGGAAACATCGACTATAAGTTGGACGTAATGACGGCGGCGGTCGGCTGGTTCGGCGATGTGATGCTGACCAACGGCAGCCTCTATCCTAAACATATTGCACCTAAGGGATGGTTGCGTTTACGCCTGCTAAACGGTTGCAACGCCCGCTCCTTACGTCTGGCCGCCAGCGACGGCCGGCCCATATATGTAATTGCAGGCGACGGCGGTTTTCTGCCCGAACCTGTTGCGGTGCAGGAACTTTCGCTGCTTATGGGCGAACGCTTTGAGGTACTGCTCGATTGTTCCGACGGCAAAGCCTTTGATTTGCTCAGCTTACCGGTTCATCAAATGGGGATGAATATGGCGCCTTTTGATCAACCTCTTGCGCTGTTAAGTATCGAAACCGGGCTAATGCCGGGGACGGGCCGCTTGCCGGACAGCTTGATTAGCCTACCGCCGTTGCCGGTAACGGATAATCTGCCGGTTCGCCACCTGAAGCTAGAGATGGATCAAAAACTGGATCACCAGGGTATGATGGCGCTAATGGCTCGCTATGGTCAACAAGCCATGCAGCAGGGGCATCATATGCACCATATGCATCATATGCAGGGACAAGATGCCATGGCAACGGAAGAGGTGCAGATTATGGGCGCCAACCGTATTAACGGACAAAGTTTTTCTATGCATGAACCGATGTTTGATGTGAAAGTGGGACAATATGAAAAATGGATTATTTCCGGTACCGGCGATATGATGCTGCATCCTTTCCATATTCATGGCACTCAGTTCCGTATTTTGACGGAAAACGGGCAAACACCTTTGCCCCATCGTCGCGGTCGCAAGGATATCGTTAAGGTGGAGGGCGGTGTCAGCGAGGTTCTGGTGCAGTTTAAGCATAAAGCGGATAAGGCCAACGCTTATATGGCTCATTGTCATTTACTCGAGCATGAAGATACGGGAATGATGATGTCCTTTACCGTGAGTAAATAGTCTACGGCAGTTTAGTAATAGGGGCGGTAAATCCGGTGAGAGGGTTTATCGCCTCAAAAGTGCGGTCATTTTACACCGAGTTTTTTTATCCGTTTTTGTCAATTCCCGCTCAATACTTACAATTCATACTGGCAACGATTTTTCCCCGCTTATCTGCCGAATTTTATATCCGAGCGGATTTTTTCCGCTCCGGTTTGCCTTTGATAAAAGGAAAGGGATAAAAAGCATTTTTTGTAAGGTTATCCGCCGAATTATCTGTTAGAATAATTCTCATTACGGAAACTGATAGATGTCATATTCCGAGGCCGGAGCGAATATTCGGAATAAGGATTTAGACCGGAAGCTCCCCCTTATTTCCTTGATTATTTAGGTTTGTTTATGGTGAAAAAATTTTCTGTCGTATTGGGGCTGATCGTCTTTTTTATTTCTTACGCTCAGGCATCGCAGCAGGAGCAGCTTTACTCTTTTGAGCCCGTCGAATTATTTGCCGATAAAAATTTAACCCAGCCTGTGGGGCGACTTGAAGCCGGGGCGCCGATTCGAATATTACAATCTGTAGCGGAGGCAGAGCAGGTGGAAATTACCGCCTGGCGCAAAACAAAAGGGTTCGGCCGAATTTGGTATCATGATTTTGCTAAACAGATTACGAATGCGGTTTTCACTAAGGAATTTATGCGCGATAAGGCGCAATATCAGATTCTGGAAAGCCGAGAAGATCCTCTAACCGGCTTGCAGTGGCAGAAGGTGCGGCTATCGGTTTGGATGGCTAAAACCGATGTCAGCAATGATCTCGGCAGCTTCTGGCAAGAAACCCAACAAAGTTTTAAAAGCGAGTGCAGCGTCTGCCACAAACAAAGAGATCCTAAAATGCATGATGCCAATGAATGGATCGCCGTTTTTAACGGGATGGTAGGATTTACCGATCTGGATGAAGAAGATGCCAAAAAAGTGTTACGTTATTTACAGATGAATGCTTCCGATGCGCAATAAAAAGGTTCCGCACCCGTACGCGAAAAATCTATAACTTATGCCGCCGGGGGGATTTGGCCGCTTGAGGAAGGTGGCGAATAAGGGGATCTATTTTTGATTTCAGCCGGAATAAATTTTACCCGCCGGCGCTATATATAAGGAAAATATTATGCACCAATCACGCCGCCGTTTTTTAAAAAATATCAGTTTGATGGCAACCGCCGTCGCAATCCCTGATTTTCTTGTTGCACGTAAAGCATTTGCCGAGAGTCCGAGGGAAGAGTGGAAAATTTCCGGCTCACATTGGGGAGCAATCCGGGCTAAGATTGTGAACGGGCGGATTGCGGAAATTAAGCCCTTTGAATACGATAAATACCCGACGGAAATGATTAAGGGAATTAAAGGGCTGATTTACAGCGAAGCGCGAATCCGTTATCCGATGGTACGTCTGGATTGGCTGAAGAATCGCCACAATAGCGATAAAACCCGGCGCGGAGATAACCGCTTTGTCCGTGTCAGTTGGGACGAAGCCCTAGATTTGTTCTATCAGGAACTGGAGCGCATTCAACAGAATTACGGCCCTTGGGCGTTACATCTCGGCAATGTGGGCTGGCGTTCCACCGGTCAGCTGCACAGCTGCGGTAATCATATGCTGCGAGCCATAGGAATGCACGGACATAGTGTGGGAACCTTGGGCGATTATTCCACCGGCGCGGGGCAAACCATTCTTCCTTATGTTTTGGGGTCTACCGAGGTGTATTCGCAGGGAACTTCTTGGGAAATTATTCTGCGCGAAAGCCAAAATATTATTTTCTGGGCGACGGATCCCGTGAAAAATCTACAAGTAGGTTGGAATTGCGAAACCCATGAGGCCTATGCCTATATGGAACAGCTGAAACAAAAAGTAGCGGCCAAAGAAATTAATGTGATTTCCATCGATCCGGTGCAAAGTAAAACCCAAAACTACCTGGGGTGCGAACAGCTTTATATTAACCCTCAGACCGATGTAGCCTTTATGCTGGCAATCGCCCATACGCTGTATAAGGAAAACCTCTACGATAAAGAATTTATTGATGTCTATACCCTTGGCTTCGAGAAGTTTGTGCCTTATCTGTTGGGTGAAACCGAAGATAAAGTGGAGAAAACGGCGGAGTGGGCGGAGAAAATCTGCGGCGTTCAAGCGGATAAAATTCGTGAATTTGCCCGTATGCTGGCAGGAAAACGTACTCAACTGATTTTCGGCTGGGCGATTCAGCGTCAGCAACATGGCGAACAGCCGTATTGGATGGGGGCGGTACTGGCATCGATGCTCGGTCAAATCGGTTTGCCGGGCGGCGGGATCAGCTATGCGCACCATTATAGTTCTATCGGGGTGCCTGAATCCGGCGCTTCTATGCCGGGCGCTTTCCCGTCCAATATCGACGAAGGGCAGGAACCTAAGTATAACAATAAGGATTACCGGGGATATTCGGAAGCCATTCCGGTGGCTCGTGCTACAGATTCTTTGCTGCATAGCGGGGAGACAATTAATTATAACGGTAGAAAAATCCGATATGCCCCTTACCGCATGGCGGTTTTTTCCGGTTGTAACCAGTGGCACCGTCAATCGGATCATAATAAGATGAAACTTGCTTTCCGCGCTCTGGAAACCGTGGTTTCGATTAACTATAGCTGGACGGCGACCTGTCGTTTCTCGGATATAGTATTGCCGGCCTGTACTCCTTTTGAACGGAACGATATCGATGCCTACGGTTCCTATAGCAACCGCGGTGTGATTGCGATGCAGCAACTGGTCGAACCCTTATATGAATCCCGTTCCGACTTTGAAATTTTCAAAGGCCTGTGCCGTCGCTTCGGTAAAGAACAGGAATATTGCCGAGGCATGAATGAAATGCAATGGCTGGAAAAATTATATAACGACTGCCGGCGTGAAAATCGCGCGAAAAAATTCGATATGCCGGAATTTGCCGAGTTCTGGCGCAAGGGGTACGTTTTATTTCCGGCGGGCCGACCTTGGGTACGCCATGCGGACTTTCGCGAAGATCCGGAATTACACGCCCTTGGCACCCCTTCCGGTTTTATTGAGATTTTCAGTCAAAAGATCGCTTCTTATGCCTATCAGGATTGTAAAGGACATCCGATGTGGTTTGAGAAAGCCGAACGCTCTCATGGCGGGCCGAAATCGGATAAGTTTCCTTTCTGGTTGCAGTCCGTCCATCCGGATAAGCGCTTGCACTCTCAGCTTTGCGAATCTAAAGAATTAAGAGAAAGTTACAGTGTTCAGGGGCGTGAACCGCTTTATATGAATCCGCAAGATGCCCAGGCTCTTGGTATCCGGGACGGTGATCTGGTGCGTGTTTTCAATGACCGGGGACAACTGCTCGCCGGTGCCGTTTTATCGGATAATTTTGCCCGCGGCGTAGTGCGTTTGCAGGAGGGCGCCTGGTATTCGCCGGCGGATGAAACTGTGGGCGCCATAGATACTTACGGCGATCCTAATACGCTGACGTTGGATATCGGCAGTTCCGAATTGGCACAGGCGGTGTGTGTAAGCACCTGTTTGGTGAAGGTCGAAAAATTTAGCGGTACGGCGCCGCAGCCGAACGGATTTAACGGCCCGGTGGAGGTCGCGCGTTAATGGAAGGGCTTAGTATCCGCGAGCGGAGTTTTATTTATACTTGGTTTGTCAGCCTGCTCGGACGGGAACTGTCCGAATCTCAGCTGCAACAAATAAAATCCGGTGTTTTCGAACCGCTCTTTACGTTTATGCAAGAATTAGGCTTTCAGGAAAAAATACAAAGCCTGCAGCAAGCATTTGATGCCTGTATGGCATTGGAATATCCGCATCTTGAGCTGGCGGCGGATTATGCCCAGTTGTTTTTACTGGAAGGCGAGCTCAGCGCCTTACCTTATGCTTCGGCCTATTTAACGGAGGCGGAAACGGAATCTCATCTTAAGGGGCTGGAACATTATTTGCTTAAGTTGGAACTGATGCCGAATAGGGAATATCATGAGCCCGTCGATCATCTCTGTATTTATTTGGAAGTATTGATTCATTTACTGGAAAGGGACGAGCAGGAAGCCCGCCGCTTTGCCGAAGACTATATTTTCAGCTGGTTACCGACCTTGGTAGGCAAACTGAATGAAAAAAAACGCAAGAATAGCTTTTATGCGCTGTTAGTTAACCTGTTGTTTGATTTTATCCGCAGGGATCTTTCCTGAATTAGCCGCTTATTACAATCGGGGGCGGGAAGCCCCCTTATTTAGTTTGTGTTCAGGGCTTCTAGAATGGCATCGGCGAATCTTGCCGTAGCCCCCGAATCCGTGTGTAAATACAGCGCAGGCTCGATCAGTTCGAGTTCATTTAACACGAAATCTTCTCCGATTAGGGTAGCGTCAACTCTTGCGTAGAAGGGGATTTCAGCTAACTGCCGCAATACCTGCTCGGCTTGGGCGATAATAGCCGCTTGCGGCCGGACAGGTATAATTTGTACGCCATAGGCGGAATTGGCGCGGAAGTCTCCTTGTTTAGGCAAGCGGCAAACTCCGTGGCTGAATTTTCCGCGTAGAAAGATCAGACTGGTTTCTCCGTTTTGGGCGACTTCAGGCATATAGGGCTGAATAATCACTCCCTGCGGATAAGTGCTCAGATCCTGTGGCAATTCCTCTGCCTGTAAGCGGATAACCCCTTTGCCGCTTTGCCCGATGGCGGGTTTCAGAACGATATCATGCCAGCCGCGGGCAGCCACTTTTTCGCGGAGGCGGGGAGCTTCCCCTTTTATACTTAGGCTCGGAATAATAGAAATACCTTTAGTTTGCAGATCGCACAAATAGTTTTTATTCATATTCCAGCGCATCATTTCCGGCGGATTCAGAAAACGGCATCCCCGCGCCGCCAGCCTTTCAATCCAGTTTTCAAATTGCTGCGGCTGTTCGGCGTAATCCCAAGCGCATAGGGGCAGGATAGCTTCGGCTTGCGTTACTTTCTGCCAGGGTTCGAAACTGCAATTCAGGCCCTTTTGACGTAATAACTCCGCTAGAGGGCGCAGATTTTCCGGTGCTTCGGGATAAAGGTTGCAGGTCGTGATAACAAGGTGTTGCATAGGTGCTTTAATAGGTTGCCCCTTCCGGAGAGGAAGGGGATAAGTTGAATTATTGAACCTGCTCCATATATTCGGCCAGGCGTCCTTTATTTTCCGTAGCGCGTTTTTCCAGTTTATCCACTTCTTTCTGGGCGGCTTCTTTATTGACCGCATTGCCCACTTGAATAATCCCGCTCATATTCATCATGCGATGCGGCGGGCAAATATAAACGTACAGTCCTTCTTTATTTAGGGTAAGGGTAAATTCTTCGTCTTCTTTCGATAGGAATTTATCCACGCCTTCGGGCAAGGCTCTGCTTTGTACCCAATGGCCTTTATGGGTCGGTTTAAAGGTTACGGTATCGCCGATTTCCGCTTTCAGATAACCGGGTTCGAAAACCATACTGCCGTCTTTACCGTTATTCAGCATTTTCACTTCATGATTAGCCGCAAAGGCGGAAGCCGAACATACAATTAATGCGGCGCTTAATAGGATTTTTTTCATGCTTTATTCTCCCTTGGATTTTGCTTATAGGATTTGCGCAGCGGGCGGATAACCGGCGAGCCGTTGCAATCATATAAAATTTCAATATCTACTTTGTACAGTTTGCTGATCAGTTCCGGCTGCAATACTTGTCGGGCCGGTCCCAATCCCTGTATTTTGCCTTCTCCGAGCAGGATAATGCAATCGGAAAATTGAGCGGCAAGGCTAAGATCATGCAATACCATTAAAGTGATCAGATTATTGCGGCGAGTATAATCGCAAACATGTTCCAGCAGGTTGATCTGATGGTGCATATCCAATGCGCTGACCGGTTCGTCCAACATCAGCATTTGCGGGTTGCGCAGCAACACCTGAGCAAACATTACCATCTGGCGCTGACCGCCGCTCAGACGCATTACGTCCTTATGGGCCAAATGGGCGATATTCAGTTTTTCCATCATCTCGGCGGCTTCGCGCAGCAGTTCATCCCCCACATGCATATGTAATGCGTCCAGCCGACCGAGTAAAATTACTTCAAGTGCGGTTAGAGAGGCCTCGACTTGGGTATCCTGCGGCATATAGCCGATACGTTTACGCCAGCTCAATAACGAACGCCGGCTCAGTAATTCCGTACCGTAATAAATATGCCCCTGATAGGCTACCTCGCCAAAAATCGTCTTAAGCATAGAGGATTTGCCGGCTCCGTTAGGACCCAGAATAGAATAAATTTTTCCCTGTTCCAGATTAAGATTAATGCGATCCGCTACTTTTTGAGTACCGCGTTGAATGGTTAAATTTTCTAAGCGTAACATTTGGTTATCCCCGTTTACTCAGCACAATCCAGAAGAAGAAAGGGACACCGACAAAGGAGGTAATAATACCTACCGGGAAAAGTGCGCCCGGAATAATAATCTTTGAAAGTACCGAAGCGATGGATAAAAATGCCGCTCCCACCAGCATTGCACCGGGCAGGAAAAAACGCTGATCTTCGCCCAGCAGCATTCGCGCCACATGGGGCGCTACCAGCCCGATAAAGCCGATAATACCAACAAAACTGATTGCCGTTGCGGTCATTACGGCGACGATAATCAGGGTTTTCAAACGCAGCAGTTGCAGGTTGATTCCCAGGCTGAGAGCACGTTCTTCGCCCAGGCGAAGTGCGGTCAGTTTCCATACGTCTTTAGATAATAAAAAGACGCTGATACTGGTAACCACCGCAGCAATAATTAAATGCTCCCAGGTGGATTTGGTTAAGCTACCGAATAGCCAGAACAGAATCTGCTGTGAAATTTCCGGAGCGGCGATAAACTGAATCAGGGAAAGCATGGACTGGAACAGGAACAGTAGAGCGATTCCCACCAATACCAGCATAGCGGAACTGAAACGCCGCATGGAAGCGAATACAAATAAAATGGCGGAGGCCAAAATGGTCATGACAAAGGCGCCGGCGGGTACTGCAAAGGCGGAAGGTAAACCGAAGCCGCCGAAGGCAATTACTGCGGAAGCGCCTAAGCCTGCCGCCGCTGCCAGACCGAGGGTATAGGGGCTGGCCATGGGGTTATTCAGCAGGGTTTGAATTTCCGCCCCGCCCACACCCAGTGCAGCCCCGACCACTAACGCCATTAGCGCCATGGGTAAACGCAGATCATAGACGATAACGCTAGTGGTGGTTTCCACATCGTCTAAACGCAACAAAGCGCGGACCACTTCTTCCAGCGGCAACATGGAAGGGCCGGTAACTATATCAAATACCAGCCCGATAATACTCAGGGCTAGAAAACCTATAACCACGAGCCAGCGTTTACGCTCTAGCGCACGCTGGCTGCGGATAATATGTTCGACTTTTGCGGAAGCCATTATTTATTCTCTGGATAGAGATAGAAGGTACCTTGCGGAACAATCGGCAGGTTTTTGCGATAGAATTCCTCGTAGGTTTTAGTCGGATCTAAGTCGGCGAATAGTTCCGGATAAACGGCTTTCGCAACGAACTGAATGGAAGCGCTGTCGGAAAGGGTACGGGAATTGGCATGGTAGGCGCCGTATAGACGATTGGATTTAATCGCCGGCAGTTCGGACCAACCCGGACGAGCTTTGAAGCCCTTCAGGCGTTTTTCCGCTTCCGATTCTTCGATATTAAAGCCCATTACCATGGCTTCCGGATTTTTCTTTAGTTCGGTTTCGCGCCCGGTAATAATTACTACATCAGGCTTGGCGGCCAATACCAGTTCCGGATTAATCGGGCTGTAGAATTCTACCGCATTTTTGGCGATATTATCCGCACCGATCAGATTCAGCATGGAACCCCACATACTTTTACCGAAGGTAAAACTGAACTCTTTCGGCCCTTTGTTACCGAATTCCACATAGACTTTCGGTTTCGGCGGATTGGCTTTCGCAATGCGATCCTGAATGTCTTTCACAACCGCTTTATATTCTTCATTCAGCTGTTTAGCTTTCTCTTCATTGCCGGTTAGCACGCCGATAATTTCTGTGGATTTTACATGTTTATCCAGGGTTTGAGCCAGATAATCGATGACCACAACGGGAATACCCGCAGTTTCCAGAGGCTCAAGATCGGAATCCAACGCCTGATATTGCCAGTCGGACAGTACCACCAGATCCGGTTTTAAGGCCAGAATTTTTTCGATGGAGAAGGTACCGACTTCCACTTCACCCACATCTTCCAGTTGGTTCAGGCGCGGAACGGCTTTACTGAAGGCTTCCCAGCTGGTGGGCGCCCAGTCGCTCCATACCGCTTTGGAAAAGCCGACGATATTATCAAAGGATTTCACTCCGGCGATCGCCATATAATCTTGATAGTTAAAGGCGAGTACCACACGTTTGGCCGGAACATCAACGGTTACCGTACGATCGATAACATCGGTTAATTCCACTTTTTTAGCCAGTGCGGAGGTGCTGAAAGCAAGCAGAGAGGCAAGGGCAAGAGCGCCGAGTTTAAATTGTTTTGGCATATTGGAGATTCCTTTTTAAAATGAGAATGATTCTTTGTTATGCTAAAAAATTAAAAGAGCTTTGGCAAGTGGGATATAAGATGAAATGGGAAAATTAGCTTGATATAAATCAGAAAATACATAGATTTAGGTCTCTAGCGGCCGGTTTTCGGGCGCTTTGCACCTTAATTCGTGCCGAAGCCGTCCTCCTCATAAGGTAAAGTGCGGTTCTTTCGGCACGGATTTTCGCGGCGCTTAGCTCTGCTTGAAACGGATTAATCCTTCCTGTTGGGTCGTAGCGATCAACCGCCCTTGGCTGTCGAAAATTTGCCCGCGCGATAAGCCTCTGCCGCCATAAGCGTTATTGCTTTCAATGGCATAAAGCAGCCATTGATTTAAATCGAAAGGGCGGTGAAACCAGATACTGTGGTCAATGGTCGCAACCTTTAATCCGGGTTGCAGAAATCCGGTGGCATGGGGATGCAGTGCGGTCAGCAGCGGATGAAAATCCGAAAAGTAAGCCAGCAGGCACTGAGCGATAGCCGGCGAAGAGGGTACCCGACCTTTAGCTTTTACCCAGATATATTGTTGCGGCGGCAGTTTCAGCCCTTGCAACGGGTTGTTTATATATTTGGTGCGGATATCAAAAGGGCGCTCGGCAGTGAATTTACTGCGCAGCGGTTCGGGAATATGGGCGGCCAGTTTATTGATCATCTGGCTTTCCGCAATAAAGCTGTCGGGAGCGCCCATATCGGGCATACTTGCCTGATGCTCAAAACCTTGCTCTTGTTTCTGAAAGGAAGCGGTAATATGGCAGATGGCTTCGTTATGCTGAATGGCTTTGACTCTCAGCGCACTGAAACTTTTGCCTTCGCGTAGAATTTCAACATCATAAATAATAGGGTGATGGCTGTCGCCGGGAGATAGAAAATAAGCATGGCAGGAATGCAGGCTTCGTTCCTGCGGCGCCACCTGAATAGCGGCGGAAAGCGCCTGGGCAACCACCTGTCCGCCGAATACCTGAGGAAGTCCGATATCCTGGCTATCGCCGCGAAACAGCATTTTATCCAGCCGTTCCAGTTGCAACAGATTAATTAAATTTTGTAATACTTCAGACATATATTCACCTTATTTATTTAGCCGGCTGCATAATCTTTGCACGTTTAAACCCCAACCGAGGATAAAGATTTGCAATCTTGCACGCCTTATAGCATAATCCGGTCGTTGGTTTTTCGCCAACTCAATGGAAACCTTTTCGGTCCCTCGCAATGGTGTCCGGTTTACCCGGTCAGGTTCGGAAGAAAGCAGCCAAAGTCGGAATTTCCGTGTGCCGAGATTCAGCCGGGAAGGTTTCCACCCTCACTTTTCCACAAACTTCCTCCGCTTAAATTCTTTCCGTCAAAGCTTTAAATACGCCCTGCGGTTTTGCTCGCAAATGTTCATAGCTGCCTTGTTCGATTAGTTTGGCTTCATCAATAATCATAATTCGATCGAATTGTTCGATTTGCGATAATCTATGGGTAATCATCACTAAGGTTTTATCCCGGCAATGGGCAAAGATCAGTTTTAGCATCTTATATTCGGTTTCCCGATCCAAACCTTCGGTGGGTTCGTCCAATAGCAGAATAGGGGAGGAATTGAGCAAAATACGCGCTAATCCCAAACGGCGGCGTTCACCGCCGGAAAGCGGACGTCCGCCGTCGCCGAGCCATAGATCCAGCCCCTCATCGGCGATTAAATGAGATAATCCCGTTTGTTCCAGCACTTGATACATGGTCTGTTCTTGAATAGGCGCTTGGGCGGCAATTTGCAGGTTGTTGCGCAGGGTATCGCTGAAAATATGTACCCGCTGGCTGAGCAGGCCGATTTGGCTGCGTAAAAAAGCTTCGCTGTAAGCGCAGAGCGGTTGTCCCGCCAGTAAAATTTCGCCTTGATTAGGGTCGTAATTTCTAACCAGAAGTTGCAGAATGCTGGACTTACCGCTGCCGGTTTTACCCAGAACGGCAATTTTTTCACCCTTGTTAATTTCCAGATTCAGTTCCTTGACTGCCGCCGCGGTATGACCCGGATAACAAAATGTTACACCCTGTAACTGTATTAATACGGGCGAATTTCGGGTATGTTCCCGGTTCTGAGAAAGAGCGGTCAGATTTCCATCGAATTTTACTAATGGCGCTTGTTGTTCCAGTTCGTTTAAACGCTGCGCCGAGGCAACGATTTGGCCGATATGCAGAAAGGCCGCACCGATAGGCATTAAAATTTCAAAGGCGGATAGGGCGGCGAAAGTAAATAAAGCGATAAATGCGGCTTTATATTCGCCGGATCCCAGTTCTGCATCTGCCGCAAACCATAGGGTGAGAGCCAGCATCAGACCGTTGGCAAACAGCAAGATAGCACTGGATAATCCGGATAAATTGGCCTCCTGCCGCTGATAGGATTGCCATTCCTTTTCCGTTTGTTGCAGGCGGGATTTAAGCTTATCTTCCGCATTAAACAGCACCAGTTCGGCCTGAGACTGAATAAATTCGATAAAACCGGTGCGGTAGTCGGAACGGGAACGGGTTAGGCGGTCGCCGAAAGCGGTACCCAAACGGTAAAAAACCGTGGGAATCACCATTAGCAGTAATAGCAGACTAAGGCTGATAAACAGCGCCAGGGGAAGATGAATAAAGGCCAGTCCGATACCTATGCAGGCGATCACCGTAAGCGCGCTGAAAAAAGGTGCAATCAGGCGTAAATAAAGGGTATCCAGGGTATCTACGTCGGCCACCAAACGGTTGAGCAGATCGGCATTACGGTAGCGGTTTAATACCGCCGGGCTAAGGGGAATTATTTTGCTGAAAATGCGTACCCGCAGCTTGGCTAAAATGCGAAAAGTGGCATCATGAGTAACTATTTTTTCAAAATAGCGGGCGACGGTTCTGCCGATGGCCAGCCCGCGTACGCTGGCCGAAGGATAAAAGAAGTTAAACAGGCTGCCGATACCGGCGATCGCCGTCGCCGCCAGAAACCAACCGGATAAGGTCAGCAAGCCGATACTGGAGGCTAGTCCGGCAATCATCAGCACAATACCGAAAATAAGCGGGAAACGGGCGTGGTTAAATAGTTTCAGATAAGGAAGCAGAGAACGCATTAATTAATATCCTGTACTCGTTGTGCCAGCAGTTCGGCAAAAAAACCTTGTTGTTTTAATTGATCGAAATTACCTTGTTGAAGGATTTCGCCCTGTCGCATAACCAAAATCTGATCACTATGTTTCAGATCTTCAATTCGGTGGGTAACCATTAAAGTGGTACTGTTCTCGCCGATTTGATTTAGCGCCTGCAATACCTGATTTTCCGAACGGGCGTCCAGACTGGCGGTAGGCTCGTCCAGTAGCAGTAAGCGTCCATTGCGCAGCAGGGCGCGGGCAATGGCAAGACGCTGTGCCTGACCCACGGAAAGTCCTATGCCGCCTTCTTGAATCTGATAGTCGAGCCCCAATTTATCGGTAAACTCCCGCGCGTTGGCGCGGGTAAGCGCTTGCTCTATTTGCTCTTCGTCCGGATTAATATCGCCGAGCAATAGATTATCACGGATTGTTCCCTGCAATAACAGCGGGTTTTGCCCTACCCAGGCAATATGGCGGCGCCATTGTTCCGGGTTAAGCTGTTGCAGTTCCTCACCGTTTACCTTTAGGCTGCCCTGATAAGGGAGAAAGCCGAGTAACAGATTTATCAGCGAACTTTTACCGGCCCCGCTTTGCCCGACCAGCGCAGTATGGCTGCCCGCCGGCAAGCAAAAGTTTAAGGCTTTGGTAAGCGGGCTTCCTTGGCTTGATAGCACCACCAGATTTTCCGCTTTTATTTCTATGTGATGCTGTAGGGTCGGGGGAACCTCCGCACCGCCTTGTTCCAGGGGAGAATCCTGTTCCAGAAAATCGACAATGGCATCCGCCGCACCTATAGCGGCCGCACGATCATGGTAATAGGTACCGAGATCGCGCAGCGGCTGGTAGAATTCCGGAGCCAGAATCAGGCAGAAGAAACCCGCAAACAGGGTTACCGAAGTGCCGTAGGAACCAAAATTCATCTGACCGAGAAAACTGAAGCCGAAATATACCGCCATAATCGCAATGGAAATCGCAGTGAAAAACTCCAATACGGCGGAAGAAAGAAAGGCGACTTTCAATACGTCCATGGTGGTTTTGCGATAATCTTCCGTGCTTTTTTCAATATGCCGGGTTTGCGCTTCGGTTTGGTTAAACAAACGCAGGGTTTCCAGACCGCTCAGACGATCTAAAAACTGCGCGCTTAAACGGGCTAGGGTCGCCATATTTTTTTGGCTGCTGTCAGCAGCGGCAATACCGACCAGAATCATAAAAATCGGTACCAGCGGTGCGGTAAGCATTAGGATCAAACCCGCCGCCCAGTTAATTGGAAACACGGCGATGAGAATCACCAAGGGTGTAATGACCGAAAGCAGCTGCTGCGGTAGGTAACGGGCATAGAAATTATGCAGATTTTCCACCTGTTCCAGCATAATGCTAGCCCAGCTCCCCGCCGGCTGATTTTGTACCGCCGCCGGGCCGATACGCTGAATCTTAGCTAAGATTTGACGGCGTAGGATATTGCGCAGTTGACGGCCGCAGTTAAAGCCGATTCTTTCTCGCTGCCATAGGATTAGAGCGCGCAATCCGAAACCCGCCATCAGCCCGATAAAATAAGGCAGCAGGGCATTGCGATCGGCATCGCTCATAATCAGTTCATGTAATAATTTTGCCAGCAGCCAGGTTTGTGCAACCAGGATAAGAGATGAGGCGGCGGCAAGTAAAATATTTAGGCGGAATAAAGGGTTAATCGGCGTTTGTTGCTCTTTTAGCCAGCGGAACAGGTATTTCTGACGGGATTTTTGCATAATATCTTCGATATATTGATTCAGGAATTGAGCGCAAAAGAAAAGTAACGGCACGAAAACGGATTTTCGTGCCGATTAAAGCTTGTTTAGCGTTGAGCGTCCAGTGCGTCCAAATAACGTTCGGCATCCAGCGCCGCCATACAACCGGTACCGGCCGAAGTAATCGCTTGGCGGTAGTTGTGATCCATAACGTCGCCGGCGGCGAACACGCCTTCCACCGAAGTGGCGGTGGCATTTCCCTCCAGACCGGATTTAACTAGGATATAGCCGTTATTCAGCACCAGCTGATCACGGAAGATTTCAGTATTGGGTGCATGACCGATGGCAATAAATACTCCGTCCAGTTTGAGTTCTTCCGTTTGAGCGGAACGGGTATCTTTTAGGCGCAGACCGGTAACCCCGGCGTTATCGCCCAATACTTCTTCTAAAGTGCGGTCGGTATGCAGGATAATTTTTCCTTCTTCCACTTTTTTGTATAGGCGATCGATTAGAATTTTTTCCGCTCGGAAGCTGTCGCGACGGTGGATAAGATGTATTTCGGAGGCGATATTGGCCAGATACAGGGCTTCTTCCACCGCAGTATTGCCGCCGCCGATAACGGCGACCGGTTTATTACGGTAGAAAAAACCGTCGCAGGTGGCGCAGGCGGATACGCCGCGCCCTTTGTATTCTTCTTCGGAAGCCAGGCCCAGATAGCGTGCGGAAGCACCGGTTGCGATAATTAGAGCGTCGCAGCTGAAGGTCTGCATATCGCCGTACAGTTTAAACGGACGGCTGGACAGATCCACTCGGTTGATATGATCGAAAATAATCTCAGTTTCGAATTTTTCCGCATGTTGCAGCATCCGCTGCATTAATTCCGGCCCGGTGGTGTCGGAAAAATCTCCCGGCCAGTTTTCAATTTCCGTGGTGGTGGTGAGCTGACCACCCTGCTGCAATCCCGTAACCAATACCGGTTTCAGATTGGCTCGAGCGGCGTAAATAGCCGCGGTATAACCGGCGGGACCGGAGCCTAAGATAAGTAATTTGCTGTGTTTGATATCCGACATGATAATCCTTTTTATCGCCGCACGCGGCTGCGTTGCGGGCTATACTGAGTAGTGGCGCTTATTATAGGGCGTTATAGTTAGTACAACAAGGAGTAAAGTAAGCGCCGGTATTTGTTGGTTACCGGGTCGTTGTTGCCGATAGCGGAAAGTATGGATAAAAACTGTTGTTTTACTTCGCCGTTTTGCGCGTTCAGATCCTGCTTTAAAAGGGAGAATAATAAATCCAGCGCTTCCTCGTTACGGTTGGCCTGATGTAATTGAATCGCCAGTTTCAGGGCGATTTCCGGGCTTGGTTTTTTAGCATAATCCTGTTGCAATTGCTGGATTTCAGGGGTATCCGCGGCTTTAATTAACAATTCGATTTGTGCTTGCAGTCCCTGCCAACGGCTGTCCCGATCCTGTAGGGGTATTTTCTGCAGAATTTCGGTGGCGGGTTCGGTTTTCTGCATGGCAATATAGGTTTCCGCATACAGCAGGGCGATATCGCTGTTTTTATGATCGGAAAGCTCCCAGGCTTCTTTCAGCAACGGCAGAGCGGCATCGTAATTTTCCGCCTGTAGGTAATCCAGGGCAAGGTTATATTTAATTTCTTCCTCTTTCGGTAGAATTTGGCTTAACCGCTGTTTTAGCTGTTCGGCCGGGAGTTCCCCTTGGAAAGCATCTACCGCTTGCGCTTCCTTGAACAAATAAGTGGTCGGTAGGCTATTGATCCGAAATTGCATGGCGATCATACGTTCGTTTTCGCAGTTGACTTTCGCCAGGATAAACTGTCCCTGATATTGCTGCGCATAGTTGCTTAAAAGTGCGGTGAATTCGGTGGAAGTTTTATCACCCGGCGCATAAAAAACCAGAACCAGCGGGGTTTGCAGGGAGAGCTGCAAGGTTTCATTCAGATTTTGTTCGTTAATTTCAATAATATTTTCTGTTGCGTTCATAAAAATCTCTTTTGTAGCGGCTGAAGAATGGGAGCGATTGTAACAAAAAAATACGGAGAATTTCAAAATTCTCCGTATTCGTTAATTGCCTGATCCCTTAAGGATTAATTATTTTCAGCGGCTTGCAGACGTTTTTTCTTCTCAATTCGCATCACGCCCAAATGGGTCATGTAGCAGCAGAAGATACAACCGGCGACGGCAAATAACAGCAGGTAGAATCCTGCGTCCCAACCGAAACGTTCGGCCAGGATACCGAATAATGCGGTTCCGGAGAAACTGCCGAGCACATAGCTTAACAAGCCGCGTAAACCTGTTGCCGAACCCGCCGCAAAGGAAGGTACCAGTTCGATGGTTTGTAGGGAGGAAAGGAACATCGGAACATAGATTAAACAACCGATAACCCCAGCCCCTATAGTAACTGTCAACAGATCGCTGCCGCCCCAGTAAGCGAACATCGCCGCTCCGACCCCGATTAAGGTGATGATGGCCAGCGGCATACGGCGCCCTTTAAAGTATGTATCGGTCAGCCATCCGGCCAATAAGGTGGAAGGAATGGCCGCCCATTCGAAGATGGCGAATGCGGCGGACATTTCACCCTTGGTGAAACCTTTTGTTTCCAACAGGTATAAAGGCAACCAGGTGAGTACGCCGAAACGGATCATATAGGTGAAGACATCGATAAAGGATACGAACCAGACGTTGATATCTTTCATAATATAGTCGCGAAAGATTTCCCAAGTGGTCAGATTAACGTTTTCCTCTTTGGTTACGATCAGTTCTTCTTGTTCCGTTCCCAGAATTTTACTGGTTGGCGGTAAGCCTTCATTATAGGTACGTCCGGTACCGAACAGATAGAAGATCAGGGCGACGATCGCGGCGATAGCGGTAGGCACCACAAAATGCGCGCTTTGCCAATGTTCATTTCCCAGCCAGGCGATACTGGCGCCGGCGATAGGAGCAACCAAACCGCCGCCCACATTGTGCGAGATATTAAACATGGCGGTGGTTACGCCGCGAGATTTACGCGGGAACCAGCTTGCCAGTACCACATAGGCCGGCCCGGCGCCCATTCCTTGGAAGATCCCGTTCAGAATACAGAGGAATAGGAAAGCCCAGAAAGAAGCGCTGAATCCCATCATTAGGTTGACCAGTGCGGACATCAGCAGACCGAAAATCATAAAATGCTTCGGATTGGATTTGTCGGCAAAAGCGGACATAAATCCCTTACTGACACCATAAACGATTAGCATAGTACCGGAAATAAACCCGATATCTTTTTTACTGAAACCGAATTCACTGATTAATTCGGGTGAAGAGAGCAAAAAGTTGTTACGCAGAATATAGTAGGCGGCATAGCCGATAAAAATACCGAATAAAGCATGCCATCTTAAACGATTGTAACGTTCTCTGATTTCCGTTTCCGGAACCGGCGCACCGGGATTGGAGCGTAAAAATGAAATCATAATTAGTTCTCATGGGTTAGGTTAAATTACAGTGAAATATTTCTTAAAGAAGAAATTCGAAGCTATGTTAATATGCCCGTAATAAAATTCAATTCATTGAAAAATAAGTTAAAACTGACGCAATTCAGCTTTTTTTGAGTCGCAAATGACACATTTTTGCCGATTTTTTTCGCGCTTTTGCGGAAAGACGGGGAATTGAGGCAAAAGCAGGCTATTTGCGCCATAAGCAGATTAAATACTTTTTCTGAATTTGTGATTTAGATCACAATTTAAAGAGGTGAAGATGAAAGTAACAGGGTTGATTAAATGGTTTTTATGTGCGGTTTGGACGACGGCTTATGCCGCACCGCAGGAATTGGTGGTGGCGACTACTTTTTCACCGGACACGGCGAATAATATTATTCAGCGCTGGCAAATGGAATTTCCCGAGCGCAAAGTCCGTTTGATTAACCGAACTTCGGCTTCGTTGGAGCGCTTGCTTAATCAACGCAATATGGAACGTATCGATTTAATTTTAAGCTCGTCGCCTTTTTTATTTCAGGCTTTGCAGGATAAGCGCCAGTTGGCGGAATTACCTGCGGAGTTGCAAAATACCAGCGATCTGATTCCCCCGGCATTAAGAAGCACGACCACGACACCGGCATTTTCCGGTTACGGGATTCTGTACAATAAAAAGCTATTGCAGGAGCGCCATTTGCCTTTACCTACGGATTGGCACAGTCTGTTTCAGCCGGGTTATTATAACGGCTTGTTGATGACATCGCCTTCCCGTTCGGGAACCAATCATATTATGTTGGAAATGTTATTGCAGCAAAAAGGCTGGCAACGAGGCTGGGCGACTATCTTGAATCTGGGGGCGAATCTGTCGGTGATTTCCTCGCGTAGTTTTAATGTTGCCGACCGTATTAAAATGGGCGGTGCCGTGGCGGGTATCAGTATCGACTCCTATGGGGGCAATGCGGATAGCGAATTAGGTTTTGTTTATTTTCCCACCTCCGTCGCTTCGCCCACATTTATCGCCGTGCATAAAGACAGCTTGCAGCCCCGTGCCGCCGCAGAATTAATCGCTTTTCTGCAAAGTCCCAAAGGGCAAAAGATTGTAGCGGCGCCGAATATCGCTAAATTTCCGATCCAGGGGCTGGCGCCGGGTAATATTCTTTATCCGCAGCAACAAAAGCTCTTGGCGCAACCGCCGTTGGATCACGAATTGTTGTTGTCGCGTCAGCAGGTGGTGGAACGTTTATTTGATACGGCGGTTACCTTCAGATTAACTCAGCTGAAAGAAGTGTGGGGTTTAATTTACCAGAAGGAACAAAAAACTTCGCAAAAATTAACCGCACTTCGGCAGCTGCTGCTCGAGGTTCCGATTACGGAAGAACAGCTCCGAGATCCCCTTTATTTAAAGCGTTTCAGCCAGGATAAAAATTTTGCCTCGGAACAGGAACAGCAATGGTCCGAGTTTTTTCGCCGTCGCCTCAGCCTTGTGCTAAGCGGTTTGGGAGAATAGCAATGAACGGTAAAAAAAGAATTACCCATATTTTAAGATACGCTTTTGCGGTAGGGTTGTTTTTTACTTTTCTGATCGGGGTTGTCAGCCTGCTTTCATGGTATCAGCAAACCAAACAGGTGAATTATATTCTGCAGGATTACTTTCCGAAAACGAATTTAATTTTAAAGTTGGAAGAGGATATTAACGGCTTTATCAGCGAACTGGATCGCTTTGCCTTGATTAAAAATAATTCTGCCCGACAGCAGGCATTTAAACAGCTTAATTTGCAGTTGTCCGATATAGAAAATCTGATTGCACGCTTATCCGATGCGGAATACGCACGTATTTTTCCTGAAAATCTGAATGGGTTAAGGGAACTGGTGGATAATATTAATCGCAATATTCTGCACGCTTTGCAGCTCGAACAGGAAAGACAGGCGCTCATTACCAAAATACAATGGCAGCATGATGATTTTAATAATGAATTTATTGCGTTATTACAAGAACTTAATTGGCAGCAAGTAAATTTTTCCGAACAAAGCCGATATGCCGGAAATCGCCTATGGGTAACCTTACAGAATGAATTGCAGACCCTTTATTCTCTGGCCAAAACGGAAGAACAGATAAAGAGCGAATTGTTGCAGTTTTTGTATCAATCGGATCAATCGAACAAAGATAAAGAATATGAGAAAAGCAAGCGCCTGATCCGCATGTTGTACCCGCACAATATGCCGGCGGCCCGCGCCAGCATAGTCCCCTTGCAACAAATGATCGAATCTATGGTCGCGATGCTTGATTCCGACGAGGGGATTGATAATCTGGTCGCCAATTTTCGTCGCTATCAGGCTTCGGTACTGGAAACAAAAGTAAACAAGGATAAACGTCTGGAATCCCTTAAACAGGTAACGGATAAACTATTTGCCAAATACACTACAAAATTTACCCGCTTAAATCAGCAACTGGAAAAACAGACTCGGTTGAGCGGTTTGATTATCGGGGGGATCTTGATTCTTTCCTTAGCGTTTATCTGGGGATTTAATCGCTTTTACATCAAACTGAATCTAACCCGCAGATTCGAACAACTGATTGATTCGGTAAAAAGATTAAACCGCGGCGACGAGGAGCTTGCCCTTAACTTTGAAGGTAAGGATGAAATTTCGCAACTGAATAAATTATTGCAATCCCATTCCGAGCTGATTAAAGAACGGCAGCGAATTGAAGAAAACCTGCGCAATACCCAAAACGAACTGATTCAGACCGCAAAATTTGCAGTTGTAGGGCAGACCATGACCACCTTGGCTCATGAAATTAATCAGCCCTTAAATGCCATTTCCATTTATCTGTTCGGCTTAAAAAAATTTATACAGGGACAGGATTATTCCAATGCGCTGGATTATACGGATAAAATCACCCGCCTGAGTAACAGAATCGGCAATATTATTAAAGGATTGCGCCAGTTTAGCAAGCGTCATGATCAGCGAGAGCTGGAACAGGTGGATATCGCCGAGGCGGTGAATGAAGCCTGGGCATTGTTGGAATTTCGTCATCGTCCTTTGCGGGCGCAGCTAAGTTTGAAGGGCAATGGAATGGTAGCGGCAAATAAAGGATTGTTGGAACAGATCCTGGTGAATCTGTTTACCAATTCGTTGGAAGCCTGCCGCAACACCCCGAAAATCCATATAGAGGTTATAAGGGACGAAACTTCCGTCAGCATAAGGATTAAAGATAACGGAGAGGGATGGGGAACGGAATCCGTCGATAAATTATTACAGCCGTTTTATACCAATAAAAACGTTGGGTTAGGCTTGGGGTTAACCATTTGTCAGCGTATTATGCAGCAGTTTGGCGGACGGCTTTTCCTCGCTTCGGATTTAACTAAAAGTGCGGTGGTTATTTTGAATTTTCCGTACCTCAATTCACAGGAATAATTATGGCAGAGAAAGAGCAGATATTTTTAGTCGATGATGATCAGGACGTATTGGATGCCTACTGCGCCTTGTTGGAAATGGAAGGCTATGCGCCCCAAGCTTTTACCGATCCGCAACAGGCGCTTGATGCCCTAGAGCCGGACTGGCCGGGCGTAGTGGTCAGCGATATCTATATGCCGGTCTTATCGGGCTGGCAGTTATTACAAGATATTCGGGATAAGGATAAACATTTACCGGTGATTCTGATTACAGGTCATGGCGATGTACCCATGGCCATAGAAGCGATGCAACAGGGCGCCTTTTATTTTATTGAAAAGCCCGTTGAACCGGAGCGACTGTTAACCCAAATCCGCCAGGCTTTGCTGCAACGGCGCCGCTATTTATCCCTTAAAAGCTCGCAGCAACAGGAACTGGAATTACAATTTATCGGGCGCAGCAGCTGGATTAAGCAGTTAAGAGCCTATTTACAGCAGCTGGCGGAAACGGATCTACCGGTATTTATTTTCGGCCAGCCCGGTAGCGGTAGAAGCTTAACCGCCCGTTATCTGTATAAATTATCTCAGCCCCGTTTCAGCACCTGTAAAACTCTGGAACTGCTCTCCGATTATGATGATGAACAGTTACAGCAATATTTGGCGGGTTTAGCCGAAGGTGTGCTGATTATTAAAAATATTGAACATCTGAGCGAAGCGGCGCAAAAAGTGCTGACCCAATATATTCATTACGCCGATTCCAAACTACGGATTATCGCCCTCAGCCGCTATTCCCCTCAGCAATTGCTGACGGAATCCAAATTGCTGCCGGAACTGTTCTATGCTTTTTCCCTAACCTGCATAGAATGTATTCCCTTGTCCCGTCGTCCCGCAGATATCGAAGTATTGTTCCGGCATTATCTGGAATTAACCTGCCGCAAGTTGAATAAACGCAAGCCCCAGATTAACGCCGATTTTATTAAAAAACTTACGGCTCAACCCTGGCCGGGCAACATTACCCAACTGATTCATACCGCCGAACTCTATGCCGTGGGCGTGCGAGTACGCAACGAAGATCTGCATTTTATCCCGGAACGACAGGACGGCCTGTCGCTGGATAACCGCATTGATGAATACGAGAAAAAAGTCATTACCGATGTACTGGATATGTTTCAGGGCAAAATTAACGACGCAGCGGCCTATTTACAGATCCCGCGCAAAAAATTGTATTTAAGAATGAAAAAATACGCCCTGAATAAAGCGGATTATAAAGAGTAAAAGACAACACCGACAAAATACAAGAGTAGAATAAATTTACGGACGCCCAATGCGTCCGTATTTTTTTGTCGAAAAAATTTTATAAATCGCACATAACACAAAAAAACTTATCAATTTTTGACCGCACTTTTAGCTAACTGCACCTAACGCGCCGATATGGAAGAAAAATATTTTTAAATACAACCGGCCTATATTAAAAAATTTGAACTCGCTCAAATACTTAATAAAAAAGTTAGGGTAGAATTTGTTTGTAGGCCTAGAACATTGTTCAGATTGATGAATAAATTTATGACAACCGGTTAATGGATAACTAATGAAAACAAAAACTTTTATCGCACATATTCGTAAAACGGATAAAGCGGAACAATCCGTTGCCATCCATCTTACCGAAACCGCCGCGATTGCCCGCGAATTGGCGACTAAGCTGGATTTGCCCGAAGCGGGCGAGTTGCTTGGCTTGATGCACGACTTTGGCAAATATTCCAAGAAATTTCAAAAAAGAATACATAAGAATAATGGTTTGGAATTTTATGATTTTGATGAAGATGCTGGCACTGATGATCACGACACCAATAAACCAGACCACTCGACAGCAGGGGCTCAATGGATTTACCGCCGTCTGAAAAAGTTTGGCGCGCAAAACGGCATCGGCGAATTGGTCGGGCAGATACTGGGCTTGTGCATTGCCTCGCATCACGGCGTTGGGTTGATTGACTGCTTAAACTCCGAAGGCGAAGCGGTTTGGTTGAAGCGTTTTCAAAGAGATGATGTGCTCACGCATTTGGCCGAATGTGAGCAAAATGCCGATGAAACAATCAAGCGGCAGGCGGATGGTTTGGCAGATAAGGCTTTGATTGACCAAGTGATGAATGTGCTCAAACCCATTGTGCGGCCAATGGTTGATTCTTTTCAGAAGGAGCGTCCGGCAGGAAAGATTAAAACTTCTCATAAAATTGAAGAATTCTATCTGGGCTGTCTAACCCGCTTTTTATTCAGCTGCCTGATTGATGCCGATCGCATCAACAGTGCGGATTTTGAACGCGAAGCGCAAAAGGATTTACGCCGCTTGACTCAAAAGCCGAATTGGCAGGAAGTGATAGAGAAGCTCGAAATCCATTTAGCCGATTTTGAGATTCGTTACCCGATTGACCAAATCCGCCGTGATATATCCGATGCCTGTCTGCAACGAGCCGCCGATCCTCAGGGAATTTACACCCTTAGCGTGCCGACCGGCGGCGGCAAAACGCTGGCGAGCCTGCGCTATGCCTTGCATCATGCACAAAAGCACAATCTTGACCGCATTATCTACATCATTCCTTATACTTCCATTATTGACCAAAATGCCGAATCGGTACGCAAGATTTATTGTTTAAACCCAAAAGATAATGGCGATTCGTGCCGCGTATGTTCGGAATGTCAAAAATGGGTGTTGGAACACCATTCCAACCTTGAGCCCGAAAAACAAAACTGGCAAGACAAGTTACTTTCCGAAAACTGGGATAAGCCGATTGTGTTTACCACCATGGTGCAGTTTCTCGATGCCTGGTTCGGCGGTGGCACGCGTGGTGCGCGTCATATCCACCCGATGACCAAGAGCGTGCTGATTTTTGACGAAATCCAAACTCTGCCGGTGAAATGCGTGCATTTGTTCTGTAACACATTGAATTGGTTAGCTAAATTCGGTAAATCCAGTGCCATATTATGCACTGCTACCCAGCCGTTGCTCAATAAGCTGCCCAAATCGGAATTCGGCGAGTTAAAGTTAGCGGAAAATGCCGAGATTATGGGAGACGAGCAAGAAAAAAGAAAGCTGTTCGACGATTTATCGCGCGTGGAAATCCTCTATCAACCCAAAGCCGGCGGTTGGTCGGTAGAGGAAGCGGGCGGGTTTCTATTGGAACAGTATCAAGCTTTCTCAAGCTGTCTATTTATTGTAAATACAAAAGAATGGGCTAAAGATTTGTATCAATACTGCCAAAAGCAAAACGTATCATCTGAAGCCTTGTTTCATCTCAGCACCAACCAATGTTCGGCACACCGTAAAATCATTTTTGATGAAATCAAAGGCCGTCTGAAAAACAAACAGCCCGTGATTTGCATCAGCACCCAGTTAATCGAAGCCGGTGTGGATATTTCCATGGCTTGTGTGATTCGGGCTTTGGGGGGATTGGATTCTATTGCCCAAGCGGCGGGGCGTTGTAATCGTCATGGTGAAAAAGAAGGTAAAGGGCAGGTTTATGTACTGAATTTACAAGAGACTAATTTAGCACGGATATTGCCCGATATTTATCAAGGTCAAGTCCATGCTGAACGCATATTGCGCGAATTTGCCGGACAGGATATTTTACAACCTACCGCCATGCAGCGATATTTCCAATATTATTTTTACAATCGCAGCGGTGAGATGAGCTATGCGGTTAAAGACAGCGCTTCAGGTAGTCTACTGGATTGGCTTTCCGACAATTCTTCAAATGTTTATGCGGCGAAAAACAATCGAAGAAGTAAGCCGTTTCCGCTCTTGATGCAGTCATTCAAAAGCGCGGGACAGGCTTTCCAAGCCATTGATGCGCCGACCCGTGCCCTGATTGTGCCATACGGCGAAGGCAGGGAGTTGATTGCTTCGCTTTGCGGAGAATGGGAACCAAAAAAAATGTACTGCAAATTGGCAAAGGCACAACGGTATAGTGTGAACGTTTTTCCAAATGTGTGGAAACAACTGGAAGCACAGCAAGCCCTGCAAGAAGTGCAAGCAGGTTCGGGTATTTACTATTTGAAAGATGGGCATTACACCGATGAATACGGCTTGTCGGTTGATAAAGTCGGTATTATGCCTACATATAATTTTTAGAAGGAGCAATATGAACAGCACAATTACTTTCCGCGTTTGGGGACGGCAGGCGTTGTTTACTGACCCGGTTACTAAAATAGGCGGAGAAAAATTCAGCTATCAAGTGCCGACCTATGAGGCGATAAAAGGTATTTTGAAAAGCATTTACTGGAAACCCACACTGATTTGGCATATCGATAAAATTCGGGTAATGAAACCGATTCGTACCCAGAGTAAATCCACCAAACCTTTGGATTGGAACGGTGGCAATACGCTGGCGATTTACACCTTTCTGCAAGATGTAGAATACCAGGTACAGGCGCATTTTACCTGGAACGAATATTGGGATGAGCTGAAAAACGACCGTAATTTAGGCAAACATATGGCTATTGCGGAAAGAATGCTGGAACGTGGCGGGCGGCAGGATATTTTCTTGGGTACGCGCGATTGTCAAGGCTATGTGGAGCCGTGCGAGTTCGGTAGCCCAAGTCGAGACGGCAAAGCCGGCTTTTACGATGACATCGATAATCTCGATTTCGGGCTAATGTTTCACAGCTTTGGCTATCCCGAAGAAACGGGTAAACACGAATTAATTAGCCGTTTTTGGCAGGCCAATATGCAGTATGGCGTGATTGAATTCCCAAGCGTAAACGATAATACAGGCCGTCTGAAAACCCGCTTTATTCGCAACATGCAGCCTGAAAAACCATTCAAACGCGGCGAAAACGTGAAGCCTGTGGAAGATGAAGCCAAGGAGTTGGGATTATGAGTTGGATGCAGAAATTGTATCGGACGTATAACGAAGTTGAGAAAAGCGCCGATTTGTCAGATTTAGATAAAGCAAACCTTGCGCCGTTATGGCATAGCCCACAGACTGCACATATCAACATTACATTAGATGGTGATGGAAATTTTATTTCTGCAAGAGTATTAAGCGATAAACCTATTGTGATGTTGCCTGTAACTGAAAATTCTGAAGGGCGTACAAGTGGTCTAGCTCCACACGCTTTGGCAGATAGCTTGCAGTATATTGCTAAGGATTTGAGACTTACCTATACCGCAGAAATAACGAAAGAAGTAGAAGGGAAAAACGGAAAAAGGAAAACAGTTAAAGAGAAAAAAGAAGATTTTATTTTTAATCTCTATTCCGAACAGCTAGATAAATGGTGTACCTATACGGATAATTCTAAAATTTTGGCTATACAAAAATATGTGCATAAAGGCAATGTTTTAGCAGATTTGATTAAAGCCAAGGTTGTTCCAACAAACGAGCAAGGAGATTTGTTAGATAACTGGATTGAAAAAGAAAATCAAGGGCATCCCAAGCCTGAACTATTCAACGTACTAGCTAAAGAGAAAGGTAAATTTGAAATACGTAAAGCGCTTGTTATTTGGTCAGTTGAGCTTCCCAATGATTTAACACCTGAAACATGGAAGGATAAAGCCATTCAACAAAGTTGGGGAGAATATTATCAAAGCACATTGGATAGCCAATTTTGTATGATGATAGGCGAAGAACAGAAGATACGTGAAAGCCACCCGGCCAAACTAACCTATACAGGTGATAAAGCCAAGTTGATTTCTGCAAACGATAAAGATGGCTATACCTTTAGAGGTCGTTTTGAAACAGCTAATCAGGCAAGCAGTATTTCTGCGGAAGTTTCCCATAAATCACATGCAGCATTGCGCTGGCTGATTGGCCGTCAAGGCATCCGCAACGGCGATCAAGTTACCGTTGCATGGGCGATCAGCGGCAAAGAAATCCCTTCGCCGATGCAAGATACGTTCGAGGAAATCGACTGGGACAATCTGGATACTAGCGCGGTTGAAGAAGCCGAAGCCAATATGCCGTCTGAAAACGAAACCGGTGTCGACTGGTCAGTTAATATCGGGCAGCAAGCCGCCGCTATTATTAAAAAGAAACTGCACGGCTACAAAAAAGAGCTGAAAGAGCATGAGCAGATTTCACTGTTGATGCTGGATTCCGCTACGCCGGGTCGCATGGCATTGAGCTATTACCAAGAGTTTCTGCCCGTTGATTATTTTGCTAATCTGGATGCGTGGATAGACCATTTTTCTTGGTATCAACGCCACAGCATAGAAAAGCCGAAGGGTAAAAAAACAGATAAGCAAACCCTTTGGGCATTCGTGCCGCCGTCGCCGGCTGCCATCGGCTATGCCGTTTACGGACAGGCATTGAGCGATACCCTGAAAAAACAGCTCTATGCCCGCCTGCTGCCAGTGATTGCCGGCGGAAAAAATGTACTGATTCCTTATGATTTGGTGCAACAGAGTTTTCAGACGGCCTGCAATCCCAACGGCAGCGAACATTGGGAATGGGAACGCAACATCGGCGTCGCCTGTGCCTTATACAAAGGCTGGCGCGCCCGTCATCAAAATCCATCACAACGGAGAACTTACTCTATGAGTTTAGATATGGAAAACCGCTCACGCGATTATTTGTACGGTAGACTGCTGGCTATCGCCGAAAACATTGAATCCTACGCACTTTATTTAGCGGAGGAAAAACGTGCCACTACTGCCGAGCGTTATATGCAGCGCTTTGCTGAACACCCATTCAGCACTTGGCGCAATATTGAACTGGCGTTGAAACCCTATCAAGACCGCTTGCGCAGTCGTGGCAAAGATACGGGCACGCAAGCCATCGGCGAAATTATGGAGCTGTTCCAAAGCAATGATTTTATCTGCGACGACAAATTAAGCGGCGAGTTTCTTCTTGGTTATCATTGCCAAAAAATGGAAATCAACCGCCAAATTGTCGAGCGCAAAGCTGCCAAGCAAAAGAAAACCGAAACCGCTAAATAACCCAAAACATTGAAAGGAAAACAACATGAGCTTAACCAAAAAAATCGACTTTGCCCTGATTCTTAAAGTTACCAACGCCAATCCCAACGGTGACCCCTTAAACGGCAACCGCCCGCGCGCCGACTTCCAAGGCTTCGGCGAAATGACAGATGTATGCCTGAAACGCAAAATCCGTGATCGCCTGCAAGACAGCGGCGAAAGTATTTTCGTACAGTCCGACGAAAAGAAAACCGACGGCATGACCAGCCTTGCCAATCGCGCCAAAGACAAAGAAGTTGGCTTGGGGGCAGACGCATTTAATGCCAAAAAAGCCAATAAAGACCAAACCACCAAACAAGCTTGTGAAAAATGGCTGGACGTGCGCAGTTTCGGTCAAGTATTCGCCTTCGGCAAAAGCGATGAAGGCGCAGGCGTATCGATTGCTGTACGCGGCCCTGTAACTATCCAATCGGCATTCAGCGTCGAGCCGGTCAATATCACCAGCACGCAAATCACTAAAAGCGTGAGCGGTGAAGACCCTAAGGAAGGTAAAAATAAAAGTTCCGACACCATGGGCATGAAACACCGCGTGGATAGCGGCATTTACGTCGCCTTCGGCGCCATGTCGCCGCAGCTTGCCGAACGCACTGGCTTTTCTGACACCGATGCCGACAAAATCAAAACCGTGTTAACCAAACTGTTTGAAGGCGATGCCTCATCCGCCCGCCCCGAAGGCAGCATGCAAGTGCTGAAACTGATTTGGTGGGAACACAACTGCAAAGCAGGGCAATATTCATCCGCCAAAGTGCATGGCAGCCTGAAAGTCAATGCAGACGGCAGTTATGAATTAAATAATTTCGACGGCTTGGTTCCTGCCGAGATTGACGGCTTCTAAATGGCGGGAGATTTACAAAATTCCGCAGCAAACCCACTGCTTGCAGGCGCGGGGGAACGGGATTTGCCCACTGTTTCCCTCTCCGCATTGCAACACTACGCCTTCTGCCCGCGCCAATGCGCGTTGATTCACAACGAGCAGGCGTGGGTGGAGAACTACCTCACCGCGCAGGGGCGTTCGCTACACGAGCTGGTGGATTCGGGCGAGCCGGAAACACGCAAAGGTGTGCGCTTCGAGCGCAGCGTGCATGTGTCGGCGCAGCGGTTGGGCATCAGCGGCATTGTCGATATGGTTGAACATGATTTGGTTTCAGGCAGCCTGAAACCGGTGGAATATAAACGCGGCAAGCCAAAGCCCGAGCCGTTCGACGAAATCCAGCTTTGCGCGCAGGCGCTGTGTTTGGAAGAAATGACCGGGCAAACCATCGCTGAGGGCGCGCTGTGGTATATGCAAACTCGCCACCGCGTGCTGGTGGTGTTTTCAGACGGCCTTAGAGCGCAAACGCTGGCCGTTATCGCCCAAGTGCGCGAACTCTTGGCAAGCGGGCAAACCCCGCCGCCGGTGTACGGCAAACGCTGCAAAGCCTGCTCGCTGGTGGAAATTTGCCAGCCGAAGTTGTTGGAGAAGGATAGGTCGGCGAGGTATGTGGAGGGGTTGTTTGGGGAGTGAGAGTTTTAAATCAATATATGGCAGTGAAATTTATGGAATACAATATAGACGTATACGAAATTGATGAAACCAATAAATATCGTTTTGCTCTTGGTAGTTTATCAGAGAAAACTTTATTTGTTTTTGGTGTAAATCCAAGTACAGCAGATGACAAAAAACCTGATAACACAATTAAAAAGGTGATGGGGTTTGCAGAAAAGAATGGATATAAAAGTTTTATGATGCTTAATTTATATCCACAAAGAGCTACTAACCCCAATAAATTATCAAATGAAATAGATAGAATGATGATGAATAAAAATCTCGAAGTTATTTTGCACCTTCTATCTTTAAAAAAAGAAGCTGATATTTTATTGGCTTGGGGTGGATTGATATTTTCCCGTTCATATTTGCCTTTATGTTTGAAAGAAATTTACCAGTCCATTAAAGATTATTCGTTAAATTTTTATAGGATTGGTGATTTTTTAAAATCTGGACAGCCACGACATCCTTTGTATGCAGGATATAAACAAGAGTTTCAAGTAGTAGATATGGATAAATATTTGCAGGAATTTAACATCTGATGCGCAAACTGCAAAATACGCTGTATATCACCACGCAGGGCAGTTATCTGCATAAGGAGCGGGAAACGCTGGTGGTGGAGCAGGATAAGAAGAAAGTGGCGCAGTTGCCGGTGCATTCCATCGGGCATATTTTTTGTTTCGGCAATGTGCTGGTGTCGCCGTTTTTGATGGGGTTTTGTGGCGAAAACAATGTGAATCTGGCATTTTTTAGCGAAAACGGACATTTTTTAGGGCGGTTGCAGGGGCGGCAAAGCGGTAATGTTTTATTACGACGGGCACAGTATAAACAATCTGAACAAAATCCCATGCCTATTGCGCGCAATATTATTGCTGCCAAAATTCAAGCGTCTAAACGAGTTCTACAGCGGCAAATCCGCAATTATGGCGATAATCAGGCTATTCAATCGGCAATCAAAGCATTAAATAGTTCATTAATTCAGCTTAAGCGGGCGGATAATTTGGAACGGGTTCGAGGTATTGAAGGTGATGCGGCGGCACGTTATTTTGCTGTGTTTGGGCTGTTAATAAAAGAGAGTAGCGGTTTTCGGTTTGACGGCCGTAACCGCCGCCCGCCAAGAGATGGTGTTAACGCATTGTTATCGTTTTTATATAGCATTTTGGGCAAAGACATCAGTGGCGCACTGCAAGGCGTGGGTTTGGACCCGCAAGTGGGGTTTCTACACGCCGATCGCCCAGGGCGCGATAGTCTTGCTCAGGATATTCTGGAAGAATTTCGTGCCTGGTGGGCGGATAGAATGGTGTTATCCCTAATAAACCGAGGGCAAATTAAACCTCAGGATTTTACTTTTGAAGCGGGCGGCGCCGTAAATATGAAAGAGGATGTACGCAAATTACTGTTCCGAACCTTACAAGAGAAAAAGCAGGAAAAAGTCCGTCATCCGTTTTTAGATGAAGAAGTAGAAATAGGCTTATTGCCCTATATTCAAGCAATGTTGCTAGCACGGCATTTGCGAGGGGACTTAGCGGAATATCCGCCATTTTTGATGCGCTAAGGCTAAAGTGCGGTCTAAATTTTTATATTTTTTAAGGAGTAAGCCCCGATGCTAATGTTGATTACCTATGACGTATCCTCTACAAGCGAAGGTGCCGAACGTCGCCTGCGACAAATCGCTAAACATTGTTTGGATTATGGTATACGTGCACAATATTCTGTTTTTGAATGTGATGTTACGCCTGATCAATGGGTGGTATTAAAAGATAAATTGTTAAAGACCTATGATCCCGATTGCGACAGCTTACGTTTCTATCATTTGGGTAGCAAATGGCGTAGTAAAGTGGAACATCACGGAGCAAAACCCGCAGTGGATATATTTAAAGATATATTGATTTTGTAAATCGCTAACCTATGGTTATCATTAAAAAGCCGGTAGGTTAGCGATGGTAAAAAGTTCTTTAACAATCAGGATATTATAAAAATTTAGTATAGTAATATGCCTATGCTATACTGCTTATCACTTCCTATATTTAGGGTTAGCGAATCAGGGGCGATAAAGCCTGATAGCATAAGGCTTTAAAATATAGGGAGCAGCCGCCTTCGGGCGGCTGTGTGTTGAAACAGCTGCGTAAGTAATAGCACGACACAATCCATTTGCAGCCGCCTTCGGGCGGCTGTGTGTTGAAACAGCCTCGAAATGAGCGGAAAGCTGATGGTGGAGGCAGCCGCCTTCGGGCGGCTGTGTGTTGAAACCTCCGAATATTAAAACCCAACTGGCGATGATGTTGCAGCCGCCTTCGGGCGGCTGTGTGTTGAAACGTCATTAGTCATATCTTTGCAACTGGATTTATTGACGCAGCCGCCTTCGGGCGGCTGTGTGTTGAAACACATCTGAGCGGGTCAGTGCACGGTAGCTATTTAGCAGCCGCCTTCGGGCGGCTGTGTGTTGAAACTGATAAAAGAATTAAATCTGAAATTGATGGTTTGCAGCCGCCTTCGGGCGGCTGTGTGTTGAAACGGATAACCGCGGCTTTGAGGCGGATATGTTAGAGTGCAGCCGCCTTCGGGCGGCTGTGTGTTGAAACATCTTCATCTTCAAAGACTTCTTCTTGAATTTCTCGCAGCCGCCTTCGGGCGGCTGTGTGTTGAAACACTCACAAAATAAGCACACAGCGCATTACGACTGGCAGCTGCCTTCGTGCAGCTATGTGTTGAAACACTATTTCGGCTCATAGATAATGCGCATCGGAAAGCAGCTGCCTTCGCGCAGCTGTGTGTTGAAACGCAAAGAACAGAAAAAAATGCTCCATTTTTGCAATAGCAGCTGCCTTCGCGCAGCTGTGTGTTGAAACAAGCCCTCCTACCGGAAATTTGTCAGGGGGAAGGCAGCTGCCTTCGCGCAGCTGTGTGTTGAAACCCGGACGATGAGACTTACATTGAGGCAAAAAAAGCAGCTGCCTTCGCGCAGCTGTGTGTTGAAACTGGTGGAGTTGATTTGATTGTAGGTGTCAACGATGCAGCTGCCTTCGCGCAGCTGTGTGTTGAAACCATGTATCCCTGGTAAACTGGCCTACGCCAATCGGCAGCCGCCTTCGGGCGGCTGTGTGTTGAAACTCGTTCTATTCGTTCATACATCTTACGGGCAAGGCAGCTGCCTTCGGGCGGCTGTGTGTTGAAACTGCCGCTATTTCCGCATCGATTAAATCTTGCGTGCAGCTGCCTTCGCGTAGCTGTGTGTTGAAACACCCCGTGCATCGAGCAATAAGGCGACCAACTCACGCAGTTGCCTTCGCGCAGATGTGTGTTGAAACTGTAGTGGGTAAGCCAACCATTGCTCAAACCATGCAGCTGCCTTTGCGCAGCTGTGTGTTGAAACCTGGTCGCAATTAAGCAAAGAGATTCATGCTGCGCAGCTGCCTTCGGGCGGCTGTGTGTTGAAACTGGTTGTCGGTTTAGGCGTGCGTTATATGCTTGGGCAGCCGCCTTCGCGCAGCTGTGTATTGAAACAAGTGTTTTGCAAATTTAAGGGCTACTGAGTATAAACCAAACCTTAACCTCGCCGCTTATTTATAACCCCTTATACGTTGTTATGCCTTTTTCGCTTAAATTAAAATAAAGCGGAATTTGTAATAGTTAAAAATCATAAATTTTTGACCGCACTTTGGTTGAAAGCGCGTTATAATTCAGAGGTGATTTCTAAGCAGACAGGAGTAAGCGATGTCCGATGTAAATAATCTTCAGAAAGCATTAAATGACACGGTGGCGGATACGGTGCGGTTGACACAGTATAGCCACGGTGCCGGTTGCGGCTGTAAAATTTCGCCGAAGGTACTGGAACGGATTCTGCATACGGAAATGGAAAAATTTGCCGATCCCCATTTGCTGGTGGGTAACGAAACCAAAGATGATGCGGCGGTTTATGATATAGGTCAGGGAATCGGGATTATCAGCACCACCGATTTTTTTATGCCGATCGTGGACGATCCCTTTGATTTCGGGCGTATTGCGGCAACAAATGCGATCAGCGATATTTTTGCTATGGGTGGTAAACCCATTATGGCGATTGCGATTTTAGGTTTTCCGATTAAATTGTTGCCGCCGGAAGTGGCGCAGCGTATTGTGGACGGCGGTCGCTTTGCCTGTCAGCAGGCGGGAATATCCCTTGCCGGCGGACATTCCATCGATGCGCCGGAACCGATTTTCGGGTTGGCGGTAACAGGTATTATCAGCACCGATAAAGTGAAGAAAAATGCTTCTGCGCAGGCGGGTTGTAAGCTGTATCTGACCAAACCTTTAGGAATCGGGGTATTAACCACGGCGGAAAAACAGGGTAAATTAAAAGCGGAACATCGCGGTTTGGCGACTGAAACCATGTGTCAAATGAACAGCATAGGTACGGCATTTGCCGAGATTGAGGGCGTAACGGCGATGACCGATGTTACGGGCTTCGGTTTATTAGGACATTTAAGCGAAATTTGCGAAGGCTCAGATTTAATCGCTGAGGTTTATTTTGATAAAATAAAAACCCTGGACGGCGTACTGTACTATATTGAAAAGGGCTGTCAGCCGGGCGGAACCAAGCGTAATTTCGATAGCTACGGTCATAAAATCGCTCCGCTGACCGATCTTCAGAAAGCGGTACTTTGCGATCCGCAAACTTCCGGCGGCTTACTAATTGCGGTAACGGCGGAGGGCGAAGCTCAGGTGATGCAAACCGCGCAAAATGCCGGAATTCAGCTGTATGAAGTGGGGGCGTTGCGGCAAAAAACGGATGAAGATTATCTGATCCGAGTGATTTAAGGACTAACGAACCTCGCCCCGTTTAATAGCGGGGCGTTTTTGATCTATGATTTTTATTTTTAATACGGAACCACTGAGAAAAGTGGGGCGACGCTGAGAAATCTTATCGCCCCTTACTGAAAAATTTCGATTTCTATGCTAGAATTGCCGCCCGATTATTCCGTTTATTTTGATAGGAAAAAATATGAAAGTATTAGAAGGCGTATTAGCCGCACCGAATGCAAGAATTGCCGTTGTTGTGGCGCGTTTTAACAGTTTTATTAATGACAGTCTGGTGGACGGCGCTATTGATGCGTTGAAACGGGTCGGTCAGGTGAAAGATGAAAATATTACCCTGGTACGAGTACCGGGCGCTTATGAATTACCTTTAGCGGTACGTCGTTTGGCGGACAGCAAGCAATATGATGCGATCGTCGCTTTGGGCACCGTTATTCGCGGCGGTACGGCGCATTTTGAATATGTCGCCGGCGAAGCGAGCAGCGGTTTGGGCCAGGTAGCGATGCAGGCCGAAATTCCGGTGGCATTCGGCGTACTCACCACCGAAAATATTGAACAGGCGATTGAACGTGCCGGTACCAAAGCGGGTAATAAAGGGGCCGAAGCCGCTTTAGTCGCTCTGGAAATGGTAAATTTGCTGGCACAGATTAAATCGGCTTAATAGTGGTAGTCTATGACAGAACAAGTAAAAAAAGTAAAAAGAACCTCTTCGCGTCGACGGGCGAGAGAATGCGCGGTACAGGCATTGTATTCCTGGTATATATCTAAAAATCCGGTGGAAATGGTTGAATTGGCCTTTATTACCGATCAGGATATGGAAGGGGTGGATATGGCGTATTTCCGCAAACTTTTCCGTCAGACCGCGGAGCATGCGGAAGATATCGATGGAACCATGGCGTCTTTTCTCGACCGCAGCACCGATGAGCTGGATCCTATTGAACGGGCTATTCTGCGCCTGGCTACCTATGAACTGAAATATGAAGCCGATGTGCCTTATAAAGTGGTGATTAACGAAGCCATTGAAGTGGCCAAAACCTTTGGTGCGGAAGAAAGCCACAAATATATTAACGGTGTGCTGGATAAAATCGCACCGGCCTTATCCCGTAAGTAAGGAACGGTGAAGGCTATGAGTGAGGGCGAATTTGATTTAATCCGGCGTTATTTTTCGACGGCCGGCAAGGCTTCCCGAGCGGAAGTTATTCTTTCCATCGGCGATGACTGCGCCCTCACCAAACTCCAACCCCATCAAACCTTGGCGATTACCACCGATACCATGGTGGAAAATTCCCATTTCTATCCCGATATAGCTCCCTATGATCTCGCCTATAAAGCGGTAGCCACCAATTTAAGCGATCTTGCTGCAATGGGTGCCGAGCCGGCTTGGATTTCTCTGGCGCTCACTTTGCCGAGGGTCGATTCCTCTTGGTTGAGCGAGTTTAGTCGCGGCTTATTCGATATTCTTGATCGTTATAATGTCGCCCTAATCGGCGGCGATACCACTCAGGGTAAACTGACAACGGTAACCATTACCGCTCAGGGGATTTTAAATCAGGATTATGCTTTGCGTCGCGATCAGGCTCAGGTCGGAGATTTCATTTATGTATCCGGTACTCTGGGGGACGGGTTAGCGGGATTCCATCTTTTGCGCGCCATGCAGCAGGGGGAAAAAAGGGCACTTGATTCCGACCGGGATTTTTTAATTCGACGCAATTTTCACCCTCAACCTCGGGTTGAACTGGGCCTCTGCCTGGCACGGCATCGGTTGGCAAATGCCGCTATTGATTTATCCGATGGATTAGGCGGTGATCTCGGTCATATTTTGGCTCGTAGCAGAGTAAGCGCAGAAATTGATTTGGATCAGTTGCCGCTGTCCGAGCCTTTGTTGCGCCTATACGGACGCGAACAGGCGGAATTACTGGGCATACAGGGCGGCGAGGATTACGAACTCTGCTTTACCGTATCTCCTTCTCGACAAGCGGAATTGGATCGGCATCTGGCGCAATTACAGGTGCCTTATCGCCGTATCGGTCGTATCCTGCCGGCCCATTCATCACCAGAAATTACTTTTATACGTGGTGGTAAAAGGCTTGATATAGAAGTTACCGGGTTCGAACATTTCAAATAGGACATAATTATGACTGATCATCAGAATCCGTTGCGCCGACTGAGCTTGCGCAATCCCGTGCATTTTCTTGCTCTGGGATTGGGCTCGGGGCTGATTTCTCCGGCACCGGGAACTTGGGGCAGTCTGGCCGGCTTGGTGATCGGCGCTTTATTACTGTCCTGTCTGGGGCAAAATCTATTCCTGATTTTGACCGCACTTTGTTTTGTGCTGGGTTGTTATCTCTGTCAGAAAACCGCCGATGATATGGGCGTACATGATCATGGGGCGATTGTTTGGGACGAGTTCGTCGGTATCTTTCTGGTACTCAGTGCCTTGCCCGAGCTTAGCCCTTTATGGTTGGCACTCGGCTTTATTCTGTTTCGTTTATTTGATATTACCAAGCCTTATCCGATTCGCTATTTCGACCGTAAATTAAGAAGCGGCTTCGGGATTATGATTGATGACCTATTAGCGGCCTGCTTCAGCATTGTCCCGATCGTAATTTTGCGCCTGCTGATTAGCGCCTGAGGTTCCTATGTTTAAGAAGGTTCTATGTTTAATCTGATTATTCTTCATTTTTTCGGTTTGGTAACTCCCGGCCCGGACTTTTTCTACGTAAGCCGTATGGCTGCGAGTAATTCGCGTCGCAATGCCGTTTGCGGGATTATCGGTATTACGCTGGGCGTCGCTTTCTGGGCGGCGGCGGCAATGTTGGGTTTAGCCCTTCTGTTCGCAACCACCCCTCTACTGCACGGCATCATTATGCTGCTCGGCGGCGGCTACCTTGCTTATTTAGGTCTTTCCGTATTAAGGAGTCGGAATACCACTACATTGGAGCAGCTTTCCGAGGGCGATTTAAATCGTACAAGCAGCATCCGCAAGGAAATTCTAAAAGGCTTGTTGGTGAATTTATCCAATGCTAAGGCGATTATTTATTTTGCCAGTGTAATGTCCTTGGTATTGGTGAATATCAGCGGACTCTGGCAGATACTGACGGCATTTTTAATTATCGTAACGGAAACCTTTGTTTATTTTTATTTAATCTCGGTTTTCTTTTCGCGCCCTTTTGCCAAACGCTTTTATTTACGTTATAACCGCTATATTGATATTGCCGCAGGTGTGATTTTTCTGCTTTTCGGCCTGTTTTTGGCCTATAGCGGTGTAATTGAAATATTTAATCGATAATACAGGAAGGACAAAATTATGACATTAAAGGTAGCTATTGTAGGTGCGGGTGGCAGAATGGGGCGCCAGCTGATTCAGGCGTTGCAACAAAGCGAAGGGGTAATGCTAGGAGCGGCGTTCGAACGTAAAGGCTCGACTCTGATCGGCGCCGATGCGGGGGAATTAGCCGGTATCGGCCATCTGGGAATTGCGGTGGAGGATGAGCTGGCAAAGGGGAAAGAGCGTTTTGATTTGCTAATTGATTTTACCCGCCCGGAAGGAACTTTGGAACATCTGCGCTTTTGTTGTGAAAACGGCAAAAATATGGTTATCGGCACTACCGGTTTTGATGATGCCGGTAAAGCGGCAATTCAAGCGGCGGCACAACATATTGCCGTTGTTTTTGCCTCCAATTACAGTGTGGGGGTGAATTTGGTGTTTAAATTACTGGAAAAAGCCGCCAAAGTTATGGGGGATTATAGCGATATTGAAATTATTGAAGCCCATCACCGGCATAAAGTAGATGCGCCTTCCGGCACCGCGCTGTCCATGGGAGAGCATATCGCCAAGGTTCTGGGGCGCGATTTGAAAACCCATGGGGTATTTACACGGCAAGGTATCACCGGTGAGCGTAAACGCGAGGATATCGGCTTTGCCACTGTTCGTGGCGGCGACGTGGTGGGCGAACACAGCGTGTGGTTTGCCGATGAGGGGGAGCGGGTGGAAATCGCCCATAAGGCCTCCAGCCGTATGACTTTTGCCAAAGGGGCGGTGCGTGCCGCTCAATGGTTGGCAGGGAAAGAAAAAGGCCTGTTCGATATGACCGATGTACTGGATTTAAATAATCTGTAAGATCGTTGAATATAACCGCCGCCGCGTCTTTTAAGGCGCGGTTTTTTATGGGCATAATAGACAAAGCTGTGGGAATTCCGCCCCTTGCGCCGCCTTTAGAGATCGATTTCCAGATCGCTTTCTAAGCGGCAGCAGCAAGGCAGAATTTCATCTTCCTGTAAAAAAGCCAGGGGCGGCTGCGGGTAGGATACCCGGCCTTTTTTCAGCCTGACCCGACAGGAACCGCAATAGCCGCTGCGGCATTGATATTCATGCTGAATCCCCTGACGTTCTAAATTTTCCAGTAGTGAAAGATCCGCAGGGTTTTCAATGATCCGCCGGCTGCGGATTAAATGCACGAGATAAATCTTCATTAAAAAAGTCGCTAAAAAATAACCGCACTTTTGGGAATAAATCAAAGTGCGGTGGTTTTTAGGCGGATTTTTATAGATCGAAATCGTCGAAGTCTTTTGAATCCAGTTTGGAATCTATCTGACCGACTAAATAAGAGCTGACTTCCACTTCCTGCGGCGCCACCTGCACATTATCGGAAACCAACCAGGCGTTAATCCATGGGATCGGATTGGAACGCGCCTGGAAAGGGAGCGGAAGTCCGACCGCCTGCATACGGATATTGGTGATATATTCCACATATTGCACCAGAATATCCCGGTTCAGCCCGATCATCGAACCGTCTTTAAATAGATAATCCGCCCAGTCTTTTTCCTGTTCCGCCGCAGCGACGAATAAATCATAGGCTTCCTGTTTACATTCTTCGGCGATTTCCGCCATTTCCGGATCGTCCTGTCCGGCCGCCATAATATTTAAAATATGCTGGGTACCGGTTAAATGCAGCGCCTCATCGCGGGCGATAAATTTAATAATTTTCGCATTACCTTCCATAAGACGACGTTCGGCAAAGGCGAAGGAACAGGCGAAGGAAACATAGAAGCGAATGGCTTCCAGAGCGTTAACGCTCATCAGACACAAATAGAGCTGGCGTTTCAGACTGCGCAAGGTTACTTTGCATTCTTTGCCGTCCACTTGGTAGGTGCCTTCACCATATAGGCTGTAAAGCTGGCTATCGCGGATCAAATCGTCATAATAAGCGGAAATATCCCGTGCGCGTTTAATAATTTCTTCGTTGGTAACGATATCGTCAAACACCACGGAAGGATCATTGACGATATTACGGATAATATGGGTATAAGAACGGGAATGAATGGTTTCGCTAAAGGTCCAGGTTTCAATCCAGGTTTCCAGCTCGGGAATAGATACCAACGGCAGCAGCGCGACGTTCGGGCTGCGTCCCTGAATGGAATCCAACAGCGTCTGATATTTCAAGTTACTGATAAAAATATGTTTTTCGTGTTCCGGTAAGGCCGCATAGTCGATACGATCCTGCGACACGTCCACTTCTTCCGGCCGCCAGAAAAACGAAAGTTGTTTTTCAATCAGTTTTTCAAAGGTTTCGTATTTTTGCTGATCGTAACGAGCAACATTGACATTTTGACCGAAGAACATCGGTTCCAACAGCTGGTCGTTTTTATTTTGGGAAAAGGTTGTGTATGCCATCAGGATACCTATAAAAATCAAAAAAACAGGACTGTATTCTACCTTAATTTCACGCTTTTATGAACAGCGAACAAGGCTCTTGTTGATTAAGAATTATTCTCAATAATTAATCAGGATAAATTTTCCTCCTACGAGTAAGGACCGATCGCCTAAATCAAAGGCCGGTAGCGGATTAAACCTGCGCTTTTCGCTAAACTCAGCCTAAAATTATAATAACAATAGGTTAGCAGTCCCTATTTTTCAGTTTCAGGGCGGATATAAATAGGGACGCAATATGCGTCCCTGAGTTTTTAGTTTTAGATCTTACAAGCTCCGCCGGCACAGCCGTCATCAAGATCTTCTTGGGCGTCTTCGGCGCCGTCGCGGGTGTTTTGATAATAGAGCGTTTTCAAGCCGTATTTATAAGCGGTTAGCAGGTCTTTTAGTAAGACTTTCATCGGCACTTTGCCCTCTTCAAAACGCTTCGGATCGTAATTGGTGTTGGCGGAAATCGCCTGATCGACGAATTTCTGCATAATTCCGACTAAATGCAGGTAACCGTCCATATTTGGAATATCCCAGAGTAATTCGTAATTGTCGCCGAGGGTTTCGTAGTCCGGCACCACTTGTTTTAGAATACCGTCCTTAGAGGCTTTTACGCTGACATGGCCGCGCGGCGGTTCGATACCGTTGGTGGCGTTGGAAATTTGCGAGGAAGTTTCCGACGGCATTAAGGCGGTTAGGGTCGAGTTGCGCAGGCCGAATTCTTTGATTTGCGCGCGCAGGCTTTCCCAGTCGTAGTGCAACGGTTCTTGAGTTAAGCTGTCGATATCTTTTTTATAGGTATCTATCGGTAAAATTCCCTGTGCGTAGGTGGTTTCGTTAAAGTAGTCGCAAGGGCCGAGTTCTTTAGCCAGATTCATGGAGGCTTTTAATAAATAATACTGAATCGCTTCAAAGGTGCGGTGGGTCAGATCATTGGCGCTGCCGTCGGAATAGCGTACGCCGTTTTTCGCCAAATAATAAGCATAGTTAATCACACCTATGCCGAGGGAACGGCGTCCCATGGAACCTTTGCGCGCCGCTTTAACCGGGTAGTCCTGATAGTCGAGCAAAGCGTCCAGGCCGCGTACGGCAAGATCGGCCAGTTCTTCCAACTCGTCCAGATTTTCCAGTTTGCCTAAGTTAAAGGCGGATAGAGTACATAGTGCGATTTCACCTTCTTCATCATGGAAATGCTGCAGAGGTTTGGTCGGCAATGCGATTTCCAAGCATAAATTGGATTGACGAACCGGCGCCACGGCAGGATCGAAAGGCGAGTGGGTATTGCAGTGATCCACGTTTTGAATATAAATTCGGCCGGTAGAGGCGCGTTCCTGCATAAGTAGGGAGAATAGTTCCGCCGCTTTTACTTTGCGCTGACGAATATTCGGATCCTGCTCGTATTTGGTATAGAGGCGTTCGAATTCTTCCTGATCGGCAAAAAAGGCGGTATAGAGCCCCGGTACGTCGGAGGGGCTGAATAGGGTGATTTCGCCGTTTTTAATTAAACGCTGATACATTAATTTATTCAGCTGTACGCCGTAATCCATATGACGAACACGGTTATCTTCCACGCCGCGGTTGTTTTTCAGTACCATCAGGCTTTCCACTTCCAGGTGCCAGATTGGGTAGTAAACCGTTGCCGCACCGCCGCGTACGCCGCCTTGAGAGCAGGATTTCACCGCCGTCTGGAAATGTTTATAGAAAGGAATACAGCCGGTATGGAAGGCTTCGCCGTTACGGATCGGGCTGCCGAGGGCGCGAATGGCGCCGGCATTAATGCCGATTCCCGCCCGCTGAGATACGTATTTAACAATGGCGGCGGCGGTGGCGTTAATGGAGTCCAGACTGTCGTCGCACTCGATTAATACGCAGGAACTGAATTGGCGCGTCGGGGTACGCACGCCCGCCATAATAGGTGTAGGCAGGGAGATTTTAAAGGTGGAAGTCGCATTATAAAAACGACGAATATAGTCTAAGCGCGTTTCCGCCGGGTATTGGGAAAACAGGCTGGCGGCAACCAATAAGTACAGGAACTGGGCGGATTCATAGATTTCGCCGGTAACGCGGTTTTGTACCAGATATTTACCTTCAAGCTGTTTTACCGCCGCATAGGAGAATGTCATATCCCGACTGTGTTCCAGATAGGTATCCATTTCATCCCATTCTTCCCGGCTGTAGTCGGTGAGTAAAGCCTGATCGTATTTTCCCATACGCACCAGTTTTTTTACATGTTCGTATAGGCGCGGCGGCTCGAAATGGCCGTAAGCTTTTTTACGCAGGTGGAAAACCGCTAAGCGGGCGGCCAGATATTGGTAATCCGGCGCATCTTTGCTGATGAGATCCGCAGCGGCTTTGATAATGGTCTCATGAATATCGGAAGTACGGATCCCTTCATAGAACTGAATATGGGAACGCAGCTCTACCTGTGATACCGATACGTTTTCCAGCCCCTCGGCCGCCCAAGTGATGACGCGGTGGATTTTATCAAGATTGATAGGCTCCTTATTTCCGTCTCGCTTAGTTACCATCAATGCTTTATTCATAGACATTTCACCCTTAGAAAACACAATATATAGAAGTTATAATTAAATTTGCTACAAGATAGAGGGTTGCGTCGTAAAATTCAAGCGTTAAATTTTTTGTACCTAATATTGACAGTCAATAACTTATTTATAATAAAAGGAAAATAATTTTTCTTGTTATCACCAATAAAAAACCTTCGAAATTTTGGCTGAAAAAGGGAGATGGGCTCCTGAGTGCAGAGGATAAAATTAGCATTTTTTTGAGATCTTATGAGTCGTGGTTGAAAGATCTTGAGTGCTTAAAAGAAAAAGCGAGTTCGCTTATTGCAGATGATAAAGAGCGGATAAAGGTCGGATAACGTGCGGATAAAAAAAGTGCGGTATTTTTTACCGCACTTTTTGCTAAGCGAAGAATTACTGAATTAACAGATAGAAGTTATTGCCGCCGCGCATAATATTCAGCGCTATCACGGAAGGCGCTTCTTTCAGCAGAGCATTCAGCTGTTTGACATTTTCCGTTGTTCGACGGTTGACGCCGACAATAATATCGCCGGCTCTCAAACCGCGCTGTGCGGCAGGGGAGTTTGGACTGACTTTTGTAATCTCCACGCCCTTAAGGCCGTTTTTGTCATAATTATTCAGTATGGCGCCCTGGAGTGCCGGGATTAGGCTTTCGCTCGAAGCGGTTTGGGCATTATCGTCCGATTGTAGGGTTACACTGACGGTTTCCGTTTTACCGTCGCGTAAATAGGTGAGTTTCACTTCTTTACCTGCGCCGGAAGTGGCGATTTTCGCCCGCATTTCGGCAAAGCTGGAAATTTTCTGGCCGTTTAGCGCGATAATCACATCACCGGCTTTAATTCCCGCTTTATCCGCTGCGGAATTCGGAATGACTTCGCTGACAAAAGCGCCTTGTTGGGTATCCACATTAAAGGCCTTGGCTAAATCCGCATTTAATTCGCCGCCTTTAATGCCGAGCATACCGCGGCGCACTTCACCGAATTCGATAATTTGCTGTACCAAATTGTTCGCCATATTGCTCGGAATGGCAAAGGCGATACCGGCATTGGTGCCGCTCGGGGAAATAATCGCCGTATTTATGCCGATTAACTCGCCCTTCAGATTCAGTAAGGGGCCGCCGGAGTTACCGCGGTTAACCGCCGCATCGGTCTGGATATAGTTTTCATAGTTGGCGCTGTCATAACCGGTGGAGCGCCCTAAGGCGGAAACGATCCCGGAGGTAACGGTCTGACCCAAACCGAAAGGATTTCCGATGGCTACGGTAAAATCACCGACGCGTAATTTATCGCTGTCGGCAAATTTAACGGCGGTCAGATTTTTCGGTTTTTCCAGCTGTACCAAGGCTACGTCGGATTGTGCGTCTTTACCTATCACCTTACCTTTAAACTCCCGTCCGTCTTGTAGTTGAACGGTAATTTTATCCGCGCTGTCGATAACATGATTATTGGTTAGCACATAGCCTTTGTCCGCATCAATAATTACACCGGAGCCGATACCTTTAAAGTTACGCGGTGCGGAAGGGCCGCCAAAGAAATCATCACCGAAGAAGAAACGAAATTCTTCCGGAATATTTTGGCTGCGGCTGCTGCTTTGTTGTTTACCTTCCACAGCAATAGATACCACGGCAGGTAATACTTTCTCTAGCATAGGCGCCAGACTGGGTATGTTTTGATTATCAACGGCAACCGGCAATTCGGCCTGGCTGACCAGCGGGGTGGCTAATACGCTTAAACCTAGGGCAATAGCGGTTAGAGCAAAATTTCTTTTTTTCATCTTTTTTCCTTCAGATTAAGAGAATTTAATATGTTGTTAACGTAACCCTATGACAAGGAAAATATGGGAATGTTCAGAAAAATTCAATGCGGACGGGTAACAAAAAATGCGATCGGCGGTTTCCGATCGCATTGACAGAAGAAAAAAATAGCAAGATTAATAACGGGGGAAAGCTTATCTTTCCGCCTTAAGAATGCCGGAAGAACCTTCCGAGTAGTCCCGAGGTTGATCTTCTTTTTTCTGAAGAGCCGGGCTGTCGGCGGCGCTATCCGGGGACTCTTCTTTTTCCTGCGCCGGTTGCACAAACAACAGTTTATCGCTGCTTTCCGGCAACAAACGGGCTGAGGATTGGGCCAGATGGCGATATAATTTCTGATAGTCGTCCGCCATGGTTTTCAATAAGTCGGCGCTTTCGGAAAAATGTTTTTCCAGCTGCTGTTTCTGTGTATCCAGTTGCGCTTTTACTTGTTGTAACTCGGCTTCGGTTTTCACTTGTTTTTTCACCGAGCCCTTGGTCAGGCGTACTATCACATAGCCGATAATCAGCCCGAGCACTAATCCGATAGCGGCGGCTTGCCACATTTGCGTCGTCCATACCTGCATCTATAACTCCTTAGTTATGCCGAATAAAAATATCTTGATTATCATAACCTCAAAAAAATCCGTTGTCTTGCTCGCAATGCGCTTTCTTTGGCGTAGATCACAGATTTATCGGACACGAAGGCTTGATAAAACTTGATTTTTTCAGATAAAAAACTGGCGTTTTGGTTTGCACCTATGTATAATCACGCGACCCTGTGAATGTGTCGGATTCCCACCGCACATTATTTTTATCGGTATCATACTCGAAGGGGTAGCGATGGCGATTAACGGTTGTGTTTAGATATAAACACTGGGTATTAATATTATTATTGGTAATTTAATTAATGAAAACTTTTGTAGCAAAACCGGAAACGGTTAAACGCGACTGGTATGTAGTTGATGCGACAGGTAAAACCTTAGGTCGTTTGGCTACCGAATTAGCCCGCCGCTTACGCGGTAAACATAAAGCCGAATACACTCCGCACGTTGATACCGGCGATTACATCATCGTTATCAATGCGGATAAAATCAGTGTTACCGGCCGTAAAGAAAGCGATAAAATCTATTATTGGCATACGGGCTATGTAGGCGGTATTAAACAGGCGACTTTCGCGGAAATGATTCAACGCCGTCCGGAAGCTGTGATTGAGATTGCAGTTAAAGGTATGTTGCCGAAAGGTCCATTAGGCCGTGCAATGTTCCGTAAATTAAAAGTGTATGCAGGTTCACAGCATGAACATGCAGCGCAGCAACCTCAAGTTTTAGACATCTAATCACGGAGCAGAACAATGGCAGAGAATCAAAACTACGGCACAGGTCGCCGCAAAAGCTCTTCAGCTCGTGTATTTATTAAACCGGGCAGTGGTAAAATCATTATCAACCAGCGCGAGTTAGACGTGTATTTCGGTCGTGAAACATCACGCATGATCGTACGTCAGCCGTTAGAATTGGTTGAACTGGCTGAAAAACTTGACCTTTACATCACAGTAAAAGGCGGCGGTATTTCCGGTCAGGCGGGTGCTATTCGTCATGGTATTACCCGTGCATTAATCGAATATGATGAGACTTTACGTCCGGCTTTACGTGCCGCAGGTTTCGTAACCCGCGATGCTCGTCGGGTTGAACGTAAAAAAGTGGGTCTACGCAAAGCACGTCGTCGTCCACAGTTCTCCAAACGTTAATTTTTTACGTTATATTCACAAAATTGCAAGCGCTTATGGGCTTGCAATTTTTTTATGGGCGGAATTTGCCTTCGGGCTTAACTGCGGCGGAGCGGGCAGGGGATCAAATTTCTTCAACCCGAAATTTACTTAAATCGATGCGATCTTCGGTGGCATAAAATTGTGCCAGCGCTTTGCGCAGTATTTCCGCTCTTTTCGGCAGACCCTTTTCGGCATAATGTTTTACCTGGGCATATACGGCTTGTTTAAAAGGTTGGCTATCGCCCGGATTACCGTTCAGATTATCTAAACTGGCAAAATAGCGAAAGCCTGCGGCTACGGACAGGATCCATTCGATTGCCTGAGGTTTTACTTCCACTTTTTCAAATTCGCGCTGTTGTTGCTGGTTGCGTCCGTCCGGTTCGTACCAGTAACCGAAATCTTCCAGTTGACGCCGTGCCGCTCCGGCAACCAGCCAATGAGCGATTTCATGCAGGGCGCTGCTGTAAAAGCCGCGGGCGAAATAAATGGCGTGGTAGGGTACCTTTTCATTGGCAGGGATATAGATGGGCTCTTCACCGCCTTTAACTAAGCGGGTATTGTAGTCCTGTGCAAAACATTGGTTAAAAATATTGATGATATCATTCAGCCGGTGTTCCATACCTATTCTCTTGTAACTAAAAAAAACTCGTGTGATTTTGACCGCACTTTGGGGCGAAGGGCATTATACGTTATTTCTCCGTTGGCAAGAATACACAAGCATACAAAAGGGGACGGATGATTAATCCGTCCCCTTGTTTTTTTGGGATTTGGTATTTAGCCCGCTTATTTTAAGCTGTCTGCATTTTTTAAGGCTTCGATGCGTTTTTCCAATGGCGGGTGGCTCATAAAGAGGGAAGCCAGTCCGCCCCGTTTGCCGTTGATGGCGAAAGCCGCCAGTTGCCCTTCCGTATGCTGAGGTTCGTGCAGGCTTTGTAAGCGCTGTAGCGCGGCAATCATTTTTTGTTTGCCCACCAGAGAAGCGGAACCCGCATCCGCTCTGAATTCACGATAACGGGAGAACCACATGGCGATAATGCTGGCCAGGAAACCGAATACCACCTCCAGTACCATGGATACCAGGAAATAGGTTCCGGAGCTGCCGGAGGATTCTTCATCGTTCTGGCGAGCGGATACCACCTGGGCGATCAGGCGCGAAATAAAGATAACGAAGGTGTTTAATACCCCTTGTAACAGGGTCATGGTTACCATATCGCCGTTTTTAATATGGCTGACTTCGTGAGCCAATACCGCTTCCGCTTCGTCGCGGGTCATTTTGTGCAATAAAGCGGTGCTGACGGCCACCAGTGAATTGTTTTTACTTGGCCCGGTGGCAAAGGCGTTAACATCTTCGGATTCATAAATCGCCACTTCGGGATAAGGCAGACCGGCTCGTTCCGCCTGGGAATGCACCGTATTCAGCAGCCATTGTTCCGTTGCGTTTCTCGGCTGGTTGATCACCTGTGCGCCGACGGATCTTAATGCCATGCTTTTCGATAGCAGTAGAGAGATAATGGAACCGGTAAAACCGAACAGGGCGGCCATAATCAACAGACCGCCGGTTTGCTGCGCCTGAATGCCGGTCAGGCTCAAAATAATATTGAAGACGACCAGCACGGCCATATTGGTTGCTAAGAATAACAATATTCTCATCATAGCGGGATTTTCCTTAATAAGAAGTGAGTGAAAGTTTCGTATTAAATGGTTACATAATTGTTAATTTCAAGGTCGACGCTTATTTTTATCTGCATAGTCTTATCTGCACAGTCATTACCATAAGGACATTTGTTGCCGAGATGCGGTTTCCGGTAAATTAACATGCAGGCCGATAAGGCGTACGGAACGCCCTTGCGCGCGTTGCCAGACCTGTTGCAAGAGTTTGACAAAATTTTCCTGACAAAATTCAACCGCACTTTTATCCATAGTGGTGGTTTGAAAGTCATCGAATTTCAGTTTTACGCCGAGTTTACGTAAGCTTGATAAGGGCAGATCAGGCCGGCTATGGCGAATACGCCGCAGCAGATCGGGATAAAGTTTGTCTAACAGGGCGATGCCTTGTTGCAGTTCGCGGATATCCTGCGCTAATGTGGTTTCCACACCGATGGATTTCGCTTCGCGGCGGATGCAAATTTCTCTTTCATCGATCCCATGGCTGAATTGCCAGATTCTCAATCCCCATTTACCGAATCGATTTAATAGGCGGTTGAGATCGGTTTTTTGCACGTCGGCACAGGTGCGTAACCCCATATCCAGAAGGCGTTGGCCGGTTACCTTACCGACTCCGGGAATTTTATGCAGCGGCAGGGCGGCGACAAATTCAGCTACCTGTTCGGGAGCTATCACAAACATACCGTCGGGTTTATTTTGATCGGAGGCGATTTTAGCTAAAAATTTCAACGGTGCAACGCCTGCCGAAGCGGTGAGCTGCAATTCGTCGAAAATAGTTCGCCTTATGGCCTGAGCTATCCAGGTGGCGGAGCCTTCGTGCAGGCGGCAATGGGTTACGTCCAGATAGGCTTCGTCCAGAGATATGGGTTCGATAATGTCCGTGTAACGGCGGAATATCTGATGAATCTGACGGGAGACCTGTTTATACAGCGGCATATTGACCGGCAACAGAATTAAATTCGGGCAGCGTTTTAACGCCTGCACACTGGGCATAGCGCTATGCAGGCCGAATTTGCGGGCGGGATAATTACAGGTGGTCAACACCCCTCTGTGTTGTGTGCTGCCGCCGACGGCAACGGGCTTATCCTTTAATGCGGGATTTTCCCGCATTTCCACCGCGGCATAAAAGCAATCCATATCAATATGAATAATTTTACGTGTCTTCTGCATGTTAAAAAAAGTAGGATCAATATTGACCGCACTTTAGCATAAATATATGTATAAATAAACAGTGATTATATGTCCTGCGTCCGGGCTAGATTCAATACTTTAGAAAACAAACGCTTAAATAACAGGGGAATGGAATCTTTACCGCGTTTTTCGATTTCATTCGAGAGCAAAATGGCTAAGTCCGGCTTTGAAGTGCGTTGAATGGCGCGCTGAATAATTTTGTTGACCGGATAGTTTCCGCCGGGTTTCCACTGGGCCAGACGGATAAATACATCGGAAAATCCTTGGCTATAAAAGAAATGCTCTATATCCGTTTTAGGCAGCAGGGTAAGCCTTTGATGAGGGTGTTCGTTTGCACCTATCATGTCTTTGGCGATGGCGGCATATTTATGCCCGCTTTCATCGCCGTCGGTCAGCACATACCATTCGATTCCCATGGCTTGCGCATATTTGAGCAGAGGGCGCAGTCCGCATTGAGCAAATTCCACAATACGTATGCCTTCCGTGGCTAAATTAATTCCCAGCAGATTTGCCAGTTCGGATAAAATCCATACTTCCGTTTCACCTTCCACCAGTATCCACATACGGGAAAACAGTGCCAGACTGCGATTATGGTGAATATGAAAGCTCAGGCGGCGGAAATCTTCTTTGCTCAGTTCATGGCGGGACAATCGATAGGCTCTGGTGCGATCCGGATAACGTACCAGACGGCAGACAGTAGTGAGATCCGCGCGGGAAATGAGTTCGACCGAGTTGGTGGTCAGAATGCGCTGAACCGGCAAATAATTCAGTAATTCCCAGACCATGGCCACCATACGCGGATGTAAGCGGTTTTCGAGATCTTCCAGTAACAATATGGGGCGGACGTTATGGGCTTTATCCGAGGCGATATTTTCGTGCATAAACAAGCTGAACAGGCTGTGCTTCAGACGTTGTTGGAGCTGCTTGCTCTCGTCTTGCGCCAGTTTATAACAGAGGGATTGCAGCCGGTTCCAGAGCAGGGCGGGATCTTGGGAAAGTGCGGTGGGATCCAAGCGCTCGATAAAGTAATATTTCAGCAGTTCCGAAACCGCATAAAATTCTGCGCTTAATTCGTCCCTTTCATTTTTTTCTCTGGGTAAAGGGAGATTGCAAAGGGGCGGAACATTTAAGCGGGCATCCCTTAGGCGATATACGGGGTGTTGTTTCAGCAAAGCTTGAATCAAGGTTTCTGCCCGGGCGATATTCAGTTCGCCGCCCTGTTGATCTAAAAAAGAATAGCGGGTATGGATTTCTCCCTGTGGTTTTTTTTCACCGAAAACGCGCAGATACAGACGTCGGCTCCCTTCTTCGTAGGGGAATAAGGCTTCGCTGAGTTGCCGGGTCAGGAGGCCGTGGTTTTTCTCTTCCTCCCTGCTTTCGAAAGTAAACAACAGCATAATCTCTTGCTTTTCCGCTGACAGATGAAAATCTTTCGTGTTAAAGCGGTACAATTTTCCTTCAGGATTGAAAATGACCTGTAATGCCGACAGCAGGCTGGATTTTCCCCAGGAGTTTTCGCCAATCAGCACCATATTTGAACCTAGGCGCACGGATAATCGCTTAATTCCGCGAAATCCTGCAATATCCAATTGCCGCAAATACATGGCTCCTCCCTTTTCCGAACTATCTTAACTTATTGATCGTTGCTATACTGAACGGCAAATTTTTATCATAAAAGCGGATATTATGGAAGGCTTGTTAATTGTTTTAATCCCGATGTTTGCGGGTTATCTGATTAAGATAAAAAGGCAGATTTTGCTACGACATATCAATCGGGTTTCAATGTTACTGTTGTATATTATTCTATTGCTGATGGGGATTTCTCTGGGACAGCTAGATAATCTGGCGCAACAGTTGCCGATAATCGGAATTTCCGCCCTGACCTTCGCCTGCTTTACTCAGGGATTCAATCTTATCGGTTTGCTGAGTTACGATAAACTTTCGCCGCAGCCGCTGAAAAGGGCGGCGCAGCAAACGGGTTCTCGACTGAAGTTGTTATTCGATAGCTTTAAGCTGTGCGCCATGGTCGCATTAGGTTTTGTAGTCGGTTATTTTAGCAAGGGCATACTGTTTTTACCTTTCGGTACCAGTACTTATGTGCTGATTGCATTGATTTTTCTGGTGGGGATTCAGCTGCGTAATAACGGAATATCCTTGCGCGAGGTATTTTTCAATTCGCGCGGTATATATACCGGTTTGATTATGGTCGCCACCTCGTTGCTCGGCGGTATGGTCGCCGCACTGGTGTTAAATTTGCCCGTTGCGCAAGGGCTGGCGCTGGCTTCCGGGTTAGGCTGGTATTCATTATCCAGCGTAGTACTCAATGACGCCTGGGGGCCGGTATTCGGCAGTATTGCCTTTGTTAATGATTTGTCGCGGGAAATTCTAAGCCTGTTTCTGATTCCTTTTCTGATGCCGAATTATCGTTCCGCCGCCGTCGGCATTTCCGGCGCTACCGCACTGGATTGCACCCTGCCTGTGATTCAGCGTTCGGGAGGTATGGAAGTGGTTCCGCTGGCGATCAGTTTCGGTTTTGTTACCAATATTCTACCGCCCTTATTATTGGTGTTTTTTACTGCGCTTCCGTTGTAGGGGAAGCGCTAATTGATGCCTTATTCCTTTGGAGAAGGTAACAATAAGTCCAGCAATGTCGCCATAGCATCTCTTAATGCCTGCTCGCTTAAATCCCCGAAACCGAGGGAAAATAGTTTTCTGTCCTGATAATCGACTGGGTGAATTTTAATCCCTTGGGCTAATGCCCGGCGACAGAGCTCGGCGGCGGAAACTGGTTGGTGCAAAATTTCAATTAGCAGATAAAAGCCCGAATGTTCGCCGTAATAACGAATACTGTCCTTATAGGGTGCTAATAAGCGGCAGAGCAGTTCCATTTTTCGACGATAAATTTTTCTCATACGGTGAATATGTTTTTCAAACTCTCCCTGCTGAATAAAATTCGCCAGGCGTTGTTGTTCAAAGCGGGAAACGGACGAGTGGAAAAATTCACAATATTGTTGGTAAGCTTTTAATAATGGCTTAGGCAGCACCATAAAGCTAATGCGTAAAGCCGGCATCAGCAATTTGGAAAAGGAGCCCAGATAGATCACCTTATGTTTAAAATCCAAGCTTTGCAGAGCCGGAATGGGGCGGCCTTTATAGCGAAATTCACTGTCATAATCATCTTCGATAATATAGCGATCCTGCGCCTGATTGGCCCAATCCAATAACTGTTGGCGCCGAGTAATGGATAAAACCTGCCCGAAAGGGTACAAATGAGAAGGGGTCAGATAGGCGATATTAATCTTATGGCGCTTTAGAAATTCAATATCAAACCAATCTTCTTCTTCGCTGACCGGTAATTTAACCACCTCTTTTTCATATAGGTTTAACAGTTTTTCCACTTTGGGGTAACCGAAGCTTTCCATGGCATAGATCATAGATTGCTGTGGGATATGGCGATTAAACAGCAGGATCAATTGTTGCAGACAGCCCTCCACGCCGGCGGCGATCACAATTTGTTGCGCATCGCAGTTTACCCCCCGCGATAAAGCCAAATAATGGGCTATTTGTTGGCGTAAGTTGGCATCCCCCTGTTTATCTCCCAAGCTGAGCAATTCCCGCCCTTGAGCATAAAAACAGCTGCGGGCGGCCTTGCGCCAGCTTTGCAGCGGAAAATGGCAGCTATCGATTCTATTCGGATCCAGATCGAATTTTAGCTTGGGTAAATCCTGAAAGTGCGGTACTTTCGGCGGAATTTTTGCCGAATTAAAATCCAGTTCCGCCTGAAAGCAGACAAAAAATCCCCGCCGCGTTTTAGATTCGATATAGCCTTCCGCCTGTAGCTGCGTATAGGCGCTTTCCACCGTATTTTGGCTAATTTGTAAATATTCGCATAGGCGGCGTTTGGAAGGCAGGCGTTGAGCAAAATTCAGCCTCTGGCAGTGGATATCCGCTTTAATTTGCTCGTAGAGTTGCAAGTAGAGAGGCGTTCGGAGGGATTTATCCAGTGAATAGCTTAGTTTTTGCATTTCTGACCTCATTAAATTTATTAATTCTGACCCTTTTAATCATACCTGAGCGAACACAAAATAGCGAAAGCGTTATTCATTAAACTTAGCAGGAGAGAAAAATGACAATAATTACCGGATCGGAAGTGGTAAAACGGGGCATGGCGCAAATGCAGAAAGGCGGCGTGATTATGGATGTGGTAAATGCGGAGCAGGCGCGTATTGCGGAGGCCGCCGGTGCGGTAGCGGTAATGGCGTTGGAACGCGTTCCTTCCGATATCCGTGCTGCCGGCGGCGTGGCGCGTATGGCAAATCCGCAAATTGTGAAAGAAGTGATGAATGCGGTTTCTATTCCGGTAATGGCGAAAGCCCGAATCGGACATATTACGGAAGCGCGCATATTGGAATCGCTGGGGGTGGATTATATTGATGAAAGTGAAGTGCTTACCCCGGCGGATGAAGAATTTCATTTGTTGAAAAGCGAGTTTAAGGTTCCTTTTGTCTGCGGCTGTCGTGATTTGGGCGAAGCCTTACGCCGCATCGGCGAGGGGGCATCAATGCTACGTACCAAAGGTGAACCCGGCACCGGGAATATTGTGGAAGCAGTACGCCATATGCGTAAAGTCAATAGCCAAATCCGCAAAGTAGCGGCCATGAGCGATGACGAACTAATGACCGAAGCAAAAAATCTTGCCGCCCCTTTTGAATTGTTGCAGCAAATCAAAACATTGGGGAAACTGCCGGTAGTGAATTTTGCCGCCGGAGGTGTGGCAACCCCTGCTGATGCCGCATTAATGATGGAACTCGGTGCGGACGGTGTATTTGTCGGTTCCGGTATTTTTAAATCGGAAAACCCGGAAAAATTTGCCCGAGCTATTGTACAGGCCACCACCCATTATCGGGATTATGATTTAATCGCCCGTTTATGTGAAGATTTGGGTGAACCCATGAAAGGACTGGAAATTTCCCGCCTGGCGCCGAATGAAAGAATGCAGGAGCGCGGTTGGTAAGATGGATTATTCAGGTTTAAATATCGGCGTTCTTGCTCTACAAGGGGCGAGCGCCGAACATTTGCAACAGCTGCAAAGCTTGGGGGCAAAGGGAGTTGCAGTCAAAAAAGTTACTCAGCTGGCAGAATTGGACGGGCTGATCCTGCCCGGCGGAGAAAGCACCGCCATAGGCAAATTAATGGTGCAATACGGCTTTATCGACGCCATACGCCGATTCGCCGCACAGGGCAAACCGATTTTCGGTACCTGTGCGGGCATGATCTTATTGGCTAAGGAGATTGAAGGCGGCGAACCGGCGCATTTGGGACTGATGGATATCAGTGTGCGGCGTAATGCTTTCGGCAGACAGACGGATAGTTTTCAGGCGGATATCGAAGTGGAAGGATTAAGTGCGCCTTTCCCGAGCGTATTTATCCGGGCGCCTTATATTCTTGGAACTCGTCAACAGGTACAAACATTGGCGGTTTTTAGCGGATATCCGGTATTGGCGCGCCAACAAAATTTACTGGCATGTGCTTTTCACCCTGAATTAACAGCGGATAACCGCATTACCGATTTGTTTTTACAAATGGTTTGTCAGGCCGGAAAGGCAAAAATGCAAGGAAAAGCAAGCTAACCGGAACTATGCCGAAATAACCTTGTTGCAATAAAAATTAAAGGTCATCAAAAATTCTTCTTGAGAAATTATTCCGTTAAAATATCATCAGGTATAAAAAGTTAATACCAATTAATAAGAGATTATTTTAATGGAGAATACTATGAAAGGCTTATTTACTATTGTTTTTATCGGTGCTTTGACTTGTTCTGCGGCAAATGCAAAACCTGTTAATAGTTTTGCTCAGGCCGTGGATAAAGTGATCGCTTCTATTGAAAAGAATCAGCTTTCTCCTCTGAAAACGGAATGTTTAATTTTTATGGAAAGCGAAGTCAATGATATTTACTATTTTGTTGATGTGAGGGAAAAACATGATGAAAAGTGCGGGGGAGCACCCTATACCGCGCCAAGATTAATGAGCTATGAGGTGAATAAAAAAACAGGCGAACTATGTACGGACAGTATTGTCTGGGCGGAGCGCTCAGGGGCGGAAGATCCTTATGCCTTTGTATGTAACCCGATTAATTAAATTTTTTATGCACAAGTAGTCGGCAATTGTATCTATTTTAATCTTTGGATTGAACTACTGTACTATTTGAGTAGATATATCGTATATACTGTGATCTAAATCACAGACAGTTTATGATTTTTTAAGTAGGATTAATTTAAATTATTCACTTAAATTGAAAAATGGGACTGGAGTTCATTATGGATGTAAAACAATTTGCTGAATCATATGTATTGGCTAATTCAGGTAATTTTCCTAACGATAAGATTTTCTTGTTGAAAGAAAAATTATCATCACTTCCTGAAGATAGACAAAATTCTATTCAGGCTGTAGGTTTGAAGAACCCGATAGTAACATTAATGCTATCTTTGTTTTTAGGAACATTAAGTATCGATCGTTTTTATTTAGGAGATATTGGCCTAGGAATTTTAAAGATAGTATCTGTTTTATGTTTTGGTGTAGGTCTGATTTGGGTATTTTTAGACATATATTTTTGCTATAAAAAAACAAAAGAAATTAATTTTAACAAAATTATGCTAGTGGTGTAGAGCAAGCAATATTTTTAAAGAAACCCTTATTTAAGGTTTTTTTTATGATGTGATGTTTTGAAAATTGCATTGCTATCCATTTAGCTAAGAGGAAATTGAAGCTATTAATCAGAATTGTGGTTGCAACGAGGGTTAACGGATTTGATTTTAGATTAGATAAATAGGCTCAGTCCGCCTTTGATTTTGGAGAGAAAAAAGCCCCTTAACATTTGGTTACGGGGCTTTAATCCTTCTACGGTTTAATCTTTTTACGGATCATATAGGGCTTATTTACCGTATATTTACGTCATATTATTTTATAACGAAATCCTATAACACATTGATTTTATTACCGTAGTTATATCGATGTTATATAATTTTTGGTGGAGCTGGCGGGAGTTGAACCCGCGTCCGAAATTACTCTACCTTCAGCACTACACGTTTAGTCTGGTCTTTAATTTCATTTACCCACTGCGGACAGACACGCGACAGATAAACTAGCTTGATTCAATTTAACGCTTCGATCCTCAAGCGGAGGCTTCCACGCGATCTCGTTTGGGTTTGACTCCTCTTGATCCCCGTCTTACGAGCGGAAGCTGGGGAGAGAAGGCTAAGAGCAGGTTATTAAGCTGCTAAAGCGTATTGTTCGTCGTTTGCGACTATTTTTTTGCGGTTTATTTACGAGGCCTACCGCACCTCGACGTGCACCTTGGGCTTCGCCAATCCCGTCGAATCCAGAATCAGCCCCAAAATAGACGGGCAGTCTAACAAATATCAATACGAATATAAAGTAAAATTTTGCGCTTTCGGTGAAATATCGAGGCGAAACGGATACTGAATTGAGCGCTATGGGCTTGATTTCAAAAAAAACGGTAAAATTGACCGCTCTTTTGTTTGTTGTTTTTAAATTATTTCAATAATTATTGAAATAAAAAATAAAGGGATTAGAATCATGTGCCATGAATACAGAATCTGCAAGTAAATTGTTTGAAAGCCTTTCTTCACCCATTCGGTTGAAGATCTTTCAGCACTTAACCCTTCAGGGACATCAGGGCATGGTGGCGGGCGAGCTGGCCAAACAACTTGGGTTGGCACCGAACAATCTTTCTTTTCACTTAAAAACCCTGCTTGCCGCAAACTTGATTTATTCCCGGCAAGAGGGGCGTTTTATCCGCTACTATGCCAATTTACCCCTGATGATGAAGCTGGTTTCGTTTTTAACTGCGCGCTGCTGTCAAAATGAAGCGGGTGATACTGATTGTAAAAAATTTTGCGGCGATTAAAAGCTAAAAAATTTTAACTATATATTTCAATATGTCTTGAATTATTGAAATAAGTATTTATGGAGCCAAAGGGAGAAATTTTTAAATGGGCATTTTTGAACGTTTTCTAACGATTTGGGTGCTACTGGCGATTATTATCGGGGTGGCTATCGGGCTGATAATACCCGAACAAATTCAGGCTATCGCTTTACTGGAGGCGGCACATATTAATTTACCCGTAGCCTTGTTGATTTGGCTGATGATTTATCCGATGATGATTCAAATTGACTGGTCGGCAATTAAAAATGTGGGTAAAAAACCGCAGGGGTTAATTTTAACCCTGGTGATTAACTGGTTGATTAAGCCTTTCAGTATGGCCTTGATCGGATGGTTATTTTTTCACTTTTTATTTGCCCCTTGGGTAGATCCGCAGTCGGCGCAAGAATATATCGCAGGTATGATTTTGCTCGGCGTTGCACCCTGTACGGCGATGGTATTTGTTTGGTCGCAGCTGGTTAAAGGGGATCCGAACTACACTTTAGTGCAGGTTTCCGTCAACGATATTATTATGATTTTCGCTTTTGCGCCTATTGCCGGTTTTTTATTAGGGGTGAGCAATATTGAAATTCCCGTCGCCACCTTAGTTTACAGTACGGTTCTCTATGTATTACTGCCGCTAAGCGCCGGTTGGTTTACTCGCCGTCTGTTGTTAAAGGGGAATAGATCCGTCAGCGCTTTTACCGCAAAATTAAAACCTTTTTCAATGGCGGGATTATTGTTGACCGTGATTTTGTTATTCGCTTTTCAAGCCAATACCATTATCGCTCAACCGCTGATAATAGGTTTAATCGCTATACCCTTGCTGGTGCAGACCTATGGTATTTTCTGGTTAGGCTATATTATCGCCAAAGTGCTGAAGTTGCCCCATGCGATTGCCGCACCGGCCTGCCTAATCGGCACCAGTAATTTTTTTGAACTGGCGGTGGCGGTTGCTATTTCATTATTCGGTTTGCATTCCGGTGCGGCATTGGCCACGGTTGTGGGGGTTTTAGTCGAGGTACCGGTAATGTTGTCTTTAGTATTTATTATCAATCGACTGAATCAATATTCATCTTAAAGGAAATACATAGCCGGAGCGAATGACACCCGCAGGCGATCCGGCGGAAATCAAATAATATTAATTGGATTAGCGGTATTATCGAGGTGAAAAAACTTGCCGAAAAATGACCGCACTTTTTCTAATGTTGTGCCAATAACTCGACCAATAGATCAAAAACTAATTTTATTCTGGGATGAGTAATTTGACATTGGGGGCGATAAATATAAACACCCCATCGGGTGCGGGGCAATTCGGGAAAAAGTTCGATTAGTTCACCCTTTGCCAAATAAGGTTCACAAGCGAGATCATGCAGAAAGGCGACGCAGCATCCGCTTAGGGCGGCAAGTAGGTGGCTGTGCAGGTTATTACCGGCAAAGTAGGGATTGTGCGGCTGTAGAATATGTTGTTTGTCCAGCCCCAAGCCCAATAACGTCCGAAGCTTTCATGAATAAAAGCGGCAAGCGGGTAGTTTTGTGCCAGATCCTGTAAATCCCTCGGCATACCGAAACGAGATAATAATAGGGGGGAAGCAACAATTTTTTCGTGAAATTGCGCTGCTTTTTTAACAATTAAACTGCTATCGCTCGGTGCGCTTCCCATGCGGATACCGAGATCAATCCGCTCTCCTACTTTATCGACCAATTTCATTTCCATTCGCCAATCAAGCTGTAAATTCGGATATGCTTGTAATTTTTGTAGAAGTGGCGGCAGCAGTTTATGCATTAACGGGGCATCGGGGACGCTGATGCGCACAATTCCGGCAATGTCCTGAACCGCAGTTTTTTGTTCGAATAACTGTTCGCTGGCCAAAATAATCTGTTTAGCATTCGGCAGAATTTGCCGTCCGAAATCGCTGAGTTGTACTTGGCGGGTGTTGCGCTGAAATAAACTATCGCCCAGACTTTGTTCCAATTCAGCGATAATACGGCTGACCACTTGAGGGGAGATTGCCAGTCGGCTTGCGGTTTCCCGAAACTGTAAGGTTTCCGCCAGGGAACAAAAAATTTTCAAGGCTTGTAATTTATCCATGGATTATCTCATTTTTAGGGATTGTAAAGCTCTGAATTATTCATATACGGGAGTTAAAAGCAAGTTTAAAATTCCACAGCTATAAATGGATAGGAGGCTATATGAAAATTCTACGTTTAACTTTTCCACAGTGGCAGGGAGCAGATCCGGCGATTATGCCGGAACTTGTTCCGGAACTAAGCCAACAGGCGGCAGCACAGGGCTATTATCTCGGTTCTCAACTATTGGACTGGCTTGCGCCGAAAACGCAAACCCTACAAGCCAGCGTACCGGTCAGCCTAGATTATGCCGATGAAAATCTTAGCCTGGAAAAGGGGATTTATGCTTATCAAATTTTAAACCGCCAGTTGCAAGCGGCACTGGATACCCTAGTAATTTATCAGCCGGACAAAATCGTTACCTTAGGTGGTGAATGTTCGGTCAGTGTTGCACCTTTTAGCTATTTGGCGGAGAAATATCAAGGCGATGTTGCGGTAGTCTGGATCGATGCGCACCCTGATTTGACGCGTCCGCATGAAGGCTATTTGGGGTATTACGCCATGGCCTTAGCAACCCTTTGCGGGCAGGGGGACCAGCAACTTATTAATAAATTACCGGCAAAAATCAATCCGCAAAATGCAGTGATTGTCGGTTTTCGCAGCGAGGTTCCCGGCGATTTGGAACGGTTAGCGGATTTCGGCGTACATCATATTTCGGCGCAAGAGGCTAATCTCAGCAGCGAATCGGTACTGAAGTTTCTAAGACAAAGGGGCAAGCGAAATATCCTAGTGCATCTTGATTTGGACGGATTGGATCCGCAGGATTTACGCATGGCGGTTGCTGCCGATCCTCAGGGATTAAAGGTGAATACTGTGATTCGGTTAATTCAGGATATTGCGCAACATTATCATCTGCTGGGGTTAACTATCGCCGAGCCTATGCCGCGAGAAGTCATAAAATTGCGTTATTTATTACATAATTTGCCGTTACTGGCGGATTAATGTTATCTGCGGTCGGCTTTGCACTAATGGTGAGATTATCAACAAAATTTTGTTGGTAAGGGTGGGATTACTCATATTATCTTTAGCTTATAAAGCGTTATTCTGACGAAGAACCGGCGGACTGTTGCGCTCCTTGTTACCTTGCCGCCGGGTAAGCCTGTATCGCCGTGTGCATACGGATTAATCGAAATATAATCCGCCCTGATTGCGCAAAAATAGTGGGTCGATATTTATGATCTTTTTATCCCTTAGCATATTGGCGGTTTGTTGCAGATAATATTGAAAATGTTCACTTTGGCGATGTTTTTGATAAGCTGCATCATCTTGGTAGATTTCGAAAAAATACCATTGAGCTGGCTCATCCTGCAGGGTAGCGGCATACATAGCCAATACAGCCGGTTCTTTTTGCAGGGATTATGCCATTACTAAATTCGTGCGAGTTTTTTCTGTCTGTTTTACCTTTTATCGCCCGGAAATTGTAGCAGTTGTACAAAGACCGAAAGTTCATCATATAGAAATGCACAATCCGAAGATTGTGCATTTGTTGATTTACTCCTGAAATTAAATCACTTCAAACTGAGTTTGGGCAATTGTTAAACCTTGATTTAAGTTAGCAAAATGTACACTGTCTCGTCCGCCTTGACCGTCTTCATCATAGAATAGTTTACCGCTGGTACTATCATATTGAATATAATCGTCAAAGTTTGCCATTCCGTTGCTTATTGCCTTGAAGATCTTTTGTGATAAAGCAATTTTATCGCTGTCGGCAAAATCTTTAATGTTATCAATATTGCCGTTCAATTCGGTTTGGAACACGAAAGTATCGTTACCTTCGCCGCCGATGAGCGTATCCACTCCCAAACCGCCGATCAAACGGTCGTTTCCAGTCCCACCATTGAGGGTATTGCCAGAATTATTGGCGATCAAAACATTATCCGATTCATTACCGATTGCTGATTTGGCGGTTGTGCCGATTAAGGTGAGATTTTCAACATTTCCCGGTAAAGCATAGTCGATGTGGCTGTAAACGGTATCCGTGCCTTCGTTGGCATTTTCGATCACTTTATCGCTGACATTATCCACCACATAGCGATCATCACCGATTTCGCCATACATCGTATCCGATCCTTCGCCACCGTTCAGGTAATCATTACCTGCCCCGCCACGAATGGTATCGTTACCTTTCCCGCCTTCGATATTATTATCGGCGTTATTGCCGGTTAATACGTCATCATAATCGGAGCCGATCAAATTCTCGATCTGTGTGCCGTAACCGATAAAGGCTTGGTTTTTTACATATGTAACTAATTCTTTTTGGTTAGGCTTTGGTTTTATTCCGCTTAAAATATCACCGATACCCTCTAATCCGCCTAGCACACCAAGAATATCGTCCAAATTACCCAATCCACTAAGCATTTCGCCCAAAGTGCCTAATCCGCCAAGAATTTCACCAACTATTCCGTCTGAAACTTTATCAAAATGCCCATCTATTTGAGTACCTTCCGGTAAATTAAAATATTGGTGAGGCGTTAAAATTTCTTTACCGTCCGCCAGGAAATATTTCTCCAGTTTTTCACCACGATAAATCCAAGAACCCGGGGTTAAGTTGACATTCACGCCTAATTTTTCATTGGACGCATCAAAGGTATCGACGCCGCCGCCGTCCCAAATATATAAGCCGGCATCGCTTTCCAAACCGTTATAATCCCGGAAAGTATAGGTATCATTACCGGTACGGGCACTTTGGCTTACCCCATAACGATAGTGCAAGGTGGCTAAATCATAGACCCGAATATCATTATAATTACTGAGCGGACCTCCCTCGATAAATCGATTATAGGATTCCATTGTAAATTCGGTGGTTGCTTCGTTTTCGAACCCGGCTATCGGTTTACCATTCTCTTCGGAGTGGTCTATTTCTAATGTATGCCCGATTTCGTGGAAAGTGGTGTTATAAATTACATTCAATTGATTTATAAGAGTAGGATCGATTGAATGTTTATTCCATACTACATCGCTACCAGGGCTGGCAAAGGCAAGATAACCATCCAAAGGATTGTTTGATTCGGATAAATAAATTTTGGAATCCGCTTCTTTTGGATCATCAACTTCAACAAACTTCACATTGATATATTTTTCATAAACCTTATAAGCAAAACGGAACATTTCTTTCTGTTCGTCCGAATAGTCAAAATACGCCCCTTTTATATAGCCTTCATTATCAGGCCCCGGTATTTCTTTGGCTTCATCTTCCGTCATAAAGTGATATTTAATCACCAAAGGTTCAGCCGTACCGCCAATCGGTACTTTTCGATTAAAACCTTGAGAGTCGTTCATCAACAATCCGTCAATAAAATACGGGAAGTTATAATCGGCTTTAGTATGATCGGTTTTACGTTGGGCTTTCGGTATTTCTTGATGTTGTGAAACAAATTCAGAACCGACCATACTTGGTGCAATATAAGTTTCCGTATCTTTCACAATAATCGTTTTGTCGTCCGATTTCGTGGTTAAAACCGCTTCTACATTGTCGCTATGATTTAATTGGGCCGTTTCAATCTCCAGACTAAAGGTGTTATCCGCATTGACTTTGGTTGTTCCCAAGATTTTTTCACCCACCTTAATCTCAATATGATCATCAGGTGTAGCAAGCCCGCTCACTTTACCCGTAATGCTAGTTTTTGGTGTTTGAACCGACAAGATGTTATTCTCCGCCAATGCTTCACTGCTGAGATTGAAGGATTTCAATTCAATCGGGAGTTTATTTTTCTCAGGAAATAGAACTTGTTCTTCCAATCGATAGGTATTACCGTTTTGAGTTAATTTATAAACCGATTCAAATAAATTAACCGGATCATCGGTGGTAATATTTTTCGTATGCGGAATATCGGTTTTATTGTTACGGAAGTTAATAGTTACCGTTTGACCATTTAATTCAGCCAATTCATTGGTTGGAATATCTACATAGAAGGATTTATTTTTACCGTCAAAACCGGTGGTATAGGTTTTATTACCGATAACCAGATTTACCGCTCGAATCATTTGGGCATTTTGTCCTTGGGCGTAAATACCATCAAATTCCACCCCGCCGCTAATCCGAGTAGTTTGTGGCAAGTCGGCACTAAACGCCTGACCAATATGGGTAATATCAATCGCCGCCACTAAATTCGGATCGACTTCATAATCTTTCTCTGCCGTGCCGATGGGTTGATTGCCGGCTTTATCCGTATTGATGACGGTTACGTTAATTTTACGATTTGCCAGCATAATTTCCGGTTCAACCTCGGTGCTGAATGTGCCGTTTTCTATCTGTAATTCAATTGTTTTTGCGCCAATTTCCAACCGCACTTTTGTACCTTCGGCAACATTAGCAACTTTTCCGCTGATTTTAATATTGCTTAGCCCCTCATTTACATTGATAAAATTATCATTGGCAATGGTGAGATCGGAAATTTGTGGAGCAGGTTCTGGTTGCGGAGCAGGTTCCGGTTGTGGAGTAGGTTCCGGTTGCGGAGCAGGTTCTGGTTGCGGAGCAGGTTCCGGTTGTGGAGTAGGTTCCGGTTGCGGAGCAGGTTCCGGTTGCGGAGTAGGTTCCGGTTGTGGAGTAGGTTCCGGTTGTGGAGTAGGTTCCGGTTGTGGAACAGGTTCCGGTTGTGGAGTAGGTTCCGGTTGCGGAGTAGGTTCCGGTTGTGGAATAGGTTCCGGTTGCGGAGTAGGTTCCGGTTGTGGAATAGGTTCCGGTTGTGGAGTAGGTTCCGGTTGTGGAGTAGGTTCCGAGTTTGAGGAATGATGTCCGCCTTTATTGGACGCAGCAAGAGCAATACCGCCAATAGCTAAAGCACTTAATCCAAATAAGCCGGCAGTTTTTAAGATTGAAGTTTCGGTCGCTTGTACCGGTGCGCTATATAATGCGGCTTGTTCAGCACTCGATGAAGTCGCCAAAGTTGTTTGAAGTTCATTTAGGTACGCACGGCTTTCAATAGGATAGGTATTTTTATAATTTTCTAAAATTAATCGGGTTTCTTCTTGTTCAAAACTAATGGATAAATCCGTACCGATAAGTTCGGAATTAACTTCTTGAAGCAGCTGACCATTTTCATCAAAGAGTTGATATAGGGTATCGGGTTCTGCTTGAAGGCGAATGATCTCATTTTCCGAAAGGGTAATTTGGGTAATGTGGTTTTGTTGAACAACATGAAGAATTTTCGCCATTGCGTATCCTTATTTTTTAATAAATGGAAAGTTTAAATCGGCGGCTATTCTAACAACTTATTAAGTTAATTCAAAGCTATAAAATTGTTTCTAAATTGTTATTTGGCTGTGGAAAGAGCGCCGATAGAAACATTAGTTGATAGAAAAGGAATTTGGACAGAAAAGAAGTTAAGTTCAAATTAATTTGACTGGCGCTTAATTTTTACCGACGCCGATGTCTGAAGCGGAGATTCAGCAAATTCTGGCTGATGCTCAAAATGCCCCTTCCGCCTGCAATACGCAGCCTTGGCAGGTGCATATCGCTTCCGGAGAAACTCTGGCGCGCTTAAAAAACAAATTTAAAATCCGTGCTGCAGAGGGCAAATTTACACCGGATTTTGAGTTTAATCAGGCTAAATTTTTAGGCAAATACGAACAACGTTGGCGCAATCAATACGAACATGTTTTTACTACCAGCTACGGTATTGCGCGCGAAGATAAGGCAGGGCGTCAAGTAGTTTACGATGATAATTTTGCCGGCTACGGCGCACCGCATATGGCATTTTTGTTTATGCCGAAAGTGGACAATCATGATGTCAATATTGCGTCGGATCTCGGCATGTATTCGCAGACCTTTTTATTGTCGCTTACCGCTCGCGGTTTCGGTGGAATCCCGCAACTTGCCTTGGCATTATTTGCCGATGATATTCGCAAAGAATTGGCGGTTTCCGATGATTATAAATTGTTGCATGTGATCTCATTCGGCCACCCGGATTGGCAGGCAATGCAAAATCAAAAACACCTGGGGCGTGTTCCCTTATCCGAAAGCGTCAGCATGCATTGGTAATAATCGCAGGAAAACATAAGATTTAAACCTTAGAGGAGTAATGTAATGAAAATTTTCTATAAAACTTCGGCAACCGCAACAGGCGGCCGTTCCGGATATACCAGAACGGATGACGGCTCAATCGGTTTTGATTTAGTGTCTTTTCAAGATGACAGCGGCAAACAAGGAACCAATCCGGAGCAGCTCTTTGCTATGGGCTATGCCGCCTGTTTCGATAGTGCGATGAACTTGGTTGCAGGTCAAATGAAGTTGGAGCCGACTCAGGCAAGTACCAGCGTGGGCGTAGGTATCGGTCAAAAAGCGGATGGGACCTTCAGTTTGGATTTAGATATTACCATCACCGTAGCGGGCTTGAGCGAAGCGGAGGCACGGGCGTTAATTCAGCGCGCACACGAAGTATGTCCGTATTCAAATGCGGTACGCGGTAATTTGGACGTGCGTTTACACGTGAATATGATCAACAGTTTCGATTTATAATGAAAGCCTTCGGATGATGTAAAAACTTTACAAAATCCGACCGCACTTTTTATCTCAAGGAAAACAGATGATTAGGTTATACAATCTTGAAAATTCCCGTTCACAGCGTATCGCTTGGCTTTTAGAAGAATTGGGCATCAGCTATCAAGTTGAAGAATTCAAACGGGATCCCGTTACTCGGCTTGCTCCTCAGGCTTTGCGCGCTATCCATCCGCTAGGCAAATCACCGCTAATTTCCGATGAGGGGATCGTGGTGGCGGAAAGCGGTGCCATTGTGGAATATCTTCTAACTCGCTATGCCAAGGGACGTTTACGGCCAACAGCCGAGCAGCCCGCTTATGCTCAATACTTGCATTGGCTGCATTATGCAGAGGGTTCCGCTATGGCGGCCTTTGTTATGAAATATCTGGCGGAGGGAAAAGCCGCGGTATTCTGCGAAAATCAATTCGAATTGCATATGAGTTATATTGAAACGAGTTTGAAGGATAAGCATTGGCTGCTTGGAGATGAATTTAGTGCAGCGGATATTATGATGTCATTTCCATTACAGTTTGCCCTTTTGTTTGTGAAGCAAGGACAATATCCTAATATTGAACGCTTTGTAACTCAGGTGGAAAAACATCCGAGTTATTGTAAAGCCTGCAAACGGGTCGGTGAATTACATCTGCCGCAGTTAAACGGATAAATAAAAAGTAACTAAATTTTCAAGTACATGCTATTACCGTCCCGATAGCCGAAATAACTAATTCGCTTTCAGGACGGTTTTTTATGTTTCCAGGTTAATATTTTTACCGAATTAGCAATTCTTTTTTATTACTTTCATTTTTTTCAAAAAATAAATCCCTAACTGGGCCTATCACAATTTGATGATGTGATTATTTAACTGAAAACGGCAAATGGTAAGTAGCATTATGCTTAACTATGTTTACTAAGGGCGAAGGTGAGAACGGCATATTAAAAATCTAAGCAAATTGCATCAATCTTGCCGGTGCGGGCATCATATGAGAAAGGACAAAATTATCTTTCATCAAAAAACAATTTGAATTTAACCGTGCTTTGGCTTGCTTATGATGAAAAATGGAGGAAAATAATTTCAAATGGTGCCCGAGGGCGGACTTGAACCGCCACGACTCGAAAGTCGAGGGATTTTAAATCCCTTGTGTCTACCGATTTCACCACTCGGGCTGAGAATGGAGCGGGAAACGAGGCTCGAACTCGCGACCCCGACCTTGGCAAGGTCGTGCTCTACCAACTGAGCTATTCCCGCATATTGTTCCGAATTAACGGAGCGTCATTTTACAGATTTAAAAAATCGAGTCAAATAAAAAAATAGGCTTTTCAGATTAGTTGTTTAAAAATAATTCAAATCAAATCGGATAATCCCGCTTAGGGGTTAATATCGGATAATAATGAACCTTTGGCCGCTTTCAGATATTGTATCATCGACCAGGCGGTCAGGATTGCCGCAATATAAAGCAGAATGATCGCGGTAATTTCCATCCAAGGCGCCTGACGCCATAATAAGCCGCCCAATGCGAACATCTGAGCGGTGGTTTTTATTTTACCTAAATGAGATACGGCAACGGTGGTACGGCTGCCAAGTTCCGCCATCCATTCGCGTAGTGCGGAGATAATGATTTCTCTGGCAATCATAATAATGGCGGGTAGGGTAATCCAGAAGGCATGATAATATTCCACCACCAATACCAGGGCGGTTGCGACTATGACTTTATCCGCCACCGGATCGAGAAAAGCGCCGAATCTTGTGGTTTGTTTCCATTTTCGAGCCAAATAACCGTCCAGCCAGTCGGTTACGGAGGCGATAAAAAAGATTAGGGTGGTAAGCAGAGGAGCCCAGGTAAAAGGCAGGTAAAAGGCGATAACGAAAAAAGGAATTAATATGACGCGAAATAAGGTTAGAAATGTGGGTATATTCAGTTTCATATCAGAGTAGGAATGCATTCGGATTACAGTTGGATTTATTCTAAAACATATTTTTTTATTTTGGAATGGCATTTAGGCTTTTATCTTGTTTTCACAGGACGGAGTTGTTATCCCTTGGCAATCAAAGTCGGGAATAAATAGGGTGCCAATAAAAAAGATTGGCATCGGGGTACCAATCTTTTTTATGATTACGTTTTTTTGTGGGGGAGGAATTATTCGACTTTTACAATCCAGCCTTCCGGTGCGGGACGATCCCCGAATTGAATACCCACCAGTTCATCATAGAGTTGTTTGGTTACCGGGCCGACTTCCGTTTCCGAATAGAAAACATGGTAATCCTCTCCGTTCTGAATAGCGCCTATCGGGGTAATTACCGCTGCGGTTCCACAGGCGCCCGCTTCTTTGAATTGATCCAAATCGGCAATATAGACGTCCCCCTCAATGGCTTCCATTCCCAAGCGTTCTTTAGCTAAATAAAGTAAGGAATATTTGGTAATACTCGGAAGAATTGAAGGCGATAACGGGGTTACGAATTTATTGTCTTTGGTGATTCCGAAAAAGTTTGCGGAGCCCACTTCTTCAATTTTTGTATGAGTGGCCGGATCCAGATAAATACAATCACCGAATCCCAGAGATTTGGCTTTTTTACCCGGGTATAAGCTTGCCGCATAATTGCCGCCGACTTTAGCCGCACCGGTTCCCTGCGGAGCGGCGCGGTCATAATCGGAAACCAGAAAATTGGTCGGTTTCATTCCACCTTTAAAATAAGCGCCCACCGGACAGCAGAAAACAGAGAAAATATATTCAGGCGCAGGGCTAACGCCGATATTATCGCCGACGCCGATTATCATCGGGCGCAAATATAAAGTGGCGCCGGAACCGTAAGGGCCGACCCATTCTTCGTTGGCTTTAACCACCTGTTTACAGGCATCGACAAACATTTCTAGCGGAACTTCCGGCATAAGCAGACGCCGACAGCTGCTTTGCATACGTTTCGCATTTTCATCGGGGCGGAATAAATTAATGGAACCCTCTTTGGTGCGATAGGCTTTTAATCCTTCGAAACATTGTTGACCGTAATGCAGGGCGGTGGATCCTTCGCTAATATGCAGTATATTGTCCCGGGTTAATTCTCCGGCGGACCAACTGCCGTTTTTCCAGTAAGCAATATAACGATAATCCGTTTTTATATATCCGAAACCGAGGTTTTGCCAATCAAGATCTTTCATTTTTTATCCTTATTTTATTTACCACATTGGATATTAACTTACACCATTCTAATAATGATGCAAGCGATTATTTATGCTCGGATAAAGTTTTATGCTGGTCTGGAAAGGGAGTTATGATATGATACGAGGGATTGATTCAATATGATTTTATGTGCGAATTTTGCTCGTAAAGGCAAGTTAATTGCCCTATTGCGGATAAAAAAACACCGCTCATAAGAGCGGCGCATTACGAACCCAAAATTAGGTCTAAAATATACAGGAAGTTAAATTAAGTAACTTAAAAATTCAGTTACTCCGTTCGGTTGCCCGAACAATATGCAAACACAACATAATACTTAATTAAGTATAAGCTATAACCGATAAGGAATTACCACTCATTAAGTACGTGCGCATTATATTGATGGAGAAGAGGTCAGACAAGTGAGATATTTTTATTTGAATGATAAAAAAAACTAATCCGAACAAAGACGTGCTTTATTATAAATAAAAATTTTAATATTGGAAAGAAATATGTTTAAACGTTTGCCTCCCTTGAATTCATTGAAGGCTTTCGAAAGTTCGGCCAAGCATCTCAGCTTTACCAAAGCGGCGGACGAGCTATTCGTAACCCAAGCGGCGGTCAGTCATCAGATTAAATTATTGGAAGATTTTTTAGGGGTTAATCTTTTCAAACGTAAAAACCGCGCTCTGGAATTAACCGAAGCCGGTAAAAGTTATTATAGTGAAGTTTCTCCCATTCTGCATAAGCTGGCGGATATTACCGGTCGGCTGATGGCGCAGGAAAAATCCCATTTAGCCATTAGCGTACCGCAAACCTTCGGCATAAACTGGCTGGTGCCGCGTTTAAATGATTTTAACCGGCAATATCCCGCCATTGAGGTGAGATTAAAAGGTTCGGAGCAGGACGAAGGAATTTTGGGCGAGGATATTGATATTGCCGTCTATTACGGGTACGGCCACTGGGATAATCTGTATGTGGAACGGCTGTGCGAAGAGAAGCTGGTGATCTTGGCGGCGCCCAAATTATTGGCGGAGAATCCGATCGATAATGCGGCGGATCTCAGCCGCCATACCCTGATTCATATTCATACCCGCGAAAATTGGCAAAATATGGCGGCGGCCTTAAAATCAGAAAATTTAAAGGTGCGGCAAGGGCCGCTATTCAGCCATACCTTTATGGCGTTACAGGCGGCGGTACACGGGCAAGGAGTTGTGCTTGCCAACCGGGTACTGGCGCAGCAGGAACTGGATAACGGTCATTTGGTTGCAGTGTTACCGGCGGATTTAAAGGATCCTAAAGCTTTTTATGTGGTGAATGACTTAAATAAGCTGGAGGATTCGAAAATCAAAGCCTTTAGAGAATGGATTATGCAGGCCATGCAAAGCCGTACATAGGCGGGATAAAAGGATAGGATAAGTTGAATAAGTTAGCATTATATTGCCGGAGCGGATTTGAAAAAGAAGCGGCGGCGGAAATCAGCGATAAGGCGGCGCAATGCGGCGTGTTCGGGTTTGCCAGAGCGCCGGAAAACAGCGCCTATGTGATATTTGAATGTTATCAGAGCGGAGAGGCGGACAGACTGGCGCGTGAAATTGCTTTTTCCAGTCTGATTTTTATTCGTCAGATGGTTGTGGTTTCCGATTTAGTGGAAAACCTCAGTAGTGATGATCGTATCGGGCCTATTATTGATTGTTATCGGCAAATAACGCCACATAAGGATTTGGCTCGGAGCCTGGAATTGTTGGTGGAAACTGCGGATACCAATCAAGCCAAAGAACTTTCGACCTTTTGTCGTAAATTTAGCGTTCCTTTGCGTCAGGCATTGAAGAAACAGGGGTGGCTTCAGGCATCAGCGCAGCAAAAGAGCGGTCTGTTTTTACATATTTTTTTCATTGCCTCCAATGCCTGCTATGTAGGTTATTCCTATGCGGACAATCGCAGCCCTTATGCCATGGGGATTCCCCGTTTGAAATTTCCGCATGATGCGCCCAGCCGTTCTACCTTAAAGTTGGAAGAAGCGATTTTAACCTTTATTCCCCGTGCGCAGGAAAGTAAACGACTGAATGAAACTATGTTTGCGGTGGATTTAGGCGCCTGTCCGGGGGGCTGGACCTATCAGCTGGTTAAACGCGGTCTTTTTGTGTATGCGGTGGATCACGGCAAAATGGCGCCGAGTTTGCATGAAAGCGGTCGGATAGAGCATTGTGCGGAAGACGGTTTTAAATTTCGCCCGCCGAAACGGCATAAAATACAATGGTTGGTATGCGATATGGTGGAGCAGCCGGCGCGTATTGCCGCACTGATTTTAAAATGGCTGGTTAATGGCTGGTGCAGGGAAACCATTTTCAATCTGAAGTTACCGATGAAAAAACGTTATCAGGAAGTGTGCCGATGTCTGGAACTGTTAGCTCAAGGGTTGCAACGACAGGGGCTAAAATTCAGTATTCAGGCCAAGCAACTTTATCATGATCGGGAAGAGGTTAGCGTGCATATTGCGCTTAAAGAATAAGAACAAGGAATAAAAAGCATAGAAAAAACCGTAGCTGTTCTTTTGGCGCTACGGTTTTCTTATGGGGGCTATTATGCGGCGTTACCGAATACCTTGGCCAAATGTTGGCGATATTGCGCGATGTAAGCCGGCACATCCGGTGCTTTAATCACATCATTGCACATAAAGGTCGGCAGGGCTTGCATACCTAAAAACTCATTGGCCTTATGGAAGTGCATATAGACGTTGTCCACCCCGGTACCATGGAAAAATTGCGCCGGATCTTCAAAGGCTTCCAAAGGAGCGTTCCAAGTTAGGGACAGCATATGTTTACGCCCCTGCAATAAACCGCCGGAACCGTATTTCTTGCTTGCGTCGGAACGGGTGCGGCCGTCGCTCTGATATAATTTACCATGCCCCTGGGTAAAGACTTCATCAATGTATTTTTTTACAATCCATGGCTCGCCCATCCACCAGCCCGGCATTTGATAGATCACCGCATCGGCCCACAGATATTTTTCAATTTCCTTTTCAATATCATATCCTTGATCGATCAGGGTTTCCTGAATTTGATGTCCGGCCTGAGTAAGACATTCCTTCGCCGTATCATGCAGGGTTTGATTCAATTCGCCGTTGGAATGGCCGAAGCGTTTGCCGCCGTTTAATAATAAGATTTTCATTTTTATTCCTTATTGTTTAGATTGTGCGGGAATTATATATTGTTATAATTTGGAATAAAACCGGCTAAAATGGAATTCATTGTTTTATATTCGGGATAATAAAATGTTATTTGATGAGATGAGCGCTTTCGTTGCCGTGGCCCGCCAGCGCAGTTTCGCCCTTGCGGCCAAAACCAGCGGTATTCCTAAATCCACACTTTCGCGCAAAATCAGCCAGTTGGAACAAAAGCTCGGCTTGCGCTTACTTAACCGCACCACCCGTAAAATTGAATTGACGGAGGCGGGCGAGCGATATTTAGAGCGGGTATCCCCTCTATTGGAGGAAGCCAAACTGATTCAGCGGGAACTGACGGAGATCCAAGCTCAGCCGCGGGGGCGACTGAATATTTCCATTGCGCCGGATACGGCAAACTTATTGATTGCACCGCTGTTAGCGGAGTTTTATCGACATTACCCGCATATTCAGATTGAATTTGACGTTACGCCGCGCAGAGTGGATCTGATTAGCGAGCATATGGACTTGGTGATTCGTTTAGGCGAACTGAGCGATTCTCATTTTATCGCCCGCCGCCTGACCGTGCTGGAACAAGGGTTATATGCCGCACCGGATTATTTGCGGCGACAGGGCAGCCCGACCCGAATAGAGACCTTGGTGCAGCATCAATGCCTTTCAACGGTCAAAAACAATCGTTGGGTGTTGCATAAGGGGAAGGAAAGTTGTCAATTGGAGATTCAGGGCAATTATAAAATGAATAACTGGGGACTGGCGCTGAATCTGGCTCTGAACGGGCTGGGCATAGGTCTGTTTCCGCACCGGCTGGCGGCGCCCTTTGTCGCACAGGGGCGGTTGCTGCACCTTTTGCCCCAGTGGCAAGGAAGCGCCATACCTGTTTATGCCCTAACGGAAACCCGTTTGCTCCCGGCGAAAGTCCAGTATTTTCTGGACTTTTTGAAGCAGCAAATCGGCAAGGATTCCGGTTAAATCAAGATGAGTGCGGGAATAAAAAAGAGCGGTTAAAAAAATACCTATCTTTTTAACCGCTCTTTTTTAGGTTCGTTATTTAGAATCCGGCCTTATAAGAAGCTGCTAATGTTTGGCGCGACGGGCGCGGCGTTTTAAACGGCGTACCCAGCGGGTGATTTTCCAAGCTTTGGTAATAGAATAGGAATACAGGAAAAACAGCACGATAAAGGCGCCGAACATCACCCACTCGTTAATATAATAAATTTCCCCCAGAATACCGAAACCGGCGCATAAAGCCGCAAAGGCGGTAATGACCAAGAATGCCTGACGGGAACTAAGTCCCGCCCGCACCATTAAATGATGCACATGTAAACGATCCGGTTTAAACGGGCTTTTTCCTTTACGCAGGCGGCGATAAATAATGGCGATCATATCGATCAGCGGAATCGCGATAATCCACAGGGCGGTTACCGGATTCATCGGATGTCCCTTACCCTGCGTACTCAACAGCAGAATCCAGATCATGGTAAAGCCGATTAAGGTACTGCCGCTGTCGCCCATAAAAATTTTCAGTTTGCTGCCGAAGGGAATACAAAGGTTAAACATGGCGTAAGGAATAATCGCAACGATAAAAGCGAAACACCAAGCGGCCAGATCAGGCTGATTATCCATCAGCAACAGAATCCCCATGGCGGCGAAGGCCACTCCGGACAAACCGCCGAGTAAGCCGTCGATACCGTCGATCATATTAAAGGCGTTAATTACCGCAATGGTGGCGAATACGGTAATTACAAAACCTATTGGCCCGAGGGTAATTTGAAAGGGGCCGATAATCTGACCTAAATGTTCCAATGAAAGGTTGCCGGCATAGATCATCAGTACCGATAAGCCGGCCTGTACCACCGCTCGCAAGCCGGCGCTGAGATCGAAGCGATCGTCCAACAGCCCTACCACAAGCAGGACGAAAATACAGAACAAATATAAATAGGGCAGTCGGGTGGAATCCCATTGCAGAAGATAGAAGCACAGATTTCCCATAAAAATGGAAATTCCGCCGAGTAACGGAATGGCACCCTGATGACGTTTTCGGTAATTCGGTTTGTCCACTAAGCCGACTTTAATCGCAATAGGTCTTGCCAGAACAATGGTTAAAAATGCGACCACAAAGGTTAATATAAAACTCAGCCATAACATGAGAATCGGTTGCCTTTCGGAAAGAATTTTAATTAAAAAAATATGATGGCAAAGCATATCACAAAGGCCAATATGCGCCTAATCTTTTTCGGCAAAGGGGAGAAATATTTGCAGTTCGGCTGCCTGTTCAACCGAGAGCGATTTTACAGTACAATAAGCGGGTTTTATTTTTCATTAACGAATTTTAACCGGGGGTTTTATATGTCCACTTCAAGTATTTTGTTTTCTCGTGCCGAACAGGTGATCCCGGGCGGGGTGAACTCTCCCGTTCGCGCCTTTAAAGGGGTCGGCGGTACTCCCGTATTTATTGAGAAAGCGCAAGGTGCTTATATTTTCGATACGGACGGTAAAAAATACATTGATTATGTCGGTTCCTGGGGGCCGATGATTCTGGGCCACAATCACCCGGCGATTTTAGAGGCGGTATTGAAAACCGCCCATAAGGGGTTAAGTTTCGGGGCGCCTACCCCCCTTGAAATCGAATTGGCGGAATTGGTTTGCAGTCTGATTCCGTCCATTGAGATGGTACGTATGGTCAGTTCCGGTACGGAAGCGACTATGTCCGCCATTCGTTTGGCGCGCGGTTATACCAAGCGGGATAAGATCATTAAATTCGAAGGTTGCTATCACGGCCATGCGGATACCCTGTTGGTAAAAGCCGGCTCCGGCGCCCTGACCCTAGGACAACCGGATTCTCCGGGGGTGCCAGCCGATTTCGCCAAACATACCCTGACCTGTAGCTATAATAATCTTGACTCCGTTGCTCGCACATTCGAACAATACCCGCAGGATATCGCCTGCATTATTGTGGAGCCGGTGGCGGGCAATATGAACTGTATTCCGCCTCAACCCGGTTTTCTGCAAGGATTACGCCGTCTGTGCGACCAGTACGGCGCCTTATTGATTATCGATGAAGTGATGACAGGTTTCCGCGTAGCCCTGGGGGGCGCACAGTCCTATTATGGGGTAACTCCGGATCTGACCTGTCTGGGTAAGGTTATCGGCGGCGGTATGCCGGTAGGGGCCTTCGGCGGTAAAAAAGAAATTATGCACTATATTGCACCGACCGGCCCGGTTTATCAGGCGGGTACCTTATCCGGCAATCCTATTGCAATGGCGGCCGGTTTGGCTTGCTTGAACGAATTGAAAAAAGCCGGTAACCAAGAGCGTCTTGCCCGCTTAACGGAAAAACTGGTTCTGGGTCTAAACGAACTTGCCCGTAAGCATAAGGTTCCGTTCTGTGTAAATTATGTGGGCGGTATGTTCGGCTTATTCTTTACCGATAAAACAGAAGTGAAAAGCTATCAAGACGTAATGGCCTGCGATACGGAAAAATTCAAACGCTTTTTCCATTATATGCTGGAGCAAGGCGTGTATTTGGCTCCTTCCGCATTTGAGGCGGGTTTTATGTCCTTGGCGCATAGCGAAGAGGATATTGAACGCAGCTTGGCTGCTGCGGATAAAGCCTTTGCCGCATTATAAGCGAACGGCTACCAGGTAAATGCATAATTTATCCCCGCAGCGCGCCGCCTTCGGCCTGATTGTCGGTTGTATTTTATTCGGGCTTGGCGGCGTTATCGTGATTTATTTGCCGATGGGCGCCTATGCCGTGGCATTCTGGCGTTTGTTATTGGCGAGCATTATGTTCTTTATTCTGGCGAAAGGCTTCGGGCAGCGTTTTCCGCGTAAAGCCAGCGCACGTTCTTATGCGCTTCTATCCGGGGTATTTCTGGCTTTTGATCTGGCTCTCTGGCATGAGAGTATTTATGCCATAGGGCCGGGAATCTCCACCCTGCTCAATAGCCTGCAAATTTTTTGGTTGACCTTTATCGGATTATTCTGGTTTCGGGAACGTCATAGCAAGCTGCAATGGTGCGGTTTATGTCTGGCGGTAATTGGAGTGATTCTGATTGGGCATAATGGACAAAAGTGTTGGTAAAAAGAGGGTTAAAGCCATATAGTAAAAGGCTTTAACCCTCTTTTTTGACTTATGAACGTAAAAAATGTATTTTCTGTC
>NZ_SNYQ01000006.1 GCF_004363295.1 Mesocricetibacter intestinalis
GTTAAGCCTGCCGCCAGCGTTCAATCTGAGCCATGATCAAACTCTTCAATTCAAAAAGTTTGTGCTCAAAAGTCCTGACTTCATCTGTAAGGCCTGAGCCTTACTCTTATAATGAATTTTCGTGCACTCTTAAGTCTTTTAAATGTTTTTCACTTAAACTTAACAAGTGCCCACACAGATTGTCTGATAAGTTGTTAAAGAGCAAAAAAATGGTCGGCGAGATAGGATTTGAACCTACGACCCACTGGTCCCAAACCAGTTGCGCTACCAAGCTGCGCTACTCGCCGACATATATCTTTCGATATTTGAATGGGGTGGCTAATGAGACTCGAACTCACGACAACCGGAATCACAATCCGGGGCTCTACCAACTGAGCTATAGCCACCATTGTTTGTTTCAACTGCAAAAGACTTGACCTGGCGCGCTCGACAAGATTCGAACTTGCGACCTTTGGCTCCGGAGGCCAACGCTCTATCCAGCTGAGCTACGAGCGCACATTGCGTCGTTGCGGGGCGTATATTAAGAGTTTATAAAATGCTTGTCTAGTACTTTTTGAAAAAATTTTTCCGTTAGATTGCAATTTATTCAAATTGATTAGAAATCCGCATTAATCCGTTCAGTTTTTAGATAGTTTTGCTTTTTTGCCTTCCAGTTCTTCCCAGCGTAAGAAAGCGGCTTCCATTTCTTTTTCCTTATCCGCCAGTAACTGTAAGCGCTGTGCGCTATATTCGTGCGCTTGTGCGAAGAAATCCGGTGCCGAAACTTCCTGCTGTAAGGCATCAATTTCCTGTTCCAATGTTTCCAATAACTGCGGCAGGCTTTCCAGCTCGCGTTGTTCTTTGTAAGACAGCTTTTCCGCTGAGCTTCTATGGTTTTTGGCCGCTAAAACTTTGCTATTTTCAACCGCACTTTGTGCGCTCTGTTTCTGCTGGTTTTTTTGGGGCTGGGCTAAAAGCGCTTCTCTGGCTTTGCTCGCCAATACATTGGCCTGTTGCTGTTTCGCATCGTAAAAACCGCCCACATATTTATTCAGTATGCCCTCGCCTTCGAAAATATAGCATTCGGTAGCGACGTTATCGATAAACTGGCGATCATGGCTGACTATAAGTAAGGTTCCTTGGTAGTCGGCCAGGATTTCTTCCAGCAATTCTAAGGTTTCCACGTCCAGATCATTGGTCGGCTCGTCAAGAATCAGTAAATTATTCGGTTTTAGTAGTAACTTGGCCAGAAGCAGGCGGTTACGCTCGCCGCCGGACAGGGCTTTAACCGGAGTCATCGCCCGTTTGGGCGGGAATAAGAAATCCTGCAGGTAACCCAGAACGTGCCGTTTAACTCCGTTGATTTCGATATCCTGTTTACCGTCCGCCACGTTATCCATAACGCTTTTTTCCGGATCCAGTTCCGCTCGATACTGATCAAAATATGCAATTTCCAATTTGGTTCCGCAGCGAATCTTCCCTTCCGTCGCTTTAATTTCGCCTAACAGTAGCTTGATAAAGGTGGTTTTACCGCAACCGTTCGGGCCGACCAGTGCGATTTTATCGCCGCGCATAATTGTCGCGCTAAAATCCTTTAACAGGGTTTTATCCTCTATCCGGTAGCCAGCATTGGTTAGCTCAAACACGATTTTTCCCGAACGGGTGGAGGTATCCAATTGCAATTTAGCCGTTCCGGTAACATCTCTGCGCTGACGCCGTTCCTCACGCAGGGCTTTTAATGCCCGAACCCGTCCCTCATTCCGGGTACGTCGTGCTTTAATACCCTGCCGAATCCAGATCTCTTCCTGTGCCAGTTTTTTATCGAACAATTCGTTTTGCTGAGCTTCCACACGCAAGTTCTGTTCTTTTTTATCAAGATACAGATCGTAATTTCCGGGATATGAAACCAACTTTCCGCGATCCAAATCAATGATGCGGGTAGCCATTTTGCGGATAAAGGAGCGATCGTGGGAAATAAATACGATACTGCCGGTAAATTCCGTTAAAAAATTTTCTAACCATTCAATTGCATCTACATCCAGATGGTTGGTAGGTTCATCTAGTAATAATACATCCGGCTGACAAACCAAAGCGCGCGCCAATGCGGCTTTTCGTTGCCAACCGCCGGACAGTTCCGATAACAGCGTATTTTCATCCAGCTCCAACTTTACCAATACTTCATGGATTTTATTTTCAAACTGCCAACCGTTTTCATGTTCCAGTCGGCTTTGTACCTGTGCGAGCTGTGCCAACAGACTTTCATCATAATTTTTTTCCAGCTGTCTGGAAATACGGTGATATTCTTTAATTAGCTCGGCAAGATGTCCGATTCCTTCCGCGACATAATCAAATACGCTACCGGCAGCGTTACGCGGCGGATCCTGTTCCAGACGGGAAACCATCAGATCTTTCTCGCGCTGTACCCGTCCCTCGTCCGGAATTATTTCGCCGGATAAAATTTTTAATAAGGTGGATTTACCCGCACCATTGCGCCCCACCAGACAAACTCTTTCATTAGCTTCAATATGCAGTTCGGTATGATCCAGCAGCGGATGATCGCCGAAGGATAGGTAAGCCTCTGTTACACTGATTAATGCCATATATTCTTAACTTCTCAATAAAACGGATAAAAAAATCGCACCGATTCTATCAGTTTTCGACCTAAAAAGAAAAAGGAGGAAAAAAGCTCTCCTCCTTTATCTTAACTATCTTAACTATTAGCCCCTATCAATTATTGCCGCGGACGAAATTTTAATAGGCGGTTGGCATTGGTCGCCACGCTAATTGAAGAAAGCGCCATGGCTGCCCCGCCGATCATGGGATTCAGCAGCAGACCTAGCCAAGGGTAGAGTACGCCGGCGGCAATGGGAATCCCCAGGGAATTATAAATAAAGGCGGCAAATAGATTCTGTTTCATATTACCCAGGGTACCTTTCGCCAAACTCAAAGCATCTGCAACGCCATTAAGACTGTGCCGCATCAGGGTCAGCTCGGCGGTTTCAATCGCAATATCACTGCCGCCGCCCATGGCTATACTGACATCCGCCTGGGCAAGTGCCGGAGCATCATTGATACCGTCGCCCACCATAACTACTTTGCGCCCCTGTTGCTGTAACTGTCGAACAACTTCCGCCTTACCCTCCGGCAATACGCCGGCAATCACCTGATCAATACCGGCTTCGCGGGCTATGGCTTGTGCACTTCGTTCCTGATCCCCGGTCAGCATAATTAGATGATAGCCCTGTTTATGTAAGCGGGCTAATGCCATCGCCGTATCTTCCCGTAACAGATCCCGAATAGCCAATACCCCTGCAAGCATGCCTTCAACCGCCAGAAAAACCAGGGTTGCGCCCCCTTCGCTTTCGCGTGCAAACTCAAGGGCTGCAATCTCAGTATCAATATTCCGCCCCTGTAATAAAGTGCGGCTCCCCAACAACAATGTTTTTCCCTGTATCCGCCCGCTTACGCCTAAGCCTTTTAGGGTACGGAAATCCGCCACTTCATCGGTAATTCTATAACCCTTTTCTTGCGCCAACGCCAATAGCGCTTTTGCCAAAGGATGGGCGGAACCCTGTTCCAGACAGGCGGCGCTACGGATAATTTCCTCTTCGCTAAAACCGTTAAAGCAGTAAACCGCACTGACTTTGGGTTGCCCTTTGGTCAAGGTCCCGGTTTTGTCAAAAATCACCGTATCCGCATCCGCCGCCTTTTGCAATGCATCCGCATCACGCACCAGTATCCCCAGTTCGGCAGCGCGCCCCACCCCGGCGATAACGGACATAGGTGTCGCCAGTCCCAATGCGCATGGGCAGGCAATAATCAATACCGTGGTTAATACGGTCAAGGCATAGGATAATTGCGGCTGCGGCCCGAAAACATACCAGAGTGCGGCGGCAATCAAAGCAATCATAATTACCACGGGAACAAATACGGCGGCAATACTATCTGCCAAACGGCCGATTTTCGGTTTACTGCTTTGTGCCCGGCGAACTAATTTTATAATATTTGCCAAGCGGGTATTGCGTCCGATTTGTTGGGCGCGAAATAGTACCGTACCGTCGCTGACTAAGGTGCCGGCACTGACCTTATCTCCTCTTTGTTTGAATACCGGCAGGGGCTCGCCGCTCAGCATACTTTCGTCAATCCAGGCACTGCCTTGCTGTACCTCTCCGTCAACGGAAACCCGATCACCGGTTTGCAGGCGCAGTATCATTCCTTCGACCACAGCCGCCAGGGGAATTTCCCGTTCGCCCTCGGCATCAACAACCCGAGCGCTTTTCGGAGTTAAATCCAGCAACCGTTCCAAAGCTTTGGAAGAACGCTGTTTAGCCTTAGCCTCCAGCATTTTACCCAAGTTGATTAAGCCGATAATCATCGCACTCGATTCAAAATAAAGATGGCGGGATTGAGGCGGGAAGAAATCCGGAAAAACAACAATAAACATTGAAAACAGCCAAGCGACACCGGTACCCAGCGCCACCAGAGTATCCATTGTCGCCGTTCCCTTAACCAAACTTTTCCAGGCACCGCGATAAAAATGTCCGCCGCAAAACAGCATGACCGCCAAAACCGCCAATCCAACCATAAGCCAGCTGAAGCGATTGCTTGCGCTAACCATGCTCATTCCCATCAGCATATCCCAGGACATTAATCCGAAGCCGACTATCAAGGCGATAATCGCCTGCCATTTTCGCCCGCGGATTTCAGCCTGCGATTGCAGCCGTTGCTTCTCACGCCGCAGATTTTCATCTTCCACCACCTCGGCGCCATAGCCCGCTTCCCGTACCGCAGCGACCAATGCCTGCGGCGCCGCATCACCAAAAATCAGGGCGCTGCTTTCGGCAAGATTCACCTGTACGTTATCCACGCCGGCAACGGCGGATAAGGCTTTTTCCACCTTACGTACGCAAGCGGCGCAGCTTAATCCTTCCAGTAATAAAGTGGTTTGCGCCGCCGATGAAATAATTATTTCATCGGACGCTGTCGTAGTTATTTCATCAGATAGCGCCTCAGATTGAGCAGCCCGTGTGGCTTGCGCCGGCGTCTCTTGCGCCGGCGCTTCAGGCTTTGGGCGAGAATTCTCTCCCTTTAATAAAACCGCCTGGTACCCGGCATTTTGAATTGCAGCGATCACGGCCTCCGCCTGCGCTTTTTCACCGTAGATTTCAGCTTCATTTTTACTGATATTAAAAACTTCAACGTTTTCCACCGCACTTAGCGCTTTTTCAGTATTTTTAACGCAATGGCCGCAGGATAATCCACTCAGGGCCAGGCGAAATGTTGGTTCTGCAAGCCGTGCGCCGTAACCGGCTTTCTCGATCGCCTCAATAAATTGCCGAGGCTCCTTATCGCTGACAATCTTGGCAAAGTTTAAACCGACTTCAGCGCTTTGCACTCCCTCAATCGCCTCTAAACTCCCTTTTACATTTTTGATACAATGCCCGCATGAAAGATCTGTCAGAGCAAGAATAATTGTCGCCATATTTTCTCCTTCCGTTGTTAGACGAGATACAAGATAAACCTTACCCCAAGGGTAAAGTCAAGTGCCAATAGTAAAAATAGGATCACCCGGATGAATATTGCAGAAATCGTGAAACGTACCGGCCTTAGCGCCAAATCCGTCCGCTTTTATGAGGAAAAAGGAATCATTACCCCTCCGCAACGTGCCGCCAACGGCTATCGACAATATAACGAAGAACATATTCGCGAGCTGAATTTATTGCATCAGGCTCGTTTGGTGGGTTTTTCCCTACCGGAATGTAAAGAATTAATGCAGTTGTATAACAATCCCCACCGTCGCAGCGCCGATGTAAAAGGAAAAACCCTGGCAAAAATCAACGAAATCGATCAACAGATTGCAAAACTCCAGCAGATCCGGCAAGAATTATTAACCCTAGCAGAGCAATGCCCCGGAGATAATTCCGAACATTGTCCGATTATTGAAGGGCTGGCCTGTAAAAAGTGCGGTCAAAAAAACTAAAGTTTTTTCCGCAACCTTCCCGATGCTCTGCCCCCTTTATCGGCTCAAACCGTTTTTTAATTCCGCCGGGGTACAATGAAAATACTGCTTAAAGGCCTGGGTAAAATTAGATACATGGCGGTAACCGCATTCGTATGCCACTTCACTAATACTAAGCGGCGTATTGCTTAAAGCATGCAGAGCGTATTTCATCTTTTTATGTCGCAACCAGTCGCCGATGCTCAGCCCGAAATATTCTTTTATCCGCCGCTGCAAAGTTCGTTCGCTCATATTCATCGCCTGAGCCAACTGAGTAACATTTTGTTTATGCAGAAAAACACTGTTAAGGCGACGCACAAATTCATTATCCCCTTTAGGCAATGGGGCGTCCGTATAATCCTTGCAGTTATCTTCAAACACCCGCCACAATTTCGCCAGTAACTCGAGGGCATTCGCTTCTCGGCATAAATCATTATAAATCGTAGCGGGCTGAGGCTGGAGAAAACCTAAGCTTAACTGCCGGATATCCGAGGGCAGCGACCAGATTCGGACGGTTCGTTCAAACACCGCCGGCTGTTTTTGCTGCGGCGCATATTGAGAAAACCATTTTTCCACCCCTTTAACCGACACCTTAACACAGGGTTCGTCCTTAATTAAATAACGGGTAAACAAACATTCTTCTCCGGGCGAAACCATAATAATACGCCCGCCTTCCGCCGCAATATGATAGCGTAAGCCGTTGATGGCGAAAGACAAGCTTCCTTCCAGCAACACAATAAAATTTATATAGCTGCCCACCAATTGTCCGCAACGCATATTTTTTTGCGGACAAATCATGCCCCCATGAATACTGATACCGCTCTTAAATTCATCAAAACGGTAGCTACCCTTAAGAAATTCCGGCCCGCTATCATTGCGGACAAGACGGATAAACTGGCTGCTATTCAGATATTCAATACTCATGGGATTCCTTTGGCTGAAAATCAATAAGAGTTGTCAGGTGAAAATAAGATTAATTCTCATTAATACTGTATTTTAACGCTAAAATAACCCCACTGACAATTTCCCTTCACCTAAGGATATTTATTATGCAAGAATTTAAATTAAGTGTTGCCAGCACTCTTGTGTTCGCCGTGCTGTCTTCCTCCGCTTATGCGGAAAGCCCGCAAACGGCGGATAAAGCTTCATCATTGGAAACCATCGATGTAGTTACCGAGCAAGCCTATGAGGCTATAGTTACGGAAAATACCCGCGACTATAGTTCTTTCGCCGCAACGGTGGGAACCAAAAGCCCCGCCTCAATTCGGGAAATTCCTCAATCCATCAGTATTATCACCAATCAACAAATCCGAGATCGCGATGTCCGTACCTTCGATCAGCTGGCGGCAAAAACGCCGGGATTAAGGGTATTGGCCAATGATGACGGTCGCTCTTCCGTTTATGCGCGCGGTTATGAATACAGCGAATACAATATCGACGGATTACCGGCACAGATGCAAAGTATCGTCGGTACGCTACCCAACCTGATCGCTTTCGACCGGGTGGAGATCATGCGCGGCCCGAGCGGTCTATTCGATAGCAGCGGTGAAATGGGCGGTATCGTCAACTTTGTACGTAAACGTCCAAGCAAAGAATTTAAAGGCAGTCTTAGTGCCGGGTACGGTTCCTATCAAAAATATAATGCCGATGCAGATATTTCCGGCCCGTTAAATGAATCCGGCAGCATTCGCGGCCGCTTAGTCGCACAAACTAACGGCGAATCACCGAAACCGGCCGAGAAAAACAATCATCATGAAACCTTGTATGCCGCTCTGGATTGGGATTTGGATGCGGATACGACATTAGGACTGGGCTATTTATTTCAACAACGGGAATTAACGCCGAATAACGGTTTACCCGCATGGGCCGACGGCAGTCTGTTATCCCTGCCGAATCATACCTTTGTGGGCGCCCGGTGGAATAAATTTACGATGAAAAGCCATGACTTCTTTGCCGATTTAAAACATCGTTTTGCCACAGAAGGGGTCGGAAAAATCGGACTGCGCTATTCCGACCGTGAAGCGGATTCCAACTATGCTTTCTCAGGTTCCGCCCTCAATGCAAATAATATCACTAAGGTTACCGGACTGGCGACAGAGGTGAAACAGCGTTCCTTCGCCCTGGATGCCAGCTACAGCCAACCTTTTAAGCTCGGCAACCGAACCAGCGATTTTGTGCTGGGCGCGGATTATAACCATTTTAAATATGATTATGATCAGGCCAGAGCCAGCTTAGGTAGCCTGGATTATCGCAATTTTTCTTCCCTGTCCTATGTGGATATTATGTCCAATGCCAGAAATAAATTAAAAGGCTACAGTTTAACCAATACCCTGGAAGAACTGAGCGAAACCGGTTTATACGGGAAACTGGTATTACGCCCGCTGGATCCCCTATCGGTAATTGTCGGCGGTCGTTTGGGGCATTACAAAATTGAATCCGGCAGCGGTGCGGATAAAGAAAGTCAGAGCAAAACCAAAGCCACCGGCTATGCGGGGGTCGTATTCGATATTAATACCAACCATAGTTTATATGCCAGCTATTCCAGCCTATATACACCGCAGACCGATACCGATATTAACGGTAAATTACTCAAAGCGCGTAAAGGTACCCAATTGGAAGGCGGCTATAAGGGCGCATTCTTTAATGAAGCCTTAAACCTGCGCTTCAGTGTTTATCGTTTAAAAGACGTGAATGCGGCGGCACCGAGTATTCCGACCGATGCGAAATCGCCGTCCGTAGCCTTGGGCGAACGGGTTATGCAAGGGTTCGAAGCGGAAATCAGCGGAAATATTACTGATCAATGGCGTATTCATGCGGGCTATAGCTATTTGGATACCGAACTGGTGGTACCCACTAAATCGGATGTGGCAATTTATCTGATGCCGCGCCATAGCGGAAATATCTGGACAACCTACGATATCAATGAAAAATTCACCTTAGGTGCCGGTATGAACGCCATGAGCGAGGTAACCTCCTCCACCGGAATCAAAGCCGGCGGCTATACGACCTTTGACGCCATGATGTCTTACGCCTTTAGTCCGAAGCTGAAAGGACAGCTAAATGTGGATAATCTGCTTAACCGCAATTATTATGTACGAGCCGGCAGCGTATCCACCTTTAATATTCCGGGTAAGGGACGTACCATTTTCGCCAGCATCCGTTATACTTTCTAAACGGACTAAACAGATAAAAAGATACAAATTCCGGCGCCGTGCCTAACCAGGCCGGCGCTATATTTAACCGATGCAGAATCATGTTGCCCTATCCTTTCGGAAAGCGGAGCAAATTATGAATCCATATTTACTTAGTTTTATTTTAATTTTCTGGTGTGGGACAATGAGTTACGCTGAACAAAAAACCTCGGTGCAGTTTGCCGAAGCCCATCTGCCTTTTGCACAGGAAACCACCCTTAACTCCCGGTTTACCGGCCGAACCTACCGTATCCAAATCAGCAAAATAGGAGCACAACCAGCCACAGGCTACCCCGTGCTGTATGTTCTGGACGGCGACGCATTATTTGCGCCTCTGGCAAGTGCGGCACAGGCTTTATTGGTGAATCCGATCAGCGGCAGCAATAGTCCCGCCCTAATCGTCGGTATCGGCTATTCCCGCCAAAAATTGCTGGATCTGCAACAAAGAGCGCTGGATTATACCCCGCCGCTAGCGCCGAACGCCGAAGCCGAACTGAAAAAACAATTTGGCCAAGCTGATGCTTTCGGTTTATTTATTGAACGGGAACTCAAACCCCTATTAGCTCAAAGCGCTGTTATCGATCCGAAGCGCCAGGCGCTTTTCGGACATTCTTACGGCGGCTTATTCGCCGCTTATAATCTGTTGCGGGGCAACGGTCGATTCCAGTATTTTATTTTATCCAGCCCTTCAATTTGGTGGCAAAACAAGCGGTTACTGGATTTTATCCCTGATGATGCCAATTTTAAGGCGAATCTGAAAGGCGTCAAAGTCCGTATTACCGTAGGTCAACTGGAACGGGCGCGCAACCCTAGAAATGAGGATAAAAGACAGGCAAGAGATATGCTCGGCAATGCCGAGGAATTTTTTCAGACCCTGAAAAAACAGGGAGCCGATGCGGAATTTTTTATCTATCCCGATGAAAACCACGGTAGCGTCGTCTATAAATCCTTAACCGATGCGCTTAAATTCCTGCAGCCTCAATGGCGCACCTCCGCCGCTCATCCTTAAGCTAAGGCATCGCGCAAACGCTGTTCCAACAATGTTCGTTCTGCGGCGTCCAGTGCGACGCCCTTTTTATTGGTCAGAATAAAAAAGTCCTCGGCTTTTTCTCCCACGGTAGTAATTTTTGCATTCAACAAGTTCAGGGATAAATCACAGAAAACACGACTGACAGTCGCCAGCAAACCGGTTTTATCCAATGCAATTAATTCCAGTTCGGTATGTTCCCTTTTATTCATATGCAGGAAGCGGACTTCGGTGCCTACCTGAAAGTTTTCCAGCTTAGGATTTATACTTAATACCGGATTCGGCATATTATTCTCGCTTAATGTGCGGAGCAGGCTTTGTTCTAATAAGCGACGCCGATCTTTTTGCAGCAATTCACCGTTCAGCTCGGTAACAATAAAACTATCCAGTGCGTAACCCTCCGCCGTAGTCATAATCTGCGCATCATGGATACTGAATTTACGCGCGCCTATAGCGCATACCAGTTTATGAAATAAATGACTCTGATCCCGACAATAAACAAAAATTTCCGTACCGCCGCGGGAAAAACGATTACTCACTCTAACCAGTAAAGGCTGCTCGGCGCGGAGAATTTCCGCCGTATGCCATGCCAGTTGCTTCGGATTATTGCGTAAAAAATAATCCTGCGGATAATTGCGCCATAAGTGATGCACTCGCTGCATAATCTCATCGCCCTCCCTTTCCCGTAAAAGCGCTTCCGCTCGACGACAGTTATCTTCGATTTTTTCTCCCTGATCCAGTAAATTATCCATACCTCGGCGGAATTGCTGCTCGCTATACTGATACAAACTTTCCAACAACGAACGTTTCCAGCTGTTCCAAAGCGTTTCGTTGGTAGCGCTGATATCGGCTACGGTCAAACAAATCAAATAATCCAAGCGCACTTTATTACATACTTGTTCGGCAAAAGCGCGTACTACGCCGGGATCATAAATATCGCGGCGCTGAGCGGTAACCGACATTAACAGATGCTGCTCCACCAGCCAGGCCATGGTTTCCGCTTCGCGCCGATCAAACCCGTGTTGTTCGGCAAAAGAGCGAACATCCCGAGCGCCAAGCCGGGCGTGATCACCGCCCCGCCCTTTAGCAATATCGTGAAATAAGGCGGCAATATACAATAAAGTGCGGTCGGATAAGCGACTAAAAATATCCGTGCACAGCGCCGAAATCTGATTATCTCCGCCGGCGAAAGATTCCAGTTTCATCATAACGCGCAGAATATGTTCGTCCACCGTATAGGTATGAAACAAATCGAACTGCATCAATCCTTTAATTCCCTGCCATTGAGGTAAATAAACGTTCAGAACGCCGTATTTATGCATGGGTACAAAGGCCCGCTCAATAGCCTTAGGTTGTGCGAATAAGCGGATAAATTTCTCCCTTGCAGTCGGAATATCGCTTAAATATCCGCGAAATGCTTTTACGGCAAGATGCAAACGGCGCAGAACGGAAGAATGAATCCCCATATCGGGGTAACAGGTCAGATGATAGAACAAATCCAACATACTGTCCGGACGGCGCTGGAAACAATACGGGTCAAGCAGGCGGATTTCATTATCTATCGCAATAAAACACTGATCCAGTGTAATGGTTTGTGCGGATGTACTCGCCGCCAAAAAATGTTCCTGATAATGTTTCACCAAAATATCGCTACAGGTGGATATATCCTGTAAGCATTGAAAGAAGGCTTTCATCATGGCTTCTACGCCACTATTGCCTTCTCCTCGGTAGCCCAGCAATTGGCTGACCTTTAACTGACGATCAAATAACAGCCGATTATCATAACGTTTCAGAATTAAATGCAGAGCAAAACGTACTTTAAACAGAAAATCCCGGCACTGCTCCAGCAATTCGAATTCTTCCGGATAAATAAAGCCGGAATCTAAAATCTGACGTAAATTTTTTGCCTCGGAATGGCGCAGGGCAAGCCAGTAAACCAAATGTAAATCCCGTAAGCCACCGGGGCTGTATTTAATATCCGGTTCGAGATTATAGCCGGTATTGTTGTAGCGTTGATAACGTTCCCGCTGTTCTGCGGTTTTAGCCTGAAAAAAAGCCGAGGCCGGCCAGAACTCCTGTTGGCGCAATAACAGGCTGAGTTCCGCAAACAGATTTTTATCTCCGCTCAAATAACGGCTTTCCAGTAAATTAGTCGCAATACTGATATCTTTTTTACCTTCCCGCTCGCAATCTGCCAATGTGCGTACCGCATGGCCGACATCGAACCCGCAGTCCCACAAAAACTGAACGAATCGGCTGATTTTTTGCGCCCTATGTTCGGTAACCGGTGCTCGGGTTAAAATCAGAAAGTCCAGATCGGACAAAGGAAACATTTCCTGCCTGCCGTATCCGCCTACGGCAACCAAAGTTAAACCTTCCCGCTCCAGTCCGAAAAAATGCCACAGTTCAATCAGCAGCCGATCACAAAATAAAGTTCGGTTGGCAATCAGTGCGTTAATATCGGTGTGAGAAAAATTCTCCAGTTCATTACGTTTCAGCGCATCTTTCTGAAGTTTAACCGCACTCGGCGTCGGTTCCGCTAAGGAATTGTAGCTAAATAACATAAGCTGCTCCTCGGATAAAAAAATATCGCCGTAAATATCGGCGATAGGAAAAGGCTGGGGAAATCAATTAATATCGTATTGAATGGTTACCACCAGACGTACCTTCTTATCAATGGTAGAGGTATCGTAGCCGCCGCCGTAATCGCTCTGACTTTCCGCATCCGGTAAATTAGCGCTGATATCAAAGGATCCCTGAGAAGCGGAACGCAATACACCGACGTTAATATTACTGGTTTTGGCAAACTCCTGAGCGCGCACATAGGCATCTTGAGTCGCTTTGGAAATCAGTTCACGCTTAATAGTTTCCAAATTTTCCAGATAATAACTTGGCGAGGAAAAATTCACGGCTTGGTTTTCGGCGCGCAGATTGTTGATTTCATCCAAGGCACGCTGTAACTTCGCCAAATCTTTGCTGGCGATACTCAGCGTTCGTCTGGCATCGTAGCCGTTACGCACAGTCTTTTCCTTGCCTTTTTCATCGGTATAGGTTTCCGTATGTACATACACATCCAACGGATTTAAGGAAACCTCCTGCGCACTAAATCCCTGTTTGGCTAAAAAAGCCCGGGCGACCTCCAACTGGCGGGCATTCTCCGTCATTGCTGTTTTATAATCCGCGCCCCAGTTTTCCACACTCACCGTCCAGGTACCGTAACTGGCCTTATATTCTGCTTCCGCCAGCCCTTTGACCGTAATGACTCCGCTCTGACGCAGATTTTTAAACTGCTGCCCTAAAATAAAGGAAGAGGCCATTAAACCGAGGGCGAGAATAACCCCGAATAAGGCCGAATAAAAAGTTTTGTTGCTATTTTGCATAATCTTCTCCTACTCCCCATGGCGACGAAATAACAGCGACGATTTTCTGAAGCGAATTAAGCCGCGCCGGAACTAAAACAGGGAGATGTCTCTGCGCGATTAAACATTCACCATAATTCGGCTGATACGTCCGGCCTTTTCTTCTTCTTCACGAATGGTCATGACTTCGCAGCCGTTTTCGGTAACCACCAGCTGATGTTCGTACTGGGCGGAATGACTGCGATCTTTAGTTTTCACCGTCCAACCGTCGCCCATCAAACGCACTTCTTTTCTGCCCGCATTGATCATAGGTTCGATGGTAAACACCATACCGGGTTTTAAAATCACACCGCCGTCATCGGCATAATAATGCAATACCTGAGGTTCGCAATGGAACTCGGTACCTATACCATGTCCGCAATATTCGCGCACCACGCTGAATCCCTGGGCTTCGGTATATTTTTGTACCACTTTGCCGATTTCATTTAAACGAATACCGGGTTTTACCGCACGCAATCCGATATAAAGGGCTTCCTGCGCCGCTTCGCATAATTTTCGGCTGCGAATATTGGTATCGCCCACAATGTACATTTTTGAATTATCGCCGTAATACCCGTCTTTAATTACGGTAACGTCGATATTTAGAATATCACCCTCTTTCAGCAACTTATCTTCACTCGGAATACCGTGGCAAACCACTTCATTAATGGAAATACAGGTAGATTTAGGGAAACCGTGGTAATTCAGGCAGGCAGGAATCACTTTCTGAACCTTCACCATATAATCATGGCAAATTCGATCCAATTCTCCCGTGCTGACACCGGCCTTAACATAGGGTTCAATCATCACTAAGACGTCCGCCGCCAATTTACAGGCTTCGCGCAGTTTAATAATTTCTTCTTCCTTTCTTAACGGAATGCTCATTTTCTCTCTCGCTTTAAATTAAACAGGTAAAAAATAACGGGGCTATAATAGCACTAATTAACATTCGTAACCATATTTTAACTTTATCCACAACAGAGTAAAAATAGCCTTTTACAATTTAAAAATTATATTTTTTAATAGGTTAAGCGAAGAGGGTTCCGCTTCCTTACCTATTTATAAAATTTCCGGTTGAACGATTTAGTCGGTTATTAGATAATAGCCAATCGATTTTATAATATGTATATGCAAAGGTGGGATAATATTATGACAGATATCGCAGTACCGCTAACATTTACCGATGCCGCGGCCAATAAAGTGAAAGCGCTGATCAGCGACGAAGGCAATCAGGATCTGAAATTACGCGTTTACATCACCGGCGGCGGATGCAGCGGTTTCCAGTACGGCTTTACCTTTGATGAAAAAGTTAATGAAGGGGATCTGACCGTTGAGAATGCCGGCGTACAACTGGTTATCGACCCGATGAGTTTGCAGTATTTAATCGGCGGTACCGTAGACTATACCGAAGGGCTGGAAGGCTCACGCTTTATCGTCAATAATCCGAACGCTACCACAACCTGCGGCTGCGGTTCCTCTTTCAGTATCTAACAATATTCAAGCTCCGGATTACAACCCTTAATTATGGACTTCCAGTTCACCTCCTCCGGCGGGGAAATTTCCCTGAAATGTTCCATGGAACATCAGGCCGTAGCCCATTGGTTCAATACCGAAGTGCGCTTAAATCCGGCGCTGATTGAAAGCGTACTTAAAAGTATCCTTCAGGTGCGCAACTCGCCCGCATATCAAGATATTCGCTTATGCGGGGCGGAATACAGTCTGTATATTAATGCGCAGGAAATTATGATCCGCGCCAATAATCTGGATCTTGAAGCGCCCGCCCAACAACTCCTTGAGCCGGATTTCCATTATTATGATGAAGAAAGCCTTGCTTTCTGCGGCTTAGAGGACTTCGAAGCCTTAATTTCGGCCTACTTAAACTTTAACCTATAACAGCAAAAATTACCCGGATTCTTAGGTTGTGGATTATTCGCTGAAAAGCTTCAGCTTTACCCCCGGGGATTTTTTCCGAACATCGCATTTCCCTGCTTGCTATAAATTTAATCAGATCAGATATAAAAATTTTAACCCGATCACAAATCCGATATTTTATTTTTGAAATAACTTTGACTACCGAATAATATACGCACGCTTTTTTTAATAACAACAATATCTACTAACAATATCTATCTGAGGAGTTTTTATGTCTCAATCGAAGACATCCATGAAATGGAACAAGTTCGACATTACTTGGGTCCTTAACTTATTCGGTACTGCGGTCGGTGCGGGCGTTTTATTTTTACCCATCAATGCCGGTATGGGCGGTTTCTGGCCTTTAGTGGTAATGGTTTTACTGGTCGGTCCTATGACTTACCTTGCTCACCGCGGTTTATCCCGTTTTGTTTTATCCTCCTCCAAACCCGGCAGCGACATTACCGAGGTAGTAGAAGAGCATTTCGGTAAAACGGCGGGTAAATTAATCACCCTGCTCTATTTCTTTGCCATTTTCCCGATTCTGTTAATTTACGGTAATGGTATCACTAACACCGTTGATTCCTTTATCGTCAACCAACTGGGTATGGCTTCGCCGAATCGTGTATTGCTGTCCTTCATTCTGATTGCGACACTGATTTCGGTTATGTTAATGAATGAAAAAGTGATGCTGAAACTAACCGAACTGTTGGTTTATCCCCTTGTTCTTATTCTGTTTGCACTTTCCATTTACTTAATTCCGGAATGGAACACCTCCATGCTGGAACAGTTACCGAGTGCCGGCAGCTTCCTGACCACATTATGGATCACTATTCCGGTATTGGTATTCTCCTTTAACCATTCTCCGGCAATTTCCGCCTTCTCCCAATCGCAGCAACGCGAATACAAAGATGCAGCACTGACCGAAAAACACGCCAGCAAAACCTTAAAAGGTACTGCAACAATCCTATTGGTATTCGTTATGTTCTTCGTCTTCAGCTGCGTATTAACCTTAACGCCGGAAGAATTACAGCTGGCTAAAGCACAGAACATCAGTATTCTGTCCTTCTTAGCCAATAAATTTGACAACCCTTATATTTCCTACTTCGGTCCTTTAGTTGCTTTCTTGGCGATCACCAGTTCTTTCTTCGGTCATTACCTGGGCGCTCGTGAAGGTCTGGAAGGTCTATACCTCAAAATGACAGCGCACAACAGAGAGAGTATCAATCGTAAAAAATTAAACTATGGTACTGCCTTATTCTTCTTGCTGACCCTTTGGGGTGTTGCGGTAATCAACCCGAGCATTCTGGGATTAATCGAATCTCTGGGCGGCCCGATTATCGCCATGATCCTATTTATCATGCCGATGTACGCCATTCGCAAAGTACCTGCAATGCAGCGCTATCAGGGTAAATTAAGTAACCTATTCGTTACCATCATGGGTTTAATCGCAATTTCTGCGGTTGTATATGGACTATTTTAAAATTTAGGCTACAATCCGCATTCTTAATTGCATAGCTCCATTCCCTTTGCTCTTACGGGCAAAGGGAATTCGTTTGTAAGAATAACAATAACGAGAAAATTATGATTAGTGTATTTGATATGTTTAAAGTGGGTATCGGACCTTCCAGTTCGCACACCGTTGGCCCGATGAAAGCCGGTAAACAGTTTATTGATGATTTAATCGCACAAAATAAACTGACCCAAACGGATAAAATTCATGTGGACGTCTATGGCTCGCTCTCTATGACCGGACGCGGACACAGTACCGATACGGCGATTATCATGGGATTAGCCGGTTATTTACCCCATAATGTGGATATCGAATTAATTCCGAAATTTATTCAGCAACTAAAACAGAGTGCCTCTTTACCCGTTGCCGAAGGCCGGGCGAAGGTACATTTTAATTTTGATGAAAATATGCAATTTCATCAGACTTTTTTACCTTTGCATGAAAACGGAATGACCATCAGCGCCTTCGATGCGCAGGGTGCGCTGCTGTACAAACAGACTTACTATTCCATCGGCGGCGGTTTTATCGTCGACGAAGCCCATTTCGGTCAGGAAGAAGCGCAAACCACTCCTGTTCCTTACCCTTACAACAATGCCGCCGATATTCTGGCCCATTGCAACAATAACGGGCTGACTTTCTCCACCCTAATGCTGGAAAATGAGATCGCTCTCCATGGTAAACAGGCGGTTGCCGAACATCTGGCTCTGGTCTGGAACACTATGCACGCCTGTATCGAACGCGGCTTAAAAACCGAAGGCCTTCTGCCCGGACCGCTGAAAGTACCGCGTCGTGCGCCTTCCTTGTACCGTATGTTACAGGCTAACTCCGGACTGTCCAATGATCCGATGCGCGTTATCGATTGGGTCAATATGTACGCACTGGCGGTTAACGAAGAAAATGCGGCGGGCGGACGCGTGGTTACCGCGCCGACTAACGGCGCCTGCGGTATTATCCCTGCCGTCCTGTCCTATTATGCTAAATTTATTTCAGCCCTTGATCAGGAAACCATCGAACGCTATTTGCTCGCCTGCGGAATGATCGGCGCGCTATATAAAATGAACGCCTCCATTTCCGGCGCCGAAGTGGGTTGCCAGGGTGAAGTCGGGGTCGCCTGCTCCATGGCTGCGGCAGGGCTGACCGAAATTCTCGGCGGTAGTCCGGAACAGGTTTGTATTGCAGCGGAAATCGCCATGGAACACAATCTGGGCTTAACCTGCGATCCTGTCGGCGGTCAGGTGCAGGTTCCTTGTATCGAACGTAACGCCATCGCCTCGGTGAAAGCCATTAACGCCAGCCGTATGGCGTTGCGACGCACCACCAATCCGCGCGTAACCCTGGACAAGGTAATTGAAACCATGTATGAAACGGGCAAAGATATGAATGCTAAATATCGCGAAACCTCTCAGGGCGGATTAGCCATAAAGGTTATCTGCGACTAAAAAACGCTCTATTTTTCCACCGCACTTTTGCCCGCAAGTAAAAGTGCGGTTGTTTTTTTAACCCTTTTTTCCCGCCGCTTATATTAAGCGGATCAGATGTAAGGGAACAACCGACCGTTTTTATTTTCTCCGCCCTTCGCCTAAATCATTAACATACGCTGTTCCTCCTCTGAAAATATGCTAGAATCCGTCCCATCGGTTTTATGGCAAGAACGCCGGAAATATAAGCAATCATGTGGAAACAATCCCCTAATCCCGAACAAGAAGAAACCGCCGCCGCGCCCGAGCAACAGAAACAAAGCAACAGAAAAAACAGGTTGATTTTTATGTTTAAACTCGGCTTCACCCTGTTTTGTCTGGCGGCATTCTATGCAATTTATCTGGACGGTCAGATCCGCAGCAAAATGGATGGCCAAATCTGGCGTTTGCCGGCGGAGGTTTACGGCAGAATTCCGAGTATCCGATTAAGCGATAACCTGAACGCCGAACAGGTAAAAAGAATTTTGCTGGAAAACGATTATCGCCAAACCACATTAGTCGCCGCACCCGGTGATTTTAAAATCGAAAAAGACAGCCTCCTAATGATTCGCCGCGCCTTTCCTTTCCCCGGCGGAGCAGAAGCACAACGAGTTTTTCGCTTGCGTTTTGAGGAAGAGCGACTAAAAACAATCGAAGATCTCATAAACTTACGCACTATTGATGAATTTTCTCTGGCGCCGAAGCTGATTGCTATGTTGCAATCGGAAAAGGAAGAACGACTGGCGATTCCTCTCCAAAACTATCCGCGCTTACTGATCGATGCCCTCATTCTTACTGAAGATCGTCGCTTCTACGAGCATGGCGGCGTCAGCCCGCTGGGAATTCTGCGCGCCACCCTGAATAATATCCGCGCCGGACATACGGTCCAGGGCGGAAGCACCCTGACTCAGCAATTGGTAAAAAATCTGTTTCTCAGTAACGAACGTACTTTTCGGCGTAAAATTCACGAAGCCTTAATGGCGATAATTCTGGATCTGCGTTATGACAAAAATACCATTCTGGAAACCTATCTGAACGAAATTTACCTGGGACAAAACGGCGATACCCAAATTCACGGTTTCGAACTTGCCAGCCATTTTTATTTCGGTTTACCTATCCGCGAAATCAGTCTGGATCAAATAGCCTTGTTAGTCGGTATGGTTAAGGGCCCTTCCCTTTATAATCCTTGGCGTAACCCGGATAAGGCGCTGGCACGGCGTAATGTGGTTCTAAAACTGATGCTCGAACATCGAATGATCGGCCAGGAACTCTTCGACTTACTCAGCGCAAGACCGCTCGGGGTGCAGGATAAAGGGAAAATAACCCGAAGTTATCCGGCATTTATCCAAACCCTGCAAAGCGAACTGCGTGAAAATCTGGGGGATAAGCGCGAAGGCGTATTGCTCGGCGCACGTATTTTCACCACATTGGATCCGAAACAACAGCAATATGCGGAACAAGCGATTATCCAAGGCACCGCCGAATTACAGCTGCGGGTCAAAAATCCCCATCTGCAATCGGCAATGATTATTGCCGATTATCAGCGGGGGGAAATCCGAGCCATTGTCGGCGGAACCCAGGTAAACTATGCCGGTTTCAACCGCGCCCTGAACGCCAAACGTCAGATCGGTTCTCTGGTAAAACCTTCCGTTTATCTGGCCGCACTTTCCGATCCGGAACAGTTCCGTCTGAATACGCCGATTAATAACCGGCCGATTACCATTAATATCAAAGGAAGCCCGCCTTGGCAGCCGCGTAACTACGATCGCAGATACGGCGGCTCGGTCATGCTGGTCGACGCCCTGGCCCGCTCTTTAAATATTCCGACGGTAAATATCGGTATGAGGGTCGGGCTGAAAAAAGTAATTGAAACTCAGCGCCTAATGGGTTGGGATCACGACAATATCCCTAAAGTTCCCTCCATGTTACTGGGGTCTTATTCCGTATCCCCCTATAATGTAACCAAACTTTATCAGGTGATTGCCAACCGCGGGGCAAAAATCCCCTTAAGCACCATAGATACCATTACCGATCGTAATGGCGCCGTTATTTATCGACACAATAAAAAAGCGGAACAGGTGGTTGCGCAGGAAGCCGCCTTCCAAACCCTGTATGCCATGCAGCAGGCGGTTGAACGGGGAACGGGGCGCAGCCTGCAAGCTGATTTTGCCGCCCTCAGTCTGGCGGGGAAAACAGGTACCACGAATGATGCGCGCGATACTTGGTTCGTGGGAATCGACGGTGAAAATGTTACCACCGTATGGCTGGGCCGCGACGATAACGGCGAAACTAACCTGACCGGTGCCAGCGGCGCATTATACCTATATAAAGACTATTTAAAACGTACCCGAGCCAAAGCGCTTAAGCTGAATAATAAGCCCCCGAGCATAAAATGGGTGGGAATAGATGCCTACGGCGGTTGGAACTGTTATGCACCGGTACGCAATATTCCGGTCTGGGCGGATAAGAATCAATCCTTCTGTCAACAATCGCCAACGGTCGCACCTGCTTCATCCGCAGCACCTGTAGTACAGGCGCAGCCGGCGGGAGCAAGCACCGCAACGACACCGCCAATGCCGGAAAGAAATAGCGCCGTTCCCGCCCCTTCCGCGCCAAATAACAAGGGGCCGGCAATAGTGGAAGAAGCGCAACCGGCAAACTAGTCGAACTTATGGTTTATCGCTGCCGCCGAGGCACCGAAAAACCATTTTACTTGCCGCAGCCCGTACCGGAAAGCGGTTAGAAATTATCCTTCGCTTGGCGTAATCGGGTAAATTCCTTGATGTCTTTCGCCCGTAAAAAGGGATTAATCTGCATTTCCAGTCCTAAGCTTGTCGGCAAACTCGGGAGGTTCTCTGCGCGTAATGCCCGTACCTCAGTGAAACGTTGTTGTAAAACCTCCTGCCGTACAATAGCCGGATCGCTTAAACTTTCGGCAAAGCCTAGATTACTTAAGGTATATTCATGGGCGGGACAAATAAGGGTTTCCGGCGGTAAAGATTTAAGGCGCTGTAAAGACTGAAACATCTGAGCATAATCGCCAGTAAAAACTCTGCCGCACCCTGCGGAAAATAAGGTATCGCCGCAAAACAGATGGTCCTCGGTCAAATAGCTGACATGATTGGCGGTATGGCCTCCGCTCTCTATCACCTGAATATCATAATGGGGTAAACGGATATTCCCCGCGGCAACAATATGTTCGGCGCCTTTCTCCCGAGTTTCCGGCGGGCCGAACACAGGTACCTGCGGATAAGCCCGCTTAAAGCTCGCAACACCGGCAGTATGATCATCATGGTAATGGGTCAGTAATACTGCCTCAACCTGCAACTCTCTCTCGGCTAAATAAGCGAATAGTTTTTCCGTTTCCGCAATATCTATTACAATAACAGGACAATTTTCCCGCCCATACAGCCAAATATAGTTATCATCGAGAGCGGGCAGTGCAACTAACATAAAAATATCCTCGGAGCTAAAATGAAAATAAACTGGCAAGCCAAATACCCGCAGGAATTTAAATTACCTTATAGCTGGCATCAGCTTCCTCAGGGAGAAGCATATTGTAACGCAATTACAGACTATTTCGCCCCCTGGCTGGCAAAAATCTCCGGTTATCAGCTAGTAAAAATCGGCGGATTGAGCGCAGAAATCAGCTGCGACTTACCGCTGCGCCATCAAATTATCCTCTGCCCCGAACTCAGCCCCGCCCTTATTGAGCTGAACGGGCAAGATGCTGTATCCGTGCTGCAAGCTCGCCTTGATAATCTGCCCTTTATTGAAAACAGTGTTAACGCCTGTTTGTTAGCCAACGGCTTGAATTTTTACCATGATCCGCATCAGCTATTGCGAGAAATCACTCGAGTGTTGGACGAAGAGGGCTACTTATTTATTTCCCTGTTCAATCCCTGTAGCCCGCTTTTATTTAAACGCCGTCTGGGGCTTCCCGAGCAACGAAAATTCGAGTTCCGTCATTATATTATTTACCGCCTTATCGACTGGCTGGAATTACTTGGCTTTGAAATTTTGGCCTACAGGCATCTTTCCGTCGCGAAAAAAAATGCAGAAAAAGCACCGCTCTTTTCGCCCTTAAGCGTACTGGTGGCACAAAAACGCAGCTTACCTCTAACCCTTAATCCGGCCAAAAATATTTTCCGTCAGCACAAAGGATTTGAACCCATGGGGGCATTTAAACAGATAAATAATGATCTCTGAATCTTGCTTGTTAGACGGTTCTTCTCTATGATGCTTGCGATTTTTAGCCATGAGAGAACAATATGACGGAACAAACTTTTATTCCGGGTAAAGATGCCGCCCTTGAAGACAGTATCACCAAATTCGAACAGAAACTCAGCGCCCTTGGATTCAATATAGAACAGGCTTCCTGGTTAAACCCGGTACCTAATGTCTGGTCTGTGCATATCCGTGATAAAGACTGCCCGCAGTGCTTTTCCAACGGTAAAGGCGCCAGTCGGAAAGCCGCACTGGCTTCGGCCCTGGGTGAATATTTCGAGCGTCTTTCCACCAACTATTTTTTTGCCGACTATTATTTGGGACAGGAGATGGCCGAAGCGGATTTTGTACATTATCCGCATGAAAAATGGTTTCCAATCACAGATCCCGAACAGCTGCCGGAAGGTATTCTGGACGATAATCTGCGCCGCCATTTTGATCCCCAGGGAGAATTGACGCCGGAATTACTGGTGGATTTACAATCCGGTAATTACTCGCGCGGCATTGTGGCGCTACCCTATGTTCGTCAATCGGATCAACAACAGGTTTATATTCCGCAAAGCATTATCGCCAACCTTTACGTTTCCAACGGTATGTCCGCCGGAAATACGGAAAACGAAGCGCGCGTACAGGGCCTTTCCGAAGTCTTCGAACGCTATGTGAAAAACAAAATTATTGCCGAAGCCATCAGCCTGCCCTTAATTCCGCCGGCGGTGATGAACCGTTATCCGGGCATTCAGGCTTCAATTCAAAAATTGGAGGAAGAAGGCTTCCCGATTCTGGCCTATGATGCTTCCCTAGGCGGTAAATATCCGGTTATCTGCGTTATTTTACTCAATCCCCGGAACGGTACCTGTTTTGCATCTTTCGGCGCGCATCCGAATTTCCGCGTCGCTCTGGAACGTACCGTAACCGAATTACTACAGGGGCGCAGCTTAAAGGATCTGGACGTTTTCACCGCCCCTTCTTTTGATAACCAAGATGTGGCGGAACATGCCAATTTGGAAACCCATTTTATCGATTCCAGCGGCCTGATTTCATGGGATCTATTTAAGCAACAGGCGGATTATCCCTTCGCCGACTGGGATTTCTCCGGCACCACCGAACAGGAATTTAATCAGTTAATGCAGATCTTCCACCAGGAACAGAAGGAAGTCTATATTATGGATTACAATCATCTCGGCGTATATGCCTGCCGAATTATCGTGCCTAGTATGTCCGATATTTATCCGGCCGATGATTTAATCTATGCCAATAACAATATGGGCATGGATTGGCGTGAAATTCTGCTTGATCTGCCCCATTTCCATCATCCGCGCGAAACCTATCTGGAGCTGTTGCAGGAACTGGATCAGCAGGGCATCGACGATGCCGTACGGGTTCGCGAATTTATCGGTATCGTTGCGCCGCCGAAATCCGGCTGGAGTACCTTGCGAATCGGTGAATTAAAATCCATGCTGAACCTGGCCTGCGGCGATTTGGATGGAGCGTTGGACTGGGCCAACTGGACGTATCAGATGAACGCTTCGGTATTTAGCGCCGAACGCGCCAATTATTACCGCTGTCTGATTAGCAGCCTTGAATTATTCTTGGATAAAGCACGCGAGCCGCAACAGTATCGTGCGGTATTTGAAAAAATGTACGGCACGGCGGCAGTGGATTTGGCTTGGAAAGCTATCGGCGGCGACAATCCGTTCTATGATCTATTTGCGGATGACGAGCATTTACGCCGTTTTGATGCCCACCAGAATCTGCTGAAGGCCTACGCCAAACTACAAAAGGCAAAACGACAGCATTGGAAAGAGGCATAGCAGCCCCCCTTCCGCCGCCCATTCAGCACCTTTAAACGCTATTTGCTGCATATATCGGCTAACGGAAAAAGCCTAAAAAAAATGACCGCACTTTTTAGTGCGGTCATTATGTTTCAACTTAGGCGATGCCTTTATGTCTTAACAAGGCATCAAGGGTCGGTTTACGTCCGCGGAAACGCTCGAATAATACCATCGGCTGTTCCGAACCGCCGCGGGTTAGGATTTCTTCCAAGAAAGCCTGCCCCGTATTCCGGTTAAAAATACCTTCTTCTTCGAAGCGGGAAAAGGCATCGGCTGACAGCACTTCCGCCCATAGATAGCTGTAATAGCCCGCCGCATACCCGCCGGCAAAAATATGGCTGAAACTGTGCGGAGTTCGTGCCCAGTCTACCCCTTTGATAACCGCCACCTGCTGTTTCACTTTATTAAGGGTCGCAAGAATCTGTCCCTGGATTTGCGGTTGGTAATGGTGATGCAGAAGAAAGTCGAATAAACCGAATTCCAGCTGGCGCAACACAAACATCGCTGCCTGGAAATTTTTCGCTTGTAACAACTGTGCCAACTTTTCTTTCGGCAATGGTTGCCCGCTCTGATAATGGCCGGAAATAAACGCCAGGGCTTCTTCTTCCCAACACCAGTTTTCCATAAACTGGCTCGGCAATTCCACCGCATCCCAAGGTACCCCGTTAATACCGGAAACATCTCCCTCATCAATCAGAGTCAGCATATGATGAATACCATGACCGAATTCATGGAATAAAGTGGTTACTTCATCATGGGTAAATAATGCGGGCTTATCGCCGACCGGCCCATTAAAATTACAGGTCAGATAAGCCACCGGTTTTTGAATAGCGCCGTCCTGTTTACGTCGCCGTCCGACACAGTCGTCCATCCAGGCACCGCCGCGTTTATGCTCGCGCGCATAGAGATCCAGATAGAAACTGCCGCGTACCTCATCATTCTGATCAATAAGATCAAAGAAACGCACGTCTTTATGCCAGCAATCCACATCAAAGCGTTCTACCGCCCGAATATTAAAGATTCTTTTCACCAACTCGAATAATCCCGTTAATACGCGGTTTTCCGGGAAATAAGGGCGCAATTCTTCGTTATTCAGCGCATACAGAGCCTGCTTTTGTTTTTCGCTGTAAAAACTAATATCCCAAGGCTCAAGTTCATCAACCCCGTATTCTTGACGGCAAAATTCCCTTAATTGAGCCAGTTCTTTTTCTCCTTGGGCTTTTGAGCGTTTGGCCAGATCTTGTAGAAAATCCAAGACCTGTTGCGGACTTTCCGCCATTTTAGTCGCTAAGGAAAGTTCGGTATAGGTGTTAAAGCCTAATAACTGCGCCAGTTCAACCCTTAAACTTAGGATTTCTTCCATTATCGCACTGTTATCCCATTTACCGGCATTAGGTCCCTGTTCAGAAGCGCGGGTAACGAAAGCACGGTACATTTCTTCACGTAATGCCCTGTTTTCACAATAAGTCATCACCGGCAGATAGCTTGGGAACTCAAGGGTAAAACGATATCCTTGTAAACCCTTAGCCTGCGCCGCTTGTTTTGCCGCCTGCAGGGCGCTTTCCGGCAGCCCCTGTAACTGATTTTCCTCTTCGATCAGTTTATCCCAGCCCATAGTAGCGTCTAGGACGTTATTACTGAATGCCGAATTCAACTCCGACAAACGGGCGACAATTTCAGCATAACGTTTCTGTTGCTGTGGCGGCAAAGAGATACCGGACAGGCGAAAATCACGCAGGCTGTTTTCAATCGCTTTTTTCTGCGCCTGAGTATAGCCTTCGAATTGCGGCGAGTTTTTTAGCTGTACATAAGCTTCATATAATCCCTGATGTTGTCCGAGCCAGGTGGAATATTCCGATAGCATCGGCAAACAGGCTTGATAGGCTTCGCGCAGCTCGGGGCTGTTTTTAACCGAATTCAAATGGCTGATCGGCGACCAAGCCTTATTCAGACGATCATTGACTTCCGCCAAAGGCTGGCAGAAATTATCCCAACTGAAGGTTTCCTGTTTTAATAGATTTTCCGTTACCTGGCGGCACTCCCGGATCAGAGTTTCCACCGCCGGCTGAATATGTTCCGGCTTAATTTTGCTAAACTGCGGTAAAAGGGTATTTTCAAGTAATGGATTTGTCATAAACCTTTCCTTAATATTGACTGTGTTCGGCATATATTGGGGAAAATTGCGCAAAATCAAGTTTGAAAAAGTGAAAAAATCGGGGATAATCAAGGCGTTTTAATCTTTGCAGGGTATGGAAATGAAAATTATTTATATTTTATGCGGTATTATTTGCCTGGGATTAGGCATTCTGGGCGTAATTCTGCCCGGTCTGCCGGCGACGCCTTTCCTGCTTGCGACCCTCTATTTTTTCTCCAAAAGTTCTCCCCGCTTGCACCATTGGTTTACCCAAACAGGGCTTTATCGCAATCATCTGCAAAGTTTCAGCGAACAGCGCGCATTAAGTAAAAAAGCCAAAACCTATATTCTGACAATTGCGACAACCGTATTGTTGATCGGCTTTTATTTCACCCCCGGAGTTATCGGCAAAAGCCTAATTGCCGCCGTACTGTTGATAAAATACTGGGTATTCCTATACTGGATAAAAACCGTGCGGGAATAACCTCGCCTTTCAATCCCCCTTTTACCCCGCTCAAAATTAATTGAAATAAGAATAGTTTTCATATAGAATTCGTGCGCTTTTCAGCAGCCCCTGATGATTAATGACAAAAAATGAGCGGGCTGTTCACTTAATAAACTCCGCAGCGGCGCCATTTCGCCACAAGCCTTAATCTCAGGTACCGCCGCTTAACGGATCCGGCCTAACCTAAGCATAGGAACCTTTATGAAAAAAAACTTTATCTACAGCGCCATAGCGGGTGCAGTGCTATTTGCTTTAAATTCCGCCGCGGCGCAACAACAATCCGGCCAACTTGAGGAAATCGAAGTGGTGGGCAGCATGAATAAGCTGGAAATCCAACCCTTTAATCAGGCCAAATCCGCGCTAGTGATAAACGAAGGGGAAATGCGCTTAGAAGGCGCGGATAAAGCAGATGAAATCGGCCGTTACCAGGCGGGATTCACTAATCAGGTTTTCGGCAGCGATACCAATACCAACTGGTTTCGCCTGCGCGGTACCGAGGCCAGCCAAGCTATTGACGGAATGCCGGCCCTGAATCAGGGATTTTTCACACCTCAAATAGAAACCTTCGGCCTGGAAGCGGTGGAGGTGATTAAAGGAGCGGACTCCATGGCTTTCGGCGCCGCCAATTCCGGCGGTCTTATTAACTACATCAGTAAACGCCCGCATAAAGAATCGGTCGGTAAAGGGGAAATCAGTACCCATTTCGGTAACAAAAATCAGCGTGGTACGGGAATTGATTATACCGGCGCTCTGAATGAGGATAACAGTTTACGTTACCGTCTGGTGGGTGCTTATCGTCATGCGGGCGGTGAATGGGCGGGAACCTATTCGGAAAGCTATTATTTTGCCCCGAGCATCGCCTGGGATATTTCCGATAAAACTAACTTAACGATACTGGCCAGTTATCTGAAAAACGTCGGCACCCCGAGTTCCAACTTTGTTCCGCAAAGCGGTTCTCTGGTCGCTACCCCGGCAGGAAAAATCTCGCCGCACAGCAACTTAGGCGATCCGACTCAGGATAACGAAAAAAATCTGGTTCGCACTATAGGATATGAATTTACCCATGACTTCGGCAATGGAATTTCCTTCCGGCAGAATTACCGCTATCAGCATATGGGCAGCCATCATCAAAGCGCTTATGTATGGCCCTCTCTATATGATAGCGCATACAATCCATTGCCCTTTACAGACAGTTATGATATTACCCGCAGCCTCACCTATAACGACGGAACCGCTCGCAGCCACAGCCTAGACAACCGGATCAGTTGGAAATATAACAACGATTGGTTGGAAAACACCTTAGTAGCGGGATTTGATTACCGCCATCAGAAATTCGATGCCTTCTACTATCAATTCGGAACAACGAGTAAGGTAAATATTTTGAATCCTGCGGCCAGTTACGGCAGTCCGCAAGATGTCAGTAAGGCGCCGAGAATTCTGATTAAATCCCGCCAACAGGGTTATTATCTGCAAAATGCCGCAACCCTGTGGAATACCCTGGGATTAAGCTTAGGACTGCGCCATGATAAAGTACATAACAGCGAGTCCACATACACTCAGGAAGTGAAAAAAGATCATACCTCCTACTCCGCTGCAGTCATGTATTATAACGACCTGGGGCTTAATCCTTATTATGCTTATACGGAAGCCTTTACCATGCCGAACGGTCTGAGCGGTAATCAAACATTGTATGATCCGAATATCACCAAACAACATGAAGTGGGCGTAAAATATATGCCGAGTTGGGTGGAAGGAACAATTTCCCTCGCCTTCTTCAAAGCTAAGGACAAAGGGGCGTTAATCGGGCAGGGATTAGGTAATACCATAAGCAGTGCCGATCCGATTAAACGCAAAGGTGCGGAATTGCAGGCCAACTTAAATCTTAGCGAAAAGCTCAACGCCGTTATCGCCTATACTTATCTGCAAGCCCAAACCCAAGGTGCCGGCGGTAATGTAATGCGCCCGTTAATTCCTAAACATAGCGCCTCAGGCCGTATTTCCTATCAGTTTAACCAGAAGCTGACGGCCGGTGCCGGTGTTCGTTATATAGGCAACAGCGTTTCCGATGCGGGTTCCCTTTATGCCGGTAAGAAAATTTCCTCCGCAACGCTGGTGGATCTCTTCGCCCGCTACAATTTGAGCGAAAATCTGGTTTCGCAGCTCAATATTAATAATCTGGCTAACCGTAAATACCTGGCCGGATGCGACTATTATTGCTACTATGCGGAAGGTATCAGTGCGGTAGCAAGCATCAGCTATAAATTCTAATCAAAAAGACCGCACTTTAGGCTAAAGTGCGGTCCGAAAAATAGACAAAAAACCTCGTTAAATATTAACGAGGTTTTTTAATCCGGATTAATCCTGCTGTTTTGCGGCCACTTGCTGTAGCAAGCTTTGCAACTCGCCGGATTGATACATTTCCAGCATAATATCACAACCGCCGATTAACTCGCCTTCCACCCATAATTGCGGAAAGGTCGGCCAATTGGCAAATTTCGGTAATTCGGCGCGTACATCGGCATGTTGCAGAATATCCACATAACCGAAAGGCACCTGGCAATTAATCAAGGCTTCGGCCGCTCGTGCGGAAAAACCGCAGGCCGGTAACTTCGGCGAACCTTTCATGTAAATTAAAATCGGATTTTCCGCAATTTGTTTTTTGATCTTTTCTAAGGTTTCCATTGTATTCCTTCCTTCTCACTAAAATTTCAACCTTGGGCATTTTAGCATAAGCTTTATCTCCCACCAATAGTCCGACTAAAACTATCAACTATCATTCGCCGCATTTGCTAAAAACATCGCCTACCAGCTACCGCCGGCTCCGCCTCCGCCGAAACTTCCGCCACCGAAACCACCGCCGGAACCGCCGCCGAATCCGCCACCACCGAATCCGCCGTTGCCGCCCCCGCGCCGATTTAGTACGGAACGGCGTATAGCGCTTTGCAACTGATGATTGGCACTCGGACTAAGATAAGGCCGACGCCGCTGGCCGATTTCTCCCAGCACAATAAATAAAATAAACAAGGCAATAATCAAATAGGGGATATATTGTTGCAACCCCTGTGTAGCGGCTGCGGCGTCAAATTCCCCTTTTGAGGCGGCTATTATTTCATTTAATGCCGCATCTATACCTTGTGCATATTGCCCCTGCTTAAAGTAAGGCAGAAGCGTACGTCGAATTACCTGAGCCAAAAAAGCATCGGGCAATACCCCTTCCAACCCCTGTCCGGTAGCAATAAAGACCTTACGATCATTTTTCGCAATCAGCATCAGCACGCCGTTATTCAGCTGTTTACGTCCTATCCCCCATCTATCGCCGAGGGCAAAGGTATAATCCGAAATTTCATATTCCTGAGTCGAGGGAATAATAACTACGGCGATTTGCGAACTGGTTTCGCGCCCATATTCGCTGAGTTTATGTTCCAGTAGCTGCTTGTCCGTAGCGCTCAATGTGCGCGTATAATCATTCACATAGCTAAAAGGTTCGGGAGTCGGCGGAAAAGTAACGGCAAAACTTGCTCCCCCGAAAAAAAGTAAGCAAAAAAATACCGCTCTTTTAAGCAATTTATTCATTGATAATCACCTCATCGGGCAATTCGTTACGATCTTCCGGCTGATAAGGGAAATAGCGCGCCAAAACTTCGGCAATACGCTCAATCACCGCCTGCATTCCTTGATTGTAACGCCCGGCGGCGAAATCTTCCGCCATTAAGCTATATTGCTGCTGCCAGAAGGACTGTCCCACATAATGGTGAATATTACAGTCGCCGATAATGGCACAAGCTCTGTCCGCATAAGCGATATAGATTAAAACCCCGTTGCGTTCCGCCGTATTTTCCATCTCCAGCTGACGAAATAACTGTAACCCCCGCTCAAAACAAGAGGAAGAATCCTCCGCCATCCGAGGTTCGATATATACGCGCAATTCCGCCGAAGTTTTTTGTTCCGCCTGCGCTATGGCCCGCTCAATCTGTGTTTTATCAAAGGGCATTGAAAATAAAGACATAATCCTACCTGATAACCTTATGCCGGAATCCGGCCTTTCAGATTAAAAAGGCACGAAAATCCGTGCCTGTAATTTTAATCAAAACTGACGCTAGGGGCATTTTCAGCACCTGCCGCTGATTTGAAATAAGGTTTATCCTTAAAACCGAAAATCAATGCAATAAATTTAGTCGGGAACTGGCGTACTTTCTGATTATAGATTTTCGCAGCTTCGTTAAACTTATTGCGGGCCACATTAATCCGGTTTTCAGTACCTTCCAGCTGAACCTGTAAATTCATAAAACCCTCATGGGCTTTTAATTCCGGATAGCGTTCCACACTAACCAGCAAACGGGATAAAGCGCTCCCCACCGCATTTTGATTTTGCTGAAATTCAGCCAGCTGTGCATCCGTCATATTAGCCGGATCAATTTTGGTTTGAGTCGCTTTGGCCCGAGCTTCCACAACCTCGGTTAAGGTGTCTTTTTCAAAATTTGCCTGCCCTTTCACCGTATTTACCAGATTAGGGATCAAATCGGCGCGACGCTGATAAACGGATTCTACATTCGCCCATACGGAATCAATTTCCTCTTCCGCTTTTACCAAACCGTTATAGCCGGACATCAGGCTAAAACCAATAACTACGGCGGCAATAATGACAATCAGCCATTTTTTCATTTGCTATTCCTAAATTTCTGCCCATAAACAAAAGACCTAAACATTATGTTTAGGTCTTAATAAAAATAACATTACCGATTAACCGGTAAATGATTATTTAGTACCTTTTACTGCGATTTCAACACGACGATCCGGTGCTAAACAAGCGATAAGCGCTTTACGACCTTTAACCGCATCACAAGTGCTGCCAGTTACAGGGTTAGCTTTACCGTAACCGGTAGCGCTGATATCCTGCTGAGCGATACCTTTAGAAACTAAGTAGTTTGCTACGGTTTCAGCACGCTGTTGAGATAATTTCAGGTTGTAAGCTTCGGAACCGATACGGTCTGTGTAACCTGCTACAGCAACCTGTGCAGATTTAACCTGAGCGATTTCACCGTAAACGCCGTCTAATACGTTCTGTGCTTCAGGTTTTAAGCTTGCTTTGTCAAAACCGAAAGTTACATCAGAGTTTAATGTGAAAGTTTTGTTTACAACTTCAGGAACTACCGGAGCGCCCTGACCGAAACGGTAAGATAAACCGAAGGTTACAGAACCGATATCTGGAGTGAAGTCTGCACCATCGTTGCCAGACCATTTCTGATCTTTACCAACACCGTTGATCCACTGATATTCAACACGTGCAGCTAAATCAGTGAAGCCTGGGATAGCATATTCAAGACCTGCGGCAAACACCGGAGATACTTTTAATGAGTGGCCGGTAACTTTGCTGCCATCAGCCTCATAGGCTTTAACATCGCTACGGATTAATGCAGCACCGACACGGGCATAAGCGTCCAAGCCTTCTAAAACTGGAGTTAAGTTACCTAAATCATAGCTAGGTTTTAAGCTTAAGTTTACACCGTGGTTAGTGAATTTATCAGCTTTAGCATCAGGGTTGGTTACTTTCATTGTACCGTAGTGATCATAACCCAATTCTACCGCTAAATTATCGATGATCTGATAACCACCGAAAACACCATAGGTTACAGAATTTGATTTTACGCTTGAATCAGCAGATTTAAAATCATCTACGCCATCATGGAATGATGCCCAACCCACACGGGCGCCGGCATAGAATGTATTTGCTTGTGGAGCAGCTTGTGCTGCTGAGGCTACTGCTAAACCAGCGATTGCTAATGCGATTGCAGTTTTTTTCATTTTGATGATCCTCTTAAGTAATCCAGTCATCTTATTTATAAATTATCAGCCCAAAGGCCGAAATCCCGGCGCATAAATGCGCCCCCGATCTTAGTCCGTAAATAAGAAGTTATTTTCACTTATATGACAACTAAGATTGATCGTAGAAGAGTTTAACACTCTCATTAGCCTTTTGCAAAACGCTTTTCCCACAGCAAAGAGGGAAAGTTCTCAAAAGTGAGCGTATTATCTATACATAATTTGATAAAATCAAATAGAATTTAATTTTTTAGATTATTTTTTAATCAAAATCTTTCATTATTTTTCCTTTATCGCCCAAAGATCCGATCCAAATAAAAAAGCCCGCTCCCGAATAGGATTAGGCTTTTGCAGTTATAGGCAGAATAAATGATTTATTTCTGTACCAAGCGGATTACAGGGGTTACATGGTAATCTCGCGCTGTCCCTTAACGGTGATTTCGACTCGGCGATCCGGAGCAAGGCAGGCAATAAGTGCTTTACGGCCGGCAATATTATCGCAACTATGTCCGGTTACCGGTGCGGATTTACCATAACCGCTGCTACTGATTATCTGCGAGGAAATTCCCTTCGCAGTTAAATAATCGCTAACTGTCTGGGCCCGCTGTTGTGATAATTTCAGATTATAAGCATCGGAACCGATGCGATCCGTATAGCCCGCCACTGCAATCTGTGAAGTACGGATCTGAGATATTTCGGCAAAGATCCCATCTAGCACTATTCTTGCTTCGGGTTTCAAACTTGCTTTGGCGAAATCAAAGGTTACGTCAGAATTTAAACTAAAGGTTTTATACATAACTTCTGCAGCTGCCGGAGTCGCTCCCTGTCCGAAGCGATAAGAAATTCCCGCACTGACCGAACCTATATGAGGCGTATAATCAATACGTTCACCGCGCTTATCCTCAAGTTTTCCGACCTTATTCACCCATTGATATTCAAGGCGAAATGCCAACTCAGGCAATGAAGCGAAGCTATATTCAAGCCCGCCGGCAAATAGCGGAGAAACCTTCAAAGAATGTGCACGATCCGTGCGTCGTTGTCCGGAATAACCTATATAGTCGGAACGAATCAATGCTGCGCCGACACGGGCATAAACATCCAGTCCTTCAACAACCGGATAACTCGCCTTTAAATTTAAATGCGCACCATGATTGCCGTGCTTAATAATAGTTTCCCCATTCTTACGGAAGCGGGCGCGGCCAAAATCATCATAGCCCAGTTCGAGCGCAAAGTTATCGCTGATCTGATAACCGCCGAATATGCCGTAAGTAACGGAATTACGTAAATAACCGAAATCACTGCCAAAACGTTCGGAATGGTATTTAAATCCTTCATGAAGGGATGCCCAACCAGCCTTGGCACCGACATAAAAAGTATTTGCCTGTGCCGCGGCCTGTACCGACGGAACAATAATAGTTGCTGAAATAGCTAATGCGAGTGCAGTTTTTTTCATTGCATTGTCCTCTGTTTGTTATCAATAACATTCTATTTCGGCCGACTGACGACCGAAACGAACGCTTACGCGTTCTTCCTTATCCTTAAGCTTGAAAGAACAAAACAAAACCCGAAAAACAGCGTTTTTAGAATAGCACACTGGATTTTTCAGAATTTCCAGGCTTATCAAGCCTTTGAATTATCAACGTTAATTAAGATAAAAGCAAATTTCAGGCTTTTAATTGCTCAAAAAATAAACGATAAAGAACAAAAAAACCCGGTGGTAAAACCGGGCTTTACTGTAGGACAGTATATAATGCTGAGAAAATAATTACATCGTAATTTCTCTGTTACCCTTAACGGAAATTTCAACACGGCGATCCGGTGCAAGGCAGGCAATCAACGCCTTACGCCCTTTCACCCCATCGCAATTATTGGCGGTAACGGGATCCGCTTTGCCATAACCCGTCGCGCTGATATCCTGCTGCGCTACCCCCTTAGCCACCAAATAGTTGGCAACGCTTTGCGCACGCTGCTGGGATAATTTCATATTATAGGCTTCGGAACCGATACGATCGGTATAGCCGGCAACCTTAACTTGAGGAGCCTTAAGCTGATTGATCTCCGCATATACGCCATCTAACACCTGATGGGCTTCCGGTTTCAACTTGGCTTTGTCAAAAGCAAAAGTTACATCGGAATTCAGCGTAAAAGCTTTATTGACGACTTCCGCAGCAACCGGCGCCGCTCCCTGACCAAAACGATAAGATAAACCAGCGGTTACCGCACCGATACTCGGGGTATAATCGAAGCGGCCCCCCTCTTCCTCCTCAAATTTACCGACTTTATTCAACCATTGATATTCCACACGGAAGGCTAATTCCGGTAATGAAGGTAAACTATATTCCACACCGCCGGCAAATAACGGGGAAACTTTTAAGCTATTCTGATCGCCTTCGAAAGGTCCTTCCGGCGTATAAATTTTATAATCGGAACGAACCAAGGCCGCACCGACGCGGGCATAAACATCCAGACCTTCAATCAGCGGGTAACTTGCCTTTAAGCTTAGATGCGCGCCATGAGCGGTATGTTTATCCGTTGTTATTCCGTTTTGACGGAATTTGGCTCGTCCGAAATCATCATATCCCAATTCAAGGGCAAAATTCTCCGTAAACTGATAACCCCCAAATAGACCGTAAGTAACGGAATTGCGTAAATAACCGAAGTCCTCGCCCAAAAGTTCGGAATGATATTTCAGCCCGTCATGAAATGAAGCCCAACCGGCTTTGGCACCGACATAAAAAGTATTTGCCTGCGGAGCGGCATGGGCAGCTGAAGCAACGGCCAAACCGGCGACAGCTAATGCGATTGCTGTTTTTTTCATTGTATTTTCCTCTGTTTAGTTAATAATTCTTGCCGAAAATAAACATCTCAGTAAAAAATCCCGGCTCAGTTTGTACCTTGACCTAGGTTTCAAGAACGGATTCAAAGGATGTATGCCCTTATCTTTAATTAATTCCGTTAAAAATTAATGTATTATTAAATGTAATCAAAATAAAGGCAACTATAATCTTACACATAAATAAAAAATCATATTAAATAATTTCAGTTTACCTCTCTCTATCATTTCCGTTTGCGCAATCGGATTTTTCCTCATGTTAATTATAAATCTATATGCTAGAATTTAAGCAGATTATAACTATTACGAGCACAACCATCATGTTACCCCGTTTAAAAAACATCCCCGAACTGAATCCTGCGGTTGCCGACTATTTAGACAATCTGCGCAGCCAGCACTTTAGCGGCGATATCGCTTGTTCTTATGCGGATCGACTAAGCTTGGCCACGGATAACAGCGTTTACCAGCAACTGCCGCAGGCGATTTTGTTTCCGAAATCCGTGGCCGACGTGGTTCGAATCACCAAACTGGCGCAACGTCCTGAATATCAATCCCTGAGCTTCACTCCGCGCGGCGGCGGCACGGGAACCAACGGACAGGCGTTGAATAATAATATCCTGGTGGACTTTTCCCGCCACATGACCGGAATTCTGGAGCTGAATACGGAGCAGCGCTGGGTCAGAGTTCAGACCGGCGTAGTCAAAGATCAACTTAACCGCTTTCTGAAGCCCTACGGCTTGTTTTTCGCACCTGAGCTTTCCACCAGTAACCGAGCCACTCTGGGCGGTATGATCAATACCGATGCCTCCGGTCAGGGATCATTACAATATGGCAAAACCTCCGATCATGTTCTCGGTTTGCGTGCGGTTCTGATCAATGGCGAAATTTTGGATACAAAGGCGATTAAAACCGAAGGTTTTAATCAAAACCTACAGTCGCTTTCCCTCACCACGACGGGACGCCGCCTGCATCATGAAATTTTTCAACGCTGCAAAGAAAAACGTCAGCAAATTATTCAAGATTTGCCTCAACTTAACCGGTTTCTCACCGGTTATGACCTAAAAAACCTGTTTAACCATGACGAAAGCGAATTTAACCTAAGCCGTATTCTTACCGGTTCCGAAGGTTCGCTGGCCTTTATCTGCGAAGCTACTTTGGATCTGACCCCAATCCCTAAATACCGAACGCTGATTAACGTAAAATACCGTTCCTTTGATGCAGCCCTGCGTAATGCGCCCTTTATGGTGAAGGCCAAAGCCCTATCGGTAGAAACCCTAGACTCCAAAGTATTGAATCTGGCAAAAGAAGATATTATTTGGCATTCCGTCAGCGAATTACTGACGGAACATAAGGAAGATCCTATTTTAGGCCTAAATATTGTGGAATACGCCGGCAATAACAAGCAATTGATTGAAACTCAGGTTGAAGAATTATGTCGCCGTCTGAGCCAAAAAATCACCGCCGGTGAAGATAATATCATCGGTTACCAGATCACTTCCGATCCTTCCTCGATCGAACGTATTTATGCGATGCGCAAAAAAGCCGTCGGTCTGCTGGGCAATGCGAAGGGAGCGGCAAAACCCATAGCCTTTGTGGAAGACAGCTGCGTACCGCCCGAACACCTCGCCGATTATATTACGGAGTTCAGAGCATTATTGGATAGCCATCATCTGCAATACGGTATGTTCGGCCATGTGGACGCCGGGGTATTACATGTTCGTCCCGCCTTGGATCTGTGCGATAGGGAGCAGGTTCAGCTGCTTAAGCGTATTTCCGATCAGGTAGCAAATCTCACTAAAAAATACGGCGGTTTGATTTGGGGGGAGCATGGAAAAGGAATGCGTTCCCGTTATGGCGAAAAATTCTTTACGCCGGAATTATGGCGTGAATTACGCTATATAAAATACCTCTTTGATCCCCATAACCGCTTAAATCCGGGAAAAATCTGTACTCCTCTGGAAGGCGAACATGAACTGTACGATATTCTGTCGCCAATGCGCGCCGATTACGACCGCATAATCCCGCTGGCAATACGCGAAGAATTTTCAGGCGCAATGAATTGTAACGGCAACGGTTTATGTTTTAATTTTGATGCCCACAGCACCATGTGCCCTTCCATGAAAGTCAGTAAAAATCGGATCTATTCGCCGAAAGGCCGGGCGGCCATGATACGCGAATGGTTACGCCTGTTGGCAGAACAAAAGGTTACCCCTGCCCAACTGGATTTCCGTACCTCGGAGATCAAGTTAAGGGATTTCATACATAAAATTCGTCATTATCTGTATAAAGGCAAAGAATACGACTTCAGCCATGAAGTTAAAGCGGCAATGGATACCTGTTTGGCCTGTAAAGCCTGTGCCAGCCAATGCCCGATAAAAATCGATGTGGCAAGTTTCCGTGCGAAATTTTTCTATTTTTACTACGGCCGCTACCCGCGCCCGTTGAAAGATTATGTAGTGGCGAATTTGGAAAAAACCGCCCCCTATCTGGCTAAGCAGCCAAAATTCTTTAACTTTTTTACCCGCGCCCGCCCCGTACGGGCAGCGGTAGCTTTCGGTTTGGGAATGACCGATTTACCCCTGCTGTCAACACCGAATCTGCAGCAGCAACTGGTTGAAATCGGTTACCAAGGCCATTCCCTTGAACAACTTGAGAGCCTAAGCGATGAAGCCAAGCAAAATATGCTGCTGATCGTACAAGACCCCTATACTTCTTACTATGACGCAAAAGTCGTTAGCGATTTTGTGGCACTGGCCCAAAAGCTCGGCTTTAAACCCGTAGTTCTGCCCTTTAAACCCAATGGTAAGGCCATGCACATTAAAGGTTTTTTACGGCAATTCGCAAAAACCGCAAAAAATCAGGCCGAATTTCTAAACCGAATGGCGGCGCTATCTCTGCCGCTGGTGGGGGTTGATCCCGCAATTGTACTCTCCTACCGAGATGAATACAGGGAAATACTAGGCCCACAGCGCGGCGATTTTCAGGTGATTACCGCCCATGAATGGTTAAAAACCGCGTTAAAGGGCGAAGAGGTACGAAGCAGACTAAAAAACCCAAATAAAAATCGGCATATGTCGGAAACGGAAACCTCGCCTGCAGACTGGTACCTATTTCCGCACTGCACGGAAACTACCGCGATGCCGAATAGTGCGAAGGAATGGCAACAGATTTTTGCGTTATTTAATCAGCAATTGCAGGTGGAAAAAGTCGGCTGCTGCGGTATGGCCGGGGTATTCGGGCATGAAACCCCGAATCAGCAAATGTCAAAAGCTATTTATCAGGCTTCTTGGGCGCAAAAACTGGCCGGGAAAGCGCCTGAACAATGCCTTGCCACCGGATATTCCTGCCGTAGTCAGGTGAAACGTTTCGAACAATGGCAACCTAAGCATCCGCTACAGGCTTTACTAAGCCTATTGCGCTAACCGGAAATGCTAAAATCAAGGCGGGGAAACCCGCCTTTAGTTATTGTTCAATCTGCGATTCTTAAAGAATACCCGCCAAACGGAAAAAGTTCTCATAGGCTTGCGCCTTCTTTTCAAGACTGAGCGGATAGGCTCTGGAACTGGAAGGGACGCGATATAGTTTCAGCCCGTAGTCCTTATAGGGGAAATCAATATATTCATTGGTTTTAGGTTCTTTCAGCTTATCCGGTATCAGACTGAATAAAGCTTCTGTCGCTTTACCGCCGGTAGTAAACAGCCAGCGGCAATGAGGTATCTTCATCAATACCTGCTCCAAAGGCACCACTTCGACAATCTTTAAAAATTTATCGGAAGCGTTACCCTGCCCGCGAATCGCTTTCCATACCGTGGGACAGGAAGCGATCCCCCGTTCGTACAAAAAAGCTTTAATCCGTTCCGGATCAAAACGTTTTTCACCTTTAACCTGAAAATATTGAGGGTTATCAAAAAATACCAGACCGTAAATACGCCACATATCATTCTGAAAATTCGGGTAATGAAATTCCATACAGCGTTTATCCGCCGTGGGCGGAAAAGTCCCCATCATCATAACTCTGGCCTGCGGCGGTAATAGGGGGGGAAAAGGATGAGTTTCTACGATTAAATTTTCTTCTGACATAAATATTGTTCCCTTTAACAAAAAATGAACCGCACTTCCTAACTAAAGTGCGGTCATTTTTTTGAAGAGTTTTTTTGGGCTAATTCAACGCTTTCAGAATATCGTCCACTCTTTCTTTCGCATCACCGAACAGCATTTGCGTATTTTCTTTAAAGAACAGCGGATTCTGAACACCGGCATAACCGACCGCCATTGAACGTTTAAACACAATAACATTCTGTGCCTTCCAAACTTCCAGCACCGGCATACCGGCAATCGGACTGTTAGGATCGTCTAAGGCCGCAGGGTTCACCGTATCGTTGGCACCTATTACCAATACGACATCGGTATCGGCGAAATCTTCATTGATTTCATCCATTTCCAGTACGATATCATAAGGCACCTTGGCTTCCGCCAACAGAACGTTCATATGCCCCGGTAAACGACCGGCCACAGGATGAATACCGAAACGCACGTTGATACCGCGGTCGCGCAGCTTCTGGGTAATTTCCGCTACCGGATATTGAGCCTGAGCTACCGCCATACCGTATCCCGGGGTAATAATCACCGAACTTGCATTTTTCAGCAGTTCCGCCACTTCTTCCGCCGTGGTTTCACGATGTTCGCCTTGCTCCTCAGCGGAGGAAGCCACCGGATCATTACCGAAACCGCCGGCGATAACACTGATAAAGGAGCGGTTCATCGCTTTACACATGATATAAGAAAGAATAGCACCGGAAGAACCCACCAAGGCACCGGTTACAATCAGCAGGTCATTATCCAGCATAAAGCCCGCCGCCGCCGCCGCCCAACCGGAATAGGAGTTCAGCATGGAAACCACTACCGGCATATCCGCACCACCGATAGAGGCCACCAGATGCCAGCCGAAAGCCAGTGAGATTGCCGTCATCAGTAATAACGGGAAAATATTGTGCGGATTATTCAAAAACGCAATCATCAGCAAAGCGGAAACTACTAAGGCCGCCAAATTCAGTTTATGCCGATGCGGTAAAGTCAGCGCTTTGGAATTAATAATTCCGCGCAATTTACCGAAAGCGACAATGGAACCGGTAAAGGTAACCGCCCCGATAAAAATACCTAAAAAGACTTCAACATTATGAATTGTGGCAAGGGTTGCCTGTTCCGCATCAAAAGCGGCCTGATCCGCGGCAAATTTGGCTTTAGCCGCTTCGGTTACCAATTCCACCCCTTCAGGCATTGAAAACACAGGGGTTATATGCAGCCCGAAGCTGTTAAATCCCACCAACACGGCGGCCAAACCAACGAAGCTGTGCAAAATAGCCACCAGTTCCGGCATTTCCGTCATTTCGACTTTTAATGCGCGATGGATACCAATCACAGCACCAATGGCCATGGCCAGTAAAATCCAGAACTGTCCCTCTGTCGCCGGGCCGAAAACCGTGGCGATCAAGGCTATCGTCATACCGACGATACCGTACCAACAACCGGCTTTTGCAGTTTCATGTTTAGAAAGTCCGGCCAAACTCATAATAAAAAGTAATGCGGCAACAATATAAGCCGCCTGTACTAAACCTACGGACATCGTTTTCTCCTTAACCTTTTCTAAACATTGCAAGCATACGCTGAGTAACTTTAAAGCCACCGAAAATATTGATACTTGCCACTAAAATAGCGATAAACGCCAAAATGCTGATAAAGAATCCGCCCTGTGCAATCTGCAGCACCGCACCAACAATAATAATACCCGAAATAGCATTGGTTACGGACATTAACGGCGTATGCAGAGCATGGCTGACGTTCCATACCACATAATAGCCGACCACACAGGCCAGTACGAATACGGTAAAGTGAGAAAGAAATGCGGAAGGCGCTACGGAAGCCAGCCACAGGAAGAGTATTGCGACCAGCGCCATAACGCCGTATTTAATGCGCGGATCCGCTTTTTTCTGTTCTTTTGGCGCAACGGCTGCCGCAGTCGCTTTTTGCTGCGGTTGGGCGGATACCTGAATCGGCGGTGCCGGCCAGGTAATTTCTCCGTCGCGAATAACCGTTACCCCGCGTAGCACTACGTCATCAAAATCAATATTGATATTACCGTCTTTTTCTTTGCAAAGTAATTTCAACAGGTTAACCAAATTCGTCCCGTATAGCTGTGAAGACTGAGTAGGTAAACGGCTCGGCAGATCCGTATAACCGATAATTTTCACCTGATTATCGGTTACGACCACTTCACCGGCCTTAGATAATTCGCAGTTTCCTCCCGTTGCCGCGGCCAGGTCAACAATGACGCTCCCCGCTTTCATGGATTCCACCATTTCTTTGGTAATCAAACGCGGCGCAGGTTTCCCCGGAATCAATGCTGTGGTGATAATAATATCCACCTCTTTCGCCTGTTCCGCATACAGGGCCAGAGCACGGCGATTAAATTCCTCGGACATCACCTTCGCATAGCCGTCGCCGCTGCCGCCTTCTTCTTTAAAATCAATTTCAAGGAAACTGGCTCCCATACTTTCAACCTGTTCCTTCACTTCCGGACGCGAGTCAAAAGCACGCACAATGGCACCCAAGCTGTTAGCCGCACCTATCGCCGCCAATCCGGCCACACCCGCACCTATAACCAATACTTTAGCCGGCGGCACCTTGCCCGCAGCGGTAATCTGGCCGGTAAAGAAACTGCCGAATTCATGGGCCGCTTCCACCACAGCGCGGTAACCGGCAATATTTGCCATCGAACTCAGCGCATCCAGGGCCTGAGCGCGGGAAATACGCGGTACCGCATCCATCGCCAGCACATTAATTTTCTTCGCGGACAACTTTTCCATTAAATCCGGACGCTGAGCCGGCCAGATAAAACTGACCAAAGTAGCCCCTTCTTTGATCAATGCGATTTCTTCATCGTTCGGCGGATTAACTTTGAAAATAATATCCGCATTCCAGACGGCGTTCTGATCACCGAGCCGGGCACCTGCCTGCTGAAAGGCCTCATCTTCAAAACTGGCTTTGAATCCCGCATCATGTTCGATAATGACTTCAAAACCGAGTTTAAGAATTTGTTGTACAGTTTTCGGCGTGGCCGCCACGCGGCTTTCATTATCAAGCAGCTCTCTAGGTACACCAATTAGCATAATCTTTCCTTAAAATTGGTTGATTGACCAGTCTGAACGATAGGTTACCCCGCCAGACCCCTATAGTATGACAAAAAGTCAAGCCCGTTTAACTGTATCACTAATCAGGATAAAATTGGAAAGATTTTTTATTTGCCGAAACAATTAATGCAACAGGTAAATTTAATTTCCCCGGAACATCAATTTCATCTAAAGTAACCCGATGCTCCGCAAACTCCCATAACCATTTCAAGAGGTACCTTATGCAATTCCCCTTACTCGAGTCCGCCACTTTACTGAAACGCTATAAACGTTTTTTAGCCGATGTCCGCCTGCCCGAGGGAGAAATTATCACTCTGCACTGTGCCAACACCGGCGCTATGATCGGTTGCGGACAAGAGGGCGACCGAATCTGGTATTCCCGCTCGGACAGCACGACCCGGAAATATCCCTGTTCATGGGAATTAACCCAGCTGGAAAAGGGACGGCTGGTTTGTATCAATACTCATCGTTCCAACCAGTTGACCCTAGAGGCTCTACGCAACAAAGTCATTACTGAATTAGCCGCATACCACGAAATCTTACCCGAGGTAAAATACGGCGCGGAAAACAGCCGTATTGATTTTTTACTTAAGGGACCGGGCTTACCCGACTGCTATGTGGAGGTTAAATCCGTTACCCTGGTGGAAGGAAATAAAGGAATGTTTCCCGATGCGGTTACCAGCCGCGGTCAGAAACATCTGCGCGAACTGATGGAAATGAAAAAACAAGGTCATCGTGCGGTAATTTTCTTTGCCGGTCTGCACAACGGCTTCGATTCTTTTACCACGGCGCAACATATTGATCCCGATTACGATAAATTACTGCGCCAAGCTATTGCGGCAGGAGTTGAAGTATACAGCTATGCCGCAAGTTTCGAATTCGAGGGGGAAAGACCCATTGGGCTAAGTCTCACCCACAGCGTAGCGCTAAACCTATAGCTAAGGGCTTATGCGGCGCTTTCTTATCTGAAAGAAATGTCAGACCAGTTAATTGAGAATTATTTTTATTTAGCTATTGACAGCCTAGTTGAGAATAATTATCATGTGAACCATTCAAACAATAATAGATAATCACTCCAACATTTTAAGCGTTCCCTCCCCCACAAAGGAACGCTTCTTTTTTTATTTTCGGCAGCGTTATTTTTTCTCCATTATTCCGTTCTTCTTATTTTTGCTGAAAAACAAAACCCCTTGCCATAAGGCAAAGGGTTAAGCATCGGATAAAAAAACTAGATTATTTTCGACCGCTCTTTTCCGTTGATCACAGAACCCGGCGGGACTGGGTATAGTTACGCGCCCAATAAGCGTCATCAAGGGAGCTGATGGTTACGCCGTCTCTCGTACTGGCGTGCATAAATTGGTTATTTCCCATATATACGCCCACATGTCTGTTGGCCCGGAAGAAAACCAAATCCCCCTGCTTTAATTCGCTACGGCGGATAGCCTTACCGACAGAACGCTGTTCCGAGGTGGAACGCGGTAAACTTACCCCGAAAGCGGCCGCAAAGGTCTGTTGCATAAAGGCGGAACAATCAATCCCATTGGCGCTGGTGCCACCCAGACGATAGCGGGTTCCCGCCCATTGGCTGTACACCTGATTCAGCGCTTTGGTTCCGAAAGGCAAGGCTTTATGATTAAGGTTATAGGGCTGATTGGTTTTTATCTGGCCGATAAGACTGGTTAATCCGGCTTCATCTTTCTCGCTATAAGCATTGTCCGTATGCCTCGGAGAATTCGAACAAGCGGCGAGTAATAAGGCGCCCGCAATTACAAAAACTTTCTTCAACATCATCGTTTAAATTATATACAAGATTAATAACCGAACTATCCTAACGGAAAAAACCATAAATTTCCAGATTTTATTTGTACAGAAAGGTATTTTATGTGATAAAAATCACATATTTTTTGAAAACTCACAAAAATACGCCTAAAAACCTTTCTTTATATTGTAAAATTAAGGGGCGATTGAAAATTATTCAATCGCCCCTTAAGCTTAGTAAAATCCGCTAAATCGGAAAATTATTTTTTCTTTTTCGCCTTCGGATTCGGTAAATCTGTTACCGAACCTTCGAATACTTCCGCGGCCAAACCGACAGATTCGTGTAAGGTCGGATGCGCATGAATGGTTAATGCCAAATCTTCCGCATCACAGCCCATTTCGATGGCTAAACCTATTTCACCCAATAATTCGCCGCCGTTGGTACCGACGATTGCACCGCCGATCACACGATGAGAATCCTTATCGAAAATCAGCTTCGTCATACCGTCCGCACAATCGGAAGCAATGGCGCGACCGGAAGCCGCCCAAGGGAATTTAGCCACTTCGTAGTTAATGCCTTCGGCCTTACATTCTTTCTCGGTTTTACCGACCCATGCCACTTCAGGCTCGGTATAAGCAATGGACGGAATGACTTTAGGATCGAAATAATGTTTCTGTCCCGCAATCACTTCCGCTGCCACATGGCCTTCATGAACCCCTTTATGGGCCAGCATCGGCTGTCCCACAATATCGCCGATAGCGAAAATATGCGGAACATTGGTGCGCATTTGCTTATCGGTATGGATAAAGCCGCGCTCATCTACCTCCACGCCGGCGACATGAGCATCGATCAGTTTGCCGTTCGGAGTACGACCGATGGCCACCAGTACCGCATCATAACGACGGGTTTCATTGGCCGCTTTGCCTTCCATAGAAACATAAACACCGTCTTCTTTGGCTTCTACCGCAGTAACCTTAGTTTCTAACAACAGATTGAATTTTTTCTCGATACGTTTGGTATAAATGGCCACAATATCTTTATCCGCGGCAGGAATAACCTGATCGAACATTTCCACCACATCGATTTCGGAACCCAGCGCATGATAAACCGTTCCCATTTCCAGGCCGATAATACCGCCGCCCATCAAAAGCAGTTTTTTCGGTACTTCTTTCAATGCCAGTGCATCCGTAGAATCCCAGATCCGCGGATCTTCATGAGGAATAAAAGGTAACTGAATCGGACGAGAACCCGCCGCAATAATGGCATTGTCAAAATTAATGGTAATTTCGCCTTCTTCTCCGGCAACAATTAGGGTATTAGGGCCGGAAAACTTACCATAGCCGTTAACCACCTGAACTTTACGCTGTTTCGCCATACCGGCCAAACCGCCGGTAAGCTGGGAAATAACTTTTTCTTTCCAGGCGCGAATTTTATCCACATCCGTACTTGGTTCGCCGAATACAATTCCGTGCTGCGCCAAAGCTTTAGCTTCTTCGATAACCTTAGCAACGTGCAATAACGCCTTAGACGGAATACAGCCGACGTTCAAACAAACCCCGCCCAATGTAGAATAACGCTCTACGATTACCGTATCCAGCCCCAAATCCGCACAACGGAATGCCGCCGAATATCCTGCAGGGCCGGCACCCAGTACCACAACCTGCGTTTTAATTTCTTTATTCATTCTAACCTCTCTTTAAGGATATGAGGCTATGCTCTCAAGCATACCCTCATATCTGGGATTACATGACTAAACGACGTAAATCGCTTAACACACCGTTGATAAAGGTAATAAATCTCGCACCGTCGGCGCCGTCGATAACACGGTGGTCATAGGACAATGACAACGGAAGCATCAGACGAGGGGTAAATTCTTTACCGTTCCATACCGGAGTCATTTCCGATTTGGAAACCCCCAGAATAGCCACTTCAGGCGCATTTACGATAGGCGTAAAATGGGTTCCGCCGATACCGCCAAGGCTGGAAATCGTAAAGCAGCCGCCCTGCATATCGGAAGCCGTAAGTTTGCCGGCACGGGCTTTTTTCGAAATTTCCGCCAATTCGCGGGAAAGCTCGATAATACCTTTCTTATTCACATCTCTGAATACAGGTACCACTAAACCGTTCGGCGTATCTACCGCCACACCGATATTAACGTATTTTTTCAGGGTCAGACGCTGACCGTCTTCAGACAGAGAGCTGTTAAAGCGAGGATAAGCTTCGAGCGCTTTTGCCGCCGCTTTCATAATAAATACCAATGGAGTGATTTTTACATCCAGTTTCTGTTTTTCCGCCAACTGATTCTGTTCCTTACGGAAGGCTTCCAGATTGGTAATATCCGCTTTATCCCATTGGGTAACATGTGGAATCATCACCCAGTTACGATGCAAGTTAGCGCCGGAAATTTTCTGGATACGACCCAATTCCACTTCTTCCGTTTCACCAAACTTGCTGAAATCCACTTTCGGCCACGGCAACAGACCTAATCCTGCGCCATTTGCCGCACCGGCCGCCGCCGGCGCAACATTACCGCTTTCCACCGCTTTAATCGCCGCCTTAACATAGGCCTGAACGTCTTCTTTCAGAATACGACCTTTGCGTCCGGTTCCCTTAACCTTATCCAAGTTAACGCCGAATTCACGCGCCAAACGACGTACTACCGGAGTCGCATGAGCAAATGTGGCGCTTGCAGTTACTTCGTTCTGACTTGCCGAGGCGGTTGCAGCGGCTGCAGGGGCTGCAGCTGCCGGTGCAGCAGAAGGCTGCTGAGCGGTTGCAGGTGCAGATGGTGCAGGCGCGGCTCCCGCCACTTCAAACCGCATAATCAGTGAACCTGTGGAAACTTTATCACCGGATTTAATCAGAATTTCTTTTACGGTTCCCGCAAAAGGCGCCGGAACTTCCATAGAAGCCTTATCCCCTTCTACGGTAATTAATGATTGTTCTTCGGCAATCGTATCGCCAACCTTCACCATGATTTCGGTTACATTAACTTCATCGCCACCGATATCGGGAACATTAACATCTTGAACCGCACTTTGCGCTGCGGCGGACGGTGCTGCGGCAGCCTGTGCCGCCGGCTGTGTTTCGGCGCCGGCGGTACCCGCAACTTCGAATTTCATAATCAAGGAACCGGTAGAAACTTTATCGCCGGATTTAATCAGAATTTCTTTCACCGTACCTGCAAAAGGTGCCGGAACCTCCATCGAAGCTTTATCGCCTTCAACGGTAATCAGCGATTGTTCCGCTTCAACCTTATCACCGATATTCACCATAATTTCGGTTACATTAACTTCATCGCCGCCGATATCAGGTACAAAAACATCGCTTAAACTGACCGCACTTGGTGCCGCTGCAGCGGCGACCGGCGCTTCTGCCGGTGCGGCAGAAGCGCTGTCTGCGGACTCAAGTACCAGCATCGGAGAACCTGTGGATACTTTATCTCCGACTTTCACCAATACTTCTTTCACCACGCCGGCTTCCGGTGCCGGAACTTCCATTGAGGCTTTATCACCCTCAACATTGATTACGCTTTGATCGACTGCTAGAGTATCGCCGACCTTAACCATCACTTCGGTTACCGTTACTTCATCACCGCCGATATCCGGAATTTGAATTTGTTTTGACATTATTGATTTCCCCGTTAATTATGCGTAGAGCGGATTAATTTTATCTGCGTTAATGCCGTATTTTGCAATTGCATCGGCAACCGCTTGCTTATCAACAGAACCTTGTTTCACTAACTCGGTTAACGCTGCAACAACTACATAATGCGCATTAACTTCAAAGTGTTCGCGTAAATTATCACGGCTGTCGGAACGACCGAAACCGTCGGTACCTAATACGCGATAGCTTTGTGCAGGAATATAAGCACGCACCTGATCAGCGAACAGTTTCATATAATCCGTTGCGGCAATTGCAGGCGCATCGTTCATTACCTGAGCGATATAAGATACGCGAGCCTCCGCATTAGGGTGCAAGAAGTTATAACGTTCCGCGTCCGCGCCTTCGCGAGCCAATTCGGTAAATGAAGTAACGCTATAAACATCGGAAGTTACGCCGTATTCGTCGGCTAAGATTTTCGCCGCTTCACGCACATGACGTAAAATCGCACCTGAGCCCATTAACTGAACTTTAGCTTTACCCTGACCGGTAACGGTTTCGAATTTATAGATACCTTTACGGATACCTTCTTCGGCACCTTTCGGCATTGCCGGCTGTTCATAGGTTTCGTTTAATGTGGTGATGTAGTAATACACATCTTCCTGTTCCGGACCGTACATACGACGTACACCGTCCTGAATAATTACAGGTACCTCAAAGGCAAAGGCCGGATCATAAGAAATACAGTTCGGAATGGTTAAAGACTGAATATGGCTGTGGCCGTCTTCATGCTGTAACCCTTCACCGTTCAGAGTCGTACGACCTGAGGTTCCGCCGATCATAAAACCGCGCGCACGCTGGTCGCCTGCCGCCCACATTAAATCGCCGACGCGCTGGAAGCCGAACATCGAATAGTAAACAAAGAACGGAATCATAGGCACATCGTTGGTTGAATAAGAGGTGGCCGCCGCTAACCATGAAGAGGTCGCCCCTAATTCGTTAATACCTTCCTGCAATACCTGACCGTCGCTGGCTTCACGATAATAAGCCACCTGTTCGCGATCCTGCGGAGTATAGTTCTGGCCGTGCGGGTTATAGATACCAATTTGACGGAATAAACCTTCCATACCGAAAGTACGGGCTTCATCCGCAATAATAGGCACAATATGTTTACCCACGGATTTATCTTTTAACAGCACGTTCAATGAACGTACAAAAGCCATAGTGGTTGAAATCGGACGGGACTGCGCTTCAAACAACTGAGCGAATTCCTCTAAGGCCGGTACTTCAAAGTTCTGAGAGAAACGCGGCGAACGAGTCGGCAAGTAACCGTTTAGGGCCTGACGACGTTCGTGTAAATATTTATACTCTTCGGAACCTTCGGCAAATTTCACATAAGGCAGTTTTTCGATATCCGCATCGGAAACTTCGATATTAAAGCGATCACGTACGTGTTTAACGCCCGACATATCCATTTTCTTAACCTGGTGAGCGATATTCTTACCTTCTGCGGAATCGCCCATACCATAACCTTTAATGGTTTTAAGCAATAATACCACCGGTTTATCCTTCACCTGTTTCGCTTTATTGAAAGCGGCGAAGACTTTCAGCGGATCATGACCGCCGCGGTTTAAGGCCCAGATTTCATCATCGGTCATTTCAGCGACTAATGCGGCAGTCTCCGGATAACGGCCGAAGAAATGTTCGCGCACATAAGCGCCGTCTTTTGATTTGAAGGTCTGATAGTCGCCGTCTACTACTTCCATCATTAACTGCAGAAGTTTGCCTGAAGTATCGCGCTGTAACAGGCGATCCCAACGACGACCCCAAATAACTTTGATAACTTCCCAACCGGCACCGTTAAACAGGCCTTCTAATTCCTGAATAATCTTACCATTACCGGTAACCGGGCCGTCCAAACGTTGCAAGTTACAGTTAATTACAAATACCAGGTTGTCCAGTTTCTCACGAGCGGCAAAAGAAATCGCACCGCGGGATTCCACTTCGTCCATTTCACCGTCGCCCAAGAAAGCATAAACGGTTTGATCCGCCGTATCTTTCAATCCGCGGTTATGTAAATATTTCAGGAAACGCGCCTGATAAATGGCATTAATCGGACCTAATCCCATAGATACGGTCGGGAACTGCCAGAATTCAGGCATTAATTTAGGGTGTGGATAAGAAGACAGGCCTTTACCATGCACTTCTTGACGGAAATTATCCAACTGTTCTTCGCTTAAACGACCTTCAAGGAAAGCACGAGCATAGATTCCCGGAGAAATATGTCCCTGGAAGAAAACTAAATCGCCGCCGTTCTTTTCGGTACGGGCTTTAAATAAATGGTTAAAACAGACTTCGTAAATTGTCGCCGAAGACTGATAAGATGACATATGACCACCCAGCTCCAAATCTTTTTTGGAGGCGCGTAACACCATCATAATGGCATTCCAACGAATCGCACCGCGAATACGGCGCTCTAAATCAAGATTACCGGGATAATTAGGTTCTTCCGAAGTCGGAATTGTATTGATGTAGTCGGTTTTGCTACCGCTAGGCAATGAAACCGCATTGGCGCGCGCATGCTGCATTAATTCTTCAATAATAAACTGCGCTCTTTCTACCCCTTCCTCGCGGATGACAGAATCAATCGCCGCCAGCCAATCATTGGTTTCAATTGGATCTACGTCATGAACCATTTTTGACATAATCTTTTCCTTTTATAAGTTAATAAATTACGTTTAACCTCGATAACAAAATTAAACACCGAACAGTTGATAAACAGGTTTAAAATAATGCTGAATGTTTCAAAATAATCATTCACATATTTTTAACAAATTGTACAAATTTTATTAGATTTTTTGAAGCAAAGATAGTAAATTCTGAACAAACACAGCCAATAGTCTATTTTTTAAACTAAAAAAACCGATCCAGATCAATCTTTGCTTAGTAAAACTTTCGGAAAAACAACCGCACTTTTATGCGCTGCAAATATTGTAATCCCAAGGCGTCCTATTTTAAATGGTCAACTCAATAAAATCCCTTGCTTTTACCCGGCATTTATTAGGCATACGACCGAATCCGCCTTAGCGAGGTTAACCATTGTTCAAGCTTTTCCGCCACTAAAAAAAGCCGTTCAAAGAACGGCTTTATTAAATTACCTAAACATAGGAAATTAGAAGAATACGCGTAAACCTACACCGTAAACATTATCTTTTTCAGTTTCGGCGCCATCTGCAAATTTATCGCGCTGATGTGTGTATTGAACATAGGTTACAACGTTTTTATGTAATTTATAGTCGATACCGGCAATATAACGGTTAGTTACATCACGACCGTCAGTACCGTCTTTCTTAGCATCTAAACGTTCCCACTGACCGTATAGACGTGAAGGTTCAATTACACGGTAGCCCACATCAACTAAAGAATAACGGCCTTTTACTGTAGGCTCATTGCTGAAACGTTCTTCATATTTGTCTTTGTACTGACCGTAGCTTAAGCCTAAATCGAACGGACCGTAGTTATAACCAACATGTCCGACCCAAACGGTCTTTTTAAATGCTGATTCGCTGGTACCGATTGCATCATATCTATCCTGGCTGAATACTGCGCCAAAGTTTAATTTCTGATCCTGATCGATATCATAGTTATAGAATGCAGTTACCGCATAACCGTTTTTATAGTTAGCTTTATCATTAACTTCTCTGTCTGAATCACCGAACAGATAATCTAAACCGAAGCTGAAGCCGTTCCATTCGGCAGAACGGAATTTCACGGATTTATCACTGCGAGTAGTTAACGGATTTAAATCGCCACTACCGTAGTATGCAGCATCCTGTACGATATCATCGGCGTTGGTTGTATGACGACCGAAGCTTAATTTACCGATATCCTGATGAGCGATACCAGCATATAATTCACGGGTTGTAGGGCTACCGAACTTACTGTTTGCAGTAGCTTCTTTATTTGTTTTAGTATTGTCTTTATCTTCAAAACGTAACTGATAACCGGCGAAAGCGGATAAACCGTTACCTAAATCCTGACTGGCTTTAATATAAACACGAGAACCGTCGTTAACTAAATCGCCGCGCTGATCGTTACCCATTTTACCTAAATAGGCACGGAAAGAACCGCTTAATTCAACTTTAGCGCCGTCCTGTTCATATACGACCGCTGCGTTTGCTGAAGTTGCCGCCATAGCTGCAACTGCTAGTGCTACTAATGTCTTTTTCATCATGATAATTCCTTGTTTCAGAATTTTGTTTATTTTATAAAGTCTGAACTTTCTTAAACTGAGAATGTCAAACTCCGCCCTCTAAGCGAGCTTAATCTTGCCAAAGAAACAGACGCCCGTCAATAAGGGAACTCCGTTCCCCCTCAGGAATTTTAGTGATCCAGATCACAATTTTTAGATAAATCGCTCTTTATTCCTCTTTTGATTGAACTTTATACAAAATGCCGCATGTAGCATCTATTGATAGAATAAAAATTTATACAAGAATCCTTCCTATATTTCTTAGGGTTATTAAAAGCCCGATGCAAGGCAGTTTGTTATTGCATCTTATCGACAAATACCCTACTATTACTCTCAACTATTTTAGTCCCTGCCGAAAAGGAAGCCCCGATGGAAAATCAACTGATCTGCTATAAGAGAATGCCGGTCTGGCATAAAGACAGCCTGCCGCAAATGTTTCAGGAAAAGCACAATACCAAAATCGGTACCTGGGCGAAAATCACCCTGCTGCAAGGTAAATTAAAATTCTACCGCTTAGATGAAGAAGGAAATATTCTGTCCGAGCATATTTTTGATGCAAAACAAGAAACGCCCTTTGTCGAACCCCAGTGCTGGCATAAGGTGGAACCCCTGAGTGAAGATCTGGCATGCTATCTCGAATTCTATTGCCGGAAAGAAGATTATTTCAGTAAAAAATATAATATGACCCCCACTCACTCGGAAGTGAAGCAAGCCGCAACCCTGATTGCGCCTTGTAAGGTGCTTGATTTGGGCTGCGGACAGGGACGCAATTCCCTGTATTTAAGCTTGGCGGGCTATGAGGTTACTTCCTGGGATCATAATGCTAACAGCATCGCTTTTCTATCCGATACGGCGCAAAAGGAAAATCTGAAAATTCAAACCGCTCTTTATGATATTAACCGGGCCGATATCCGCGAGAATTACGATTTTATCCTGTCCACCGTGGTCTTTATGTTCCTGAACCCGCAGGCGGTACCGGCCATTATCGAAAATATGCAGGCCCATACCAATTCAGGCGGCTATAATTTAATCGTCGCCGCCATGTCTACCGAGGATGTTCCCTGCCCTCTGGCCTTTTCTTTTACCTTCAAACAAAATGAGCTGAAAGAATATTACCGAGATTGGGAGCTGATTAAATATAATGAAGAAATGGGTGAATTACATAAAACCGATGAAAAGGGCAATCGTATCCGAATGAAATTCGTTACTATGCTGGCACGGAAAAAATAACCCGCTCTGGGGCGCAGGGCCGCCCCGCTTAAAGTACCGATACCGCCTTAATTTGTGCATAAATCTGTTGCCCCCTTTGCAACCCCAACTCTTCGCAGGACCATCGGCTCACACTGGCCCAAATTTTCTGTTCGCCGATACGGATTTCAATCTCGCTATGATCCTCAAATGCCTTAATCTCGCTGATTATCCCGCTCAGAATATTACGAATACTGGTTTTTTCAGCAATATTCAGCGCAATGGACACATCGGAGCTATAAATCCGAATACGTACTTTTTGACCGATTTCGCCCGGCACCGCTTTTACCCAAAGCGGCTGCGTACCGAGCTGAAGAGCGGTCATTTTGTAAGCAATATTTTGAGTTGAAATAGGTAACGAAAGTACCGCACTTTGCTCACTTTGGGTTTTCCAAGGTGCAAGTAACTCGCCCTGCCACAGATTCTCCAAGCTATCAAAAGCTTTTACCTTACCATTATCCAGCAGTACAACCCGCTCCGCCAACCGGAACAGTTCGTCCAGACTGTGGGTTACATATAAAATCGGAATATTGATCTGCTCCGATAATTTATCCAGATAGCTCAGTAATTCTCTTTTGCGCGGTAAATCCAAAGCGGAAAGCGGCTCGTCCATTAGCAACATTTCCGGATTGGTCAGTAAAGCCCGTCCGATAGCCACCCGCTGCTTTTCACCGCCGGACAGGGTCTGCGGATAGCGCTTCAGTAAATGGCCTATGCCTAACAGTTCCACAATATGCTCGAATTCCGCCCGCTGAAATTTTTTTATGCCGTAGCCTAAATTACCCTGCACATTGTAATGGGGAAATAAACGCGCATCCTGAAATACATAACCCATACGGCGTAAATTTGGCGGCAACCAGATTTTCTGCGCCCTATCCACCAAAGTACGTCCGTTTAAGCGAATGAATCCTTCATCAGGACGAATCAGTCCGCCAACCAGATTAATCAATGAAGACTTACCGGAACCGGATAACCCGAACAGCCCGGTAATTCCCTTGCCGGGAATCTTTAAATCGACGCTTAACCCTAATTGACCGAGTTGCTTTTTAAGCTTAATCTCTAACATCGCGCTGCCCCAGTTTTTTCTGCGTATATTTTGCCAGCCATTCGGACAGCAATAATGAAACCAATGAAATCAGAATTGCAATCAAACACAAGCGCGCCGCCGCGCTTTCCGCATTGGGCGTTTCGATAAAGCTATACATGGCCAAGGGAATGGTCTGGGTAACATTCGGAATATTGGAAACGAAGGTAATCGTCGAACCGAACTCGCCGAGAGAACGGGCAAATCCCAAAATCACCCCGGCTAAAATCCCCGGCAACGACAGCGGCAAAGTAATGGTGAAAAATACCCGAACCGGAGAGGCGCCCAGCGTTCTCGCCGCCTGCTCCAACTTGAAATCGACACTTTCCAGCGCCAAACGAATAGCGCGCACGACCAAGGGAAAGGCCACAATAGCGGAAGCGAGCGCCGCACCGTACCAGCTGAAACCGAAACTGAAATCAAACCATTGCAGCAAATATTTGCCGATAGCGCCGTTGCGTCCCATAATGATCAATAATAAGTAGCCGATCACCACCGGCGGCAATACCAGGGGAAGATGTACAATACCGTCCAGCAGGGATTTGCCGCGAAAATTTTTGCGTGCCAGTAACCAGGCGACCAAAACGGCAAAGGGCAAACTGACCGACATCGCCACTAACGCTACCTTAATACTAAGTAATACGGCGTTAATTTCCGATGCTGATAAGCGAAAATATTCAACTAATGAAGCTAACATAAGGTTACTTATCCGAATTCCTAATATTTATAATGCCGAGGATTTTCGCCTATCTGCGGGAAAAATAAACATCCGTCCCGTTCAGGCTGCAAAATTATAAAAAAACTTTAAAAAAAATGACCGCTCTTTTTATTTCGCCGAGAAGCCGAACTTGGCATAAATTTCTTTTGCCGCGGCGGATTTCATATAATTTAGAAAGGCCCGGCTTTCCGCATTATCATGCGCCTTCACCAAGGCAACCGGATATTCCACCGGCGCATGGGATTCCGGCGGAAAAACCGCAACCACTTTCACATTCGAACTGACTGCGGCATCCGTGGCATAAACCACCCCTAAGGGAGCCTCTCCCTTTTCCACAAGCAGTAGGCTCTTGCGTACGTTATCGGTTCGGGCTAATTTATTTTCCAGTGCCGACCATTGGTTTAAATAGATAAATGCGCTTTTCGCATAGATACCCGCCGGCACATGTTCAGGATCCCCCACCGCCAGAAAAGAACTTTTTAGCTCCCTTTGCCATATCTCATCGGTTAGATCCAGCGCCGTGATTTTACTGCTTTTCGGCGCAATCATTACCAAGCGATTACCAACTAAATCGGAGCGACTGTCTGCAATAATCCATTGCTTCTCGGCCAGATAATTCATCCACTTCTGATCGGCGGAAACAAAAATATCCGCCGGGGCGCCTTCGCTAATCTGACGGGCAAGTACCGAGGAAGAGGCAAAGGAAAATACGATTTCTTCCTCTGGATTAACTTTCTTATATGCGGCAGCCACTTCCTGCAGCGCATTAGTCATGGAAGCAGCGGCAAATACGGTAACCTTTGCCTGAAGGGATAGGGAAACCAACATTGCGCCGGCAGCTATAGCAGTTATCAGTTTTTTGAATTTTAACATTATAGACCTCGCTATATAATTAACAACATATGTAACGAATTATATAACCTTTCCTGAAATAAAAGCTACATTAAAATTAAACTTTCCATTAAAATGAGGCCACATGGAAAACAGGGGGAAAACCATGCTGCAAACAGAAATTTTACTCACCATTAAGCTGCACCGGACCCTGTTCGTTGATCCTAAACGAATCCTTCTGCTGAAAGAGATTAATCGCTGCGGTTCAATCAACCGGGCGGCCAAAAATGCTAAGGTCAGTTATAAAAGCGCTTGGGATAATCTGGAGGCAATGAACAAAATCAGCCCGAAACCGCTACTGGAACGTAATGCCGGCGGTACCGTACTTACCGCCTATGCACAACGTCTATTACAACTCTATGATTTGCTGGAGCTGACACAGGAAAAAGCCTTCCGGGTTCTGCAAGACGAAAATATTGCGCTGAATAACGCGCTTTCCGCCACTGCGCGTTTTTCACTGCAAAGTAGCGCCCGCAACCAGTTTTTCGGTAAGGTCAGCCGTCTACCGGAGGAAGGAGGCCGTTGCCCGGTGGAAATTCTGATCGATGGCTTAACTGAACCGATGCGGGTGTTGATAACTCAAAAAAGTGCGCAGCGCTTACAATTAGCTTGCGGTAAAGAAGTCATGCTGATGTTCAAAGCCCCTTGGGTTAAAATACATCAACATATGCCGCACAATGCGCACAACCGTTTTCAGGCGGTAGTCAGTGCCGTATCGGATATGGAAGAAGGCCGGGAAATCATGTTGCAACCGGCGGAAAACCTGACTTTCTGCGCGCTGGCGGGAAAAGCCGAAGAAATTAAATGCGGTGAAACATACTGGCTGAGCATCGATCCCGCTCAAATTATTTTAGCCACCCTATAAAGCGGTAAAAATATGCCTATTTGGAAAAAAAATTATAGCCTCGATCAACTGAATCTTATCGGGCAGAATTGCGCCATAGCTCATCTGGGAATTAAATTTAGCGCTAAAGGCGATGACTGGCTGGAAGCCGAAATGCCCGTTGACCGGCGCACCCTTCAACCCATGGGCTTTTTACACGGCGGCATTTCCGCCGCTTTGGCCGAAACCGTCGCCTCCCTGGCCGGCTATTGCTGCGTCGATGAAGGACAAGCCGTAGTGGGTACGGAAATAAACGCCAGCCATCTCCGCCCGGTAAGTTCCGGTTATGTTACCGCCCGCGCCACCCCGATTCGCTTAGGTAAAAGTATGCAGGTTTGGCAAATTGATATTCGCAACTCGGAACAAAAGCTCTGTTGCAGTTCCCGTTTAACCCTGAGTGTTATCCATGATAAATAGTCGTAAAACCGGGATTATCCTGGCAAATTTAGGCACCCCGGAGCAACCCGAAGCGGCGTCGATTCGTCGCTATCTTGCCCAGTTTCTCAGCGATCCTCGTGTTATCGATCTACCTGCCTGGAAATGGCAGCCGATACTCAGAGCCATTATTCTGCCGCGCCGTGCCAAGCATGTCGCCGAAAATTACCGCAGCATTTGGACGGAACAAGGCTCTCCTCTGCTGGCGATTAGCCGGGAGCAGCAGTCGGCCTTACGAGATTATCTGCACAAACAGGGAATAGATGCCGAAGTCGAGCTGGGTATGACCTATGGTACTCCCGGCATTTCAGATGCGGTACGCAATCTGATCCGCAAACAGGTACAACAAATTATCGTGCTGCCCCTTTATCCTCAATATAGCAGTACGACCACCGCTTCGGTTTTCGACGCTTTTGCCCGCGCACTGAAACAGCAACGGCATATTCCGCCTTTTGAATTTATTCATTCTTATCATCTTAACCGACATTATATTGCCGCCTTGGCGGAAACAATCCGAAAAAATCGGCAACAAGAGGAATATTTACTCTTTTCTTTTCACGGTATTCCTTTGCGCTATGTTCAGGAGGGCGATTATTATCCCGAGCATTGCCGCCAAACCGCCGCCGCCGTTGCCGCCCATCTGAAACTAAATGAACATCAATGGGGACTAACATTTCAGTCAAGATTCGGTAAAGAAAGCTGGCTGCAACCCTATACCGATGAGTTCTTACGGCAGGCTCCCGCCCGGGGAATTAAAAACATCGCCCTCATCTGTCCCGGCTTCGCCGCGGACTGCTTGGAAACCCTGGAGGAAATCGCACAGGAAAACCGGCAACGCTTTCTTGCCTGCGGCGGCGATACATACCGCTACATTCCGGCCTTAAACGCGGAAGAAATCCATATACAAATGATGGCCGAATTAATTATGCAGAAAATATGCCGACATGAGGCTATTCAATAACAGCGACGGCCTATTAGTAAAACTCAAGACTATCCAACCTTAAGCAAGGAGAAAACTATGTTTAATATCAGTAAACAACAGGTTCTGGAAGCCTTTAAGCACCGTAGCGCAACCCGCGCCTATGATCCGGATAAAAAAGTCAGCGCGGAAGATTTCGCCTATATTTTAGAACTTGCCCGCCTTTCCCCGAGTTCCGTCGGTTCCGAACCTTGGAAATTCGTTGTTATTCAAAATCAGGAATTGCGCCGTAAACTTAAACCTGTCAGCTGGGGAATGGCAACCCAGGTGGAAGACGCCAGCCATCTGGTCGTCATTCTGGCTAAAAAGAATGCCCGCTATGATTCGGAATTTTTCCGTACCGCCCTGGAAAAACGCGGACTGAATGAGGAACAGATGGAGAAAGCCATTGCCAAATATCAGTCCTTCCAAACCAATGATATGAAAGTGTTGGAAAGCGAACGCAGCCTGTTCGACTGGTGCAGCAAACAAACTTATATTGCCCTGGCCAATATGATGACTGGTGCCGCACTCATTGGGATCGACTCCTGTCCTATCGAAGGTTTTGACTATGAACAGGTGAACCTGATACTGGCAGATGCCGGCGTTTTTGATCCTAAGGAATACGGTGTATCCGTCATGGTTACCTTCGGCTACCGAGCTAAACCGATCAAAAGTAAATATCGCAAGCCGCTGGAAGAAATCGTCAGCTGGGTTGAGTAATTCGCTGCTACGGCAAGATTATAAACCTATCCCTAAGGATAGAAAAAAACAGGGCGCCCGTTCGGGCGCCCCGTTAATATAAGCACTCACAACCTCAGAATTAAGCTTCTTCGTCCTTATTCTTCAGATTAGAAAAAATATTCGCCAGAATCGGCCCGGAAACATTGTGCCAAAAGCTGAATACCGCACTGGGAACGGCGGCAATCGGGTTAAAATGAGCCGAAGCCAATGCCGCCCCTAAGCCGGAATTCTGCATTCCCACCTCTATGGATACCGCTTTACTGTCCGCATTATTCAGTTTAAACAGTTTCGCCAACCCGAATCCAAGCAGATAACCGCAGCAGTTATGTAAAACCACAACCATAAAAATCAGTAAACCCGAGTCGAGAATTCTGTCTTTACTGACTGCAACCACCGCCGCCAAAATCAATACGATAGCGATCACCGACAATAACGGCATCGTCTGACTGATTTCCGCCACTTTTTTCTTAAACAAGGCGCGTACCACCAGTCCGAGGAAAATCGGGAACAGAACCATTTCCAACACCGACATAAACATTTTCCCCGCATCAATATCAATCCAGTGGCTGGCCAGAACATAAAAGATCGCCGGAGTAAAAAAAGGCGATAACAGCGTGGAAATAGTGGTACAGGCCACGGAAAGTGCGGTATTTCCTTTTGCCAGATAGGTCATTACATTAGAAGAAGTCCCGCCCGGACAGGAGCCCACCAGAATGACCCCTACCGCCAGCTCCGACGGTAAGTTAAACCCTTTTGCCAGAGCAAAAGCAATACCGGGCATAATCAGAAACTGCCCGATAACACCGATAATAACGGATTTCGGGCGCTTAAATACTTCACTAAAATCCTGAAAGGTCAGGGTGATTCCCATACCGAACATGACAATCCCCAGCAAATAAGGGACATAAGCTAACAAGCCGGAAAAATAAGCGGGAAACAGAAAAGCCAGGGCGGCGAAGAGCAATACCCACAGGGCGAAGGTCTTACTCATAAAGTTGGTAAATTTTAATAATGTTTGCATATTTTGCTTCCTTTAGGTTAAAAAGAAGTTAAACATAGCATAGATTTTTATTCCGATAAATATTGAAACAAGGCTGAACAGCGCCTTTGAAGCATAAAAAAACCGTCGGGCATCGCAACACCCGACGGCAATAACAAAAAATCTTAAGAATTTCGACCGCACTTTAGGCGAGCAAGCTTCTTAAAGCCGTACCTATATCTGCCAGACTTTTCACCGTGGTTACGCCGGCGGCCTGTAAAGCGCTTATTTTTTCATTCGCCGAACCTTTTCCGCCGCTGATAATAGCCCCCGCATGTCCCATACGTTTGCCCGGCGGCGCACTGCTGCCGGCAATATAAGCGACAACGGGTTTGCTTATCTTGGTCCGAATAAACTCCGCCGCTTCTTCTTCCGCACTACCGCCGATTTCGCCGATCATCACAATAGCATCGGTTTCATCGTCCTGCTCGAAGCGCGCCAAAATATCGATAAAACTCGACCCCGGAATAGGATCACCGCCAATACCGACACAGGTGGATTGCCCGAATCCCTCGTCGCTGGTCTGTTTTACGGCTTCATAGGTCAGGGTACCGGAACGGGAAACAATACCGATGCGCCCTTTTCTATGAATAGCACCGGGCATTATCCCGATTTTACATTCTTCGGGAGTGATAATGCCCGGACAATTAGGGCCAATCAGTACGGAATCGCTCTGATTTAACTTCTGCTTAACCTCCAGCATATCCAGTGCAGGAATTCCTTCGGTAATGCACACGATTAACGCCAATCCCGCATTGATGGCTTCCAGAATCGCATCTTTACAGAAGGGGGCGGGAACATAGATTACCGTGGCCGTGGCACCTGTTTCGGCAACAGCCTCACGCACCGTATTGAATACAGGTAACCCCAAATGCAGGCTGCCGCCCTTTCCCGGAGAAACCCCTCCCACCAATTGAGTACCGTATTGTAATGCCTGTTCGCTGTGAAAAGTACCCTGTCCGCCGGTAAACCCTTGGCAGATGACCTTGGTGTTTTTATCAATTAAAATCGCCATAACTATTTCCCCGCCGCCTCTACGACCCGAACCGCAGCCTCGGTCAAACTATCCGCCGCAATAATATTTAATCCGCTTTGAGCCAGAATCCGACGGCCGTTTTGTGCGTTATTCCCTTCCAAGCGCACCACCACCGGGACGTGAATCCCGATTTCATCAACCGCCGCAATAATTCCCTCGGCAATCAGATCACAACGTACGATGCCACCGAAGATATTAACCAAAATCGCCTTAACCGCCGGATCGGAAAGGATAATTTTAAACGCCTCTGCCACCCGCTCTTTCGTCGTACCGCCACCGACATCCAGAAAATTAGCCGGTTTACCGCCGTACAACTTCACCATGTCCATAGTTCCCATGGCCAAGCCGGCACCATTTACCATGCAACCGATATTACCCTCTAATGCCACATAGTTGAGATCCCATTTTTCCGCTTCGGCTTCACGCGCATCTTCCTGGCTTGAATCGCGCATCGCCTTTAATTCCGGTTGGCGATACAATGCGTTGGAATCCACGACCATTTTGGCATCCAAACAAAGTAAATTTCCCTGTTTGGTAATCACCAGAGGATTTACTTCCAGCAAACTTAAATCTTTATCTACAAATAAATTTCCCAGACGGGTAAAGAGTTCGGTAAATTGGCGGATCTGGTTTCCTTCCAAGCCTAGTTTGAAAGCGAACTCCCGTCCCTGATAAGGCATAGCGCCGGACAGCGGATCGATAATTTCCTTGTGGATCAGATGCGGTTGAGTACGGGCAACCTCTTCGATATTCATTCCGCCCGCAGAAGAAGCCATAAATACGATGCGCTGCAGACTCCGATCCAATACCGCACCTAAATATAATTCCCGCTCAATCTGCGCGCTTTCTTCAATATAAATCGCATTTACCGGCTGGCCTTTGGCATCGCTCTGAAAGGTTATCAAAGATTTACCCAACCATTTTTCAGCAAAGGCGCGAGCTTCCTGCCCACTGCTAACCGCTTTGACCCCGCCCGCTTTACCGCGTCCGCCCGCATGTACCTGACATTTTGCCACCCATAGCTCGCCCTTTAGCTTTGTCGTCGCCTCTTCGGCTTCATCCGCACTGCGACAAACAATTCCGCGACTGACCGGCAGACCGTAGTCGGCAAAGATCTGCTTGGCCTGATATTCGTGTAAATTCATTTAATATCCTTTCATAATTAATTGCCCGGGAAAAGAAAAGCGCTTGGAGAAAATCCGCCGCCGGCAGCCCTTAGATTTCCAGTAACAGCCTTGTAGGATCTTCCAGTAACTCTTTAACCGTTACCAGAAAGCCCACGCTTTCTCTGCCGTCAATTAAACGGTGATCATAGGAAAGCGCCAGATACATCATCGGGCGAATCACCACCTGCCCGTCAACCGCAACAGGACGTTCCTTAATTGCGTGCATGCCTAGAATCGCACTTTGCGGCGGATTGATAATAGGGGTTGACATTAGGGAGCCGAATACGCCGCCGTTGGTAATGGTGAAATTTCCGCCGGTTAAATCTTCAACCGTCAGTTTGCCGTCCCGTCCTTTTTCCGCCAGGCGTTTAATTTCTTTCTCAATATCGGCCATGCTGAGTTTATCGCAATTGCGTAATACCGGGGTTACCAGCCCGCGCGGCGTCGACACCGCAATGCTGATATCAAAATAGCCGTGATAAATAATATCCTCGCCGTCAATAGAGGCATTCACCTCCGGATAACGTTTCAGCGCTTCCGTTACCGCCTTAACATAAAAGGACATAAAGCCCAGTCGGGTATCATGCTGTTTTTCAAATTTTTCCGCATAGGTTTTGCGTAGCTGCATTATCGGCTGCATATCCACTTCATTAAAAGTAGTCAGCATCGCCGTACTGTTTTTCGCTTCCAGCAAACGCTCGGCGATACGTTTACGCAAACGTGTCATAGGTACGCGTTTTTCCTCGCGTCCTGTTGGAACCGATGTGCCCTGTTTGTTCCCCCCGCTTTGGCTAGCGCTCGGATGCTGCACCCGAGCGTTATTCGCAGCGATTACCCGCTCGATATCTTCACGGGTAATACGACCGCCGACACCGCTGCCCTGAATATCTTCCGCATTCAGTTCATGTTCGCCGAGCAAACGACGAATGGCCGGGCTTAAATTATCATTAACCTTATCCTGAGTCAGACTGGCCTGGTAGCGATCCGCCGGGGTCAGTTCCTGTTTCGGCACTTCTTTGGTGGTTTGTTCCGCAGCGCCTACAGCTGCCACTTTACCTAATAACTGTTTACCGACCACTGTTGCGCCTTCGGGCTGAAGAATGGTTTCCAATATTCCATCATCAATGGCGGGAACTTCCAGTACCACTTTATCCGTTTCGATTTCAACGAGGATCTCATCACGTTTAACCCTTTCTCCCGTCTGTTTGTGCCATTTCACTACGGTCGCATCGGCAACGGACTCAGGCAAATCCGGCGTGATAATTTCAAAGCTGCTCATAATCATTTTCCTTTCTTTATTATTTCGTTAAACGGCTAAGGCTTCTGTTACTAAAGCGCGTTGTTGTTCGTTATGCAGCGACATATATCCTACCGCCGGTGAAGCGGAGGCCGGGCGTCCCACATAGCGCAGCGTCGCCTGCGGCGGAATATCTGCGCCGAAATTATGTCGGCTGCAATACCAGGCGCCTTGGTTAAGCGGTTCTTCTTGGCACCAAACATAATCGGTTACATGCGAAAACTCCGCTAAAATCGACCGCACTTCCTCATGAGGATAAGGATACAATTGTTCGATACGAATAATGGCTACGTCCGCCTGTTGATTCTCGCGGCGACGTTCAAGTAAATCGTAATAAACTTTACCGGCGCAAAATACCACGCGTTTTACGCCTTTCGGATCAATAGGATCGATTTCGCCGATAACGTTGCGGAATTTTCCGTTAATCAACTCTTCCGCGCTGGAAACGGCCAACGGATGGCGCAATAAGGATTTCGGTGCGATAACAATTAAAGGGCGGCGAATCTGACGCAACATCTGACGTCGCAGTAAATGATAAATCTGAGCCGGTGTGGAAGGCACGCAAACCTGCATATTTTGCTGAGCGCAGAGCTGTAAATAACGTTCCAGACGCGCCGACGAATGTTCCGGCCCCTGCCCTTCATAGCCGTGCGGTAATAAAAGCACCAATCCGCACATTCTGCCCCATTTCTGCTCGCCGGAGCTGATAAACTGGTCGATTACCACCTGGGCGCCATTGGCAAAATCGCCGAACTGCGCTTCCCAGATGGTCAGGGTTTTAGGTGCGGTCGTCGCATAGCCGTATTCAAAAGCCAGCACCGCTTCTTCCGTCAGCACGGAATCCCAAACTTCAAAATGCCCCTGATGTTTATGCAGATTTGCCAACGGAATATAGGCTTTACGTTCATTCATATTATGTAAAACCGCATGACGGTGGAAAAAGGTACCGCGCCCGGAATCTTCGCCGGAAAGGCGAATATGATGACCGTCGTCCAATAAGGTGGCATAGGCCATGGTTTCCGCCATACCCCAGTCAAATAATTTTTCGCCCTCCGCCATCAGACGGCGATCGGCGTAAATTTTTTCCACCCGGGCATGAATCGGGTGATCCGCCGGATATTCACATACCTTATGCGCCAGTTCTTTAAATCTTTCCGCATCAAAGCGACTTTCATATTCCGTCCATTCGCGGGTAAGATATTTTCCCCAATCCACCGCCGACATATCCATTTCACGCCATTCGGGGACGACGCATTCGCCGCGATCCAGAGCGTCGCGATAGCTATTGGTCAACTCTATAGCATCATTTTCCGTAAGCACGCCTTCACCAATCAGACGATCCGCATATACTTTGCGCGGCGTCGGATGCTGACGGATCAGGCGATACATAACGGGCTGCGTTGCCAGAGGTTCGTCCGCCTCGTTATGACCGTGGCGGCGATAAGAAACCAGATCAATAAAAATATCGCGCTTAAATAGCGTGCGAAATTCCACCGCCATTCGGGCGGCATAGGCCACGGCTTCGGGATCGTCGCCGTTAACATGAATCACCGGCGCCTCGATCATTTTGGCAATATCGGTGCAATACTCGGTAGAACGGGTATCCTTGGTGTTAGATGTGGTGAATCCGATTTGATTATTGATCACCACTCTAATAGTGCCGCCAACGCTGTAACCGCGAGTGGCAGACATATTCAGGGTTTCCTGTACGACCCCCTGTCCCGCCACTGCCGAATCGCCGTGAACCGTGATCGCTAAAACGCTGCCTCCCGCTTCATCTCCAAGCTTGCGCTGTCTGGCTCTTACCGAGCCTATAACGACCGGACTGACAATTTCCAAATGGGAAGGGTTAAAAGCCAGCGCCAGATGCACAATACCCGCATCGGTCATAAAATCGGAAGAGAAGCCCTGATGATATTTCACATCACCGGTTCCGTCGCCCTGGTGTTTGCCGGCAAATTCATCGAATAATTCCGCCGGTTTTTTACCCAGCACATTCACCAGCATATTCAGACGCCCGCGATGAGCCATGCCCATCACGATTTCTTTCACCCCGTTTCTGGCTCCGTGTCGGATAATTTCTTTCATTAACGGAATAAAGGCATCGCTGCCCTCCAGTGAAAAACGCTTGGCTCCCGGGAATTTTGCGCCTAAATAACGTTCCAGTCCGTCGGCGGCTGTCAGTTCGCGCAAAAAGGTCATTTTTTCATCTTGATTAAACAGCGGTTTATTTAACAGATTTTCCAGCTTCCGTTGCAGCCAGGTGCGAGCCTGCAAATCGTTGACATGCATAAATTCGAGCCCGATGGTACCGCAATAGGTATTTTTTAACCCATCGGCTAATTCTCTTAAGGAAATCCGTTCTTTATCATATACATAACCGCCGATATCAAATTCTTCGTCCAAATCCGCATCGCTAAAACCGTAGAATTTATAGCTTAAGGTCGGAGAAGGCATTCGTTCCCAGAGTTTCAAAGGGTCGAGATCTGCGTCTAAATGCCCGCGATTACGGTGGCCGTTAACCCATTGCAGCAATTTAACCAAACGTGCGCTGACATTGGGATCGATCACGCCGATACCATTTTGGGAATTATCTCGGGCTAAACGTTTAAAATAATCACGAACGGAGGAATGGGATTGTTCAGGAACTGTGGTTTTGGGAAAAGAATCGAAGGTTTTACGCCAACTTTCGTCAATGCTGTTCGGATCATGCAGATATTGTTCATAGAGCTCTTCAATATAAGACTGGCTTGCAGCACCGAAAGCCGTAGTTGATAACCATTGGTCGAACGGACTATTTTGTTGCATAAAAAGTACCTCGTTGTGCCTGTTATTTTTGCCATTATACATGGGAAATAACAAATAATCTTGTTCTATGCCGTTAGAACTTTCTTTTCTAACATAACGCCTTAACCCGTATTTTTCATTATATTAATTAACAAAAATATAACATTTTCCCGTTTCTTTGATCTGACTCACATTTTTTGTGGCTGTTTTTTTATTAGAGTTCCGCTATGCTAATCTGAGCCGATGTAAAACAAACTGCCGGATTGTTAAAACTACTGAGGCTTACGTTATACGGAGCAATTCTTTGCTAGATAGAAGGTTAAATTTTTTTTATTTTTTTCGAATGACAAGTAAAAAGAATATTATTATATTGAAAACTTATTACAACAAAAACAAACGCAATACGGCATAACGCTATAACCCTAATACCGCTGTTCCTCTTCCGGATTCTAAGGAAGGAAAGCGGTTAACTTAAAAATTAAATAATAATCTTAACCAGAAGGAAATACCTATGTCCGATTTAACCGCAAAACTCACGCTCAACGACGGCAGGGAACTCACTCTTCCCGTTCACAAAGGCAGTCTTGGCTATGATGCCGTGGATGTACAGGCGCTGGTGAAAAATCATCTGTTCACCTTCGATCCGGGCTTTATGTCAACCGCCTCCTGTAAGTCTTCCATTACCTATATTGACGGTGAGCAGGGGATTTTACTGCATCGAGGCTATCCTATCGCCGAACTGGCGGAACATGCAGATTACCTTGAGGTGGCTTATTTGCTGTTATTCGGCGAACGTCCGGATAAAACCCAGTATCAGGATTTTATCAAATTAGTGCGTAACCATACCTTGGTACATGAACAAATATCCCGCTTTTTCCACGGCTTCCGTCGCGACTCTCACCCTATGGCGGTTATGTGCGGGGTAAGCGGTGCATTGGCGGCCTTCTATCATGACGCTCTGGATATTAACAACGTTGCCCACCGCGAGTTGACCGCTATTCGACTGCTGGCCAAAATGCCGACCTTAGCCGCGATGTGTTATAAATATTCCATCGGTCAGCCTTTTATGTTCCCGCTGAATAAATTGTCCTATGCGGGTAACTTTCTGTATATGATGTTCGCTACGCCTTGCGAACCTTACGAGGTTAATCCGGTACTGGAACGCGCCATGGATCGAATCTTTATTTTACATGCCGATCATGAGCAAAACGCTTCCACTTCGACCGTACGTACCGCCGCTTCTTCCGGCGCCAACCCGTTCGCCTGTATCGCTGCGGGTATCGCTTCTTTATGGGGACCGGCACACGGCGGGGCAAACGAGGCCTGTATAAAAATGCTGGAGCAGATCGGCTCGGTGGATCGTATTCCGGAATTTATTGCCCGCGCCAAAGATAAAAACGATCCTTTCCGCTTAATGGGCTTCGGCCACCGCGTATATAAAAACTATGATCCGCGTGCGAAAGTTATGCGCCAAACCTGCTATGAAGTGTTGCAGGAGCTGAACATTCAGACCCCGTTATTCGATGTGGCAATGGAACTGGAGCGTATCGCCCTTAACGATCCTTATTTTATCGAGCATAAACTGTACCCGAATGTGGACTTCTACTCAGGTATTATCTTAAAAGCCATAGGTATTCCGGTGTCCATGTTTACCGTTATCTTCGCCTTGGCCAGAACCGTCGGCTGGATTGCGCATTGGAAAGAAATGTATAATCAGGGCAATATTAAGATCGTACGTCCGCGCCAGTTGTATGTCGGTCATGAACAACGTGTCTTCACCCCTATTGATAAAGCATAGACAATAAAACTAAACTAAAAAAACACCGCACTTTTAGCCGCCGGATTTCATCAAATCAATATTCAGGGGCAAATGCGGTGTTTTTTTATCTGTTATTTCATTCTGGAATTCTTGTCGTTCAGCGCTCAGCCGCACCGGAAATCCGTTCCTTTTCAAGAGCCGGCGCGCGCGGAGGTTTTCTTCTTTTATTGTAAAACAGCGCCAAAATAAAGAAGCCGGCCTGTAATAATACGATGGAAGGGCCGATATCCGCATTCAGATGGTAGCTGAGCAGAGTGCCCGCCAAGGCGGAGGTAAGCGAAGTGAGTACCGCAATCAGCATCATGGATTCAAAACGATTGGTTAACAGATAAGCGGTAATTCCCGGCGAAATAAGCATCGCCACCACTAAGATCACACCCACCACCTGCATAGCGGTAATAATGGTTAGCGCCAACATCACCAACAAACCGTAATACAATAATTTCGGCGATAAGCCCGCTACCCGAGCATGGCCCGCATCAAAACAGAACAGTAAAAAGTCCCGCCGCTTCAAGATAATCACCGTAAATACCAAAGCGGAAATTAGCGCTGTCTGCCACAATTCTTCGCGGCTGACCCCAAGCAGGTTACCGAATAAAATATGCATCAGGTGTTGATCGGTTTCCACTTCTACAAACAGTACCAAACCCAAGGCAAACATACCGGCGAATACGACTCCCATTACCGTATCTTCTTTTAATCTGCTGTTCTCTTTCAGATAGCCGACCCCTAATGCACAGCATAAACCGGAAATAAAAGCCCCTAACATTAAGGGCAGCCCCAGCAAAAAAGCCAGCACAATACCGGGCAATACCGCATGAGAAACTGCATCTCCCATCAACGACCAACCTTTCAGCACCAAATAGCAGGAAAGTACGGCGCAGATAAGGGCGACAATCAAAGCGGTAAGCAATGCCGTACGCATAAATGGAAAGCTCAGCGGCTCCATAAACCATTGGATCAGGCTCATTTTGATTCTCCTGCGAAATCCTGTCCTTTTGCTCCGCTCCGCTGACGGAAACACAGACCGTATTTCGGTGCGAAAAAGAAAGCAAGCAAAAACAGCAGGCTCTGTAGGCAAACGATTAATCCGCCCGTAGCGCCGTCGATAAAATAGCTTAGATAAGCACCCGCCCCGCTGCTAATAACCCCGAGAGCCACCGCGATAATAAGCAGGCGACTGAATCGATCGGTAAGCAAATAGGCGGTGGCGCCGGGCGTAATCACCATAGCGATAACCAAAATCGCTCCCACCGTTTGTAACGCGGCGACAATACAGGCGCTGAGCAAAGTGAAAAACAGAATTTTATAACGCAGCGGCGATAATCCTACGGCCGTCGCCTGGGTTTCGTCGAAAAAGACCAGGAGCAAATCTTTCCAGAATAAAATAAGGAAAAGTGCGCAAACCACAATGATAAATATAACCTGAAACGCATCTTCATCAGCGATGCCGAGAATATTACCGAGAATAATCTCCTGAACATTCACTGCGGTCGGATTCAAGGAAATAATAAATAAACCGGCGGCAAAAAAGGTACTGAAAATAAAACCTATCACCGCATCTTCGCGCAATTTGGTAACGGATTTAACCCAGAGAATGGCCAGGGCGGCCAGAATACCGGAAAAAAATGCGCCGAGGGCATAGGGTAAAGCGAGAGAATAAGCAATAGCCACACCTGGTACGACGGAATGGGACAGTGCATCACCGATTAAAGACCAGCCCTTTAACATCAGGTAAGCGGACATAAATGCGCAGATACCGCCCACCGCGGCACTGATAATAATCGCTTTCAGCATATATTCGTAGCTGAAAGGCTCTAATAGCAGGGCGATCATTTCCGGCGATTCTCCCCCTGTTCCGCCCCCCGGCAGTCCGGGCGCAGGCAGTTTTTAACGATAGGCGCCGGCGGATCCACTTTGGTTTGCCCGTAAAATACCGCCGGGCGTTCATCATCGGTAAGTACGGTAACGGCACGGGCATCTTCATCATCATGTAAATCGCTGCCCGACAGCTTAATGTGCCGCAGTACACCGCCGAAGACCAGTTCCAGATTATGTTGATTAAAAGTGGTCGGGGTCGGCCCGGTCGCAATTACCTTGCGGTTAATCATCACCACTTGATCGCAGAAATCCGGTACGCTGCCGAGGTTATGGGTGGACACCAAAATTAAATGCCCTTCCGACCGTAATTCGCCGAGTAATTCAACAATGGCATTTTCGGTTTTTACATCTACCCCGGTAAAGGGTTCGTCCAGTAAAATAATTTTACTTTGCTGCGCCAGTGCGCGGGCCAGAAAGACGCGTTTCTTCTGACCGCCGGATAATTCTCCGATTTGTCGTTCCGCAAGATGTTCGATACCGACTCGCTGCATGGCCTGTAAAACCTTTTGCTTATCCCTTTGCTGCGGAATACGCAAAAAATTCATATAGCCGTAGCGCCCCTGCATAACAACGTCATAGACGGAAATAGGAAACTGCCAATCCACATCTTCACTCTGGGGAACATAAGCCACCAGATTCTGCTTCAAAGCTTTGTTGATCGGCAGTTCACATAACAGTATATTTCCCTGCTGAGGACGAATAATCCCCATCAGACTCTTGAAAAGCGTGGATTTACCGCTCCCATTGACACCGACCAGTGCGCAGGTTGTGCCTCCGACCAGCTGAAAAGAAACATCATGAATAGCCGTATGACCGTTATTATAACGAACCGTAATATTTTCAACGCGGATAGAGGCAACAAGGGGCATTATTTTTCAAATCCTTCAATAATGGTAGAAACCGTAATATTTAATAAATCCAGGTAGGTCGGTACCGGGCCGTCCGCTGCGGACAGGCTGTCCACATAAAGTACGCCGCCATATTTAGCGCCGGTTTCCTTTGCAACCTGCTGCATAGGTTTAGGAGAAATGGTACTTTCGCTGAATACCACCGGAATCTTGTTTTTACGCACCAAATCGATAACGCGGCGAACCTGCTGAGGGGTACCCTGCTGCTCCGCATTAATCGGCCATAGATAAATTTCTTTAAGCCCGTAATCTTTGGTCAGATAATTAAAGGCGCCTTCGCTGGTAACCAACCAACGCTGTTGCTCAGGTACCGCAGCAAGTCTGGTGCGAAATTCCTGATCGGCACGCTTGATTTTTTCCGCATAGCGTCCGGCATTATCTTCGTAAATCGGTGCATTTTGCGGATCATATTTCACCAGCGCTTTTTTAATATTCTCAATATAAATCAAGGCATTGCTCGGCGACATCCAAGCATGGGGATTAGGCAGTCCCTTATAAGCCCCTTCGTAAATAGACAGAGGTTCGATACCCTCACTGACAATAACCGCCGGTTTATCCTGCATATTCTGGAAAAAACGTTCGAACCAACGTTCAAGATTGAGACCGTTCCATAAAATTAAATCTGCGGACTGAGCCTGAGCGATATCTTTCGGGGTCGGCTGATATTCATGAATCTCCGCCCCCGGTTTAGTAATAGAACGAACCTCGGCGGCATCACCGGCAATATTCTGTGCCATATCCTGAATAATGGTAAAGGTGGTAACCACTTTTAATTTAGCATGGCCCCATAAGGGCATGGCTGCCATAGATACAAGAAAAATATTTAACAGTAGCTTTTTCACTGGCGCTCCTTATTTATCCGAATGTTATAATCTACCGCAGCTATACTAAATGGATTTAAACAGGCTTTCAAGTGATAATGATTATCAATTTCAATATATTTATAAACATTTTGCCGGTTTCGGCAAACCGGCCAGCTTTGTCGCCTGCTTTGCCGGCCCTTCGGGAAACAGCCGTTGCAAATAGCGGCTATTGCCCTTTTCCGCCCCCAATTTATCCGCCATGGCCTTCACCAACATTCTAATGGCCGGCGAAGTTTTATATTCCTGATAAAAGGCGCGCACAAAATAAATCACTTCCCAATGAGCATCGGTCAGCTGCAGATTTTCACGCTCGGCTATAAGCCTTGCCACAGATTCATTCCATTGATTCAGATCGAGCAGATAACCCTCGGCGTCCGTTGCGATTTCCGAATGTTCGACTTCAAGCATATTATTTCCCGTACGAATTATACGAAAACGCCCCGGTAAAGGGGCGTCGGAATTATCTATTGATGCGATAATTAATCATCACCGCGTAAAATAGACAGGATATTCAGTAAACTGATGAACAAATTATAAATAGAAACGAACAGGCTTATTGTTGCACGAATATAATTGGTTTCACCGCCGTGAATAATGTTACTGGTTTCATATAAAATCGCCGCACTGGAGAAGATCACAAACAGGCCGCTGATGGCAAGATGCAATGCGGGAATTTGCAAGAAGATGCTGGCCACCATACCGATTAACAATACGATAAACAGCGAAAACAGCATACCGGACAGGAAAGACATATCTTTACCCGTGGTGAGCACATAAGCCGAACAGGCAAAGAACACCGCTGCGGTTCCGCCCAAGGCAAGCACCACTAAATCGCCCAGCCCGGCACCTATATACAGATTTAAAATAGGTCCGAGGGTATATCCCAAAAATCCGGTGAAAGCAAAGGTGGCGATAATACCAGCTCCACTATTAGCCAAAGAATTGGTTAGAAACAGTAAACCGTAAAAACCGACTAGCGTTACGATAATGCCCGGATGCGGTAACCCCAAGGACATGGAAATATAAGCTACAAAGGCGGAAAAAGCCAGGGTCAGAGATAACAGAAAATAAGTGTTACGCAATACCTTATGGGTACTTAATAACGAGGTCGATTGTTCTCTGGAATCAATAACAAGTCTAGACTGAGGCATAATTTAATCCTTAATAATTGTACATGATAGCAGAATGTTAAATTACTGTTTAAAGGGGTAAAAGTCAAAATGTTTTTGGTACGGATTGCAGCGATAATAAACAAAATGCGCAAATTATCGTCTTTTAATCCTAATGAGATAAATTTTAGTTTACTCATGCCGATAACTATATTATATTGCAGGCCGTTACACAACGGAGGAATGGTCGAGTGGTTGAAGGCACCGGTCTTGAAAACCGGCGAGGGTTTACGCCCTCCCTGGGTTCGAATCCCAGTTCCTCCGCCATTTAATCCTATTTGAACGCAGAGGAAACAAATATTCCGCTGCGTTTTTTATTATATTTTTTACTCCGCCCCGGCCCTTAAAATCCCTTCCCCTTGCTTTCCATCTTGATAAAAACTCGTCTATAATTGACCGCACTTTTAACTCAAAAAGGCAATGTATGAAACTCTATGCCAACCAGCGCAGCTTAGATCTCTCCACCCCTCGCATTATGGGGATTTTGAATTTCACTCCGGACTCATTTTCGGACAGCGGACAATTCTACCGTCTGGATAAAGCGCTACAGCACGTAGAAAAAATGATTAAGGCGGGGGCGGATATTATTGATATCGGCGGAGAATCAACCCGCCCTATGGCGGAAGAGGTTTCGCCGGAGCAGGAATTGGCACGGGTGGTTCCCGTCGTGGAAGCGGTGCGTCGCCGCTTCGACTGTTGGATTTCGGTGGATACCTCAAAAGCCGAAGTTATGCGGGAAAGCGCCAAAGTCGGTATGGATATCATTAACGATATCCGCGCCTTACAAGAACCCAATGCCTTGGAAACCGCAGCCGAACTGGGGTTGCCCGTCTGCCTGATGCATATGCAGGGACAACCGCGCACCATGCAAACTGCTCCCCAATATAATAATGTGGTCGAAGAGGTGGCCGACTTTCTGCTGCAACGTACCGAAGCTTGTTTGCAGGCCGGTATTCCGGCGCGCAATATTATTTGGGATCCGGGATTCGGCTTCGGCAAAAACCTCCAGCACAATTATAAACTGCTGCAACAACTTTCCCGTTTTGCCGTACAGGGATATCCCGTGCTCGCCGGACTGTCGCGTAAATCCATGCTGGGAGCGGTACTGGATAAAAGCGTGGAACAACGTATCACCGCCAGCGCTGCAGCCGCTTTGCTTGCCGCCATAAACGGCGCCCTGATTTTACGGGTACATGATGTGGCGGAAACCGCAGATGCTCTCAAAATTTGGCAGGCAATGCTGAACGCATAACCAAATCGCATTTTATTTCATTGAACACAAAGGACAAAATACAATGGCAGAACGTAAATATTTCGGTACCGACGGCGTACGCGGTCGGGTGGGAACATTCCCCATTACCCCTGAATTCGCCCTAAAATTGGGCTGGGCCGCAGGTAAAGTCTTAGCTTCGCATGGTTCACAGCGCGTTCTAATCGGTAAGGATACGCGTATCTCCGGTTATATGCTGGAATCGGCACTGGAAGCCGGGCTTGCCGCCGCCGGCTTATCCGCCGCTTTTATCGGGCCGATGCCGACACCGGCGGTGGCCTATCTGACCCGAACTTTCCGGGCCGAAGCGGGGATCGTTATTTCGGCATCACATAATCCTTATTATGACAACGGAATAAAATTTTTCTCCGCACAGGGAACAAAGTTACCGGACGCTGTGGAAGAAGCCATCGAAGCCATGTTGGAACAACCTATGGACTGCGTAGAATCGGCCCAGCTCGGCAGAGCCAGCCGCATAAACGATGCGGCCGGACGCTATATAGAATTCTGTAAAGGCACCTTTCCCGCCCATTTAAGCCTGGACGGTTACAAAATCGTGGTGGATTGCGCACATGGAGCAACCTATCATATTGCGCCTAATGTTATGCGTGAACTGGGCGCCGAAGTCATTGAAATAGGCACCAGTCCGAATGGCATGAATATCAATGAAAAATGCGGCGCAACGGACATTACCGCCCTGCGCGAAAAGGTGCTGGCAACCAATGCGGATATCGGTCTGGCCTATGACGGCGACGGCGACCGTATTATGATGGTGGATCATCTGGGCAACAAAGTGGACGGCGATCAGATTCTGTTTATTATCGCTCGGGAAAAACTGCGCGCCGGTAATCTGCAAGGTGGCGTAGTAGGTACGCTGATGAGCAATATGAGCCTGGAAATCGCTCTTAAACAACTGGGAGTTCCTTTTATCAGAGCTAAAGTCGGTGATCGCTATGTTCTTGAACAAATGCAGGAGCAAAACTGGGTACTGGGCGGAGAAAATTCCGGCCATATTATTATTGCGGATAAAAATACCACCGGCGATGGTATCATCGCCTCCCTCGCGGTCTTAACCGCAATGGTACAGCATAAGTTATCGCTGCACGAACTAAGTTCCGCCGTACAGCTGTTTCCTCAGGTACTGATCAATATTCGCTTCTCCGGCGGTACGAATCCGCTGGAAAATCAGGCGGTTAAGCAAGTGGCGGCCGAGGTGGAACAGAAATTGAAGGGCAAAGGGCGTATTCTGTTGCGCAAATCCGGTACGGAACCGCTGATCCGAGTAATGGTGGAATGTGAAGAAGCCGAACTGGCGCAACAATATGCGGAACAAATTGCGGCGGTGATAAAAGAAAATTAATTGCGCAGCAAAATCAGTTCTTCAAATGGCTCCGGCTTTTATCTAAGTCTGCACAGCAGCACCAAAACCTTAAAAACCGGGAGTTCCTCCGGAATTTCCCGGTTTTTCTAGGGTTGATTAAAAAGTTAGCGATTATCCGCTATTGTAAAAATATCGCTTGTCTTTGCCGATAAAAACTTATATTATTCACCCCGCTGTCAAATACAGCCCTCCCAAATGCGACCGTAGCTCAGTTGGTTAGAGCACCACCTTGACATGGTGGGGGTCAGTGGTTCGAGTCCACCCGGTCGCACCATCATACTTTATATTCCCTTATATCATTATTCCTCGGTTAGCAATTTCAGGGGCTATTTCATGCTTTGTGCCAACTTGAACCTCACCTCGATTTCTTAGAATTTGTTTGCGATAATCCTCCGGCTAACCTGAAAGCTCGCTTATCTTTCCACCTGAAAACCGGTAAAAGCTCGATTAATATGATACGGCTGTTCAATAACGCGAGTTACTTTGGCATTGCGCGGGCCGGTTTGTAACCATTGACGAAATAAATTTAGCGCATTTTCCTCTCCACAGGCGATAATATAGACGCTGCCGTCGGCCTGATTCCGCACATAGCCGCACAACCCCAATTCATTAGCCTTGCGCCAGGTGGAAAAACGAAAGCCCACGCCTTGTACCAGACCCCATACCCGAAATTCCGATTTTTGCATATTCCTCCCTATCCGCTTTAGTTCGGAAAGATTTTTTCCGTTTCGCTATTTTCATTTTAATTAAATTAGCATAGGATACAAGGGCACGCCTGCAGAGAAGTCTGATCCCGAATCAGCCCTAATATGCAGAGCATATCTGACTTATTAATCCCATATCCTTAGATAGAAAGGAGCAATTATGAAATTTCGTCTTGCAACATTAGCGACTTTGCTTTTATTTACGAGTACCGCAAGTTTTGCCGGTGTTGTTACAAGTTCATCTAATGTAGATTTCTTAGCGATCGACGGTCAAAAAGCGAGCAAATCCCTGTTAAAAGAAACCCGCTCATTTAATATTAATGATAATGGTAAACATCAGGTGGTAGTCCGCGTGTCCGAAATCGTCCGTTCCGGCTCCGATCGTACTTTATTCGAGTCCGATCCTATCGTGGTAACTTTCCAGGGTTCTAATGAAGATATTCAGATTTCCGCACCAAAACTGGACAATGAGCGGGACGTTAATAACTTTAAACGGGCGCCTAAAATCTCGGTTAAAACCCTTTCCGGTACGGAACTGAAAAGCACTCAGGAATACTTAAAACAGGAAGGCTTTCTACCTAGCGTCAATCTGATTGAAAACCTGTCCGAATATAATACATCCGGTGCGGCCGCTGCGGTTCCGGCTTTCGCCACAACCGCAATGCCTGCCGCCGTGCCTATGAGCGGTGCCGGTAAAGCGGTAAAAGGTAAAGTAACGGTACAGGGCGAAAACGTTGCCGAACAAATGCTGCAATACTGGTATCAACAGGCGGACAAAGCTACTCAGGCGCGTTTCCTCGACTGGGCGAAAAATCATAAATAATCGAGGGGATACCCCTTTATATCCGGGGTGATTGCAGGCCGCCGCCCTGTAGCCCGCAATCACGCCGAGTTTTTAGCTGCGAGATAAATTATGCAAAGCACCTTTCGTACTCTACCTGCGGACAAGCGGGTTGCCCTGGTCGCACATGATCATTGTAAAGCGGATCTGATCGCATGGTGCAAACGTAATGCGGATGCTCTCCGCCCTCACCATCTTTATGCAACCGGAACCACGGGCAATCTGATTAATCAGGAAACCGGCCTGTCCATCAATAACCTGCTGAGCGGCCCTATGGGCGGAGATCAGCAACTGGGCGGACTAATTGCGGAGCTGAAAATTGATATTCTGATTTTCTTCTGGGATCCCATGAATGCGGTACCTCATGATCCCGATGTAAAAGCCCTGATGCGCATTGCAACCGTGTGGAACATTCCGGTGGCGATGAATATGGCAAGTGCGGATTTTCTCATCCGTTCGCCCCAATTCGACCAAAATACGCCAATCCGTATTCCCGATTATCCGCAATATTTGCAGGAACGGTTAAAATAAAAAAACTTGGCCAAAAACAACCGCACTTTTCGGCATTATTAAGGAGATTTTGTGGCCTTTATTCTGAATATACTGAATTTTGTTTTAGGCGGCTTTGCAACCACCTTCGGCTGGTTATTCGCGACTCTGGTCAGTGTGCTCCTGATCATCACCCTGCCCTATTCCCGCAGCTGTTGGGAAATCACTAAAATGTCTTTGCTACCTTTCGGTAACGATATTATCCATGTTAAATATCTCGAACCTACAGGCTCCCTGCAAAACGGCCTGGGTAGGGTACTCAATTTAATCTGGTTTATCCTATTCGGTTGGTGGCTCTGCTTATTACATATTTTCACCGGCATTACCCAATGCCTTACCATTATCGGTATCCCAACCGGTTTGGCTCACTTTAAATTAGCGGGTATTTCGCTGTTTCCGGTCGGTCAGCGCGTAGTCGCCAAAGAGATTGCCGAACTGGCGCGCCGCCGCTATGCGGAACAACAATTCCATCGCCGCTAATATGCTAAATACCAAAATTATCGCGACTATTCCCGTTTTTATCGCAGTTAATATCGCCGCTCTGTTAATCTGGTTTCTGGACATTTCCGCGCAAAGTATGCCCTTTATTCTGGGCATTATTGCCGGCGGTCTGGTGGATTTAGATAATCGTCTGACCGGGCGCCTGAAGAATATTTTCTATACCCTGCTCGCATTTTCCTTTTCTTCGCTGATTGTCCAGTACTTTATCGATCAATCCGTTCCCTTTATCGCGGTCATGACCTTGATGACCTTTGTTTTTACCATGCTCGGCGCCATAGGGCCGCGCTACAGTACCATCGCATTCGGTACCCTGGTAGTGGCCCTGTATACGATACTGACCTATATGCCGGGGACTCCCTGGTATATTAATCCGATTATGATTTTATGCGGTACCTCCCTATACAGTCTGGTCGCCCTAATCGTATACCTGTTTTTCCCTAACCGCCCGGTACAGGAAAGTGTGGCGAAGTCGTTTTTCGCACTGGCCGATTATCTGGATGCGAAAGCGCAGTTTTTTGATCCCGATGATATAGAACAGCTGGCGCTCTTGCAGGTTGAACTGGCCATGAAAAACAGCGCTCTGATTAATGCCTTTAATCTATGCCGTATCGCATTGTTTTACCGGATTCGCGGACAGCATCGTCATTCGCGTACAACCAGAATGATCCGCTATTATTTTGCCGCACAGGATATTCATGAACGGGTAAACTCCAGCCATTTTGACTATCAGGTATTAACCGGACAATTGAAAAATACCGATTTAATCTTTCGTATTCAACGCCTGCTCGAATTACAAGCCCAATCCTGCCGAGATATTGCTCGCAGCCTACATCAGAACCAGGAATATCATTATCAGCCGCGATTAGAAAAAGCCGTAGCCGGCATCACTCAGTCCTTCGAAATTTATGCTCAGACCCATCAACAGGCGCAGAAAAACCTGTTACATCTGAAAACCCTGCTGGAAAACCTGCAAGCCATCGATTGGCAGCTACGTCATCTGGGTCAAGAGTCCACCCCTCGGAATCAGGACGAAAATACCGAACGGGCACAGATTTACAGCGAGAATATCAGCGGCTGCCGCAATATTTTACGGGTCATTCGCAGCCATCTTATGTTCGGTTCGCAACTGTTCCGGCACGCGGTACGCTTATCCATCGTGGTATTTTTAAGCTGCGCCACCGTCGAATTTTTACAGTTGGATCGCGGTTACTGGATCCTGCTTACGGCGATTTTCGTTTGCCAGCCGAATTATTCCGCCACCAAGCTGCGCCTGAAACAACGTATTATCGGCACCCTGCTCGGCGTTCTGGCCGCAGCACTTCTGCCTTATATGATGTCCACGCTGGAAGCTAAACTGGGCTTTGTGGTGCTAACCAGTACCCTATTCTTTTTCTTTCGTACCAATAACTACAGCTATTCGACTTTTTTTATCACCCTACAGGTGCTGGCCAGTTTTGATATTATCGGTTTTGATATTTACGCCGCCACCCTGCCGCGTCTGATCGACACCCTAATCGGCTCCGCCATTGCCTGGTTCGGCGTATCCTATTTATGGCCGGACTGGAAATATCTGCAACTGGATAAAGTTACCCATCGGGCGGTTAAAAGTAATGCGAAATATCTGCTGCACATTATCAGCCAGCTGCAATTCGGCCGCGGTGATAATCTGAAATACCGCATCGCCCGCCGCCGCGCTCACGAAAGTGCAACGGCACTGGGTACGGCGGTTTCCAATATGAATAGCGAACCGCAAAAATATCAAAACTATCTGCAAAAAGGATTTGAACTGCTGAAAATAAACTATTCCCTGCTCAGTTATATTTCGGCTTTAGGCGCCTATCGACAGAATATGAAACAGTTGCGCCAGAACACCGGTTTTCTGCTGGAGTTTTACCCCATTGCAAAAAAAATCATTCTGTTGCTGGAAAATATAGAAAAGCTTTCGGCGCAGGAATTTGAAGGTCAGTATCTGAATATTGAATTAAGTCTGAAGCAATGCAATGACAAAGCGGAATATACAGAACATTCTCCGTTCAGCGTACCTATTCAGCAGCTGAATATGATCAGCCGGATTCTGCCGCCCTTATATGAAGCTATTAATGCCGCCCCGCAGAATCCGCTTGAAACCGACGGGCAGGCGGCATAATTCCCCTTTAGTTTATGGCTTCTTGTTCTTCTAACTCATCTGCCATAGCCGCTAAAATCTGGCGGGATAACAGCGCCAGCGCACGATAGAAAGGCAATAAAGCACCCTTCTCTACCGCGCTTAAAAAAGGCGCGGCGCAGGGCAGCAGAAAAGTTTCGAACAATTCCCGCTGTGCCGCCGGGGAATCCGTATTATCTTCCAGCCAGGAAGCGCTCAAAAAAAGCAAGCCGAAATGATCCGCACTTTCCACCTCCGGCATGGCGCGCAGACGACGAAAAGCGATAAAAGCGTCCGGATCCGCGCCATAAGCGGAAATTCTGCAATCCGCCTTTGCTTTTTCACCGACAAACAGGCTCCGGTATTCTTGCGCCAGTAAGCTTCTATCCACTGCCAATTGAAGACTTTGCAGCGCTTTTTCCGTTTGCTCATCAAGTTCCAACGGCCAGAGTGCGCTTAATCCCTGTTGTTTTAACCAATCGAATACCCCGTCTAACAGAGGATCCTGGGGCGTGCGGTAAAACAGATTACCGAATAAGCGGCTGATTAAAGAGAAATGACTTAACTTATCTTCACTCATATTAAGCCTTCCCGGTAAGTGCGGTCAGATTTTGCCGAGTTTTTTGCTCGACTTCCTCCAATAAGGCCTTGCGTGCCTGATCGTCGATAATATGAATATCGCCTAAAAAACTGTGCTGAATATCGGTGATACCCACATAATTAAACAGCCCGCTAACCAGAGTATGCTCAAGGGACTCGGCAAAACCCAGTTGGCGATAACGCTCGGAATTATTACCCATGGTAATAAATTGTTGTAATTTTTTATTCGACAATAAGCCGCAGCTTCCCGTTTCATCGGTACGGTAGGCGAATCCGTGCGTCAGAACGCGGTCGAGATAGCCCTTCAAAATGGCGGGAAAACCCATCCACCATAAGGGATAAACCAAGGTGATTAAATCCGCCTCAAGAATAAATTGCTGTTCATGTTTAATTTCCGCCGCAATAATACCGCGAAAACTGCCTTGCAGCTCTTCCCAACTTAGTACTGGATTAAAATTCAGCCTATACAGATCGCGCACAACCGTATCCGCATTATTTTGCCGGCTAGTATCGACAACCCGCTCCACAATGGCGCGATTAAAACTATGATTTGTATTCGGATGAGCACAAATAATTAAATGATTCATAAAATTCCTAATTAATTTTTCTAACCGACAGAGTAATCCCCCGCACGCTCAGCACTTCCACCGTATCACCGACGGCCAAACCCTCGCCCTCGATACGCCAGGTAGTATCGCCGAAACATCCGCGACCGATTCGCCCTTCACCTATTTCGGATACTCTTCCTTGCATACCAATCATGGCTTGATCACGCCGATTCAACACGGAAACCGCTTGATCACGCATATCTCTGCCATGCTGATACTTCCACCAAACCAGGCTCAGCAGCAAAGACAAAAGCGCATAAAGTACAGCCAGCAGCGTAAGCGAAAGCGAAGGCAACAACCAGGCGGGCAATGCGATAATTAAAGCCGCCAATCCCCACCACAATAAAAAAATACCGGGGATTATAATTTCACCGATTAATAAAACAAAGCCCAGTATCAGCCAATGCCATAGACCCCAGTTTGTCAGCCATTCCATGATATTTCTCCTGATGTTATACCTTAGTGCAGCATGAAAGGCGGTTTGCCAAACCGCCTTTCGCCTGCGAAAACCCTATTGCGACTAATAAGGGATTAGGCTTTCTTATCGTTTTTCAGCAATTCGGCAATACCCGCCACCGAACCGATCAGATTTCCGGCTTCCAACGGCATTAACACCACTTTGCTGTTAGGCGAACCGCCGATATCTTTCAGGGCTTCGGTATATTTCTGGGCGATAAAGTAATTAATCGCTTTGGTATCTCCATGTGCAATAGCCTCGGAAACCATTTGGGTCGCTTTGGCTTCGGCTTCCGCCGCACGTTCGCGCGCTTCCGCCTGTAGGAAAGCCTCCTGCCGTTCCCCTTCCGCTTTCAGAATACGCGCCTGTTTTTCCCCTTCCGCACGTAAAATTTCCGCCTGACGCACCCCTTCCGCTTCAAGAATATCAGCGCGCTTATTACGCTCCGCTTTCATCTGCGCATTCATCGAAGCGATTAATTCCTGCGGCGGGCGTACATCACGGATTTCGATACGGGTAACTTTAATGCCCCAAGGATTGGTCGCTTCATCAACAATGGAAAGTAACCGACCGTTAATATTATCGCGCTGCGATAACATTTCGTCTAATTCCATCGAACCCAACACGGTACGGATATTCGTCATCGTCAGATTGATTATCGCCTGCTCCAGATGATTCACTTCATAAGCGGCGCTGCGCGCATCGATCACCTGTACGAAACATACCGCATCAATGGCAACATTGGCGTTATCCTTGGAAATAACTTCCTGTGATGGAATATCCAGTACCTGCTCCATCATATTGATTTTGCGCCCGACCCGATCCACAAAAGGTACGACGAAATTCAGCCCCGGCGTGAGGGTTTTGGTATAGCGACCGAAACGTTCAATGGTCCAGTGATATCCCTGCGGCACTGTTTTCAGCGTCGAAAAGACTATTACTGCAATTAAAACGATAAAGATAATGGTGGTAAGGGGTAATCCGTAAAAAATATCCATATAGTTCTCCTGAACTTAGCTGCAATAACAAGAATGCGAGGGATTGCATTCACCATCGAGAATATAGCAAATCGGGGCGCACTTTGTATAGACTTAGAAAGTATTCGTTTTTAATCTGAAATCCTCTGTTCCATGAATTCCTCGTAAGTCCCCATACAATAGCGATAACCCTGAGCGCAGGGCACAAATTCAAGCACATGGGTAATACAATCCGGTACGTCCTCATTCTGATGAGAAACCAATAAAAGCTGGGTACGGCTGTTTCCTATCAATTGATCGATAAAAACCTTGATCAGCTTCCTGTTCAATGCGTCCAACCCCTGCATAGGTTCGTCCAGAATCAGCAACGGCGGATGTTTTACCATTGCTCTGGCAATCAGTAGCAAACGCTGTTGCCCCCAAGATAAGGAACGGAAAGGCTGCTGTGCCAATGCTTGCATATTTAAGCGTTCCAGCCATTGCCGGGTTTTGAGTTTCAGCGCTTCCGGAACCTGGCGATAAATCCCTATACTGTCAAAAAATCCGGATAAAATAACATCCGCCGCCGTACAGCTCACTCGATAATCCATATGCAACTGACTGCTGAGATAACCGATATTACGCTTGATCTCCCATATGCTCTCGCCGCTACCGCGCGCTTTACCGAACAACACTACATTATTGGCATAAGCTTGCGGATGATCGGCGTTAATCACGGACAGCAAAGTGGATTTTCCCGCTCCGTTCGGTCCTTTAATCCACCAGTTCTGACCCGGTGCGACGCTCCAGCTGAGGTTATCCAGAATCCGCTTATCGCCGTATTGAATCTTTAGCCCCTGCAATTCGAAAGTATTCCGCCCCGCTATCGGCAGAGGGAAAGTATCGATACTTTCGGGCAGGGCGCTATGCAGGGACAGCTCCCCATGGCGTAATTGCTGAAAAATCTCTTCATTTTCAATCCGCTCTTTTGTTCCCTGTAAAACCAGCTGATGCCGCTCCAGCAAGGCAATATAATCCGCTATGGACGGAATATCCGCCAAGCGACTGAGGATCAGCACTATCGCCATCTTTCCTTTTAACGCGGTCAGAAGCTGCAGCCATTGCTGCACGGATTTTTCGTCCAGCCCCTCAAAGGGATCATTCAGAATAAGTAAATCGGGCTGCGCAACCAGCGCCTGCGCCAACAACACCTTACGGCTTTCGCCGCTGGAAAGATGCATAAAAGGGCGTTCCAGTAATCCACCGATATTCAGTTGCATGGCATAATGATTACAGGCTTCCTTATCGCCGCCGGCGCTCAGAATTATCTGGGCGGCGGTTTTTCCGAAATCCTCCGGAGCGCACATATCGTTGTTACGCTCTTTAAAGGTCTGCTCCAGAATACTTTGCTGAGCTTCAAAGGACAGACATCGAATACGGTGAAAACCGTTGCAATATTCTCCGGATAAGGGCGAAAGACGATCTTCCAATACAGATGAAAATATCTTTTTACCGCTTCCGTTAGCACCGACCACCGCCCAGAAATCACGTATTCCGATGCTTAACCGGGGCAAATGCAGCGATTCTCCCGCTTTACTGCGAAATAACGCATCACGGGCGATTAAATTTTTCATTTTCCACTTATATCCTTTTATCCGCAGCCAACTGAAAGCTGAAAATAAAGCGCTTTCGATAAAACGAAAGCGCTTATTTCCAGTTACATTATGTAATAAAAATTATTTATTATCTTCCTCCTGGCTGATACAAACCGCGGCGGTAAATAATACGTCGGTGGAAGAATTCAGCGCAGTTTCGGTGGAATCCTGTAAAACGCCGATAATAAAGCCGACGCCGATCATCTGTGCGGCAATATCATTGGAAATACCAAATAAGCTACAGGCCAGCGGAATCAGTAATAAAGAACCGCCGGATACGCCGGAGGCGCCGCAGGCGCAAACAGTCGCCACAACACTGAGTAACAGAGCGGTAGGTATGGACACTTCCACGCCCAAAGTATAAACGGCGGAAAGAGTTAAAATCGTAATGGTGATGGCCGCACCCGCCATATTAATATTGGCGCCGAGAGGAATGGAAACCGAATAGGTTTCTTCATCTAAATTTAAACGTTTTGCCAGAGCCATATTAACCGGAATATTAGCCGCCGAACTGCGGGTTAAAAAGGCGGTCAAGCCGCTTTCGCGAACACAGGTCCAAACCAGCGGGAACGGATTACGCCGTATTTTCCAAAACACAAGAATCGGGTTAATCACAAAAGCGACAAACAACATAGCGCCGATTAAAACCGCAAGCAGATGAATATACTGACCTAAGGCTTGTAATCCTTTATCACCCAAGGTTTCCGCCACCAGACCAAATACCCCAATAGGGGCGAAAGCAATGATAAAATGCACGATTTTAGAAACCGCCTCGGCAAAGTCATTCACGACATTTTTAGTGGCTTCGGAAGCATGACGTAAAGCCACCCCCAACCCGATGGCCCAAGCCAGAATACCGATAAAATTCGCATTGAATAACGCCGTAATAGGATTATCGATCACGTTAAAGATTAAACCGCTCATTACCTCGGATAATTCGCCCGGCGGTGATAAAGAATGATCGCCGGTTACCAGCGCCACCTTACTTGGAAATATAAAGCTGGCCAATACGGCGGTTAAAGCGGCGAGAAAAGTACCGATCAGATAAAGAACTACAATATCTTTCATGCTGCTTTTCGAACCGACCTTTTTATTCGCAATAGCGGCGATAACCAGAATAAACACCAGAATCGGCGCCACGGAACGCAGAGAACGAACAAAAATTTGCCCCAGAATACCGACCTTATCCGCCAGGTTAAATCCCACAAGGGCATTCAGGGAGGGAGAAATCAAGGCAACCAAAATACCGAGTAACAACCCGATGAAAATCCGTTTAACCAGATTGCCATGAAATAAAAGTGAAAATAAACGTGAGCTATTCATATTCTTTTTCTTTACTTAGGTCATGTAAGCGAATATATCGCTTAGGTTAATTATAAAAAATCTAAAAAATACCATTATTTATTAATTAAAATCTAAAAATGACAAATGTTTTTAAAATTAAAATATGGTACCAGGGCAAGGTTAACGCAAATTAATCCGAAAGAAAATACTCGCTCGAATTTTTTCCAAATTATTTAAAAATTTTATTTGACATACTGTTTAAATTAACAGTATCATCAACCTGTATAAACAAACAGTAATGTTCACTCGTTGAATTTCGGCATTCCGCCAAATAATAAGAAGGGAGAAAAGCGATGAATCAGATGAATCCGGTAAATTCACAAGCGCATTCCGAGCATAATAGTTTTTCCTACCGGCCGATCCCGTTTTACGACAATATGCAGCAGGAAAACGCCAACTTCAGTAAAAAATTGGATCTGAATCTTTATTGCATCAAACGTCCGCAGCAAACCTGCTTTATTCGGGTTACGGATCCGAATATGCTGGCCTGGGGCATTGAACAGGGCGATATGCTGGTGGTGGAAAAAAGCAATGCGCTGTCTATGAATGATCTGCTGGTACTGGAGATCGAAGGAAAAATGGAAATCTATGAGTTTATTGCGCATGATAATAATGAATTTGTTTTTTTCCCCTTAAGCGCCAAAGGCAGTAAGATTAAAACCTCGGATTGGAGCGCTTTACCTATTGTAGGCACGGTTACCAGTACCATACATCAGCTCAGACCGCGCAGCGATATCAAATTCGCAGCCTGATATTTTCCCCTTGATCAATGAAAAAATAATAATGAGGAACCCAAATAAGAACCCCAAAGGGCAAAGAATGTATAAGAAGTCTTTCTTTGTCTTTCCCGCTTTTAAATTATAACTGACAATATTCCGAGTTCCTCTCCCCCCTCTGCCGCTGCTTTTTCCGCTTATTTATCTTCTTACGTATTTTTCCTATGCTTCGCTTTTTCTTTGCCCTTCTCTTTTTTCGTCCTTCTCTTGTCCCGCATATTGCTATCAGTCTGAAATCGACCAAGGGCATAGCCTTGTTTTTCACCGAAAAGCGGATAATAACCTTTTCATTTTATGCAGAATCTCTATAATGCTTAAACTCATGTTTAAACAGACTACAGGAATGCATAATGACTGATATGAATACTGTTCTCGCGGAACTCAAACGCGGTATCGAACAAATTTTCTCCGAGCAGGATTTAATTGAAAAATTAAAAGAAAAGCGCCCGCTAAACGTAAAATTAGGCGCAGATCCTACCGCACCGGATATTCATCTCGGCCATACCGTAGTGCTGAACAAATTGCGCCAGTTTCAGGAATTGGGTCATCAGGTTATGTTTCTAATCGGTGATTTTACCGGTATGGTCGGCGATCCTTCCGGCAAAAACACCACCCGTCCTCCGCTCACCAGAGAAGACGTATTACGTAATGCCGAAACCTATAAACAGCAAATTTTTAAAATTCTGGACCCGCAGAAAACCAAAATCGTATTTAACTCCGAATGGCTGGGACAGCTGGGTACGGAAGGTATGATTCGTCTGGCCTCCAACTATACCGTTGCACGTATGTTGGAACGGGACGATTTCAAAAAGCGTTTTGCCAATAATCAGCCTATCGCTATCCATGAATTTATTTATCCTCTGTTGCAAGGCTACGATTCCGTACATCTGCAGGCGGACGTGGAACTGGGCGGTACCGACCAAACCTTTAACCTGTTGATCGGACGAGAATTACAAAAATCCGCCGGTTTAAAACCGCAGGTGGCGATTACCATGCCCTTACTGGTCGGTTTGGACGGTGAAAAGAAAATGTCCAAATCCCTCGGCAACTATATCGGCGTTACCGAAGCACCGAACGAAATGTTCGGAAAAATCATGTCGATTTCCGATCAATTAATGTGGGATTGGTACAATCTGCTCTCTTTCCGTCCGTTAGAGGAAATTGCCCAGTTTAAACAAGAAGTCGAAGCCGGGCGTAATCCGCGCGATGTAAAAGTCCTGCTGGCAAAAGAAATCGTCGCCCGTTTCCACAGCGCTGCGGAAGCCGATGCGGCGGAACAGGAATTTATCAACCGTTTCCGCAAGGGCGCCCTACCTGATGAAATGCCGGAATTCACCTTTGAGGGAGAAATCGGCCTGGCTAATCTGCTGAAAGAAGCCGGTTTGGTCGCCTCCACCTCCGAAGCCATACGTATGGTTCAGCAAGGCGGGGTTAAAATCGACGGAAACAAAGCGGAAGACGCCAAAGCGCTGATCGGTCCTTCCACTGCGGTTTACCAGGTCGGTAAACGCAAATTCGCCCGTGTCAGCGTAAAATAAAACCGCACCGGGCGATAAATTAAAACAGAAAACAGGCAAGCCCATCTTGCCTGTATTCCGCTGAAATAAGCTGCACAATCATCTTCAAATAAAAAACTACGCTGATTTTAACCGCACTTTAGGCAGATAAAATTCAGCCATCATGTTAAACCGCCGAAGCGCAATAAAGGGAACGGGTAAAGCAAATGAAAAATAAAATCTGGGTATTAGGCGATGCCGTGGTTGATCTTATTCCCGACGGCGATAATCATTATCTGCGTTGTGCCGGCGGTGCGCCGGCAAATGTTGCCGTTGCAGTGGCCCGTTTAGGCGGAAAAAGTGCTTTTATCGGCAGAGTGGGCAAGGATCCGCTGGGAGAATTTATGCAACGCACATTAATGCGGGAACAGGTTGATACCCGGTATATGAAACTGGATCCCGAACAGCGTACTTCCACCGTCGTCGTCGGGCTTACGGAAGAGGGAGAGCGCAGTTTTACCTTTATGGTCAACCCCAGTGCGGATCAATTTCTACAAATTGGCGATTTACCCGCTTTCGACGCCGGCGACTGGCTGCACTGTTGCTCCATCGCACTGATTAACGAACCTTCGCGTACTGCCGCACTAACCGCCATGCAAAATATCGCCGCTGTCGGCGGTAAGGTTTCCTTTGATCCCAATTTGCGCGAAAGCCTGTGGAGCTGCCGAGAAGAGATGATTGAACAGGTCATGCGGGCGGTAGCTTTGGCCCATGTAGTGAAATTTTCGGAAGAAGAACTCTGCCTGTTGACCCGCAACCATCGGCCCGAACAAGCCTTTGCCGAAATCAGCGCCCGTTATCCCGAAAAACTGATTATTGTTACGCTGGGGAAACAGGGAGCGAAATATCATATTAAGGGTCATCAGGCGCTTATCTGCGGTAAAGCGCTGAAGGCGGTAGATACCACCGGCGCGGGAGATGCCTTTGTCGGCGGTTTGTTGGCCGGTTTGGCACAGACGGCGCACTGGCAAACAGAAGAAGCCTTAAGTGCCATTATACGCCAGGCCAATGCCTGCGGCGCATTGGCGGTTACCGCAAAAGGTGCCATGTCGGCTCTACCGACCCAATCCCAATTAGCCCGTTTTCTGGCCGATTAACCCGATTAAAAGTGCATAAATATGCACTTTTAATCTTTTTAGCTCAAGAAAAAACAATATGATGATTTTTAATAACGGAAAATATAAAAGTATTCTGGCCGCACAAGCGGGCGAACTGGAAAATATCCGCCGCCGGGTCGAAGAAGATAAGGACTTTCGTCCCTGCTATCATCTCGCCCCGCCTACCGGGCTGTTAAACGATCCCAACGGTTTGATTTTCGACGGTGAAAAATACCATATTTTTTATCAATGGTTTCCGTTTGATGCCTTGCACGGCATGAAACACTGGAAGCATTTCACCACCTCGGACTGGCTCTGCTATAAGGAAGCGCAGCCGCTGATTCCTACCGAGGCCTTCGAAAGCCACGGTTGTTATTCCGGCGGAGCCTTAATGGTAGAGGACAAAATCGCCCTGTTTTATACCGGAAACACCCGGCGTGCAGAGGATAACCAACGTATCCCTTATCAAAATCTGGCAATTTTCGATAAAGCCGGAAATTTACTGGAAAAACGCTCGTTGCTTGAAAACGCCCCGCCGGGCTATACCGAACATGTGCGCGATCCCAAACCTTTTTTCAGTGCAACGGGGAAAATCCGCTTTATTTGCGGCGCACAGCGGCAAGATCTGAGCGGTACCGCCATTTTATTTGAAATGGATGATCTTGAAGACAGTCCCCGCCTACTCGGTGAACTGGAGCTGCCCGATTTTGACAATCGCCATGTATTTATGTGGGAATGTCCGGATCTGTTAAAAATCGATCAACAGGATTTATTTATCTGGTCGCCGCAGGGAAAGCCGCGGGAAAAACTGCAGTATCAGAATAATTACCACGCCCTTTATGCGCTCGGCCATTTATCCCAAGGGCGTTTTAATGCCGAATCGGTAGCGGAGCTGGATCAAGGGTTCGATTTCTACGCACCCCAAACCTTCGGCGGCTTGCCCAATAACGAATATGCGCTGCTTTACGCCTGGTGCGGATTGCCGGATCTCAGTTATCCTACCGATAGCTATCGCTGGCATTCCATGCTGTGTATGCCGCGCGAAATACGTGTGCACAAGGGCGAACTCTATCAGCAGCCCCTCGCTCAAATCTATCAAAATATAAAAATGGCCCAGCCCGTAACAGTGGAAAAGGAAATCGAACTGAAAGATTTAGATCGCAGCTATCTAAAGTTTGATGCGCAAAATACCCCGTTCAATATTTGTTTCTTCGCTAACCGCAAAGGACAACGTCTGACCCTGTCCTATGACGGAAAAACCCTATGCTTGGATCGCAGCCATAGCGAGCAAACGGAAACCATGTTGAAATTCGGTGAACAACGTTACTGTGCCTTGGATTCCTTGCATCAGGTGGAAATTTTCTTCGACCGCTCTATTCTGGAAATTTTCCTGAACGGAGGGGAAAAAGCCATGACGTCCCGCTTTTTTATCGCCGATCGTCAAAACCGCTTAAGCTGCGATCGCCCGCTGCTGCTGGAAATAGGCTATCCTCAGGCGATAAGCTACAAATAAATACAAATAACAAAGGGGCTTTAGCCCCTTCTTTTTATATCTGCTTTTATTTAACCCGTTACAGATTTATCATTCTCAACGGGCGAATCACATTATCCTTGCCGACTTCCGCTACCCCGAGAAACAGATTCTGTGCCGAAAACAAACGAACCTGACCATAAAGTTTTTCCGTATTATCAAATCTTAAACGCTGCCCGAAGCCTACCGCGCGGCTCTGCGCTTCGTTCAAGAGCAACTGCGGCAAACGGGCAACCGCACTGTCCACAGGCAGCAGGCAGCTATCCAACACGGCCGGATCCTGCTGCTGTGCCAATTCCTGCAGCCTATCCCAGTCCAGCATCGCTTGCACCGGATAATCAGCCACTGCGGTACGGCGCAGCATGGTTACATGGGCGCCGCAGCCGAGAACTTCGCCTAAATCATCCACCAGGGTTCGAATATAAGTCCCCTTGGAGCAATGAACTTCCAGGGTAAGAAAAGGTGCCTTATAGCTGATAAAGGTTAATTCGAAAATCCTGATCGGGCGGGCTTCCCGTTCTACTGTAATGCCCTGTCGCGCATATTCGTAAAGGGGTTTTCCCTGATGTTTCAGAGCGGAAAACATGGTAGGAACCTGCCTTAAATCGCCGCGGAAACGAGAAAGAGCGGTCAAAATTTCAGCATCATTTACCTTTACCGCCCGAGTTTCCACAATCTGCCCCTCCGCATCGGAAGTGTCGGTGCGTTCGCCTAATTTAGCGGTTACCAGATAACGTTTGTCCGCATCCAACAAAAACTGAGAAAATTTAGTGGCTTCCCCCAGGCAAATGGGCAACATTCCCGTAGCCAAGGGATCCAAGGCGCCGGTATGCCCCGCCTTATTGGCCTGAAAAATACGTTTTACTTTCTGCAGAATATCGTTGGAGGACATCCCCTGCGGCTTATCCAGCAGAAAAACGCCGTGAATATCCCGGCCTCGTTTACGCGGTTTAGCCATCAACTTTCTCCGCTTTCGTCATCCGTATGGCGCAATTTGTCCTTGCGTACCGCTTCGCTGACCAGATTGGACATACGCATACCTTCAACCAAGGAGCGATCATATTCGAAACGCAACTCCGGTACGATACGCAAGCGCATGGCTTTCCCCACTAAGGTGCGAATATAGGGCGCCGCCTTATGCAGCGCTTTCATACCCTGCTCCACCGCACTCTCATCGCTGTCGAATAAAAAGGTAACAAACACCTTGGCATAAGCCAAATCGCTGGAAATCTCCACATCGGATACCGTTACCATTCCAATCCGTGGATCTTTCACCTCACGTTGTAAAATCACCGCCACTTCTTTTTGTAATTCCTGCGCCACTCTATCGGCACGTTTAAATTCTCTCGCCATAATCTTTCCTATTAATTATCTTTTGTTCCTCAGCCTGAAAGCCCGTTAGTATAGCAAGAATCCGGGATAAAAGAAAAACTCCCCCGCTTCTTAGCGGATACCCGCTCCTATTCTCCCCCTCTTGGAGAAGATAAAAAAAGAGCGGTCGATTTTTACAAAGTTTTTATAAAACCAACCGCTCTTTAAGGCTAATACTCGCTAAATCTTAGATGGAGCGTTTCACCTCAACCACTTCGAATACTTCGATTTGGTCGCCTACTTTAACATCGTTGTAGTTCTTCACGCCGATACCGCATTCCATACCGTTGCGCACTTCGTTAACGTCATCTTTAAAGCGGCGCAGGGATTCCAGTTCACCCTCAAAGATAACCACGTTGTCGCGCAATACGCGGATCGGATTATTACGTTTGATCAGCCCTTCGGTTACCATACAACCGGCAATGGCGCCGAACTTCGGTGAACGGAACACATCGCGCACTTCCGCCAAACCAATGATTTCCTGTTTGAATTCCGGTTCGAGCATACCGCTCATCGCAGCTTTGATTTCATTCAGCAATTCATAGATGATGGAATAATAGCGTAGATCGATATTTTCAGTTTCGATAATACGGCGGGCCGATGCGTCAGCACGTACGTTAAAGCCGAGTACGATAGCATTGGAGGCCGCCGCCAAGGTAGCATCGGTTTCGGTAATTCCGCCGACACCGGAGCCGACCACTTTAACTTTCACTTCCTCGGTAGAAAGCTCCTGCAATGACTGTACGATAGCTTCCACCGAGCCCTGAACGTCCGCTTTGACGATAACGTTCAGTTCCGCCACATCGCCTTCCGCCATATTGCTGAACATATTTTCCAGTTTAGCTTTCTGCTGACGGGCAAGTTTCACTTCGCGGAATTTACCCTGACGGTATAAAGCAACCTCGCGGGCTTTTTTCTCGTCGCGTACCACCGTAGCTTCGTCTCCCGCCGCAGGTACGCCGGAAAGTCCCAGCACTTCGACCGGAATGGACGGGCCGGCGCTTTCGATTTCTTTACCGTTTTCATCGCGCATAGCACGTACGCGTCCGTACTCAAAGCCGCACAAGACGATATCGCCGCGCTGTAAGGTACCGGACTGTACCAGAATAGTGGCGACCGGACCGCGACCTTTATCCAGATAGGATTCGATTACCACGCCGCTTGCCATACCTTCTTTGACTGCGGTAAGTTCAAGCACTTCGGATTGCAACAAAATAGCATCGAGTAATTCGTCGACGCCGCTACCTTTTTTCGCCGAAACGTGCACAAACTGCACATCGCCGCCGAATTTTTCCGCAACCACTTCATATTGCAGCAATTCCTGCTCGACTCGATCCGGATTAGCTTCCGGTTTATCGATTTTATTCACCGCCACCACAATAGGTACGCCGGCGGCTCTGGCGTGCTGAATGGCCTCGATGGTCTGCGGCATTACGCCGTCATCGGCAGCAACCACCAATACAACGATATCCGTCGCTTTCGCACCGCGTGCACGCATTGAGGTAAAGGCGGCGTGCCCCGGAGTATCCAGGAAGGTAATCATTTTGCCGTCGGCGGTTTCCACATGATAAGCACCTATATGCTGGGTAATACCACCCGCTTCGCCGGCGGCAACTTTCGCTTTACGAATATAATCGAGTAATGAGGTTTTACCATGGTCAACGTGGCCCATAATGGTAACCACCGGCGCACGGGTAACTTTTTCCGCATTAATATCGCGATCTTCCAGTACCGCTTCTTCCAGTTCGTTTTCTTTACGCAGAATAACCTTATGTCCCATTTCTTCGGCAACCAGCTGAGCGGTTTCCTGATCAATAACCTGATTAATGGTAACCATTTCTCCCATTTTCATCATGGTTTTGATAATTTCGGTGGCTTTAACCGCCATTTTATTCGCCAGATCCGCAACCGTAATGGTTTCACCGATCACAACATCGCGGTTAACCGCCTGAGCCGGTTTGGTAAAAGCCTGCTGTAGAGCGCTGCCTTTTTTACCCTGTTTGCCTTTGCCGCCTTTCGGTTGATTACGACGGTTGGACTCGCGTTCGGTTTTGCTGTTTTCGTCCTCACGCGCACCTTTTTTAGCTTTGGCTACTTTCGCCTTACCGCTGCGATTACGATTTTCTTTACGCCGTTCCTCTTCGTCTTCCGCTTCACGGGCATAGCTGGAAGTCAGACGGTAATCCTGATAATCGTCGGCATTATCATTAGCCCCGCTATTATCGGCGAGATCGGCATAACGCTTCGCTTCCTCCGCCGCTTTACGCGCCTGTTCTTCCGCTTTCTGACGGGCTAACTCCTCCGCCTTGCGACGTAATTCGGCTTCTTCTGCTTTGCGTTTTTCTTTTTCGCTGTTTTCTTTGCTTTCCGCCTGAGGTTTTACTTTTTGTTCGGCCGTCGCTTTAGCGGCTTTTTCTGCTTCCGCCGCCAGTTTCTTCGCTTTTTCAGCGGCTTCCTGTTCTTTTACCTGCTTTTCTTTTGCCAGTTTTTCTTCCGCCGCTTTTTTCGCTTCCGCTTCCTGTTGCAGTCTTAATGCTTCCGCCGCCCGTTTTGCCGCTTCGGTATCAATCTTGCGGGATTTACGCACTTCAACCTGAACCTCTTTGGTTTTACCGCCCGCACCCGTTCCGCTGACGGTGGTTTTGGTTCTGCGCTGTAAACTTAGTTTTTTGGGCGCATTCTCAATTTTCTTTTCTTGTTCTGTCATATAATTCAATCCTTATTCATCACCGAACCAGCAGATATTACGTGCGGCCATAATCAATTCCGCCGCTTTTTCCGCACTCAGTTCTTCAATATCGCTCAGATCATCTACGCCCTGTTCTGCCAGTTCTTCCAAGGTGGTGATTTGTTTTTCCGCCAGTTTGAAGGCGATATGGCGTTCCATACCTTCCAGGTTCAGTAATCTGTCTTCAATATCCGCCCGTTTTAACGCCTCTTCTTCCGCCAAAGCCTTAGCGGTCAGTACGTCTTTCGCTCGAGTTTGTAATTCTTCCACCAGATCTTCGTCTTCAAGCCCGTCGATGGCGGTCAATTCGCCGACCGGTACATAGGCTAACTGCTCTAAAGAATTAAAACCTTCTTCAATCAGGATCTGTGCGAATTCTTCATCGATTTCGAGGGAATCCATAAACAGGTTGAGGATTTTTTTATCTTCCGCCTGATGTTTTTGTTCCAACTGCTCGCTGGTCATTACGTTCAGCGCCCAGCCGGTCAGCTGGGTGGCCAGGCGTACATTTTGTCCGTTACGGCCGATAGCCTGCGCCAGATTGCTTTCCTCCACCGCAATATCCATGGAATGGTTATCTTCGTCCACCACAATGGAGCTGACATCCGCCGGCGCCATGGCATTAATTACAAACTGAGCGGGATTATCGTCCCAGAGTACGATATCCACACGTTCGCCGCCCAATTCATTGGTGATCGCTTGTACGCGTGCGCCGCGCATACCCACGCAGGCACCCACAGGATCAATACGTTTATCGTTACTTTTCACCGCAATTTTGGCACGCGAACCCGGATCGCGGGAAGAGGCTCTGATTTCGATCAGTTCTTCGCCGATTTCAGGCACTTCCAGTCGGAATAATTCTTCCAGCATTACAGGTTTGGAGCGGGTAACGAAAAGCTGAGTTCCCTTGCTTTCCGGATTCACTTTATACAGTACCCCGCGGATACGGTCGCCCGGGCGGAAGTTTTCGCGCGGCAGCATATCTTCGCGCTGAATCACCGCTTCCGCTTTGGCCGGATCTTCTTTATTCCCTGCCAGTTCTAAAATAATCATATCGCGGGTAACTTTTTTCACCGTTCCCGTAACGATTTTTCCTTCCTCGGCACGGAACTGCTCTACTACTTTGTTACGTTCCGCTTCACGGATTTTAGTACTGATTACCTGTCTGGCGGTCTGCATGGTAATACGATCAAAAGCGATGGATTCAATTTGATCTTCCACATAATCGCCCGGGTTAATCTCCGGGTTTTCCAGTCTTGCCGCTTCCAAGGTGATTTCTTTGGTCGGATTTACCACCTCTTCCACCACCAGCCAGCGCCGGAAAGTTTCAAATTCACCGGTTTTCGGGTTAATTACGACGCGTACGTCAATTTCCTGTTCGTATTTCTTTTTGGTAGAAAGTGCAATGGCGCTTTCCAACGCTTCAAAAATCTTTTCACGAGGTAACAACTTTTCATTGGATACGGCTTCGGCCGCTAATAAAATTTCTTTGCTCACTTTATATTGCCTCTATAAATTAAAACTTCGGAATTAGGTTTGCTTTCTGGATATTGCCGAACACGAAGCTCTGGCTCTGGCCATCCACCGTTAAGGTCAGCATATCCCCTTCAATATTTTCCAGTCTGCCCTGCCATTTACGCCGATCGGAAACGGGGATCCGTAAATGCAGGCAAATCTCCCGCCCTATATAACCTTGATACTGGGCGAGAGTAAATAAAGGTCGATCCAGGCCGGGAGAAGACACTTCCAGATTGTATTTGTCCGTAATAGGATCCTCTACATCCAGAACCGCACTGACCTGACGGCTGACATCGGCGCAATCGTCAACAATTACGCCGCCGTCCTTATCGATAAACAGACGTAGGGTTAAATAACGCCCCGCACGCTGACATTCGATTCCCCAAAGTTCGAAGCCTAAATCTTCCACCGGCCCCTGCAGCATTTCCTGCAATTTTTGCTCTAATGTTGCCAACTTGTTCTCCTGTTAAGGCATCAATCTTCTTTATCAGATAATCGAATCAACGCCCGTCTTCCCCGTAAATCCTGAATCTCAGACGTAAAAAAAGGGCTAAAAGCCCAGTTCTACATTCGATTTTTTTGTATAAAAAAACCCCTAAAATCTGGGGTTCTTCACTGAACTTATATTTAAATCTGTCAAAATAACATATAAGTAAGTGGTTGCGGGGGCCGGATTTGAACCGACGGCCTTCGGGTTATGAGCCCGACGAGCTACCAAGCTGCTCCACCCCGCGTCCGAAAATATGTGCGCATTATAATGAGTTCGCGCTTAAATAGCAAGTTTTTCTCAAAACTAATTACAAGGCTTAAAAACTAATCCCGGAACCAATCGCAATGCCCGCACCGCCGTTATTAACGCCGAATCCGCCGCCAACACTACAGGCGCCGAGCAAGAACAGACAACAAACTATCAATCCCCATCTTTTCATGATTTTTTATCCTTGTTGATAAACATTAATTCGAATAAGCGATACAGTGCGATTAAATCCATACGGGCAATAGGTTTAAAGGGCAACAACAGATAATATACGCAACGATAACGGCGCAGCAAATCAAGCATTTTCCCCCAGAGTTCCGGCGGACAAAAACTCCGATAACTCTCTATCGCACCTAATACCTGCGCATCGGATAAATGCTTGGAGCGACATAGGCTATGTAAATATACCAAACCGTCGCGAATTTTCTGCCATTCCATATTCTCTCGGCGGGAATGACATTCGAAATCCATAAAACTGACCTTCCCCTTATGCCAGGCAATATCTCTGAGCGCCGGGCGCCCGTGGATAAATCCCCGTTCATGTAAGCTATTCAGTGCTGCGGCACTATCGGCCAGAATCTCAGCTTTACATTGCTCGGACAGGCTTTTATCTTCAATCCATGAATTCAGCGTTCTGCCCACATCTTTTACTACAAAAAAATCCTTACCGAATAAAACCAACTCCGGTACCGCTGCACCTTGTTCGTTCAAGCGGCGCAAAATCGCCGTTTCCTCAGCGAAATGCTGTTGCGGATGCGCTTTTAGGATACGCCAGATCCCCTTAAGCTTCTCCGGCTGCTTCAGCCAATACTTTTGCCCTTCATATTCGAAAGGCATTATGCGTTTTCCTTTATTTTCAAGCAGCAGACGCGCCACATGGCCTGAAAATGAATTTTGAGTTGTAGATAACATTATAAAATTGAAATAGTAAAAATAACGCTTTTTTAATTTTGCGACGGCGTGCTATATTTTCGGTCAAACCTCGCATTAACCGAAGTTCCGGCTGCGCGGAATCGTCCGTCAAAAATAGCCCTGCCGAAATCTTTTCCGGTACTCCCCTATTCATTGACGAATAAGTCCCACAACCGGAGCAAGAAAGTAACCGATTATGGAGTAAATCCTCAGAATGTACAATAAATTACGCTTCTTTTTTATCGCAATGGCCGCTTTTTTACCCGCTTTGGCTGCGGCCAATATGTTTTCGGTTTCGGAACAGGAAATTAACGCCTATCTGAGTAAGAAAGTGGAAATCAATGATAAATTCGGCTTGCCGGGCTTATTCGGGGTAGACTACAGCTTACGCGATCTTTCCGTACAAATCGGACGCAAAGACAATAAACGCGTGGAATTAAGCGGCGTCCTCAGCGGTTTATTCAGCCTGCCGCAAAAGGAGCAGTTCGCCGGACAACTAAATCTAACCATAGATACCATTCCCTACTATGATCCGGAACAGGGGGCTGTTTATCTGAAGGATATCCGGATTTTACAATGGTCCGGCTCGCCACAAAAATATATGAATCAACTGCAAACGGTAATGCCTTTTCTGAGTAAAAGCGTAGCGGCATTAATGGAGCATATTCCCATTTACAAACTGGACGAAAGCAAGGCGAGAGATGTATTGATTAAGAAATTCGCCAAAGGTATCCGGGTGGAAGAAGGGGCTTTGGCATTAGATGCCGGCGTGCTTTAGCCTTGGAGGAGCTTTATTCGTGCGGCGAACCGAAAAGCGCCGCACTGATTTTAAGTTTTTTTGTTTGACTTTTGTTTTTCGCCAGTTCTAGGTTCAGAATATCATGCTTTCCTCGGTTTTCTCCTTGCTCGGCTAATCTCTGAATCAGCGCGATAAAAACAATGCGGCGGCACCGCGTACGCCGCCGGAATCGCCGTATTTAGCTTTTTTAATCGGCGGCACCAGCGCGCTGCGCATTAAATGCGAGGGCAGAGCCTGCGGTAAGGCCTGATACAAATAATCAAAGTTGGACAGTCCACCGCCCAGAATGATTACATGAGGATCCAGCGCAGTAATAATATTACCGATGGAAATGGCGCATAGTTCGGTAAAAATTCGCACAAAATCCACCGCACTTTCATCGCCGAGATAAAAACGACGAATAATTTCCTGTGCGCTAAGCCCTTCCCCTTTCAGATCTCGATACAGCATTTCAAAGCCGCGACCGGACAAATAGGTATCCAAACAGGCATGATTACCGCAGCCGCAGGAATAAATCGGCGCCTTATCCCAGCCGAGTAACTTTAATGCGTGATAGTTGAGCTGTAGATGTCCCAGTTCGCCCGCCATACCGATCTGCCCGGAATGAATTTTACCGTTAAAGACCAATCCGCCGCCGAATCCGGTTCCCAGAATCAATCCTAAAACAAAGGGGTATTGCTGATTTTCGTCAGCCCAAGCTTCCGACAGCGCAAAACAGTTGGCATCATTTTCAGCCCGCACTTCACGGCCTAAACGTTCGGATAAATCTTTCAGAATAGGTTTATTATCCGCTACCCGAATATTAGTAATTTCCGCCAATCCGTTTTCTTGATTCACGAATCCCGGAATACCCAACCCCACCGATCCTTGACAGGCAAAGCGCTTATCCGCCTTTTCCACCAGAGTGCTGATGCAGTCCAACCAATCCTTATAACTGCTTTTCGGCGTATCCACACGCTCGCTGTACTGTTGCTCCAATTTGTGGTTGAAAACCGCCAATTCGATTTTCGTTCCGCCGATATCAAAACCGTACAACATATATTTTCTCCGAATGTAAATATTATTTCCCGCGGCGGGAATAAGCTGAAAGCTTGCCGCCAAAGGCAGATTTGCGCTGTAAATAAACAAAAAGCGGGCAATAAATCAGCCAGGCCAACAAACTGCCCGCCAATAAATCAATGGGATGATGCATACCCAAACGTACACGACTGAGTTGCACCAGTACCGCCCAGAGGGCAACGGCACCGATTAGCAATTTGGTTTTGTAATCCCGTCGGTTAAACAAGCGGCTAACGCCCACTGTCAACATCAGCCAGCCGGCGGCAAAAACACTATGTCCGGAAGGAAAAGAATAACCGGTTTCACTACGACGATGCTTAACCAGCCAGTGCGGTGTCTGCTGCCGGGCATAATAAGCGGATACTATTTCTTTGCGGCGGCTGCGTTTTTCCGCATAAAAATCTTTTGCTGACAGCGTCCCCGTTTGGGTCAGTTCCAGTACATAGGGTCGAGATTCGGCAAAGCATAATTTCAACCCGCTTTTCAGCCCCTGAGTCAGCGCCACGGAAGCCGAAATCAGAATAAACAAATGCAGACGCGACTTTCCCTTCGGCGCCAGAAAAACCAATATCAGGCTAAAAACAATGTATGTAATAACCGCATAAGGCATACCGCCGCTTTCTGTCAGCAGATAAAGCAGATAATCGAAGTCCGTCAGTGAAGCGTCGTTTTGCCACGCCCAGCCGCCGTACCAAATAAAAAATGGTACACAACAAAGCAACAAAGTATATAATGACAGGCGTTTTAGCATAGCGACCTTTAATTTAGCCGGAGGCCTGCATTCTAGCATTAATAGTCGCAAAGGAATAAGGATTTATTTTATGAGTAAAATTCAGCTTGTAGCTGAAGCGAATTTACCGACGGAATTCGGTTTATTCCGTATTGTCGGATTTGAATTTCCGCAAAGTAAGAAAGAACATATAGCGCTCGTAATGGGAGATATTTCCGACGCCGATACGCCGGTACTGGCCAGAATTCATTCGGAATGCCTAACCGGTGATGCACTGCACAGCTTAAAATGCGATTGCGGGTTTCAGCTTAGTACTGCGCTGCGCCAAATCAGTGAAGAAGGTCGCGGCGTGCTGATTTATCATCGGGAGGAAGGTCGCGGTATCGGGCTTATCAATAAAATCCGCGCTTATGCCCTGCAAGATCAGGGAATGGATACGATTGAAGCCAATCTCGCCCTCGGTTTTGCGGCGGACGAACGCAATTTTGCCGTCTGCGCCGATATTTTTGAGTTATTGGGGGTTAAGCAGGTACGTCTGCTTACCAATAATCCGGAAAAAATAGAAACCATGCGTCAGGCGGGAATCAATGTTACCGAGCGCGTACCGCTGAATGTGGGAGAAAACCGTTACAATACCGGTTATCTGGATACAAAGGCGAAAAAAATGGGGCATTACATTATTCATAACAATGAAAAGCACTTTTTAGACTGTCCGCACTGTCAGGCGGAAATTCCGCATACCCCGCATAAATAATCTTTTGCCGGAGCATGGAAAAATCCATGCTCCTTTTTCCTTTTATGCTTTGTCTTCCCTTTGGGTAAGAAAGCGTTCGCGCAATTGATGCAGCTGATCGCGTAAGGCCGCCGCTTTTTCAAACTCCAGATCCTGCGCAAACTTGTACATCTGTTGTTCCAGTTTCTTAATCTGCTGCTGATATTCTTTCGGATTACGCGGCGTATCGTAAAGTGCGGTAGGTTCCGCCACTTTTTTCGTCCGCATTTTATCCTTGCCTTTATAATTCGCGCCCTGCCCGATATCCAGCAATTCGCCGACTTTCTTATTCAGTGCCTGCGGAACTATGCCGTGCCGTTCATTATATTTCATCTGTTTTTCACGCCGGCGGTTGGTTTCCGTAATAGCCTTTTGCATGGATTTCGTTATTGCATCCGCATACAAAATGGCCTTGCCCTTGAGGTTACGGGCGGCACGCCCTATGGTTTGGATCAAAGAACGCTCGGAACGTAAAAAACCTTCTTTATCCGCATCTAAAATCGCCACCAAAGAAACTTCCGGAATATCCAACCCTTCGCGCAGCAGGTTAATACCGACTAAAACATCGAATTCTCCCAAACGTAAATCGCGGATAATTTCCACCCGTTCCACCGTATCAATATCGGAATGTAAATAACGAACTCGGATTCCGTGCTCATCTAAATAATCAGTTAAGTCTTCCGCCATACGCTTGGTCAGAGTGGTTACCAATACCCGTTCATTATTCGCCGCACGCTGACGCGCTTCCGATAATAAATCGTCCACTTGGATCGCAACCGGTCGGATTTCGATTTCAGGATCCAGCAGCCCGGTAGGCCGAACCACCTGATCGATAATTTCATCGCCGGATTTTTCCAATTCATAAGGACCCGGTGTTGCCGATACATAAATGGTCTGCGGCGCCAGACGTTCAAATTCTTCAAAACGCAGCGGGCGGTTATCCAATGCGGAAGGTAAGCGAAAGCCGTATTCCACCAAGGTTTCCTTACGCGAGCGATCGCCGCGGTACATTCCGCCGATCTGAGGTACGGTTACATGAGATTCATCGATAATCAGCAAACCGTCGGAGGGGATATAATCGAATAATGTCGGCGGCGGTTCGCCTTCATTACGTCCGGATAAATAGCGCGAATAGTTTTCTATCCCCGAGCAGTAGCCCAGTTCGTTCATCATTTCGATATCAAACTGAGTGCGCTGGGTTAAGCGCTGCTCTTCCAGTAATTTATTGTTGTCCAACAGCTGCTGACGGCGCTGCGCCAGTTCCGCCTTAATTTTTTCAATCGCATCCAGAATACGTTCGCGCGGCGTAACATAATGGGTTTTCGGATAAACGGTAAAACGAGGAACCGTACCGAAACTGGCTCCGGTTAGCGGGTCAAACAAACTTAAACGTTCAATTTCATCATCAAACAGCTCGACTCTCAGCGCCTGATCATCGGATTCCGCCGGGAAAATATCAATTATTTCGCCGCGTACTCGAAAGGTACCGCGCTGAAAAGCCTGATCATTGCGGGTATATTGTAATTCCGCCAGCTGCGCCAAGATCTGACGTTGGTTGATAATCGCCCCACTTTGCAAATGCAACATCATTTTCAAATAAGAATCGGGATCGCCCAAACCGTAAATGGCCGAAACCGAAGCCACTACAATGGTATCCCGCCGTTCCAGAAAGGATTTGGTCGCCGATAAGCGCATTTGTTCGATTTGATCATTAATGGATGCGTCCTTTTCAATAAAGGTATCGCTACTTGGAACATAAGCTTCCGGCTGATAATAATCATAGTAGGAAACAAAATACTCCACCGCATTTTCCGGAAAAAAGGCCTTCATTTCCGCATACAGCTGAGCCGCCAGGGTCTTATTCGGCGCCAGCAGCATCGCGGGACGATTCAGTTGCGCAATAACATTGGCGATGGTGAAGGTTTTACCGGACCCTGTTACTCCCAACAAGGTCTGATGCGCCAGCCCGTCATTCAGATTTTCCACCAGTTTCTCGATAGCCTGCGGCTGATCACCCGAGGGTTGGAATTCAGAATGTAAAATAAAGGGCTTGGTATTAATTTTCTGAGTCATGGAATTCGCTTGCTTTCTACTGATCATATTTCAAGTGCGGTGTATTTTATCACAATTTTTTTACAATATCAGAAGGTAAAACACTAGGTTTTACACAGAGTTATATTTGTCAAGACAGCTATCTCGCAAAAATGGAAAAAAATTTATAAAATTTTTCTGGAAATTTAATAACTCATTGATAAATAAGAAAATGACATTTTGCAATCAATTAAAAACAAAAGCGGGATAAAGCCAGAACCCATCAGGCGTAGGCGGTTTTTCCGCAACATAATTCACAGAGTTATCCACAGCCTTTGTGGATAGAAATTTTCTGATTGTTTTTTATTCCGGATTAAGATAATTTTTCTTCCGGTGGGAAGATTTTTGCTTTTCAGGCTTGACAACGGCAATAAGGATCTTTATCATTCGCCACCTGTCGTCGCATCTTATCTGAATAATGCCGCGACAACCTTTATTCCTCCTTAGTTCAGTCGGTAGAACGGCGGACTGTTAATCCGTATGTCGCTGGTTCAAGTCCAGCAGGAGGAGCCAAATTTTTTCTTTTGACCGCTTTTTATTTGTCTCCTTTTATAAAAGTATTGGTTAGGTCGAAGGAATTTTTGAGCCCGAGAAAATTCGGGCTTTTATTTTTTTCTTCTGATACCTACAGGCCCTTAGCCACCGAATAAAATTCTCCCCCCCGTTGTCTGTAGCGTCGTCGTATAAAGCAATCCCAGCGCGATTACCATCAATGATATTCCCAGTACAAATCTGATTATGCCGCCCGTCTGTGTTGCAATAGCGGGAGAAAAATACCATCTACTGACACGCAGAGCGCTGTTACGCGCAAAGCGGACAAGCAGTGCGAACAGGGACAAGGTAATCCCGGTTCCTAGCGCCATACAGAGTGCGGCGGCAATTCCCCAACCATACAAACCGAGCATATAAGAAAAAAACAACACGAAAACAGCGCCGCTACAAGGCCGCATTGCAATGGTTAATATCGTCAGCCATTGTGAGCGGCGATCTTGACGGGCGCGCTGCATATGCTGATAAATATGCTCCCCTCCGCAGCTGCATGAAGCCCCCTGAGAAACAGTCGAAATTTTAACCGCACTTTGCCTAGGAAGCGGCACAAACTTTGCGCTATCCGCTTTTCTGATGGAACGGATATTCATGGCGACAATAGGCTTCCGCCATAATGAATTTATACTCTGTCGGCACCAATACCAGCCAAGCCACAGCAGAAATAAAAAGGCGATGCGTTCCAACCAGAGCTGAGTCCCATGAAAATAGGCCGAAGATAAATTCAGTGCGACAACAATAACCGAAGTCAGCAGAACAGCCGTTACGCCCTGCAACAAGGCGGATAGGAAGCTTAACCCTACCCCCGACTTCAATTGCGACGGCTGAGCGGTAAGATAAGCGGCTATTACAAATTTTCCATGCCCGGGGCCAAGGGCATGGAGCAGGCCGTATAGAAAACTGATCAGCATGAGCGTTCCGCCCGCATACAGAGAATTTTGCCGAATCTGGGGTAATGCGGCGGCAATACTCTGATTGAACTCTCGCTGCCAGAGCAAAATATTTTGGATCAGCCAAGGAGAAAAATAAAATAGCAGAACCGATACCGCTAATAATAAAATCAGCAACCCGCAAAATGTTACAATGCTTTTCCGTTCCCTTCCCTTTAGTCGCATAGAATAACCACCTGCTGTGCAAATTGTTTCCCTAGGGTATCGTCCTCATCTTTCTGGCTTTTATCCAAGGACAGAGCATATGCCTTTAATTCGCTGCTTACGATCGGTTGCTGCAGCTCACCACGACAGTTTTGCGGCAAGGCGGAAAAATCCGCACTTTTTTCGCCCTTATCATAGAGCATAGCTACGTAATAGGTGGGATCATAGGTAGAAAGGATAAAACTATTACTTTTCAGCGCCACGGGTTCCGACAACATAAAATCAAAATAATACAACACCTGCGTACCCTCCGCCCGCATTCCGTAATGAAGCGGTTTGGCACTGTATTTAATTTTTTCTCCGCGACGGTTAAACAAATAACTGAAATAATGCTCGGCAATAATATTTTGCATGATTTCATCGCTCAGCTTTTGTTTCGCCTTCTCATCCGATGCGAGCATTAAATCATACAGAACTTGAGATGAGCTGGGTTCGTCCAACAACCATTGCATGGAAAAACCGGTGAGATGGTTATTTTCAACCAATACCCGGCTTTTCATATCAATAAAAGCATGAGGATGGGCCGCTACCGATTCGGCAAAAATAAAGCAGATCGAAAAAATAATCACAAACAGCGATTTCCGCACAGTAACCTCCTGTTAAACCGACGAATAACCGCGCCATCTTATCACAAAGGGAAAAATCAAAGAATAACCTTGACCTATATCAAGGAAAATCCATATCTCGGTTTCCTTTATCCGTCTTTTCCGCTAGGATAATCCCCATCAAGTGATAGCTTGATATTCATAAAGTTCCTAAATAAAATAATCATAAAATAAATAGCTAAACTACTTTCCTACCACCCGCTTCGGGTGGTTTTTTTTAGGGGCAAGCGCCCCTGCCGTACCCGCCCTTACATATCAAAGAGATTTCAAGTAAAATGAGTCTTTTTCCGGACAGTAACTATAGGATTCCGTATGTCAACACAATTTGTTTATACAATGCAACGCGTAGGTAAGGTGGTACCGCCTAAGCGTCATATTCTCAAAGATATTTCTTTAAGCTTTTTTCCCGGTGCAAAAATCGGCGTACTGGGATTAAACGGTGCGGGAAAATCCACCCTGCTGCGCATTATGGCCGGAGTGGATAAAGAGTTTGAAGGCGAAGCACGCCCTCAACCTGGTATTAAAATCGGTTATCTGCCGCAGGAACCTAAATTGGATCCGCAGCAAAGCGTACGCCAAGCGGTGGAAGAAGGTGTTAGCGAAGTAAAAAGCGCTCTGGATCGTTTAAATGAGGTCTATGCCCTGTATGCGGATCCCGATGCGGACTTTGATAAACTGGCGGCCGAGCAGGCACAATTGGAAGCCGTAATACAGGCTCATGACGGGCATAACCTGGAAAATCAACTGGAGCGTGCCGCCGATGCTTTGCGTCTGCCGGATTGGGATGCCAAAATAGAGCATTTATCCGGGGGGGAGCGCCGCCGTGTAGCGCTTTGCCGTTTATTACTGGAAAAACCGGATATGCTACTGCTGGACGAACCGACTAACCATCTGGATGCGGAATCCGTGGCTTGGTTGGAACGCTTCCTGCACGACTATGAAGGAACCGTGGTGGCGATTACCCATGACCGTTACTTCTTGGATAATGTAGCCGGTTGGATTCTGGAGTTGGATCGCGGCGAAGGCATTCCTTGGGAGGGCAATTACTCCTCTTGGCTGGAACAGAAGGAAAAACGCCTTGCTCAGGAAGCCGCAGCAGAATCCGCTCGTCAGAAATCCATTGAAAAAGAACTGGAATGGGTTCGCCAGAATCCGAAAGGCCGTCAGGCAAAAAGCAAAGCTCGTATGGCACGTTTTGAAGAACTCAATAGCAGCGACTATCAGAAACGGAATGAAACTAACGAGTTATTTATTCCACCCGGTCCGCGTCTCGGCGATAAAGTTATCGAAGTACAGAATCTGACGAAATCTTACGCTGATCGCACCCTGATCGAAGATTTATCTTTCAGCATACCTAAAGGTGCCATCGTAGGTATTATCGGTGCCAACGGTGCAGGTAAATCAACGCTGTTCCGTATGTTATCCGGCAAAGAACAGGCGGATTCCGGTTCCATTACATTGGGTGAAACCGTTGTATTGGCATCGGTGGATCAGTTCCGCGACAGCATGGATGACAAGAAAACCGTATGGGAGGAAATTTCCGGCGGTCAGGATATTCTGACCATAGGTAATTTTGAAATTCCAAGTCGCGCTTATGTGGGACGTTTCAATTTCAAAGGCGTTGATCAGCAAAAACGGGTAGGTGAGCTTTCCGGCGGCGAACGAGGACGCTTACATCTGGCCAAACTGCTGCAAACCGGCGGTAATGTGCTATTACTGGACGAACCTACCAATGATCTGGACGTAGAAACCTTACGCGCACTGGAAAATGCCATTCTGGAATTCCCCGGTTCCGCATTGGTAATTTCCCATGACCGCTGGTTCTTGGATCGTATCGCCACCCATATTCTGGATTACGGTGATGAAGGTAAGGTAACCTTCTATGAAGGCAACTTCTCCGACTATGAAGAATGGAAGAAAAAGACCTTCGGTGCGGATGCCGCTCAACCCCATCGCATTAAATACAAACGTATCAGTAAATAATACGGAAAAAATCAGGGGGCGAAAAACTTCGTCCCCTGATTTATACCTTTATATCCACACATAAATAAAAAATCAATAAAAAAGCACCGCTCTTTTTACGACATTTTCGCTTTCTCTGCTTTGTGCGGTTGATCTTCTATTCTGGAATATATCCTTCATCTTCTTCGCTCGGATTAAGCGCCCCTTGTTTTGCCAACTGGTCGCAAATTTCATTTTCCGCATGTCCCGCATGCCCTTTAACCCATTGCCAGTTCATTTGGTGTTGCTGAATCGCCTGATCCAACCTTATCCATAAATCCTGATTTTTTACCGGCTTACCATTAGAGGTTTTCCATTGATTTTTTTTCCAGTTAAAAATCCAACCGGTAATCCCGTTTTTCATATACTGACTATCGCTATATAATGTTACCTCACAGGGTTCCTTCAGCATAGCCAACGCTTCAATTACTGCTCTAAGCTCCATACGGTTATTGGTGGTGCGAAAGTAACCGCGAGAAAGCCGTTTCTCATGTTGTCTATAGCGTAATAGCACGCCGATACCACCTGCTCCCGGATTACCTAAACAGGAGCCATCGGTAAAAATTTCAATCCGTTTGCGCATAAAAAATAAAGAAATTCAAACTAATAACTTTGCTATAATAGTGCAAAATCAACCAAATAAACAGTCGAATATATGAAAACCGAAATAGATAATAACCGACAGATTGTACTGGATACGGAAACCACGGGGATGAACCAGTTTGGCGCACATTACGAAGGGCATTGTATTATTGAAATCGGTGCCGTAGAAATGATTAACCGCCGCTATACCGGCAGAAAATTGCATCTTTATATCAAACCCGATCGCCCTATTGATCCCGAAGCCATTAAGGTTCACGGTATTACCGATGAAATGCTGGCGGATAAACCGGATTTTACCGCCGTCGCCCAAGAATTTATTGATTTTATTCAGGGTGCCGAGCTGCTGATTCATAATGCGCCCTTTGACGTAGGATTTATGGATTATGAATTCCGCAAACATAATATCAATATAAAAACCGCCGATATCTGTACGGTTACCGATACCTTACAAATGGCGCGCCAGATGTATCCGGGCAAGCGTAACAGCTTGGACGCATTATGTGATCGCCTGTCCATTGATAATAGTAAACGTGTGTTGCACGGCGCCTTGCTGGATGCGGAGATTTTAGGTGATGTCTATCTGGCCATGACCGGCGGCCAAACAAGCTTATTTGACGAAGAGGAAGCGAAACCCGCCATAGAAGAAATTCAAATCGTAGCTCAAAGCAGCACGGATTATTCCGGTGCAAATTTGAAGCTTATCGAACCCACACAGGAAGAACAATTGGCCCACCTGGAATATATCAAATTAATCAGCAAAAAAAGTAAAGATAATTGCCTGTGGGAAAAACGTTTATTAAAAGATGAAGAAAGCCAACTACATTAATAGACTAAAGAATTCGCTTTTCGTTTAGGATTTAAGCAAGTAAACTCAAGCAATGAAAAAAAAGTTGACGGAATACCCTTTCGCGATTATCATCTGCCACACCAATGCGGAGTGGTAGTTCAGCTGGTTAGAATACCTGCCTGTCACGCAGGGGGTCGCGGGTTCGAGTCCCGTCCATTCCGCCATTTTTATCCTCAGATTTACGGAGCGGTAGTTCAGCTGGTTAGAATACCTGCCTGTCACGCAGGGGGTCGCGGGTTCGAGTCCCGTCCGTTCCGCCAATTTTTATCTCTTTTCCGCTTTATCAAGTAATATATTATTAGCTTTATTTACTTTAATTAAAGTTTTTAATTACCAAGAGTAAATAAATCTTTTAGCAGTTACCTTATATCCCCCTAATTGTTAAGCATAATAAATAAAAATATAGTCTCCTCCTATCTCTTGCAGAATGCTGATTTTGTACAATCAACCGAAGGAAATCGCGCTTATTCTCCCTAATATTCGGCGTAACCTCATTAAAAAACCCTCCTGAGTAAGGAGGGTTTTGTTTAACTATTAATAAGATTATTTGGCGATACCTGAGCCGTCCACTTCAACTTCAACGCGGCGGTTTGGCTGTAAGCACTGAATATATGCGGCCTTATTACCTTTATTGCTGCATTGTTTTACCGGCTGTGATTTTCCTGCTCCATAAGCGATCATCACATTAGCCGGAATACCGCGCTGTGCTAGGTATAAACGTACGGTTTCCGCACGACGCTGAGACAATTTACGGTTATAACTTTCACTACCGAGTAAATCCGTATGTCCGGTAATTCTAACGCTATTCAATTGATCAAACTTACTTAATTCCGAAGCAAGTCTATCCAATTCCGCTCGTCCTTTTGCGTTCATATCGCCAATATCGCCTTTATTAAAGCTAAATAAAGCATCCGCCGAAAGCGTATAGCGTTTCATTGCCTTTTCTGCACCACCACAGGCGGCATCAACAGGCTCTACCGCTTTCCAGTAAAAACTACGAGCATAGCTGTCTTTATCAAATAACACTTTGTATTGGCAAGTTGTTATATCATCCTTACCTACACCGGGCGTATTAAAATGAAATAAATAATCCCACTCACGCACACGGAAGCCTTCTCCGTACTGCGGACGACCGATTAAGGCATAAAGCTGATCCTTTGTCATCCCGGCACGAATTTCTTTTAAACTTTGTACATTCGGGAATGTCCCCCGATCCTTATCAAAAGTCGTATCGTAAGCCTTCGGCCACACCACTTTATCCGTAGTACCGTCCGATTTCACATTGGTTCCGGCCGTTGTACAGGCGGATAAAGCAGCCATAGCACCGATAAGTACGGCTAATTGTTTTAGTTTACTGTTAAACATTGTTTTTCCTTGCTCTGAAAACTTTGCCAATGCCTCTCGACATTGGCAAAAAGAATTACCACATATAACCGGCACCAACGGTTGCACCTACACTACCGCGACTGTTACTGGATACAGAACCTTTAATAATCCAGTTACCGCCGTCGGAGATGGAAGAGATACCCACTGCATAAGCCTGTTGACCGCGATAAGTACTACCGCCCACACCGACTAAGCTCTTACCAGGAATATAAGCCTGAGGGATACCTGCCGTTGCCATTGCGGTTGCCGTACCTGCATCGGCTCTAGCTTCCGCTTGAGCAATACGGTTGTTAAAGCCTTGTGTAATACCATTTAATTGGCTGACATTTACCGCATCTGTAGGTTCAACCCCCGGAGCTACGTTGGTAATACGATTACCGCCGTTATTTAAGCCTTTGGTGGTTAAACTAACCGTACGCGCCGGGTTGCCTGCCGGTGTAATAGTAATACCGGAACCGTTTTGTACCACTGTATTACCTTCCGCATCTGAGGTTTGAACCGAAGTCAGACCGGTTAAGGCTTTAGATAATTTCACCGTGAGCTTATCACCGGATGATACAACACCGATATTATTATCAGACAGTTTGCTACTGTCGGTTTGACCGCCGACAATATTCAAGGTTGAACCCAGCTTGCGGTTTATGCTTTCGCCGCTATCGCCTTTAAAGCTCAAACCATCATCCATGGTAGCTACCTGACGGGTTGTAGTAGAACCGTCCGCATTATTGGTGTTGTAGGTAATACGTGTAATACCATCACCACCCTGTGCCGGAGCATCTAAGGTTCCCTTACCATTGGATACGGTAATGGTCGCATCAGCCCCGTCTTTACCTTTCACCGAGATAGAACCGTCTGCACCGTTAATTACGATATTGGCACCGTCTTTACCGCTCACCACGATAGAACCGTCCGCACCGTTAATCACGATAGTAGCGCCTTCTTTACCATTTACGGTAATGGAACCGTCAGCACCGCCCTTATTACCGGCGGCCGAATCCGAACCTTTTTCACCGACAACAAAGTTATTGTTAGCGGCAAGTTCATAACCATTATCAATTTGCTTAACAATAATATTGTTATGCGTCGCATTCTGATTAAGAGCAAAGGTTTCATCAGTATTTACACGGGTCGCTTTAGATTTATCTTCAGCGGACATTGCATCAATTTCAGATGTATCACCATTTGTTGTCAGGTTAAAGCCGGCACTAGCAACTGTTGAATTCAGCTGCGATAAATTCACCGCATCAGTGCCATTAACTGCTGCTGTTACATTGGTAATCTGTTTGTTACCGGCATCAATACCGGATTGAGTAACACTCGGGCCATCTTTGATGGTTAAGCCGTTACCGTTCAGCGTTGTATTACCAACGGTTACGCCATCGTTATCAACCTTAGTATCACCGATCTGCAGGCTACCGTCTTCACCTAAATCAATATCCTTATCTAAATTTACAGTAAACTCCTTGCCTCCGGTATCATTTTTACCCTCTGTTACAGTGATATTTTTTCCACCGACTACAGTTTCTTCTTTGGCAATTTGTTGTTTAATTTCGTTAGATAAATCAACTTGATAAGTTGTGGTGTAATTAGCGGCATCTGTTTCTGCTTTCACAACTACACTGTCAGATCCGGCGCTAACAACTGATTTATCAGCATTTACAGTATAAATGGTTTGGTTCTTAGCACCTTGCGTACTATTAATAGTTACGTTTTTACCTGCTTGCACCTCAGTTTTAGCTGCAGCACTTGAGGCCTCTAACTGATCCAAGTTCACCGCATCCGTACCGTTAGTACCCGCCGCCACATTGGTAATGGTATTACCGCCGTTATTCAGACCGCTATCGGTCAGACTAACAGGTTTTTTATCCTGAGCAATTGGCGTAATAGTAATACCGCCGCCGTTGATTACCGTATTGGAACCGCTACCTGTCAGACCGATAGAGCTTAGGTCGGTCAGAGCTTTCGCCATTCTAACAGTAAGAACTCCGTCAATATTATCTACGCGCAGGTTCTTATCCGCTACCTCGGCATCATCATCCGCACCACCTTTGATGGTTAAGGTTTCATTCAGCTTCTTAGCAATCACGCCGCCTTTATCACCTTGGAACTTCAGACCGTCATTTAAGGTCGCAACGGTTTCCGGTTTACCGGTCGGGTTGCCTTCAGCATCTTTCGGCTGATAAACGATACGGGTGGTGGTTTCACCGTCCTTACCGTTAACACCGGCAGGGCCTTCTCCGCCTTTAATGGTTAAGCCGTCTTTACCGTCTTTACCGTTCAGACCGATGGAGCCGTCTTTACCGTTGATCACTACTGCGCTACCGTCTTGACCGTTTACGCCGATAGTACCGTCTACGCCATCCTTGCCGTCTTTACCTTTCTCACCCACGGTTACATTATTGGAGAGCGCTACCTGCAACGCTTTGGTGCCGTTTTCACCATCCACCACTTTCGTCGTAACACTGCCGTCGCCAATCACGCTGACGGTTTTACCCAGATCCGCTTTCACCGCAGTACCCTTGTCATCGGTTAAACCGAAGCCGTCGGTGGTCAGGTCAGTAACCGTATTTTTCAGGTCGCCCACATTCACCGCATTGCTGCTTGTAGCATTGCTTAAATCCGTTGGGTTGCCATCTGCATCAACCAGGCCGCTAGAGACGTTGGTAATGGTATTACCGCCGTTATCCAAACCGTTACCGGTCAGACTAACATTGCCTTTACCTTCCGCCGGGTTGGTCGGAGTAATGCTGATACCGTCACCACTTACTTTAGTTGTACCGTTCGGATTTGATGTGGTTACCGAGCTTAAATCCGCCAGGTCTTTCGCCATCTTAATCACTAAGCTGTCGTTATCATTATCCACACGGAGGTTTTTATCCGTTACCGTCGCATTGCTATCCAGGTTACCTTTGATGGTTAAGGTTTCATTCAGCTTCTTAGCAATCACGCCGCCTTTATCACCTTGGAACTTCAGACCGTCATTTAAGGTCGCAACGGTTTCCGGTTCACCGGTCGGGTTGCCTTCAGCATCTTTCGGCTGATAAACGATACGGGTGGTGGTTTCGCCGTCCTTACCGTCAACGCCGGCAGGACCTTGTGCACCTTTAATGGTTAAGCCGTCTTTGCCGTCTTTACCGTTCAGACCGATGGAGCCGTCTTTACCGTTGATCACTACCGCACTGCCGTCTTTACCGTTTACACCGATAGTACCGTCAACACCATCCTGGCCGTCTTTACCTTTCTCACCCACGGTTACATTATTGGAGAGCGCCACCTGCAACGCTTTGGTGCCGTTTTCACCATCCACCACTTGCGTCTTAACGCTGCCGTCGCCGATGACGCTGACGGTTTTACCCAGATCCGCTTTCACCGCAGTACCCTTGTCATCGGTTAAACCGAAGCCGTCGGTGGTCAGGTCAGTAACCGTATTTTTCAGGTCGCCCACATTCACCGCATTGCTGCTTGTAGCATTGCTTAAATCCGTTGGCTTGCCATTTGCATCAACCAGGCCGCTAGATACGTTGGTAATGGTATTACCGCCGTTATCCAAACCGTTACCGGTCAGACTAACATTGCCTTTACCTTCCGCCGGGTTGGTCGGAGTAATGCTGATACCGTCACCACTTACTTTAGTTGTGCCGTTCGGATTTGATGTGGTTACCGAGCTTAAATCCGCTAGGTCTTTCGCCATCTTAATCACTAAGCTGTCGCTATCATTATCCACACGGAGGTTTTTATCCGTTACCGTCGCATTGCTATCCAGGTTACCTTTGATGGTTAAGGTTTCATTCAGCTTCTTAGCAATCACGCCGCCTTTATCACCTTGGAACTTCAGACCGTCATTTAAGGTTGCGACGGTTTCCGGTTTACCGGTCGGGTTGCCTTCAGCATCTTTCGGCTGATAAACGATACGGGTGGTGGTTTCACCGTCCTTACCGTCAACGCCGGCAGGACCTTGTGCGCCTTTAATGGTTAAGCCGTCTTTGCCGTCTTTACCGTTCAGACCGATGGAGCCGTCTTTACCGTTGATCACCACGCTGGAGCCATCTTTACCGTTTACGCCGATAGAGCCGTCTATACCGTCTTTACCGTTCTGACCGTCTTGACCCGCTTCGCCTTTTTCACCCACCACAATATTGTTGCTGGTAGATACCGTATAGGTGGTCGAACCGTCCTTATTGGTTTTGCTGGTTACGTTGACGTTCTGACCTTCTTCAACATAGGTCTTCGACGCCGCACCAGTGGCGTTTAACTGGTCTAGGTTCACCGCATCCGTACCGTTGGTACCGTTTGCTACATTGGTAATGGTGTTACCGCCGTTATTCAGACCTTTATCAGTCAGGCTGACATTGCCTTTACCTTCCGCCGGGTTAGTCGGGCTAATGGTAATACCGCCGCCGTTCAATACCGTGCTGACATTATCGCCGCTTAGGCTGATGGAGGTTAACTCTTGCAAGTCTTTCGCCATCTTCACCACTAAGGTGCCGTTATCGTTATCCACGCGCAGGTTTTTATCCGTTACCGTCGCATTGCTAGCCAGGTTACCTTTGATCGCCAGGGTTTCACCCAGTTTCTTAGCGATAACTTCACCTTTATCCCCTTGGAACTTCAAGCCGTCATCCATGGTCGCCACTTCACGAGTAACGTTTTCCATAATGATATTGCCGTTTTCATCCTTCTGCGGATTACCTTCTGCATCTAATACCGGACGGGTAGTTTCATAAACCACACGGGTGATTTCTTTACCGCCGTCTTTTGGCTCAACCGTGGTTTGACCTTCGCCTAATTTAATGTTGGCGGAGATTAAACCGTCTTTGCCGTTAACGCCGTCTTTACCCGCCGGGCCGGTTAAGCCGATGGAGCCGTCTTTACCGTTGATCACCACGCTGGAGCCATCTTTACCGTTTACGCCGATAGAGCCGTCTATACCGTCTTTACCGTTCTGACCGTCTTGACCCGCTTCGCCTTTTTCACCCACCACAATATTGTTGCTGGTAGATACCGTATAGGTGGTCGAACCGTCCTTATTGGTTTTGCTGGTTACGTTGACGTTCTGACCTTCTTCAACATAGGTCTTCGACGCCGCACCAGTGGCGTTTAACTGATCCAGGTTCACCGCATCCGTACCGTTGGTACCGTTCGCTACATTGGTAATGGTGTTACCGCCGTTATTCAGACCTTTATCAGTCAGGCTAACATTGCCTTTACCTTCCGCCGGGTTAGTCGGGCTAATGGTGATACCGCCGCCGTTCAATACCGTGCTGACATTATCGCCGCTTAGGCTGATGGAGGTTAACTCTTGCAAGTCTTTCGCCATCTTCACCACTAAGGTGCCGTTATCGTTATCCACACGGAGGTTTTTATCCGTTACTGTCGCATTGCTATCCAGGTTACCTTTGATCGCTAGGGTTTCACCCAGTTTCTTAGCGATAACTTCACCTTTATCCCCTTGGAACTTCAAGCCGTCATCCATGGTCGCCACTTCGCGAGTAACGTTTTCCATAATGATATTGCCGTTTTCATCCTTCTGCGGATTACCTTCTGCATCTAATACCGGACGGGTAGTTTCATAAACCACACGGGTGATTTCTTTACCGCCGTCTTTCGGCTCAACCGTGGTTTGACCTTCGCCTAATTTAATATTGGCGGAGATTAAACCGTCTTTGCCGTTAACGCCGTCTTTACCCGCCGGGCCGGTTAAGCCGATGGAGCCGTCTTTACCGTTGATCACCACGCTGGAGCCGTCTTTACCGTTTACGCCGATAGAGCCGTCTATACCGTCTTTACCGTTCTGACCGTCTTGACCCGCTTCGCCTTTTTCACCCACCACAATATTGTTGCTGGTAGATACCGTATAGGTGGTCGAACCGTCCTTATTGGTTTTGCTGGTTACGTTGACGTTCTGACCTTCTTCAACATAGGTCTTCGACGCCGCACCGGTGGCGTTTAACTGGTCTAGGTTCACCGCATCCGTACCGTTGGTACCGTTCGCTACATTGGTAATGGTGTTACCGCCGTTATTCAGACCTTTATCAGTCAGGCTGACATTACCTTTACCATCTGCTTTAGGATCGATAACGATACCCTCGCCGTTCAATACCGTGCTGGCATTATCGCCGCTTAGGCTGATGGAGGTTAACTCTTGCAAGTCTTTCGCCATCTTCACCACTAAGGCGCCGTCTTCGTTATCCACACGGAGGTTTTTATCCGTTACCGTCGCATTGCTATCCAGGTTACCTTTGATCGCTAGGGTTTCACCCAGTTTCTTAGCGATAACTTCACCTTTATCCCCTTGGAACTTCAAGCCGTCATCCATGGTCGCCACTTCGCGAGTAACGTTTTCCATAATGATATTGCCGTTTTCATCCTTCTGCGGATTACCTTCTGCATCTAATACCGGACGGGTGGTTTCATAAACCACACGGGTGATTTCTTTACCGCCGTCTTTCGGCTCAACCGTGGTTTGACCTTCGCCTAATTTAATATTGGCGGAGATTAAACCGTCTTTGCCGTTAACGCCGTCTTTACCCGCCGGGCCGGTTAAGCCGATGGAGCCGTCTTTACCGTTGATCACCACGCTGGAGCCGTCTTTACCGTTTACGCCGATAGAGCCGTCTACACCGTCTTTACCGTTCTGACCGTCTTGACCCGCTTCGCCTTTTTCACCGATAACCAGATTATTGCCGGTTGCGATTTCGTAACCGTCTTTCACCTGTTTTACCGTGATATTTTTACCGGCATTTAGGCTAAAGGTATCGTTATTTGCAATACGTTTATCTTCATCGGTCAGGTTTTCTTCAACCTGTGACTCACCGCCGTTTGCAACGGTAGTTAAGTTAAAGCCGACTTTACCTAAGGTATTATCTGTAATGTCTTTGGTAGCGTTCTGTAAATCACCCACATTCACTGCGTTATTCAGCTGAGCGCCGCTCACATTATTTAATACGTCGTTAAAGCTTTGGCCATCCGCAAGTGTTGTACCGTTCGGTAATACACCGCTATCCACATTGGTTACAGACACCGGAGCACTTTCATTGGTACCAACAAACTTCACGCTGTTAGTTGCATTCGGTGTTAATTTACCGTCCGCATCCACATAGCTGCTGGTGGTATCAAACTTAATATTGCTGACACTACCGTTGGTGGTGATATTGACTTTAGTACCGACACCATCCGTAAAGTTAACGGTATCGCCATGTTTTACAAAGTCTTTCGCGTCGCCATTACCCTGTAGGTTCCAGCCCGCATTTAACACATCGCCTAAACTGGCGCCGTTGCTTAGGGTGGCATTATCTAATGTATTACCGTCCGCTAAAGTGGTCGGAGCCGCAGTGGTGTTATTATCCGTACCGGCTAAATTGCTGCTGACATTGGTAATGGTATTACCGCCATTATCCAGGCCGTTACCGGTTAACTTAACATCACCTTTACCTTCACCCGGTGCTGTCGGGCTAATAGTAATACCATCCCCATCCACTTTAGTTGTGCCGTTATCGCCGGTTGTAGTGACGGAAGTTAGGTTCGCCAAATCTTTGGCCAGTTTTACTACCAGACTACCGTTGTCATTTACAACACCGATATTATTATCGGCCAGTTTATTTGCATCAGTTAGTCCACCTTTAATAGTTAAGGTTTCATTCAGTTTCTTGGCGATCGCATCCCCGCTATCTCCTTGGAACTTCAGACCGTCATTTAAGGTTGCTACAGTTTCCGGATCACCTTTCGGTTGGCCATTCTCACCGGTTGGCTGGTATACGATGCGGGTAACATTTTCACCGTTTTTACCGTTAACACCGGCCGGGCCTTGTTCACCTTTAATAGTTAAACCGTCTTTACCATCTTTACCGTTCAGACCGATTGAACCGTCTTTACCGTTGATCACTACGCTGGAGCCGTCTTTACCGTTTACACCGATAGAGCCGTCTACACCGTCTTTACCATTCTGACCGTTTTGACCCGGTTCGCCTTTTTCACCGATAACCAGGTTATTGCCGGTTGCGATTTCATAACCGTCTTTCACCTGTTTTACCGTGATATTTTTACCGGCATTTAAGGTAAAGGTATCGTTATTTGCAATACGTTTCTCTTCATCGGTCAGGTTTTCTTCAACCTGTGACTCACCGCCATTTGCAACGGTGGTTAAGTTAAAGCCGACTTTGTCTAATGTATTGTCTGTGATGTCTTTTGTCGCTTGATGTAAGTCATTCACATTCACGACATTCGTACCATTACCGTTGTTTACCGCAGTTTCTAACGCATCTGAGAAACTCTGTCCATCCGCAAGTGTTGTACCGTTCGGTAATACACCGCTATCCACATTGGTTACAGACACCGGAGCACTTTCATTGGCACCAACAAACTTCACGCTGTTAGTTGCATTCGGTGTTAATTTACCGTCCGCATCCACATAGCTGCTGGTGGTATCAAACTTAATATTGCTGATACTACCGTTGGTGGTGATATTAACTTTAGTACCGACACCATCCGTAAAGTTAACGGTATCGCCATGTTTTACGAAGTCTTTCGCGTCGCCATTACCCTGTAGGTTCCAGCCCGCATTTAATACATCGCCTAAAGTAGCGCCGTTGCTTAGGGTAGCATTATCTAATGTGTTACCGTCCGCTAAAGTGGTCGGAGCCGCAGTGGTGTTATTATCCGTACCGGCTAAATTGCTGCTGACATTGGTAATGGTATTACCGCCGTTATCCAGGCCGTTACCGGTTAATTTAACATCACCTTTACCTTCACCCGGTGCTGTTGGGCTAATAGTAATACCATCCCCATCCACTTTAGTTGTGCCGTTATCGCCGGTTGTAGTGACGGAAGTGAGGTTCGCTAGATCTTTGGCCAGTTTTACTACCAGACTACCGTTATCATTTACAACACCGATATTATTATCGGCCAGTTTATTCGCATCAGTTAGTCCACCTTTAATAGTTAAGGTTTCGTTCAGTTTCTTGGCGATCGCATCCCCGCTATCTCCTTGGAACTTCAGACCGTCATTTAAGGTTGCCACAGTTTCCGGCTCACCTTTCGGTTGGCCGTTCTCATCGGTTGGCTGGTATACGATGCGGGTAACATTTTCACCGTTTTTACCGTTAACACCGGCCGGGCCTTGTTCACCTTTAATAGTTAAACCGTCTTTACCATCTTTACCGTTCAGACCGATTGAACCGTCTTTACCGTTGATCACTACGCTGGAGCCGTCTTTACCGTTTACGCCGATAGAGCCGTCTGCTCCCGGTTTACCGTCTGCACCTTTCTCACCCACAGTAACATTATTGGATAAAGCTACCTGTAGCGCTTTTGTTCCGTCTTCATTCGTTACAACATTAGTAGTCACACTACCGTCGCCAATCACGCTTACGGTTTTACCCAGATCCGCTTTCACCGCATCGCCGTTGTCATCGGTTAAACCGAAGCCACCGGTAGTTGAGTTAGTCAGATTATTAACCGTAGCATTCAAGTCACCTACATTCACCGCATTGGTGCCGGTTGCATTGGCTAAATCCGTTGGATTACCCTCTGCATCAACCAGACCGCTGGATACGTTGGTAATGGTATTACCACCGTTATCCAAACCGTTACCGGTCAGGCTAACATTGCCTTTACCTTCCGCGTTAGGATCGATAACGATACCGTCGCCACTCACTTTAGTTGTGCCGTTATCGCCGATTGTAGTAACGGAAGTGAGGTTCGCCAAATCTTTGGCCAGTTTTACCACCAGACCATCCTCGCCTTTCACTACTCCGATATTATTATCGGCCAGTTTATTCGCATCAGTTAGTCCGCCTGTAATCGCTAAGGTTTCACCCAGCTGTTTAGCGATTTCCTGATTATCATCACCTTTAAACTTCAGACCGTCATCCATAGTCGCCACTTCACGGGTTGTGGTCGTACCGTCCGGATTGGTGGTGTTATAAACAATACGGGTGATGTTATTGTCGCCGTCTTTCGGGTTCACCGTGGTTTTACCTTCGGCTACACTGATATTGGCATTGGCACCATCTTTACCGTCTTTACCCGCCGGGCCGGTTAAGCCGATGGAGCCGTCTTTACCGTTGATCACCACGCTGGAGCCGTCTTTACCGTTTACGCCGATAGAGCCATCTACACCGTCTTTACCATTCTGACCGTTTTGACCCGGTTCGCCTTTTTCACCGATAACCAGATTATTGCCGGTTGCGATTTCATAACCGTCTTTCACCTGTTTTACCGTGATATTTTTACCGGCATTTAAGCTAAAGGTATCGTTATTCGCAATACGTTTATCTTCACTGCTCAGATTCGCATCAACCTGGGATTCACCGCCGTTTGCAGTCGTGGTTAAGTTAAAGCCGACTTTACCTAATGTATTATCCGTAATGTCTTTGGTGGCATTCTTTAAATCACCCACATTCACGGCATTATTTAACTGAGCGCCGCTCACATTATTTAATGCGTCGTTAAAGCTTTGGTCTTT
>NZ_SNYQ01000007.1:0-73987 GCF_004363295.1 Mesocricetibacter intestinalis
TACATTTTTTACGTTCATAAGTCAAAAAAGAGGGTTAAAGCCTTTTACTATATGGCTTTAACCCTCTTTTTACCAACACTTTTGTCCATTATGCCTTTTTTTACCGAGTAGGAAATGCTAAATATAAAGCCTGTTATATAACAGGCTTTATTGCAGAGAGGCTAATTAATCCTCGGCTTTAGGCTTCATTTTCCGCTGCGGCGTTTTCTTCGCCCTCTTCCTCATCAACCTCGCAAATTCGCTCCAGGCTGACCAGTTGTTCGTTTTCCGCCGTACGAATTAAACGTACCCCCTGGGTATTACGGCCGACGATACCCACTTCGCTAACGCGGGTACGTACCAAGGTACCGGCGTCGGTAATCAGCATAATCTGATCGCTTTCCTCAACCTGAGCGGCGGCGACCACTTTACCGTTGCGTTCGCTGACTTTAATCGAGATAACCCCTTTGGTATTACGAGATTTCACCGGATATTCCGTCAATGCGGTACGCTTACCATAACCGTTTTGAGTGGCGGTCAGAATTTCACCTTCATTTTTCGGAATCACTAAAGAAACCACTTTATCGATATTCAGATCCAGATTTTCTTCCGTATTCTCATCGGAAGCTTCTTCCGTATCCGGGAGGTTTTCCTCTTCTGCGAAATCATTGCTAAGTGCCAGTTTAATTCCGCGCACGCCGGTAGCGGTACGTCCCATGGCTCTTACCGCATTTTCATTAAAGCGTACCACCCGCCCTTGTGCCGAGAACAGCATAATTTCATTGTTACCGTCGGTAATATCTACGCCTATCAGTTCGTCCTCTTCGCGCAGATTCACGGCGATAATACCGTTTGCCCGCGGACGGCTGAATTCCGTTAGCGCGGTTTTCTTCACAATACCGCCCGCCGTCGCCATTAATACGAATTTATCTTCATCATAGGCGGCTACCGGCAGAATTGCGGTAATGCGTTCATTTTCCTCTAACGGCAGGATATTCACGATAGGGCGACCGCGTGAGCCGCGGCTTGCCTGCGGCAGTTGATAGACTTTCAGCCAATACAGACGCCCGCGACTGGAGAAACAGAGAATGGTGTCATGGGTGTTAGCGACCAACAAACGCTCGATAAAGTCTTCTTCCTTCATCTTAGTGGCGGATTTCCCTTTTCCGCCGCGGCGTTGGGCTTCATAATCGGTAATCGGCTGGTATTTGACATAGCCCTCGTGCGAGAGGGTTACCACCACATCTTCCTGAGCGATTAAATCTTCCAGATTGATATCGCCGGAAGCGGCGGTAATCTCGGTACGGCGTGCATCGTTAAAGTTGGCTTTTACCAGTTCCAGTTCTTCGCGGATAACTTCGCGCAGGCGCTCCGCACTGGTCAGAATATGCAACAGTTCGCCGATTTGCACCAGAATATCTTTATATTCTTCAACAATTTTTTCATGTTCCAACCCGGTTAAACGGTGCAGGCGCAATTCCAGAATAGCGCGTGCCTGTGCGTCGGAAAGATAGTACAGACCCTCGCGCACACCGCATTCCGGCGGTAAGTCTTCCGGCCGCGAGGCGTCCACTCCGGCGGCTTCCAGCATAGGCGCCACATTACCCAGTTGCCATGCCTGCGCCAGCAATCCTTCGCGTGCCTCTTCCGCGGTTTTGGACGCGCGGATAAGGTTAATTACCGGGTCAATATTGGCCAAGGCGATGGCCAGACCTTCTAAAATATGGGCGCGCTCGCGAGCTTTACGTAATTCAAATACGGTGCGGCGGGTAACCACTTCGCGCCGATGTTTAACAAAGGCCTCGATAATCTGTTTTAAATTGAATAATTTCGGTTGACCGTGATCCAGCGCAACCATATTAATACCGAAAGTAACCTGCATCTGGGTTAGGGCGTACAGGTGATTGAGTACCACTTCCGCTACCGCATCGCGTTTAATATCGATTTCAAGGCGAATCCCTTCCTTGTTGGAAAGATCTAAAACGCCAGCGATGCCTTCGATTTTTTTATCCCGTACCAGTTCCCCGATTTTTTCCACCAGTTTGGCTTTATTTACCTGATAAGGAATCTCGGTAATAATAATTTGCTCGCGCCCTTTATCGTTGGTTTCGATAACCGCTTTAGCGCGTACATATACTTTACCGCGTCCGGTTTTATAGGCTTCTTCAATACCGCGGCGGCCGTTGATTAAGGCGGCGGTCGGAAAATCAGGGCCCGGAATAAAGCGCATTAACTCATCGATACCGATATCTTCGTTATCAATATAAGCCAGACAGCCGTCCATCACCTCTCCCAGGTTGTGCGGCGGAATATTGGTGGCCATACCGACCGCAATCCCGGAAGAACCGTTAACCAGCAGAGCGGGAATTTTAGTCGGCAGAACGTCCGGAATCAGTTCCTTACCGTCGTAGTTCGGGGAAAAATCGACGGTTTCTTTGTCCAGATCCGTTAATAATTCCTGGGTAATTTTTTGCATCCGCACTTCGGTGTAACGCATCGCCGCCGGCGCATCGCCGTCGATGGAACCGAAGTTACCCTGACCGTCCACCAGCATATAGCGCAGTGAAAAAGGCTGCGCCATACGCACGATGGTGTCATATACCGCACTGTCGCCGTGAGGGTGATATTTACCTATTACATCACCGACCACACGGGCGGATTTTACATAAGCCTTATTATATGTGTTTCCGCTTTGATCCATGGAAAACAGTACGCGGCGGTGAACGGGTTTTAAACCGTCCCGCACATCGGGTAAGGCACGTCCGACGATAACGGACATGGCATAATCCAGGTATGAGGATTTCAATTCTTCTTCAATACTGACGGGGGTAATATCTTGGACTAATTCGGCCATTTAAATTTCCTGATTTCCTTATAAAAAACTGCTCGGATTATAGCATAAAAACTGAATATCCCCTAGGGAATATTGGTCGGCGGCAGCATTATCGGCGGTAATGGAAATAGGGAAGCGACAACGCGACTAAAGGGCAAAAGTGCGGTCAAAAACGCCGGAGTTTTTTATCGGCTAAGGGAGCGGGGATAACAGACGCTACGGAAACGGACGGCAATAAAAAAGCTATCCGGCGGGATAGCTTTGCAGAACCTATTTCTTATCTTTTTCCGTACAATGGGCGATGTCTTCGCACTTACCGTACAGATACAGGCTGTGTGAAGCCAGTTTTATACCATGTTCACGGCTGATTTCACGCTGGCGTTTTTCGATGATATCGTCATTGAATTCAAAGACTTTACCGCAGTCCACACAGATAATATGATCATGATGTTCGCTCGGCGCTAACTCAAATACCGATTTATTGCCTTCGAAATTATGGCGGATCAGAATATGCGCTTCATCAAACTGATTGAGTACGCGGTATACGGTGGCAAGCCCGATTTCTTCACCTTTTTCCAGCAACATTTTATAAATATCCTCGGCAGAGAAATGCTGCATTTTGTGTTCCTGCATCAATGCCAATATGGTCAAGCGCGGTTCGGTGATCTTTAAGCCGGCTTTTTTCAGCAACTTAATATTTTCTTCGGACATATTTTTTCTCCCCGTATTAAGCCAGTTCGGCTAAACACATTTCATCATAAACTTGTTTGACCCATTTATTCACGCGTTCGGCAGTCAGTTCGGGTTGGCGGTCTTCGTCGATACAGAGCCCGACGAAAGTCTTGTCGTCTATTAAGGCGCGCGAAGATTCAAAATTATAGCCTTCCGTCGGCCAGTTACCGACGATAATCGCACCATGGGGTTCGATAATATCGCGCACCGTACCCATGGCATCGCAGAAGTAATCGGCATAATCCTCCTGATCGCCGCAACCGAAGATAGCGACCAGTTTATCGCTGAAATCGATTTCTTCTAGGGTTGGGAAAAAGTCATCCCAATCGCATTGCGCTTCGCCGTAATACCAGGTGGGGATACCAATCATTAAGAAATCATAAGCTTCGATATCTTCTTTACTGCTTTTGGCAATGTCGCGGATATCCACCAGTTCGCTGCCTAATTGCTTTTGAATCATTTTGGCAATATTTTCCGTATTGCCTGTGTCACTACCGTAAAATAAACCGACAATAGCCATTTGTTTTTTTACCTATTCTTATTTGTTGTTCTGAGTATTGAAATAATTTTGCAGAATACTTTCGATCATTTCCGCTCTGTTGATATTTTTTTTGCCCGCTTCTTCTTCTAGGCGTTGAACCAGACTGGTATGCAGTTTCAGTTCGACGCGCTTTAATCCGCTCGACCGATCCCGTTTTAACTGATTGCGCTTGTTAATCCGGATTTGTTGTTCGCGCGGCAGCGGATTTGTTTTCGGGCGTCCGACCTTCGGAATATCATGGAACAGATCCAAAGTAATGCAATCCGCATCTTGTTTTGCCATGGTTAAATTCGCTGAAATACAAGCCAGAGAAGCGATAAATCATTCTCAAGATGAGAATGATTTTCTTCTTTGCTAAATATTGCGAACTATAGCACACTTGCAAGCCGATTTAAACAGAGAATTACGGCTGTTCCAAAAAGCGCCGGGTTACTCGAGCGACGATTTCCGGTTTCTGGGCGTGAATCCAATGGCCGGCACCGTTCACGGTAAAGGCGCTGGCCTGTGGGAACTGCGTCAGTACGGCATCGGTATGAGCCGGCTGAATGTAGTCGGATAGCCCGCCTTTGATAAACAGGGTCGGTTTGTTAAAGCGGCATTCGTGCCAGCCCATTAAGCGGGGGTAGTTGCGATGTAGTGCGCTGAGGTTGAAACGGAAACATTCCGGCATTTGCGGATCAAAGGATTTCAGCATAAACAGACGTATGCTTTGTTCGTCGATATATTGCGCCAACAGCTCATCGGCCTGACGACGATCCTCGGGACGAGCCTGTCGTACGGCGAATAGGCCTTCGAATACGCCGTCATGTCCGTGATTATCATATATCACAGGCGCTATATCGATAACCACCAGTTTCTCAAGCAGTTGCGGATAAGCGGCGGCAAAGCTCATAGCGGTTTTTCCTCCCATGGAATGACCGATGAGTATCAAGCGTTCTAAATTCAGATGCTCGAACAGGTTGAGTAAATCTCCGTTCATGAGGTGATAGTCCATATCCTCACTGTGGAAGCTATGACCGTGATTGCGCAGATCAACCCGCAGAATAGAATAATCCCGAGCAAAATGGCGGGCGATAACGCCGAGATTATTCATATCACCGAACAGACCATGTAAAAAAACCAGAACCGGCGCGGTAGTTTTTTGTTTTAATTGATGAAATTGATAGCTGAGTAAATTTGGCGCGTGCATTATTTTCAATGGAGTATTTGTAAATAAATGGTTATAATGTGCAAAATCTTGTTAGGGATCAAGTTATTTATTGGCAGGAATAAAATGAAAATTATCGAAGTAGATGAAGAACTTTATCAGTATATTGCCGGAAAAACCCAATCCATCGGTGAAAGTGCGTCGGATATTTTACGTCGCCTGCTTAATTTACCTTCTTCCGGCGTGAGTTCCAATTCCCTTGATTTTAATCCCGAAGCTCGTGCCGCCGATGCTGCAGCGGAAGAAAAACGCCCTGAGCATTCCGGCGATTTTTCCGCCCGAGGGATAGCGCCCGCCGTCTCAAGCCCAGCAAAACCTGCGGCAAAGAAACAACCTCAGCAAGCTATTCAACAAACGGTAACAAAGTTGCGAGCTGTGCTGGATTCGGAGGCTTTCCGCCAGGAAACCAAAGCGGTGGTGCGTTTTTTAAGTATTTTGACCGCATTGTACCGAACAAACCCGGAAAGTTTTGCCTTAGCCACCGAAACCGAAAGCGTACAGGGACGGACAAGGGTGTATTTTGCCCGCGATGAAGCCGTATTACTGGCCGCCGGCAATCACACCAAACCTAAGCAGATCCCCGACACCCCTTATTGGGTGATCACTAATACCAACAGCGGACGTAAAATGATTATGCTGGAAGGCGTGATGCGTGAAATGCACCTGCCGGAAAGCCTAATTGATGAGGTTAGAGTTTATTTTGTCGCCGCTTAATCATGCCTCCGGGGAGGAGATGTTCGCCTGGCAAGTCTATGCGGCTTCTCCCGCCCTAAAAGATAAAATCGCCTTGCGGGATCATTCGCAGGGCGATGTTTTTAGCTGGGCGGAGTTGGCGCTTAGTATCGGACAATGTGCCGAGGGGTTAACGGCACAGGGGCTAAAACCCGGGCAGGGATTGGCGCTGTGCGGTAAAAACAGCTTTGATTTACTTTGCCATTATCTGGCGGGGTTGCAGTTAGGTGCCCGGGTATTGGGGATAAATCCCGCCTTTACTCCGCAGAAAAGACAGGAATTATGTGCGCGCAACCATATTTCGCTCTGTATTTTATTTGAACCTCCGCTGGCGGAGGGCGTAGCGGCAGGGCAAAAAAAAATTGAAAAAAAACACCGCTCTTTTCCTCTTGCAACAGAATATATTGCATCGGATCTTCCCTTATCTCCCTATACCCTGACCTTAACTTCCGGTTCGACCGGTTTGCCCAAGGCGGTTGTACATGATATCGCCGCCCATTTTGCCAATGCTCGGGGAGTATGCGAACTGACCGAGTTCGGCAGCGGCAACAGCTGGCTGCTTTCTTTACCCCTATATCATGTTTCTGGGCAGGGGATTGTATGGCGTTGGTTATATAGCGGCGCCGAGTTACACCTTGCCGCTGCGGATTTTTACGCTTCCGTGGCGCGGGCAACCCATGTATCCTTGGTACCTACACAATTGAGCCGCTTTCTCGCTTATTTGGCCGAAAAGGGCAAACAGAATGTGAATACCCGCCACATCCTGTTGGGCGGTAGTCAGATTCCGCTCGCACTGACTCAGGAATTAGCGCATTGGGGAATTTGTTCCTATTCGGGTTACGGCATGACGGAAATGGCCTCTACGGTTTTCGCCAAGAAAAGCGACGGAAGTAAAGGCGTCGGTCAGGCCTTAAACCAACGCGAATATCTTTTAGTCGGGGAAGAACTCTGGTTGCGGGGGGCCGGGCTGGCAAAGGGTTATTGGCAACAAGGAACTATCGTTCCCCTAACTAATGAGCAGGGTTGGCTGCAAACCAAGGATAAGGCCCGTTGGGTAAAGGGGGAACTGGAAATTCTGGGGCGCCTGGACAATATGTTTATTTCCGGCGGAGAAAATATTCAACCGGAAGAAATCGAAGGGATTATTCAGCAATTCGGCGGGGTAAAACAGGTGTTCGTGCTGCCCAAAAATGATCCGGAATACGGTCAGCGCCCGGTGGCTCTCATTGCCTTCGAAACTCGTTTTGATATGGAACAAGTGAATAAATTAAAGCTTTGGTTGTCTGATAAAATTGAGAAATACAAACAGCCCGTAGCATATTTTCCGCTGCACAGCGAGAAATTGCAGGAGGGGGCGATTAAAATCTCAAGACAACGTCTTCAGGCAGAGTTAATTCAATTATTAGGAAAGTGATAACATGATGAAATTTCGCCATTTTTGCCTATTAGGCTTACTTTTCGGAATAACGGCGACGGGATTTGCGGCGGAGTTGCCGAGCGAGAAGGATATTCAAAAACAGATTGACAGCTTAAAGCAGGACAGCGCTAATGCGGAGAAGAATAAAGGCGCCTTACAGGAGTTGGAACAAACTCTGGATCTGCTTAAACAGGTCGAGCAGCAGAAAAACGAAAATGATAAGCTGCGTCAGCAAATAGATACCTCGGCAAAGGTGCTGGCGGCGAGTAAAGCGAATATTGAAAAGCTGAAGACGGATAACAACGTTTTTTCCGATGATGCCCTGGCCAAACTCTCGTTATCCGAGTTACAGACAAGGGTGAGCGAGATTCAGAATTTGCAGCAGCAGAACCAGTCGGAACTCACCTCCCTTAATGCGGCGTTATCCGCTCAGAAAAGCGTACCTGAGCGGGCGCAGGCGGCATTAACTGAAAATTTGACCCAGAGCCAGCAAATTAATAATCGACTGTCGGCGGCGAATATTTCCGGCGGGCTTAAAGCTAAACTGGAAACCCAGCAAACCCTGTTAGATTTACAGAACAGCTATTATCAGATTCAGCTTAATGGGAATGATGCGCTGACCGCCCTTTACAGCGCTCAGGTTGAAGAAAAAACACTGGAACAGCAAATTTTGCAAACCCGCCTGACACAGCTGCAAACGGTGATAAACTCGAAAAATTTACAGGAATCTCAGAATCAGCTGAAACAAGCGGCGGAATCTCAGCAGAAAAATACTAATACGGATACCAATCCGGTTATTTTGCGCGAATTGGATTTAAATACCAGACTCAGCGAAGAACTGCTCGAACAGACCCGAGCGCTGAATATGCTTTCTCAGGATAATTTACGCATCAAAAGCGTTCTGGATAATCTGCAACAGACTCAGCGTAATATAGAAGAACAGATCAGCGCCTTACAGGGAACCTTGGTATTGTCCCGTATTATTAATAAGCAGAAACAGTCCTTGCCGCAGGATCAGATGATTAAAGGGCTGTCAAAACAGATTGCGGATTTGCGGGTTAAAATTTTCGATATTACCGAATTGAGAGATCGTTCGACGGATACCTCCTCTTATATGACGGAGCTGGAAAAAAACGAAAAAACCACATTTACCGATAAGGAGCGGACACAGCTTAGCGGCATTATTCAGGAACGCAATAAAATTCTGTCGGATCTGATTAAACAGCTGAACAATCAGCTCAATTTATCCATTAACATCGAGCTGAATCAGCAACAGGTACAAACGATTAGCGACAGCTTACAGAATAAACTGAAACAGCAGAGTTTCTGGGTAAAAAGTAACGGCGCTATTGATGCGGAATGGTTTAAAAACTTTTTTGCCCTTACCGGTATGCAGTTGCGCGATATCGGTAAAAAACTGGATTTTTCCAACTGGCGCGATAATATCGTTCCGGCCGCATTGTTAATTACCTTGTTGCTTGCGCTGACCGCATTGATTTTGAAGAGAAAAGAAAAAATCAAACAGCGGCTGACCCGCCTGAATAATAAACTGAAAAGTGTCAATACCGACAGTCAATGGCATACTCCGGAAGCGATTTTCTGGACGCTGGCCCTTTGTTTGCCGAGCACTTTTATGTTTCTGACCGCATTTATTCTGGTTACTTATATCGGTTTCCAGGATCCGACGGAAGTTTGGCCTTGGGGCATGAAGATGGCGGGTTACTGGCTGTATTTCGCCTTTATGCTGGCGATGCTGCGTCCTAACGGTATTGCCTATCGCCATTTTAATATGCCGCCGAAAAGCAATGAAACTTTCCGTTCCATTTTAAAACGCTCCGCCTGGGTTATCGCCTTATTGCTCAATACCTCAATTTTCACCAATCTGGAAATGGGGGTTTCTTACGATGTGCTGGGCGAAACCATGACGATGATTGTACTGGCGATTACCGTCTTTATTGTGGCGCCGGCATTCCGACGGGCGATTTCCGATTATCAGCATGAAACCGATGCTCAGGGGGGCAGACGGCATTATATGCTTTATCTGGCGCGGGCCGTGTTATTACTGGCGCCTATCGCGCTGATTATACTGATCGCTATGGGCTATTATTATACCTCGCTGGTGATTATCGAACATTTAATCGCAAGTTATTTCGCCATAGTTACCTGGATTGTGATCCGGAATACGGTATACCGCGGTTTTTCCGTAAGCGCCCGTCGTCTTGCCGCTCGGCGCTTGAAAGAAAAACGCGAATTGGCGTTGGCAAAAGCGGATAATGAACAACCGCGCACCGAGGAAGCGGCTTTTGAAGTACAGAATGACAGCCTGGCGGTGAGTGAAATTAAGAACCAGGTACTTAAAATTACCGATTTCGTCCTTTGGATCGGCTTATTCGGGCTGCTCTATTGGGTATGGTCGGATCTTGTTACCGTTGCCTATTATCTGAACGGGGTAACCCTATGGCAGCAATCGGTCGTAACAGAAGCGGGTACCGCACTGGAATCCATTACCTTGCTGAATCTGTTGGTCGCCGTTGCGATTGTCGCCGTTACCTATGTTTTGATCCGGAATATTGGCGGGTTACTGGAAACCTTGGTATTCTCCCATGTTAAATTATCGCAGGGAACGCCTTATACAGTCACGACCTTGCTGACTTATGCCATTATCGCCGTCGGCGGCGCCTTTGCTTTTGCCACCCTGGGTATGTCTTGGTCGAAACTTCAGTGGCTATTTGCCGCACTTTCCGTCGGTCTCGGTTTCGGTATGCAGGAAATTTTCGCTAACTTCGTTTCCGGGATTATTATTCTGTTTGAGCGCCCGGTACGTATCGGCGACACCATTACCATCGGCCAGTTCAGCGGTACCGTATCGAAAATCCGGATTCGTGCCACAACCTTAGTGGATTTTGACGGCAAAGAAGTCATAGTACCGAATAAAGCCTTTGTAACCGAGCGTCTGGTCAACTGGGCGCTGAGCAGTAGTACCACGCGTATTGTGATCAGTATCGGCGTGGCTTACGGTTCCGATTTGGAAAAAGTCAAGGCGCTGTTGTTGCAGGCGGCTCATGAAAACAATAAGGTATTGAAGGATCCTGCGCCGAGCGCCTATTTCCTGAGTTTCGGCGCCAGCACCCTAGATCATGAACTGCGGGTTTATGTGGATCAGATCAGCGACAGAAATCCGACGATTGATATTTTAAACCGGCGCATTAATCAGCTGTTCGCCGAAAACGATATTGATATCGCCTTTAATCAGTTGGACGTATTTATTAAAAATCAAAGTAGCGGAGAAGAAATGAAAGTCGCTTCGCAGCAAATTGCAGTACAGAATTAACATAAGGATAAAATATGGCGGGAAACAGTATCGGACAGCTTTTTCGGGTAACTACTTTCGGTGAATCGCACGGCATTGGCCTAGGCTGTATTGTGGACGGCATACCGCCCGGCATGGAGTTATCCGAAGCGGATATTCAACCGGATTTGGATCGACGCAAACCCGGCACTTCGCGTTATACCACGCCGCGTCGGGAAGAGGACAGGGTGGAAATCTTGTCCGGGGTATTCGAAGGTAAAACCACAGGAACCAGCATAGGTATGCTGATTCGAAACGGCGATCAACGGTCGCAGGATTACTCTGAAATTATGCATAAATTTCGGCCCGGTCATGCGGATTTTACCTATCAGCAAAAATACGGTATTCGTGATTATCGCGGCGGCGGTCGTTCTTCTGCGCGAGAAACCGCCATGCGCGTGGCGGCGGGCGCTATCGCGAAAAAATATCTGCGCCAGGCTTTCGGTATTGAAGTGCGCGGATTTTTATCGCAAATGGGGGAAATTAAAATCGCCGAGCAGGATATTTCTCGTATAGATTGGGAAGAGGTTGCGGCAAATCCCTTCTTTTGCCCGGATAAAAGTGCGGTGGAAAAATTTGACGCTTTAATTCGCGAACTGAAAAAAACCGGCGACTCCGTGGGGGCTAAACTAAGGGTCGTGATGGAGAAGGTGCCGGCCGGATTAGGCGAACCTGTGTTTGATCGCTTAGATGCGGATCTTGCACATGCGTTAATGGGGATTAATGCGGTTAAGGCGGTGGAAATCGGCGATGGTTTTGCTGTGGTGAACCAGCGCGGCAGCGAACACCGTGATGAAATGACACCGCAGGGATTTTTATCCAATCATGCTGGCGGAATTCTAGGCGGAATCAGTTCCGGACAGCCGATTATCGCGACCATAGCGCTGAAACCCACCTCTAGCATTACAATTCCGGGACGTTCGGTAGATCTGGATAACCAGGCGGTTGAAGTGGTTACCAGAGGACGGCATGATCCCTGTGTGGGGATTCGAGCGGTACCTATTGCGGAAGCCATGGCGGCGATCGTATTGCTGGATCACTTATTGCGCTTCCGCGCTCAGTGCGGATTTGGCTGCTAAAGCAATAAAATAAGCCGGATAACGAAGAATTAGAATAAGGTGAAGTATGAGATATAATATGCCGATTTTTTCCTGTTTCGGGATAATCCTGTCATTGTTTATTTTTAGCGGGACGATACAGGCCGCACCGCAGGATTGGCAGCGGGTCAAGCGCCCCATTCCGGGAACGGCGGAGCCTATAGGCAATTATACTAACGGCTGCATTATCGGCGCCCAGGCATTACCTTTACGCGGTGAGGGCTATCAGGTTATCCGTGCGGGTAAAAACCGTTATTACGGACATCCGGAGATGATCGCCTATTTGCAACGCTTAGGCCGAAAAGTCCGTAGCGCGGGCCTGCCGGATATGCTGGTCGGTGATATTGCGATGCCCGGCGGCGGACGTTTTCTGACCGGCCATGCCAGTCATCAAATGGGTCTGGATGCGGATATTTGGCTGAAAATGGGCAGCCTTTCCGATCGGGAAGCCTTAAATCCCACCGCGATCCTAATGGTAAACCGCAGTTTACGGGTGGTGGACGAAAAGGCCTGGAGTCGGAATCAGACCGAACTGATTCGTTTGGCGGCGGAAGATCAACAGGTAACAAGAATTTTCGTGAATCCGGCGATTAAGGTTAAATTGTGCAAAACCGCCGGTAATGATCGCCGCTGGCTACAGAAAATCCGTCCCTGGTTTGGACATGACGCTCATTTTCATGTGCGCTTAGCCTGTCCGAAAGGTGCGGCTTATTGTGAGGAACAGGCGCCCGTTCCGGCCGGCGACGGTTGCGGTGAGGAACTGTCTTCTTGGTTTAAACCGGCCAAACCTTCCGCCGGGGTAACGGCAAAGCGCATACCGCCGGAACCTTTTTTATGCCAACAGGTGATGAGTTCGCCTGATCGCAGCGAATGGCTCGAATAAGTGCTAAGGAATCAAAATGGAAATCAGTGTTGAAATTATCGGCCTTTTATTTCTGGTCGCCTTGCTTGCAGGTTTTATCGATGCCATTGCCGGCGGCGGCGGTTTGATTACGATTCCCGCTTTAATGATGACGGGAATGCCGCCCGCAATGGCGCTTGGAACCAATAAGCTACAGTCCTGCGGCGGTTCTTTTTCCGCCAGTTTGTATTTTATCCGCCGACGTGCGGTAAATTTATCGGAAATATGGCTGCTGATACTGATGACCTTTATGGGGGCGGTATTCGGAACTCTGCTGGTTCAGTTAGTGGACAGTGCGGTTATTAAAAAGATTATTCCTTTTTTAGTTCTGGCCATAGGTTTATATTTTCTGTTTTCGCCGAATCTGGGGGATATGGATCGTAACCAGCGTATCTCCTATGCCGCCTTTGCTTTTAGCGCCGGATTCGGTATCGGCTTTTACGACGGTTTTTTCGGTCCCGGCGCGGGTTCTTTATTTAGTCTGGCCTGCGTAACCTTGCTCGGATTTAATCTGGCCAAAGCTACCGCCCATGCTAAAGTATTGAATTTCACCTCCAACTTCGCTTCGCTGATTTTCTTTTTAATCGGCGGACAGATGGCGTGGACAGTAGGATTGGTGATGATGATCGGGCAGTTTATCGGTGCTAATTTAGGCGCCAAAATGGTATTGGCAAAAGGAAAATCACTGATTCGTCCGATGGTGGTCGTGGTGTCCTTTATTATGACGGCTAAAATGGCATATGATCAGGGGTGGTTCAGCTGATGTCAGCGCAAAACAATCTTCGTTTAACCGCCCGAAGCGGCTATCAGGCGCATTTTTCATGGTCTTATTTGCAACCCCGTTACTGGGGCGTATGGTTGGGTATGCTGGCCTTGCTGATCCTTGCCTTCGTTCCTTATCGCTGGCGCGATAAGCTGGCGCAGGGATTGGGTAAAATCATTGCGCGTAAGGCCAAAAAGCAGCGCCGCCGCGCCCAGATTAATTTGCGCTATTGTTTTCCGCATTGGACGGAAGCTCGGCGCGAGCAGGTGATAGAGCAAATGTTTGTAACAGTTACGCAGGTGATGCTTGGTATCGGTGAAATTGCCGTACGTTCCAAGTCCCATTTGCAGCGGCGCAGCGAATTCAGCGGGTTGGAGCATATCCGGGCGGCTAAAGCACAGGGGCTGAATATCATTCTAATGGTGCCGCACGGCTGGGCCATAGATGCTTCGGGTATTATTCTGCATACCCATGGTATGCCGATGACTTCTATGTATAATCCCCATCGGAATCCCCTAGTGGATTGGTTATGGACAATTACCCGCCAACGCTTCGGCGGTAAAATGCATGCGCGCCAAAACGGAATTAAGCCCTTTCTGAATGCGGTACGCAAGGGGGAAATGGGCTATTATTTGCCGGATGAGGATTATGGCGCGGAAGCCAGTGAATTTGTGGATTTTTTCGCCACTTATAAGGCGACGTTGCCGGGCTTGAATAAAATGGCGAAATTGGCGAAAGCCGCGGTGATACCTATGTTTCCGCGCTATAATGCCGTACGGGGAAAATATGAGATGGAAATTCATCCCGCCATGTCTTTAAGCGATGATCCCGTCCTCTCGGCGCGGGCGATGAATGAAGAAATTGAAGATTTCGTAACACCGACGCCGGAACAATATGTTTGGATTCTGCGCTTGCTGAAGACCCGTAAAGAGGGTGAGGATATTTATCGTTAGGCATTGCAATCCGCACAAATATTCTTTAAATTCAACGCTCTGGATTTTTTTAAAACAAGGTCTGTTTTTGACCGCACTTTAGGTTATTAAATGAACGAACAATTACAATTGATTAAAGATTCGATTAAATCCATTCCTAATTATCCGAAAGAAGGGATTATTTTTCGTGATATTACCAGTTTAACGGAAGTCCCCCGGGCTTTTCGCGCCACTGTGGAGCTGATTGCCGATCAGTATCGGGATAAACCTATCACTAAAGTTATAGGTACCGAGTCGCGCGGTTTTATTTTCGGTGCGCCTATTGCCATTGCCTTGGGGTTGCCTTTTATTCTGGTCAGAAAGCCGGGCAAGCTGCCTCGTGCTACGCTTTCTCAGTCATACCAGCTGGAATACGGCCAGGATACCTTGGAAATCCATAAGGACGCTGTTAGTGCCGGTGATAAGGTGCTGATTGTCGACGATTTACTGGCTACCGGCGGAACGGTGGAAGCTACGGTGAAATTGGTGCGACGTTTGGGCGGTGAAGTGGCGGATGCCGCTTTTGTTATCAGCCTGCCGGAATTAGGCGGCGAACAGCGTTTACGCAGCTTAGGTGTGGAACCTTTTACCCTGGTGGATTTTGCCGGCTATTAACGCCGGGCGGCAGGGATAAGATTATCAAAGGGAGAATATAAGTCGTGAGCTATCAGGTTTTAGCCAGAAAATGGCGCCCTAAAACCTTTGCCGAAGTTGTGGGGCAAGAACATATTTTGACCGCACTGACCAACGGTTTGAAAGAAAACCGACTGCATCACGCCTATCTTTTTTCCGGTACGCGCGGTGTAGGTAAAACCTCTATTGCCCGTTTGTTGGCGAAAGGTCTTAACTGCGAAAGAGGAATTACCGCCGATCCCTGCGGAATATGCGAACATTGCAAAGCGGTGGAGGAAGGCCGCTTTATTGATCTGATTGAAATTGATGCCGCCTCCCGCACCAAAGTGGAGGATACGCGCGAACTGCTGGATAATGTGCAGTATAAACCGGTTCAGGGGCGTTTTAAGGTATATCTTATCGATGAAGTGCATATGCTGTCGCGCCATTCCTTTAACGCCTTGTTGAAAACCTTGGAAGAACCGCCGGAGTACGTTAAGTTTCTGCTGGCTACCACGGATCCGCAAAAATTACCGGTAACCATTTTATCCCGCTGTATGCAGTTTCATCTAAAGGCGCTGGAAACAAGCCAGATTAGCCGACATTTGACACAGATACTGACGGCGGAAAAGATTCCCTATGAAGAAGCCGCGCTGGATAAAATAGCCAAGGCCGCACAGGGGAGTATTCGCGACGCATTAAGTTTGACGGATCAGGCTATCGCCATGTCCGATTCGAATATTGGTTCGGATATTGTTAATAAGATGCTGGGGTTGCTGGATGAAAACCAGGCCACGGAAATTGTATATGCGCTGCAGCAAGGCAACGGTGAAAAACTGATGCAAGTGATTCAGGCTGCGGCGGAAAAGGGGGCGGACTGGGAACAACTGTTGGTAGAAACCGCAGAAATATTACACCGCATCGCTATGCGCCAGTTGCTGTCCGACAGTTCCGGCAGCGAAACTCAGGTGGATTTTTTAGCCCGACATATTAGCCCGGAAGACGTGCAGTTTTTTTATCAAACCCTGATTATGGGACGTAAAGAGTTACCTTTTGCACCGAATCGACGTATCGGGGCGGAAATGACCCTGTTGCGCGCACTGGCTTTTCATCCTAAATTTATCCGTACCCAGGAAAAAGATCAGGCGACTGATTCGGCTGCGGAAGTTGGTACGGATAATATGGCGGATCTTCCGGTTTTTTCTTCTATTCCTGCTAGTAGCGCTAAGGAACGACATTCCTCCCTTTCTTCGCAGGAAGCTCCCCCCTCGGATCCTGCACCTGTAGCGAAGGCAGGTAGCGGTTCGACAAATTCGGCCGTTTTCGGCGCTTTGGCGCAGATTCAGAAACTGCGCGCACAGAGTGCGGAAGGAAGCACGGAAAAAAAAAATACTGACCCTCGCAAATTAAATCCCTTGGCAGCGGAAACCGACAAAAAAGTAACAGAGCTGCCGGTGCTTTCCGTTGCCTCGAAAGGGAAAGCAAAAGGGGATTTACTGGATCGCCTGATTAGCATTAACAGCAATAAAACGGAGCCTCCTCCTGCGGTGGTTACGGATACGGCCAGTCCGGATAGTCGGGAAGATAATGAGGAGGAAGAAAACGATTCGGCGGAAAATTATCGTTGGGAATGGTCTAATCCGGAATTGGATCAGCTACAGAATACCGTTCGCCCTTCCGATATTAAGCAGGCTATTTTACAGGAAAAAACTCCGGAGCTGATTGAAAAAGTGATTCGTATGGCCGGAGAACGGGACGAATGGACTCGGTTGGTCGATCAGCTGCAGCTGGATAATCTCAAATTAATTAAACAGATAGCGCTTAATTCGGTGGTGCTGGAGCATCAGGATAAGCGTCTTAAACTGGGGTTGCGTACTGCTCAAAAGCATCTTTTGCGCGATAAATCCATCGAAATTTTGCAACGGGCGCTAAGCGAATTTTACCATTATGAAGTGGAATTAAACATTGAGTTTAATGATGATGAAAATCTGCCGACCCCATTGGATCATCGCCGTAAAGTGTATCAGGAGCTAAGTGAAGAAGCGAAACGGCAGCTGCTGGAGGATAAACAAATCGCTCTGTTACAAACAACCTTTGATGCAAAATTGGATATGGAGAGCATTCGTCCGGTTTAATTGAAATTAAGCAATTTCTATTTAAATGCCGACATAATAAACAAAGGCGTAATAGAGGCATAATGAACAAAAGTGCGGTGGAAAAAATATCAGTTTTTTCCACCGCACTTTATTTATCGGTTTATGGATTTAATTTATTCCAGTTCTCCGCAGAAACGGTAACCTTCACCATGAATCGTAGAAATGATTTCCGGAGTATCGGGATGATCTTCGAAATGTTTACGAATCCGGCGAATTGTTACGTCAACGGTGCGATCCTGAGGTTTAAGTTCGCGTCCGGTCATTTTTTTCAGGAGATCTTCACGGGTCTGAATTTTGCCCGGATTTTCACAGAAGTGTAACATGGCGCGGAATTCGCTGCGCGGTAGTTTATATTCAATGCCTTCGGGATTAATTAGCACGCGTTTATTGATATCCAGCGTCCAGCGGTTAAAACGATAAAACTCAACGGCATCGCTATGGCCTTTATCCGCTTCCGCCATTGTTCGGTGTAACAGATTTCTGGCTCGGATAGCCAGTTCGCGCGGGTTGAAAGGTTTAGTGATATAGTCGTCGGCGCCGATTTCCAGCCCCAGAATCTTATCCACTTCATTGTCGCGACCGGTTAGAAAAATCAGTGCGGTATTGGTATCTTCGCGTAATTCGCGCGCAAGCATTAAACCGTTTTTCCCGGGCAGATTGATATCCATAATCACCAGGTGAATATCTTCCGACGAGAGTACGTTATGCATTTGATTTCCGTCCGTTGCTTCAAAAACATCGTAACCTTCCGCTTCAAAAATACTTTTCAACGTGTTTCTGGTGATAGTTTCGTCTTCAACAATGAGAATTCTTGGTGTAAGCATATAACAATCCTTTAAATAATCCCTATTTTTGTATCATTATCCTTAGAAAATAATATCCACAATTTTATTATTGCAACATTAGTGTAACAATAAAAATCCGTTTATATGAGTAATTAGATTTCTGTTTTGTGATCTAAATCATAATTATTCACGAATAGGGGGATAAATATGTGAATATTGATTGAATTATATGCCAAGTTATCGGTTAAGGCTATGTGAATGAGTAATAAAGTAGTAAATAAAATAAGGAAAATATAAAAAAAATGAAAAAAAATAGAAATTTTTTAATCCGAGTTATACCGAGTTTAAGTTTCCCGGAACAAGAAGGAATATGACAATAAGGGAGGTGTTAACCTCCCTTTATCCATAGATTTTAGGCAATGTACAGGATTAATCGCTAATGTTCGCGAGTTTTAAAGAATATTACTTCGGGATAGCGCTCCTGAGCCAGATTTAGATTGACCATGGTCGGTGCGATATAAGTGAGGTTATCTCCACCGTCCAACGCCAGATACTGTTCGTTTTTACGCTTAAATTCTTCCATTTTTTTGTTTTGCGCACATTCAACCCAACGGGCGGTAGCCACATTGACGTTTTCATAGATGGCTTCTACGTTATATTCGCTTTTCAGACGGGAAACCACTACGTCAAATTGAAGTACGCCGACGGCGCCGACAATAAGATCGTTATTCGCCAACGGACGGAATACCTGCACGGCGCCTTCTTCCGAAAGCTGTACCAGACCTTTGAGTAATTGCTTCTGCTTGAGGGGATCCTTTAAGCGGATACGGCGAAATAATTCAGGGGCAAAATTCGGGATACCGGTAAATTTCAATTCTTCTCCCTGGGTAAAGGTATCGCCGATCTGAATGGTACCATGGTTGTGCAAACCGATAATATCACCGGCATAGGCTTCCTCCGCATGGGTGCGATCGCCGGCCATAAAGGTTAGCGCATCGGAAATTACCACATCTTTACCGATACGTACGTGGCGAAGTTTCATGCCTTTTTCGTATTTACCGGAAACCACCCGCATAAAAGCGACGCGGTCGCGATGTTTCGGATCCATATTGGCTTGAATTTTAAAGACGAAACCGCTCAGTTTGTTTTCCGTACTCTCTACCATTCTGCTGTCGGCCTGGCGGGATTGAGGCGGCGGCGCCCATTCGGTTAAACCGTCGAGGAAGTGATCCACGCCGAAATTCCCCAATGCGGTACCAAAGAATACCGGAGTCAGCTCGCCTTGCAGAAAAGCTTCAAGTTCAAAGGGATTGGAAGCCCCTTGTACCAGTTCCAGTTCATCGCGTAGCTGTTGAGCCAGATCCTCGCCCACCGCCAGATCCAACTCCGGATTATTTAATCCTTTTATGATACGGATTTCCTGAATGGTATGTCCCTGACCGCTTTGATACAGGTAGGTTTCGTCCTTATAAAGATGATAAACGCCTTTAAAGAGCTTACCGCAGCCGATAGGCCAGCTGATTGGTGCGCAGCGGATTTTCAGTACGTTTTCCACTTCATCCAGCAATTCCATCGGATCGCGGATATCACGGTCGAGCTTATTCATAAAGGTGATAATCGGCGTATCGCGTAAGCGGGTAACTTCCATTAGTTTGACGGTACGCTCTTCAACCCCTTTGGCCGCATCTATCACCATTAAACAGCTATCCACCGCGGTTAGGGTGCGATAGGTATCTTCAGAAAAGTCTTCGTGTCCCGGCGTATCCAGCAAATTGACCAGACATTGGTTATAAGGAAACTGCATCACCGAAGTGGTAATGGAAATTCCGCGCTGCTTTTCCATTTCCATCCAGTCCGACTTGGCATGAGCGGCGGCGCCTTTTCCTTTGACCGAACCTGCGGTCTGAATGGCTTGTCCGTATAGCAATACCTTTTCCGTAATAGTGGTTTTACCGGCATCGGGGTGGGAAATTATTGCAAAGGTACGACGTTTGCTGACTTGTTGTGGATAATCGTTTACTGACATTTTTAACCGTATATGATTGAATGAAACTATAGTTATAGGCCGGGTATTTTCCCCTATCTTGCCGCCTTGCGCAACCTTCCTATCCGGAAAGGGATATATTCCGCCATTGCAAGGGGGAAAGAGGCGAATTCAGCCCATATATTATCGGCGGAGCGGGAGAAAAAATTTTTTATAAAAATGCAAACGATTGCTTTAAAAGTGCGGTATAATTTTTGCCGATTTTTCAGTAAATAAAACAAGGTACAAACATCATGGCAGAATTAAGTCTTAACAAAATCTATTCGGGAAAAGTGCGCGATCTGTATGAGATTGACGAGAAACGAATGCTGATGGTGGCAAGCGATCGCTTATCCGCCTTTGATGTGATTCTAGATGATCCTATTCCGGGCAAAGGCGAAATTCTTACCCGTATTTCCAATTTCTGGTTTAATAAATTGGCGCATATTATGCCCAATCATTTTACCGGCGACAGTCCCTATGACGTACTGCCGAAAGAAGAAGCGGACAGCGTAAAGGACAGAGCCGTCGTATGTAAGCGCCTGACACCGCTTAGAATCGAATCTATCGTGCGCGGTTATTTGACCGGGAGCGGTTTAAAAGATTATCAGCAAACCGGCACGATTTGCGGTTTGCGTTTACCGCAAGGCCTGGTTGAAGCCAGTAAGCTGCCGGAGCCGATTTTTACGCCTTCCAGCAAGGAAGAGGTGGGTAATCATGATATTAATATCAGCTATGCGGAATGCGAACGCCTGATCGGTAAAGAGTTGGCGGCACAGGTAAAAGAAAAAGCGATTGCACTTTATACCGAAGCGGCCCGATATGCCTTGAGCAAAGGAATTATTATTTGCGATACCAAATTTGAGTTCGGTTTGGACGAAAACGGAACCCTTACCCTGATGGACGAAGTGTTAACGCCGGATTCTAGTCGTTTCTGGGCGCTGGAAACTTACCGCGAAGGAACTAATCCGCCCTCTTTCGACAAACAGTTCGTGCGGGATTGGCTAAATGAGAGCGGTTGGAATAAACAACCGCCGGCTCCGAAAGTTCCTGCGGAGGTTATTCGTAAAACCGTTGATAAATATCAAGAAGCATTGGATTTATTAACGAAGTAGTAGGGGCTGCGGTGAATTTTGAGGTAAAATTCACCGCACTTTTGTTTATTCAATCAATAGGCAGGTTATGAGGTCGGTTTCGATAGTTGGATTAGGCTGGTTCGGTTATCCCTTGGCACGGGATTTACGTAATTTGGGTTGGGAAGTTAAGGGCAGTAAACGTACTCACGAAGGGGCGGAACAAATGCGCCTGAATCGCCTGGAGGCTTATCCCCTTGAGCTGACCCCGGAAATCAATGCGGATCCCGATGATTTGACGGCGTTGCTTTCCGTTGAAGCCCTGGTGATAAATGTACCGCCGAGCGAGTATTTTTTCGATTTGAATAATTATGTCGGAAGTATTCAGAATCTGGTTAACGAAGCTTTATTATGCGGGGTGGGGCATATTGTTTTTATTAGTTCTACATCGGTATTTCCCGAGTGCGAAGGGGTTTATTCCGAAGATACGCCGCCTCAGCCTACGACGGAAGTAGGCAAGGCCTTGCTGGCGATTGAAAACTGGTTGTTCGGTCTGGAAGATGTGGATGTGGATATTATCCGCTTCGGCGGCCTTATCGGCGATGACCGACACCCCGTACATTCTTTGGCCGGCAAACAGGATATTAGCGGCGGCAATACGCCGGTCAACCTGGTGCATATTGAGGATTGTTCTCGCGCCATTCAGTTATTGCTGGAAATTCCCGCTTACCATCGTCTTTACCATCTGGTTGCGCCTAAGCATCCGAGCCGGAATGAATATTATTGCGGTGCGGCACAAAAACTCGGCCTGGAAATACCGCACTTTATTTGCCGTGCAGAGGATCCGCAGCGGATTATTCGCGCGGATAAAATTTGTCGCGAACTGGATTTTGTTTATCAGTATCCGGATCCCAAGGCTTTTGTGCAGAGAGAAGAGAATTTTCCCCCTTCGGAGTTTGAGTAATGGCTCGGAGTAAGGCTGAAAAGTGCGGTTGAAAAGCTGTGGGTTTTCATTGATAATATATTGATTTTGCCCGGGTGCAAACGATTACGAAAAACAAATAAAATAAGGAATAATTATGTCAAACACAATCTTACAGCAGGTTCCGGTCGGACAGAAAGTCGGTATTGCGTTTTCCGGCGGGCTGGATACCAGTGCGGCATTGCTTTGGATGCGGCAGAAAGGTGCGGTACCCTATGCCTACACCGCTAATTTAGGGCAGCCGGACGAAGAAGACTATAATGCGATTCCGCGCAAAGCGATGGAATACGGTGCGGAAAACGCCCGTTTGATCGATTGTCGCGCTCAGCTGGCGCATGAAGGTATTGCGGCGATTCAGGCCGGTGCTTTCCATGTTTCCACCGGTGGTCAGGCTTATTTTAATACCACGCCGCTTGGCCGAGCGGTAACGGGAACCATGCTGGTTTCCGCAATGAAAGAGGACGGCGTTAATATCTGGGGCGACGGCAGTACTTTTAAAGGTAACGATATCGAGCGTTTCTATCGTTACGGCTTGCTGACCAACCCAAGCCTGAAAATTTATAAACCTTGGTTGGATCAACAGTTTATCGATGAACTGGGCGGTCGGCACGAAATGTCGGAATTCCTGATTGCCAACGGTTTTAAATATAAAATGTCGGTGGAAAAAGCCTATTCCACCGATTCGAATATGCTCGGTGCGACTCATGAGGCGAAGGATCTGGAGTTTTTAAGCCGCGGTATCCGTATTGTCGAACCTATTATGGGGGTACCTTTCTGGCGTGAGGATGTCGAAGTTAAAGCGGAAGAAGTCAGAGTACGCTTTGAGGAAGGGGTTCCGGTCGAGCTGAACGGTAAGACTTTCGATAACCTGGTGGAATTATTCCTGGAGGCTAATCGTATTGGCGGCCGCCACGGTTTGGGAATGTCCGACCAAATTGAAAACCGGATTATTGAAGCGAAATCCCGCGGCATTTATGAAGCGCCGGGAATGGCATTGTTCCATATCGCCTATGAGCGTCTGCTTAGTGCCATTCATAACGAAGATACGATCGAACAGTACCGGATTAACGGCTTACGTCTGGGACGCCTGCTATACCAAGGCCGTTGGTTTGATCCTCAGGCATTAATGCTGCGTGAAACCGCTCAGCGTTGGGTGGCGAAAGTAGTTACCGGCGAAGTGGTACTTGAACTGCGCCGCGGTAACGATTATTCGATTCTGAATACTTCATCGCCGAATATGACTTATCATCCGGAACGCTTGAGTATGGAAAAAGTGGAAAACGCGCCTTTTGATCCTATTGATCGTATCGGTCAGCTGACAATGCGCAACCTGGATATTACCGATACTCGTGATAAACTGGGCATCTATTCCAATACCGGTTTACTGGCGGTGAATAAAGATATGGCGTTACCGCAGCTGAAAAAATAGTTCTGGTTCCGCCATGGATTAGGGTCGTATTATTGCGACCCTTTTTGTTTTGTTGGATAAGAAAAGTGCGGTCAAAAAACGGCAAGTTTTTTTACAAGGGAAGTTCGGTGGTATTTTTTACGGTTTTCAGAATAACCTCGGATTTAATATTGCGAATACCCAGATCTTTGGTCAGATAAGTTTTTTTGCAGGCGTAGAATTCGTCCAGATCCGCCACCTGCAACTTCAGAATAAAGTCGAAATCGCCCGCCATTAGATGGCATTCGGTAACCTGAGGAATCAGCTTCATTTCAAAGATAAAACGTTCTCTCTGTTTAAGATCTTCTTCAAAGAATGAACCCATTACATATACGGTCAGATTGCAGTTGATTTTTTTCGGATTCAAAATAGCTACATACTTATCAATAATGCCTTTTTCTTCCAAAATATTCACTCGGCGCAAGCAAGCGGAATTGGAAAGCCCGACCTCCTGTGCCAGTTCGTTATTTTGCAGACGTCCCTTTTGCTGTAATGCTCGAAGAATCCGCGTATCAATATTATCCAGCACTTTGCCTCTCATGAACTACCTCTTGTTTCCCCTTCGTTATGCACTTTTATTATATGCGCTTCCCATGGTCAGACAAGGTTGTTGCCGATGAACTGTGATCTGCAACAACCTTTTTTTTAAGTGTAAAGCTGTACCTGAATGACGAGCAGAATCGATGCGATAACCAACAGCACCCCGATCATCGGCAACACGAATCTGACCCATTTATTAAACGGAATATGCAGCATTTGCAGGGTTACCAGCACCAGACCGGTCGGCGCCAGGAAAAGCATGGCGTATTGTCCCCAGTTGTAGGCGGAAACCACCATATGGCGCGGGATACCGACGGCATCGGCGAGGGGCGCCATAATCGGCATGGAAAGAACCGCCAACCCGGAAGAAGAAGGAACGAACAGGCCGAGGAAAATAAATACCACCAACTGGCCGAGGATAAACAGGGTAATCGGCATACCCGCCACCATATCGGACATATAGGCCAGAATGGTATCGGAAATCATACCTTCATCCAGTACCAGATTTACCCCGCGCGCCAGGCCGATAATCAGCGATACCCCGACCAGCTCCGAGGCGCCGGCGGTAAAGGAATTGACGATTTCATCTTCGGACAGTTTGGAAATAAACATAATGATAATCGTCAGGGTAAGGAAAGAAGCCGCCATTTGCGGGAACCACCAGCCGCCGAACATCACGCCCCAGATCATAATTGGGAAAGCGATGCAGAAGATCAGCAATATCAGTTTTCTTCTGGCACTGAATTCCAGATTTTGGCTCGGATCATAGTTTTTCATATAGCGCTGGATAAATTCTTCCCGTTCCTCATAGGTATAGGAAAAACTAGGATCCGCTTTCAACTTTTTACAATACCAGTAAAGATAGGCGATAACGGCGGCGGAACCTATCACCAGACCGACTGCGCGGAAGGCTATGCCCTCGGTAAACTGGATACCTGCGGCGTTGGAGGCGATAACCACCGAAAAGGGGTTGATGGTGGAAAATGCGGTTCCCATCGATGAGGCCAGAAAGATTGCACCGACACAGACAATCGCATCATAGCCCAGCGCGATAAATACCGGGGCCAGAATAGGATAGAAGGCGACCGCTTCTTCTTCAATACCGCAGGTGGTACCGCCGATAGCCATCAGTACGCAGACGCTGAAGACGATAAAGAACTCGTTTCCCTTGGTGCGTTTGGATAAGGCGGACAGACCGGCATTAAAGGAACCGGTTTTATTGATGACGCCGATCATTCCGCCGAGGACAAAGATAAACACCATTACATCGGCGGCTTCAATGGTGCCTTCCACCATACTAATGGCGATATCCTGCAGCCCTTTCGGATTTTGTTCCACCCGCTGATAAGAGCCGGGAACCGCAACGGGTTTACGAATTACCCCTTCGGTAAAATTGGACAGCTCTATTTTTATATTGAGCTGATCGAGAGATTCTTTTGTCGCCGGCAGGACTTGATCGGGTTGCTGATAACTTTTAACGATAAAATGATTGGCAGAGGGACTATAGGTTAGTTTGGAATAGGAACCGGCAGGAATAATCCAAGTGAGTCCGACGGCGATAATCAGTATGATAAATAAAATTGAGAATGCCGTCGGAAATTTAAAATGTTTCTTCGTTTTCATAACGAACTCCTTACGTATGCTCCGTACGCCGGATATATGGGAGGCGAGGGTATGCGGCTGAGAAGGCCGACCCTTAAGTTATCCTTATTGTTTCCGAATATATCCGAGCGTTATTAAATTTGAATTTTGTCAGTAATATTCGATATCCGCGATACTGGTGGTAATTCTTGTACCCGCTTTAGCTTTGACGATATCCACAATATCGGATAAGGAACCGATAACGGCTTCTTTGCCGGTGGTCTGCACAAAATTCACTGCGGCCTGAACTTTAGGTCCCATGGAGCCTGCGGCAAATCCCATTTTGCTGATGGCTTCCGGATTGGCTCTGGCAATGGCTTTTTGTTCCGGTTTGCCCCAATCTACAAATACGGAAGAAACATCGGTAGCGATAATAAACAGATCGGCTTCCAGATTTTCTGCCAGCAGCGCGGAGCAGAGATCCTTATCAATCACCGCTTCTACGCCTTGCAAATTGCCCAGATCATCATAATAGGTAGGAATACCGCCGCCGCCGGCACAGATGACGATACTGCCTTTTTCCAACAGCCATTTCACCGGACGTATTTCAAAAATCCGTTTCGGCAGCGGGCTTGGAACCACGCGCCGGTATTTATCGCCGTCCTGAGCGATGCTCCAACCTTTTTCCTGCGCCAGTCTTTCCGCCTCCTGCTTGGTATAAACCGGCCCTATAGGCTTGGTCGGATGTTGAAAAGCCGGATCGTTTTTATCCACTTCCACTTGGGATAATAAGGTTGCGAAAGGCACTTCGAAGGGAAGTAAATTTCCCAGCTCCTGCTGGATCATATAACCTATCATACCGATGGTTTCCGAACCCAACACGTCCAGCGGATAGGGCGAAACTTCTTTGTAGGCGGCGCCTTGCAGCGCCAGTAAGCCGACTTGCGGCCCGTTGCCGTGGGTGATCACCAGTTCGTTATTGGGATAAATTTTAGCGATTTGTTCGCAGGCGATACGCACGTTTTGTCGTTGGTTTTCTGCGGATAAAGGCTCGCCGCGCCGAAGTAGAGCGTTACCGCCCAATGCCACAACGATTCTCATATTCTCCTCCTCAGGCCAAACTTGCCACCATTACCGCTTTAATCGTATGCATACGATTTTCCGCCTGCTCGAAAGCAATATTCATAGGGGATTCGAACACCTCTTCCGTCACTTCGATTCCGTTGGCCAGTTCAGGATATTTTTCCGCAATCTGGCGGCCGACTTTGGTTTCGCTGTTGTGGAATGCCGGCAGGCAGTGCATAAATTTCACTTTTGGATTGCAGCTGCGCCGCATTAATTCCGGAGTTACCTGATAAGGCATCAGTAAGGCAATACGTTCGCCCCAGCTTTCAAGGGGCTCGCCCATAGACACCCAAACATCGGTATGCACAAAATCCACGCCCTGAACGGCGCTGTCGATATCGTCGGTAACGGTAATGCGGGCGCCGCTTTCAGCTGCAAATTTACGGCACATTTCAACCAGCTCGGCTTCCGGTAAGAGGGATTTCGGCCCGCAGATACGTACGTCCATACCTAGCTTGGCGCCGATCAGTAATAAGGAATTTCCCATATTATTTCGTGCATCGCCGATATATACGTAGCTGATCTGGCTGAGAGGTTTATCGCAGTTCTCAATCATGGTCAGCACATCGGCAAGCATTTGGGTCGGGTGGAATTCATCGGTTAAGCCGTTGAATACCGGCACCCCGGCATAGGCCGCCAATTCGTCTACTACGCTTTGCTTAAAGCCGCGGTATTCGATGGCGTCATACATACGTCCCAGAACCCGGGCGGTATCTTTCATACTTTCTTTATGACCGATTTGGGAAGAATTCGGATCTATATAGGTTACGCGGGCGCCTTGATCATAGGCGGCAACTTCAAAGGCGCAACGGGTACGGGTGGAGGTTTTTTCAAAAATCAGCGCAATATTTTTTCCTTGCAATTTAGGTTGTTCGGTACCGGCGTATTTCGCTCTTTTCAAATCTCTGGATAAATCAAGTAAATATTTGATTTCACGTTCGGAATGGTTAACCAGGCTCAATAAATGACGGTTTTTCAGATTAAATGCCATAGCGGCTCTCCTTTTGTGATTGGTTAAGGCAAGTGGTTTGCAAATCGATATCTTATCTGATTTCGTTATAAAGAATAACTGAAATAAATTGGAATTTGGTGCCTTTTTCCAGGGGTAATCCATAAAAATTAGAATAAAATTCTAATCATATTTCTATCAGTGAAATTTAATTTTAGGTTATTGCTTTAAAACGGGGCTTTTGTCTGAAAGGAAATATTTTATGCAGAAAATAGCCGCCTTTGCGACAGAAAAGAGCGGTGGTTTTTTCATGGAGTTTTTCCAAACTATTGCAAAAAGGCGTATTAGCTATCCCAAAGGCGCAGCGGCTCTGGTAGAATAACCCATTCGAGAATGTTTATAACGGTAATAAGAAATGAAAGAACAGATGATAATCACTGTTGACGGACCTAGCGGCGCGGGAAAGGGAACTTTATGTTACGCACTGGCGCAGGCGCTGGGGTTCGATTTACTCGACAGCGGTGCCATTTACCGGGTAACCGCATTGGCCGCATTGCAAAGCGGAACGGATACGGAAAACGAAGAGGCGCTGGCGGCATTGGCGCGCAGTTTGGATATTCGCTTTGTGCCTCAAAAGGGCGAAGTGGAAATATGGCTGAACGGCGCAAACGTCAGTGCGGCAATCCGTACTCAGACAACGGCGGATTGCGCATCGAAAATCGCTGTGTATCCCGCGCTGCGGGCCGCGCTTTTACAGCGCCAGCGCGATTTCGCTTGTGCCAAAGGGCTGATTGCGGACGGCCGGGATATGGGAACCGTGGTGTTTCCGCAGGCACAGGTTAAGCTGTTTTTAGACGCAACGGCGGAAGAAAGGGCAAAAAGACGCTATAAACAGTTGCAAAACAAAGGAATAAATGGTAACTTTGCGCAGATTTTAGCCGAGATAAAAGATCGTGACTATCGCGACAGAAATCGCGCGGTAGCTCCTCTAAAGCCCGCCGAAGACGCCTTGTTATTGGACAGCACCTCATTAAGTATTGATGAAGTTATCGCTCGGGCTCTTGCTTATATTCGTGAAAAAACGAATATTCAGGTTTAAAATTTTCGTTCGTTTATTCAGGGAAGAATAGACTTTTATTATCAGCCCCACTTTATATGGATTTTTAGTGGACGTTATTAACTAAATTTAGAAGATTAATTATGTCAGAATCTTTTGCTCAACTATTTGAAGAATCATTAAAAGAACTTGAAACCCGTCAAGGTTCAATCGTTAGCGGTACTGTTGTTGCCATTCAAAAAGGCTTTGTGCTGGTTGACGCCGGTTTAAAATCCGAATCCGCGATTCCGGTCGAAGAGTTTTTAAACGCACAGGGCGAGCTGGAAGTTCAGGTCGGTGATGTTGTGAACGTAGCTTTAGATGCGGTGGAAGACGGTTTCGGCGAAACCAAACTTTCCCGTGAAAAAGCGGTTCGTCATGAATCTTGGATCGAACTGGAAAAAGCTTATGAAGAACAGGCGACCGTTATCGGTTTAATCAACGGTAAAGTAAAAGGTGGTTTTACAGTTGAGTTAAACGGTGTACGCGCTTTCTTACCGGGTTCACTGGTAGATACTCGTCCGGTTCGCGATACTCTGCACTTAGAAGGTAAAGAGTTAGAATTCAAGGTGATTAAATTAGACCAGAAACGCAATAACGTTGTGGTTTCCCGTCGTGCGGTTATCGAATCCGAAAACAGCCAGGAACGTGAACAGATCCTTGAAAATCTACAGGAAGGTGCAGAAGTTAAAGGTATCGTTAAAAACTTAACGGACTACGGTGCTTTCGTTGATTTGGGCGGTGTTGACGGCTTATTGCACATCACGGATATGGCTTGGAAACGTGTTAAACATCCGAGCGAAATCGTGAATGTGGGCGACGAAATCACAGTTAAAGTACTGAAATTCGACAAAGATCGTACCCGCGTATCCTTAGGTCTGAAACAGTTAGGTCAGGATCCTTGGGTCGCTATCGCCGAAAATCATCCGGTGGGCAGCAAATTAAGCGGTAAAGTAACCAACCTGACCGACTACGGCTGCTTCGTTGAAATCCTTGACGGCGTTGAAGGCTTGGTACATGTTTCCGAAATGGATTGGACCAATAAAAACATTCATCCGTCTAAAGTGGTTAGCTTGGGCGATGTGGTTGAAGTCATGGTATTGGAAATCGATGAAGAACGTCGTCGTATTTCTTTAGGTTTAAAACAATGCAAACCTAATCCGTGGTTACAGTTCGCCGAAACTCATAACAAAGGCGACAAAGTTGAAGGTAAAATTAAATCCATTACCGATTTCGGTATCTTTATCGGCCTTGAAGGCGGTATTGACGGTTTAGTTCACTTATCTGACATTTCTTGGAACATTCCGGGCGAAGAAGCCGTACGTAACTACAAAAAAGGCGATGAAGTGGCTGCTGTAGTTTTACAGGTGGATTCTGCGAAAGAGCGTATTTCTTTAGGTATCAAACAGCTTGAAGAAGATCCGTTCAACAATTTCGTCGCTCTGAACAAAAAAGGTGCGATTGTAACTGCTAAAGTTATCGAAGCCGATGCTAAAGGCACTAAAGTTGAATTAGACGGCGGCGTTGAAGGCTATATCCGTGCTGCGGATTTAACTGAAGAAGTTAATGCCGGCGATGCGGTTGAAGCCAAATATACCGGTGTTGATCGTAAAGCCCGTATCGTACATCTGTCCGTACGCGCTAAAGATCAGGCTGAAGAAGCCGCAGCGGTTGCCAATGTGAATAAGCAGGAAGATGTTGCTATTCCTAGTGCGATGGCGGAAGCTTTCAAAGCGGCAAAAGGCGAATAATCACTTAATATTTGTCGAAGTATAACAACCGGCGTGTTTCAATACACGCCGGATTTTTGTATAATGCCTAGGCGGCGCTTAAGCGAAACAACCTAATTATTCTCGCTGGTCGAATCATTAGGTTGTTTTACTGAAACAAAGGATATCATCATGACTAAATCAGAGCTTATTGAAGCATTAGTACAGAAAAATCATTCGATTTCTGTAAAAAATGTTGAAAATTCGGTAAAAGAATTATTAGAGCATATGTCCGTTTCGCTGGAAAACGGCAACCGTATTGAGATTCGCGGCTTCGGCAGCTTCTCCTTGCACTTTCGCCAACCGCGTATCGGCCGTAATCCGAAAACCGGCGAGCAGGTTAAGTTGGAAGCGAAATGCGTCCCTCACTTTAAAGCGGGTAAAGAGTTGAGAGAACGTGTGGATTTCGCCTGAAATATGCCTTTGAGATAAAAAAACGACGCTTTAAGTGTCGTTTTTTTTGTTTATTTTTGGCATAATGCGAGACGGACTCATGTATTTACACTAAGCGGAATTATCGGGATTATTCCGTCCGGAGATGAATTTTATGCTTAAATATATTTTTAGTTTTGTGGTTGTGGTGGCAATTATTTTAGTGGCGATTACCGTGGGTGCCAATAATGATCAACTGATTACCTTCAACTATATTCTTGCTCAAAGCGAACTGCAATTATCTTCCTTAGTAGCGATTCTGTTCGGTTTCGGCCTGATTTTGGGCTGGTTTATCAGCGCGTTTTTCTATTTAAAACTGAAACTGAAAAATATCGCGCTGACCCGTCAGGTAAAACGTCAAACTCAGCAGATTAACGAATTAACGGTGAGCCGGGATAAGGCTGCCTAAGCATGCTTGAATTACTCTTTTTGCTTTTACCTATTGCCGCCGCTTACGGTTGGTATATGGGATACCGCAGTGCAAAAAAAGATCAGGACGATATCAGCAATAAACTTTCCCGCGATTATGTAACCGGGGTTAACTTTCTTTTATCCAATCAAACGGAAAAGGCGGTCGATTTATTCTTAGATATGCTGCAGAAGCAGGAATCGGAAAATGAAATCGAAAGCCGTTCGCAATTTGAAGCGGAACTTACTTTGGGTAATTTGTTCCGCTCCCGCGGCGAGGTGGATCGGGCGCTGCGTATTCACCAGGCACTGGATAACAATCCGAATTATAGTTTTGAACAGAAACTACTGGCAAAGCAGCAGTTGGCCAAGGATTTTATGTCGGTTGGTTTTTTTGACCGAGCGGAAAATCTGTATATTATGATGGTGGACGAACCGGATTTTGCTGAAGGCGCACTACAGCAACTGGCGATTATCTACCAGAAAACCAAAGAATGGAAAAAAGCGGTTAATGTGGCGGAAAAGTTGGCAAAAATATCGCCGCAGCAGAATAATATCGCACTGGCTCAGTATTATTGCGAATATGCGGCCAGCCTTGGTGCCGAAAGTAAGGAAAATCCTCTGGAGATTTTGCAACGGGCCTTGGCGGTTTCGCCGAATTGCGTACGCGCTTCCATTATGTTGGGCGATTTATTGCTGAAACAGGAAGATTACCCGCGCGCAATCGGGGTATTGGAAAATGTATTGAAACAGAATCCTAGCTATGTGGGAGAAATTCTGCCCGCCCTTAAAGCCGCCTATCAGAAGATGGCGCAGAATGATAATTTTGAATTGTTTTTAATCAGAGCCAGTCGGGAAAACCCAAATAGCAGCGTAGATCTGGCTCTGGCGGATTTAATTGCCGAAAAGGACGGGCGCAGCGCGGCTCAGACTCAGGTTTACCATCAGTTACAGTTAAATCCCAGCCTTTTTTTATTTCATCGTTTTATTCAGTACCAAATTGAGGGGGCTGAAGAAGGTCGGGGTAAGGAAAGTTTAATTTTATTACATAAAATTGTGGGCGAGCGAATTAAGCAAAGTTTTGATTATCGTTGTACCAATTGTGGTTATCAAAGCCATAAATTAATGTGGTGCTGCCCCTCTTGCCGTCAATGGGAAACCGTTAAACCAATTCGCGGATTGGATAACCAAGCGTAAGGAAATTAACTATGGATAACAGAATTATTGTGGCATTAGACTACGAAACCGAGAAAGAAGCGCTAGGGCTGGTGGATCAAATTGATCCGAGCTTATGCCGTCTTAAAGTGGGAAAGGAAATGTTTACCACGCTGGGTACGAATTTTGTCAAACAGCTGCATGAACGGGGCTTTGAGGTATTTCTTGATCTCAAATTCCATGATATCCCGAACACCGTGGCAAGAGCGGTGCGCTCCGCTGCGGATTTGGGGGTGTGGATGGTGGATTTGCACGCCAGCGGCGGTTTACGCATGATGGAAGAAGCGAAAAAAATTCTGGAACCCTATGGTAAAGACGCACCTCTGCTTATTGGGGTAACCGTATTAACCAGTATGGAGGATTTGGATTTACTGCAAATCGGCATTAATGCCTCTCCTTTGGAGCAGGTGATTCGCCTTGCTCATCTGACTCAGCGTGCCGGCTTGGACGGCGTCGTCTGCTCGCCGCAGGAAGTGGATATTTTACGTTCTCATCTGGGTAAAGAGATTAAACTGGTTACACCGGGTATTCGTCCGGTGGGAAGTGAATTCGGCGATCAGCGTCGGGTAATGACGCCGGCGGCGGCAATCGAAGCCGGCTCTGATTATCTGGTGATCGGCAGACCTATTACACAGGCGGAAAACCCGGCGCAGGTATTACGCTCGATTAATGCCTCTATTGCAAATTTGGGCGGCTGATGAGCGAGGATAATTTAGTTTATTCCACCGAACTGGGCAGAATTAAGCCTGTTCCGGCAAAAGCGGAAAGAGCGAAGGGCGACGGAATCGTAAGAATTCAGCGTCAGCTCAGCGGTCGTAGAGGTAATCCGGTTTGCATTATCAGCGGTCTGGATCTGGAAGAAAGCGAACTGAAGAAAATTGCCGCGGAGCTGAAAAAACGTTGCGCCTGCGGCGGTTCGTGCAAAAAGGGGAATATTGAAATCCAAGGCGATAAGAGAGATTTGCTGAAACAGCTACTGGAGCAACGGGGATTTCAGGTGAAATTTTCAGGCGGTTAATGGCCTTTACATATTCAAAAAATAAAAACTAAATATGCCGGATTATTCCGGCATATTTTTTGTGCCGGAATATCCGTTTTCCCCGCGCGGGTTAATGGTAGTAACCTAGAACGATGGCTGCGCTCAGTGCAATAACGGCGATAGCCAGGAAGGCCGGGTTCGCCTGCAACGCTTTTTTACTGAAAAATTTAGCCGCAAAGATAATATACAGAACAAGGCACAGGCATTTGGCCAGAATCCATAAAGGAAATCCTGCAATAAAGGACAGATACAGAATGATACCGCTGACCAACAGCAAAGTATCGCTTAAGTGCGGTAAAATTTTTAAGAGTTTTATTGCTCGCCAGTTGTGCCGGCTTAATTGCATTAAACCGCGCACTAATAATAAGGCCAGACTTAAAAATGCACAGGCGACGTGCAGATAAACGACTTCAAACATTTGAACACTCCTTAGTTAATTCGCCCGTAAAAGAGAAAGTGCGGTTTTTATTCGGCAGAGCAAGAGCCTACAAAAACTTGTTAAAAAATCACCGTACTTTACTGGTTATCCCCTTGGCGGTTTAAGGGGCAAGGCGCCCGATTAGGCTGCGGGTTTCTTCTTTTACTTCGGTGAGGCATACGCGCAGTTTATCACCGATTTTATACTTGCGTTCCCCTTTTATATAGAAGGCCAGTTCTTCTGAATTGGCTTCCATTTCCTCTTTTTTATCATGCAACGCAGAAGCCGGAATAAACAGGCTTGCACCGTTTTCCTTCAACTGGACGCGTAAACCGCCGCGACTGATATCCTGCACTTCCCCCTCAAAAATCGGCTGCTGTTCCGCCAAAGGGGCCAGGTAACGGCAATACAGCCAATCGGCGATATCCCGTTCGACCAGGCGGTTCTGGCGGCGGGCTTCTTGCAATCGGGCCAGAACTTCTTCCGAGGGTTGGGTATAGTCTTCAGCGCAAATAAAGGCTTTAATCAGACGGTGATTTACCATATCGGAATATTTGCGGATAGGTGAAGTCCAGGTGGCGTATTCTTCCAATCCTAAACCGAAATGAGGAGCGAGCTCCGCTTTAAATTCGGCAAAGGTCAGAAAACGGCGCAGACGGGCTTCCAGATAATCGTTCTCCAGCCCTTCAATATCATGGCGCATACGACGATAGCCTTCCAGCGTAGCAAGGTTTTCAGCCGAATAACGTTGCGTCAATTCATCGAGATTTTCAGCATCGGCCAGGTTGTTGAGCAGGAATTGCTGAACATTTTTCAGGAACTTTTTATCAAAGCCCGCATGGGTATTGAAAATACCGGTATGCAGATTCTGGTGTAAATAACGGGCGGCACAGATATTGGCGATAATCATACATTCTTCGACAATCTGATTGGCGCTACGGCGGAATTCCGCTTTAATTTCCGTTACTTTACCATTGTCGGCCAATACGAAGCGATAATCCGGTTTTTCCTTAAATAATAAGGCCTGGGTACGGCGTAATTCGGTGCGGGCCAGGGCAAACTGGTGCAAGCGGCGGATTTGTTGAGCGCTTTCTTCCTGTTCCGGCTGCCAGGCTCCCGCTTTTTCCTCCAGATAGTCGGATACCCGATCATAGCTTAGTTTCGCCTTGGAACAGATATTCGCCATGATAAACTGCGGTTTGGCATTGATCGCACCGGTTAAATCCGTTTCTATGCGACACACCAACGCCGGGCGAGTTTGATGAGGTTTTAGGGAACAGAGATCATCGGACAGCTCGCGCGGCAGCATCGGAATATCAAAACCCGGCAAATAGTTGGTGAAGCAACGCTGTCTTGCATCTTTTTCAATTTGCGAGTCAAGAGCGATATAGGCGGTGGGATCCGCAATGGCCACCGTTAATTTCCAACCCCTCTGCCGAGTTTCTTGCAAAAGGGGTTCGATATACAGGGCGTCGTCCATATCCTGCGTACTTTCGCTATCAATGGTAACGAAATGCAAGGCACTTAAATCTTCACGCTTGTGCTGTTCCAGCAGTTTATAATGTTCGGCTCCCTCTACCGGATAACGGGACTGCTCATGGCGGGCAAGGGTTACCCACCAAGGAGCGAATTCATCATCGGCACGGCAAATAAATTCGTTGATTTGGGCATAGAAAAAACGATCGTCGCGTAAGGGATGAGTTTTCAATGTCGCCACCACCCAGTCGCCGGCACCGAGTTCTTGTTGTAGGTCCTTGGCTTGGCTGGCGCCGATAGGCTGATTAATATTCGGATGATCGACCAGCACCTGCAGTTTATTTTCTTTGCCGAAACGGACACGAGCGATAAAACGTGTCAGCATCGGTTCGAGCAAGGCTTCCGGTTCCGCCTGCTTTTTATCGCCGAGGGTTTCTATGGTGGCGCTGATTTTATCGCCGTGCATCAGTTTTTTCATCGCCGGCGGCGGAATAAAAAAGCTTTCTTTATCGGTTTCAAGAAAACCGAAAGCCTTGTCGGTGCTTTTTACAATACCTTCCACGCGCGGTTTACTGGCATGAAGTTGTTGTTTTAGTTGAGAGAGCAGAGGATTGTTCTGAAACATTTTGATTCGCTATAAAAATAAGGGTGAGCCGGAGAGCCCACCGCAGAAAAAGTATGTGGGCGGAACGGGTTTATTCCGCCCTGATGCGGGATAATTATTCTTCGCCCAGTTCACCCATAGCGGTGATGCTGAAACCTGCATCGACGTGCAGGATTTCTCCGGTAACGCCGGAAGCCAGATCGGAGCAGAGGAAGGCGGCGGAATTACCTACGTCCTCAATACTGACGGTACGGCGCAATGCAGCGGTTTTTTCGAAAGCGGCCAGCATTTTCTTAAAGTTTTTAATGCCGGAAGCTGCCAGAGTACGGATCGGCCCGGCGGAAATCGCATTAACACGGATACCTTCTTTACCCAGATCCGCCGCCATGACGCGCGTAGCAGCTTCAAGAGAAGCTTTCGCCAGACACATAACGTTGTAGTTAGGAATCGCACGTTCTGCACCTAAATAAGACAGGGTCAGCAGCGCCGCATTCGGATTCAGCAACGGACGGGCCGCCTGCGCCATAGCCACAAAGCTGTAAGCGCTGATATCATGGGCAATACGGTAGCCTTCGCGGGTTGCGGCGTTTACATAATCGCCGTCCAGTTGATCACCGGGCGCAAATGCGATGGCATGGACGAAACCGTCGAATTTATCCCAATGTTTATTTAATTCGGCAAAGCAATGACGGATACTTTCGTCGGTGGCTACGTCCAGAGGTAATACGATGGAGGAGTTGAATTCTTTGGCAAATTCTTCCACCCGCGGTTTTAATTTATCGTTTTGGTAAGTAAATGCAAGTTCGGCTCCTTCGCGCGCCATCGCCTGTGCGATACCGTAGGCAATGGAACGGTTACTGGCCAGGCCGGTAACTAAAATACGTTTTCCTGTTAAGAATGCCATGTTATTTTCCTTTTGTTTATAAAAGCCTGCCGATTATACTCGTTTCGTACTTATTGAGCAATGAACCCCGGCTTTCCGGCCGCCAGGTCCGAGCCCTTTCCGATAAAAACTTAAGCCGGGTTATCAATATCTTTAAAGCACACCGCTAATCCGTATTTCTGCGCCAGCCATTGACCTAAGGCCTCGATGCCATAGCGCTCGGTGGCATGATGGCCGGCGGCGAAGAAATGGATCCCCTGTTCGCGGGCACTGTGCACGGTCTGTTCGGAAACCTCACCGCTGATAAAGGCGTCCAGTCCTTTTGCGGCGGCCAGATCAATATAGCTTTGACCGCCACCGGTACAAAGCCCTACTCGGCGGATCAGAGCCGGCCCGCCCTCGCAGATGGCCAGCGGTTCGCGTTGCAGCACGCGGCCGATACGCGCGGCAAAATCCTCGGCACTGAGGGGCTGCGGCAGATGGCCGTAGACGGGAATACTGGGGGAAGCCTCCTCCAGCGGATGTAAATCTTCAATGCCGAGCAGAGCGGCAAGTCGGGCGTTATTGCCTAATTCGGGATGAATATCCAAGGGCAAATGATAGGCATACATATTGATACCGGCATTCAATAGCGCTTTAATCCGTTTTCCCTTCATACCGCGGATACAGGGATTTTCATTTTTCCAGAAGTAGCCGTGGTGGACGATCAGCGCGTCGGCATTATGCGCTATGGCATAATCGATCAGAGCCTGGCTGGCGGTTACGCCGGTAACTATGCTGCGGATTTCGGCCCGACCCTCCACCTGCAAACCGTTCGGCGCATAATCGCCGATGGCGGCGCTGTTTAATTTTTGATTGATAATTTTTTCCAAATCGAAATTATTCATAGGATAATCCATACTGAGTTCGGTAAAGATGCGGATAATAGTAAAGGATTCGGCTTAGAATAAGAAGCAAAAAATCCTTATAAGCAAGGAGGGGGCGATGCTAAAAGCTTGCCGCTCAAAATTATCCATTTTTTGAGCCACCGCGGGAGCAGCGACGGGTTTATATTCACCAGAAGCGGGTATGAGCCTAATTCTGACCGATATGCTTTACGCACAGCGGATTCTCTGCCTTTTCCTGTTTCGGCATTTTATGATCTCCATCAAAACCCGAAAAAAAAGTTGTGCTATGATTTTTGACGAATATTATTTTGTGGGGAACAATATTATGTGTACAACTTGCGGCTGCGCTCATCCCGATCAAATCCGGATCGGCGAATTGCAGCATTCTCACAGCCATTCCGCCGCAGCAAGTGCGGTCAAATTACCGGATTTTTCTCATTCCCGATTTCATACCTCCCAGTCCGGAGCTTCTACCCTAGAGCAGTCCGGTACGGAACTGTCCGATGATACGCAGAAACGCTTATTGAAAATAGAACAGGACGTATTAGGTAAAAATAATCAGATTGCACAGTCCAACCGACATTTGTTCGATTACTTGAATATTCTGGCTTTAAATTTGGTTTCCAGCCCCGGCTCCGGTAAAACCACCTTGCTTACCGCTACCCTGGACGCTCTTAAACAACGGCGTAGTTGCTATGTTATTGAGGGAGATCAGCAAACGGAAAACGATGCGGATCGAATTCGTGCCACCGGCGTACCTGCAATTCAGGTAAATACGGGTAAGGGTTGCCATCTGGATGCTCAGATGATCAGCGATGCGATGCGTAAGTTACGGCCGCAGGAAAACAGCCTGCTATTTATTGAAAATGTGGGAAATCTGGTTTGTCCGTCGGAGTTCGATCTCGGCGAAAAGGCAAAAGTAGTGATTTTATCGGTTACCGAAGGTGAAGATAAACCTCTGAAATATCCTCATATGTTTGCCGCGGCGAAACTGATGATCCTGAATAAAACGGATTTATTGCCCTATTTGAAATTCGATACGGAACAATGTATCGCCAATGCCAAACGGGTGAATCCGAATATCGAAGTGATCCGTCTTTCCGCCACGAGCGGAGAAGGGCTGGACGACTGGTTAAACTGGTTACAAAATCAATAAGAGTGAATTATGCAGTTTATTGATGAATTCCGCGATCCCGAACTGGCGAAAACTCTGGTCGCCCGTTTACATTTTCTGATGCGACAACTGCCGCAATACAATGCGGATAATCCTCTATATTTAATGGAAGTATGCGGCGGTCATACCCATACTATTTTTAAATTCGGTTTGGATCGGCTATTACCCGACAGCATCGAATTTATTCACGGACCTGGCTGTCCGGTGTGCGTGTTGCCCATGGGACGTATTGATCTCTGTATCGATATCGCCGAAAAACCCGATGTTATTTTCTGTACCTTCGGTGATGCCATGCGGGTTAAAGGGCGCAAAGGTTCCCTATTGGAGGCGAAAGCGAAAGGGGCAGACGTTCGTATCCTTTATTCGCCCTTGGACGCTTTGAATATCGCCCGTAATAATCCGGACAAAAAAGTGGTGTTTTTCTCCCTCGGTTTTGAAACCACCATGCCGAGTGCGGCGGTAACCCTACAGCAAGCCAAGAAAGAAGAGATTAAAAACTTCTGGGTGGTTTGTCAGAATATCACCATTATTCCGACATTACGCAGCCTGCTGACTCAGGAGCAAGTTAAAATAGACGGTTTTATCGCGCCCGGCCATGTAAGCATGGTGATTGGGGCTCAGCCTTATCAGGCCCTGGCGGATCGCTTTCATAAACCCTTTGTGATTACCGGCTTTGAACCCTTGGATATTTTACAGGCGATAGTGATGTTGGTAACTCAATTTGTTGAAAATCGCTGCGAGATCGAAAACCAATATAAACGAATCGTAAATAGCCGAGGGAATTTACTGGCACAGCAGGCGATACAAGAAGTATTTCGCCTCAAGGCAAGTAGCGAATGGCGCGGTTTGGGAGAAATAGAACAGTCCGGCGTTGAATTAACGGAGGATTACCGTCGCTTTGATGCAGAAATTTATTTTAATAGCCCGACCTATCAGGTGGCGGATGATCCTAATTCCCGCTGTGGCGATGTGCTGACCGGAAAATGTAAACCCTCGGATTGTCCTTTATTTGCCACCGGCTGTAATCCGGATAATGCCTATGGCGCCTTGATGGTTTCTTCCGAAGGGGCTTGCGCCGCCTATTATCAGTACCGGCGGGAATAAGTAAGAGAAAAAATTATGTCAGATTTTATTACTATGGCGCACGGCAACGGCGGTGCGGCGATGCAAAAATTAATCAGCGATTATTTCGTACAGGCCTTTGATAATCCGATTTTGGCTCAGGGGGAAGATCAGGCGCGTCTTGATTTGCGGGAACTGATGGAAACGGGCGAGCGCCTTTCTTTCAGTACCGACAGTTTTGTGATTGATCCTATTTTTTTCCCGGGCGGTAATATCGGTAAATTGGCGGTTTGCGGCACCGCAAATGATGTGGCCGTATGCGGAGCCATACCTAAATATTTGTCCTGCGGATTTATTCTGGAAGAAGGGCTGGCCCTAAGCGAATTGGCGCAGATTATCCGCTCAATGGCGGAAACCTGCCGAAAGGCCGGAATTCAGGTGGTTACCGGCGATACTAAAGTGGTGCAGAAAGGTGCGGTGGATAAGATATTTATTAATACCAGCGGTATCGGCGTGATTCCGTCGCAACTGGACTGGGGAATGCACCGAATTGCCGAGGGGGATAAAATTATTGTCAGCGGTACCCTGGGCGATCATGGGGCAACGATTTTAAATCTGCGCGAGAACCTTGGTATTCAAACCGATTTGTGCAGCGATTGTGCCGTATTAACCCCCCTCATTGAATTACTGCGTCCGATCGAGGGGGTGAAAACGGTGCGGGACGCCACCCGGGGCGGCGTTAATGCGGTATTGCATGAATTTGCCGCAGCCGCGCGGTTGGGGATCCAAATTGAGGAAGAGGCTTTGCCGATTCGACGTGAGGTTCGCGGTATTTGCGAATTGCTCGGTCTGGAAGCGCTGAATTTTGCTAACGAAGGCAAACTGGTAATTGTTGCCGCCGCGGAAAAAGTCGAACAAATTCTGACTGTACTTCATCGCCATGAATTGGGTAAAGATGCCGCTGTTATCGGCGAAGTTACGCCGACACGGAAAATTTATTTAAAAGGGGTATTCGGGCAAAAACGTTTGCTGGATCTCCCCACTAACGAACCCTTGCCGAGAATCTGTTAGGGGGAATTTTGCCTTAAGAACAGCAATCACATCGCAGATGAAATGGCTGCGAAAAACTTGGTAAAAAATGACCGCTCTTTGGGGCGGTTTTTTTATGCTAAGGCCCTGTATCAGGGCCGATAAAATCATGCGGGAGAAGGGAATAGGCAATAATTTGCCTGATATTATAAGGTCTTTACTTTGTCTGCCCCTTATGTGTTTGATAGCGGGCGGCGGCGATAACCGCCTGCCCCAGACTTAATCCGCCGTCGCCCATAGGAAAGGCTTGGGCGCTTAACAGATTAAAATCTCTCAGCTGTTGTTTCAGTAATCGGCGCAGTAATTGGTTATGCATCACACCGCCGGACAGCACAATGGTACGACAATGATATTTTTCCGCCTGGCGACGGGCCAGCTCGGCAAAACCTTCGGCCAGTGCATAATGAAAGGCGAAGGCGCGATCCGATGGGGCGGCGGTATAATTCAGCCATTGTTGCCAGAATATCCCTAAATCAAGCTTATTTTCCACTAAGGGCATTTTTACCGGAATCGTCGCTAAAAGTTCCGGTTCCCGATTGAATAGGGAATGTTCGGCCAGGGCTTCCAGTCGGCAGGCGGCTTCCCCTTCCCAACTTAGGTTGGCGGGGGTAATATTCAGGCCGTAGGCCACCGCATCAAACAGACGCCCCGCCGAAGAGATATAGGGGGAATTGATGCCGCGCGTAACGGCTTTATCAAGCAGCTGCCAGTCGTAATCGGCGCAGCTGGCGGCGATAATAGGCTGCCAGTCCGCAACAAACTGGCGTAAATGGGCAAACCAGTTGCGCCAGGGCTGTTTGGCCGCCAGATCACCACCGGGTAGAGGCACCGCCGGTAATCCGCCCAAATAGCGGCAATGGCTATTATCGACCAACAGGCATTCGCCGCCCCAAAGCTGTCCCTTTTCACCCATGCCGATCCCGTCCAGAGCTAAACCTATCACTTGTTCGTTGCAATGATGTTCCGCCATTACGCTGACAATATGGGCATGATGATGTAAAACCTCAATTAGCGGAAGCTGATGTTCCTCCGCCAATTGTTTGCCGAGGGCGGAGGAAAGATAACCTTGATGAGCATCGACGGCAATCAGCTCCGGTTTAAACTGGTAAATTCGGCGGAATAAATCTAAATTTTCACTGAGCTGCAGCGCGACCTTTTCCTCGCTGGTATCGCCGATATGCTGGCTGACCACGGCTTTATTTTGTTTCAGCAGACAAAAGGTATTTTTCAGATCGGCGCCGAGAGCCAGAATATTGTGCCGGTTTGGAATATCCAGCGGGGTTTCGTCCGGTACATAACCGCGTGCGCGGCGCAGGGTTTCCATACCGTCGAAGGCGATACGTATCAGGCTGTCGTCCGCCCGTTGCAGAATTTCTCGGTTATGGCAGAGAAAGCAGTCGGCTAAATCCGCCAGATCTTCAATCGCACTTTGATTATCCAGTACCGGCGGCTGGCCGCTCGGATTGGCGGAAGTCATAACCAACGGGCGTTGTATCTCATGCAGCAGTAAATGTTGTAGCGGGTTACTCGGTAGCATAACGCCGATTTCATTTAAGTGCGGTGCGATTTGCGCGCAGAGTCCGGCGACTTTATGTTTTGCCAGCAGCAAAATGGGGGCGGCGGCGGAGGTTAGCAGTTGGATTTCTTGTGGGCTGAGCCCGTGCAGGAAATCAAGGTGAGGTACCATGATGGCCAGGGGTTTACTCGGACGTCCTTTACGTCGCCGCAGTTTTTCTACCGCTGCACTATCGGTGGCGTCGCAGGCCAGATGAAATCCGCCCAGTCCTTTAACGGCGACAATGCCCCCCCGGCGTAATAAAAGTGCGGTCTGTTTCAGCGCATTTTCATTTTCCGTTATTATTCCGTGCCGATCCTGCAGCCAGATATGCGGGCCGCACTGGGGGCAAGCATTGGGCTGGGCGTGAAAACGCCGATCGGCGGGATTTTTGTATTCCGCCGCACATTGGGGGCAAAGGGGGAAATCCGCCATCGAGGTATTTTTCCGATCATAGGGAATCGCCTTAATAATGGTAAATCTCGGCCCGCAGTGGGTGCAGTTGGTAAAAGGGTAGCGGTAACGACGATTGGCGGGATCGAATAAATCTTGTAAACAGGCGGGGCAGGTAGCGGCGTCGGGGACGATTTGGGTATCCATAGCGTTGTTTTCACTTTCCCGAATCAGAAATTGGTCGCTCTGTAACACCTTATCCCATTGCTTATGACATTGGCGGATTTCCGTAATTAACGCCAGTGGCGGCAGTTTATACTGTAAATCTTCCAGAAAGCGGGCCAGGGTTGCTTCATCAGGCTCAAACAGACGGATTAATACGCCCTGTCCGTCGTTGTTTACGTCCCCCTTTAGCTGATAGCGATTTGCCGTCAACCAAACAAAAGGGCGAAAGCCCACCCCCTGTACCTTACCTTTTATTCGCAGTTCGATGCCTTTCATTTTTCTCCCCTGCGGCTTTTGAGCGGGTTATTTCTTACCTTTAACGCTATCGCCGCTACTGATAATTTAATAGCAATTTTAACTTAAGATTCCATGGATAGGTGATAGTTAATAATAAAAATGTTAATAGTATTAATGAGAATTATTATTAAATATAATTTGATTGTGATCAACATTATAATCAATGTCATTTTTTCAAAATTAATTTAATATAATTTTAACAATTTTAACTAAATATTCATCTTTTTGATATTAAAAGAAAAATATATGTTAATAATAATCTTTGGGATTTGTTTTAGCTCAGTATTATAAATAAATAATTTATGATCTTAATCAAGAAAAATTTAATCTTTCTCTAGTTAAGTTAACTCATTAGGAGTATTCTCCCAAAAAAAGAGTGGTTATTTCATTTGTTCACTAAGGGGGGAAATTATGAACCGTTTTGTTATCGGGGATCCTAAAGACTGCATCGGTTGCAATACCTGTATGGCGGCTTGCAGTGAAACGCACAAAGCTTTCGGGCTACAGCCTTTTCCACGTTTACAGGTAATGCGTAATGAAGATATTACCGTACCTATTCTATGCCGACACTGCGATGACTCACCTTGTGCCACCGTTTGTCCGGTGCATGCGATTACCCATAAGGATAATGCGATTCAGCTGAACGAAAGCCTTTGTATCGGTTGTAAGCTCTGCGCTATTGCCTGTCCGTTCGGCGCCATTACCCAGCACGGCAGCGGCCCGGTTGACGCACCTGTTTATTACGAACATTTCAGCTTTAAAGAAGCGGTTGCTCGTGATATCCGTACTGCGCCGAATAATACCGACGTACATAATATGCTGGCATGGCAACCGGGGGTAAAAGCGATTGCGATTAAATGCGATCTCTGTTATTTCCGTGAAGAAGGACCGGCGTGCGTACAAACCTGTCCGACTAAAACATTGTTTATTATCAGTGATGAAAGTATCGAGAAAACCAACCAAGCGAAACGTGAAATGGCAATGGCGTCATCACCGGCTATTCCTCGATAATTAATTTAATTTAAATTCAATCAATGGAGTGAAATTATGAGTGTAATCCATTTGCTCATCACATCCCTGTTGGTTTATGTCGTCGGTGCGTTCATTTCACTTTGTATCAGCAAAAATGAACAACTTTCAATCAATATATCCGGCGTGACCGGTATCGTTGGTGGAGCGTTAGGTATTATAGCCTGTGCCCCCGTTCTTATCAGCAGTGAAACGGCCTTTGCGCTGTTTCAGACACCTTTTGATTTCGCCGCATTTTCCATTCGCGTAGATGGTCTGGCGGCTTTTATGGTGTGCGTTATTTCCTTATTAGTGATTGTAACCTCTCTGTATTCCTTCTCTTATGTGCGTGAATACCAGGGCAAGGGCGCCGGTAGTATGGGATTCTTTATGAATCTGTTTATCGCTTCTATGATCGCGTTGGTTACTTCGGATAACGCTTTCTATTTCCTTGTCTTCTTTGAAATGATGTCGCTGGCCTCCTATTTCTTGGTTCTGACCGAACAGGACGATGAAGCGACAAATGCCGGTCTGCTGTACTTTTTTATCGCGCATGCCGGTTCCGTTCTGATTATGATCGCCTTCTTCATTTTCTATTGTTACGCAGGTAGCTTTGAATTTGCAGATTTCCGTCAGACTCAGCTCTCTTCACCTCTAGCCTTTACCGTCTTTATTCTGGCATTCCTGGGCTTCGGTGCTAAAGCCGGTATGATTCCGTTACACGGCTGGTTGCCTAAAGCTCACCCGGCGGCACCTTCTCATGCTTCCGCCATGATGTCCGGTGTAATGGTAAAAATCGGTATCTTCGGGATTATTAAAGTCGGTATCGATTTACTGGGTGCGAATAATATGTGGTTCGGTGTTATCGTTCTCGGATTCGGTGCGGTTTCTTCCGTACTGGGCGTACTTTATGCGCTGGCGGAACATGATATCAAACGCTTACTGGCCTATCATACGGTAGAAAATATCGGCATTATAATGATGGGCGTCGGCGTCGGTATGATTGGTATCGCCATCGGCAACCCGGTGCTTGCCACTGTCGGTTTACTGGGCGGTTTATACCATTTGCTCAACCATGCGGTGTTTAAAGGCCTGTTGTTCTTAGGCGCCGGTTCGGTAATGTATCGGTTACATACAAAAGATATGGATTTAATGGGCGGTTTGGGTAAATTGATGCCTTATACCGCATTGTGCTTTTTAATAGGTACCATGGCGATTTCCGCATTACCGCCTTTTAACGGCTTTGTGAGCGAATGGTTTACCTATCAGTCATTATTCACCTTAAGCCAGAACGGCGATTTAGTATTGAAAGTTGCCGGTCCGGTGGCGATTATTATGCTGGCGCTGACCGGTGCTTTAGCCGCGCTTTGTTTTGTTAAGGTGTACGGTATCAGCTTCGGCGGTGCGCCGCGCAGTGAAAAAGCGGCAAATGCCCGTGAAGTGCCTAAACCTATGCTGTTTGCCATGGGGATTCTGGCATTATGCTGTATTCTGCTCGGTGTCGGCGCTTCGGTGATTACGCCGATAATCGCCAAGATTTCCGTCGCCCTTTCCGGTCTGAACGCTTTTCCATTGGCGGAAAACGGTCTGGTGGTTTCTACATCCGAACCTCATACCGCACTTTCCACACCTATGGTGAGTATTATGCTGATTGCCTTCTTCCTGGTTCCTTTTGCTTATTACGGCGTTACGAAGAAATCCCGTATGGCGGATGCGGCGAAAGGTAATCCTTGGGCTTGCGGCTATGCTTATGAAGCCTATATGGCGACTTCCGCAGGCGGTTTTACCCGTGCGTTGCGTACCATGTTCAAACCGCTGTATACCATTCGTAAAACCTTCGATCCCGCTCCTTTAAGCTATAAGGGTATAGATGCGGCGATTAAGGGTTCGACTAAGGCGGAACCTTTCTGGGAAGAAAAGGTTACCATGCCGCTTGCGCGTTTTATTCCTTGGTTCTCCGCTCGACTTGAATGGCTGCAGGGAGGCGATTTCCGCGTATATTGCGTATATTTCGTCATCACGCTGGTGCTGTTGCTTGCCGCTGCGACCATGATGTAAGGAGAATATGATGATTACATTACCTTCAGAAATCGCAACCACAAGCGGTATGTTCCTGTTAGGGCTGTTACAGGCATTGATTATGTTATGTCTGGCACCGCTTTTCTCCGGTATTTCCCGTTTTATCCGCGCGCGTATGCAATCACGTCGCGGCCCGGGGGTTTTACAGGATTATCGTGATATTGCGAAATTAATGAAACGCCAGAACATTTTACCCGACAATGCGGGAATGGTATCTAAACTGATGCCTTATGTGCTGATTAGCACGGTTCTGGTCGTCGCTATGTCGTTACCTATGTTTACGCTGGCTTCACCTTTTGGTGCCGGCGGCGATTTAATTACGGCGATTTATCTGTTCGCACTGTTCCGTTTCTTCTTTTCCATTGCAGGTTTGGACAGTAACAGCGCTTTCTCCGGCATAGGGGCAAGCCGTGAAGTTACGGTGGGTGTATTGGTGGAGCCGATTTTAATGTTGGCCTTATTGGTGATTGCGCTGATTACGGGGTCGACCAATTTCGGTATGATCAGCACTTCGCTGGCAACTCAGAGCTGGGGATTACCCTTGGCAACCATTGTCGCCTTAATCGCCTGCGCTTTTGCCGTATTTATTGAAATGGGAAAAATCCCATTCGATTTGGCTGAAGCCGAGCAGGAACTGCAGGAAGGCCCGTTGACCGAATATTCAGGCCCTTCGCTGGCCTTGATTAAAATCGGTTTGAGCCTGAAATCCATGGTGGTGGCGGCTATTTTTGTCAGTGTGCTGCTGCCCTTCGGTGCGGCAAAAGACGCAAGCTTAAGTGCGGTCATTTTAGGTGCGGTTTTTTTCTTTATCAAATTACTGATCGCCTATGTGATTGCCTGCGTATTCGAGAATACCCTTGCCCGTACCCGCTTTATGCTGACCGGACACTTAACCCTGGTGGGGTTCGGTATCTCCGTATTGGCATTTGTGTTTTATCTTATCGGATTGTAAGGGGAGGGTAGTATGCAAAATTTAGCTCTGATTACAATCATTCTTCCGTTTGTGGGAGCCTTTTTAGTCGGTCTGATTAAAAATGAAAAACTGTTTCCGAAAGTGGCGACTCTTTTTGCCGCTATCGCAACGGTCTGTACGTTGCTACTGGCCCAGCAATGGTATGCCAGCGGGCAACAGAGTCTGACCTTTGAACTGATCAGCTATGGTAAGACCATGCTATTCGGCGTAACGCTGGATGCGGTCAGTACCTTAGTGGGTTTTGCCGTAGTAGGGTTGGGTTTTTTAATTATCCTGTATTCCTGCGGTTATCTTACCGATAAAAACAGAGAGCATCCGCATAAAGGTCAGCCGCGTTTCTATGCTTTCCTGCTTGTTTTCGTCGGTGCCATGGCGGGGCTGGTGCTTTCCTCCACATTGCTCGGACAGTTGCTGTTCTTTGAAATTACCGGTGTCTGTTCTTGGTCGCTCATTAGCTATTATCAGACGGAAAAAGCGAAATCCGCCGCTATGAAGGCTCTGGTTATTACCCATGTGGGTTCGCTCGGTTTGTATGTGGCCGCCGCTTATTTGTTCAGCCAATCCGGTACCTTCTCTCTGCTAGCCTTGGAACAGGCGGATCCGATGACAAAAAGCATCGTATTATTCGGTGTGATGTTTGCCGCTTGGGGTAAATCCGCACAGTTGCCGATGCAAATCTGGTTGCCGAATGCGATGGAAGCGCCGACGCCGGTCAGTGCTTATTTGCACGCGGCTTCTATGGTGAAAGTGGGGGTATATATTTTCGCCAGAGCGGTTATGTCGGCCGGTGATCTACCTTCCATCGTGGGGGAAGTCGGGCTGATTATGGCGATGATTACGCTGATTTACGGTTTCTTCATGTATTTACCGCAAACGGATTTAAAACGCTTGCTGGCATATTCGACCATTACTCAGCTGGCCTATATTTTCATCGGTCTATCTTTGTTCGCTTTAGGTTCTAAGCTCGCCCTAGTCGCCGCTATCGCCTATATTTTCAACCATGCCTTCGCTAAAAGCTTGTTCTTCCTGGTTGCCGGCTCCCTGGCTTATGCTACGGGAACCCGCTCTATGCCGCGTTTACAGGGGATTATCCGTACCATGCCGCTAGTCGGGGTGGGATTCGGCATCGCCGCACTGGCCATTGCCGGGGTACCGCCGTTTAACGGATTCTTCAGTAAATTCCCGTTGTTTGCCGCCGGTTTCGCCTTAGGTAAAGAACATTTGTGGATTACGGTGATGATGGTTATTGCGTTAATTGAAAGTGTCGCCACCTTTGTATGGTTATTGTATAAATTCGGTCAGTGCGTATTGGGTAAACCTTCCGAAGAGGTCGCTCAGGCACAGCCGCTACCTTTTGCAATGAACATCGTTCTGGTGATTCTGATCATTATGTCGGTTTGCTCAAGTTTTATTGCGGCTTACTGGCTGGATAGCCCGTGGTTAGGTTAAGGAGCGAATTATGTTGATGATAAATATCTTAGCCGGTTTGCTGATCCTGACCTCTTTATTGGTTATTGCAGCAAAAACGGTGAAAAATGCCGCCGCACTTTATGCGTTGCAATCGTTAGTTTTGGTTTCGCTGTTCGTTTACCTGGCCGGTGAAATGAACGCCCATTCGCTTTATATGTGGTCGGTCAGTGCATTTATTACCAAAGTGGTGGTGGTACCTGCAATTCTGATTTACGCCACTAAAAAAATTGATGAAAGCGGCGTACCTCAGGGCATGAATACCGCCTGGTTTATTCCGATTACCGCACTGATTGTAGTGATCTGCTATATGGCTGCGGCGCAATTGGAAGTACCTTTGGCAGAACATTTGAAACCGGCTTTATCGGTATCCCTAAGCCATTTCCTACTGGGTCTGCTTTGCATCGTCAGTCAGCGTAATATCTTAAAACAGGTATTGGGCTATTGTCTGATGGAAAACGGTTCCCATCTGACCCTGGCATTGCTGGCAAGTGATGCGCCGGAACTGGTGGAAATCGGTATAGCGACGGATGCTTTCTTCGCGGTCATCATTATGGTGGTTTTAGTCAATAAGATTTACCGGACTTTAAACACCTTGGATGCAAAACAACTTACGGAATTAAAGGGGTAACGCTATGTTTGAGTGGATTTATGCGTTATTAATCGCACCTTTGGCGGTTTCCGTCCTCTGCTTTTTGATTGCAAAAAGTAAAAATCAGGCGCTTTGTACCGCGTTACATATTACCGGTCTGGTACTGATGTTGGTTTTTTCGCTAAAAACCGTTGCATTGGTTTTGGCTCAGGAAAAGATTCTGGCATTAGATAATTGGATCTATATCGACAGCTTGTCGGCAATCTTTATCGGTCTTATCGGAATCGTCGGATTCCTGGCGGGGCTGTATTCCATCGGCTATATGAAGACCGAATTAGAACAGGGGCATTTGGACTTCCAAAACTATGCTAATTATCATGGTTTTCTCCATCTGTTCTTCTTTACCATGTTGCTTTCGGTAACGACCAATAACATTATCCTAATGTGGGTGGGAATTGAGGCGACAACCCTGAGTTCCGCTTTTCTGGTTGGTACTTATAAGCAGAAAACCAGTCTGGAAGCCGCTTGGAAATATATCATCATCTGTTCCGTCGGGGTGGCTTTCGGCTTATATGGTACGATTCTGACCTTCTCCAACGCCAACAGTTTACTGAGCGATCCGACCCAAGCGATTTTCTGGTCTGAGATCAGAGCGCATGCGGGTAATCTGAGTCCGAATATTATGCATTTCGCCTTTGCCTTTATTCTGCTCGGTTTCGGTACTAAGTGCGGTCTTTTCCCTATGCATACCTGGCTGCCGGATGCTCACAGCGAAGCGCCTAGCCCGGTCAGCGGTATCTTATCCGCCGTGTTATTAAACTGTGCGATGTTAGTGGTGCTGCGTTATTTCATTTTAACCTCGCAAGCGGTGGGGAACGATTATCCGCAGATGCTGATGACCGTATTCGGGTTGCTGTCCGTCGGTGTCGCCTGTTTCTTCATTGTGGCACAGCGTGATATCAAGCGTAAATTGGCTTACAGTAGTATTGAAAATATGGGCTTAATCAGCTTTGCCTTCGGACTGGGCGGCCCGCTCGGTGTATTTGCCGGTTTGTTGCATACCATCACCCACAGCTTTGCCAAAGCCTTATTATTCTGTGCTTCAGGTAATATTCTGCTGAAATATAAAAGCCGGGATATGAACCGTATCAGCGGATTGTGGAAAACCATGCCGATGACCGCCTTATTGTTCGGTTGCGGGGTACTGGCTTTGGCCGGGGTTCCGCCTTTCGGTCTGTTTGTCAGTGAATTTGCGATTGTGGTCGCAGGTATCAGTGCGGGTAAAACCTGGTTGGTGATCCTTTGTTTGATTTTCCTGACCATCGTATTGGCGGGCTTGACCACTATGGTATTAAAAACCGTATTAGGCAAACCGAGCGAAGATATTGCTGCGGGCGAACCGAATAAACTTTCCGTTATCATCTTTGCGGTGTTCTTAATTATCTTATTTATGCTCGGCGTTCATATTGCCGATCCGATTTTGCATTTGCTTAAAGCGTCGGTCGCTATCGTATTGAACCCGAATGTTTCTTTCGGCGATATGCAGTTATTGCCTTGGCAGGTTTTAGGTCAATAGATCGACAGGAGGAAAAAATGGAGTTAACAAAAAATACAACGGTCGATCAGACCCGTGCGCTTGGTAAAAATTATATTGAAGCGATTAATACTCAGTTTCCGCATACGATTCTGGATGAAGAATGGTCAACGGAAAATCAGGTAACCTTAACGGTGAAAACCAATATGCTGCCGGAAGTGGTGGAATATCTCTACTACCAGCATTACGGTTGGCTGCCGCTGGTATTCGGTAACGACGAACGTACGATTAACGGGCATTATGCGGTGTATTACGTTCTTTCAATGGAAGGTAAGGTGAAAACCTTCGTAACCATTAAAGCGCTGGTGGATCCCGTTTCCCTTGAGTTCCCTTCCGTAACGCCGCGAGTTAAGGCGGCGGTATGGGGAGAGCGCGAGCTGTACGATATGTTCGGTTTGAAAGCGGTGGGCTTACCGGATCAGCGACGCTTGGTACTACCGGACGACTGGCCGGAGGATTTACACCCGCTGCGTAAAGATTCCATGGACTATCGTTTACGCCCGGATCCTACTACGGCAACGGAAACCTACGAATTTATCAATGATAAAGGCGAAGGTCGCATCGTTCCTATCGGCCCGCTGCATATCACTTCGGACGAACCGGGACATTTCCGTTTATTTGTCGACGGTGAAGATATCGTCGATGCGGATTACCGTTTATTCTATGTACACCGCGGTATGGAAAAACTGGCCGAAACCCGCATGGATTATGATCAGGTAACCTTCTTGGCCGACCGGGTATGCGGTATTTGCGGTTTTACCCATAGCGTGGCCTATGCCAATTCGGTGGAAAACGCCCTGGGACTGGAAATTCCGCAGCGTGCGCAATGGATTCGCGCTATTTTGCTCGAAGTGGAACGTTTGCACAGTCATTTGCTGAATTTAGGTCTTTCCAGCCACTTTACCGGCTTTGATACCGGTTTTATGCAGTTCTTCCGGGTACGTGAAAAATCCATGACGCTGGCCGAAGTGCTGACCGGCGCGCGTAAAACCTATGGGGTCAACTTAATCGGCGGCGTTCGCCGCGATATGTTAAAACATCAGCGCGAACAATGTATCAAGCTGGTGGGCGAAATGCGCAAAGAAGTGAAAGAGTTGGTGGATATTTTACTGGCTACGCCGAATATCGAACAACGTACCGTGGGTGTCGGCATTCTGGATCATCAGGTGGCGCGGGATTACAGCCCGGTGGGACCGATGGTTCGGGGTAGCGGCTTCGACCGCGACGTGCGTAAGGATCATCCTTATTCCGGTTACGGCGAAGTTCCCTTCAAAGTTTTCAGCGAAGACAAAGGGGACGTATTCTCCCGTGTCAGCGTACGTATTAACGAAACTTTCGAATCCATGAATATTATCGACTATATGGTGGATAATTTACCGAGCGGTGATTTGTTGTCGGAAGGTTTTAATTATACGCCGGGTAAATTCGCATTAGGTATTACCGAAGCGCCGCGCGGCGAAGATATTCACTGGTCGATGCTGGGAAATAACCAGAAATTATTCCGCTGGCGTTGTCGTGCCGCCACTTACGCCAATTGGCCGACATTACGCTATATGTTGCGCGGAAATACCGTTTCCGACGCACCGCTGATTATCGGTAGCGTAGACCCGTGCTATTCCTGTACGGACCGTGTAACCGTGGTCGATGTGCGTAAACGCAAGGCGAAAACCGTGGATTATAAAGAAATCGAACGTTATGGGATTGAGCGTAAAAACTCACCGTTGAAATAAGGACGTGGTTTATGTTTAAGTTACTTAAAACCGTATTCAAAACAGGTGATACGACAACGAAATATCCGTTTAAACCTTACGAGGTTGATCCCGATTTTCGTGGCAGACCGGAATTGAATTCGGATCAATGTATCGTTTGCGGTGCCTGTACTATTGCTTGTCCCGCTAATGCGTTGACAATGCGTACCGACAGTGAAAAAGGCGAGCGTACCTGGTCGCTGTTCTTAGGCCGTTGTATTTTTTGCGGACGCTGCGAAGAAGTTTGTCCGACCAAAGCCATTCGTCTGACACAGGACTTTGAAATGTCGGTCAAAAATAAGCAGGATCTGTACCAGGAAACCACCTTTGCCATTACCACCTGCCGGCAGTGCGGTCAGGCTTTCACTTCTTATAAAGAAATGAATTACGCCATTGAATTGCTGAAACAGCAGTCGGATAACCCGGCGGAAGTGGTTAAAAAACTTGACGTATTACATACCTGCCCGGATTGTAAACGTCAGAACAGTCTGGAAAAAACGGCGACGATGGAAGAACATATGCGCGTTCGCCTGCAGGCTTTCGATCAGGCTAAAGTTGAGTTGTAGGGGGACAGATATGAACACACAAATTCCAATGCCGGTCAACGGGATATCGACCCCATTTTCGATTGATGAAAATATTGCCAAGATGAAGCAGACGCTGCTGAAGGATATTCAGCGCTCTGCCTATGTATACCGCGTGGACTGCGGCGGTTGCAACGGCTGTGAAATTGAAATTTTTAGTACCATTACCCCTGTTTTTGATGCCGAGCGCTTCGGCATCAAGGTGGTTTCTTCTCCCCGTCATGCGGATATTCTGCTGTTTACCGGTTCGGTAACCAGAGCAATGCGTACGCCGGCGATGCGTGCCTATCAGGCGGCGCCGGATCCGAAAATTTGTATTTCATACGGCGCTTGCGGTTGCGGCGGCGGTATTTTCCATGATCTTTATTGCGTGTGGGGCGGCAGTGATCAAATCGTGCCTATCGATGTGTATATTCCGGGTTGCCCGCCGACACCGCCGGCGACCATTTACGGTTTTGCCATGGCTCTCGGTCTGCTTGATCAGAAACTGAAAGGGAAACAGGAAACCGCCGATATTCATGCTGAAGCCAAGGTACGTTTCGCCGATATTCCTTATGATCTGCGGGTTACGCTGGAACGGGAGGCGCGTCGTCTGGCAGGCTACCGTCAGGGCGGTGATATCGCAGATAAATTTATGGCGATGATGTCGGAAAAAAACAGCGTACCTTTCGGTGTGCGTTTGGGCGAGTTTTTAGAGCGAGAAGCGGATCCGCGCTTAACCGAAATCATTAACCGTTTACACGCAATCAGTCTTCCTTTCTCGGGATAAGGGTATTCGATGACAACCAATGTTATTTTTTATCTGTTGAATCAACGTTTTGTGGAAAATGACAGTCAGGTACCGAGTGCGGCTAAAGAGGTTATGTATTACTCTTTAGCCATCGGACACCATGTAGGGGTAGTGGACTGCTTTAAAAAACTGCTGGTTTGCGATTATGAAGAATATCAGCGCTTTGTCGAAAGTTTTCCGCCGGGTGAGGCGAAGCGTAAATTTGCCGGCTTATTGAAATTCGGCGAAATCGTTATCGACAGCAGCCATGTCAATTTACTGGCAAAAGCGCTGGACGAAAATAAAGAGAATTTTTCTCCATTGCACCGGCAGTGGGCGGAAACCCTAATGAATACGCTGGCTTCAATTCAGCTTGAGCCGGTGATGTATATAATGGTGAAACGGCGTGATGAATAACAGATTGAACAATAATGAAAATCTTATGTTCGCGGTAGGTAACGGCATGATGGGCGACGATGCCGCCGGGCCTTTACTTTATCAGCGTATGATAAGCCAGCCGATCGCCGGCTGGGGGGCGCTGGACGGCGGTTCGGCGCCGGAAAATCACGCCCATACCGTGCGTGCGCTCAAGCCGCGGCGTTTACTGCTGGTCGATGCGTCGGATATGGGATTGGCGCCGGGAGAAATCCGTATTATTGATAAAGATCTAATCGCCGATATGTTTTTTATGAGTACTCATAATATGCCGCTGAATTTTTTGATTGAGCAGCTGGAAGAAGATATCGGTGAAATTATTTTTGTCGGTATTCAGCCGGATATCGTTTCTTTCGGTTTTCCGGTATCGGAGAAAGTAAAAAGTGCGGTGGATTTTTTATATGATTTGATCAGAGAAAATAATCTGTCCGCAATCGAAAAATTAGAGGCCGCCGAAGAATAGCTTCGGCTCCTCTTATCCGTTTGGATAATTTTCTGTAAAGGGAGGTCAAGGGAGATTAAATAATTTATTGAGGTAGTGTAACTACCAGTTTAACGAATTCACTTTTGAACTAATTAAAAGGTCTTTTATTATGAAAAAAGTAATTACGGTTTGCCCGTACTGCGCTTCGGGTTGTAAAATCAACCTGCTGGTTGAAAACAACAAAATTGTGGGAACCGAAGCCGCCATGGGGTTGACCAATCAAGGCGAACTCTGCCTTAAAGGGTATTACGGCTGGGATTTTGTATCCGATACTAAAATTCTTACTCCTCGTTTAACTCAACCGATGATCCGCTATAAACGCGGCGAAGCTTTCACCCCGGTCAGCTGGGACGAAGCCATCTCCTACACCGCCTCCCGTCTACAGGAAATTAAACAAAAATACGGTAAAGATTCCATTATGGTTACCGGTTCTTCACGGGGTTCCGGTAACGAAGCCAACTACGTCATGCAAAAATTCGCCCGGGCGGTCTTGGGTAATAATAATGTAGACTGTTGCGCACGCGTATGCCACGGCCCTTCGGTTGCCGGATTATTAAAATCTATCGGTAACGGCGCCATGTCCAATTCCATTGTGGAAATTGAAGAAACTAAATGTATTTTAATTATCGGCTATAACCCTTCCGCATCACATCCGATTGTGGCCCGCCGCATCAACCGTGCTAAGCAGAAAGGCGCCAAAGTGATTGTTTGTGATCCGCGTAAAATCGAAACTGCCCGTATTGCCGATATTTATGCGCCGATTGAAAACGGTTGTAATGTCGCCTTTGTGAATACATTGATGAATATTGTTCTGGAAGAAAAACTTCAGGATCAGCGGTTTATTGACAGCTACACCGAGAACTTCGACGCTTTCTATGAAGTGGTGAAGAAATATACGCCGGAAGCGACGCAGGACATCACCGGCATTAAACCGGAAATGATGCGTGAAATCGCCCGCACTTATGCCAATGCCGAAACCGCTACTATCCTTTGGGGAATGGGGGTTTGCCAGTTCCGGCAGGGCGTGGAAACCGTACAGGCACTGGCCAGTCTGGCAATGTTGACAGGTAATCTGTGTAAACCTAATGTGGGGGTAGGGCCGGTACGCGGTCAGAATAACGTCCAGGGAGCCTGCGATATGGGGGCTTTGTACAATATTCTGCCGGGCTATCAGAGCTTTAAGGATCCGGAAATTCGGGCGAAATTCGCAAAAGCCTGGGGGGTTCCGGAGATCAGCGCCGAACCCGGCGTGCCTTTAACCGAGGTGCCTAATGCGGTTAAGGAAGGTAAGATTAAAGCCTTCTATATTATGGGTGAAGATACCTTGCAGACGGAGCCTGATTTACATGCGGTGCGAGAAGCCTTTAAACAGCTTGAGTTTGTTATCGTACAGGATATCTTTATGACCCAAACCGCCGCCGAAGCGGATGTTATTCTGCCGGCCACTTCCTGTGCCGAACACGAAGGGGTTTATACCTCTGCAGACCGAGGTTTCCAACGTTTCTATAAAGCGGTCGATGCGGTCGGTAATGTGAAAGACGACTGGGTGATCATCAGTGAAATCGCTACTGCAATGGGCTATCCGATGCACTATAACAATACCAAGGAAATTTGGGATGAACTGCGCGAATTATGCCCGATTTATAAAGGCGTAACCTATGAAAAAATGGAAGGACTAGGTTACGTACAATGGCCTTGTTATGATGAATCGGCTCAGGATACGGGAACCCAGTACCTGTATAAGGATCATGTGTTTGACCGTCCGGGCGGCAAAGGGGAATTATTTGCCTGCGACTGGCTTCCGCCGGTGGAATCCGTTTCCGAACAGTTCCCTCTGATTCTTTCTACGGTACGGGAAGTAGGACATTATTCCTGCCGTTCTATGACCGGAAATTGCCGCGCACTGGCGAATCTGGCGGAAGAACCGGGATTCGTGCAAATGAACGATCAAGATGCTAAAGGACTGGGTATTAAACATAATGAGCTGGTTTGGGTGATTTCAGAACGGGGTAAGGTGATTTCCCGCGCCGACGTCAGTTCCCGTACTAACCGGGGCGCTTGCTATATGACCTATCAATGGTGGATCGGAAAATGTAACGAGCTGACCGGGGAAAATCTTGAAAACCTGGCGAAAACGCCGGAATATAAATATTCTGCGGTGCGTATCGAGAAGATTAACGATCAGGTTTGGGCGGAGCGCTATTTGAATACGGAATACGGTCGTCTGAAAAATCGCTTAAAAGAGACCGCACTTGTGGCTTAATTTATTGTTGCTTAGGAAAGGCTTGCCGGAGTGATCGGGCAAGCCTTAATTGATTGTGCATAAGCTCATTATTGCGAAAATTATTTTCGTCCGGATAGGGTCTGCTGAACATTAATAAAGGGAAGCAACAGTAAAGCGATAGCGGAGGCGCAGATGGCGATACTGATAAAAAAACCGTCCCAATGAAAATAATGCTGAATAAGCGCCAGCGGATAACCGGCTAAGGCCGCGCCCAGATAGGCGAACAGACCGACGAATCCGGTGGCGGAACCGGGCGTTTTGCGATGGGAAGATTCCGCCGCCGCCATACCTATTAGCATCTGAGGGCCGAAAATAAAGAAACCGACGGCAAAAAATAGCGTGGCCTGTAACAGATAATTTTCTTTCGGCATTAACCACAAGGCCGTTATTGAGAAGAAAATACCAATGGAAAAAACCAGCGCCATGGGACCGCGGTTGCTGGAAAAAAGCTTATCGGATCCCCAGCCTGCGGTTAGGGAACCGAGAAAACCGCCGATTTCAAATAAAGATAATGCACTGTTGGCGGTAACCAAATCATAATGATAGTTTTCCGTCAGATAGATATTTCCCCAGTCATTAATTGCCGTTCGCACCACATATACCAGGGTATAACTCAGTGCCAGTAGCCAGATATATTTATTAAAAAATACATATTGATACAATACGCTGCTCCAGCTCAGATCGGCACCTTCCCGTTCACGGGCAAGCTCTATCCTATCCCGGCGCCAAACGCCTACGGAGGGTAAGCCCATGCTTTCCGGGGTATCTCTTAAGCGCCATAGCAGTAACAATCCGATCAGGATTGCAATAATGCCCGCCGCACTAAAGCCGGCCTGCCAGCTGTAATGCAGGGTAAAATAGCCCATAATCAAAGGAACCAGTGCGCCGCCGGTATTATGGGCGGTATTCCAGACCGACCACCATAGCCCGCGTTCCGTACGCGAATACCAGGCGGTTAACAGCTTGGCGCAGGGCGGCCAGCCCCAACCTTGAAAACAGGCGTTAATCATACATAGGGTAGCGAACATAAACAGGGATTCGGAAAATCCGAGCAGTAGGTTGGTAACCCCGGTCATAATTAAGCCGATTGCCATAAAATGGCGCGGATTAGCCCGATCGGAAAATAGTCCGAACAGGAATTTCGATAAACCGTAGATAATATAAAATGCCGTGGCAATCAGACCTACATCGTTTTTATCAATGCCCAGATCCGTAATAATGGACGGCATGGCGTAATTAAAGCTTTTCCGGGTCAGATAAAAGCCGGCATATCCGATATACATGGCGAACATAATCTGCATTCGCCAGTAACGATAGTTTTTATTGATTTCTTGCTCAGTCAGTTGCATAAAGTAAATTACAAAATAGGTAAACGAATACGAATGGTTGTGCCGTGCCGCTCTTTTTCTCCCTCAAGGGGAATGGATTCGAGGGTAAATTGCCCCCCTAATACCGCCACTCTTTCTTTCATTCCGGCAAGGCCTCGGCCTTGCGCAAGATGTTCGCTTTCAAACCCGATACCGTCATCTCGAATGATGACCTCGACATCTTCAAGAATTGTAACGGATAAGAGAATATGTTTAGCCTGAGCGTATTTGGCGATATTATTTAAACTTTCCTGGCATAGCCGATAGAGAGTCATTTCCAGCAGGTTGTCCAATTTTATTTGGGCAGGATTATCCAGCTTGAACTCCACCCGCACATTATGCTCGGCAAAATTAAATTCCAGTAAGAGATTTTGGATGGCTTGTTGTAGGTTCAGATCATCTAATACCCGCGGGCGTATACGGTTTAGTAAGTCTTTGGTCGTATCATAGATATTTAACGACAGCTTTTCTATGGTATCCGCATACTTTTGATTTTTTTGCACGGAGTCCGTGTATTTAATTAGGGCCGCCTGAGTGCGGATCGCCGTAATATTTTGTCCGATTTCGTCGTGCAATTCCCGTGAAATATCCTTACGTACCGATTCTTCCGTTGAAATCAGTTGACGGGTTAACAGCTTATTGCGCTTAAGTTCCCGGCTTAGGGTATGGTTCAGATCGCGCTGATATTGAATGGCGGAACCGAGGAATACGCCGGTGATGGTTTGTGCTGAAATAACTAATAACAAATCATTGATTTCCGGGCTGGAAATGCTTTGCATTGCCGCAATTAAGGCTACGGCATTTAATAGGGTGCCGAGTAATGCGCCCTGCCAGCCGTAGCGGAAGGCGAGTAAAATAATCGGGATCGCCAGACAGAATAAGGAAAAACGACGAAATTCATTCGGTAGTTGGGTCTGAATATAAATATTGCCGATTAGTAAAAGGGCGTAAATTAAAATCGGATTAGCCCTTAAATTTAGGGGAGTATGAATGGAACCGGCACTAACCGGCACCCATTTTCGATTAAACAGAAAATCTGCCAGCAGATAGCAAACCGGCAGAATCAGTAATCCTCCGCTAATACTAATCAGAAAAACAAGCTTATGTTCAATAAAATAGAAGAGCAGGGTATTCAAGGTCGCTGTGGCCAGAATTCCGTAGCCCAGCAGAATTAATTTTTTCCATTGTTTGGTTTCCGTACGGTAGCGGGCGTGCAATATATGGCTGAGAGGCAAGGACAGCAGACTTAACAGATAAATAAAGACGAAATTCAGTTCCGGATAAGATAGCGCCAATAATGTTAATACGCACCATTCCGCCGCATAAATCGCATACCAATAGCCCTTGCCGGCGTGCAATATCAGCGCCAGACGCAATGAGAAAGGTAAAAAAAACAGTGCGACAATGGGATCGGCGAGTAAATGATCGGAAATCACCCAGAAGCAAAAATAGCTGCAAAAGGCAATAAACCAACCGAATAGGCTTGTAATAAGAAGTTTCATTGCTATAAGGCTTATTCCTGTAGCCGAAATAAATTTGCCAGTTCCACGTTATTTTTCACATTCAGCTTACTCATGGCATTATCGCGATGTACATAAACGGTTTTTACGCTCAGCGATAATTTTTCCGCAATTTCTTTGGCGGTTAATCCGGTATTTAATAGTTCGCAGATCTGATATTCCCGCTTGGTCAGGGTTTGCGAGAGATCCTGTTTATCCGCAACCAGTTTACTCATCAGTTCCGGCATTAAATAAATGCCGCCGGCATAAACGGTTTTTACCGCCTGGATAAGTTCCAGCGGGTTGCACCTTTTGCTTAAATAGCCCTTGGCGCCGAGTTCCAGCGCTTTTTTTATAATTACGGCGGAGTCGTTTACACTGAGCATAATGCAATGCAGCCCGGAAGGCATTTCTTTTAATAAGTCCAGCCCGCTTTCATCGGGCATGGAAATATCCATAATGCAAATATCCGCTTTACAGGCGGGCAGCTTTTGCCGCGCTTCCTGAACGGAACCGAATTCCGCAACGACGCGGATATTTTCTTCCAGAGCAAGCAGTTGGGAGAAACCGGAGCGAACAATAATATGATCATCGATCAGGATAATATTTATCATAACGGGCAACCTTGAATTAATTTTTGCCTATTATGAACTAAACGCCCTTTATTACCAATAATAAAGGGCGTTTACAGCTTAATTTCCGGCACTAAAAGTGCGCTCGGTTTAAGCGCCGTTTTTTCTTAAGCGGCGAATTTTCTTTTCTTCCGCAATAGCCACGAAAGCAAGTAAAGCGATACAGGCGATGGCGGAGGTATTTAAGGCGGCGAATGTTCCCGCCCAACCGGTTAAACCGAAAATAGGCGTACCGTCTGCAATCATTCCCAGGCCCAGTTTAGCGAAGCTGTCCCCAATCAGATAGGCAAAGGTACCTTTTACACCGTCGGCGACCGCAATGGCTTTTTTCGGTACGAAACCGACTGCCGCCACACCGATTAAAAGTTGCGGGCCGAAGACCAGGAAGCCCAAGGCGAATAAGGCGATCAGATACATATATTCGTTTGTGGCGAACTGATAGAACTCCAGCGTAAATACAATCAGAATCAGGGCGATACAGGCGGTTAAGGCACGGCGCCCGTTAGCCATATCCGATAAGAATCCCCACAGGAAGGTACCCACCAGGGCGCCCACTTCAAACAGGGCAAAACCGGAAATGGCCGCATCTTTGGAGAAGCCCAGTTCTTGATAGGCATAGACCGGCGACCATTGATCGATACCGATACGCACGATATACAGGAAGATATTGGCAAAGCAAAGCAGCCAAATAACTTTATTTTTCAGAATATATTGTACAAAGATCTGCCATTTGGTCAGCTGATTTTTCTCGGCGTCCAGATCTTCTTCGCTGACGGGTTCGTCGAACAGTTCTTCCGCTTTACCTAAGCCGTAAGCTTCCGGCGAATCGGAGCCGTAGCGCAGTCCGACAAAACCGACAATAAGGGCGATAATTGAAGGGAAGACAAACATACCTATCACATGACCGTCGAACAGAACGTTAGCACCGAATAGAGCCACGCCGGCCGCCGCCGCACCCCCTACATTATGGGACAGGTTCCAGAAGCCCAGATAGGTACCGCGTTTTTTCCGCGGTGTCCATTTGGTAATGGTGGAATAGCTTGAGGAGCCGCCGGTACTCTGGAAGAAACCGCTTAGCGCATAGAAGGCGATCATCATAAATAAGGCGACGCTGCCTCCGCCCATACTGGCACTGAAGCCGAGCATACAGATTGCCGACAAGATCAGCATAAAGGGAACGAATTGTTTGGTGTTTTTACCGTCCGCATAATAGGATACGACGGTTTTTCCCACTCCGTAGGTAATGGAGAAACCTAGCCCGATCATACCCAGTTGGGTTTTGGTTAGGCCGTAGGTTTCAATCATATCGTTTTGAGCGATATTAAAATTCTTACGAATTAAATACATGGCCATATAACCGATAAATACGACCAGATAAGATTGCATAAAAGGTTTAAACCACATTTTCCGACGCTCTTCCACCGGAAGATCTAAGGTCGGTTTTCTGACCTCTTTAAGAAAGTTTAGCATAGCTTTTCCTTACGATAATTAATCTTGGCCCTATGGTAAGGGGCGAGGGAAGATAAGGCTTGAGAAGGATTTTTAATTCAGCTAGGAAAAATTCCTATTTTTGACTGAAATGAGATAAATTTGTGATGTAGATCACATTTATTATATTGGAGAACTGATTTGCATATCTGGATATGCTAGGGCGATTTGGCATCGGCTCGCTTGGCATAGGGCGGTGGGTAAGGGGCTTTGGGGGGGAAGAAAAAACGCCGAATATTTTCGGCGTTTGATTAAAGGAGCGGCAGGAATTATTTAAGATCTTCCGGTTTTACTTTATGCTTTTCCACGATTTCCTGTTCTTTTTTTATGGTCGCTTTTAATGCGACAGTAAAGGCATTACGATCCTTTAACATCTTAGCGCGAACTTCCGTCGGCATTTCCTGGGTAATATATTGGGAGGATTCGTTCATCAGTGCGGCAAAACTTTGCAGGGAATCGGCATAACTTTGCTGGATTCCTTGGATTTCCGCCGTTTTAAAGCTTTGTTTCCGTAAGTCCTGAGCGATTGTATCGGCCTGAAGGGCGAAGTTTTTATAAGCGGCGATAATCTGTTCCGGATCCTTCATGGTTTGAATTTGACTCAGCTTGGAGGAAGAAAAGATGTCTTCAATTTTGCTTTCTTTTGCCCATTTTTTATATTGAATGTACTCGGTTTTTACCGGATCTTCATTACAAGCGACCAGAAAGAACGAAAACAGGCTGACAAAAAGAAGCTTAAGGAAATATTTCATAAGGTTACCTCAGGTTGGTGAAATTTAGTGAAATAGCTAAAACGGACTATTTCAAATAATTGAAAAAACGTCATTTCCATTTCAGCAGTAAGCCGAAGACGTTTTTTCATTCTATGTGCGGGTGGTTTTTTGTCAATAGTTACCTGCCGATTGGGGAATCGGCGGCACTTAAAAAAAACTCGGCAAAAAATGACCGCACTTTTAGCCGTCGGGGGTAAATTTCAGCTGCGCTATAAGCTTTTCGAAGTACCTTTGAACAGGCTGAACGCAGCACTATCAACGCTTCATTTCACTGATTAAGCGTTCATTGACAAAGGTTTTAAGAATGGGCTTGAGCTTAGTTAAATGATTGGCAACGGGGCAATCGTTAAAAAAAGCTACCATAGGTTCTATATGCTCGGCAGGAAAATCCGGCGGCAGACTGACTTTTAGATGGTATTCGGGAAATTCATCCTTACGGTTGTCTTGCACTAAGGGAATCAGGCTGATTTCAATTTTTTGATAATCCAACTTATGCTCGAGACAGTATTTAGCCAGGTTGACACCCTGACAGCTCAGAATGGCGGAGAGAAAAATCCGCCAGGGGTTAAGTGCAATATTCGTACCGCCGCGTTCTTGCGGGTAATCGGTCAGCAGGGTAAATTCTCCCGCCTTTACTTTGGTTATCAGCCCGCCGGGCAGACTCAGATGTAAAATGTCGTCCATTTCTTTCTAATCTAATTGTTCAAGATATTTTATCGCCTTGAGGATTAATTCGGGACTGCAGCGGGGCAGGGCCAGACGGAAGCTTTGCTTTTCCGAAGCGGCGATAGCGGCAATAAGCGCCATTTTTTGCTCCTTTTCAAAGTTTACCGATAAATCGGCAAGGCGACGGGGGAAGCCGTGTCGAGCGAAATAAGGCAGTAAACGTTCGATTTCGGCATAGTTTTCTTCTGCTGCCAGCTGTACCAGTATACCGTAGGCCACTTTAACTCCGTGTTGATAAACATGGGTTTCGGCAAGTTGGGACATGGCGTCATGTATGGCATGAGCGCCGGCAACTCTGGCTGTGCGCCCGCTTAGCCCGCCGACCATACCGCCTAACCCCAGAATGGCTTGTGCACAGTATTCAAAACCTTGATTCAGGCGTTGCGCTTCAATGGCGGCAATGGCTTGTCCGCTGTATTCCAGCAAAAGGTTGCGGATTTGGGCGGCGATTTCCAGACCGGCTGCGGTTAGTGCCGTTGGCGGCGTTTGCATTTGTCTGATTGCGGCATCGGCTTCGTACCATTTGGCCAGGCTGTCGCCGATGCCGCCGAGCAGGTATTCTTTCGGTGAGTGGACCAACAGGTTGAGATCCGCCAGGCAAAGATAAGCGGCCCGTTCATAATGCTCTCCGCCTTTGATGCGATGATCCGGATAATAAATAACGGATAAGGGGGTATAGGCGGCGCAGGTACCGAGTTGGGTCGGAATGGTTACATAGTCGATATTCAGCTGGGCGGCAACGGCCTTAGCCGTATCCAGCACCTTGCCGCCGCCGATAGCTAGGATACAATCGCAGGGGGCGGGTATCCGTTCGGCAATCGCCCGTATATTTTCATGCGAGCAACTGCCGTCATAACGTAACAGGGGATAAGGCACTTTGCCGGGATAATGGCGCACAAAAGCGCGATAGGATTTCTGCCCGCTGATGATTACCGGTAAACGGAATCTTTTCAGTTTTTCTTCCAGTAAGTGCAGGCAGCCCGGCACACAGATAAATTGTCCCGGGCCGGGACGGGGGATATCGCGTAAATTCATCATTATTCCTTTGCAACATGCTGCAGAAACTGTTTCAGGCGCGGATGGACGGGATTTATCAGCAATTCCTGCGGGGTACCGTCCGCCGCAATTCTACCTTGATCCATAAAAATCACACGTGAAGCAATATCGCGGGCAAAGGATATTTCATGGGTAACCAGTATCATGGTTAGCCCTTCTTGGGTCAGGGTTTTAATCGTATTCAAGACTTCACCGACCAGCTCGGGATCAAGGGCGGAAGTCGGCTCGTCCAGCAACAATACGTTCGGATTCACCGCCAGCGCCCGTGCAATAGCAACGCGTTGTTGTTGCCCGCCGGAAAGTGTGGAAGGATAAAAATCCTTACGCGCCAACATACCGACTTTTTCCAACTGGGCCAAGGCTATCCGTTCCGCTTCCCGCGCCGATTTGCCATGTACACTTAGTAAGGCTTCCATTACGTTGCCGAGAGCGGTTTTATTTTTGAACAAATTATAGTTCTGAAATACCATTGCGGTATGGGTGCGTAGATTTTTTACCTCTTTAGCCCGGTAATTTTCGGCATCGACGCAAACATCCGCAATGCTGATCTTACCCCGGCTCGGTACGGTTAGATAGTTCAGACAGCGTAATAAGGTGGACTTGCCCGTACCGGAGGGGCCGATAATCGCAACTACTTCATTTTCATTAATTTCCAGGCAGATATCTTCAAGAATCAGATGCTGATCAAATTCTTTGGATAAATGTTCGATTTTAATTAACGGATTATTGGCGTTCATGGGGTGTTTTGCTCTTATTTTGCCGCATCGTCCGGAATGATTAATTTCGTCATATCCGCACCGAAATATTTTTCGGTGATTTTGGCAATGGTGCCGTCTTGCAACAAGGCTTTCAGTTCCTGATCCACTTCATCGCGCAATTGTGCGCCCTGTTCGGTTTTCGGATAGAAGAAGGCGACGTTGTTGGCTTTTAATTTTTCATCCAGGATTTTGATTTTATTACCGGTTTTTTCCGCATATAAATTTGCCGTGGTTACGGCACAAGCCTGAGCGTCGATACGCCCCAGGGTCATTTCATATAAACCGTTATTGGAATCTTCATAGATCACTTCTTCAAAGCCGTATTGAGGTTTCATTTCGCTGATGATGCTCTGGCTTGCCTGCCCGTTGGTTACACCGAGTTTTTTGCCTTTTAGATCGGCAAAGGTTTTGATGGCATTATTATCGGCACGAATAACAATGGCTTGGGCATCACCGTAATAAGGAATGGAAGGATAATATTTATCTACCCGGTTCGGTCTGACCGCAAAAGCGTTAGCTGCCAAATCCGCCCGACCCGCATCCAGTTCGCCGAAAATGGCATCGAAAGCGGCACGTTTGATTTCAATATTCCAACCTTTGCGTTTTGCAATGGCCGCCCAGATATCTGCATCAACACCCGTCCAGTTATTTTTTTCGTCCAACATTGAATAGGGGATAGAAGTCCCGGAGGTAACTATAGTGAGGGTTTTATTTGCTGCAAAGGCTCCGGATAGGCTGAATAACAGGCCGAATGCAATTCCCATAGCGGCAAAACGGGATAGAATTTTATTCATATGAGTCTCCTTGGTTATGGTAAATCAGTAGGCTTGGGCGCATTTTTTTTCCAGATATTTATGTATAAAGGAAAAAAGTGCGATAACCAGTAAATAAATCAGCATCACTGCGGCATAGATTTCAAAATAGCGGAAGGTTTGCGCGCCCTCCACCTTGGCCGCGCCCATAATATCCAGAATCCCGAGCATAAAAGCCAGGGAGGACATTTTGATTAGGTTGATAATATCGTTGAACAAGGTAGGTAAGGCGATACGCAACGCCTGCGGAATAATAATACGGCGGATAAGCTGAAAATTGGACATTCCCAAAGAATAAGCGGCTTCTTTTTGTCCTTCGTCGACGGAAAGCAGTGCGGCGCGGATGCTTTCCGACATAAAGGCACCGATATTCAGGCTCATTACTACCGCTACCGCGGTTACCGGCGCCATGGCTTTTACCGTCGTACTAATGGCGGCCAAGCCGAAATAAAAGAAATAAAGCTGCACTACAACCGGGGTTCCGCGCATAACAAATACATAGGCCGAACTGAGTTGATACAGCAGGGGAATTTTATAATAACGGATAATGGCGGTAAGGACGCCTATTGCCAGGGCGAAAACCGCTGCGGTTAAGGTTAGTTGCAGGGTAATATCCAGATGGCGTGCGACTTTCGGTAATACCTCAACGAAATAATCGAATTTGAAATCCACTATACTCTCCCGGAGTAATACTGGCTTGGCGTCAGTAAGAAATTATTGAAATATACGGCGCTCAATTCTACGGATTAATTCGGCAGCCCGCAAGGGGAAAGCCGTTCACAGCGGCTTCCTTTTATTTAGGCTTAGAATTTTTTATTAAAAAGATGTTTTAAATCAAGAAACCGCAATATTTATAGGTGAATTGTTAACATTTGGGCGTATGATGTAAACGGGTCAGGAGTTACCCATTTAGAGTGATTAAATTAATAACGGCAAAAGGATACTTACTTATGAAAAAAGTAATAACTGTATGCCCGTATTGCGCTTCCGGTTGTAAGATCAATCTCTTGGTCGAAAATAACAAGATTATCGGCGCCGAAGGTGCGAACGGAAAAACCAATGAGGGAGAACTCTGCCTCAAAGGTTATTACGGTTGGGATTTTGTGCATGACACAAAAATTCTGACTCCGCGTCTGACACAGCCGATGATTCGTTACAATCGCGGCGAAGCTTTTACCCCGGTCAGCTGGGATGAAGCCATCTCCTATACGGCCAGACGCCTGAAAGAGATCAAAGATAAATACGGCAATGAAAGTATTATGGTTACCGGGTCATCACGCGGACCGGGTAATGAAGTTAACTATGTTATGCAGAAGTTCGCCCGTGCGGTACTGAGAAATAACAATGTTGACTGTTGTGCGCGCGTATGACACGGCCCTTCTGTAACAGGTCTGCTCAAATCGGTCGGTAACGGCGCAATGTCAAATTCAATCGTAGAGATTGAAGACACCAAATGTGTATTTATTTTCGGCTATAATGCCTCCACTTCTCACCCGATTGTGGCGCGACGTATCAATCACGCAAAACAAAAAGGGGCAAAAATTATTGTCTGTGATCCGCGTAAAATCGAAACTGCGCGTATTGCCGATATCTACGCACCGCTTGCCAATGCAAGTAATGTGGCTTTCTTAAATGCAATGATGAATGTGATTCTGGAAGAAGGTTTGCAGGATCAGAAATTCATTGACGAACATACTGAAAACTTCGACGCTTTCCGTGAAATTATTAAATCCTATACGCCTGAAAGCACTCAGCATATTACCGGTATCGAACCTGAAATGCTGCGTGAAATCGCTCGTACCTATGCAACGGCGGAAACGGCCACTATTTTATGGGGAATGGGGGTCTGTCAATTCCGGCAAGGTGTTGAAACCGTACGTGCGCTGGCCAGTTTGGCAATGCTGACCGGAAACTTGGGTAAACCGAATGTGGGGGTTAATCCGGTACGCGGTCAGAATAACGTACAGGGCGCATGTGATATGGGTGCGTTGTTTAATACCCTGCCGGGCTATCAAAGCTTCCAAGATCCTGAAACCAATGCTAAATTTGCCCAAGCCTGGGGTATTCCGGAACTGAATAAAAATCCGGGCGTACCGCTCAGTGAAGTGCCTCATGCGGTGAAAGAAGGTAAAATCAAAGCATTTTATATTATGGGGGAAGATACTTTACAAACTGAACCCGATATTAATGCAATGAAACAAACTTTCAAAGATTTAGAATTCATTATCGTGCAGGATATCTTTATGACCCAGACCGCCGCTGAGGCGGACGTTATTCTGCCGGCGACCTCCTGCGCCGAGCACGAAGGGGTTTACAGTGCGGCGGACCGAGGCTTCCAACGCTTCTATAAAGCCGTGGAACCCGTAGGTAATGTGAAAGACGACTGGGTGATTATTAGTGAATTGGCTACCGCATTAGGTTATCCGATGCACTATAACAACACCAAGGAAATCTGGGACGAACTGCGTTCCCTTTGCCCGATTTATAAAGGGGCAACCTATGAAAAAATGGAAGGTCTGGGCTATATTCAATGGCCTTGCTATGACGAAGGACCGGAAGATCAGGGTACGCAATATCTGTATAAAAACCAGATTTTCGACCGCAAAGGCGGCAAAGCCGAATTTTTCGCCTGCGACTGGGAACCGCCGATGGAAGAACTCAGCGAAGAATTCCCATTGGTACTTTCCACCGTGCGCGAAGTCGGCCATTATTCCTGCCGTTCCATGACCGGTAACTGTCGCGCTTTAGCGGCATTGGCGGATGAGCCGGGCTTTGTACAGATGAATGATCAGGATGCGAAAGAACTCGGCATTAAGAATAATGATTTAGTGTGGATTTCTTCTCCGCGCGGTAAGGTTATTTCCCGTGCCGATGTCAGTTCGCGTACTAATAAGGGCGCCTGTTATATGACCTATCAATGGTGGATAGGTAAATGTAACGAGCTGACCGCCGAGCATTTGAATCCGGGCTCCAGAACACCGGAATACAAGTACAGTGCGGTACGCATTGATAAAATCGAAGATCAAAATTGGGCGGAACATTATGTGGTTACGGAATATACCAAGTTAAAAACTCGGTTAAAATCGACCGCACTTGTGGCTTAAAATTCATCTTTACTTATAAGGCGCCTGTAAAGGCGCTTTTTTTGTATGTTTTTTTTGCAAATGGGATTTACTTGTAATCATAAACAGAATAAGATATGGCAAATTTGTTAAAATAGCTTAACTTATTAATAACAAAGCTGAGTAAAAGCAGTACAGTAAAGACTTTTTAGAGAAATTTTCAGAGGGATTTTGAAAACACATTAGGTTAGCAGGATGCTGATCACAATATGTTGCCAGTAATGATAAAGACCTTTGTATTGAAAATTTTAAGCAAACAAGCATTAAATTTTATTATTCTAGAACAGAAAGCATAATGTTCGGTTTCTTGCGAACCGGACGTTATGCTTTCTGTTTTTTTGCATATAAGCAAGCAGTATATAAGCAAGCAGAAAGCACCCGCCTATCATGGGGCGGTTTTATTAATAACAAAACTCATGTTTTATATTCGGAGCTGATTTTATGAAACGAACTTTACTGAGTATGGGCTGTATTGTGCTGTTAAGCGCCTGTACAAATTCTAATTTAACTCATCATCCGGAAAAGTCCGGTTTAAATCCGGAAGGATTAAAAGAACATCAGGCGCTAGCCGTTGTTTATCGGGATGATATTTCCGGTCCGGCAATCAATCTCTATATTAACGGCGATTATCAGGCTTCTTTGATCGCAGATTCTTTCACTGCGGCAACCTTATGTTCGTCAGCTCAGAATCTTTACCTTACCTATAGTAATAACCGTACTTTCGGTAACAATATTCCGGGTAAATCCTATGATTTCACTGCCGGTAAGACCAGTTACTTTAAAGTAACCAAAGCGAAAGAAGGGTTTAGTTTGACCGAAGTAAATGAAGCTCAAGCAAAACGGGATATTGCAGCGCTGAAATCTGCGGATCATACCTTATCGCGCGTTCAGGCATCAAACTGTAATGCTTCCGTATTAAGTAGTAAAACATTGGATAACGCCGCTTTATTCGCTTTTGACAAATATGCCTATCAGGATATTACTCAGGGCGGACAGCAATATTTAGTCACCTGGGTTAAGGATATGTTAAAACAGTATCCGCAGCAGATTAGCGGGATCAGCGTTACCGGGCATACGGATGCCATCGGCGCTGCTCAATATAACCAACAGCTATCCCAACGCCGAGCAAATACAGTAAAAACTATTTTGCAACAGGCAGGTATCACACAGCCGATTAAAGCTGTAGGTATGGGCGAAAGCCAGCTGATTGAAAAGAATTGTCAAGGCCTGAACGGACAGAAGTTACGGGATTGCAATCAACCAAACAGACGCGTAGAAATTACTATCTACGGTAAAAATAATAAATAAATATTTAAGAAAATTTTAATTGAGGAATCGTAAATATGACGACGACAGTAAAAGTACTAAGTTCAAATAAAGAACTGGCCAGCTACAAAGTCAGCAAAGAACAGGCGCTTGTACTTAAGGCGCAAGAACATGTGAATTATCAATTAATTGATGATCAAACAGGTTTAGGACCACAGAATATTGTGACTAAACGTGAAAATAATGACTTGAAAATTTTCCTGAACGACGGTGATCCGGAAGCGGATATCATTATTGAAGATTATTATGATGACGATATGACAGATATGATTATCGGTCAGCATGAAAACGGTAATCTTTATGCTTATGCGCCGGAATCCGGACTAAAAAGCGATGCCATTAATCTATTGGCCGAACAGGCGGCCGCACCGCAAGCATTAGGCGGTTCGGAACTTTCTTCCGCATTCTGGGCCTTTAATCCTTGGTGGTTACTGGCAATTCCGGTTGTGGGCGGAATTATTGCCGCCGCAGCAAGCGGTGGCGGCGGTGGTAACGGCGGCAATAATACGCCGGCTCCGGAGCCACAGGATGTTATTGCTGATAAACCTGTATTAGTTGCCCAAAACGACGGTTCCGTTACGGTAACTCCGGGCGCTGATAATACTATGGTTGAAGTTAGTTTTATTGATGAAAACGGTAATAACCAATCAGTAACCGTGATAAAAGGTGATGATGGTAAATGGGTTATTGATGAGAAAGATCCTAATACTGATGTAACTGTTGATCCGGATACAGGCGTTATTACTATTCCGCCTGATAGTGTAAAAGACGGCTCTGATGTTAATGCTACAGGTACTGATAACAATAATAATAAGGGTGAAGGTAATACTGTAACCGCAGGCGATCACCATATTCCGGGCGATAGCGATGGTGACGGTACTGCAGATGATAATTCTACCAACAATGTAACCTTACCAAACGGTCAAGAGGTTCCACGTAATACCGACGGCGCGCCGAATATTATTTTTGGTGAAGACAGCAATAATGACGGTCAATTAAACGGAACTGAAGTTGTAGCTAAAGATCCAAAAGATACAACCCCTGTTTACATTACTATTCCTGATAATACCGAAGCGGGCGATAGTCTAATTGTTACCGTTAACGGTCAAGAACAAACAATTCCTGTTACCGAAGAGATGATCAATAACGGTTATACCACTATTGATGTTCCTGTAACTAAAGATGGCGATATCACCGTTACAGCTAAAGTAACAGATCCTGCGGGTAACTCATCTAATCAAGGTGAAAATAAAGTTACAGTGGATACTACTCCACCGGCTACTCCAGATATTGAACCAAAAACAGATGGTTCCGTTGATGTGAAACTTCCTGAAGATGCAACTCAAGTTGTAGTAAAAGTTCCACAAGAAAATGGTCCGGATAAAGAAGTAACCTTAACTAAAGATCCTGAGGGTAACTGGACATCCGATGATACCGACACAATTCCGAATCCGGAAGCCGGTAACAATACTGCAACTATTCCGCCGGATAATATCAAACCGGGCAGTGAAATTACAGCAGAAGCGAAAGATACCGCCGGTAATACCAGCCAGGATTCCGAAGATTTAGCGGATAAACCTACTATTACTTCCCCAGATAATGACGGTAAAGTTACAGTTACTCCGGGTGAAGATAATACGAAAGTAGAAGTGAAATTCCCTAATGAGGAAGGCAGTGAAAAAAACGTAACAGCAACTAAAGGTGATGACGGTAAATGGACAATTGTAGATGACGGTACCGGTGCTACGGTTGATCCGGACAGTGGTGTAATTACCATTCCGGCAGATCAGGTGAAAGATGGCGAACCTGTTAATGCGACAGGTACCAATGGAGCGGGTAACTCAGCGGATGCGAATACAGTTAATGCGGGTAACGATCCAACGGTACCGGATACATCAGCTGATGCTCCAACAGTTACCCCTGGGGATAACGGTAATTTAACAGTTACACCGGGAGCGGATAATACGAAGGTTGAAGTACCGTTTGAAGATCAAGCCGGACAAAACCAAAAAATTACCATTACCAAAAATCCTGAAAACGGTAAATGGTCAGTGAGTGGCACGGCACCAACGGGTGTAACGGTTGATGAAACAACGGGAACCATTACCATTGATCCGGAAGCGATTGCAGATAATCAAGATGTGACAGCAACGGGAACCGATGCTAATAGCAATACAGGAACCCATACTGGTACAACTAAGCCGGATACAGCTGCTCCGGCAGTAGATAACAGTAATAATGACGGTGTGGTGAGTGCCCCAGACACTGTTAATGAAGGCGGAAGTGTTGTAACCACTGTTAAGCTCACTAATAACAATGGTGGTACCTTACCGCTGGTTATTGGTTCAACAGGTGAAGGTAAATTCGGTAGTGATGACTTTGAAACACCGGAATTTAGCAATGGAGTGAGTTATGATGCGGAAACAGGCACATTGACTATTCCTAAAGGGGTGAAAGAATTTACTATTACCACTAAAGCAAAAGAAGATGCCAGCACCGAAGGAACAGAGACCGGTAAATTTACCGTAGGTGGCGTAGAAGGTAATGTAGTAACAGTTAATGATACTTCTAACGATCCAACTGTACCGGATACA
>NZ_SNYQ01000007.1:74085-99946 GCF_004363295.1 Mesocricetibacter intestinalis
TATTCCTAAAGGGGTGAAAGAATTTACTATTACCACTAAAGCAAAAGAAGATGCCAGCACCGAAGGAACAGAGACCGGTAAATTTACCGTAGGTGGAGTAGAAGGTAACGAAGTAACCGTTAATGATACTTCTTTCAAACCAGAATTACCAATTGATATCACAAGTATCGCTGGTACAGAACAACCGGCAGGAGCCGAAGAAGCTAATACTCCTTATGCTGCTATTTCCTTACAAGATATATCTGCTGGATTTACTGTTAGCGGCACAAGTCAGTTGGAAGCAGGGACAGTTATAACTGTTACAATTAATAATCCGGAAACAATATACAGGTACAGCACAAGTTCAAGAGGATGGTTCATGGACACATGATATTCCGGGCTATCGTGATGCGATGGCAGCTGATACTGAACTTGGAACAGAAGCTCAAGGGAAACAGGGTATTGATAATTTCTCTCCTTATGTTTCATATGAAGTAACGGCTTCCGCGGTATCCAATGGTGAAACAGTATCTGATACTGATTCAACGATTGCTGCACCGAAGGTTAGCAATATGCATTTAGAGGATAACCTCACAGATGAGGCTTCCAATGTTAATGAGGCTTATGCTCAAGCCGGCGTAACTGCAGATCAGTATGTTGGTAAAGTTGTAGCTATGACAGATAGTTCAAAAGCACTTTCTCTTGCTACTGGTTTAACTAATGATAAAGATGCTGCATTCTCCTTTACATTGGGTAAACCTGTTGCAGCAGGTCAAAGTGTTAAAGTCTATCTTTATAAACTTGGTATTAATAATACTGAATATAACGAAGTGGATGTTACTGCTCAATTAGGTGAGCCTAAGGTTAATGATGACGGTTCCGTAACTTATACCTTAACGCCGAAAGATGCTTTAGAAGATACTTATAATACTTCTTATCGTTATAAAACAGTGATTGTTGACAGTAAAACCGGTGAAGAATTAACGGAAGGAACAAACTTTGATTTCCGGTTAGATACTTTAGTTGAGCAAATGGATGTGGTGAATATGGATTCTGACAAGAAGACCATGACCTTAAAAGCCAGAGATCTATCTGAATTAAATGCGATTATCAGCTTTAAATATAAAGATGCTTCTGGTGAGCTTACTGAAGCCAAAAATGTACGGGTCAGCGGCGAAGGTGAATATGTTATTAGTATGCCTAATTGGGATCGTTTCCATGCAGGTAGTATTAAGATTGTTACTGTAGATGCTGCCGGTAATGTAGGAGAAACCGATATTACTGCCTTACGTAATTTATGGGTACCAGTTACCACACAGGAAGGTGTGAAACTAAACGATCCGCCAACAAAAGGAGCTCTAGGTATTCCTCAATACCATGTGGATCAGCCTTTGGGAACATCTGCAATGGATTATAATAAACAAAAAGTAGCCAGTAAAAAAGACGGTGGTTTAGTTAGCGATGATGGTAATCAATCTATTTATCTTGGTTTAGATAATTACGATGGTAATCTTGCCCCAGAATCAGTTGGTATAGCCCAGTTATCGAATGGTGCTATTGGTTTTACTGTAGCAGCAGCAGGAGGAAAATATAAGCGAACTATTGTTGAACTTGCCGGTGGTGATGATTCATTACATATTCGTGGAAATGTATTAGATGGTTCTCCTGAAGGTTATATTGATATGGGGGATGGAAATAATAAAATCTCCGTAGGTGGAAGTATTCTTACTGCCGGTAGAAATACCTTCAAATATGGTTCAGGGAATGATATTTTTGAATTATCTGGAAGTATCAGAGGTGATACCCTAATCACTTTTGATATGGGCGAAGGTAACAATATTATCCGGGCAGGAGGAGCGCTTAGTGGTAAGAAAACCATTATAATGGGGAACGGTGATGATAGTATCATTGTTGGAGATATCCTAACCTCCGGTGTTTCTGGCGCTTCATCAACTATTAATATGGGAGATGGTAATAACCTTATCCAAACTGATAGAATGAGTTATCATACAATCATTACCTTTGGTAAGGATGATGATACGATGATTGTTAATACAGTTTTAGACGATCAATCTACCGGTACTATTAGTTTTGGTGATGGTAATGACCAATTAGTTGGTGGTAATCTGAAAGGTCTCTATGAGTTTAGAATGGGTGATGGGGACGATAAGGTTACGATAACAGGTACCACTCCTACGAGTACGGTAGATGGGGGAACTAATGCGAATGGTACTCCTGAAAACGATACGCTCATGATTACTCATACCGGATCAAAAGTAAGTCTATCAAAGGTTATCAATTTTGAAACCATTGACTTAACCGCCCCTGGTTCTCAGCGTATTGGTATCTCTATTGACTATATTAATCGAGCCAAAGGTGATGCCACAAAAGAAATTTATATCAAAGGTTCTTCAGCTGATATTGTTGATTTAGGGGATAATGGTAAAGGAATTTCTTCCCAAGTCTATACTTCAGCAGACGGAGTTACCGCCCATCGTTATAAAGATGGTGGTATGCCTGCTGAAAGAAACTGGAACTACTGGGAGAAAATCGGTAAAGTTACTACTGATGAGGGTATTACTTACGATAAATATACCCATGCTACAAATCAGGGTGTACAAAGTGATGAGTATATCTTTATCCAACAAGGTATCCAGATTGTGTAATCGTTGTTAATTCAGAATTAACCTTCTGAAAACCTAAAACCGCGTGGTGTTATTAAGCATCACGCGGTTTTTTTTGGGGATATAAGCGTAAATAGGTATTAGAGACAAAAGATAGGCTGTTTTTTATATCTCTTATAAATATTGATACTAAAAAAGCGCCCGAAGATGCTTTATATATTATCACCGAAAAAGCAAGATTATTCGCAGGGATAAGTAGGGTTATTAAGCAGGAATTACCAATCACTCCACCGCAATTTCTTTAATCCGCAGTTCGTCGCCGCTTTGGCGTTGCAGATGTACGCCTTGGCAAAGGGGGCAGCAGTCCTGATGGGCTTGAATTTCTACACTCTTCTGGCAGTTCCAGCAGTAGGCCTTAGCGGGAATGGGAATAAAGTGTAGTTTGCAGTTTTCCGCCGGCGTACCCTTGCACATTACTTCAAAGCAGAATTCCAGTGAGCTGGGTTCCACACAGGAAAGTGCGCCGATTTCCAGCCATAGGTCGGTAACTTTTTTGACCTCGTGTTGCCGGCATTGCTGTTCCACAATTTCCATAATATTCTGACAAAGGGACATCTCGTGCATAAAGCAATCCTTAGTTGGGAGGGATAAAAAAATTGGTATCCCTAAGGATACCAATTGGATAATTGAATCAGGCTTTATGTTTCATTGCCGGGAACAGAATAACATCGCGGATAGAAGCGGCATTGGCGAATAACATGGCCAAGCGGTCGATACCCAAGCCTTCGCCCGCTGTCGGCGGTAGCCCGTGTTCAAGGGCGGTAACGAAATCATCGTCTTTAAACATGGCTTCATCGTCGCCGGCTTCTTTCGCCGCAACCTGCGCATCAAAACGCGCCGCCTGATCTTCCGCATCGTTTAATTCGGAGAAACCGTTACCGATTTCGCGTCCGCCGATAAAGAGTTCGAAACGATCCGTTACTTCCGGATTGTCATCGTTACGGCGCGCTAAAGGTGAAATTTCCGCCGGATGAGCCATCAGGAAGGTCGGTTGAATCAGATGATGTTCCGCCACTTCTTCAAAAATCGCATTAACGACGGACCCCAGGCCCCAAGACTTCTGAATTTCGATATTCAGCTTTTTCGCCACTGCGCAAGCGCGATCGAAATCCTGCAGATCCTGCGCACTGATTCCTTCGCCGTATTTCACGATGGCATCGTGCATGCTAATGCGTTCGAAAGGCTTACCGAAATCGAACTCATATTCGCCGTAAGGTACAATGGTGGTGTCCAGAATATCCAGCGCCAGTTTGCGCAGCAATTCTTCGGTATTGTCCATTAAATCATGGTAGTCCGCATAAGCTTGGTAATATTCGATCATGGTGAATTCCGGATTATGCCGTACCGAAACCCCTTCGTTACGGAAGTTACGGTTTAATTCGAATACGCGCTCGAAGCCGCCCACCACTAAACGTTTCAGATAAAGTTCAGGGGCGATGCGTAGGTACATATCGATATCCAGTGCGTTATGATGGGTAACGAAGGGGCGTGCCGCCGCACCGCCGGGAATGGTTTGCAGCATCGGAGTTTCCACTTCGATAAAGCCTTTGGAGATAAAATATTCGCGGATACCTGCAATTACTTTGGAACGGATCACAAAGGTGCGGCGTGATTCTTCGTTGGAAATCAGATCCAAATAGCGCTGGCGATAGCGAGTTTCCTGATCGCTCAAACCGTGGAATTTATCCGGCAGCGGGCGTAAGGCTTTGGTTAACAGCTGCACTTCGGTAGCACGTACGGTCAGTTCATTGGTTTTGGTTTTAAATAACGAACCTTTCACCCCCACAATATCGCCCAAATCCCAGCTGCCCACATCTTCGCCATATACCCCTTCCGGCAAATTATCGCGCGCCACATAGAGCTGAATGCGTCCGCTCATATCCTGCAGGGTGATAAAGGTCGCTTTTCCCATTGCACGACGGGTCATAATACGACCGGCCACGGCGACCTGAATATCTTTCTGTTTTAATTCTTCGCCGTCCAAGGCTTCATATTCCCGGTGCAAATCCTGCGCCAGTGCATTGCGGCGAAAAGTATTGGGAAAGGCATTGCCTTTGGCGCGTAAGTTGGCGAGTTTTTCGCGGCGAACGGCCATTTCGCCGTGAAAGTCTAATTCCGGAGTTTGTTGTTGTGACATGGTGATTACCTTTTTATTCTGTGTTCAATTTATTGTGGATGCCGAATCCGCTTGTTATCCGTTGCGGATAAGTAAAAGTGCGGTGGTTTTTGCGGCAGTTTTTTTATATTAAATGGCGTTTACAGACCGGCTTTCAGACTGGCTTCGATAAAACGATCCAAATCGCCGTCTAATACCGCCTGAGTATTGCGGTTTTCCACCCCGGTACGCAGATCTTTGATACGCGCATCGTCCAGTACGTAGGAACGGATTTGGCTGCCCCAGCCGATATCCGATTTATTATCTTCCATCGCCTGTTTTTCCGCATTTTTCTTCTGCAGTTCCATTTCATACAGCTTGGCTTTAAGCTGTTTCATACATTGATCTTTGTTTTTGTGCTGCGACCGATCGTTTTGACATTGCACTACGATACCGCTGGGAATATGGGTGATGCGCACCGCACTTTCGGTTCGGTTGACGTGCTGACCGCCCGCACCGGAGGCTCGGTATACATCGATACGCAAATCCGCCGGGTTGATTTCAATATCAATATCATCGTCAATTTCCGGGTAGACGAAAGCGGCGCTAAACGAGGTATGACGCCGGTTATTGGAATCAAAGGGGCTTTTGCGCACCAAACGGTGGATACCGGTTTCGGTGCGTAGCCAGCCGAAGGCGTATTCGCCGGAAACCTTTACTGTTGCGGATTTAATGCCGGCCACATCGCCGTCGGAAACTTCCATTAATTCGGTTTTAAAACCCTTGCTTTCCGCCCAGCGCAGATACATGCGCAGCAGCATTTCGGTCCAATCCTGCGCTTCGGTACCGCCGGAACCGGCTTGTAAATCCACATAGCAGTCGCAGCTATCATGCTCGCCGCTGAACATTCGGCGGAATTCCAGTGCGGCCAGTTTCTGTTCCAGCTCATCCAGCTCGGCAACGGCTTCGTCGAAGGTTTCCTGGTCTTCGCCTTCCAGCGCCAGTTCCAGCAGCCCCTCTACGTCTTCCAGACCCTGATCCAGTTTTTTGATCGTATCCACCACAATTTCCAGCGCTGCCCGTTCTTTACCCAGCGCCTGTGCTTTTTCCGGTTCGTTCCAGACTTCGGGTTGTTCCAGTTCTGCGTTTACTTCTTCCAAACGTTCGACTTTAACATCAAAGTCAAAGATACCCCCTAAGCACATTGGTGCGTTCGGCGAGATCGCTGATTTTATTTCTTACGGGATTGATTTCAAACATGCTAAATCCTGGTTTATCATCTGCTAAAAATAAAGCGTGATTATAGGTTATTTTACCGCTTTTGGATAGAGAAAAGCCTTTGCTTTTCAATTCAATCGGCGATATTTATCGAAGGGATACTTGCACAATTAGCTAATCTTTTTATAATTTAGCGGTGATAAATTTAGAAACCATTGCAAGGACAGTAAAATGCAGAAATTTTTAACCGCTCTTTTTCTTAGCTTGATTGCCGGCGGCGCGGCGGCGGATGATGCCGCCTTAAAGGCAAAGTTGAAAAATCTCGGTGCGGATAATATCGAAATTAAAAATTCTCCGCTGCAGGGGATAAAACAGGTGCTGACCGATAACGGCATATTATATGTGAGTGAGGATGGGAAATACGTACTGCAGGGGCGCCTATACGAGCTGAAAAATAACGAAGCCGTTGATTTGAATACGCAGGCGCTGATGCCGTTGCTGGAAAGTTATAAGTCGGAAATGATCATTTACCCGGCTAAAAAGGAAAAATACGTAGTCAGCGTATTTATGGACATCACTTGCCATTATTGCCGCAAATTACATTCTCAAATCAAAGAATATAACGATTTAGGCATTACTCTGCGTTTTCTGGCATTTCCGCGCGGCGGTACCGACAGCCAAGTGGCACAAGTGATGGAAAGCGTTTTTACCGCGCCGGATCCCGCTTTTGCTTTTTCTCAGGCGGAACAGGGAACCTATCCTAAAACCCTGAAAACCCCGAATATCGTGAAAAAACATTATCGCCTCGGCGTTCTGTTCGGCTTACAGGGAACCCCTTATATAGTAACTTCGAAAGGTGAAGGTATCGGCGGCTATCTGGCGCCGAAAGATCTGTTGCAGGCATTGCAGAACGGTGCCGGAAGCTAAGCCTCTTTGCCTTTTTTCTGATACGGCATTTGCTGAGCAAATGCCGTTGTCATTTCATACAGATGGACGATTATTGTGAATAAACTTATTCAGCGCCGTATAGTACCGGAAGGCGTGCCTGTATGCGATGATCCCTTGCTGGATCGCCTATATCGCGCCCGTCGGATTCAAACCGCCCGCCAATTGGATCGCTCTTTACCCGCCATGCTTTCTCCTTACTTGTTGCAAGGTATCGAAGCGGCGGTAGATTTATTGCTGGAAGCGAGACATCAGAACCGGAAAATCGTGATTGTCGGCGATTTTGATGCGGACGGCGCCACCAGTACCGCACTTTGTGTTAAGGCTCTGCGTTTACTCGGTTTTACCCGAGTGGATTATCTGTTACCCAACCGCTTTGAACAGGGCTACGGGCTGAGCGTAGAAGTGGCTAAACTGGCATTGGAAAAAGATGTGGAATTGCTGATGACGGTGGATAACGGCATTTCCTCGGTTCAGGGCGTGGCGTTTTTAAAAGCGCAGGGCGTTAGGGTATTGCTCACCGATCATCATCTAGCGCCGGAGGTACTACCGGCGGCAGACGCTATAGTAAATCCGAATCTGGCGGATTGTGCTTTTCCCTCCAAAGCATTGGCGGGGGTGGGCGTCGCCTTTTATGTTATGTTGGCATTGCGGGCTAAATTGCGTGAACTGAATGAATTTGATCAAAAAACGCAGCCTAACTTTACCGATTTACTTGACTTTGTCGCACTGGGTACCGTGGCCGATGTGGTGCCCTTGGATCAGAATAATCGCATTCTGGTTCATCAGGGGCTGAGCAGAATCCGGGCGGGGCATTGTAGCTGCGGTATCCGCGCACTGATCGAAATCGCCAATAAGGATATCGCCGAACTAAGTGCCGGCGACCTCGGTTTTTCCGTGGCGCCGCGTCTAAATGCCGCCGGGCGTTTGGATAATATGTCCGTCGGAGTGGAATTGTTGCTGAGCGAAGATATGTCTGCCGCAAGGGCACTGGCGCTGGAGTTGGACGGGCTGAATCAGACCCGCAAGGAAATCGAACAGGGCATGAAGCTGGAAGCATTGGAAATCTGCCGTAATCTGACCGCTCTTCAGCAAAGTCTACCGCTCGGCATCGCCTTATATCAGGCGGATTGGCATCAGGGCGTATTGGGTATTCTGGCGGCGCGGATTAAAGAACAATTCCATCGTCCGGTGGTGGCTTTTGCCCGTGATCAGAACGGAATACTCAAAGGCTCCGCCCGTTCCGTCGAAGGCTTGCATATTCGCGATATTTTAGAATTTCTGCATAATCGCTATCCGCAGATGATCCTAAAATTCGGCGGCCATGCCATGGCGGCGGGGTTGAGTATTCCCGAGAACCTGTTCGAGCAATTTCAATCCGCCTTTAATCAGGCGGTGAGCCAATGGTTTGACGAAGAACTGCAGCAGGACAAAATCTGGACCGACGGAGAACTTTCCCCCGCATTATTGACTTTAGATACGGCGGAAAGGTTGCGCCAAGCCGGCCCATGGGGGCAGGCTTTTCCGCCGCCGCTGTTTGACGGCGAGTTCAACATTTTGCAGCAGCGCCTGGTTGGGGAGAAACATTTAAAAATGCTGGTAGAAACCCGGAGAGGCGGAACCCTTATGGATGCCATTGCATTTAACGTAGATACCCGCTATTATCCCGATCTTTCGATTAAACGGGCAAAATTCGTATATAAACTGGATATTAATCAGTACCGGGGCAACCGTAATCTTCAGCTTATCGTCGATTATATTCAACCCTGCGGCTGATCTTTAAAGCTAATGAAAAAATTTTATCCTTATCTGTTTCTGGCGCTGATTTTATGTTTTTCCGTAACGGCGGGCGCCAATGTTCGCAGTCTGACAGAACAGGAAGCGCTTCCGAATTTTGCCGACGGCCGTGATTATTTTTCTTATGCGGTACCTATTCCGGTGGGGGACGGTAGGGAAAACAGAATCCTGATTCAGTCATTTTTCGATTACGACTGCCGAGTATGCGTCAATACTCAGGATATTCTGGTACTATACAGCCAGATTAATTCTCACAAGGTGGTATTGGAGGAATATCCGGTGGCCACCGCACAGGCCAGATTCTCCGCCCGGGTTTTTTATAGCCTGCAACAGATGAATAATGAGGATATCTCCGATTTGCTCTTATTTGAAACCGATGATCCCGCCCGTTATCAGGCGCTCAGTGTCATGGATAATCTGCTTGGCTGGCTCCGGGAACAAAAAATAGACGTATCTGCCTTCAAAGCGGTGTTTAATTCGGAAGCGGTGGCAAAGAAAACCGAAGAGGCCATTCAGCGTACTGAAAAATACGGTGTCTTTACCTATCCTTTTGTGGTGATTGACGGCCGCTTCGTACTGACCAGCAGTACCCTGTATAATGACGACTATACCTTTGCGGTATTAAATTTTTTAGTAGATAAAATAACTGCCGAACGCGGCGTAAAATAAGGAAGGGAATGAATATCGGAATTATCGGTGCTATGGCACAGGAAATCGAAATACTCAGCAATATGATGAGAGAACGGCAACTTATCCGCTTCGGTTCGGTGAGCCTTTATCAGGGCTATATCGGCGATAAACGGGTTTCCCTATTACAGTCGGGAATCGGCAAGGTAGCCGCCGCTATCGGCACCGCAATGCTGTTGCATACGGCTAAGCCCGATGTGGTAATTAATACGGGGTCTGCCGGCGGGGTAGCGGAAGGATTGCAAATCGGCGATATTGTGGTTTCCACTCATTGTTGCCATCATGATGCAGATGTAACCGCTTTCGGCTACGCCAAAGGGCAATTGCCCGCCAATCCGCAAAAATTTATTTCCGACCCCGAACTGACCGCGGTTGCGGCTCGAATTGCCCGCGCTCAGGGACATCGGGTTCAATTCGGCCTGATTTGTTCCGGAGACAGTTTTATTCACGGCGGAGAAGCGCTGGCACGTATAAAAAACGATTTTCCGGAAGTGATTGCGGTAGAAATGGAAGCGGCGGCGATTGCCCAGACTTGCCATGGCTTTAACGTACCTTTTGTGGTGGTACGAGCTATTTCCGACGGGGGAGACGGCAAGGCGGAAATGTCCTTTGAAGAATTCCTACCGATAGCGGCCGAAAATTCCTCGCAAATGGTAGTGGCGATGTTGGAACAACTGGGTAAAAAGCCTAGCGAGGAATAGCCTCAAGCGGCTTAGTTAGGTCTAATACCGCCGTGCTAAAAGGCATAGGATAAAAATAAAGCGGCCATACGGCCGCTTTATTTTTTTGCTTTTTTAATCTTTATCAGCTGAACATCGCCGAAATGGATTCTTCATTACTGATACGACGAATAGCTTCAGCCAACATACCGGAAAGGGTGAGTACGCGAACCTTGCCTAGCGCTTTAATTTCCGGCGTGAGTGGAACGGTATCTGTTACCACGATTTCATCCAGGGAGTCGCTGGCCAGATTTTTTGCTGCGGAGCCGGAGAATACGGCGTGGGTGGCGTAAGCGAACACCCGTTTGGCGCCGCGTTCTTTGAGCGCTTCAGCCGCTTTGCATAAGGTACCGCCGGTATCAATCATATCGTCCACCAGAATACAGTCGCGACCAGTTACATCACCGATAATATGCATCACTTGAGAAACATTGGCTTTCGGACGACGTTTATCAATAATAGCCATATCGCTGTCGTTCAGTAACTTAGCTACCGCACGGGCGCGAACTACACCGCCGATATCCGGAGAAACCACAATCGGATTTTCCAGATCGGTTTTTTTCAAAATATCATGGATCAATACCGGGGTGCCGAATACGTTATCAACGGGTACGTCAAAAAATCCTTGAATTTGTTCGGCATGCAAATCGCAGGTTAAAACACGGTCTACTCCGACGCTGGAAAGGAAGTCTGCCACCACTTTGGCGGTGATAGGTACGCGGGCGGAGCGAACGCGACGATCCTGACGGGCATAGCCGAAATAGGGAATAACCGCAGTGATACGGCCGGCGGAGGCACGGCGTAATGCGTCTACCATCACGATAAGTTCCATCAGGTTATCATTGGTTGGCGCACAGGTGGATTGAATGATAAAAACATCGCTACCTCGTACATTCTCGTTAATTTGAACCTGAATTTCACCGTCGCTGAAACGGCCTACGGTGGCATCGCCTAATGAAATATACAGGCGTTCTGAAATACGTTTGGCGAGTTCTGGCGTAGCGTTGCCAGCAAAGAGTTTAATATCGGGCATGTTTTGGGACCTCGGGGGTTGGATTATGATTAGGGTTGAGAGAGTCGGCTCCGTCCGTTAGCGGGGATTGCGCTTGCATCAGATTTTGCAGCATTATGTGCAGCGGCGAAATATTTTGTCCCCGGGCGACAAAGCCGGAAAATTTTTGCGGTTTCATATTAAATAGATTACGTGCCGATTGTTCATTATCAAATTCGGCAAAAACACAGGCGCCGGTGCCGGTCAATCTTGCCGGTGCATATTTTAACAGCCAGTTAAACAGTTCTTCAACTTCGGGATAGTGCTTTCTGACAATTTTTTCGCAATCGTTTGCATATTGTTCATTCAGCCGTTGGGTTAAGGATTTCTTGGGCGTATTACGGGGTAAATCGGGCGCCAAAAAAATATCGCGGGTTGAAATAGCGACTTCGGGCTTAAGTACTACAAACCATTTTTCCGGCGGTTCGCAGTAGGTTATTTTCTCTCCCACCCCTTCGGCAAAGGCCGCCTTGCCATGGATAAATATAGGTACGTCCGCACCGAGAGAAAGCCCCAACCGTGCCAGTTTGGAGATGGGCAAATGGGTTTGCCACAGATAATTTAACGCCAGCAAGGCGGTTGCCGCATTGGAGGAGCCGCCGCCGACGCCGCCGCCCATAGGTAATACCTTATGTAGGTGAATATCCGCACCATAGCTGGTCGCAGTGGCTTGTTGCAGTATTTTAGCCGCTCGGTAGATCAGGTTGTCTTCATTTTTCAGTCCCTCGATGGCGGGGCTGAGTCTGATTTCACCGTCGCTGCGCAGGCGAATATCCAACTGATCACCATAGTCTAAAAACTGGAACAGGGTTTGCAGTTCGTGGTAATTATCGGGGCGTTTAGCATTGATATATAAAAACAAGTTCAGCTTTGCCGGGCTGGGGAAAGAAAAGGTATTTTCCGTTAAAACAGCGGCTGAGGGTTGATTTTTCATCAGAATGTCCAGTTATCTACACGGATTTTTAGGGTCTGATCCGAATGTTTTAACAAAATATCTTTAGGCAGCGCAGGGGTTAACTGAGTATGATAATTCAGATAATCCGCGGTCCAGAGCGCACCTTCCGCATTATAACTGAAGCCGGCCAAATAATGGTTTTCGCCTACCTGGTAATTGCTGTTCTCATCGGGCTGGCCTTTCAGCCATTGCGCCAAGTGCTCAAGAGGAATATCGGTGCCGATAATTTCACGAACCAGTAATTTAGCATCCCGTTCCGAACGGCGGTTGCCTTTATTATCGGTAAGGGTCAGCCCGCTTTGATGCCGTTGCAACATAAGGCTGGTGGAACTCACGGTGGAATAGAGTTTTAAACGGTAGTTTTGCGGCCCCTGATATTGCCATTCAAAACGGCTGGAAAAACGCTCTTTAGCGCTAATATAGCCGATTTGCCCCTGATTTTGATAATGCCCGATCGCTTTGATGCGGGAAAGATGTTGTTGCCACTGAGGATCCGATTTATCAATGGTTATGACTTCGGTCGGGCGTTGATCGCTAATATCGGATAATACACATCCGTTTAACAGGGGGATAACAAAAAGCATACAGCAGGCTTTCAGGATGCTGGAAGTGGAGAATTTCATATAAGCTCTTATGCGATGTATTTATTTCGGCACGTCGGATACATATATCGAATGAGTGGTTATTTTACGTATTTATCCGCCGTTAGTAAAGTGAGGGCGGAGATTGATTTTGGATAAAGAGCGGTCGGATTTCCGCCAGTTTTTTGCTCAGTGCCGCCAGACGGCGACGGTTTAATTCTTCTCGGATTGCCTGTTTTTCAAATCCCTCTGCAATAACCGCTTTTACATCCACCGCCGCTGCGGCAAGTTGAAGTTCTTGCAGAAAGGCCTGTTGCGGATAGGGACTTTGTTCAAATCCCGTACGCCCGCGATTATCGGCAAGGCAGACCAGCATCAGTTCCTGAAAACGCCGGGGTCTGCGCCAGATATCCAGCTGATTGAACAATTTTAGAATAGTGCCGGGGCGCAGTTCCAAGGCTTTATGGACATGGCTATGGTACTCGCAGCACAATAAGGCCAGTTCCCGGTAATAAACCGGTACTTTCAAGCGTTGACACAGGTTTTTTATCGGTACCAGCCCGGCTTTTTCATGGCCATAATGATGAGGTAGAATGGCTTGCGGCGTCAGCGCTTTGCCCAAATCATGGCAAAGTGCGGCAAAACGCAGCGCATTTTTATGCACATCTTCTCCTTCACTTAACAACGCCGCCTGTTTTAGCACCAACATGGTATGAATAAAAGAATCCACTTCCGGATGGTATTTCGCCGGATTAGGAACCTGATGCAGATTTTCTATTTCGGGGAATAGTTCCGCTAGGGCGCCGACTTGGTGCAGAACTTCAAAATAAATTTGCGGATCTTTCTCCGCCAGCGCTTTTTCTGTTTCCAGCCAGATACGTTCGGCACTGAGATGGCCTAATTCACCGCTTAGGCTGATTTCGGTCATTAGACTCAGGGTTTCAGGTGCAATTTTAAAGCCTAAGGCATGATAACGGGCGGCAAAACGGGCGACGCGAAGTACGCGCAGGGGATCTTCGGCAAAAGCGGGAGAAATATGACGTAATATCCGTGCATTCAAATCTGCAACCCCTCGGTAGGGATCGTGCAGATTGCCCTGTTGGTCTTGAGCAATGGCGTTAATGCTGAGATCTCGCCGACAGAGATCCTGCTCAAGACTGATATGGGGCGAAAAATCACAGATAAACCCGGTATAGCCGCTACCGGACTTAACTTCGGTACGCGCCAGCGCATATTCTTCCTTAGTCTGGGGATGTAGGAAAACAGGAAAATCTTTACCCACCTGAAGGTAACCCTGCTCAATAAGCTGCTGCTGCGTAGCGCCTACCACCACCCAGTCCCGATCCTGCACCTTTAAATTCAGCAGCCGATCCCGTACCGCACCGCCAACCAGATAGACTTTCACCGCCCGGAGCGCTCCCTTACGCCCAACCGCTGCGGCGGCGTTTCGGCAGAATTAACGGAATAATCAGACCGAGCAATAAGCCGACGCCCAGTACCGAACCGCCGTATATAAACCACTGAATGGCAATTTCGCGTTTGCCTGCATCCAGCATGGCTTCCAGATCACGGTTTTTATTTTTGGTGATTTCCAGTTCCCGTTTCAATTGTGAATTTTCTTCCAGTAACTGATTGCTTTTCTGGACGGCGTCTTTTTCGCGGCGCTGCATCTCTTGGGTTCTTTGCTGCCAGTCGCTGTCCAGACGGTTAAGCTTCATACTGAGTTCCTGTACCTGAGCACGCAGGCGCGGATTTTCGTTTTTACTACTTGGTGATGAGGTGAGTTCAGAATTTAAAATCCAAGCTTCTCGGTTTCTACCGTCGCGAATCAGACTGTAGCGTTCCTTGCGTTCCAATACGGTAACCTGCTCGCCGGCCTGAATGGCGCCTGCGATTTTAAAATTATCCCCGGCGCCTTTGCGTAAAAAGGTATTCAGGTTTTCAGTAACATATTGCGTTTCCGCCGCCTGCACGCTTAATACCGAACAGCTCAAAATTAATAGGGAAACTAAGGGTTTGATGATTTTCTGCATAGTTAATGGTCCTTAAAAAATAATGAATATCCTATTCTTGATTTAGCAGTGCAAATTCGATTATAGCAGGGATTACGACAAAGGGTGCGGAACTATGTCCGCACCGCAGTTATACAATCCCGCTCAGTAACAAATCGCATACAGAATGTAGAAAATAATGATAGAAAAAAAGGCACCGGCAGGCAGGGTAACGACCCAAGAAGCAATGATATTGCGAATAACGGTCAGATTCAGGGCGGCGATACCTCGTGCGAAACCGACCCCTAACACCGCACCCACCAAGGTTTGAGTGGTGGAGATCGGTAATCCCGTACCTGAAGCTATAACTACGGTAATTGCCGTAGCGAACTCGGCGGAGAAGCCGCGGCTTGGGGTCAGATCGGTAATTCCGGTACCTATGGTTCCCATTACCTTATAGCCCATTACCGCCATACCTATGACCATACCTACGGCGCCCAAAGGCAGAATCCACCATGCCAGCGGGGTTTTCGCCACGATTTGACCGCCGTTTTCAATAATGGAAACCACGGCGGAAAGCGGCCCGATCGCATTGGCTACGTCGTTGGAACCATGGGCGAACGCCATTGAACAGGCGGTCAACAACATTAAGATGCTAAATACTTTTTCTACACCGCCGAAAGTACCGCCCTGCACTCTGTTTTTAAAGGATTCGCTACGTAGATAGAAGTGGCAGACAATAATGGAAAACACACTGATTGCGCTTCCAATCCAAAGGGTTTCTGCCAGTTCAAGATGTAAGCCTACGTGTTTTAACCCTTTAGTCATGGTAACGATACTCAGAATAAAGGTGGTTAATCCCATGTAATAAGGGCCGAAACGTTTGGCGTTTTTGAGAGGATCTTCCGTATCGAATATCAGTTTTTGCGTACTGGTAAAAATAATATAGGCGACGACGCCGGAAACCACCGGAGTAACAAACCAACTGCCGACGATATTGCGTAAATTCCCCCATTCCACGGCATGGGCGCCGACGGTAACGCAGGAAAAACCGATAATGGCACCGATAATCGAATGCGTGGTAGAAACCGGCCAGCCCATTTTGGAAGCAATTAACAACCAGAATCCCGAAGCTAAAAGGGCGGACATCATACCCAGCACTAAAAGATCCGGATTCGCGCTAAATTCCATGGGATCGATAATACCGCTTTTAACGGTTTCCGTTACTTCGCCGCCGGCTAAATAAGCGCCGGCAAATTCAAACAACATGGCGATAAAAATCGCTTGTTTGGCGGTGATGGTACCGGAACCGACGGAGGTTCCCATCGCGTTGGAAACGTCGTTTGCCCCGATACCGAATGCCATCAGCAGACCGAACAGCGCAGTAATAACAATGAAAATTGTACCGTACTGATTAATAAGTTCCATAGGTTTTTCCTATTTTTTTAATAAGATAAGCGGTGAGGCCATTATGAACGCGCCAGCATGATTTCAATACGAGAGCCTACGCGCTGAGCCTGCTCCGCAAGTTCGTCGATCCATTCGATGATCTTGTGCAGGAACATAATATCGATAGGGCTGAAATGACTTTCCAGCGTAAACAGTTTTCTTCTTAGATCGAGTTGAGTCTGTTCGGTTTCATCTTCCAGATCGTCCAGTTTCTCGATCAGGTTATTTACCAATGTCAGTTCTCTGCCTCTGAAAGCAGTTTCCAATAACTCGTCCATTTCATCGATTACTCGATGCGCTTGATTGGTGGCATCCAGACTTTGCTGTAAATAGCTGCTGAATTCGGACTGTAACTGTTCCGGAATATGAAGCTGGCGGGTCGCAATTCGAGTAGAAATGCGTTTGGCATAGTTTGCCAGTTTATCCTGCTGGGTAACCAATTCGAGTAAATCCCGTCTATCTACAGGCATAAATAAACCGCGCGGCAGCTTTAAGCGAATTTCACGTTTTAAATTATCCGCTTCCCGTTCCGCTTCGGCGATTTTAACCCGTAGGGTTTCCGCTTTATGCCAGTCGCCGGCGAAAGTGGCTTGAAAGAAAGGGGTGAGTAGATTACAGCATTCATTAATTTTTAGCGAATGCGCCTGTAGAGGCTTGAGAGGCGAATGAGCAAATAATCCTAAGATATTGTTTATTGCCATATTAAACTCCGAAAAGACGAGTTGTCAGGGTATGTGAATTAAAAAATTTTGGTGCATATTACCTTATGTTTGTTAAAAATTCACGGTTTTAATTAAAAAAGATTTATAATGCGAGGGATTTAACCGCAGCTGAAGTTTTCTAATAATTAATAATTAATTGAAATTAAAGGAATTGTGAATGAGCGATGAAGTAGAGCTGAAATTGGCACTGGATAGCGGCGTTTGTCCTGCGCTGTTACGAGAAATCCGGCGCTTTAAGGTTCTGAGCGAAAAAAGCGACTATCTGACCAATTGTTATTACGATACGGAATATCATTATTTCTCCGCCGCGCAAATGGGGCTGCGCGTACGTTGCGAAGGGGGGCGTTTTACCCTTACCCTGAAAAGCGGCGGTAAGGTAACGGGCGGGTTACATATCCGCCCCGAATATAATGTGAGCCTGGATAGCGAAGCGCCGGATTTAGCCCGCTTAGTTCCGCTTTTGCCGGAGGGTTTAGTGCCGGATTCGGTTTTACAGCAGCCCTTGCAGGCCATATTCAGTACGGATTTCGAGCGTCGTAGCTGGTTATTGCAGTCGGCTTCCGGGGCGCAGATTGAAGTTGCGCTGGATCAAGGCGTTATTCAGGCGGGTAACGCACAGGAAGGGATCTGCGAACTGGAACTGGAGCTGAAAACAGGTGAATTGGCGGACTTATTGGATTTTGTCGCCGAACTGAAGTTAAGCGGGGCGGTGCGTTTCAGCTCAAGGAGTAAAGCGGAACGGGGTTATCAATTGGCCGGATTAAAAGTGCCCCCTCCCCAAGATTGGGCTAAAGGTTGGCTTGATACCTTTAATCAGGCGGAGCGGGCGGAAAAAACTCAACAGAAAATAACCGCACTTTTGGGCTACGAACAGGCGCTTATCGAAGATACGCTGCAAAGTGCGCCAACACCGGATTTTACTCAAACGGTGGAACGGGTCGGGGCATTTTTCAATCTATACCATTATTACTGCACTCAAGGCGAATGCTTAGGCGAAAATGAAGCGCTACGACAAAGTAACGAAGAACTACTGGAAGAGATAAAAGCGATTATCCGTACACATAGTGCAAATTGGGATAACCAAGAGGCATTACAGGCGTTATCCGCGATATTACAGCAGCCGGACTATGTGCATCGGATGTGTGCTTTGATTCGCCTGAGCCAGAATAAATAAGGAACTTCATATGGCAAAAGCAGCAAAAACCGCCTATGTTTGTAATGACTGCGGTGCGGAATTTTCCCGTTGGCAAGGTCAGTGTTCCGCCTGTAAGGCCTGGAATACTATCAGTGAAGTCCGCTTGGGCCCTGTGCCGAAAAGTAAAAACGATCGTTTCAGCGGCTACGCCGGGGAAACCCGGGCCAAAATTCAGACCCTGGCGGAGGTCAGTTTGAAAGAAACGCCGCGGTTCGGCAGCGGTTTTAACGAATTGGATCGCGTGTTAGGCGGCGGTATCGTTCCGGGTAGCGCAATTCTGATCGGCGGTCATCCCGGCGCAGGTAAATCCACCTTGTTGTTACAGGTAATGTGCGGCCTCAGTCAGCATTTGAGCACCCTTTATGTTACCGGCGAAGAATCCCTGCAACAGGTGGCGATGCGGGCGCATCGCTTGGGATTGGGCACGGATAAACTGCAAAGCTTATCGGAAACTTCGGTGGAACAGATTTGCCATTTGGCGGATCAGATTAAGCCGCAGATTATGGTTATCGACTCTATTCAGGTAATGCATCTGGCCGATGTACAGTCTTCTCCGGGCAGTGTGGCTCAGGTGAGGGAATGCGCCTCTTTTTTGACCCGCTATGCGAAAACCCGTCAATGTACGGTGATTATGGTCGGTCATGTAACTAAAGACGGCACCCTGGCGGGGCCTAAGGTGCTGGAACATGTTATCGATTGTTCCCTGTTATTGGAAGGGGAGGCGGATTCCCGTTATCGCACCCTGCGCAGCCATAAAAATCGTTTCGGTGCGGTTAACGAACTGGGCGTGTTTGCCATGACGGAGCAAGGTTTGCGCGAAGTAAAAAATCCCTCGGCGATCTTTTTAAGCCGGGGCGACGAACAAACCCCCGGCAGCTCGGTGATGGTATTATGGGAAGGAACTCGCCCGTTACTGGTGGAAATTCAGGCGCTGGCGGACCATTCCATGCTGGCAAATCCGCGTCGGGTGGCTGTGGGGCTGGAACAGAACCGTTTGGCCCTGCTATTGGCAGTACTGCATCGCCACGGCGGCTTGCAAATGTCCGATCAGGATGTATTTGTGAATGTCGTCGGCGGGGTAAAAGTAAATGATACCGCTGCTGATTTAGCACTATTGCTGGCATTGCTTTCCAGCTTCCGCAACAGTGCGTTGCCGCAGGATTTGGTTGTGTTCGGCGAAGTGGGGCTGGCGGGAGAAATTCGTCCGGTACCGAGCGGGCAGGAACGTATTGCCGAAGCTGCCAAACATGGTTTTCGCCGAGCGATTATTCCTTATGCCAATAAACCGAAAAGTGCGGTGCAAAATATGGAAGTTTTTGCGGTGAAAAAACTTTCCGACGCCCTGGAGGTATTGGAACGCTTCTAAGCGGATAGAACATGCGGCGGTTAAATACAGCCGCCGCAACTGCCGCAGCGCCAGTCCTCTTTATTTACCGCGCGGTAGAACAGACGCATATTCTGTTCTTCGATATCAATTCCGGCGGCAATGAATACCTCGGCCAACCAATCGATATTAGCCAGAATCCAGTCATCTTCGTCCAGCCCTTCCAGATAAAGTTCGTCTTCAGGATCGATAAAGTTATAGATACCGCGGGTTCCCATATCATGTTCGCGTTTTTCTTCCGGCAGTTCCAGTTCAACGCCTTGATAGCTTATTTGCCAATGTCCCAAACATAGCGTATTACCCCTTGAAGACCAACGGGCGGTAAAGGGATTCTGCATAGCGGCTCCTTGTTAGTTTGCATAGATATCGAGTTTATTTATTTTAACCGCTGAGGACGTAGAATAAATGCCCCGTAAAGGGTAGCATTCACTCAATTGCAGCAGAGCGGCAAGCGGCGAGGGGGAAATTTTTCTATAAAACATAAATCATAGAAAGAAAATAGTGTAAAATCAAAAGTCCGGTGTAAAAATTGTAATTAAAGGACAATCATTATGGATAAAAAACTACCTAAAGCGTTAGATACGATCGATATAAAAATTCTGAACGAACTGCAACGTAACGGTAAGATTTCCAATATCGATTTGTCAAAAAAAGTCGGATTATCGCCGACCCCCTGTTTAGAACGGGTGAAACGGCTGGAAAAACAAGGGGTGATAATGGGATACCGGGCGTTGTTGAATCCGGAGCTATTGAATGCACCCTTGCTGGTTTTAGTGGAAATAACCCTGGTACGCGGCAAACCCGATGTATTTGAAGAATTTAATGCCGCCGTACAGGAATTGGAGGAAATCCAAGAATGTCATCTGGTTTCCGGCGATTTCGATTACCTGCTGAAAACCCGTGTGGCGGATATGACCGAATATCGTAAATTATTAGGCACCACATTATTGCGTTTACCCGGGGTAAACGACACCCGTACCTATGTGGTAATGGAAGAAGTGAAGCAAACCAATTTCCTATTGTTAAAATAATCCAGTTATTAAATTAAATCCAAAACATGATCAGAAAAATAAAAGAAGGCTTTACGCCGAAACATTATCTTGTTGAACTGCTGTTCGGATTCAGCGCGCTTTTCGGCTTTTATTTAATTATCGCCTGGTCGGGTTACAGTCCGCTCGACAGCGCCTGGTCGGTTTCCTCTTATCAGACGGAGGTGATTAATAAAGCGGGCAAACTCGGCGCCTGGATCATTGATTTATTTTTTGTATTCTTCGGTGATATTGGCAATCTATTACCCTTTTTATTGTTAATCGCACCTATTTACTTTATTCGTACCAAGCGGGTGGACAGCCTGACCTGGACTCGCTTCGGATTACGTATGTTCGGTTTTTGCCTATTAATGATCGGCTTGACCCTGTCGGCTTCTTTATTATTGGAAAACGGCCATTATTATTTATCCGGCGGCGTACTGGGCGCCAGTTTGGTAAAAGCCTTGTTTCCGCTGTTGGGTCAGTTCGGTTTGTTGGCTGTCGGTGTTTTCTTAAGCTTGGCCGGCTTTATTTTCTGCTCCGGCGCTTCGCTGATCCGTCTATTGATGAAGTTTTATCATTGGCTGACCATGCAAAATGAAGAGAAGGATAGGGCGGCGAAAAGTGCAACGGCGGTAGCTTACCCTCCGGCACAGGAAAGTGCGGAGCCGGAATCCCACGAGGAGGTTGCTGTTGCATCTTCCCCTACACAAGAAATACAACAGACAAGGGACAGCGAAGCGCAGGGAGAGGCGGAAGCATTCCGGCTGCAAACCGAAGGCGGCAATGTTATCAATATTAATATTGTGGGGCTGAATTCGGGTGAAAATACCGAGGAAAAAATGCCGGCCTTTGAGCCTTTCAGCACCGGATCGGATTTCGGCAGCTATCGGGTAAATGATATGGAACAGTTGCCGGAAGTGAAATTCTCTCCGGCGGATACTCAAGAATATAAGGATAATCCGGCGGAAGAGCAGCTTTCAAGTTCTTCTTCCAACGGGCCGGAATTTCTCCAATCGCACCGGAATATGCTGGTAGAAGCGGAAGCGGGCTATTTATCCGCTTTCGGTACGGACTCTATGCCACAGGTAAAATTGGCGCCAACACAAGCAAGGGAGAGCGGACAGCTTTCCTTCGAGGGGGAGGCGGTTACGGAAACCCCAGTTACCCAGGCGGACGTTTCCGCACTGGCGGCGGAATTTGCCCGCCAGGAAGCGGAAAGAGAGCAGGAACGCTTGGCGCGTATGCAATCCGTTGGTGTGGTAGATGAAATTCCCGAACCTGTTATTGCGGAAGATGCGGGCGGGTTAAGAACCATTTCCATTGATGAGGCGATTAAACTATTTGGCGATCAGAAGCCGTTGGATAAGCCAAGTACGGAAATGCCAAGCCTGGATTTACTGGATAAGCGTTCCAGCAAAGCACAGGAAATTTCTGCTGAGGAAATCCGTGAAACCTCTCAACGCATTGAACAGCAGCTGCGGAATTTCAATATTAAGGCAACGGTGAAGGACGTCTTGGTCGGTCCGGTAGTTACCCGCTATGAACTTGAATTGCAGCCCGGTGTCAAAGCCTCCAAGGTTACCGGTATTGATACGGATTTAGCTCGTGCGCTGATGTTTCGCGCTATCCGAGTGGCGGAAAGTATTCCGGATAAACCCTATATAGGCATAGAAACGCCGAATGACCACCGCCAAATCGTATCTCTGCGCGACGTATTGGACAGCGATGAGTTCAGACATTCCAAAGCCCTGTTGCCAATGGCGCTGGGTAAGGATATTAGCGGCAAACCTGTGGTGATTGATCTGGCGAAAACCCCGCATTTACTGGTGGCGGGCTCCACAGGTTCGGGTAAATCCGTGGGTATCAATACCATGATATTGAGCTTGCTATACCGCGTGAAACCGGAAGAAGTAAAATTCATTATGATCGATCCTAAGGTGGTGGAACTGTCCATTTATAACGGTATTCCTCATTTACTTACGGAAGTGGTTACCGATATGAAAAAAGCGGCTAACGCCCTACGTTGGTGTGTGGAAGAAATGGAGCGTCGCTATCAGTTGCTGGCAAAATTGCGGGTACGTAATATCGAAGGCTTTAATGATCGGATTGATGAGTATCGGGCGGAAAATATCGCCATTCCGGATCCTTTATGGAAACCGGGGGATTCCATGGACGGTCGTGCGCCGATTCTGGAAAAACTCAGCTATATTGTTGTGATTGTAGATGAATTTGCCGATTTAATGATGGTAGCGGGTAAACAGGTGGAAGAGCTTATCGCCCGTCTGACCCAAAAAGCGCGAGCGGTAGGTATTCATGTGATTTTGGCGACTCAACGGCCGTCGGTGGACGTGATTACCGGCCTGATTAAATCTAATATTCCTAGCCGGATTGCCTTTACCGTAGTGCAGCGTAACGATTCGCGTACCATTTTGGATCAGAACGGTGCGGAAGCCTTGCTCGGACGCGGCGATATGCTCTATCTTGGTAACGGTACCACGGATTTGGTGCGCGTACACGGCGCCTTTATGTCCGATGATGAGGTGGTGCGGGTAGCCAATGACTGGCGTGCGCGCGGCAAACCTCAGTATATTGCCGAAATTCTGGAAGGTGCGGAAGATGAAGATAATGAGGGTGAGGAGGGAAGCGCGGACAGCGGTGAACTGGACGCCTTATTCGATGAAGTTACCGAGTTTGTGGTGCGCACCGGTACCACCTCGGTTTCCTCCATTCAACGCCGTTTCCGGGTCGGTTTTAACCGTGCCGCAAGGATTATGGATCAGCTGGAAGAGCAGGGTATTGTTTCCGAAGTGCGCAACGGCAAACGGGAAGTGTTAGCCCCTAAACAGGATTACTAAGTGATAAGATTTATTTCAACATAAGGAAAATATATGCGGAAAAATGTATGCGCGGCGAATGTCGCAGGAAAGTTCGGAGCATTTAACGGACGGTCTGTTTGTAAGGGACAAAAAATCTTCTTTTTTCTAACCGCTCTTTTTGTGCTGATTTACAGCGGAATTGCGCAGGCGGATGCGGCGGGCGAATTACAGCGTCGCTTAAGTATCATTACCTATCTAAATGCGAGTTTTACCCAGACGGTCAGCTCGGCGGACGGAAAAAATGTGCAAAATGGCCACGGCATATTACAGATTAGACGGCCGAATTTATTCATAGTACGAAATAAAGCGCCGCAGGAAAACCGTATCATTTCCGACGGTAAAACCCTCTGGTTTTATGATCCCTTTGTCGAACAGGTTACCGCCAATTGGTTGGAAGATGCGGTAAATGATACTCCCTTCGTTTTGCTGACCAGCAACGACCCGGCATATTGGAAACCATATAGTGTCGAGCAGATAGGCGATATTTTCGCAGTAAAACCGAAAGCGAAAAACAGCAATCTGCGTCAGTTCGACATACGTATTGACAAAGAAGGCATTCTGAAAAGCTTCGGTATGATCGAAAAAGACGGGCAATTCAATCTTTATATTCTGCGCAATATTATTACCAACGTCGCCTTGTCGACGGAACTGTTCGAGTTCAGCGTACCTAAGGGTGCCGAATTTGACGATCAGCGCAAAAAAGCGGGAAATAGGCACGGACGAACAAATGGCAAATAATCTCAGCTTTGATTTCGTCGAACAGGATTTCAAACCTTTAGCGGCCAGAATGCGCCCGCTTAGCTTGGAACAATATTGCGGGCAACAGCATTTGGTCGGCCGAGGAAAACCGTTGCGTAAAGCTATTGAAGCCGGTCATATGCATTCCATGATTTTTTGGGGCCCGCCGGGAACGGGAAAAACCACATTGGCCGAAATTATTGCTCATAGCATTAATGCCGATGTCGAACGAGTTTCCGCCGTTAGCGGCGGGATTAAAGAAATCCGCGAAGCCGTTGAACGGGCCGCTCAGAACCTTGCTGCCGGCCGTCGAACCATCTTGTTTGTAGATGAGGTTCATCGTTTCAATAAAAGCCAGCAAGATGCCTTTTTGCCGCATATTGAAGAAGGAAGGGTGATTTTTATCGGCGCCACTACCGAAAATCCTTCCTTTGAGCTGAATAACGCCCTCTTGTCCCGAGCCAGAGTCTATATTTTGAAGTCCCTGACCGCTGCCGATATTGAACAGGTGTTGCAGCAGGCCATTGAAGATAAAGAACGGGGTTTGGGGAATGAAAAGCTGAATTTTGAAGAGGGATTGCTAACACAGCTGGCGCAATATGCCAACGGCGATGCTCGTTTGGCGCTGAACTGCTTGGAACTGATGGCGGATATGGCACCAGAGGAACCACAGGGCAAGAAAATCGACCGCACTTTAATGCAGGAAGTATTAGGCGCGCCTATGGCCCGCTTTGATAAACAGGGAGATCGCTATTATGATCTCATCTCCGCCCTGCATAAATCCGTACGCGGTTCCGCCCCCGATGCCGCATTATATTGGTATGCCCGCATTCTGACCGCCGGCGGCGATCCCCTCTATGTGGCAAGACGACTGTTGGCCATAGCTTCGGAAGATATCGGGAATGCGGATCCGCGCGCAATGCAAATTGCACTGAACGCTTGGGACTGTTTTACCCGAGTCGGTGCGGCGGAAGGGGAACGGGCGATCGCCCAGGCTATTGTTTATCTTGCTGTGGCGCCAAAAAGCAACGCCGTATATACCGCCTTTAAACAGGCAAAGCGCGATGCGCTGCAATACGCCGATTATGATGTGCCGGAACATTTACGCAATGCTCCGACCCAATTAATGAAATCCTTGGGGTACGGTGCCGAGTACCGTTATGCCCATGATGAGGATAATGCTTATGCGGCCGGGGAAAATTATTTTCCGCAAGCCTTAAAGGACAGCCGTTATTATTTTCCCACCGAGCGGGGAATGGAAAGTAAGATCAAACAAAAACTGGCTTGGCTGGAAACCTTGGATCAACAGAGCGATAATAAAAGATATAAATAGGGCAGGGCTCTTTATTGATAAGGTCGGCTTTTGGCATAAGTTTTATGAATATTCGCCCGAACAGGTATCGAAAAAACTTTTATTTTTTAACCGCACTTTTCAGGGGTACTCCCGCTATCGGTATTCGCTCCTCGAAAAAACTTTCGGTTTTTTAACCGCACTTTTCAGGGTTACTCCTGCTATCGGTATTCGCTCCTCGCAAAAACTTTCGATTTTTTAACCGCACTTTTCGGGGCTACTTCTGCCGGTGGTATTCGCTTCTCGAAAAAACTTTCGGTCTTTTAACCGCACTTTTCAGGGGTACTCTTGCTATCGGTATTCGCTCCTCGCAAAAACTTGGCATAATAGACAAAAGTGTTGGTAAAAAGAGGGTTAAAGCCATATAGTAAAAGGCTTTAACCCTCTTTTTTGACTTATGAACGTAAAAAATG
>NZ_SNYQ01000008.1 GCF_004363295.1 Mesocricetibacter intestinalis
GCCGCCAGCGTTCAATCTGAGCCATGATCAAACTCTTCAATTCAAAAAGTTTGTGCTCAAAAGTCCTGACTTCATCTGTAAGGCCTAAGCCTTACCCTTATAATGAATTTTCGTGCACTTTTAAGTCTTTTAAATGTTTTTCACTTAAACTTAACAAGTGCCCACACAGATTGTCTGATAAGTTGTTAAAGAGCATTTGCTTTCGCAAGGTCGTCTAGCTTACAGTAAACGGCTAAATTAAGTCAAGCATTATTTTTGTCATTTTCTTAATTTGCGTTCCCTTGCGGTGCGAGGGCGTATTATAGAGATCCCGTATTTCAGTGCAAGTTTTTTTTCAAAAAAAATCATTAACTGATTTTTTATTAAACAAACGAGGAAAATATGCGCTTTATTTGTTCAAGTTTGCAACAAGTTCGGCAAAATGCCGTACTTTATCCCAATCCGTATATTCGATTTCTTTGCGAATATCCGTTTCTCCGCCGGTAATCTTCATGATCAGGCGGATCATTGTGCGATCAAACCAATGGTAGCGCGGATATAATAAAGCGCCGGCAAAAACAGCAGATATTGTCGGCCGCCACGGAATCCGATGTAAAAATTTTCTGACATAAACATTGGTTTGCGGGCTATCTTTTCCCGCTTTGCGCGCAGTCAGATTAACACCGAAAAAAGCACTGGGTTTGCTATTTAAAAGTGCGGTATATTTTTCAATAAATTTATACAGACTTTTATCAAAATAGCCGTATCGGACCGAGGCACCGATAATAATAGATTCGAATTGGGATAACTCGGGGCAATCCCATATGGCGGCGACCTGAGATTCATTCCCGATATTCCGTGCAAGATATTCGGCTATTTTTTTTGTTTGTCCGTCATGGCTCAAATATAAAATTAAGGTTTTCATGTTATGTTTTCCAAAACGCTGGGCTAAACAGGACGATCAGGGAAAAAACCTCTAATCGTCCGCATACCATGGCAAAGGCCAGAATATATTTTGCGCTGTCGGGAACATGGGTAAAACTCATTCCAGTCGAACCTATACCGGGACCGACATTGGTCAATGTCGCCAGTACGGCGCCCATGGCATCAAAAGGTTCCAATCCGCATAAGATAACGCCGAACACGCATATCCAGTAAATAATCAGAAATGCCATTAGGAACGACCATATTCCTTCGATCACACGCGGTGCTAAAATTGAGTGGCCTAACTTTATCGGTATCACTAAATTCGGATGCACTAGATGTTTGAGCTCTCGTTTTACCTGTAGCCACATAACCAAAACACGTATGCTCTTCAATCCGCCGGACGTCGAACCCGCACATCCGCCCAGAATTGCCGAGAATACCAGTAGCATGGCAATAAAGGCCGGCACTTGTTCCATATCATAAAGTGTAAATCCGGCTGTCATTGACATTGAAGTCAACTGAAACATACCTTGCGCAAAGGCGTCAAACATCGATAAGTCATAGTAGAAATAAAAGCTGACCGCAACAATGCAGATAAACACAAGTTGAAGGGTTAAGAAAAAACGAAATTCCGGATCGCGAAAATAGGTTTTCCAAAGCGGTCGCCGCCCGATATTAACCAATGCGGTAATATGCAGCGCGAAGTTACAACCGGCAATCAGCATAAAAATACTGGCTAATAAATAGATTTTCGAGTTATTAAAATAACCCATACTCATATCATGTGTAGACATTCCGCCGTTTGATACGGTGGCGAAGCTATGGCTCAGGGCATCAAACAGATCCATTCCCGCCCAATAGTAAGCCAAAGCGCAAAGTACGGTCAGGCCGAGATATAATATCCACAGTAATTTCGCAATTTCGGCAATTCTCGGTAATGTTTTCTGATCCTTCAGGGGGCCGGAGGATTCCGCCCGGTAAAGATGCGTTCCGCCGATACCGAGCAAAGGGATAATTGCCACAGCGAGTACGATTAACCCCATGCCGCCGATCCATTGTAAAAACTGGCGATAAAATAAAATTGACTTAGGTAGTTGATCCAAACCGGAAATAACCGTAGCTCCGGTTGTAGTCAGTGCCGAGAAAGATTCGAATACCGCATCGGGAAAGGTGAGATGGGTTTCTTCAAACATCATAAAGGGAATCACTCCCAGTAAACTTAAGACCACCCAGAATGCTACGACGATTAAAAATCCCTCACGGGAATGGAGTTTTTGTTTATGCTTATGGCAGCTCCACCAGAGTCCGGCTCCGACAGTAAGACTGATAATAAAAGACTGCATAAAGGCTTTCCCGCCGCCATCCCCATAAATCAGGGCGACAAAGGCCGGTGTAAGCATAGTGATCGAAAAGCACATGATCAAAATGCCTATAATTCGAATAATGGATAAAATATGCATCTCTATATCCTGCTCAGACTTAATTTTCCGCCTGATCCCTGACGTAACTCCCGTTCAAAGGGAGCCAGTTTATCATCACTTATGCCCAACTCAAACCAGACTTTTTCCTGAAACTGTTGCCCATTAATAGCTATCTGATATTTCTCATATAACCTTTGGAGCCAGTTAATTTCATGATAATCGCAACACAGCCTATAAGCGGAACGCTCTATTTTCAGTTCGGTTTCCAATAATTTTAAAGCCTGTTGTACGCCATTCCCATAAGCTCGAACCAAGCCGCCGGTTCCCAACAAAATACCGCCGTAATAACGAACAACAACCGCACTAATCTCACCTATCCGACTGCCTTGCAAGGCTGCCAACATTGGTTTGCCCGCAGTCCCCGCCGGTTCCCCGTCATCGGAAAACCCCAGTTGTTGTGAATCCAGAGGATTACCGGCAACGCAGGCCCAGCAATGATGTCTGGCGTCGCTATGCCGGTTTTTTATCTCCTGCCAGAATTCTTTTGCCGTGCCTAGCCCTTCGGTATGCGCCAGATAAGTAATAAATCGGCTCTTTTTGATTTCTTCCTCAAAAACCGCCGTATTTTTCGGGATAAGATATTCCATGAATAATATTTATATTTGTCGTAAAAAATCTCTTTAATTTTGACCGCACTTTTTCTGAGTTGTATTATACCCGCTAATTCTAACAGACAAAGTGTAACATCAAGAATGAATGAGATTCGTATTAATTATCAGCTGGACACTATCGGCCTGCGTTGCCCCGAACCCGTAATGCTGATACGTAAAAAAATCCGCCATATGAACGAAGGAGAAGTGTTATTCATTTTAGCCGACGATCCGGCGACAACTCGGGATATCCCCAGCTTCTGTCGTTTTATGGAGCATAGCTTGCTAAAAAGCGAAACAAGCGATACGCCGTTTAAATATTGGGTAAAAAAGGGAAGATAAAACAATATCGGCGCAGCTGTAAACTGCGCCGATAGTCGATCAAAACTGATATTTCTTGCGGTAAGCAATTAAATCTTCAATCGTCAAAATGGCATAGCCCTTTGCTTTCACGAATTCTATCAACTCAGGCGCTCTTGCCATGGTACCGTCGTCATTAGTGATTTCACAAATCACGCCTGCCGCTTTATAGCCTGCCAAACGCGCCAGATCCACCGCGGCTTCGGTATGCCCGTTACGTTCCAATACGCCGTTAGCGGCGGCTCTCAGCGGAAAAACATGCCCCGGTCGGTGTAATTTATCCGGAGTTGCGCCATCGGCGATAGCCGCTTTAATCGTGGTAACCCGATCTGCGGCGGATACGCCGGTGGAGACCCCGTCCGCCGCTTCAATAGTAACGGTAAAAGCGGTTTTATTTACGCTGGTATTATGCTGCACCATAGGTTCTAAATCCAACTGCCGACAAAGTGCATCCGTAATACATAAGCATACGATGCCGCTGCCGTGCCGGATCAATGTTGCCATTTGTTGGGGAGTAATGGTTTCTGCCGGGAAAATCAAATCGCCTTCGTTTTCACGTTGTTCGTCGTCTAAAACAACTACGCCGTTTCCTTGTTTGAATGCTGCAATTGCAGCTTTGACACGCTCTTCCGGCGTACCGAAAGAAGCTAATAATGACTGATTCATAGTAAATGCCTTCGTTATAAATGATGAGTACCAGAATCAGGGCTGATGATAAAACGACAAAAGGCGGATTCTGAACGAACCCGCATTTCAATTCTCTTTCATCCGGACTTTAACCGTTGGCTTTGGAATTTCACCAAATCTGCTGACTTCATCGCAATGAACGCTCGTGGGCTTGTATTCAGAATACTTACCACCAGTAGGGAATTTCGCCCTGCCCTGAGAATGCAAGGCTAGTATAACGCAAAGTTTTCATTTATTACACAATGAAAACATTTTTATTTATCCCTCGGATTGCATACAATAACCGGGTAAATAATAAAATGTATTGATGCTCGCACAAACGCTCATCTGCTTTTCGGATAACAAAACTGCGCTCTTTTTTACATTTTTTAATAATCCAGAAGGAATGCCTTATGTCCGCTTTTTCATACCTCCAAAAAAAACGCAAACAATTAAATTTAAGAGTTAATGATGTCTGCCAACAGGCGGAGGTAACCCGCGCCTATTTTAATCAGTTAGTCAGCGGTAAAATTAAAAATCCCAGCGCAGCCAAATTAACGGCACTGCACCGAGTATTGCAAATAAACGAACAGGATAATAAAAAAGTCGGCGTAATTTTCGGCAAATTCTATCCCGTGCATACAGGTCATATTAATATGATCTATGAAGCCTTTAGTAAAGTAGATGAACTACACGTTATTGTTTGTACCGATACGGAACGAGATTTAAAACTGTTTTATGACAGCAAAATGAAACGTATGCCAACGGTGCAGGATCGCTTACGTTGGATGCAGCAGATTTTCAAATACCAAAATAATCAGATCTTTATTCACCATCTGGAAGAAGATGGTATCCCGGGTTATCCCAACGGCTGGGAATCTTGGTCAAATGCGGTAAAGGCCCTGTTTGAAGAAAAGCATGTTAATCCAAGTATTGTTTTCAGCAGCGAAACCCAAGACAAGGCGCCTTATGAAAAATACCTGAACTTGGAGGTCGTTCTGGTAGATCCGCAACGCCGTTTCTTCAACGTTTCCGCAACCAAAATCCGTAATAATCCCTTCCATTACTGGAAATTTATTCCGCAGGAAGTTCGTCCCTTCTTTGCTAAAACCATTGCCATATTAGGTGGTGAAAGCAGCGGTAAAAGCGTACTGGTAAATAAATTGGCGCGAGTTTTCAATACGACCTCGGCCTGGGAATACGGACGTGAATTCGTATTCGAACAACTGGGCGGTAATGAACAGGCGATGCAATATTCGGATTATCCGCAAATGGCATTAGGTCATCAAAAGTATGTTAATTATGCGGTACGCCATGCCCATAAAGTTGCATTTATCGATACCGATTTCATCACTACCCAGGCTTTTTGCATTCAATACGAAGGGAAAGCCCATCCCTTCTTAGATTCAATGATCAAGGAATATCCTTTTGATGTAACCATTTTACTTAATAACAATACGAAATGGGTAGATGACGGTATGCGTTCATTGGGAAATCCTAAACAACGTCAGAAATTCCAACAGTTATTAAAAAAATTATTAGATAAATATAATGTTCCTTACATCGAGATTGAATCACCAAGTTATCTGGAACGTTATAACCAGGTTAAAGCCATTGTAGAGAAAATCCTGAATGATGAGGAAGTTACGGATCTTACCCGAGAAACAATAGATACCGCACTTGAGGACCGAGAAGAAATATGATTCTATTTGCAGGCGATCCGCACGGGGATTTTAAACACCTCTACCCCTTTATTGAAAACAGGCGCGATATCGCACTGGTTATTCTGGGGGATCTACAGCTCTCTTGCGTACAGGAGCTGGAAAAGCTGGCCCGTTATTGCGACCTGTGGTTTATTCACGGCAATCATGATAGCAAGACCGTAGCGGCATTTGAATCCTTGTGGGGAACTCAATGGAAAGAGCGCAATCTGCATAATCGCGTTAAGGAAATTCAAGGTAAAAAAATCGCCGGATTAGGCGGTGTCTTCCGCGGGCAAATTTGGATGCCCCCCAACAAACCGCTGTTTTTCGATCCTATTCATTATTGTCAATATTGCCCGCAGGAAAAAATCTGGCAGGGAGGGGTACCGCTGCGCCACCGAACCTCAATTTTCCCCTCGGAAATTGAGAACTTGGCCGGCCTGCAAGCAGATATTTTAATCTGTCATGAAGCCCCCAAGCCCCATCCTTCCGGCTTTAAAGTAATCAATGAACTGGCAGAAAAAATGGGAATAAAGAAAATTTTTCATGGGCATCACCATGATAATTTCGACTACCGCCATCTCAATCAAAATCCTTATAAAATTTTCAATGTGGGGTTTCGCAGCCTATGCGACGAAGAGGGTAATTATTTGCTAATCGGCGTCGATGACCGATAAAAAATATTGCTCCTAAGAACGAAGCTGCAATCATGCACCTTAAGCGTTAGTTTAAAAATCCCTGTATGATAAACAAAAAAAGCCCGCCGATAGGCGGGCTTTTTATCTGCTAAAATATTATTCTGCTACTGCGGCTTCAGTTGCTGTCTCTGTCAGTTCAGGACGATCAACTAATTCGATATATGCCATTGGAGCATTATCGCCGGCACGGAAACCACATTTTAAAATACGGGTGTAACCACCTGCACGTTGAGCAAAACGTGGACCTAGCTCATTGAATAATTTTGCAACGGTTTCAATGTTGCGTGTACGTGCAAAAGCTAAACGACGATTTGCTACGCTGTCTACTTTTGCTAATGTAATTAACGGTTCAACTACACGACGTAATTCTTTTGCTTTTGGCAATGTAGTCTTGATGATTTCATGACTAACTAATGAACTTGCCATATTACGGAACATCGCTTGGCGATGGCTGCTATTACGGTTTAGTTGACGACCACTCTTACGATGGCGCATGATCTTATCCTTCTCAGAAAAATCTTAACCTATGACCAAACTAGTCTTCAGCAATACTTGCTGGTGGCCAATTTTCAAGGCGCATACCTAATGACAGGCCGCGCGAAGCAAGTACATCCTTAATTTCTGTAAGAGATTTCTTACCGAGATTAGGCGTTTTTAATAACTCGACTTCAGTACGCTGAACCAGATCACCGATATAATGAATTGTTTCTGCTTTCAAACAGTTAGCAGAACGAACTGTCAACTCTAAGTCATCTACAGGACGTAACAAAATCGGATCGAATTCCGGTTTTTCTTCCTTAACTTCAGGTTGACGAACATCACGCAAATCAACGAATGCATCAAGCTGCTCTGCTAAAATTGTTGCCGCACGACGAATAGCCTCTTCAGGATCAATGGTGCCGTTAGTTTCCAACTCAATAACTAATTTATCCAAGTCGGTCCGTTGTTCAACACGTGCTGCTTCAACATTGTAAGCAATACGATCAACAGGACTATAGCAAGCATCTACCAATAGACGACCAATAGGTCTATCTTCGTCCTGAGCATGGGCGCGTGCTGATGCAGGAACATAGCCTCTGCCGCGCTGTACGCGAATTCTCATATTAATTGATGCGTTTTCATCAGTTAAATGACAAATCACATGCTCAGGATTTATGATTTCAACATCCCCGTCATGGGTGATATCGGCAGCAACAACAGGGCCAATTCCAGATTTATTTAATGTCAGAAAAAGGTCATCTTTATTCTGAACTTTAACCGCCAGACCTTTTAGGTTAAGAAGCACTTCAAGAATATCTTCCTGAACACCTTCTTTACTGCTGTATTCATGCAATACTCCGTCGATTTCCACTTCAGTTACAGCACAACCCGGCATTGAAGACAGAAGAATACGACGTAATGCATTGCCTAAAGTGTGGCCGAAACCACGCTCTAACGGTTCTAAGATCACTTTAGCATGAGTTGAACTGATCTGTTCAATATCAACTAAGTGTGGCTTTAAAAATTCTGTAACAGAACCCTGCATTTTATCCTCTCTTTGCTACTAAGCTTTAACTATTATTTAGAATAAAGCTCAACGATCAGATGTTCATTAATGTCTGCTGATAAATCAGAACGTTCAGGAACACGTTTGAACACACCTTCCATTTTTGCAGAATCAACTTCTAACCATGTTGGTTTTTCTCTTTGTTCCGCTAATTCCAATGATGCTTTAATACGTGCCTGTTTTTTAGATTTTTCACGAACAGCAACAACATCATCGACTGAAACCTGGAAAGATGGAATATTCACAACACGACCATTGACAACAATCGCTTTATGGCTCACTAACTGGCGAGCCTCTGCGCGAGTTGCGGCAAAGCCCATGCGATAAACAACGTTATCCAATCTACCTTCTAACAATACCAGTAAGTTTTCACCGGTATTACCTTTTAAACGGTTTGCTTCTTTGTAGTAGTTACGGAATTGACGTTCTAAAATACCGTACATACGGCGAACTTTCTGTTTCTCGCGTAATTGACTACCATAGTCAGACAAACGCGGTTTACGAGCACCGTGTTGACCCGGCGCCGTATCAATTTTACATTTAGAATCAATAGCGCGCACGCCTGACTTAAGGAATAAGTCAGTGCCTTCACGACGGCTTAGCTTGAGTTTTGGACCCAAATATCTTGCCATTTTCTTTCTCCAATTATCCTAACGCCAACTTAAACACGACGTTTTTTCGGTGGACGACAACCGTTATGAGGAATCGGAGTCACATCTGTAATATTCGTGATACGGAATCCTGCTGCATTTAAAGCACGGATTGTTGATTCACGACCCGGACCCGGACCTTTAACCATAACTTCCAAGTTCTTTAAACCGAATTCTTTAACGACTTCGGCACAACGCTCGGCAGCGACCTGAGCCGCAAACGGAGTTGATTTACGAGAACCGCGGAAACCTGAACCGCCTGCAGTAGCCCATGCTAATGCGTTACCCTGACGGTCAGTAATAGTCACGATTGTATTATTGAAAGATGCGTGAATATGAGCTACGCCATCTACGACTTGTTTTTTTACACGTTTACGTGCGCGAACTGGTGTTTTAGCCATTAATATTTACCCCGACTTATTTTTTGATCGGCTTACGAGGACCCTTACGGGTACGCGCATTAGTCTTAGTACGTTGACCACGTACCGGTAAACCACGACGATGACGTAAACCACGATAACAACCCAAGTCTAATAGACGTTTGATGTTAAGTGTTACTTCACGGCGTAAGTCACCTTCAACGGTAAATTTACCAACTTCGTCACGCAGTTTATCAATCTGCTCTTCAGACAATTCGCTGATCTTAACATTCTCGGCAACACCGGCTGCAGCACAGATAAGCTGTGAGCGGGTTTTACCAATACCGTAAATTGCTGTTAAAGCGATTACAGCGTGTTTATGATCAGGAATGTTAATGCCTGCAATACGGGCCACTATGCACTCCTATATTTTAACTGATTTGATATGCTGATCTTGAAAAGCCCGTTTTCAGGATACTCAAACAGCATATCAAGGACATAAATGAGCTGAGCAGTATAACTGCCCAACTGGTTCTTTGCAAGAAAAATTATCAATTAACCTTGACGTTGTTTATGTTTAGGATCGGTACAAAGTACGCGAACAACTCCCTCACGTTTAACAATTTTACAGTTACGACAAATTTTCTTTACGGAAGCACGAACTTTCATTGCTTATCCCTTTTTATTGAACGGACGCTTACTGTCCGAAACCTTTTAGGTTTGCTTTTCTCAACGCAGATTCATATTTTGTCGACATAAGATGACTCTGAACCTGAACGATGAAATCCATAATTACCACAACAACGATGAGCAAGGAGGTACCGCCGAAATAAAACTGTACGTTCCATGCGGACATCATGATGTAAGGAACCAAACACACAAACGTAATATAGAGACCGCCGATTAAAGTCAAGCGAGTCATAATTTTATCAATATAACGCGAGGTTTGTTCGCCTGGTCTAATTCCGGGTATGAATGCTCCAGATTTTTTCAAATTATCGGCTGTATCACGAGGATTATATTGCATCGCAGTATAGAAAAAGCTGAAGAATATAATTGCAATCGCATAAACAATCAAATACAGCGGCTGACCCGGATGCAATAACATGGATAGGTTAGTTAACCATTCCATGCTGGAACCTTCGCCCAACCACTGAGTTAATGTAGCCGGGAACAAAATAATACTTGATGCGAAGATTGCCGGAATTACACCAGCCATATTTACTTTTAACGGTAAATGGGTCGAATGACCGCCTAAAATTTGACGACCTTGCTGACGTTTAGCATATTCAACTTTTATTCTTCTCTGTCCTCTTTCAACAAAGACGACAAAGTAGGTTACTGCAAAAACAATTACTGCTATCAATAAAAGAACTAACAGATGCATTTGACCTTGACGAGCCTGCTCGATCGTTTGACCTATTGCTGCCGGAAGTCCTGCAACAATACCGGCGAAAATGATCAAAGAAATACCGTTACCGATACCCCGCTCCGTAATTTGTTCACCCAACCACATAAGGAACATAGTCCCGGTAACAAGGCTGATTACGGCGGTAAAATAGAAACCGAAACCTAGATTAGGTACAATTCCCGGCATCATGTTCGGTAACCCGGTGGAAATACCTATCGCCTGTAAAGTCGCAAGTCCCAAGGTTGCATAACGCGTGTACTTACTGATTTTACGCCGACCGGCTTCTCCCTCTTTCTTTAACTCATTTAATGCAGGATATACAGTTGCAAGCAATTGGATAATAATGGAGGCCGAAATATACGGCATAATACCCAATGCAAAAATAGATGCACGGCTTAAAGCACCACCGGAAAACATGTTGAACATGTCAATAATGGTGCCTTTTTGCTGTTCGATTAGTTGAGCTAATACGGCTGCATCAATACCAGGAACCGGAATGAAAGAACCAATACGGAAAACAATTAAAGCGCCTAATACAAAGAGCAAACGACTTTTAAGTTCACCCGTACCGCTTTGCGTACTTCTACTTTGATAACCTGGTTGTTTAGCCATTTTAGTAATTATTCCTCAACAGAACCGCCGGCAGCTTCAATAGCTGCTTTAGCACCTTTAGTTACACGTAAACCACGTACTGTAACAGCACCTTTCACTTCGCCCGCTAAAATAACTTTAGCGAACAGAATGTCTTTGGTCAGTACATTCGCTGCTTTCAATGTATCTAAAGTAACAATATTACCTTCAACTTTAGTCAACTCATTCAAACGAACTTCCGCAGTTACGGCAGATTTCATTGAAGTGAAACCAAATTTTGGTAAACGACGGTATAAAGGCATCTGACCACCTTCGAAGCCGCGACGCACGCCGCCTCCGGTACGAGATTTCTGACCTTTATGACCACGGCCGCCGGTTTTACCTAAACCGGAACCGATACCACGACCTAAGCGCTTAGCACTGTGTTTCGCACCTTCAGCCGGGGATAGAGTATTTAAACGCATTCTCTTACTCCTCCACTTTAACCATATATGAAATCTGGTTAATCATACCACGCACAGCCGGCGTATCGATTAATTCAACAGTATGGTGCATATGGCGAAGACCAAGACCACGCAGCGTAGCTTTATGTTTCGGTAAACGAGCGATAGAGCTACGAATCTGTGTTACTTTAATAGTTTTTGCCATTATCAATTACCCCAAAATTTCATCAACGGTTTTACCACGTTTAGCGGCAACCATTTCAGGTGATTTCATATTTGTAAGTGCGTCAATTGTCGCACGCACAACGTTAATTGGGTTGGTTGAACCGTATGCTTTAGAAAGAACGTTACGCACGCCTGCAACTTCTAATACCGCACGCATTGCACCGCCGGCAATGATACCCGTACCTTCGCTGGCCGGTTGCATAAATACGCGAGAACCGGTATGTACACCTTTAACCGGGTGCTGTAATGTACCTTCGTTTAAAGCTACGTTAATCATATTGCGACGAGCTTTTTCCATCGCTTTTTGGATCGCTGCCGGAACTTCGCGCGCTTTACCGTAACCAAAACCTACTCGACCGTTACCGTCGCCCACTACTGTTAAAGCAGTGAAACTCATGATACGACCACCTTTTACAGTTTTTGATACACGGTTTACTGCGATTAGCTTCTCTTGCAGTTCACCAGCTTGTTTTTCGATGTTTGCCATCTAATTACCTCTATTAGAACTGTAGACCAGCTTCACGAGCAGCATCCGCTAAAGATTGGACACGGCCATGATACTTAAAACCGGAACGGTCGAAAGCAACATCTTTCACCCCTTTCGCCAATGCGCGTTCGGCAATTAATTTACCCACTACCGCAGCAGCGTCTTTGTTTCCGGTATATTTAACTTGCTCACTAATTACTTTTTCTACTGTTGAAGCAGCGGCAAGCACTTCTGAACCGTTCGGTGCAATAACCTGCGCATAGATATGACGCGGAGTACGGTGTACTACTAAGCGAGTTACACCCTGCTCTTTCATCATATGACGCGCACGAGCTGCACGACGGATACGAGCTGATTTCTTATCCATAGTGTTACCTTAATTATTTCTTCTTAGCTTCTTTCGTACGTACAACTTCGTCAGCATAACGGACACCTTTACCTTTATAAGGTTCAGGACGACGATAAGCACGAATATCCGCAGCAACCTGGCCGATTAACTGCTTGTCCGCACCTTTCAGCACGATTTCGGTCTGAGACGGACATTCAGCAGTAATACCTGCCGGTAAAGTATGCTCTACAGGATGAGAGAAACCTAAGCTTAAGTTAACGACATTGCCTTTAACCTGCGCTCTGTAACCAACACCCACTAATTGTAATTTCTTAGTGAAGCCTTCAGTAACACCGATAACCATCGCATTAACTAATGCACGAGCGGTACCCGCCTGCGCATCTGCATCAACCACGCCTGCGCGCGGAGAGAAAGTCAATTCATTATTATCTTGTTTAACTTCAACTGAGCTATTAATGGTGCGAGATAACTCACCATTTTTACCTTTTACTGTTAATAACTGGCCGTTAAGTTTTACCTCAACTCCGGCAGGAATATTAACAGGTGCCTTTGCAACACGAGACATTTTCCTACCTCTCTTAAGCTACATAACAGATAATCTCACCGCCCAAGCCCTCTTTACGAGCTGCACGGTCAGTCATCACACCTTTAGATGTAGAAACGATAGCCACACCTAATCCACCCATAACTTTTGGTAATTCGTCTTTACGTTTATAAATACGAAGACCAGGGCGGCTTACGCGCTGAATGCTTTCTACAACCGGTTTACCTTGGAAATATTTTAATGTAATTTCCAGTTCAGGTTTTACACCTTCTAATACTTTAACGCTTTCGATATAACCTTCCGCAGCTAATACGTTGGCAATAGCCACTTTTAGCTTGGATGAAGGCATATTGATCGCAACTTTATTCGCAGCCTGACCGTTACGAATGCGGGTCAACATATCTGCGATAGGATCTTGCATACTCATTGTGCTTTTACTCCGATTCCAAAATAAAGTGGTATATTACCAACTCGCTTTCTTAAGGCCCGGGATTTCGCCGCGCATTGCAGCTTCACGAACCTTAATACGGCTTAAACCAAACTTACGTAAAACGCCGTGAGGACGTCCGGTCTGGCGGCAGCGGTTACGTTGACGACTTGGGCTTGAATCACGCGGTAAAGTTTGTAACTTCAACACGGCATCCCAACGTTCTTCATCAGATGAATTGACATCAGAAATAATTTTCTTTAACTCTACACGTTTTGCATAGAATTTTTCAGCCAATTTAACGCGTTTTACATCGCGTGCTTTCATTGATTGTTTAGCCATTGTAACCTGCCTTATTTACGGAATGGGAAGTTAAAGGCAGCGAGTAATGCCTGACCTTCTTCATCATTCTTAGCTGTAGTTGTGATAGTAATATCCAAACCACGCACACGATCTACTTTATCGTAGTCGATTTCAGGGAAGATGATTTGCTCACGCACACCCATGCTGTAGTTACCGCGTCCGTCGAAAGACTTAGCGCTTAAACCGCGGAAGTCACGGATACGTGGTACAGCAATTGTAATTAAACGTTCAAAGAACTCCCACATACGCTCACCGCGTAGTGTTACTTTACAACCGATTGGATATCCCTGACGGATTTTAAAGCCTGCAACAGATTTGCGTGCTTTTGTAATTAAAGGTTTCTGACCGCTGATTGCCGCTAAATCCGCTACTGCGTTATCTAGCAACTTCTTGTCGGTCAATGCTTCACCCACACCCATATTCAGGGTAATCTTTTCGATTCGTGGGACTTGCATGACAGATGCGTAGTTGAATTTGTTTTTTAATTCATTAACTACCTGATCTCTGTAGTAATCATGCAGTTTCGCCATCGCATTACTCCAGTTTATTAAATAATTTCATTATTAGATTTGAAGAAACGGACTTTTTTGCCTTCTTCGAATCTAAAACCTACACGGTCGGCTTTGTTTGTTTTAGGATTGAAAATCGCTACGTTTGATACATCAATCGGAGCTTCTTTCTTCACTAAACCACCTTCTTTACCTAAAGCAGGTACCGGTTTTTCATGTTTAGTGATGATTTTTACACCTTCAACAATCACTTTGCCATTTGGTAACACTTTAGTTACCTTACCACGCTTACCTTTATCTTTACCGGTAAGAACGATTACTTCATCATTTTGACGAATTTTTGCAGCCATTTGTCACTTCTCCTTACAGTACTTCTGGCGCTAAAGAAATGATCTTCATAAACTTCTCAGAACGAAGTTCACGAGTCACCGGTCCAAAAATACGAGTACCGATCGGTTGCTCTGTGTTATTGTTTAAAATGACACAAGCATTACCATCGAAGCGAATGACTGATCCGTCTGGGCGACGAACACCCTTCTTGGTGCGCACAACAACTGCTTTCAATACATCACCTTTTTTCACTTTACCGCGTGGAATTGCTTCTTTCACAGTAATTTTGATAATGTCGCCGATAGCAGCATAACGACGGTGCGATCCACCTAGAACCTTGATACACATTACGCTACGAGCCCCTGAGTTATCAGCAACATCCAGCATAGTCTGTTCTTGGATCATATTAGTGCTCCGTTAAAATTTTAAAACACCCTTGCGGGACGAACCTATTTACCTAGTGTAAACAGGTCGCAGAGTTTATCAAATCAATGCCGGAAAAGCAACTTGATTTCACTTCCTCAACTGAAAAAACTTAGGAAAAAAACCACCGCTCTTTTAACCGGCAAAAATAGCTTGGCCCTAATAAAAAAGCCTGCCGTATTCGCGGCAGACTTTTCTATTTATTATACTGACGTAGCGGATTAAGCGATTACTGCTTTTTCAACTACACGAACTAAAGTCCATGATTTGGTTTTAGAGATTGGGCGACATTCGCGCACCTCTACCACATCACCTAATTTAGCTTCGTTATTTTCGTCATGTACATGCAGTTTTGTTGTGCGGCGGATAAACTTACCGTAAAGCGGATGTTTAACCTTGCGTTCGATAGCAACAACGAATGATTTATCCATTTTATCGCTAACGACTTTACCTTGCACGCTACGAATTTTATCAGTCATTACTCACCCGCCTTTTCGGTTAGAACAGTTTTTACCTGTGCGATACTACGACGCACTTGTTTTAACTGATGGGTTTGTTGAAGCTGACCGGTGGCTGCTTGCATACGCAACTTGAATTGCTCACCTAACAAGTTAACCAATTCAGCATTCAGCTCTTCAACACTTTTTGTACGTAGTTCTTGAGCTTTCATTACATCACCGTCTTAGTTACGAACGTTGTCTTAATTGGCAATTTAGCAGCCGCTAATGCGAATGCCTGTCTTGCGATTTCTTCAGACACACCGTCCATTTCATAAAGCACTTTACCCGGCTGGATTAAGGCTACCCAGTATTCAACGTTACCTTTACCTTTACCCATACGGACTTCCAATGGTTTTTCAGTAATCGGTTTATCCGGGAATACACGAATCCAGATTTTACCCTGACGTTTAACAGCACGCGTCATCGCACGACGAGCGGCTTCGATCTGACGAGCGGTTAAACGACCACGACCGATTGCTTTTAAACCGAAGGTACCGAAACTGACTTCTGTACCACCAGCAAGACCACGGTTACGACCTTTGTGGACTTTGCGGAATTTTGTACGTTTTGGTTGCAACATTTAGCAAATCTCCTTACTTACGACCTTTGCCGCGAGGTGCCTTTTTAGGCGCGGCAGGTTGTTGTTCCGGTTGTTGTGCAATTGCAGCCATTCCACCGAGAATCTCACCTTTGAAGACCCATACTTTAACGCCGATAACGCCGTATGTTGTTTGAGCTTCAGCAGTGTTGTAATCGATGTCCGCACGTAGTGTATGTAAGGGTACGCGACCTTCACGATACCATTCAGAACGTGCAATTTCTGCACCACCTAAACGACCGCTTACTTCAACTTTGATACCTTTAGCGCCTAAACGCATAGCGTTCTGCACCGCACGTTTCATAGCGCGACGGAACATAACGCGACGTTCCAGCTGAGAAGCGATACTATCCGCAACTAATTTTGCGTCTAATTCAGGTTTTTTAACTTCAGCGATATTGATCTGCGCAGGTACGCCGGCAATGGCTGCTACCGCATTACGCAGTTTTTCAACATCTTCGCCTTTCTTACCGATTACGATACCCGGGCGAGCAGTGTGAATTGTAACACGAATGCTTTTCGCAGGACGTTCGATAGTGATACGTGATACTGAAGCATTAGCCAATTCTTTGTTTAAGAATTTACGTACTTTGAAATCACCGTCTAAATTATCGGCGAAATCTTGTGTATTCGCGAACCAAGTAGAGCTCCAAGGCTTAACGATACCTAGGCGAATACCATGTGGATGTACTTTCTGACCCATTTGCTATTCCTCTACTATTAACGATCCGATACAACCACGGTAATGTGGCTTGTACGTTTTAAAATACGATCCGCACGACCTTTGGCACGTGGCATTACACGTTTCATGCTCGGACCTTCGTCAACAAAGATCTTTGCAACTTTAAGATCATCGATATCTGCACCGTCATTGTGCTCCGCATTAGCAATAGCGGATTCCAACACTTTTTTCACTAAAGCCGCAGCTTTTTTATTCGTGTAAGTCAGAATTTCTAATGCTTGCGCAACTTTTTTACCGCGAATGAGATCAGCAACTAAGCGAGCTTTTTGGGCAGAAGTACGAGCGTAACGATGTTTTGCAATAGTTTCCATCTTTTACCTCTTATTTCTTAGCTTTCTTATCTGCGGCGTGACCGCGGTAAGTACGAGTCGGTGCAAATTCACCTAATTTATGCCCGATCATTTCGTCGGAAACATAAACAGGAACATGCTGACGACCATTATGGACTGCGATGGTCAATCCGATCATTGATGGAATGATCATTGAACGACGGGACCAAGTTTTAATCGGTTTTTTATCCCCGCTTTCCACCGCCTTCTCTACCTTCTTCAACAAGTGTAGGTCAAGGAAAGGACCTTTCTTGAGAGAACGTGGCATGGCTTATCCTCTTATTTAATTAAAATTATTTACCACGACGACGTACGATAAATTTATCGGTACGTTTGTTATGGCGAGTTTTCTTACCTTTAGTTTGAACGCCCCAAGGTGTTACCGGGTGTTTACCAAAGTTACGACCTTCACCACCACCGTGCGGGTGATCTACCGGGTTCATTGCTGTACCGCGAACTGTAGGGCGAATGCCTCTCCAGCGGCTGGCACCGGCTTTACCTAACACACGTAACATGTGTTCTGAATTGCCGACTTCACCGATAGTCGCCGTACATTCGGCTAATACTTTACGCATTTCGCCGGAACGGAGACGTAAAGTTACATAGTTGCCTTCACGCGCGATGATTTGTACATACGCACCTGCGGAACGGGCGATCTGGCCGCCTTTACCCGGTTTTAATTCTACGTTATGTACAGTCGAACCAACCGGAATATTGCGCATCGGTAAAGAGTTACCGACTTTAATCGGCGCATTAACGCCCGCTTGGATTTGATCGCCGGCAGACAAGCCTTTAGGCGCTAAAATATAACGACGTTCACCGTCTTTATACAGCACTAAAGCGATATTTGCAGAACGATTCGGATCATATTCAAGACGCTCAACAACCGCTGGGATATCTAACTTGTTACGTTTGAAATCGATTAAACGGTAATGTTGTTTATGACCACCACCGATATGACGGGTAGTGATACGTCCTAAATTATTACGACCGCCGGTTTTAGACTTAGTATCTAATAAAGGCGCGTAAGGTTTTCCCTTATGTAATTCAGGGTTCACGATTTTTACAACGTGACGACGACCAGCGGAGGTCGGCTTACATTTAACGATAGCCATTTGATTTTATTCCTCCGTCATTACTCTGCAGCGCCTTCGGTGAAGTCCAATTCCTGGCCTTCCTGAAGGGTTACATAAGCTTTTTTCCAGTCACTGCGACGTCCGACTCTGGCGCCGTGGCGTTTAGTTTTACCTTTCACCACAACGGTACGTACAGAATCCACTTTCACTTCAAATAACTGAGATACCGCATTGGCGATCTCGACTTTATTCGCATCTAATGCAACTTTGAAAACGATAGTGTTTGACTTCTCAGCATTATTTGTTGCTTTCTCAGAGACATGCGGTGCTTTAAGCACTTTTAACAAACGTTCTTGTTGAATCACGCTAACATCTCCTCAATTTGTTTCACAGCATCAACGGTAACAACCACTTTATCAAAAGCGATTAAGCTGACCGGATCGATACCCTGCACATCGCGTACGTCTACTTTATACAAGTTACGTGCCGCTAAGAATAGGTTTTCATCTAAGCTCGCTGTGATGATTAACACATCTTCAAGTGCTAATTCTTTTAATTTCTGGACCAGAACTTTAGTTTTAGGCGCATCGATTTCGAATTTTTCGACAACCACTAAACGATCCTGACGAACAAGCTCGGAAAGGATGCTTTTAATTGCACCGCGATACATTTTCTTGTTCACTTTTTGGCTGTGATCCTGCGGTTTTGCCGCAAAAGTTACGCCACCTGAACGCCAAATTGGTGATTTGATATCACCGGAACGAGCACGGCCCGTACCTTTTTGACGCCAAGGTTTTTTACCTGAACCAGACACTTCAGCACGAGTTTTTTGCGCACGAGAACCTTGACGGGCACCGGATGCATAAGCAACCACAACCTGGTGAATCAAAGCTTCGTTAAACTCACGTCCGAAGGTAGTTTCAGAAACAGTTAATGCACTCTGTGCATCTTTAACTACTAATTCCATCTCTATCTCCCAGACCTTATGCTTTCACTGCCGGTTTAACGATAACGTCGCTATTAGTCGCACCCGGAACGGCACCTTTAACTAACAGTAACTTACGTTCAGCATCAACACGAACAACTTCAAGTGATTGCACGGTAACGCGCTCGGCACCTAAATGTCCTGCCATTTTTTTACCTTTAAACACACGACCCGGAGTTTGGTTTTGACCAATAGAACCAAGTACACGATGTGATAAAGAGTTACCGTGGCTAGCATCCTGAGTACGGAAGTTCCAGCGTTTAACACCGCCCTGGAAACCTTTACCTTTGGAAGTACCGGTAACATCGACTTTCTTAACATCTGCAAAGATGTCAACATTGATTTCCTGACCTAAAGTGAATTCTTCACCCTGAGTACGGAATTCCCATAAACCGCGACCAGCTTCAACGCCTGCTTTCACGAAATGACCCGCTTCCGGTTTTGTTACACGGCTCGCTTTTTTCGAACCTGTAGTAACCTGAATAGCAGTATAGCCATCGTTTTCAAGAGTCTTAACCTGAGTCACACGGTTGGCTTCGATTTCGATAACGGTAACCGGGATTGACACGCCGTCTTCATTGAAGATGCGGGTCATACCAACTTTACGACCGACTAAACCAATCATTGTAATAACCTCTTAAAATTAACCTAGGCTGATCTGCACATCAACGCCGGCAGCCAGATCTAAACGCATTAATGCATCAACAGTTTTTTCTGTTGGCTCAACGATATCAACTAAACGTTTGTGCGTACGGATTTCATACTGATCACGCGCATCTTTATTTACGTGTGGAGAAATCAATACCGTGAAACGCTCTTTACGAGTCGGTAAAGGAATCGGACCGCGAACCTGCGCGCCGGTACGTTTAGCTGTTTCTACGATCTCCGCAGTGGATTGATCAATCAAACGATGATCAAACGCTTTTAAGCGGATACGGATTCTTTGGTTCTGCATTAGACCAGAGCTCCAATAATTTTTAGCTAATAAAAAAACTGACACCATCACCTTTTCTAACATCTAAATATAAAAAGGGAAGTGCAGCAGACCTATTTAGTTTCCCAATCGGAAACATTGTTATGTGGCGCATATTGCGACACACGTTTAATAAATGATTACATTAAACGGCTTACCAAAGCGGAAAGCCTGCGAATTATAGTGAAAACCCAACTACAATGCAAGTATTTTTTCAGGATTAAGTGCTGGCCGAAAACAGAAACTCAGCGGTATGGGGAACCCCGGGTAGAATATAGATGCCGAAGCGACGGAAAAAATATCCGAAAAAACGACCGCTCTTTTCCTCCCCCCTGATTTCCTTTTAATAACCTGCGCTTGAAGGCTGAACGGAATGGCGTCAAAAGTTAAGGACAGCCTCGCTTATTTATCCTTTCGCCTATCTTGCAAACTAAAAATAAAAGCATAAAATACAGCCCGCTTTAATCATATACAGGAGATAAGCCCATGCATTTAACCTCAAGAGAGCAGGAAAAATTAATGCTGTTTCTGGCCGGCGAACTGGCGGCAAAGCGTAAGGCGCGCGGCGTTAAATTAAATTATCCCGAATCCGTCGCTTATATTGCCAGCCATCTACAGGAAGCCGCTCGCGACGGTATGAGCGTCGCCGAACTGATGCAATACGGTGCTACCCTGCTGAAAGTCGAAGATGTCATGGAGGGCGTTGCCGAAATGATTCCGGAAGTGCAAATAGAAGCGACCTTTGCGGACGGCACCAAGCTGGTTACCGTCCATCACCCGATTCGTTAAGGAAAGAGCAAATGATTCCCGGAGAATATCTTTTGGCCAGCGGTGATATTAAGGCCAATCAAAACCGCAAAACCCTTATTTTGGACGTAACCAATAGCGGCGACAGACCGATTCAGGTCGGCTCCCACTATCATTTCTACGAAGTTAATAACGCCCTGATATTTGATCGCAATTCCGCCTACGGTATGCGTTTGAACCTGCCTTCCGGTAATGCCGTGCGCTTTGAACCGGGCGAAAGCAAACGGGTGGAACTGGTCGAATTCGGCGGTAATAAAATCATTTATGGGTTCCATAATGCCGTAAATGGTCAATTAGGAGAACACAAATAATGGCGTTGACAATTCCTCGCAATCAATATGTCGCAACTTACGGCCCCACTACCGGTGATAAAATCCGTTTGGGCGACACCAATCTCTGGGCGACGGTAGAACGCGATCTGCTCACTCACGGCGACGAATGTAAATTCGGCGGCGGTAAAAGCGTACGCGACGGCATGGCACAATCCTCTACCGCCACCCGCCAGAATCCGAACGTCCTGGATTTAGCCATTACCAATGTGATTATTATCGATGCCAAACTGGGGATTCTGAAAGCCGATATAGGAATCCGCGACGGCCGTATCGTCGCTATCGGACAGGCCGGTAATCCCGACACCATGGATAACGTAACCCCGAATATGATTATAGGTGCAGGTACCGAAGTACATAACGGCGCACATTTAATTGCAACCGCCGGCGGTATCGATACCCATATTCACTTTATCTGTCCTCAACAGGCGCAGCATGCCATTGAAAGCGGTATCACCACGATGATCGGCGGCGGTACCGGGCCGGCGGACGGCACCCATGCCACCACGGTAACGCCCGGCGCCTGGAATTTAAAACGTATGTTTCAGGCGGCGGAAGCACTGCCGGTAAACATCGGCTTTTTCGGCAAAGGCAACTGCGCCACCTTGGCGCCGCTGCGCGAACAGATTCAGGCCGGTGCGCTGGGACTGAAAATTCACGAAGATTGGGGAGCGACGCCGGCGGCCATTGATGCCGCATTAAGCGTGGCGGACGAAATGGATGTTCAGGTTGCCATTCATACCGATACCTTGAATGAAAGCGGTTTTCTGGAAGACAGTATGCGCGCCATTAACGGACGCGTGATCCATACCTTCCATACGGAAGGTGCCGGCGGCGGACATGCGCCGGATATTATTAAAGCGGCCATGTATCCGAATGTTCTACCGGCTTCCACCAATCCCACACGGCCCTTTACCGTTAATACCATTGACGAACATCTGGATATGCTGATGGTTTGCCATCATCTGGATAAATCCGTGCCGGAAGACGTCGCCTTTGCCGACAGCCGCATTCGACCGGAAACCATTGCGGCGGAAGATATTCTGCACGACATGGGCGTCTTTTCCATTATGAGTTCCGATTCTCAGGCCATGGGGCGCGTAGCCGAAGTGATTATGCGCACCTGGCAGACCGCCGATAAAATGAAAGCGCAGCGCGGCCCCCTGAGCGAAGATCCGGATTCGGACAACCTGCGGATCAAACGTTATATCGCCAAATACACCATTAACCCGGCAATCGCCCATGGTATCAGCCGCCATATCGGCTCCTTGGAAGTGGGTAAACTGGCAGATATCGTATTATGGAAACCGGCATTTTTCGGCGTTAAACCGGAATGCGTGATTAAAAAAGGCATGATAAGTTATGCAAAAATGGGCGATCCGAACGCTTCGATCCCCACCCCGCAACCGGTACTTTACCGCCCGATGTTCGCCGCCCAGGGAAAAGCCGCGGCGGAAAGTGCGGTCTTCTTTATTTCCAAAGCCGGCGCGGAGGCAGATATTCGCCGGGCCTATGGCTTAAATAAAGAAACCATTGCAGTGGAAGGCTGCCGCAATATAGGTAAAAAAGATTTGCTGCATAATGATGCGATGCCTGAAATCACAGTAGATCCCGAGCGCTATGAAGTACGAGTGGATGGTAAACATATTAGCTGCGAACCGGTGCAAAAAGTTGCACTGGCACAACGCTATTTCCTGTTCTAACCCCCGTTCTAAATAGAGGTGGCAGGCCAACAAAAGTGCGGTCAAAAATTCGTGATTTTTTCAAAAATGCAGCGGGCGTCCGGGACGCCCCTGCATTCAAGCGGAATAGATTGAGAGCGCAGGCATATAAGTAGGGCTTCGCCTCGCTGCTAAGGAATATCAATATGAAACAACATCAGTATAAAATCACCCTGCAACATACCGCCGATCCGGAGGGAAATCCCATAAGGGATAAACAAATCGAGTTCTCCGCGCCGAATCATGAGGATATTTTCACGATTATCGAGAAAACCGGCAAGCGCGAAAACTTTACGCCGGAAATGGCACAACGCTTTGCCGTCGGTTTAAAGCTCTTCAGCGAAGTGATGCTGGAAAATCGGAAAGATCCTTTATTCGAACGTCTACTACCGCATTTTCGCGCAATGATGAAAATCATTAAAGAAAAAAACCAACAGGAGTAACCCTTGGAAATACGTAGCCCAATTCTGCCGGTGATGCAGGACATTCTCGGTAATTTGGAAGCGCTGCGCCGGCAAGGAAAAATCGGCGGCCAGCATATTGATTACGTCCCCTTGCACTGGTATGAAAGCGAACGCAATATTTTACGCAAAACCAGTAGCGACGGACGAGAAATCGCCTTTCGTCTGCTCAAGGAAGGACAGCGTCTGCAACATCAGGATGTGGTATTTATCAGCCCGGAACTGGTTATCGCCATCGACATTCTGCCGGCGGAAACCATCGTACTGGCGCCGCAGAGCATGGCGGAAATGGCACGTGCTTGTTATGAAATCGGTAATAAACACGCACCGCTTTTTTTAGAGGGAAATCAGGTATTGCTACCTTACGACAAACCCATGTTCGACTGGCTACAGGCCGCCGGTTTTACGCCGAACCGCGCACAGCGCCGTTTAAGCTTTGCTTTGCGGGCAAACTCCGCCCAGGGACATAAGCATACCCAGGGCTATCATCAACATGGAGACGGCAATTGGCACCGGCATTAATACATCTGGGCGCCTTACTGCATCTGGTGGATCCCACCCTGCCCATCGGCGCTTTTAATCATTCCAACGGGTTGGAAACCTTTGTGCAACAAGGGCGAATCACAAGTAAAGAAAGCTTGCAGGAATACCTTTACACCCAGCTGATGCAGAACTGGATTTATAATGACGGCGCTTATCTATCCCTCGCTTTCGATGCGATGCAGGCTCAGGATTTCGAGCGCCTGCTTGAATTGGATCAGCAACTGGCGGCGACCAAAACCGCGCGTGAAAGCCGTGAAGGCAGTTATAAACTGGGCTTGCGCCTATTAAAAATTTTTATTCGCCATGAAAAGCATCCCCTGCTGTTGCAAATGCAGCAGGCGGTTGAACAGCGCCGCTGTAAAGGCTTCTATCCCGTTATTTTTGCCATGATTGCCGCCGCGCTGGCACTGGATAAAGCCCAGACGCTGTACGCCTTTTATTACAATGCCGCCGTCGGCGCAATTACCAACGGGGTAAAATTAATTCCCCTAAGCCAAATGGACGGCCAGGATATCCTGTTTGACTTACGTCAACCACTGGCTGAAGCCGTGCAAAAAAGCCTTAAGCCCGATCCGCAATGGCTGGGCGCTGCAGGAATCACCAATGATATCCGCGCTATGCAGCACGAAAACCTTTACAGTCGGCTTTATATGTCCTAATCGCTCATAAATCGCCCCATGAATAAAAATCAACCGGGCCGATAATACCGGCTCTTTAGGCTAAACATAAGGAACCTACTATGCGTAACTATATAAAAATCGGTGTGGCCGGTCCGGTCGGCGCCGGAAAAACCGCCCTTATCGAGCGTTTGACCCGTGAAATGGCAAATCGCTACAGTATTGCGGTGATCACTAATGATATCTACACACAGGAAGACGCTGAATTTTTAACCAAAAACAGTCTGCTACCGGCGGAACGTATTATGGGGGTGGAAACCGGCGGTTGTCCGCATACGGCGATTCGCGAAGACGCTTCTATGAATTTGGAAGCTGTAGACGAAATGGTCGCTCGTTTTCCGGAAGTTGAAATTATTTTTATCGAATCCGGCGGCGATAACCTTTCCGCCACTTTCAGTCCCGATCTGGCGGATGTAACCATCTTTGTTATCGATGTCGCGCAAGGGGAGAAAATCCCGCGTAAAGGCGGCCCGGGCATCACCCGTTCCGATTTGCTGGTCATCAATAAAACCGATCTGGCTCCTTTTGTCGGTGCGGATTTAAAGGTGATGGAACAAGATGCGCGCCGTATGCGCGGCGGGCAACCCTTTATTTTCACCAATCTGATGCAAAAACAAAATCTGACGGCGATTATCGGCTGGATTGAAAGATACGCCCTGTTAAAAAATATTGACGAACCGGCAGGACTGGTTCGCTAATCCGGACAAGGAAAAAAGTGCGGTGGATTTTTCCCGACTTTTTTCCTCTTGTTTTATTTGATGGAAAAAAATCTTATGCAGAGCCGACTTCGACTGTCAACCAAATGCAATGCTGCCGGAAAAACGCAGTTAGAGGATTATTTCGCCTCGCCCCCCTTCAAGGTACTGACCCTACCGAACTACCAAGCCTATTGGCCGCAGGGATTAAATGCGATTCAGATGTCTTCCTCGCCGGGGTTACTCGGCGGTGATGAATTGGATATAGAAATCCGTCTGGCACAACATACCGCACTATCCCTCACTACCCAAGCATTTACCCGAGTGCAGTCTATGCATCCGGACCAATACGCCGTACAGCATACCCGTATTACCATGGCGCCGCACAGCCGGTTGTTTTATCTGCCCCATCCCTTGGTACTGCATAAGGATAGTGCGCTACAACAAACCACCGAGATTCGTATGGGTGCAGGCTGCCGTCTGATTTACGGCGAAATCAGCATTATCGGTCGGGTACTGATGAACGGCGAACGCTTTGCCTTCCGCGACTTCAATTCGCTGCTGAAGCTATACCGGGAAGACAAGCTATTATTATCCGATCGGATCCGCTGGCAGCCGGCAAGTATGGATTTAACCGCCTTAATTCAGATGGAGAACTATTCCCACCAGGGCTCTCTGATTTATTTTGCAATCGACAAATCCGCAGCGGAAATCAGAGCTTTACAATCCGCTCTGCAACAGCAACTTTCCACCAGCGGCGATATTCTGTTCGGTTTATCGCAATTAAACGAAGAGGGGCTAATGCTGCGCGCCGTCGCACACCGGGCAGACGAATTGCAAGAATTGTTTGCACAGGCCTCTGCCTATCTGAAATCCCTGCCCGATTAAACCACCGCCCCTAACAGCATAAAGTGCGGTGGTTTTCGGGGCGTTTTTTCGATTTTTTTGAGGCGCCCCGAGTTAAGGCAGCCTACCCGCAACGCCTTAATCGGCACCGATACCGGCATCTACCGCCGCCTGCACCACCGGAATTCCGCGCTTATAACGTCGGATAAATTGGCGGTAACCTTCCGCCATGCTCTGATCCGGTGTCGATAAGGTCATTTTCACATTATTAAAAATACATTGATCCAGATAATCTTCCAGACTATAACCCTCATTCCGTTTATGCAGGAAACTGGCCAACAAAGCGATTCCCCACGCCCCGCCGTTTGATGCGGTATTCATAGTGGCAAGGGGAATATTCAGGGCGGAGGAAAGTACCTTCTGGGCAACATTTTCCGTCTTAAAGATGCCGCCGTGGCCGAGAATACGGGTAATTTCCACTTTTTCCCGTTCGATAAGAATATCCATACCCAGCTTCATTGCGCCAAATGCGGTATACAGATGCACCCGTATAAAGTTGGCCAGATTAAAATCCGCATTAGTCGGATGCAGGAATAACGGGCAACCTTGAGCCAAGCCCACATTATGTTCGCCGGAATGGAAACCGTAAGCGAGCAAACCGCCGCCGTCCGCATCCCCCTGCAACGCATGCAGAAACAGGGTTTCGTACAATTCTTCGGTACAGACTTTCACCCCGAAGGTTTGCAAGGTTTCGCCGAGCAAACCGACCCAAGCGTTAATATCCGTGGTGCAGTTCTGAGAATGAGCCATTGCCACGGGCTTTCCGGTGGGCGTGGTAACCATATCCAGTTCGGAATAAACCTGAGATAAGGCTTTTTCCAGTACGATCATGGCAAAGGCGGAAGTACCGGCGGAAATATTTCCGGTTTTTTCCCGCACGCAGTTGGTCGCAACCATACCGGTTCCCGCATCGCCCTCCGGCGGACATAAAGGAATACCCGCACATAGATTACCGCTCGGATCCAAAAGCCGCGCCCCTTCCGCCGTTAATTTTCCGCCGCTTTCGCCGGCGACCCGCACCTTAGGTAAAATATCCTGTAAGCGCCAGCCCATATTCAGATGCTGAATCCGACGCTCAAATAAGGCCAGCATATTGCGATCAAAATCTCCGCTGGCGGTATCGATAGGGAACATTCCGGAGGCATCGCCGATACCCAGTGTTTTCTCCCCGGTCAGACGCCAATGTACATAACCCGATAAGGTGGTTAAATAATCAATTTGATCGATATGAGGTTCATCTTTTAAGATAGCCTGATACAAATGAGCGATACTCCAACGCTGCGGAATCGGATAGCGGAATAAATCGGTTAATTCCTGCGCTGCCTGTAGAGTGATATTATTACGCCAGGTACGAAACGGCACCAGTTGATTCCCCTGTTTATCAAAGGGAAGGTAGCCGTGCATCATGGCGCTAACCCCAATCGCCTGTGCCTGTCTAATCAAAGTGCGGTACTTTTCTTTAACGGTTTTTTGTAAATCCTGATAGGCCGCCTGTAACTTAGCCCAGATTTCTTCCTGAGAATAGGTCCAGATTCCGTTCACTAGGCGGTTTTCCCAGTCGGCGCCGCCGGCAGCCAGAATAGTGCCTCTGTCATCAATCAGCACCGCTTTTATTCTGGTCGAACCCAATTCAATCCCGATTACGATTTTTCCGGCTTCAATTAATTGTTTTTCTGTCTGCATCATGGGTCCTTACCTATCTGAATAGGGTTCTTTTCTGTAGGAAAATAAACAGGATAAGTAGAGAACCCCATAATATCAGGGTTACATAACTGCTTATACCAATCATATTCAGGCCGCTTTCCACAATTTGCAGCAGCACCAGTGCCAGCATAATCCCCACCAGTTTTCCTTTGCCGCCGTCCGGATTAATTCCGCCCAACACCACAGCCAGAATAGAAATCAGCAAATAAGAATCCCCGTAGGAAGCCTTGGCCGAATTTAACTTGGACATCATCAGTAAGGCGGCGAACATACAGAGCACGGAAGACAACACATATACGATAATCTGCACCTTCTTATTATCAATTCCGGAATAAAGCGTCGCTTTCTCATTATTACCGATAAAATAAATCGCTTTTCCCTCGGTGGTTTTTTCCAAAATAAACCAGACGCATACGAATAAGCACAGAAAGATCAGTACGGGTACGGGAATAAACCAAAGGTGGGAGGCGTTAATACTCAGCACCGCAGAAGGGAAATTAGCAATGGTGGAACCGTCCGTTACCAGAATATTGATACCATTGACCAGGGTCATGGTTCCCAATGTCGCGAGAATCGGCGACACCCGAATAAAGGCGATCAGCACCCCGTTAAATAAACCGATCAAGACGGCACAGCCCAAACTCACCAATAACCCGAGCAGAAAATATTCCATACCGGAGTAACGGGTTACATAATAAGCGATAATCAGCGCACAGGCATTCATTCCGGCGATAATGGAAAGGTTAATTCCCCCGGTTAACATGGGTATCGCCATAGCCAGCGTTAAGATCCCCAGCACGGAAATCTGCGAAGCCATAGATTGAAAATTCGCCAGCGACCAGAAAACCTCCGGAATAAGAATACTGAATGAAAGAATGGCAACGGCAAATAAAATAAACAGATATTTTATCGAATTATCCTTCAATAATTTCATAATCATATTCCTCTTGAATTTCTCTGTCCCAGAGCCGTGGCACTGATACTTAAAATAATAATGCCCCCGGTAATTACCGTTTGCCAGTAGGAAGATACGTTCAGCAAATTAAGCCCGTTTTGGATAATCGCCAGCAAGGCCACCCCCATTACCGTACCTGCCAAGGTGCCGCGTCCGCCCGACAAACTCGCACCGCCCAGCACCACCGCCGCCAACACGGTCAGTTCGTAGCCGAGTAACGAATCCGGCGCCACCGACTGTACCGTATAAGCCTGTACGATGCCGGCCAAACCGGACATCAGTCCCATATAGCCATAAGCCAAAAGATGCAGTTTAAAAATATTAAAACCGATACGAGAAGCGGAATCCTTACTACCGCCCAAGGCATAAATCTGACGTCCGAGGCTAAGTTTATTCGTCAGCAACCAGGTAATCAGTACCGCCGCACAAGCCAAAATCGCCTGGAAAGAGAATCCGTATTCCACGCCTTCGGCGCTGACCTGCTTAAACAGTATCATTTCCTCTTGAAACCACTGCGGAAAATCGTACAGCCAAATCCCTTTGGTGATATACAGCAAAGCGCCATAGAAAATATTTAAAGTAGAAATAGTGATAATAATGGAGGGAACATTAAGTCGGTTGACAATAACCGCATTGACAAAACCCAATAACACGCCGCTACCAAGGGAGATCAGTAAGGCCGCGAATAATCCCACATCAAACTGTGAGATAAAGGAAATCATAATATATTGGGTGATAATCGTAATCGCCGGAAAAGAAATATCAATTCCGCCGGACAATAATACGATAAACAGGCCGCAGGCCAGAATCATCAGCATGGAATAGTTATTAATCACGTCGTATAAATTTTCCACACTGAAGAAATCGTCGGTAAACAGGCTTAGCAGAACGAATAAGATAAAAAGGGTCGCAAATAATATTTTATTATTTAGTGTTTTCATAAATCATCTCCTCAATATATTCCTCGCTAACTTCCTGCGGAAGAATATCGCCGATAATACGACCTTTTTTCATCACTAAAACCCGGTGGCTGTAATAATAAGCCTCCTCTACCTCATCGGTAACAAAAATCACCGCAATCCCCTGTTCGGATAAAGACTGCACGATACGGAAAATCCCTTCTTTATTGGCGATATCCACCCCTATGGTAGGCGAATCCAGAATAATCAGTTTAGGATTAATCGCCAGCCATTTCGCAATAGAAACCCGCTGTGCATTACCCCCGGAAAGGGTATTTACCGGTAAATCGGGATCCGATACCTTGATTTTGAGCGAACGGATCAAATCGTCGCTGTATTTATAGGCTTTTTTATTGTCGATAATTTTGTATTTATCGGAAATTTTATTAAAAATGGCGGAAATAATATTATTGTGAATGGACTCCGGCATAATCAGGCCGGTACTCATTCTGTCTTCGGAAACATAGGCAATACCTTTAGCAATGGCATCGCGGTTGGTATTCAGGCGAAGTTTTTCGCCATTCAGAAAGATTTCTCCCTGTTCGGGCTGAGTAATACCGAACAAGCTTAAACAAAGCTCCGTTCTGCCGGAACCTAATAATCCGGTGAGCGCCAAAATTTCCCCTTCCCGTACGGAAAAGGAAATATCCTTATACTGGTTTGCCCGTGAAAGATTTTTCACTTCCAAGAGGTTTTTCTTAGCGCTAAAATCCGGTAGCGGCAAGCGCTGATAATCAATTTCCAGTCCGGTCATCAAAAAGCCCAGACGTTTCTCATCGATTTCTTTAATCGGGTATTTACCGATCATATTACCGTCTTTCAGTACCAGCACGTTATCGGAAACCTTCATCACTTCTTTCAGTTTATGGCTGACAAAAATAATGCTGATGCCTTTACTCTTCAATTTCAGCACCAGTGCCAGCAAATCCTTGACTTCCTTTGCCGTCAGCGAAGCGGTAGGTTCGTCCATAATCAGTAGTTTCGCATTCTGAGCCAGAGCACGGCAAATCGCCACCAATTGCTGTTCGGCCACGGGCAGATTTTCTACATTTTCATTTAAATCCAAACTGGCATTAATACTTTCCAGTACGTTTTGCGCAATTTCATATTGTTGGCGTTTATTCACCAAACCGAATTCTCGGTAAGCATTGATGGCAATATTTTCCGCCACGCTCAGATTCGGGAATAACGCAAGATCTTGATAAATCACCTGAATCCCTTTGGCAATAGATTCTTCGGGTTTCAGTTTGGAATAAGTGCTGGCGCCAATCTGAATTTGCGCCCCTTCATCGGGTTGATAAACACCGGAGAGAATTTTAATCAGCGTTGATTTGCCGCAGCCGTTCTGTCCCGCCAGGCATAGCGCCTCACCGTAGTTTAACGATAATTCCACCTGATTAAGCGCTTTTACCCCGTTGAATGTTTTGCTGATATTCTGCATTGTAATGAATGTCATAATGCCTCCGGCAATTCAACTATGGGTTCTTACGAACCCATAGTTGCTCTCAATAATTAATATAATTTATCTATGTTTTCCTGCGTAACTCTCAATACGTTATGGAATTGAAGCAGTTTTTTCTCTTTATCGACCTTAGCTTTACCTACGCCCGGAATTTCCAGACCTTCTTCAATTTTTTCGCCTTTCAGCACTTTTGCCGCTACGGCGGCTAAAGCATATCCCGCGCTGGCCGGATCATAGGTAATTCCCATGGTAATATTGCCGCTCTTGATCAAAGAAGCTGCCTGAGAAGGAATCATCATACCGAAAACATGTAATTTTCCTTTCAGACGTTTTTCTTTCACCGCCAGTCCGGCACCTATAGGTCCCTGGGAACCGAATGAAATCACCGCCTTAAGATCCGGATGGGCTTTCACCAAATCAATGGTGGTGCGGCGGGCATCATTAATATTTTCCGCTACCGGCATTCTGCTGGTAACTTCAAACATATCCGGATAATGTTCTTTCTGATATTTCACAAACAGATCTGCCCACAGATTGTGCTGAGGTACGGTTAAACCGCCTACATAAAGCACATAACCGCCTTTACCCCCTAAAGATTTCGCTACTTCTTCCACATAGTCGGCGGCGAACTGAGCGTTATCAATAACTTCGATATCCCAGTCGGCACTCGGCTGCCCTACGGATTCGTTGGTCAGCACCACAATACCGTTTTGCTTGGCTTTTTTCAGTACCGGTTCCAACGCGCTGGCGTCATTCGGTACGATCGAAATGGCGCTGACTTTCTTCGCGATCAAATCCTCAATCAATTTAACTTGCTGAGGCGCATCTGTATTGGAAGGCCCGACCTGATAAGCATTAACATTGTTATCCTTACCCGCCTGAACGACCCCTTCCGCCATGCGGTTAAACCAAGGCATACCATCGATTTTGGAAATATTGACGATATCTGCAGCCATCGCCTGCCCATAGCAAGCCAAAGCAAAAATTCCGGTCAGGAACATACGTCCGAATGTTGGTTTTTTCATAAAAAATTCCTCGTAGAATGAACGGTTTTCTATCTTTAAAACACCAGCCTTCTCTCCCTTAACAAGGGGTAAAAAGCCCTGTTTACACCATTAAAGATGGGCAGATCTTATACCCTGAAGGTAAAAAGACCATGTAACTTTTCGTTACTCGTATGGAATATTCCGCTATACTTCCGGAACTGAGAAGCAGATCACATTAGCCGTTTTCTCTTTGTTGCGTATTTCTGAAACGCGCGGGAGAAACGCCCTGATATTTTTTAAATACCTTGGAAAAATACAGCGCATCTTCATACCCGAGGGATTTTGCAATCTTATTGACGGACATATCGGAGAAGTACAACAGCTTCTTCGCCTCGGCGATACGCTGCATATCACGCCATTGCACCAAGCCGACGCCCAAAGCTTGTTTAAATAGATGGGACAAACGGGATTCGGATAAATAAACTTTATCGGCAAAATATTGAACATTGTGTTTTGCCGCCGGATTCGCCAGAATCAAATCACATACCTTTACTATTCTGCTATCTAGAGGAGGGGCGATTTCAATTTGTTCGACCGAAACGCATTTCATCAGCAAATATTCCAATAGGCTGGCCGCCATCGTTTGCTTAAGGGGATGCGAAGATTTCAGTTCTGTTTCCAGCTTGGTAAACAACTGGCTGATTTCCTGAAAATATTGATTGTCGCCAAGCTGAATCCGACCTATTCCCCGTACGGTATTTGACCAGTTCAGCCATTTCAGCCAGCGGGAAGGGGGAGAAAAATACACCCATTTATAATGCCAGAACTGATATTCCGGCTGCCGGTAATAATGATGAGCCGCCTTAGGCGAAAACAGTAAAAGTTGACCTCGTTGCAACGGCAGCCTATCACTACCGTCGAACATAAAGCCTTTGCCGAAAGTCGTCAGCTGCAGCATATAACCTTCCATTCCTTCCGCCCGATCAACCGTAAAATCCAGATCATTCCCTTTTTCACATTGGGTGATGCCAGCAACCACTTCCGCACGAAACGCATGGATCGGGGATAAATTCAGATTGTTCGGTAACATATACTGCCGCTTCTTTAATTTTGAGGAGAAACATTCGGATGCCGCCGCAAACATGGCAACGACAGAGTAAATTTAAAATAATATCCTCCGCTTTAGCAACAAATTTCTGCTATAATTCCTGCGCAAAAACTCGGATGAAAATGACCGCACTTTTATGATTAAGGAAGGAAATCTATGCTGCAAGCCATCATCTTCGATATGGACGGAGTAATTGTAGATACGGAGTTTTTCGAATTTCAATTGCAAACCCGCTTTATTGAAACCTTGCAACAACATCACCGGCCGCTTCCGCCGGAACGGCGTGCGGCACTGATCGGCTGTTCGTTGCCACAGATTCCGGCCATCATTAAAGAACTAAGCGGTTCTCCTTTAGCCTTGGAAGAAATCGAGCATCGCTACCGACAATTTTTCCACGAAATTTTCAGCCATGTCGATTATCCATCCATCTTCCGTCGCGATATCCTGCACATCATCGAATATGCCGAAGCCAATAAAATTAAACTGGCGGTAGCCTCCTCCTCCGCCTTAAAACATATTGAAACCATTTTAACCGCTTGCGGTATTTATCAGCGTTTCGATCTGATCCTGAGCGGAGAAATGTTTCAGGAGAGCAAACCCAATCCGGAAATCTATCTGCGAACCTTGGAACATTTAGGCGTTCCCGCCGCTCATGCCGTAGCCGTCGAAGATTCCAGCTACGGTATTATGGCGGCGCAGGCGGCCGGTATTCAGGTTATCGCTTATGAAGAAACCCGGATGCCGGTAGATCAGTCTGCGGCACAAGGCAAGGGGAAAAATATGCGCGAAATTTTATCCCTTATCCGCCGTTTACATGAGGATAAAAAACAGGGTTAAAAAAGAACGGCTGGTAAGCTAAAATACCCTCTGTTTTTGATGAAAGGAGTTATCCGATGAAAAAATATCTGTTTGCCGCCATGCTGTTATCGCTGACCGCCTGTACTAACGACTGGTCGCATAGCGGCGTACCCGATGTTTATGAAGGGCAATCCAAGCAAAGCGTATTGCAGGCATTGGAGAAAAATCACTGGGTAATAGTGCAGCAAAAGGAATTGATAAATAAAGCGCTGGTCATTGAAGCTTATGGCCCGCCCACCAAACAATTTGCCAAACTTTTCGCAGCGGACTGCCGCAAGGCCATATTGACGGTTTTTGAATATGTAGGCCTCCAGCGGTTAGAAACCACTGCCTGTGATAAATAATTTATCCTTACAACGAGAAAACTAAATGAACAATATTCACAATCATAAAATCCTTATTCTGGACTTTGGTTCCCAATATACTCAGCTTATCGCCCGCCGGGTACGCGAAATCGGCGTTTACTGCGAACTCTGGGCATGGGACGTATCGGAGCAGGATATCCGCAACTTTAATCCGAGCGGTATCATTCTTTCCGGCGGCCCGGAAAGCACTACCGAAGCAAACAGCCCGCGCGCCCCTGAATATGTGTTTAATGCCGGCGTACCCGTACTCGGCATCTGCTACGGCATGCAAACCATGGCAATGCAGCTGGGCGGTCTGACGGAAGGTTCCGATCAACGTGAATTCGGTTATGCCGCCGTGGAGGTGAAGGCTCAAGACGCCCTGCTCGGTAATCTGATCGAACATAACAATTCGTTGGACGTATGGATGAGCCACGGCGATAAGGTTACCCAACTACCGCCGCAGTTTAATCTTACCGGCGTAACCCCAACCTGCCCAATCGCCGCCATGTCCGATGAACAACGGCGTTTTTACGGCGTACAATTCCATCCGGAAGTTACCCACACCAAACAAGGGCTGAAACTGTTAACAAATTTTGTGGTTAATATCTGTGCTTGCGAAACCAAATGGACCGCAGAAAACATTATCGAAGACGCAGTGGCGCGGATTAAAGAGCAAGTGGGCGATGATGAAGTCATTTTAGGTTTATCCGGCGGCGTGGATTCCTCGGTAACCGCACTGTTACTACACCGCGCCATCGGCAAAAACCTGCACTGCGTCTTTGTGGATAACGGTTTATTGCGCCTGAACGAAGGTGATCAGGTAATGGAAATGTTCGGCAATAAATTCGGCCTGAATATTATTCGTGTCAATGCCGAGGATCGTTTCCTCAGCGAATTGGCAGGCATTGATGAGCCGGAGGCGAAACGTAAGATTATCGGTAAAGTTTTTGTGGATGTATTTGATGAAGAATCCCATAAACTGAGTAATGTAAAATGGCTGGCACAGGGTACCATTTATCCCGATGTTATCGAATCCGCCGCCAGCAAAACCGGTAAAGCGCATGTAATCAAGTCCCATCATAATGTGGGCGGTTTACCGGATTATATGAAACTGGGGTTGGTAGAACCCTTACGCGAACTGTTTAAAGACGAAGTGCGTAAAATCGGTTTAGCCTTGGGTTTACCGGCGGAAATGCTAAATCGCCACCCGTTCCCGGGCCCGGGCCTCGGCGTACGCGTACTGGGCGAAGTGAAAAAAGAATACTGCGATTTACTGCGCCGTGCCGATGCGATCTTTATTGAAGAGCTTTACAAAGCGGATTGGTATTATAAAGTCAGCCAGGCCTTTACCGTCTTTCTGCCGGTTAAATCCGTCGGGGTTATGGGCGACGGACGCAAATACGACTGGGTCGTATCCCTGCGTGCGGTAGAAACCATCGACTTTATGACCGCCCACTGGGCTCATCTGCCTTATGAGCTGCTAGGAAAAATCTCCAACCGTATTATTAACGAAGTGGACGGCATTTCCCGCGTGGTGTACGACGTTTCAGGCAAACCGCCGGCAACGATCGAATGGGAATAAAATTAAAATAAAACAATAAAAAATAACGCCTTGGACAACCAAGGCGTTATTTTTTGTCGATGCCGGCCTTAAAAAAACACGCGCCCGAGGACGCGTGTTAATTACCTAAATTAAGGATTATTTCAGTGCCACTCTGGCATTTCTAAACAATCTCATCCAGGCGCCGTCTTCGCTCCAGTCTTCCGGATGCCATGAGTTGCTGACGGTGCGGAACACGCGCTCAGGGTGCGGCATCATAATCGCAACCCGGCCGTTGCTGTTGGAAAGTGCAGTAATTCCCTGTACGGAACCGTTCGGATTAGCCGGGTAATTTTCCGTAACCTGAATATTATTATCCACATATTGAGCAATAATCAGATTCTGCTCATGCAGCCCCTGTAACTGGCCCTCATGTTTAAATTCAACCCGTCCTTCCCCGTGGGAAACCGCAATCGGCATATGCGAGCCAGCCATGCCGGAGAACCAGAGGGAATTACTGTCGTTAATTCGGACTAAGGCGGCACGAGCTTCAAAGCGCTCCGACTTATTGCGAACAAAACGCGGCCAGTTTTCCGTGCCCGGAATAATTTCCGCCAGATTGGATAACATCTGACAACCGTTACACACACCGAGAGATAAGGTATCTTCACGGGCGAAGAAAGCGGCAAACTGTTCACGCAATGCGGTATTGAACAAAATGGATTTCGCCCAACCGCCGCCGGCACCGAGCACGTCGCCGTAAGAGAAGCCGCCGCAAGCAACCAGGGCATTAAAATCCTGAAGATTATAGCGAGCCTGATGTAAATCGCTCATATGTACGTCTACTGCTTCAAATCCCGCCCGATCAAAGGCCGCCGCCATTTCCACATGGCTGTTGACTCCTTGCTCGCGCAAAATCGCAATACGCGGTTTAATCCCCTTGGCAATATAAGGGGCGGCGATATCCTGATTAATATCGTAGCTTAAATATGCACTGAAGCCGCGATTATCCGCCGCTTTCTTAGCAGCAAATTCCTGATCCGCACATTCCGGGTTATCCCGCAAACGTTGCATCTGGTGGGTTAATTCCGCCCAGATACCGCGTAATTCGGAGCGTTTTTCACTTAGCAGCACCTTGGTACCCCTTGTGATTTCAAAAGCATCGCCTTCGCTTGCCGCCCCCAGTTCTTTGGTTAAATGAATCAGACCGTGCTGTGTCAAGACTTCGCGTACCGCATTCAGATCGGTTTCGCGCACCTGAATTACGGCACCGAGTTCTTCGTTAAATAAAACGCCCAGATCACTGTCGCCGAATGCACTGATATCTACCGATACGGCACAGTTGCCGGCAAAGGCCATTTCCGCCAAAGTAACTATTAACCCGCCGTCGGAACGGTCGTGATAAGCCAGCAGTTTTTGCTGTTGCACCAGCGTCTGCATGGCATTGAAGAAGTTTTTCAGTAATTGCGCATTCACCACATCCGCCGGCTTATCACCCAGTTGTTTATACACCTGAGCCAGTGCGGTCGCCCCCAGACGATCCTTACCTTCGCCCAGATCGATTAATAACAGCAGATTATGCCCTTTATCGGTGCGCAGCTGCGGAGTTACGGTTTTACGTACGTCCTGCACGCGGGCAAAGGCGCTGATAACCAAGGAAAGCGGAGCGGTAACGCTTTTCTGTTCGCCGTTTTCCTGCCAGGTGGTTTTCATCGACATGGAATCCTTACCCACTGGAATGGTCAAACCGAGCTGCGGACAAAGTTCTTCGCCCACCGCTTTTACCGCTGCGTATAAACCGGCATCTTCACCTTTATGTCCGGCGGCCGACATCCAGTTGGCGGAGAGTTTAATCCGTTTAATATCGCCGATATCCGTTGCAGCGATATTGGTAATGCTTTCCGCCACCGCCAAACGCGCCGAAGCGGCAAAATCCAGCAATGCCACAGGCGCACGTTCGCCCATAGACATGGCTTCGCCATGGTAACTGTCTAAACTGGCGGTGGTTACCGCCACATCGGATACCGGAATCTGCCAAGGGCCGACCATCTGATCGCGCGCCACCATACCGGTAACCGAACGGTCGCCGATGGTAATCAGGAAGGTTTTTTCCGCCACCACCGGCAAGCGTAATACGCGATGCAAAGCCTCTTTCAGTTCAATAGCGCTCTGATCCAAAGCGGGATTATTCACCTCACAAGAGCTTACTTCGCGGGTCATTTTCGGAGTTTTGCCCAATAAGACGCTCATCGGTAAATCAATAGGTTTATTGTCAAAATGGCTATCCTGCAGGGTTAAATGTTCTTCTGCGGTAGCCTCGCCGATAACCGCATAAGGTGCACGCTCGCGACGACAAATCTGTTCAAACAGTTCGAGATTTTCCGGCGCCACCGCCAATACATAGCGTTCCTGCGACTCGTTACACCAAATTTCCAACGGCGACATACCGCGCTCGTCGCACAGAATATTACGTAATTCGAATTTACCGCCGCGACCGCCGTCATGTACCAATTCCGGCATCGCATTGGACAAACCGCCCGCTCCTACGTCATGAATAAAGGCGATCGGGTTTCTCTCTCCCAACTGCCAGCAGCGATCGATCACTTCCTGGCAGCGGCGTTCCATTTCCGGATTATCGCGCTGTACGGAAGCGAAATCCAAGTCTTCTTTAGATTTCCCCGAAGCCATGGAAGAAGCGGCACCGCCGCCAAGACCGATATTCATCGCCGGGCCGCCGAGTACGATCAGTTTCGCCCCTACCGGAATCTCACCTTTTTTCACATGCTCGGCACGAATATTACCGATACCGCCCGCCAGCATAATAGGCTTGTGATAGCCGCGCACCTCTTCGCCATTAAAGCTGTTGACCTTTTCTTCATAGGTACGGAAATAACCGAGCAAGGCCGGGCGACCGAATTCATTATTAAAGGCGGCGCCGCCCAACGGCCCTTCAATCATAATATCCAGCGCGGAAGCGATACGTCCCGGTTTGGACAGCGGATTTTCCCAAGGCTGTTCAAAGCCGGGAATCACTAAGTTGGATACGGAAAAACCGGTTAACCCCGCTTTCGGCTTGGCGCCCCGACCGGTTGCCCCTTCATCGCGGATTTCGCCGCCGGAACCGGTAGCCGCCCCTGGGAAGGGTGAAATGGCGGTCGGGTGGTTATGGGTTTCCACCTTCATCAGAATATGGGCATCTTCGTTATGATAGCGGTATTGTCCGTCCTGATCCGGGAAGAAACGTCCCACTTTGGAGCCTTCCATAACCGCCGCATTATCCTTATAAGCAGAAAGTACGTATTCCGGGGTCTTTTCAAAGGTATTTTTAATCATTTTAAACAGGGATTTTTCCTGTTTTTCGCCATCGATAACCCAGTCCGCATTAAAGATTTTATGCCGACAATGTTCCGAGTTGGCCTGAGCGAACATATAGAGTTCGATATCCGCCGGGTTACGTCCGAGGGCGGTAAAATTCTCCACCAGATAATCTATTTCGTCTTCGGCCAAAGCCAATCCTAATTCAATATTGGCGGTTTCCAAGGCTTTACGCCCGCCGTGCAGAATATCCACCGTAGTAAAAGGTTTAGGTTCCTGCTGACGAAACAGCATGTCCGCCTGCTGCGGAGAACGAATCACGGTTTCCATCATGCGATCGTGAATATGGGCGCACAGTCTGTTTTCCTGTTCGGCACTCAAACTATGCTCGAATTCAAAGTAAAAAGCCAGGCCGCGCTCCAAACGCAGTACTTTATTCAGGCCGCAATTATGGGCGATATCCGTCGCCTTGGAAGACCAAGAGGAAATAGTACCCACTCGCGGGATCACGATAAAACATTCGCCTTCCGGTTTATGCTGCGCCAAGGTCGGACCATAGTGCAACAACTGCTCTAGCTCCCGGCTTTCTTCCTCGTTCAAAGCTTCGGAAAGCTCGGCAAAATGTAAATATTCCGCATAGCAGGATTTTACCGCTAAATCCGCTTGCTGAAAGCGTAGCGCCAATTGAGCTAAACGAAATTCGGAAAGGGCCGGAGAGCCGCGAAAAATCTGGAACATAGGTTTCCCCTGATTGATTAGAAAACAAAGAAATTGGCCGTATTATAAATGAAATTATGTCATAACGAAAACGTTTGCCTTAAAAAGAAGGAAATTTTGCGGGTTTGTATATTATTTGCGTTGCGGTTAAAATGCCCAACATTATCGGCTTAGATCAAATGAGGCGCCTTGAAAGGTTTATTTTTACGAGTTATCACCGCATTCGGACTGCTGCTGTGGGCCATTGATATGGTTTTCCCTTGGCAGCAGATGATGCGTTCCGAACAAAATCGCTATAGCGCTATTCAGCAGCGCGGTAAGCTTATTGTCGGCAGCGTGAATAATCCCGTTTCCTATTTTATCGGCAAGGACGGCCAGGCCGGACTGGAATACGATCTGAGCAAAGCCTTTGCCGATTACCTCGGGGTTAGCCTTGAAATAAAAACCATGAATAACAGTCAGGAGCTGTTTAACGCCCTGAAAGAAAACGATATTGATATCGCCGCCGCAAATCTGCTGTATCAGAGTAAACAGGCGGAAATTTTTCAGGTCGGCCCCGCTTATGCCTCCGCTTCCTGGCAGCTGGTTTACCGTAAAGGAGAAACTCGCCCGCAATCTCTGAATCAGCTCCAAGGTAAACTCGGTATTGCCGGCGGTTCCGAACTAGAGGCGATCCTCAGTGAAAAACGCCGCCAGTATCCGACCCTGGAATGGCGGACGGAAGATAACAGCACGCCGGAAGAACTGCTGCTGAAAGTGGCGGAAGGTAAAATCGATTACACCATTGCCAATTCCATCGATGTATCCGCCGCTCAGCAAATCAAACCGCAGATTGCAGTGGCCTTTGACGTTACCGATGAATCGGGCGTCCACTGGTATTTACCCAATAATTCCTATAACGAGCTGCAATCGGCGTTGCTGGATTTTTTTAACCGAGCCATTGAAGGCGGACTGATTGCCCGTATTGAGGAAAAATATTTTAACCATATGTCGAAATTCGACTATGTGGATATGCGTTCCTACACAAATGCAATTGAAAACGTCCTGCCGAAATACGCACCTTTATTCAATAAATATAAAGGCGAGCTGGACTGGCGTTTACTGGCGGCGGTCGCCTATCAGGAATCCCATTGGAACGAGGATGCCACATCACCGACCGGAGTACGGGGTATTATGATGCTGACCAAAGCCACCGCCGATCGAATGAAAATCAGCGATCGTACCGATGCGGAGCAAAGCATTAAAGCCGGCTCCGAATATTTGCACTGGTTGATTTCCCAGGTACCGGACAGTATCCCCCAGGAAGATCGGATCTGGTATGCCCTTACCGGCTATAATATGGGACTCGGACATATGCTCGACGCGCGTCGTTTAACCAAAACCCTGGGCGGCGATCCCGATAACTGGCTGGATGTGAAAAAGAACCTGCCCCTGCTGGCGGAAAAGCGTTACCACAGCAATCTGAAATACGGCTATGCGCGCGGTTATGAAGCTTACCAGTATGTAGAAAATATCCGCCGTTATATGAATAGCATTGTCAATTATTATCGGGTACAGCAAACCCAAGAAGCCGCCGCCTTAAACCTGAAAGAAACCGGCGGCGTAAGCGCTCAAGCGCCGAAAAATACGGAAAAGGCTGCAAAAACCTTAGCCGATTAAAGCGGTCGGAATAAGGCTCAGGCAAACATAGCAAACAATAGCAAACATAAATAAGAAGGAATAATCATGAGTATCAGACGCCGTAAACTACACTTAAAGAAAACCAATAGCGCTCTGCATTTAACCCAATCCCGTCGTACCAGACGGCTGAAGCACGCCAAACGGCATAAAGCCAACATTGCTTCCAGACATGCGCAGAATTTTTTAATCCAGCAGGATGAATTATATTAACGACGAGTAGCTTAGGGAAATCTCAACAGGATTAATTCTCACCAAAAGTAATAAAAAAATAACCGCACTTTGAGGTTATCGCCCAAAGTGCGGTTTTTTTAACTAAGTTTTTTTATTTTTTCAATTTAGCTTTATAAGTCGGGTTCATCAGATTTTCGACGGAAAGAATATCGTCTAATTCCGCTTCGCTCAACAAGCCTTTCTCCAACACCACTTCACGTACGCTGCGGCCGGTAGTGGCACAGATTTTACCGATAACATCACCATTGTGGTGGCCGATAAACGGATTCAGATAAGTAATGATACCGATAGAGTTAAATACGTAGTTCTGGCAGATTTCTTTGTTCACGGTAATACCGTCGATACATTTATCGCGCAGATTTACGCAGGCGTTAGTCAGAATATCGATACTTTCAAACATTGCCTGACCGATAACAGGTTCCATTACGTTTAACTGTAACTGACCCGCTTCCGCTGCGAAAGTAACGGTAGTGTCGTTACCGATAACTTTGAAACAAACCTGATTTACCACTTCAGGCACAACCGGGTTCACTTTCGCCGGCATAATGGAAGAACCGGCCTGTAATTCAGGCAGATTGATTTCATTCAGACCCGCACGCGGACCGGAAGAAAGTAAACGTAAGTCATTACATACTTTAGATAATTTCACCGCTGTACGTTTTAACGCACCATGTACCATTACATAGGCGCCGCAGTCGGAAGTAGCTTCAATCAGGTTAGGCGCACCTACGCAAGGTAAACCGGTAACTTCCGCCAGATATTTCACTGCCAGCTGAGCATAGCCTTGCGGTGTGTTCAAACCGGTACCGATAGCGGTGGCGCCTAGGTTAACTTCCAGCAACAGCTGAGCGGTCTGGGTTAAGTTGCGCACTTCTTCGTCCAACAATACGGAGAAGGCTTTGAATTCCTGACCGACGGTCATAGGTACCGCATCCTGTAACTGAGTACGACCCATTTTCAACACATCGGAAAATTCTTTCGCTTTATTTTCGAAGCCCTGTTGCAAGTAACGGATTTTCGCTACCAGTTTCATAATGCTGTTATAAACCGCAATACGGAATCCGGTCGGATAAGCATCGTTGGTTGACTGGCTGGCATTCACATGATCCATAGGATCAAGGTACTGATATTCGCCTTTTTTGTGGCCTAAAATTTCTAATGCCAGGTTAGCCACCACTTCGTTGGTGTTCATATTTACGGAAGTACCCGCACCGCCCTGATAAACATCTGACGGGAACTGATCCAGGCATTTGCCGCTGGTTAGGATCTCATCACAGGCCGCTACGATGGCTTTGGAAATAGACTCGGAAATCGCACCTAATTCGCCGTTAGCCAGTGCGGTCGCTTTTTTCACCATCACCATGCCTTTGACGAATTCCGGTACATCGGAAATGGTTACATTGGAAATATTAAAATTTTCAACCGCTCTTAATGTATGAATCCCCCAGTAAACATCCGCCGGTACTTCGCGTTCCCCTAATAAATCCACTTCTTTTCTTGTTAATGTTGTCATTTCACTTTCTCCTGGTTTGTAGTGAATAAGTAACCTTTTTGAGTTAGGCCTATTATAGGCATTTGCCGCCGAGAAAAACATGATCCATGTCATATTTTGTCCCTCCCTCACCGACATATAATTTATAGGTCGGATTACTTTTTGTATGGCGGGAAAAGAGGGAAAGATTGATAATACCGATTAAACCGATTATTGCGCGCCCTTTGCTTTCGGCCGTTTTTTTCGGCACAATAACCCACGGAATTTCATCACAATATAGGAACAACATAATGGCTAAACACTATGATTATCTTGCTATCGGCGGCGGTAGCGGCGGCATTGCTTCCGTTAACCGGGCGGCCAGTTACGGCAAAAAATGTGCGATTATCGAAGCGAAGCATTTGGGCGGTACCTGCGTAAATGTCGGCTGCGTTCCGAAAAAAGTCATGTGGCACGGCGCCCAGCTTGCCGAGGCGATCAAAAATTATGCGCCGGATTACGGATTTGATTTAAGTTTAAATAAATTTGATTTCGCTAAATTGGTGGAAAGCCGCCAAGCTTATATTTCCCGTATCCATAACTCCTACAATAATGTTCTGGCCAAAAATCAGGTGGATGTGATTAACGGCTTCGCCCGCTTTACCGGCCCGAACAGCGTGGAAGTTCAGTTTGCCGACGGCAGCAAAGAAAGCTTCAGCGCCGATCATATTCTGATTGCCACCGGCGGACGACCGAGCCGTCCCGATATTCAAGGGGCGGAATACGGTATTGATTCCGACGGTGTATTTGCTCTGACGGAATTACCGAAACGTGTGGCTATCGTCGGCGCCGGCTATATCGCGGTCGAACTGGCCGGTGTAATGAACGGATTCGGGGTAGAAACCCATTTATTCGTGCGCAAACACGCACCGCTGCGCAACTTCGATCCGATGATTACCGATACCCTGCTGGAAGTATTCGAACAAGACGGTATTCGGCTGCATACCCAGGCGATTCCGCAGCAAGTAATTAAAAATGCCGACGGTTCCTTAACCCTACAATTGGAAGACGGTCGTAGCCAAGAGGTGGATAGCCTAATCTGGGCTATCGGACGCCAGCCGGCGACGGATGTGATTAACCTTGCAGCCGCCGGTGTGGAAACCGACGGACGCGGTTTCATCAAAACCGATGCCTATCAGAATACCAATGTAAAGGGCATTTACGCCGTGGGCGATATTATGCAGGGCGGCATAGAGCTAACCCCGGTTGCCGTTGCTGCGGGACGCCGTTTATCCGAACGTCTGTTCAACAATAAACCGGAAGAACATCTGGATTACCGTCTGGTACCCACCGTGGTATTCAGCCATCCGCCGATCGGTACTATCGGTCTGACGGAACCGCAGGCAAAAGAACAGTACGGTGCGGAAAACATTAAAGTCTATACTTCCTCCTTTACCCCGATGTACAGCGCCGTTACTCAACATCGGCAGCCGTGCCGAATGAAACTGGTATGTGCCGGTAAAGAAGAAAAAATCGTCGGTTTACATGGTATCGGCTTCGGTGTGGACGAAATGATTCAAGGTTTTGCTGTCGCCATCAAAATGGGCGCGACCAAAGCGGACTTCGACAATACCGTCGCCATTCACCCCACAGGTTCGGAAGAATTCGTTACCATGCGCTAAACAAGGTGCATAAGTAAATTAAGAGCGGTCAAAAATCCGTTATTTTTGACCGCTCTTTTTTTCTTAATCCAAGCACGAATAGCTCTAGAGCAAATGCGAACCTATGCTTGTTCCTGTGGCTGCGCCAACCCCAAGCTACCGATTTTGACGCCCAGATTTCCTAAAGATACGGGATCCAGATAGTCGGCCAAGAATTTAAACAATTCGTCCAAATCGGTAAAAGTGCGGTTGATTTTCACTTCATTTTCTACTTTACGGGTAAATTCATAATTTACCGGCGTCCGTTCCGTATGTGCTTCCAGGGTAATGTAAATCTTCTCGAAAAAATGGCTGCTTGCCCCTTCTTCGCCGGGATCGCTGATACGGACATTCCAGTTATTATTAAACAGAACATGTGTTGTCATATTTACCTCTTAATTATGTTGTAACCTTAGCTGTGCGGATTTAATAAAAAACCCGATTATAAAATCTCTTAAACTAAAAATTTTATAATCGGGCTTTTCAAAATATTTCCCGGCGTGTTTGGCTTTACGCTGATAACTGCCTTTTCCTTTGCGTTTTCGTTCGATACGCTGACGGAATAATCGATCATGCAATAATGCTTGAATCGCATTATCTTTAATCTGACCGCGCTGATGGCGGTAAAGTGTCATCTGCTCCGCGGCAACGGGCAGGGCTACCGGCACTGCTGCTTTCTTTGCCATATTGATTTCCTCATTAACTTAAGATTAATTTAGCGCTTCCAAAGCGGTAAGCCGAGCTATTATAAGGGGAAATGGCAAAATCACAAAGTCGGCGTAGAATTTTCATCGATGCGGCTAAGAATATAAAAAAGTCCCGCCGTAGCGGGACCAGAGAAGGAAAGCCTATAAGCTATCTATCTACCGACAATCAGGGCGATGCCCTGACCGCCGCCGATACAAAGCGTCGCCAAGCCCGTGGCGACATCTCGCCGTTTCATCTCGTACAATAAACTCACCAAAATTCTCGCACCGGAGGCGCCGATAGGGTGGCCTAAAGCAATGGCACCGCCGTTCACATTAGTTTTTTCCGGATCCAAGCCCAGTGTTCGAACGACGCTCAGCGCCTGAGCGGCAAAGGCCTCATTCGCCTCGATCAAATCAAGCTCCGACACGCTGATCCCGGCCTTGTGCAAAGCTTTCCGAGTGGCGGGCACCGGGCCGAACCCCATGATTTCAGGGGCTACCCCGGCACTTGCCCACGAGCGGATTGTCGCCAACGGCGTTAAATTTAACGCCCGGGCTTTTGCTTTGCTCATTAATACCAATGCGGCCGCTCCGTCATTCAAACCCGAAGCGTTACCCGCCGTTACTACGCCGTCCGCTTTAAATGCCGGCGACAATTTTGCCAGAGATTCTATTGTCGAGCCATGACGGGGATGTTCATCTTGTGTAACCAATACGGAAGCTTTCCTGTTTTTGACTTCTACCGCAATAATCTCTTCATCAAATTTTCCGGCTTGTTGCGCCCGCTCGGTTTTCAACTGACTGTTTAGAGCGAATTCGTCCAGTTCCCGGCGGGAAAGCTGATATTTTTCCGCCAGATTCTCTGCGGTTATCCCCATGTGAATATGGGAAAAAGCATCGGTCAGACCGTCTGTAATCATACTGTCCAGCAAAGTGCCGTCGCCCATTCTGGCGCCCCAGCGGACAGCCGGCGCAACATAAGCGGCATTACTCATACTTTCCGTGCCGCCCACCACCACGACTTCCGCATCACCGCAAAGAATGGATTGCGCACCGGATATTACCGCCTGCAAACCGGAACCGCACACTTTACCGACGGTAAATGCCGGCGCTTCCAGTGGTATTCCCGCTTTAACCGCTACCTGTCTGGCAACATTCTGCCCCAGTCCCGCCGACAATACATTGCCGAGAATCACTTCATCTACTATAGCGGCATCAATACCGGCACGTTTAATCGCTTCAGATACGGCTATTCTACCCAGTTCTACCGCACCTATATCCTTAAAACAGCCGCCGAAACTGCCGATAGGCGTTCTGGCCGCACTGACAATAACCACTTCTTGCATAGCCAGCTCCTATAATGTAATGCCGTTGTCGACGACCAATACCTGGCCGGTAACGCCGCTTGATTCATCAGAAGCAAAAAACAGAATGGCCTGGGCTTGTTCTTCCGCCCGAGTTTCCGGCAAGCTCATATTCATGTGTTTGGCGCATTGTTTAGCAAAATCGTCAAAGGTCGCCAATTTATCCGGCGTATTTAATTCCGTCGGGGTCGGGCCGGGACAAACCGCATTACAGCGAATACCTTTACCCGCATACTGAATGGCGACGTTTTTCGTCATACCCAATAAGGCGCTCTTCGCCGCCGAATAGGAGATTCCGGCCGAACCGAACACGCCGCCGATGGAAGATACGTTGACAATAGAACCCTTGTTCATTTTTTCCAGGGCCGCTTTGGTGAGATAGAACACGGAAGTTTGATCCGTGAGGATAACCTCATCCCACCAGGCGGTAGAACATTTGGTAATAGGAAGATGTTTATCGGCGATCCCCGCATTATTTACCAAAATATCGATATTCCCGAAGGCTTCGATACTTTCCCGGATAACTCTACGGCATTCGCTTTCGGAAGTGATATCAGCGGCAATCACCTTAACCTCTCCCCCTTGGCGACGAATTTTTTCCGCCAATCGTTCCAAACGTTCCCGACGTCTTGCAACAATAACCAGTGTTGCACCCTCTGCGGCAAATAATTCCGCCGTTTTTTCACCGATACCGGAACTCGCCCCGGTAATAATTGCCACTTTATTTTGTAATCTCATAATATAAACTCCTGTTTTATTATTCGGACTGATTATTGCTATTAACCGGGGTCAAATCGGTGGCCCAGATTAAAATAAAGGAAATCACGCCGACCCCTACCAGTAAGAGATAAGCGCCGTCGTAGCCGCCCAGATAACTTAATCCGAAAGCCAAAATCGAAAAGGCGCAGCAGCGTACCACCGATTGAATCGGGTGAATGATCCCCAGAGCTCTGACATAAGCCTGGCGCGGAAACTTGGTTGCAACAAAAGCGGTGCTGTAATTAGTCGCTCCCGGCAATGCCAGTCCAATCATGCCCATGGACACCAGCAACACCGTTGAAGAAGAAGAAAGGTTTAAAAGAATGGCGAGCATCCACCACAGGTTATAAATCAACAACGCCGGTTTGATCCCGATTTTATGGTTGAGCCACCCCCAAGCATAAGCGCCTAGCGTGCCGAATAAAGCGGAAGCGCTCATATAGAAAATCGCCGTATTCAGATCCAGCCCCACATGAACCAAACGAGGAACAATCTGACTAACTACGCCTACCAGCATAATATAGATAGCGCCGGTGGAAAGCCCCATAAACCAGACATCTTTCATGGCCAGTAATTTTTTACGGGTCAGTCCGATATATTCGGGCTGCGGAGCGGATGCCGTTCCTGTGGTCGGCGGCAAGGGTTCGTTATCCGGCAACAGACCGACGTCTTCCGGTTTATTGGCGATAAATTTCCAGACAAATAAGGCGATCAGTAACATCAGCAGGGACATTCCCCAGAAGCCGTGATGAACGCCCCAGAGAGAGAAGGTAACACTCAGAACCGGAACGAAGAAGGCACTGGAAGTGGTTTGACCGAAGGTAATAAATCCCAGCGCCATACTTTGTTTACGCACAAACCAGTCGGCAACCAAAGCAGTACCGGCGATATAGGCAAAGCCCGTGCCGAAAAAGGAAACACCGGCAAACAAAAGGGTAAAAATCAAGACGGAATCCGCATACCCGATCAGGCCAAAACAAAGTGCGCATAAAATCAGGCATAAATTAATAACGAATTTATTGCCTTTTTTCTCACACAACCAGGCGCAGAAAGGTGCCGCCGGTATGGCCGCCCAGGAAGCCGGGGTTACAAAGAACAACAGCTCGTTATAATCCAGCTGATAAAACTCCGAAATCGCAGGCAAAATCACATTGAGACCATGGGTACAAACGCCGGCGGCAACCCAGAACATCACGGCCTGATTAATAATGACAAACCATCCCTGTTTGCCGAAATTCAATCCTTTTTCAGTTTTTTCTACATTGCCCATAATCAGCCTCTGCAAGTAAGTTGTACAATAAAGCTCTGCTGTTACGGCAGAGCTTTATAGGGTTTAAGCAAGTTTTATTTGATTTCGTCTTCTTCCTGGCCTCCATTGATGCGAGGACGAATAACCTTACCTTTCTTCTCGGCGGCACGTACTAATGCGGCCTCTTCTTTCGCGCGCTCCCAGTAATCGGCTTCGTGCGGCGAATGTTCGGTTGCGGTAACGAACATTTCGGTAGCAAAGGCGGTACGCAGTTCCTTGGCAATATCTTCTTTCCAAGGCTGACGTAAAATCTGAGTGGTAATACGGCGGGTAACTCGAGTACCGGTACGCATAATCAGTTCGGCGATTTCCCAAGCACGCTTATAAGCGGCTTCGGTATCTTCACAGATTTCGTTTACCATACCTAACTGCAATGCTTTACGTGCGGTAATAATTTCACCGGTTAATTCCGCATAAGCAAAACGTTTACGTCCCATTAATTCGCGCCATGCGATTTGAACACCATCGCCCGGCACCATATTGGTTCTGAAGTGCATTTCGGTTGTCCAAGCGTCTTCGGTAGCTAACGTAATATCGCTGAACAAGACTAAATCGGAATGGAAGGTTGCGCCGGCCCACACACCGATGGTAGGAACTTCAAGATCAAAAATCTGACCTTCAATATCATTGGTACCATCATAATACTGGTAGTTATACATACGCCAAGCAACGTCCGGGTCCGAAGCAAATTCGGTGGCCGGCTGCCATTCGCCTTCTTTATTAACGCGACCGATACCTTTAAAAGTATCAGGTCCTATACCACCCAAAATAATGACTTCGTTATCCGGATCACGTCCCGCCCAATCGAAGAATAAATGTAACCCTTGGTGCAATTGAGCTCCCCATTGAATCGGACCGCCGTTGGTATGCATACGGGCTTCAAGAATGCCGTTTTTACGTTTCATAATGAAACAGTCTTTTAGTTTTTCGGAATATTCCTCAAAAGGCATATGAGGAATTGTGCCAAGTTCTTCATGAGACATTTCTTTACGTTTATCGTGATCGGATTCGTAATTTGCTTTAATAGTCATAGGAAACTCCTTAATTAACAATGAGATACTTACACCAAAAGCGCGATTCTGTCTGCTCCGGTTGCCATTCATACTACAAGGCGCATCATGGCCGGTGAAATTCTTTTTATACTTTTCGTTATGTGAAATATGTATAACCGCCCGCTTAAAAATATAAAGAGAGAAACGGAAATTTACGGCATAAAAAGAAAGATAAAGGTTGGATTTATCAACTCGCTTTTTCAGTGAAAAATGTTTAGACTGGTTGAACCTAACAGCTGTGATAAGGATTGGGAGTTTATGAGAATACGCCTGTTACGCGAGTTTATTACACTGGCAGAAATGCTGAATTTTACTAAAGCGGCAAATAAGCTTTATATGACTCAACCGATCCTAAGCCGTCATATCAAAGAACTGGAAGATAAATTCGGTACGGAATTATTTGATCGCAGTACCCACCACGTAACCCTGACCTCTGCGGGAGAACTGCTTCTGCAGGAGGCGAAAAAAATCGTGCAACAATATGATGATTCCGTATTTCGGATCAACACCTTTACCGGACAGAATAAAAATAAACTCTCCATTGTCTATCTGGGTGATGCCTTTTCCCATTTATTGGCCGATGTTTTAGGCGCCTTTAAACAAGTCTATCCGCATGTTAGTGTTTCCCATCGCGATACGGATCTGCTGGAAGCTTTTAACCTGTTAAAATCCAAGGAATATGATCTCGGCTTTGTCCTGCGTCCCGCTTTTATCGACAATTTGTCCGAAGAAATGCTCAAGGAAAAATCCAATTTTTGCACCCTTCCCTTCGCCAACGATCCCCTATGCGTGGCCTTTAATAAATCCCATCCGCTGGCGGGCTGCGAACATATTAGGCTACAGGATATCAGCCAATATCCGATAATCGTCGAAGATTTAAAGGAAACCCCTTGGGCTAAAATGTATAGTACGGATTTTCTGCAAATGCAAAATCTCCCCTTTAGCATATATAAGGTATATCCGAATATTAAAACCTGCGCTTTCGAACTGGAACTGAATAATAATGTGGTGTTATTGCTGCCGAAACATAGACGTTTTATATTGGGCGCAAACAGTCGGTTAATGGTGCTGGAAGATGAACAAAAATACTCTTATGTGATGGAACTTATTTGGCACCCGCAAAACGGCAACCCTTATCTCCCCCGTTTTATTAAAAAATTTACCGAAATCATCAAAAACGGTGAATTGCCTTATTTACCCGATGAATTCTAATAGGTATCCTCCGCCGAGGAGGATACCTATAACAGTATGCTAATTTAAATACGTTCCAGCAGGGCGGAGAAACCTTGTCCGCCGCCGGCACAGAAGGTAATCAAACCGCTGGAGAGATCGCGGCGCTCAAGCTCATACACCAGTTTTGCCGCCAGAATACCGCCAGTCCCTGCCAATGGATGGCCCAAGGCTAGGGCGCCGCCGTTCACATTCAGTTTTTGCGTATCCATATTCAGCTCGCGAATACAGGCCAATGACTGTGCGGCAAAGGCTTCGTTCATTTCAATCAAATCAATATCCGACAGATTCATACCGAGTTTTTTCAGCAGTTTCCGAGTCGCATATACCGGCCCGATTCCCATAATTGAGGGATCAACCCCGACAGAAGCGAAACCGCTGAATTTCGCCCAGATTTTTAATCCCAGCGCTTGCGCTTTCTTGCGTTCCATCACCACCACCGCGCCGGAACCGTCGCTCATCGGCGAACTATTACCGGCGGTAACTATACCGTCCCGTTCGAATGCCGGCGGCAGTTTTGCCAAAGACTGTAAATTACAGTCCGGACGTAAAGGCTCATCAAGGGTAATCAGGGTTTCGTTCCCTTTACGATCCTTAACGCTGACCGGAACAATCTGCTGATCAAAATACCCATTTTGCCAGGCCTTCGCCGCTTTTTGATGGCTTTCTAAGGCAAACTGATCGCATTCTTCACGGGTTAAATGATACTTACGCGCTAAATTTTCCGCCGTAATTCCCATCGGCATATCCATTTCTTTCGGTGCAGAAATAGGTACCACCCAGGAAGGCGGACGCGGCTGGTAGGCCGCCGTCGGTTTTTCCATAATATAGCAGCGGTTAGAATCGCTCTCTACCCCGCCGGCAACGATAACATCACCGTATCCGGCCTGAATTAGGGCGGCGGCATAGGCAATGGCGTTAATCCCCGAGGCGCATTGCCGATTTATGGTAATACCGGGGACAGAAATGGGTAAACCGGCAGCCAGCCCGATGACCCGGGCGATGTTCACGCAATCCGTATTTAATAGATTACCGAAAATAATTTCATCAATTTCATTTGGATCAATTCCCGCCCGTTTTACCGCCTCTTTCACCGTTAAGGTACCGAGCTGCCAGGCCGGTACCGAAGCCAAACAGCCCCTCGCCTTACCGACCGGTGTTCTTACCGCGGAAACAATTACCGCTTCACGCATAATAAATACTCCTCTATTGATTTATCCTTCGCCGCTGCGAAGGATTTTTAGCGTCTTTCGCCTAAAAAAACTTGCGTTTTTTTGACCGCACTTTGATCAACTTTCAAAAATCAGCGGTGCATCGGTACGCGCAATAACCTCTTCTTGAGTAACGCCCGGAAACATTTCTTTCACCACAATGCCTGCAGGCGTAATCTCAAATACGCCGAGTTCCGTAACTATGGTATCCACCACTTTATAACCGGTAAGCGGCCAAGTGCAGGTTTTCAAAATTTTCGCCGCTCCGTTTTTAGCATTATGCTCCATAGCAACAATCACCCGTTTAGCGCCGGATACCAAGTCCATGGCGCCGCCCATTCCCATAATGCGTCCGCCCGGAATACTCCAATTGGCGATACTGCCTTCGGAATCCACTTGTAAAGCACCCAGTACCACGGCTGTTAACTTACCGCTACGTACCAGTGCAAATGCGCCGGCGCTGTCGGAAACCGATGCGCCCGGCAATAAAGTAACAATCTGGCCGCCCGCATTCACATAATCGGGTTCCTCCTCGCCGGGCTGCGGTGAACCGCCATACCCCAAAAGACCGTTTTCCGCATGCAGTTGTACGCCGTCAACAATATAATTACGGACAAGACCGGGAATACCGATACCTAAATTAACTACATCGCCGGCCTGAAAAAAACTGGCAATTTTTTCTGCGATAAGCGCTTTTGCATCGGACATAATCATTGCTCCTCATTACTTAAAATCATATCGACGAAAACACCCGGTGTAATCACCGCTTCAGGATCCAGCTCACCCACTTCAACGATTTCATCTGCTTGGACAATAACTAAATCCGCCGCCATCGCCATAGCCGGGTTAAAATTACGTGCGGCGCCCTTATACACAAGATTTCCCGCTTTATCCGCCTTGGCGGCACGAATCAGTGCGATTTCGGCACGAAACGGCGGCTCGAAAATATAGGCTTGCCCCTCCACTTCGATAATCCGACGTCCCTCCTGAGCCACGGTGCCTAGGCCGGTTTTAGTCAGCACGCCGCCCAAACCCGCACCGCCGGCGCGAATTTTTTCCACCAGCGTGCCTTGAGGATAGAGATTGACAGTCAGAATGCCGCGGTTAATAAGCTCGGTAACATAAGGATTCATGCCGATATGGGAATGATGGGCTTTAGTCACTAAATGCGCATCATAGAGTTTACCGAGCGCTACGCCGGGATCCCCGGCGTCGTTGGCGATAACCTCTAAATTTTTGCACCCTTTTTCAACAATAATGTCCACCAATCTGTCGGCACAACCCCGGCAGGCAAAAATCCCTGCCATCAGCTTCATGCCATCATGAAATTTTTCTGCAATTTCCGCTTTTGAATAAATTTTATTTTTCACCATAGGGCTGTTTCCTCCGTTATATACTGAGCTAATTTCCATTATCCGGTTAGAGCGGGATGGCAACACCTAAGTGCAAGAAACGCATTTTCGGATCGTTTTCCGAATGTACGGAAGCCAGGAAACGGGCGCTCAGAGAAAAAGAACCGAAATCATAACCGACCATCGGCCCGAACATCACATGCTCGATACGATTGCCCCTCGAATGCAGCCCTTCAACCCTAACGCCGGCTTTTTTATCGTCGCTAAACTGTTTGGTCCAGTTACCGATAAGGCCGAGCGTCCATTTATCGATTTTTTTAGTGGCGGTCAGATCCAGATAATAGGTATTGCCCGAACGATAGTCGGTTTTCTTGTTTTTGCCGTTGAAATCAAAGGTATTATTAATCGTAAAAGCCCAGTCGTTGCGGAAATAGGTCAGGGCAAGGTTCGGCTGCAAGGTGTAATAGCGATTAGCCAGATTTTCCGGCGTATTGCTACACCCTTCGTCATTACAGAGGGTGGCGTGCTTACCGTTTTTAAACACAAAAGCGGTTCCCGCCCCCAAATGGAAGCCTTCGCCTAAATTCCAAGACAATAACAGCGGGATAATACTGGTACTCATCAACCCATGGTTGGAATATTTCGCCGTACCGCCCGGGGTGGAAATTTCGGTATGAGCTATTTTATAGGGCTGAGCTATTCCTACGGCATAATTAGCACCTAGGACTTTATAGGGGGTCGACCATAATAAAGTGGCAACCATACTGACGTTGCTCGGTTTAATTCTGACATACGGGGAATTTAGGGTTCCCCATTCATAATTTACATCATAGCCGAAATAAACCCCTTCCGGCGGCAATGCACCGGCATGATTACCCGTCGGCGCTCCGGGTTGCAAAGGCGACACCCCTTCCGCCGCCTGAGCGGATTGAATGCCGGAAAAAAGTATTGCGGTTAAAGGTAAGGTACGACTGAGTTTTTTTAACATATGAAGGTTCCTCATATTGATATTCTCTGAGCCGAACGGCAAAAGAAGAAAATTTCTTCCTATCAGCGCATCTTTAATCCCAGAATTTGTCTGGCTTCATTTGGGGTTGCTACCGCTTTATCCGCTTCATGAATAATACGGACCGCACGTTCCACTAACATTTGATTGGTTGCATGCACGCCTTTTTTGTAATAAACATTATCTTCCAGACCTACTCGGATATTTCCGCCCATGGCCAATGAAGTCAACATCACCGGCAAATGCGCCCGGCCGATACCGAAAGCGCCCCAAGTGGAACCCTCCGGCAGCAGACTTTTTAGGTAAACCAGATCTTCCACGGTAGCCATGGCGCCGCCGAGTACTCCTAGCACCAGCTGAAAATGCAAGGGTGCTTTCAAAAAGCCTTTTTCCAGATAATATTTACAGCAATGAATCATACCGCTGTCAAAAATCTCCAATTCCGGTTTAATTCCCAGCTCCAGCATCACCGAACCTAATTTGGATAAAAACTGCGGCGAGTTAACAAAAACGCCGCCCGGCATCCAGTTAAAAGAACCGGCGTCAAAGGAGGCGATTTCCGGTTGCACATAAGCAAGATGTTCCATACGCTGTTCATCTGTAGCCCGATGATCACCGGCTGTAGTTACATTAATCACCACATCGCATTTATCTTTAATCCGATCAATGGTCTCTTTAAATTTATGCTTATCCATGGTGCCTAAACCCTGATCGTCGCGCATATGCAAATGCACCACGGAAGCACCGGCTTTCCAGCACTTATAAGCGTCTTCCGCAATTTCCTGCGGGGTGATAGGAATATAAGGCGCGATCTCTTTAGGGGTTACCGCACCTGTTAGTGCCGCGGTCAGAATAACTTTATTATTCATAATCTTTACCTCATCTTATTGGGCGGGGATATCATGCTTAAAGGATAGTCGGAGTCGACGCCCCGTTACTGTGGAAAAATGTAGCACTCGCTCACTGCAGGATTGAAATTCTTTTTTATTTTTTAGTTATACGTTTTTCGTATAAATAACTCAGCGCGCCGATTTTACCTTTCGCCATAGTCGGCGTTTTAGCTTATAATTCAAACTATTCGGAAGAATTGAGGAAAATTGCATGATTGAAATGCTGAAAAACTGGTACGCCCGTCGCTTCAGCGACCCGCAAGCAATGGGATTGGCGGCCATATTATTATTCTGCTTTATCGTTATTTATTTTTTCAGCTGGCTGCTCGCCCCTTTGCTGATTGCCATTGTGCTGGCCTATCTGTTGGAAATGCCGGTAAAATTTCTAACACAGCGAATAGGTCTGCCGCGCCTGTTATCCATTATGCTGGTACTGGGTACCTTTGTCGGTATTACCCTATTTATCGTGTTTGTACTGGTACCTAATCTGGTAACCCAAACCATTAATCTGTTCGGTGATTTACCGAATATGTTCAACGGTTTGCACGACTGGATGCTTTCCCTGCCGGAAGACTATCCCGAACTGGTGGATTATCAGATGATCGGCAGCATTTTTAACACCGGCCGGGAAAAAATTCTGGCCTTCGGCGAGTCCGCAGTGAAATATTCTCTGGCCTCTTTAATGAATCTGGTAACCATAGGGATCTATGCCTTTTTAGTTCCCCTGATGATTTTCTTCCTAATTAAAGACAAACAGGAATTAATGAGCGGTTTTAGCCGTTTTCTGCCGCGCAATCGCACCCTGGCCTCGAAAGTATGGAAAGAAATGGAATTGCAAATCGCCAATTATATTCGCGGTAAATTACTGGAAATTCTTATTGTCGGCGTAATCACCTATGTCATCTTTCTGTTCTTCGGGCTGCGCTATCCGCTGTTATTATCCGTCGCCGTCGGTTTCTCGGTACTGGTACCCTATATAGGTGCGGTATTGGTTACCATTCCCGTCGCACTGGTGGCGGTTTTTCAATTCGGCATCAGCCCGACTTTTTGGTATTTGATGCTGGCCTTTGTTATCAGCCAGTTGCTAGACGGTAACCTGCTGGTTCCTTTCCTATTCTCCGAAGCGGTTAATCTGCACCCGCTGATTATTATTGTCGCCGTACTGATTTTCGGCGGTTTATGGGGATTCTGGGGCGTATTTTTTGCAATTCCTCTGGCCACGCTGGTGAAAGCCGTAGTCAATGCCTGGCCGTCAAACGAAGAAATCAGCGTTAAATAAGGAGTTTATGATTGTGAATCCATCTATTGAAAAAGAATTGAAACGCTTTATGCAGGATCAGAACCGCACTTATATGTATATTATTTACGCCCTGTTCGCATTGGCCGTTATCTTTAAACCCCTGGCTATTTTCGGAGCGGTATTCGCTTTTGTGAAACGGGACGAACTGCCGCCGAACTATCAGGCGCATTGCAGTTATTTAATCAAAACTTTTATCGTTGCCTTTATCGCAATTTTTGCCGCCGTTATTTCGCTGATTTTCTGGTTGGTATTCGCTTGGTACATTTACCGAGTGGTAAACGGTTTCAATAAACTGCATAACGGACGGGAAATCGACGGTACAAGCTGGCTGCAATAAAAAACCGCGGCTAAAAAAGGCGGATAGGTGCCTTCGGGTACCCTCCGCCGCCAAAGTGCGGTAAAAAAAACAATAGTTTTTTCCGAATTGCAACTAGCGTTCATCGCCTTATCGAAATAAGCGCCGCTACATTCTTAAGGCATCAATCACCGCTCTTAATGCCGGAGATACGTTACGATGCGGATAATACAGATAAAAGCTCGGAAACACATGGCTCTGTTCGCTGAAAATCCGGATCAACTCGCCGGAGGCCAGTTCTGCGACCACCTGATCTTCCGGTAAATAAGCGATACCCAACCCTTTTTTCGCCGCAATCAGTGCCGGCGTATCCTCATTAAAAATCCATCGCCCCTGCGGTTTAATTTTAATCGTTTCATTATTATGGTGAAATTCCCACAGGAATAAGCCGCCCGAATCCAGCCGGTAACCGATACATTGATGCTGTTCCAGATCCCGCACTTTTTTCGGAAAACCGTAACGATGAAAATAATCCGGACTGGCAACCGCCGCCATACGGGTTTCGGCGCTAATGGGTACCGCAATCATACCTTCGGCCACCGCATTACCGAAACGAACGCCGGCGTCAAACCCTTCCGCCACAATATCGACAAAACGATTTTCGCTGATTAATTCCAACTGAATATCCGGATAATTTTCACTGAAATCCGCCAATTTCGGCAGCAATAGGGTATTAACCACCTGCGACCCGGTATTTATACGCACTAATCCTGCCGGCGAAGTGCGAAAATGTGCCAGTTTTTTCAACTCATTATCGATTTTTTGAAATCCCTGTTCCACCGCACCGAACAGCTTTTGCCCGGCCTGAGTTAGCGACAGGCTGCGTGTGGTACGGGTAAATAGCTGAACGCCGAGGCGCGTTTCCAGTTGCTTGATGATATGGCTTAAAGCCGACTGAGAAATACCCAGTTTACCCGCCGCTCGGGTAAAGCTGGCTTCCTGAGCCACAACTAAAAAGGCGTGAAGATTATTATAGTTTTCCTGCTGACGCATACCCCCTCCATTTATTAATTTCACACATAAGTATATGAGATTTTTTGCGTATTATCAGTAAAACTCAGGTTTTTTATAATATCAATCTCTTAATACTTTAAGAGACAGTCAAATTTCAAACGGATAATTTTCTTTTTAGGAACAGTAAATATGAAACTTCGCCATAAATTTTCTTCTCTAACCTCAGCATTATTAGTTGCCTCAGTCTTTTCAGGAGTAACCTCAATGACCCATGCCGCCTTACCTCAATCCGCCACCGCTATTGATATTCCCGCTCAGCACCTCCGCCTAAGCGAACAATGGGATAAAATATTTCCGCAAAGCGCCAAAGTAGAACATCGCAAAGTCATCTTCCAAAACCGCTACGGCATAACCCTCGCCGCAGACTTATACCTGCCTAAAGGAGCCAGCGGAAAATTAGCCGCCATTGCGGTTAGCGGGCCTTTCGGTGCGGTAAAAGAACAGTCTTCCGGTTTATATGCACAAACTCTGGCGGAGCGGGGCTTTGTTACCCTGGCTTTTGATCCCTCTTTCAGCGGCGAAAGTTCCGGTTTACCGCGAAATCAGGCTTCACCGGATATTAATACGGAAGACTTCAGCGCCGCGATAGATTATCTGAGTACCAGAGATTTCGTCGATGCCGAGCGTATCGGTATTTTAGGCATCTGCGGCTGGGGCGGTATGGCGTTAAATGCTGCCGCTATGGATACCCGTATTAAGGCGGTCGCTACCAGCGTCATGTACGATATGTCCAGAGCCATGGGACATGGTGTCGGCGAAGGCAAAGATCGCTATTCCGTTGCGGATCGTAAAGCCGTATTGAAATTTTTAAATGCACAGCGCACGCAAGACTTTAAAAACGGCACTTACGCACAAGCAAACCATGATTTATATGTTGACGAAAACGGACAAGTAACCCGTGCCGGGCGAACCCTACCGGAAGTGCTGCCGCAGAATCCGCACCCGATATTAAAAGAATTTTTCGATTTTTATCGCACGGAACGCGGCTTCCACCCGCGCGCCATCAATTCAACCTCAGCCTGGAACGCCACCATGCCGCTGTCCTTTATGAATATGCCGTTATTAAGTTATGCTGCAGAGGTGGATATTCCGGTATTAGTGGTTACCGGTGAAAAAGCACATTCGCGTTATTTCGCCGAAGATGCCTTTAAGGCCATGGGCAGCCGGCATAAGGAACTGGTTATCGTACCTGGAGCTAATCATGTGGACTTATATGACAATGAGGCCGGAAAGATTCCTTACGATAAATTCAGTGATTTTTTCACGCAAAATTTAAAATAGCCCGTTATTTAATCCCGAGTCCCTCGGGATTAAACTTCCAATATGGAAAACCTCGGTATAGAAAATAACAGAAGAGAAAACACAGGCTCAAGTTATGCGCAAAACCATCTTGTTTACAGCGATAAGCTTATTGTTCGGAGGTATTATGATAAGCCGGTCAGCAACAGCAGAACCTTTACGTATCGAAATTCAGATAGAAAATCAGCCCCAAAAAGTGTTAGCGGTTTTAGCCCCTAACCCGACGGCACAAGATTTTTATCGCCATCTTCCCCTAAACTTAACGCTTGATGATTACGTAGGCGCGGAAAAAATCGCCTCATTACCCCGGCGCCTGTCAACCCAAGGCAGTCCCTCCGCCTATGCGGGCAAAAAGGGAGATTTAACCTACTATGCCCCTTGGGGCAATCTGGCGATTTTTTACCGCGATAGCAACGTCGGCAATGCCAGAGGGCTAATATACTTGGGTAAAATTCAACAGGGGCTGGAACTACTAAATAAGCTTGAAGGTGCGAACATTAGCATTCGTCCCGCCGAATAAATATTATCGCCCGCGCTCGCCGAAGCTAACGCGGGCGGATTATACAGGCAGCCCCTAATCGATGATTTTATCTGCAATATTTTCTGATATTTTGTAGTTCACTTCTCCCTTCCCTAACCTTTCCGCTCCGGCTATCTTTATTCAGCACTTTGATGGCGGAAAAAACCACAACACAATAGCAGCAAAAGCAAACCTACGCTCAACAAGGATACCGCGCCCCAGGGAGAATAAAGCGTCCCGAACCGCGTAATAACCATACCGCAAACCAAGGTTCCGAACATAGTGCCTAAATTAGCAGAAGCTAAAAATAATCCATTGGCAAAATCCGGCGCCTTCGGGGCGGCTTTGATCAACGTATATTGCATATTATTCGCCACAGTTCCGGCCATTGTCCCCAACATGAATAACAGCGCAAGGGAAATACCGAAACTATCGCCGTAGTAATAAAGCATTATGTAAGCGAGTGCCAATGCCGGCGGAACGCTAAGCAGAGAGATTAAAGGATAGGCGGCCAGTAATCTGCCGGCCACAATATTCCCCAGAATATTCGAGCCGCCGTAAACCAACAGCAGCAGACTGATCCTATCAAAGGAAATTTCCGTAACACTATGTAGGAAATCGGACATATAGCTAAAAAACCCGAAAATCCCGCCGTTAATCAGCACCGTACTCAGCAAAGCATACCAAAGTAAGGGTGTTTTTAGCACGCTCAGCTGCCTGCCATAGGATAATTTTTCCTTTACCGGCATGGAGGGAAGTATAAAAAGGGTAGCCAGTAAAACCAAGCCGTTAATCAGGGTAAAAAACCACATGGCAGCGGAAAAAGAAATATGACCGGCGATAAATGTGGTAAGGGGTACGCCAAGTACCATTCCGGCGGATACCCCGATAAAAACGCGGGATACGGCTTTAGGCGCGTCCTCCGGCGCCACGGCGCCGGCGGCAAGGGTAAAAGCCATGGAAACATATACCGGATGCAAAAACGCCGGTACCATCCGGGCGATAATCAGCAGGGTGAAATCATCGCTGAGCGCACTAATAATATTACTCAGGACAAAGAGGCCTAAAGCAAATACCATCATATATTTTCGGTTTATGGCAGAACACAGCAAGGGCATCAGCGGGGCGGATAACGCAACGATTAAGGCGAAAGCACTGACCGTCCAACCGGCCTGAGGCACGGATACATTAAAGCTTTCGGCAATCATGGGAATAATGCCGACAACCCCCATTTCCGTGTTAATAATACCGAACACGCCCAAGCTCATAATGATAATAAGCAAACGAGGATTAACAGGCGACAAATTATTTTTCATCATAACAACTCCGAATAAATAACAATAGGCGTCTATTATATTTTTGAATAAATCCCGGGATAATAGGCAAAAAATAACTATTATTTATTTATAAAATTCATTAATAGCATAAAAGTGCGGTCATTTTTTGCTAAGTTTTTCTGTTATGCTCCACAGCTATAAAATAGCCACCCCCACTAGCCCGCTAGCCCACTAAGGGAGAAGGAAACCTGTCTTTAATGATATTTGCTCACCATTTTGTTGCTTAAAATTTAAAAACTTGATCGGTTTCACATTATATTTTTAAAAAAAATTTAAAATATTTCTCTATATTATTTACACTAGGATCATCATGTCCCCGGATTATTCAAAGGGGATTCATTTCCCGCTATCTAAAGGAGCCAATATGGGAATTTTAAATTATCTGCAACGTATCGGACGCTCGCTGATGCTACCTGTGGCCGCATTACCTGCCGCTGCTATTTTTATGGGGATAGGTTATTGGATCGATCCGAACGGTTGGGGCGGCGATAATATTTTAGCGGCTTTCCTAATTAAATCCGGCGGTGCGATTATCGATAATATGGCGATTATTTTTGCCGTCGGTGTCGCTTTCGGTATGTCGAAAGATCAGCACGGTGCCGCCGCACTTTCGGGGTTGGTCGGCTATCTGGTGATTACTACCTTACTGGCCCCCAGCAGCGTTGCCCAGATTCAGGGGATCCCTGCGGATCAAGTGCCTTTGGCTTTCAATAAGATCGAAAACCAGTTTATCGGGATTCTGGTCGGGGTGTTAGCCGGCGAAATTTATAATAAATTCCATCAGGTGGAATTACCCAAAGCCTTGGCTTTCTTCAGCGGTAAGCGTTTAGTGCCGATTATCACTTCATTGGTGATGATTTTGGTATCTATTATTCTGATGTATCTCTGGCCCGTACTGTTCGGCGGCTTGGTCAGTTTCGGTGAATCCATCGCCAAGCTTGGGGCGACCGGTGCCGGTATTTACGCTTTCTTTAACCGTTTGTTAATTCCAGTCGGTCTGCATCATGCGCTGAATTCCGTTTTCTGGTTTGATGTGGCAGGTATCAACGATATCCCGAATTTCCTGGGTGGTGCCAAATCCCTGGCGGACGGTAAAGCGATAGCGGGAGTTACGGGTATGTATCAGGCCGGCTTCTTCCCGGTAATGATGTTCGGTCTGCCAGCGGCGGCATTGGCAATGTATCACAGCGCCAATGCGGCGAAAAAAGCGCAGGTTGCTGCCTTAATGGCGGCAGCCTCACTGGCTTCGTTCTTTACCGGAATTACCGAACCTTTAGAATTTGCCTTTATGTTCGTGGCCCCGGTACTTTATATTATTCATGCCTTATTAACCGGGCTTTCCGTCTTTATTGCCGCGAGTATGCACTGGATCTCCGGCTTCGGTTTCAGCGCCGGATTTGTGGATATGATGCTGTCTTCACGCAACCCGTTGGCCACCCAATGGTATATGCTGATTGTTCAGGGCTTAGTGTTCGCTCTTATTTACTACATGGTTTTCCGTATCGCCATTAAAACCTTTAATCTTAAAACGCCGGGACGGGAAGAGGATAAAGAAACCCGTACCGCTACAGGGGAGCATAACCAATTATCCAGAGATAGCCAGGCGCAGAATTTTATCGCCGCACTGGGCGGAAAGGATAATATAGACAGCATTGACGCCTGTATTACGCGTTTGCGTTTAACCCTGGTTGACCGTAGCCGGATCAATGAAAAGGCGCTTAATGAACTGGGTTCGAAAGGTAATATCAAACTCGGGGATAAGGGGTTACAGGTTATCCTCGGACCGGAAGCCGAATTAATCGCCGATGCGATGAAAAAACAATCTTAATCCGCCGATATTTTCCGACGAACAAAACCGCTAAGCCGAAGCAAACTTTTGCTTCGGCTTATCTATTACGGCTAAATACCATATTTATGCCGCCACCTGCGCCTGTTTAAGCCTAACAAGAAAATATGACAATCCGATGACAAGGGGCGAAAAACATTTTTTATCCCTCTTTTTTTCCTTAAGCATTGCTAAGCTCCCCCTATAGCATATAGAATGACACAGTTATTTCTTTCTTCATTTTTAATTTATGACGCCACCTTTTGCGCCGATCTCGGAGGATTAATAAATTGAAAAGGAGAAAATCATGTCCGATACCGCTAAAAGCCCGACCAGGCACTACATTCCGAAGGAATTAAGCTGGCTGTCCTTTAATGAAAGAGTATTACAGGAAGCTGCGGATGAAACCAATCCCCTAATCGAAAGGGTGCGCTTTTTGGGCATCTTTGCTTCCAATCTTGACGAATTCTATCAAGTGCGTTTCGCAAATTTAAAACATAATTTACTGATTATGCGCGAACGGGACGCCAAAGAAGCGAAATTGCTGCATAAGCAACTGAAACAGATTCAGAATAAAACCGAAGGTTTAAACCGGCGCTTCGAAACTATCTATGCCCGCCTTTTATTACGCTTGGCCAAACATCGTATTTTTCTGATTAACGAAACTCAGCTTTCTCCTTTTCACCAACAATGGTTGAAAGAATATTTTAAACAGCAGATTAAAATTCATATATTCCCGATTATTCTGAATGAAAATATGGATTTATCTAAAGCCCTAAGCGCTCATAATTCCAATTTAATTATTCAGCTGGGAAAAAATAAGAAAATTCAAAATCTGGCGATTCTGCCCATTCCGTCTGACGTACTGCCCCGCTTTATTGTACTGCCGAAAGAAAAATATAAGCGCCATCAACGTATTATATTACTGGATAATGTTTTACGCTTTTGCCTGAGCGATATCTTCGCCGAATCGATTTTCGCCTATGACAGCATTACCGCCTATTCGATCAAACTAACCCGAGATGCCGAATACGATTTGGTTACCGAACTGGAATACAGTTTGCTGGAATCCATGTCTTACAGTCTGAAGCAACGGGTCGCCGCCCAACCCGTACGTCTGCTGTATGAAAAAGCAATGCCGGCCAATCTGCTCAAGCTGTTAAAAAAACGGCTGAATATCAGTGAACTGGATGCGGTGGAAGGCGGAGCCCGTTATCTTAGCTTTAAACATTTACTCCAGTTTCCGCTGTTAGATCATAAGGAGTTAATCAATCCGCCTTTAGCGCCCCTTATTCCTTCCGCTCTACAGGAAGAACGGATGATTCTGAATGCCATCGCTAAAAAAGATATTCTGCTCTATTACCCTTACCACAGTTTTAATCTAATCTGCGAATTGCTTCGCCAGTCTTCTTTTGATCCTAATGTTACGGCAATAAAAATTAATCTATACCGTGTAGCTAAAAATTCCCGTATTATCGAGGCGCTCTGCAACGCCGCTAACAACGGCAAAGCCGTAACCGTAGTTATCGAATTACAGGCGCGCTTTGATGAAGAAGCCAATATCCAATGGGCGAAAGTGCTGACCGAGAACAATGTTAAGGTTATTTTTTCTTCACCGGGATTTAAGATCCATTCCAAACTCTTTTTAATCACCCGGCGGGAAAATAATCGCTTAAGGGATTATGCGCATATAGGTACAGGTAATTTCCACGAGCATACGGCGAAGATCTATACGGATTTCTCTCTACTAAGCCAAAACCCGCAGATTACGGAAGAAGTCAAAGCCTTATTTCGTTTTATCGAACAACCTTTTAATACCTGTGATTTCTCGCATTTGTTGGTTTCGCCCGTAAATATCCGCCGGCGTTTTAGCGAGCTGACGGAACGGGAAATAAAAAACGCCCGAGCCGGTAAAAAGAGCGGTATAATCCTGAAAATTAATAATCTGGCGGATCAAGAAATCATCGAACTCCTCTACCGCGCATCTCAGGCCGGTGTGGAAATAAAAATGATTGTCCGCGGTATGTGCTCGCTTGTTCCCGGTATCGAAGGACTCAGCGATAATATTCATGTGATCAGCATAGTAGATCGTTTTCTGGAACATCCGCGCGTTTATTATTTTGAAAATAACGGAGATCCCGAGGTATTTATCTCTTCCGCCGATTTAATGACCCGTAATCTGGATCGCCGTATCGAAGTGGGCGTTCCTCTACTGAGCAAAGAAGCCAGACAAACGGTAATAGATATTCTTAATATTCAGTTGGCGGATAACGTGAAGGCGCGCATTATTGACGCACAGCAACAAAATCGCTATGTCGAAAACGATTTACCCGCCTGTCGTTCGCAAATTGCCCTGTATGAGTATCTGGCGGCTAAAGCCGGCCTTAAAAAGAGTGAAACAGAATGAAACAAAATCTCCCTGCGAGTAGCGAAGTAAAAGAGTTCGCCGCTATAGATCTCGGTTCCAACAGCTTTCATATGATCGTTATCCGTATCGTCAACGGCTCCGTTCGTATTCTGTCCCGTTTAAAACAGCGAGTACAACTGGCCCAGGGACTGGATCGGAATAACCGCTTAAGTGCGGAAGCCATAAAACGGGGAACCGATTGTCTGGCTCTGTTTGCCGAGCGCCTACAGGGATTTTCGCCGGATAATGTTCAGGCCGTTGCAACCTATACCTTGCGTCAGGCGGTCAACAGCGAGGAATTTTTAACGGCCGCTGCACAAATATTCCCTTTTCCCATTCGAATTATTTCCGGCGTAGAGGAAGCTAAACTGATTTATTCCGGCGTCGCCCATACCCAGCCCGACTGCGGGCGCAAATTGGTGATTGATATCGGTGGCGGTTCGACCGAAATGATTATTGGCGACGAATTTACCCCCCTAGCGGCGGAAAGCCGCCCGATGGGCTGCGTCAGCTTTAGCAAAAGATTCTTTGCCGAGGGAAAAATCAGCGAAAAAGCCTTTATGCAGGCTTATAAAACCGCTTTATCCACAATTGAGGATCTCTCTTGGGAATATCGAAACCTCGGCTGGCAAACGGTTATCGGCGCCTCCGGCACCATAAAAACCGTCAGCCAGATTATTCAGGAAAACATTGATAAAAGCGGCCTTATTAGTGCGGAAAATCTACAGCTATTAATCAAGCGCGTACTCAAATTCGATCATATTGATAAATTAAAGATGCCCGGTCTTAGCGAAGAACGGGCACCCATATTTGTCCCCGGTTTGGCAATCTTACATGCCCTATTCGAAAATTTCCGTATCAAACAGATGTATTACTCCGAAGGGGCATTACGCGAAGGGGTAATTTACAGTTTTGAAGAAAGCTTCAACCAATCCGATGTACATCAACGTACTATCAACAGCCTGCTTAAACAATTCTCGGTGGATCGCAAACAGGCGGATCGCGTGGCACAATCCGCCGCCTTATTGGGCGCCAAATACCAACATTGGAAAAACCCGGAGCAGGCGGAAGAGATGCGCCTTATGCTGCACGCCGGCGCCATGCTGCACGAAATAGGTATCGCCGTAAACCATAATGGAATGCATAAACACTCCGCCTATTTGATAAAAAACAGCGACTTACCCGGCTTTGATCAGGCACAGCAAAATCTGTTGACCCATTTGCTGCGTTACCATACCAAAGCGCTGAAATTAAATGAATTGACGGAAGAAAACCGTTATGCCGCACAGGATACCAAGGCGCTGATTATTTTACTGCGCCTGGCCGTTATCCTGAATCATAGCCGCAGCGCTACAGAAAGTACGGAAAAGTTCACCTTGGATACCGATGAAAACGCCGCTCAGTGGGAGCTGGAATTCGAACAGGGTTATTTGGAACGTAACCCCCTTACCGCGCAAGAATTGGCTAAAGAAAAAGAGATTCTAGCTAAAAACCACATTCGCTTAGTTTTTAAATAATTCCTCACTTCTCCGCTCGGCTCCAGCGCTTCTGTTTAGACGAAAACCGGCACTGCGAAAAAAGCTTGTTAAAACAGACCGCACTTGAGCCGAATAAAATTTCCCTTCCGCTCTTAAACAACATTATCCGCACAGTTAAAGGGGATAAAGGCCGTGCTTTCCGCTTGTGCAACTTTTATCGTTATTCGGTTTGGTAAATTCCGCTTTTCCATGTACAATCTTTCGGGTTCCGCACATTTAACCTTGATTTAACATTTGTAGGTTGAGCAAGATGCTCATGTGTTCGAACTTCTTATCCATTCACTATCTAATAAACTTAAAGGAATAAGTTTTATGAAGTACTATAACCTTATTATCAGGTTTGTCTTTTTCATGTCCGGTTTTTCCGCACTTATCTATCAGGTAACATGGCAACGACTATTATTCACCGCTTTTGGCGTAGATTTAGAATCCATCACCATTATTATTTCGGTATTTATGGCGGGACTCGGATTAGGCGCATACTGGGGCGGGCGCATCGCCGATAAATTCCCCGACAAAATTATTCCGTTTTTCGCCTTAACCGAAATCGGCATAGGTCTATTCGGCTTCGCCAGCCCCGCATTAATCAATATACTGCAACAATTATTTGCCGAATCCGGCCTTGCAGTCATGGTCTTATCCATCTTTACCCTATTGTTATTCCCTACCTTTTTAATGGGCAGCACATTACCCTTATTAACTTCCCATATGAATCAATATATTGATAACATCGGGCATAATATCGGCTGGTTATATTTCACCAATACCTTGGGCGCGGCCATTTCCTGCTTTATGTTAGGGTTTGTGTTATTCAATTATTTATCCATTACCGAAGTCATAATTCTGGCCGCTATCATTAACTGCCTCGTGGCATTCACCGTGTTATTTTGTTATCGCAGAAAAGGAATTCAAAATGTCTAACAAAGCCATGCTATTATCCTTTTTGGGAGGGTTTCTCAGCTTAAGCATTGAGGTAATCTGGATCCGTTTATTCAGCTTTTTTACAGGGTCGCTGCCTCAGGCGTTTTCTTTTACGCTTGCCGTATTTCTTATCGGCATAGCCATAGGTTCATTTATTGGTAAGCGCATTTGTCGGGAAGGGCGGGCTTCCATCGACAATATCGGGCATATCTTCGCCCTTTCCGGGTTGCTGGATCTGGTTGCCATAGGGCTTCTGCTCAGTTTTGTTCAATCCCGCCTTCTAATCTTTGTCCTCAGTATTTTTTTCTGCGCCCTGGTACGAGGCATCGTCTTCCCTATTGTGCATCACCTCGGTTCGGAAGCCCATAAAACGGGGGCCGCCATCTCAAATGTTTATTTTGCCAATGTTATGGGCTGTACCCTATCACCGATATTTATCGGTTTTTACCTGTTTGACGTATTAACCACACAACAGACCTATTTAGCGGTTATTGCCGCCACCTTTATTATCGCCGCCTTCTGTCTGCGCCATCAATTAGTCAAACTAAGCGTCATCATAGGTGCGGCGGTTTCCGTACTCTGTTTAATGATCCCGGATAAATTAATTACAGCCCTATCGCAAAAACCGGATCTGGTCTTAGACAGTATTATTGAAAATAAACATGGTTTTATTCAGGTTTATAAAGACGAGCAGGATAACAAATTAGTTTTCGGCAGTAATGTTTATGACGGCATGTTAAATGTGGATTTAGCCCTCAATTCCAATATGATCGACCGTGCCTATTTATTGCCGGTTATTGCGCCGGAGGCCAAAAATGTTTTAGTGGTAGGCTTAAGTACGGGATCTTGGGTAGACGTATTGGCGACAATGCCGGGATTGGAAAAAATTACGGTGATTGAGCTGAACCCCGCTTATACCCAGTTTGCCTCCAGATACAGCGAAATGGCGCGTATTCTTCAAGATAAACGGGTACATATTATTACCGACGACGGGCGGCGTTGGATCAAACGGAATGCGGATCAGAAATTTGATTTTATCCTGATGAATACTACCTTCCACTGGCGCAGTTATTCCACTAATTTATTGAGCAAGGAATTTTTGACCATGGCGAAAAGTCGGTTAGCGGAGAACGGATTCCTGTATTTCAACACGACCAGTTCTTTTGATGCCTATTATACGGCGAAACAGGTTTTCCCTTATGTGTATCAGTATAAAAATATGGCATTAGCCTCTTTACGACCGATTGAATCCCCTACGGACCAGAATATCGCCGCCGCCTTCCAAGGACTGCGATGGAGCGAAGGTAATCCGGTGTTTGCTTCCGCAGAGGCGTTACGCCAAGGTATGGCCCGTATGCGGGAATATTCCATTCTGCCCTATGAAAAAATTGATTTTTCTCCTTTATCTCGGCAGCCTGAAATAATCACGGATCAAAATATGATCACCGAATATAAGTACGGCCGTTTTAATGAGTTGGGTACCAAATAGCAGCCCCTCGGCTTAAACCTATTCGGGATTCAATAAAAAAGGGTTGAGCCCGCTAACGGGCTCAATTCTTGGTATATTCATTATCTCGGATTATTCCGCCAATAAGGGCGACTCGCTATGGCAAAAGCATAAGTCCCATTAGACGAAAGAGCTTTATTCCTTACGCGACTGCCGCCTTAAGATGCTTCCCGTTGCATAACTTCACTTATCCGTTGCATAACCTCCGCGGCCTGAATCTGCGCCATCAGATTTTTCCCCTTTAATTTCGTCGCCCAGGGCAATTGGGCGGAAGTCTTGCCAAATTCGCGCATAACATTACTCTCATACACGGAAATAACATCGTCCAGATTATTGTAAGGCCCGGTGCGCAAGGGATTATGATAAGCATATAATCCGATAACCGGGGTTCCCTGTACGGTGGCAATATGAGCCGGGCCGGAGTCGGGCGCAATCACCAGATCCGCCATATCAATCAATGCCGCCAGCTGCTTAAGGCTGGTTTTACCGGCGAGAGAAAGCGGTCGAAAGCGGCATAATCGCTCAATTTCCGCGACCATTTTCAACTCCCGTGCTGCAGGAGAAGCACATAGAATCACCTTCATACCTTGCTCGTAAGCAAAATCCGCCACCTCCGCATAGCGTTCCGGCAGCCAATCTTTTTCCGCCTTACTCGAACAAGGGGAAATAATCAGCGTCTTTCGCTCCGAATCAATATAATGCCGTACCCCTTGATAATCTTCCTGCTTTAGCCCCAGGCGCCACTGAGGTTTGCCCGTCGGCACCCCGAGGTAAGCGGCAAAAGCCAGAAAACCGTCCAATACATGGGGTGCCGCCGGATCTTCTATACGTCGGTTAACGAACCATTGTTGCCCTTCCCGTGCCCGCCGCTTACCGAAACCGATTTTATAATCGGCCCGAATGCCCATGGAAAGTAACGAGGCCCTTAGCGCCGTCTGCATATTCAACAAAGCATCGAAACGATAGTCTCTTAATTTCCGCCATAGGGCCAACATACCTTTCCAACCGAGCTTTTTATCGTACGGAATAAACTCCACTCCGGGCACGGAAGATAACAACTGCAATTCCGTTTTACCAACCACCCAGACAATCCGGGTTTCCGGCCAATGTTGCTGAATTTGCTGTACCGCCGCCAGTGCATGACAAACATCACCGATTGCGGATAAACGAAGAATACATAAGGCGCTCGGCGCCCGGCTGAAAAGCGACATAAATTTCCCGTTAAAATCAGATTTTTAAGAGATACTCAGGTTTATTTAAAATAAGAGTTATTTTAGAATAGTCTATCTGCAATGGAACAGTAGTCTAAGCGGCGAAAGCCTGCCCCTAATAATAGATAAAAATGCTTGAATTACAACAACGAAATACATTTTTCTTATTTAACTTCGATCAGCCCAAAAAGGATCAGGAGCGATTTCTCGATCCGGAATACTGGCACGCCTGCGAACGGATTTCAGGCTCGGCACAGGGGCGCGGAACCACTTGGTTTATTCGCTCCCGAGATATTTTCGGTTGCGATTGCGCACTAAGACATTATTATCGCGGCGGCTTCTGGGCAAAGTTCAACAAAGATCTTTATCTGTTCAGCGGCAGTGAAGGTTCGCGCAGCTTTCTGGAATTTCGTCTGCTGGATCAACTCTATCGTGCGGGCGTACCGGTACCCCGTCCTATTGCCGCCGCCTTGACCAAAAACGGATTCGGCTGCTATCGGGCGGATATTTTAGTGGAAAAAATAGAAAATGCCCGGGATCTCACCGCACTTTTACGCCGGGGTGAAATCTCCGCAGCGGGTTGGCGCAAGATCGGCGCATTAATCCGGCAACTGCATGATCTGCAAATCTGTCATACGGATTTAAATGCGCATAATATTCTTGTCCGTCAAAACGAAAAAGAGGAGAATTTCTGGCTAATCGATTTTGATAAATGCGCCCGCAAAAAGGGGCAGCAATGGAAAAAAGACAACCTACAGCGCTTGCGGCGCTCCTTCCTTAAGGAAGTCGGCAGGCTGGCAATACGTTTTCAAGAAAGCCACTGGCAACTGCTGGAAGAAGGCTATAGGGGCTAATCTATTCGCCCGCACATTTTGCCTTCAGCGCAGCCGATACCGCCTGAGGCACAAACTGCGCCACATCGCCGCCATGTAAATAAATCTCACGAACAATGGTGGAAGAAACATAAGACCATTGTTCCGTACTCGGCAGAAACAGGCTTTCTACGCCCTGCGTCAACAAACGGTTCAAATGCGCCAACTGCAGTTCATATTCAAAATCCATTGTGGTTCGCATACCGCGGATAATCGCTGTAATCCCTTCCTGCTTAACCACATTCGCCAGCAAATCGGAAAAGCCGATTACCTTTACGTTGGGCAAATGCGCAACGGATTGCCGTACCAGCAGTACCCGTTGAGCCAAATCGAACAGCGGCTTTTTACTCTGGTTTTCCGCAACGGCGACCAGCACCTCGGAAAATAGCCGGGCACTGCGTTCGATAATGTCCAAATGCCCGTTGGTAATAGGATCAAAGGTGCCGGGATAAATTACTCGCGCCATATTATTTTCTATTCTCGTTCCAGATAAGGTTGTAATAATTGCATTAATCGCTGTAGGGCCCCTCGGTTTTCAATCAAAACCTCATAGCCGGCCTGTCCGTAGCGTTCGCGCAAGCGCGGAGAAAGTAAAAACTTATCGACCGCGCGTACCAGCGCCCGTTCATTTGAATTCACTTCCAGTACGCCCTGCACTTCTCGTAATTTGGTAAAGACTTCCGGGAAATTAAAGGTATGCTTACCGCTAATAACCGGAAGTTTAAAGGCTAAAGGCTCAAGGGGGTTATGCCCGCCGTGCTTAATCAAACTGCCTCCGACAAAGGCTACTTCGGCAATACCGTACATCAACATTAATTCGCCCATCGTATCGCCGAGCATAACCCGGGTATCCGCCGTAGGTGCGATATTTTCACTACGGCGCCCGTATTTAAAACCGTAATCTTCAATCATCTGAGCAACGGCGTTAAAGCGCTCCGGATGGCGAGGAACTAACAGCAGCAATAAATCCGGATGTTTTTTCAGTAACTCCTGATGGGCTTGCAAAATAATAGCCTCTTCCCCTTCGTGGGTGCTGGCTGCGATCCAAATTCGCTTATCGCCCCATTGTTGACGTAGCCGTTGAATTTCCCGAGAAAGTGCCTCGCTGATAACCAAATCATATTTAATATTACCGGTCAGGCTCAATTGCCCCCGGTAGCCCAGACCAAGATAACGCTTTGCGCTAATCTCGTCCTGTGCCGCAATCAGGCTGATTTCATTAAACATTTTATTCAGTTTATCTTTCACCCAACCGTAACGCTTGGCGGAACGGGCGGATAAACGCGCATTGGCAATAATAAAAGGGATATGGCGCCGATGCAGTTGGCGAATAAGATTCGGCCAGATTTCCGTTTCTATGACGATACAGGCTTTCGGCCGGATAAAGTTAATAAAGCGGTTTAATGCGTCGGGTAAATCATAGGGCAGGTAAACATGAGTAACCTCCGTGCCGAAAGCCGCTTTAACCCGATCGGAGCCTGTGGGCGTTACCGTACTCAGGGTAATGGGCAAATGCGGGTAAGTTTGCCGGATCAGACGAACCAAAGGGGTGGCGGCAATTACCTCCCCCACGGAAGCGGCATGAATTAACACCCCTCCTGCCGGCGGTGCGGGGATACCCCAATAGAAGCCGTATCGTTCATACAGGCGTTTGCGGTAAGCGGCCAGCTTAATACTGCGCAGCAGCATAAACAACAATACTAGCGGCTGCACTAAATAGATAATCAGAGAGTAAAGAAAACGCAACATAGCATAAAAAATAAAATGAGGATACGTCCAATAGTATAAATAAAAAAGCGGTCGAAAACGACCGCTCTTTTTATCCGCGAGCAGAAAAGCCTTATGCTTTCGCCTGCGCCGCCGCTTTAACAATCGCCGCAAAAGCCGGAGCTTTTAATGAAGCGCCGCCGACCAGGGCGCCGTCAATATCCGGTTGGGTAAAGAGTTCCGCCGCATTGGCATCGTTCACCGAACCGCCGTATTGGATAATCACCTGATCCGCAACAGCCTGTGATTTTGCAGCTATATGAGCGCGAATAAAGGCATGTACGGCCTGCGCCTGCGCCGGAGTGGCAGATTTACCGGTACCTATGGCCCAAATCGGTTCATAAGCGATAACCGCTCCGTTAAAGGCTTCAACCCCTAAGGCATTAATCACCGCATCAATCTGACGGGCGCAAACCTCTTCCGTTTTACCCGCTTCATTTTCCGCTTCAGATTCACCGATACATAATACCGGTACCAAACCCGCTTCTTTCAATGCAGCAAATTTTTTCGCAATAAATTCATCGCTTTCTTTATGATAGGTGCGACGTTCGGAATGGCCGATAATAATATATTTTGCGCCAAAATCTTTCAGCATTGCCGTGGAAATATCCCCGGTAAACGCCCCCTGTACGTTCACATCAACATTCTGCGCACCCAGCACAATAGCGCTGCCTGCCAGTGCGGATTCCGCCTCCGCCAAATACATGACCGGCGGAGCTATTGCCACATCGCAATCTTCAACACCCTTAAGTTCCGATTTTAAACCTGCGATCAGTTCGCGCGTAAAAGCTTTGCTGCCGTTTAATTTCCAGTTACCCATAACCAAAGGACGACGTGCCATAAGTATAATCTCCATAATGTTGAATTAAAAAACCTTGCTTCGAGCGCTCGGGGAAATCAAAACGAACACCCGTCGAATGTGGGCTACTATATCAAATTTTTCCGTCCGATTCGTTTTTTTTCTGAATTTTTTCCTTTAGCTGATGATTATTTTGTTTGTAAAAGATACAATCTACTGTATAACACAGACAAAAAATCATCAGCCTAAGACCTATCAATGAAAACCGGTATGAAAATATTTAAAGCGGAACAATGGAATCTGGAATTATTATTGCCCCTTTTCGAAAGCTATCGGAGGGCGCACGGTATGCCGGAAAATCCGGAACGAACCTTAGCCTTTCTGAATAATAGGATCCGCTTCAGCGAAAGTATTATTTTTATCGCTACCGATAAGGGACGGGCTGTGGGCTTTATTCAACTCTATCCCCGACTTTCCGCACTCCGCCTGCAACGCTACTGGCAGCTGACGGATATTTTCGTTGCCGAACCTGCGAATAAACCCGAAATTTACAGCGCTCTGATTGGCAAAGCCAAAGAATTTGTCTGCTTTACCCAATCTAAGCGTTTGGTTGCGGAACAGGAGCCGGGGGTCGTGCAACAGGAACTATGGGAAGGGCAAGGATTTAAATTAAATCCTCAGAAATCTTTTTTCGAACTTTCTCTCGGCTAAGTACCTCTTAGCCAAGCGGTAATTTCCTACTTATTATAAGACTCGGCAAGTAAAAATGCCGAGCCCATCAGGCCGAATAAAAGGCTTTAATTTCCGCCGGAATCTGTTTCGGCGTCGGCACGAAAATCTGTTTATGCCTGCTCAATTCGCCTTTTTCCAGCACCAGCGCCGTTTTCGGTACCTTAAACAGCTTAGCCAAATATTTCAGCAAATGGGCGTTTGCCGCCCCTTCAATCGGCGGTGCGGTTATGCTGATTTTCAGTTCGTCCTGATGCAAACCTACCACCTTATCCTGTGCTGCCTTCGGCTGCAGAAAGATTCTCAGCCGCAGACCTTGCTCCGTTTGCTCTATCGCCGCCATAAACCTATTCCGTATCGGAATTTAAGAGACCAAGGCCCATAAAACCGGGAACAAATCGTACATGACGCGATTCGCATAGAATAAGGCAAAGGCAACAATCATCGGTGAGAAATCAATCATGCCGGTACGAGGTAAAATACGTCTGAGCGGTGCAAGCACAGGCTCTCCGAGCTGATAGAGTAAATAAGAGAAAGGATCGGCACCGCGTCTGAACCAACTCATAATCGCGCCGATAAAAATAACATATAGAATCATCTTACCGAAGGTTTTTACAACGCCCAGCACACCGATAATCAGATAGGTCGGCCATGAGTGCAGCAAATCGCTATGCCAAACGCCGCCTGCAATTGCAAGTAAAGGCAATTTGATTGCGCCGAATAAAAACACGGCAAATAATACCGCCAGATCCAGATTTTTCACCGTAGGGATAAATTTACGCAACGGATTCAGTACCGGATTGGTTATTTTTACCAGAGTCTGAGATAAGGGGTTATAAAAATCCACCCGGCAATACTGAAACCACATACGCAGCATCAGTATCAGCATATACAGAAGAATCAGGCTATCCACCAAAAATTGAAGGGAATTCATATTGTTCCTTGTTAGATTAAATCAGATAAGTATTCCGGTAATAGTTATTCGTCCGTTCCTGCTATTACCGGCTGAAATGTTAAATATCTTTGCATAGATGGCGACAAATTGCACTTATTCAAGCCGAAGTGCGCTCAATTTTATTCGTTTTTTTAGCGCTCGTAAAAATAACGGCTGTCGCCAGCCGTTATAACCAACCTTTTCGTTTAAAGTACCAATATGGTGCAAAGGCTGCCAGAGCCATTAGGCCGAGAGCCATGGGGTAACCGAATTTAAACCCCAATTCCGGCATATTACCGAAGTTCATGCCGTAATTTGACGCCACCAATGTCGGTGGTAGGAAAATAACGGAAACCACCGAGAAGATTTTAATAATCCGGTTCTGTTCGATATTAATAAAGCCCATGGCAGCCTGCATTAGAAAGTTCACTTTCTGGAACAGTGATTCGTTATGGGGCTGTAGAGATTCAATATCGCGCAGGATTTCGCGCGCCTGCTCCAGCTGATTGATCGGTAAGCGGGTTTTACGCACCAAGAAACTCAAAGCGCGCTGCGTATCCATCAGGCATAGGCGAACTTTAGAACTGGTATCTTCCTGCTCGGTCAATGTGGCCAGGGCTTGATCGAAGGCTTCGCCTTGTTTTCCGTCCAGTACGACGCGCCCTAATTTCTCCAGATCGGAATATACGGTTTCAATAACGTCCGCCAGCTGTTCGATTTTCGTTTCGAATAAATCCAGCAGCACTTCATAGGCATTACATTCTTCCAAACGCTGATAACGGGAACGCATTCGATATAAACGGAATGCGGGCAAATCGCGATCGCGCAGGGTAAACAGGCGCCCGTCCCGAATGGTAAAAGCGACGCTGGCTAAATCCGCATAATCTTCTTCGTCCTCACAATAGAAAAAGGAGTGCAGATGCAAACCGTCTTCATCTTCGAAAAAACGGGCGGAAGCCTCGATGTCTTCCAATTCCAGAAAAGAAGCCAAGCTTTGCTCCAACCCTTCCTGCAAAATTTCACGTTCTTCCGTACTAGGCTCGACTAAATCAATCCAGATTGCGGTATTCAGCTCGCGGCTTTCATCATCTAAGCGGATCAGACGCGCATCTTCAAGTGCAAAGGCATTTATCATTTTTCATACTCCCTGTTGGGCTATGAACAACGCGATGAACAAAAAAGACCGATAGCATAGAAATAGAATTTTCACAAATAATAATGAAAACAATGCTATACAGTGAAAAAAGATACCTTCAAAAAAAGGGTAAATGAATACTTACCGGCAAAACCCCACCGATAAGCAGAATGTCGGCGAGATTTAGAAAACAAATTTCAATCGGTATCGACTGTGGCTGTCCAAAGTGTGTGTCCTCTTGTTACTAAATCGTGGCGCATATTACGCCGTCAGGCCTCTTTCGTCAAGTTTTTCAACAGGATTTTATCCCCTTTCCGCCGTCCTTTTACGCGCTATTACCCGACCTGTCGTTACATTGCAGATAAAAAATCTCTTGCCACAGCAAGAGATTTTTTTATCCTTCATTTTTATTTTGCCGGGTAATCCCACCAGATATCGAATAGCTCACTGATTTCGATTTGCGCTAATCCGTTTTTTTCCAGCCAGTTTTTAACCAACTCGCGGTGGCTTTCATCGCATTTACCGATTTTTTCCAAGCAAACCAACCCTTCCCAATGTAAATAACCGCTTCCTTCATAAGCCAGACCATGAGGCTGAATAACCTCAGCGATAAAACGGTCGACCACTTCATCAACCTGCTCAACCGGCGTATTATCGGCAAATTGCCAGTTAACTAAAAAACCCAATTCCTGGAATTCGGCCAGGTGCATTTTTTTGCGTTGTCTGCGGTTACGTGCTATAGCCATATTGTTTCTCCTATGCTTGTTGATTAACTGTCTGATACCTGTTCAGCCTTAATGAAATACAAATCCCATACGCCATGTCCGAGGCGCTGACCGCGCTGTTCGAATTTGGTCTGAGGGCGAAATTCGGGGCGCGGAATATAATCTCCCTGCGGCGATTGATTTATCAGTCTGGGATTGGCGCTCAAAACTTCGAGCATATGTTCCGCATAATTCTGCCAGTCCGTCGCCATATGAATAAAGCCGCCGTCGCATAATTTCTCCATTACCGCCGTAATAAACGCCGGCTGTACAATACGGCGTTTATGATGTTTCGCTTTATGCCAAGGGTCGGGGAAAAACAGCTGTAAACCGGCAAGACTGCCCTCGGCAATACTGTCGCGCAGAATTTCCGTGGCATCATGGCATATCAGGCGTAAATTAGTCAGTTTTTTTTCCAGCGCATAAGCGATACAGGCCCCGACGCCCGGCGTATGCACTTCAATACCGAGATAATTCTTATCAGGATTGTTATATGCCATCTCCACCAGGGATTTGCCCATGCCGAAACCTATTTCCAGGATAACCGGGTGATTATTGCCGTAAATAGCCGAAAAATCAAAGTGTTCGCGCTGGTAGTCCAGACCGAAATCGGCCCAGTGCGTATTCATCGCATTTTTCTGATATTCGCTTAAACGTCCGGTACGCAATACAAAACTACGTACTTTTCGTTTATAACGTCCGTCTTCGGTAAATTCCGCATTTTCTACAGTTTTACGTTTCTGATCGGCAAAAGTGATTTTCTGTTCCGACATATTCTCTTTCCAATATAATTTTGCGTCCGGATTATAAGGGGTTTGGATAAATAATTCAAAACTATCCTCCCCCGGCCCGGAAATGAAAAAAACTTTGCCGAAAACAACCGCTCTTTTACCTCTTTACCCCGCCCCGCTCCCTCTTCTCTCACAATGGGAGATCGGAAAAAGCCGCTGAACATTCATATATAATCATGCTAAACTGCGGCCTAAATGTTATCACCCATTGATTATAAAATATGCTAGCGACTTCCTGTGTAAATGCGCCTTTCGCCCGTGCCGTACTGGCTTGGTACGATAAATTCGGGCGTAAAAATCTGCCTTGGCAGCAAAATAAAAGCCTGTATAAGGTGTGGCTGTCCGAGGTAATGCTGCAACAGACTCAGGTCGCCACGGTGATCCCTTATTTCGAACGTTTTATCCAAGCCTTTCCGAATATAACCGCCCTGGCCGATGCGCCTTTAGACGAGGTGCTACATCTCTGGACCGGTTTAGGCTACTATGCGCGGGCAAGAAATTTACATCAAGCGGCACAAACCATAAGGGATCAATATCAGGGGGAGTTTCCGACGGATTTTCAACAGGTATTGGCGCTGTCCGGTATCGGGCGCAGTACCGCCGGTGCTATATTATCCTCCTGTTTGGACGCCCCTTATCCGATTCTGGACGGTAATGTTAAACGCGTACTGTCCCGCTATTTTGCCGTTGAAGGCTGGCCGGGCGAAAGCCGAACGGAGCAACGGTTATGGCAGCTCAGTGCAGAGGTAACACCAACCTCAAGAGTGGCGGATTTTAATCAGGTAATGATGGATCTGGGTGCGATGGTTTGCACCCGAACCAAGCCCAAATGCTCCCTTTGTCCGCTTCAATCCGACTGTCGTGCCAATATACGGGGTAACTGGGCGGATTATCCGGCTAAAAAGCCGGCTAAAAATCTGCCCCGGCGGCAAAGTTATTTCTTAATTCTGGCACATAACGGTAAAGTAGCTCTTGAACAACGCGAACAGTCGGGGCTATGGGGCGGGTTATATTGCTTTCCCCAGTTTTCCGATAAAACGGAATTACTCGCCCATCTGCAATCCATGGGAATCCGCCGTTATCAGGAATGGACCGCTTTTCGTCATACCTTTAGTCATTTTCATCTGGATATTTACCCGGTTTTTGCCCAACTTGATGAGCAACGGGAAGATGAAAACCGTAGCGACTGGAAAAAAGTAGCGGAAAATTCGGCGCAATATGAATCTTCTGTACCAACAAAGGTCAAATATTGGTATGATCCCGCATCACCCGCGCAAATCGGGTTAGCAACCCCTGTAAAGAATTTATTAACGGAATTTCAAAAAAGGACGGCACTATGGCAAGAACCCTGTTCTGCGAATACCTTAAAAAAGAAGCCGAAGGCTTAGATTTTCAACTTTATCCCGGCGAACTGGGTAAGCGTATTTTTGACCATATCAGCAAACAGGCATGGGGAGAATGGATGAAGAAGCAAACCATGCTGGTCAATGAGAAAAAACTCAATATGATGAATGCGGATCACCGTAAACTTCTGGAACAGGAAATGATTAACTTCTTATTCGAAGGAAAAGAGGTTCATATTGAAGGATATGTCCCGCCGGCGGATTAATGGGCTGTAACCATGAAAATAAAACAATATTTCGCGCTGCTGTTAATTCCGTTTTTATATGCCTGTTCTTCCAGTCGGGATAATTCCTATGATGATATTTTCGCCAAAGACACTCATGGTCTGGATCTGCTGACCGGACAGTTTTCACAAAATATCGATCAAATCTGGGGCGTCAACGAATTACTGGTGGCCAGTCGTAAAGATTACGTTAAATATACCGATAGTTATTATACCCGCAGCCACATCAGCTTCGAAGAAGGGCAGATTAACGTAGAAACTCTGGCGGATACCTCCCGTTTGCATACCGCTATCGTACATATTCTGTTAATGGGGTCCGATGCCCGCGGTATTGATTTATTCGCTTCCGGCGATGTGCCGATCAGCAGCCGTCCGTTTTTGGTCGGTCAGGTAGTGGATAATTTCAACCAACCCATTCGCGATATCGCTACAGCAAGCAGTTTTGCCGACTATTTAATTCAAAATAAACTGCGTACCCGCAGTTTAAGTAACGGGCGCAAGGTTCAATATGTAACCATTGCTATGATTGCGAATCACGTTAGCGTTCGTGCCAGAAAATATCTGCCCTATATTCGTCAGGCCGCACGTCGTTACGATATTGATGAAAGCCTGATCCTCGGCATTATGCAAACCGAATCCAGTTTTAACCCTTATGCAATAAGCTATGCCAATGCTATGGGACTTATGCAAGTAGTACCTCATACGGCAGGACGGGACGTGTTTAAAATGAAGGGGCGCTCCGGTCAGCCGAACAAGAGCTACTTATTTGATCCGGAGAAAAATATCGACGCCGGTGTATCCTACCTATGGCTGTTACGTAATGAATATCTGGCCGGCATCATTGATCCGATTTCCATGCGCTACGCCATGATTTCATCTTATAACAGCGGTGCCGGTGCGGTATTACGCGTCTTCCACAGCGATAAATACGAAGCGATAAATCAAATTAACCGATTACAGCCGGAACAGGTATATCGGATTTTAACCACCAATCATCCTTCGTCGCAGGCCAGAAACTATCTGTTAAAGGTGAACAAAGCACAGCGTAGTTATCGTAGCGCACGTTAACTGTCGTATTATTCTTCAAAAACAAACGGGATAGTCTTGCAAACTGTCCCGTTTTTTTCAGCTTGAACCGAATGTTTCTTCTTCACCCGGCATATTATTCGGCGCTATCAGCCGCTTTTTTATCCGCCGTTTTCTTTCCGTTTAGGGCGGCATCCAGTTTTTCTTTATCCAACCCCTTCTCCCAACGAGCAATCACAATGGTAGCGCAAGCATTACCCACAAGATTGGTTAAGGCGCGGCATTCGGACATAAAGCGGTCGATCCCCAGAATCAGCGCCATACCCGCAACAGGTACCGTAGGTACTACGGATAAGGTGGCGGCTAGGGTAATAAAACCGGCCCCCGTTACCCCAGCGGCACCTTTAGAACTCAGCATAGCGACCAGTAACACCGTCAACTGCTCTCCCCAAGACAAATCTATACCTACGGCCTGAGCAATAAACAAGGCTGCCATGGTCATATAAATATTAGTACCGTCCAGATTAAAGGAATAGCCGGTAGGTACCACCAAACCCACGATGGATTTCTCACAGCCCGCATTCTGCATCTTCTGCATCAGTGTCGGCAGTGCCGCTTCCGAAGATGAGGTTCCCAGCACCAGCCAGAGCTCATCTTTAATATACCGAATCATTTTCAAGATGGAAAAGCCGTTATAACGCGCAACTGCCCCTAGAATCACCAGCACAAAAAGAATTGAAGTCAGATAAAAAGTAGCGACCAATAGCAGCAGATTACCAATGGAAGATATACCGTACTTACCTATGGTAAAGGCCATAGCGCCGAAAGCCCCCACCGGTGCGGCATACATCAGAATAGATACCATTTTAAATACCGGTGCGGACAGATCCTGAAGCAAATTGGTTACCGGCCGCGCTTTATCTCCCACAATGGCAAGGGATACGCCGAATAACACCGAAACGAACAGTACCTGCAATATATTGCCTTCCGTCAAGGGACTGAGCATGGTGGTAGGAATAATATTCATCATAAAATCCACAATGGAGCTGCTTTGGGCTTTTTCCACATATCCCGCCACCTTATCAGCCTGCAAGGTGGAAGGATCAATATGCAGACCCGCCCCCGGCTTAACCACATTGGCGACGACCATACCAACAATCAGAGCAATGGTAGAAAAAGTAATAAAATAGGCAAAGGCTTTTCCCGCTACCCGTCCGACAGTTTTAACATTATTCATGCCGGCAATCCCGGTTACCACGGTTAGAAAAATCACCGGTGCAATAATCATCTTCACCAGTTTAATAAAGGCGTCCCCCAGAGGTTTCATGGTAACCCCGATATCCGGCACAAAATGCCCCAATAAAATCCCCACCACAATGGCAAATATTACCTGTACGTAAAGAATCTGATAGAACTTTTGTTTTTTACGCGGTGCACCCGCTCTAAATTCGGAAGCATCGATTTTAATCAACATAAAGCCTTTTCCCCGATATATTAAAAATTATTTAACATAAGAACGAAATATTTCCGCTCTCGATAATCACCGGTAACAATTTTTATCACTACCGGCAAGCATATAAACTCATTCCTAAACAAACATAAAAATACCATTAATACGGTGCAAATGAAAATCCGATCTTATGTAAAAAATTTGTGATAGATCACAAGTTTTAATAATTTATTCCTTACATTTTTACTACAATAGAATAAACTGCGTTGCTCTCTTCCGATTTCTTAATAAAAGCACTATAAAACCTTTTGATTTCCCCGTCCGCTTCCGGCGCATCACTTAAAATAACAAGCTAACACTTTGTTTATTGCCCGATATTTTGCGCCGAATAAATAATCTGTTGTTTAAATACCCGTTTTGCGTAGCAAATAAGCAAACGCTCGAAAAAAAAGAGATTTTTAAATTATAGGTGTTGACTTAACTCGGAAAAAAAGGTTTAATACGCCCCGTGTTGACGCGCTGAGCGCAATACGCCTCGATAGCTCAGTCGGTAGAGCAGGGGATTGAAAATCCCCGTGTCGGTGGTTCGATTCCGCCTCGAGGCACCATCTATTCCTCCTTAGTTCAGTCGGTAGAACGGCGGACTGTTAATCCGTATGTCGCTGGTTCAAGTCCAGCAGGAGGAGCCATATTCCGAAAAGCCGCTAAATATAGCGGCTTTTTTCATACAAGCTGTTTTGATTCAAAAAACAAACGTTCCATTTAACATCATTAAAAACGTTAAAAAAAGCCTACCAGCTATAACATTCTGTATCAGGGAAGCCTGTGTTCCGGTACAGTAGCGATAACTTATTGAGTTCACCTGTTCTCGTTTGTTGCAGGTGCTAATTGGCGCTTAGCCGGTATGATATGAAGGCGAGGGGGAAATGCCGGCTATATAAATAGCCGACCTAGATGTTCCGTAGCAGATTCGTCGATAATCGCCCCTTTGTGCTGAATCACAATAGCTGCCAGCTGATTGCCCTGGGCGCAACAGGTATCCAGCGGTTTACCCTGTAAATAGCCGGCGAGGAAACCGGCATTAAAGGAATCGCCGGCGGAGGTGGTGTCCACCACATTTTGCACCGGAGTGGTTGCCACAAAGCTCTGTTTACCATTTTCACAAACAGTAGCGCCCGCAGCGCCCTGTTTCACAATAATTTTGCCAATATTAAATGCGGATAAACGGGCAATGGTAGCCTGTTCATTGCTATCGCCCCACAGTAAATTTTCATCATCAAAGGTTACTAAAGCGATATCCACTAAGGGCAATAACGCCTGATAACAAGCCTGAGCCTGCGCTTTGCTAAGCCAGAGTTGCGGACGGAAATTGGTATCGAAAGCAATTTCAACTCCATTTTGTTTTAATGCGCTTAACTGCGAGAGCAACAAAGTGCGGTCATTTTCGGGTAGAATCGCCAGGCTGATACCGCTAAGGTAAATCATTTGGACATCTTGCAGTTCCGACAACAGCTGCGGATAATCCAGATGTTGTAACAGATAGCGGGCGGCAGACTGGTTGCGCCAGTAAAGGAAAGTCCGTTCGCCCTGAGGATCCAGCTGAATCAGGTATAGCCCGGCACAACGTTTCTCATCGCGCAGTACCCAACGGGTATCTATCCCCTCCGCCTGCCAGCGTTCAATCATGCCCTGACTAAGCTTATCCGTGCCTAAGGCGGAAACATAGCAAACCTGCAACTCTTCCCTCGAACTGACTCTGGCCAGATAGGTGGCGGTATTCAGCGTATCGCCGCCGTAAGTTTGGTACATAGTGCCGAAGGGTTCACCGTTCAGCTCTATCATACATTCACCGATAAGGGCGATTTTTTTCATGCTTTTTCCTCAAAGAGATTATTTTTTATTGAAATAATGGCTGAATTCTTTTTCGAAACTATCCTTATCCAGTTCGTATTGATATAAATGCTGCTCAATACATTGACAAGCCGTATGTTTATCTTGTTCATGAATGGCTTTCAACAGTACTTTATGTTCCTCAAGGGTTTTGATTGAAGGCTTATTTTTAAAGATAAATGTTCTGGCTCTGTCGAAATGGATATTCAAACCTTTCATCAGCGTATAAATCTGATTTTTATTGGTAAGTTGAAAAAATAACTGGTGGAATTCATTATCCAATTCGAGAAACTTTTCGTAGTTTCCCTGGTTTAAATAAAACTCCTGTAGACTTACGCATTCATCTAACAGATGAAGTTGTTTTTGATAATCCGCTTCACATAATAAAGCGACCACTTCTTTTTCCAGGGTTTTACGTAAAAAACGAGCCTCTTCAACAAGATTCGGATCAATCAGAGAAATGAAAGTTCCTTTCTGGGGCTGGATAGTTACAGCCCCGTTTTTCGCAAGATCAATTAATGCTTCTCTTACCGGCGTTCGACTGATGCCTAATAAATTGGCTAATTCAATCTCGCTGACTTTACTGCCGGGAACTAATTCCATGTTGACTATCATTTCTCGGATAACGCGATATGCGTAGTCGCGAGAAGATTCTCGAAGCTTTGGCTCTATCATTTTACTCCCTTAATTTACATGGTTACGTAAGCTTGTTCTTACCGCCCCTACGCCTGCTAATAATTGGTTAAAATATTGTTCGACTTTAGTGCCTAGTCCTACTGCATACAGATCTACACCGAAAATGCTTTTATCTGATAAAATCGGCTCCAAGTCTGCAGATGATACTACAGTTCCCAGGTTAATATGAGCGAGTTTTGCTTTTAATTCCGCCAGTCTAGGATCCGGACTGTTTTCAAACTTATTGCCCTGATCATCAATTCCCAGTAAATAACGCAACCAACCCGCTAAAATTAACGGAATCGCAACTAAATCCTGCGTCGGTTTTCCGGATTTAACATAGGATTTTATCGTTTCTCCGAAACGTATCGCCAGTTTTTGCGAAGTATCCGTGGCGATTCGTTGCGGGCTGTCCGGAATAAAATCGTTGGAAAGACGAATATTTATCACTTCATCCAGAAATTGTTTCGGATTGATAAGAATCGGATCAATCACAACAGGCAGCCCTTCCTGATAACCTAATTTTTTAATTAAGGCTAATAGATCCGGATCTCGCACTTCCGTTGATATTTTATTAAAACCAAGTAAACAGCCAAAAATAGCTAACCCCGTATGTAACGGATTTAAACAGGTGGTAACTTTCATGGTTTCAATTTTATTGACGGTGTTACGATCGGCAAAAATCACCCCAACCTTTTCCAACGGCGGACGACCATTCGGAAAATTATCCTCCACCGCCAGATACTCCAGCTCTTCCGCATTAACGAAAGGAGCAACATAGGTATTTTTTGCGGTAACGACAGGAGCGAGGTTGTCAATGCCGTCTTCCTGTAAACGCTGTTGTACTTCTTCATCCGGTCGCGGCGTAATTTTATCAATCATCGACCAAGGAAAGCTGATTTTATCCGAATCTAAATAATCTAAAAAACCCTGGGATACATGACCGCACTTTTCCCATTGTCGAGCGAATTCCACAATCACATTATGTAATTTTTCACCGTTTTTAGACATGTTATCCATACTTACTACGGCGAGAGGAGAGGCTCCGGCCACAAAACGTTCATGCAACAACGCCACAATTTTACCAATATAACTTTGCGGGTTGGCCAATCCCTGTTCCAGATCCGACTGTACGGCAGGATAATATTCGCCGTTTAAGCCTTTAATCTGATAACCTTTTTCGGTAATCGTCAGGCTGACCATCTGTAATGAAGGCGAAATAAAAATTTCTTTCAGGCGTGCAAAATCTTGCTTAAAGGAGGGATCCATACGCAAACTTTCCACAATACTGGCGATAACGATTTTATCCAGCGAGTGATCATTTTTTAATTTGGCAAAAATGGAAAGGTTATCAAAGGGGCGATAAGCTTTTTCGATAATTTCATAATCGAAGCCCTCGGCAACGATAATTCCCTGCTGAACATAACCCTGATCCAATAAGCGCTGTTGTAAATTGGCTAAAAAGGCCCGAAAAATATTTCCGGCGCCGAGATGGAGCCAAACCGGCTCCTCTTTGGTTTTATTCACTACCTCCGGAATATTAAATAAAGGAAGCTGATAGCCTTTTTCCCGCCATTCCGATAAAGATAAAGCATCATATGAAAGCTGCATTATTTATCTCCTTTCTGTTTTTCATAGGCGTCCCAAAGCCCCTCTACATACATAATGCCTAATGCACGGTCATATAGACCATAACCCGGGCGACATTTTTCATCCCAGATATGACGCCCGTGATCCGGACGCCAATACCCTTCAAAACCAACCTCATGATAAGCCTTAACAATTTCCGCAATATCCAGGGAACCGTCGCGGGTTAAATGAGAGGTTTCATAGAAATCTCCATTATCGAAAACCTTGATATTACGAATATGGGCAAAAGGAATACGCTTATGGAAAGTTCGGATCATTTCCGGCAGATTATTGTTTAGATTCGGCCCTAAGGCACCGGAACATAGGGTAATGCCGTTTGCCGGACTGTCCACCATATCTACGATTTTTTGAAAATCCTCATGGCATTTCACGATACGCGGTAAACCGAATACGGAAAAAGGCGGATCGTCCGGATGTATCGCCATACGGATCCCCGCTTCCTCTGCGGTCGGAATAATACGTTCTAAGAAATATTTTAGATTTTCTCTTAATTTATCTTCCGTCATTCCCTGATAAAGATCGAATAATTTATCCAAATGTTTTAACCGCTCCGGTTCCCAACCCGGCAAGGTTAAATCTTTTGAATTTTCTTCAAACTGTTTAACCAATACTTTCGGATCTATTCCCTCAATTCTGGCATGCTCATAAAAAAGTGCGGTTGAGCCGTCTTCCGCAGGTTTAAACAAGTCGGTGCGAATCCAGTCGAAAACCGGCATAAAGTTATAGCACACGACTTTTACTCCGTATTTCCCCAGATTGCGCAAGGTAGTTTTATAATTTTCGATATATTGATCACGCTCCGGAGAACCTAGTTTAATACTTTCGTGAATATTGACGCTTTCCACCACATCGATATTTAAACCGTAAGGCTCAACCTGAGCTTTCACCTCGGCAATACGTTCTTCGGGCCAAACCTCGCCGGCGGGCATATCATGCAAAGCCCAGACAACGCCGGTCATACTCGGAATTTGTTTAATATGGGCCAAAGGAATAGTATCGTTACCTAAACCGTACCATCTGAATGTTGTTTTCATAATAAATTCCTTACCACTCTAATAACACTTTACACACGGTATTTTTTTCGTTTTTGATCACATCAAAGGCTTTTTCAATATCTTCAAATTTATAGGTATGAGTGATCATTTTTTCCGGCGTAACCTTCCCTTGTTCAAATAAACTTATAACCTCAGGGAAACGTTTATTGTTTAATCTTGTACCAAACACATTGATTCCTTTTTTGGTAAAGGCCACTTGCGGAATTTCCGACGGTGCGGCGCCGGTGCCCAGCACGACAAAACGGCCGGAAGGGGCAACAATGTCTAGGGCATCAAGGATACTTTGAGCGGAGCATACCGCATCTACCACCACATGGGCGCCCTCATCATCGGTAAATTCGCTGACCGCTTGGCGCATATCTGTATTGGTTACATTGACGGCCTTAGTTGCCCCCATTTCACGAGCCAGCTGCAAACGCTCGTCGAAAATATCGGTAATCAACACTTCTGCACCGCGCGCCCGTGCCACCTGCATAACCGCTAATCCGGCCGGTCCCGAACCGAACACAACCACTTTATCTCCCGGGCCGATAGATGCTCTGCTATTGATTTCTACACCCACCGCATAAGGCTCAATTAAACAGGCCGTTTTACGGGAAATTTTATCCGTATTCACCAAATATACGTTTTCAGCTTTCGTTTTTGCATATTCGGCAAAACCGCCCTGAGAATGTACGCCGGTTACCTGCAGATTCTTACATACGTTATGATGTCCGCTACGGCAGGCATAACAATGGCCGCAGCTGTTGACAATATCACTGACAACATAATCGCCGACCTTCACATGACTAACCTTTTTCCCGACCTCAACCACGGTGCCGACAAATTCATGCCCGATAATGGCCGGATATTTCGCCAGCGAATTACCGCCGGTATAGATTCCGATATCGGAACCGCAGATACCGCCAAACGCTACTTTAATAATGACATCCTCATCATTACTCAGGGTCGGTTTCGGAACATCGGCAATGGCCAATTCAAAAGGTTTATATACAGTTATTGCTTTCATTTGCTTAATCCTTATTTAGTAAAAAATTCCAGAGGTAACATAAAGGTGCTTGGGAATACGATTAACATCAGAATCACAATGATAATCGCCAACAGGAAAGGCCAAATTTTGCGCACAATACGTTCCATATTAATTTTTCCCGTACTGGCGGCGACATTTAATACGGTTCCCACCGGAGGTGTTAATAATCCGAATACGCAGGTAATAATAAATACCACCCCGAAATACACCGGATTAATCCCCGCCTGTTTTACCGCAGGCATCAGAACCGGCGTTAAAATCAAAATAGTAGGTACGACATCCATAGATGTTCCTATCAACAGTACCAAACCTGCAATCACAAGCATTAATAACATCGGCGAATCAATAAACGGATGTAATAAATCCGTAACGATGCGCGGAATATTCCCAATGGTCATTAACCAGGAAGAAACCATTGCCGCTGCAGCCAGGAACATAATGGCCGCACTGGCTTTCGCCGAAGCGATAAAACATTCCTTAATCGCTTTAAAGGTTAATTCCCGATAAACAAATAACCCGATAATAAGTGCGTACACAACGGCGACCACACCGGCTTCCGTCGGAGTAAACATACCGCTGCGCAAGCCCAGTAACAGACCGACCGGCATAAGAATGGCCCATACCGCTTTACGGGTTGCTCGTACCACTTCGCGGAAAGGTTTTCTCGGCAAAGGAATGGCGGAGTCATGACGGGAAACAATCGCCCAGATAATGCAAAGGGTGATAGTGATATAGATAGCCGGCGCAATACCGCCCATAAATAAGTCCGTAACAGATACTCCCGCAGTTACCCCAAAAATAATCATAGGTACGGAAGGCGGCATAATCGGCGATAAAATATTACCTGCAGCAATTAATGAGGTGGCTCTGTCCCGGTTATAACCGATGGTTGCCATCATCGGAATTAAAATAGCCCCCAAAGCCGCAGTAGAAGCAACCGCACTCCCGACCAAACTGGCAAATAATAAAATCGCAATAATCGCCACATAGCCTAAGCCACCTCTAATATGGCCAACCAGTGCCGTTGCCGCCTCGACAATTTTGCCGGTCAGACCGCCGCGGTTCATAAGATCACCGGCCACCACAAAGAATGGAATCGCCATCATAGAAAAGCTGTCCGCCCCGTTAAACAGGTTCTGCGAAAGAATCTGCGAGTTGAACCCGCCGAGATAAAACATCAGCATCATGCCTGAAAACAGTAAAGAAAATGCAATAGGCACGCCAATAACAATACCGCCGACTAAACTGGCTAAAAAAATAAGAATGGTCATGGTTCTCTCCTAATCCGAATCCGCTTCACTCATTAACGCCGCCTGGTGAACGGATTTAGGATCTCTAATCACTTCAATAATATTAAGTAAAGCAATTAGAATAATTGCCGCTCCGGTTAATAATCCGATTCCATATACAACAGATAAAGGCAAGCCTGTTGCCGCCGCTTTTGCGCTATGGGACTGTACTACCATGGCAAGGCTGCCTTTAAACAGCACCGCCATAACGGCAATAATGATTACCCGTCCAAGTACAAAAAGCAGCCATTTCAATTTTTCAGGCGTATTTTTAATAAAGGTATCTACCCCGAGATGGGCGTTTTCCTTCATTGCAACAATGGCCCCAAGATAAATGACATATACGAATACATATCTTGATACCTCTTCAGACCAGACCAATCCTGAATTGAAAAAGAATCGGAGTATCACATTAAGAAAAACTAAGGCAATCATTACGGCGAGCATAGCGCCAAGTAACAACTGAATAATATTGAATAATTTATCAGTGAAATTTTTCATACAGGAATACTCCGGTTACGCTTATGGTTATTGGGTATTTCTTACTTTATCGACCAAAGCTTCCGCCCAGTCATATTTTTTATACAGATCGGCATAAAGCGGCTGCATTTTTTCTATCAACACTTTCAGATCCGCTTCGCTCGGGGTGGTTATAACTCCGCCATGTTCCTGAATCAGCTTTTTATCTGCCTCGATACTTTCCTGATAAAGATCCCAGCTTTTGTCTGAAGTGGCTTTTGCGGCCTCATTGAAAATGGCTTTTTCTTCTTCCGTCAATCCGTTCCAGAAATTAGCATTCACTAATAATTCCAGCGATGAAATCATATGATTGGTTTCATAAATATTTTTATTCACAGAATAAAATCCCTGCTGCACAAAGGTTGACAGCGGATTATCCTGACCGTCTACAACCCCCTGTTCAAGGGCGGTGAAAACTTCTCCCAATCCCATAATCGCCACATTCGCTCCTAGCAGTTCGGCGACTTTAACGTGAATCGGATTATTCGGCATACGCATTTTCTGCCCTTTAAACTGGTCCGGGCTGGAAAGGGCTTTACTGGAAGAAAATACCCGAGCGCCGTTCGGCATCCAAGCAAGGAATTTAATCGGCTGAGTCTGCTCAAAACTTGTTGCAATTTCCTGTCCCACTTCACCTTGATAAATTTTGCGGGCATGAGCGATATCCCGGAATAAAAAAGGAAAATCCGGTACGGACATTTTAGGTACTTCCGACCACATCACCGTTCCTAACACGGACATATCCACAATGCCCTGACGGGTATAGTCAAAAGATTGTTTCTCATCGCCTAATTGACCGGAATCATAAATATCAATTTGATACTTACCCTGAGTTTTACTTTCAATCATCGGTTTAAAAACTTCTTTCAATGCAATGGTTGAAGGGTGAGTCGGCGCCACAACCGAGGAAATTTTCACCACTTTAGTCGATGCTGCACCGGCACCGCCGTCATCACAGGCCGCAACAGAAAACAACATCAAACTCGTCAATAATGTTTTCAAAAAGGTTCTTTTTTTCATTTTCACCATCCTATCGTCAGTAAACAATTCTAGTATACAAGAATCCCACGCACAGATATTAACAAAAAACAAAATAGAAATGCGTGAAAGAGATCACAAAATCTAAAACTCAATAAAATATTTGATAAGATTTGAGCAAACGGGAGGAGTTACAGCACAAATATTTTCCCTTGAAACCAAGAAATATCGGATTTTTAATATGCGGGAATATGCTTTATATAAATACAAAGTTGCCGGTTTTTAACCGGCAACTGCTTTTACTTAACGATGGAGTGATAAATTACTTATGCTGAGAATGCAAAATAAATCAGTTACATCAGTCTCCTTTCATTTTACGAAAACCTGCTTCAGCTAATTTTTCATTTAATTTATCCAGCGCTCTTGTTTTCTCATCCGGCGTCAATAAGCTCATATGCTTATTTTTCAGCGCCGCCAGTAAACGCCAGAATAGTTCGATGGATACGGAAAAACCTTCCGCTTTCAAACGGACAAAGCATGTTGAAGCGCCGATTTCTCTTAATTCCTTGGTTTGGGTAATGCCAATTTTCGATAAAAGACGCTCATGCTTAATGGAGAGATTAGGCAAGGATTTTATTTTTTCCTTTTTAGCCAATTCAAAGGACAGTTGCTTCTGAGTAATTTGCTTATAGGATAAACAAACGATTTGTTGATAAAAAACGGTATTGGAAGTAATAGCTTTAGGCAGGCAATAATAATTAGCTATCGCTGATTTGGGGTTGCTTTCCATCGATTGCCAAGGCACAGCGCCATGTTGCTCCAGATATTTAGCAAATTCATTCTCGGCTTTAAGATAGAAATACCCCTGATGATAAATTCCGAACATAATCTTATCGCAGAACATACCATACCCGATAAAAAGTCTTTTTGCGCTGACTTCACGCCCTAGAAAGCGGGAAAGAATAGAACGGATTTCGAAGGTTTCTTTTTCTGTGATGTTCATATTAGTCCTTTAATATTCACTATTGATCCTAATATCATTTTCATCATGAAAATGCCGAATGCTAAGACACCCTATTAACGTGGAACTGAAAACAACTATAAATATCTGATATTTACGCTAAAGTTTTCACATAAGATGCTCGCCCCCTATTATCAATATATCCTAAAGAATATTCAAGCTTTTTCGGCCCTAATATCACATAACGCCAAAAACCGATCCCTCCGCACCAATAAGGGTAAAAAAAAGCTCCTATAGCGCGCTCTCCCTTGATATTAAAAGTGCGGTGTTTTTTGTACGAGTTTTTTTGAGGTGGATACCAAGAGCGCCTATGTTCTAAGTTGGGAAAGAAGTCTTTTATCTCCAATAAGGGAAACACCGCCTTAAGGGCGGAAGCGATAGTTGTGATACACTTTCGCTTATCCGCTCAATTACCGCAGGAAAAAAAGCGTTAAGGGCTAAGTAAAGGTATAAGGAATAATAAGGAATAGATAAGCAAAGGCATAAAAGGGCAAAGCGGGGGTGGGGTGGGTTTACAAGGGCATAATAACTAAAAGTGCGGTGCTTTTTTAAGGATTTTTTAAACAAAAAAAAGCCCCGATATTTACCGGGGCTCTCTATTCCTACCTGGCGGTGACCTACTCTCACATGGGGAAGCCCCACACTACCATCGGCGTTACGGCGTTTCACTTCTGAGTTCGGC
>NZ_SNYQ01000009.1 GCF_004363295.1 Mesocricetibacter intestinalis
GTCCCACCTGACCCCATGCCGAACTCAGAAGTGAAACGCCGTAACGCCGATGGTAGTGTGGGGCTTCCCCATGTGAGAGTAGGTCACCGCCAGGTTTATTTACTTAGTATATTGTTTTTCAGTATGCTAACTAAATAAAAATTTTTGGCAGCAATAGTGCAGTAGTTCCACCTGATCCCATGCCGAACTCAGAAGTGAAATGCTGTTACGCCGATGGTAGTGTGGGGCTTCCCCATGTGAGAGTAGGTCACTGCCAATCACCCATTTCGGAGTGGTAGTTCAGCTGGTTAGAATACCTGCCTGTCACGCAGGGGGTCGCGGGTTCGAGTCCCGTCCATTCCGCCATTTATTTTCTATCAATAGGGGCGTAGTTCAATTGGTAGAGCACCGGTCTCCAAAACCGGGTGTTGGGAGTTCGAGCCTCTCCGCCCCTGCCATCAGTTTCTAGTTATTATCTTATTCTTTTTCATACCATATTTTATTGATATAGAAAGATATTTTCCCTGATGGGGTATCTACTTTTATTTCATCGTCCCTTTCTTTTCCGATTAAAGCACGTGCTACCGGTGAATCGATGGAGATCCAATTTTTGCTGGGATCAAATTCATCGCATCCGACAATTCGATAGTTTTTTACTTCGGCGGTTTCCGTTTCCAGTTCGATCCATGCACCGAAAAATACTTTTCCTTCCTGACGCGGATGATAATCCACGATTTGTAGTACCTCCAGACGCTTTGTCAGAAAACGTATGCGCCGATCAATTTCGCGCAGACGTCGTTTGCCGTAAATATATTCTGCATTTTCGCTGCGATCACCTAGTGCTGCGGCTTCCGATACCGCCTGAGTAACTTTAGGGCGTTCTTCTTTCCAAAGGTATTTCAGTTCCCGATCTAAAGCATTCCAGCCGTTACGAGTGATATAGTTTGATTTTGCCATGGTTTTTTCCGTTAATGTTTTGTCGGATTATACGCTAAGTTCAAGAAATATTTGAGCCCGCAAGCTAAAAACAGTATGCTATGCTGAATTTTTCATGCAACGAAGTACAGAAAATATCTATGTTAAATCAACAACTCAGCCTGATTATCGCAGCCGAACTCGGCGTACAGGCACAACAAATTATGGCGGCCATTCAATTATTGGATGACGGCAACACAATTCCTTTTATCGCTCGTTATCGTAAAGAAGCCACCGGTGGTTTGGACGACGGGCAGCTACGTCATTTTGAAACCCGTTTGACCTATTTGCGCGAACTGGAAGAGCGCCGTCAAACCATTCTGAATTCAATTTCAGAACAGGGGAAACTGAGCGATGAGCTACGGGCTAAAATTTTGTCCACACAAAGTAAAACCGAGCTGGAAGATTTGTATCTCCCTTATAAGCCTAAGCGTCGTACCAAAGGGCAAATCGCCATAGAGGCGGGGTTACAACCATTGGCCGACTTATTGTGGAATGAGCCCGGTCGGGAACCCGAGCAGGCGGCGGCAGACTATATCGCTCAAGATAAGGGGATTGAAGATACCAAAGCCGCATTGGACGGCGCCCGTTATATTCTGATGGAACGTTTTGCCGAAGATGCCGAACTTTTGGCCAAGGTACGCGCTTATTTGCAGAAGAATGCTTTTATCAGTTCGAAAGTGATTGCGGGTAAGGAAATCGAAGGCAATAAATTCCAAGATTATTTTGATTATAGCGAAGCCTTGCATGCGGTACCTTCTCATCGTGCTTTAGCAATGTTTCGCGGGCGTAACGAGGGTATTTTACAATTAACTTTAAACGCCGATCCCGAAGCCGAAGAAAATATCCGGCACAGCTACTGTGAAGAGATAATTCGTCGTCATCTGGGCATTGAGTTTAATCATCAGGCGGCGGATAAATGGCGTGAGCAGGTTATCGCCTGGACCTGGAAAATTAAAGTAGCGTTGCACCTTGAAACGGAGCTGATGGGCGCATTACGTGAAAAAGCGGAAGAGGAAGCCATCGATGTATTTGCACGTAATCTGAATGCCTTGCTTATGGCTGCGCCGGCAGGAGCGAAAAATACAATGGGATTAGACCCGGGATTGCGTACCGGGGTTAAGGTCGCCGTGGTTGATAATACCGGTAAATTATTGAGTACGGATACGATTTATCCGCATACGGGGCAATCGGAGCGGGCGGCACTGAGCTTATATACCTTGGGGAAAAAATACGGTGTTGAGCTTATTGCTATAGGTAACGGCACCGCTTCTCGGGAAACTGAGCGGTTTGCCAAAGATGTGATGCAGCGCTTTAAGGATTGGAAGGCGCAAACCGTTGTTGTCAGCGAAGCGGGAGCATCGGTATATTCCGCTTCCGAATTGGCGGCGGCAGAATTTCCCGAGCTTGATGTATCTTTGCGCGGTGCGGTTTCCATTGCTCGCCGTTTGCAGGATCCTTTGGCGGAGCTGGTAAAAATCGATCCGAAAGCCATAGGTGTCGGTCAGTATCAGCATGATGTGAACCAAACTCAGCTGGCGCGTAAACTGGATGCCGTGGTTGAAGACTGTGTAAATGCGGTCGGGGTTGATTTAAATATGGCTTCCGCACCATTGTTGGCCCGGGTTGCGGGTATGACGAAAACCTTGGCGCAGAATATTGTGGATTACCGTGATGCCAATGGGCGCTTTGAAAGTCGTATGCAGTTAATGAAGGTACCGCGTTTAGGGCCGAAAGCTTTTGAGCAGTGCGCCGGTTTTATGCGTATTGCCCAGGGCGAAAATCCGCTGGATGCGTCCGGCGTGCATCCAGAGGCCTACCCCGTGGTAGAAAAAATTCTTCAGGCGACCCAGCAGTCTATTCTTGAGCTGATGGGCAATGCTGCGGTTATTCGCCAACTTGAAGCTCAGCAGTTTACGGATCAGCAGTTCGGCTTACCTACGGTACGAGATATTTTTAAAGAATTGGAAAAACCGGGGCGTGATCCGCGCGGCGAGTTTAAAACTGCGACCTTTATGGACGGGGTGGAAAGTATCGAAGATTTAAAAAGCGGTATGATTCTGGAAGGGACGGTAACGAATGTAACCAATTTCGGCGCCTTTGTGGATATCGGGGTGCATCAGGACGGGTTGGTGCATATTTCGTTGTTGGCGGATAAGTTTGTACAGGATCCCCATCAGGTGGTAAAAACCGGCGATATTGTTAAGGTAAAAGTGCTGGAGGTGGATATCGCGCGTAAACGTATTGCGTTGAGTATGCGCCTAAATGAGAATGCTGCGAAAAAAGATGAAAAATCCGACCGCTCTGCAATGCCGAAAGAACGCTCTTTTGCGACGCATAACAGCGGGCGGCGGCGTGAGAATAGCACTATGGGGAATGCCTTTGCCGATGCCTTAAAAAATTGGAAAAAATAAGCTTTCCATTGCTGTTGGCATTCTGTTAATCGGTTAAAGACCGCATTTTCTTTTTTTAAAATTAATGTGCGGTCTTTTTTTACTTTTTTAGTTCAGATTATTTGATAATTATTCTTTATTAAAGATTTTATTTTGATTGCTAATTTCTATTAAATGTATCAGTGCTGACAATTTTATTTTTGTGCAAGGATTCCCTACAATAGACCTCGATAACACAGAGTACAACAAAATATAAGGAGTCTATTATGTCAGTAAATAATATCGGTTTGGATAAAGTTGCATCGGAAAATGTTGCGGCGGAATTGAATAAACTGTTGGCCTCGTATCAGGTATTTTATATGAATATGCGTGGTTACCATTGGAATATTAAAGGCGTTCATTTCTTCTCTCTGCATGAAAAGTTTGAAGAATACTATAATGATCTGGTGGAAAAAGTAGATGAGATCGCAGAACGTATTTTAACCCTGGGTTATACTCCTGCACACGCCTTCAGCCAATACCTGCAGGTTTCCCGTATTAAAGAGCATGTAGGCGCAAGTTCTGCTCAGGATTGTTTGCAGGGCGCTCTGGAAGGATTTAAAACCCTATTGGCACAGCAGCGTGAAATCCTTGCTGTCGCGGCTGAAGCGGAAGATGAGGGTTCCGTTTCGCTACTCAGCGATTATATTTCCTCCCAGGAAAAAATCATCTGGATGTTGAGTGCCGCTTGCGAAAGCTGCCATCAGTAATAAGGTGAATTAAAAGTGCGGTGTGTTTCACCGCATTTTTTTATGGCTATTTTTTCCTGTTAGGAAATAGTTTTTCAATAAATCGCCGTATTTTCTTATAACGGGAAATTTTCTACAATAGCCCCAGTTCGTTTATTAACTAGGAATAATAATTATGACAAAACAAATCGCATTATTAATCGGCAGCGGTAGCAAGACTTCGATCAGTAAACTGGTTGCTTCCCATTTACAAAAAATGGCGCCGGCAAGTATTCGGTTGAACCCGGTGGAAATTGCCGATTTACCTTTATATGATCGGGATTTAGATGAAAACAGTCCGGCGGCCTACGAGCGTATCCGCAAACAAATTGAAAATGCTGACGGTGTATTATTCGTTAGTCCGGAGCATAATGCGGCGATTCCGGCAATGCTGAAAAATGCCATTGATGTGGTTTCACGTCCGATGGGACAGAGTAAATGGATCGGTAAACCGGCCGGTATTGTTACTGTCGGCGCTTCTATGGCGGGCGGTATCCGGGTTGCGGATCAACTGCGAACTATTGCTTCCGGTTCCTTTATCAATATGCCTGTTTATGCGCAAAGCCCGGCCTTGGGATCAATTTTTAACGGGTTGTTTGATGAGCAGGGGAATATTCTGATTGAGGCCGTCAGCCAGACATTACAGCAGTTTATTACGGGTTATGCCGAATTTGTGGCTAAATTTTGATCTCCGTTGTTAAGCAAAATAAGATTGCTGTGAATATGACAACCGCTCTGTAAAAGAGCGGTTGTTTTTTTGTAAATTTTTGTCGATAAGGGTATGATATCGCTGGTTGAGCTTGCCGTGGGATAATACGGCGACAGTATTTTTTTAACCTAAAAAAGGAAAACAGCATGACAAAAATCATTCATACCGAACAAGCCCCGGCGGCTATCGGACCTTATGTGCAGGCGGTGGATTTAGGTAATCTGGTACTGACTTCCGGTCAGATTCCGGTGAATCCGGCAAACGGTGAAGTTCCGGCGGATATCGTTGCGCAGGCACGCCAATCTCTGGAAAACGTTAAAGCGATTATCGAGCAGGCGGGTTTGACTGTGGCGGATATTGTTAAAACTACGGTTTTTGTGAAGGATTTAAATGATTTTGCTGCGGTAAATGCCGAGTATGAACGTTTCTTTAAGCAAAATAACCACCCGAGTTTCCCGGCCCGTTCTTGTGTGGAAGTGGCACGTTTGCCGAAAGACGTCGGTTTAGAAATTGAAGCCATTGCAGTCAGAAAATAAGCTGAAGCCAAAGTATTAACCGCCCGCCACTTAATGTTGGCGGGCGATTTTTTTAGCCTAGAAAATAACGGTAAGCAGGACTGGTGCTAACGTCCTGATAGGCATAACCCAGTTTATCCAGATATTGTTCGAAAGCGGCACCGTCTTTTTCTTCAATTTGAAATGCCGCCAGCACATCACCGTAATCGGCGCCGTGAGCACGATAATGGAACAGGGAAATATTGGCGTTGGTCGTGCCCAGGGTTTCCAGGAATTTTAGCAGCGCGCCTTTTTGTTCGGGGAATTCGAAACTGTATAAGCGTTCCGGCAGATGGCTCGGTGCGCGACCGCCGATCATATAACGGATATGGGTTTTAGCGATATCGTCTTCGGACAGATCCCGTACGTTATAGCCGCCCTGAATCAGCTGATTTTGAATGCTCAGCTTTTCCTGTTCACCGCTGATGCGTATCCCGACAAAAATACAGGCCTGCTCTTCATCGACATACCGATAGTTAAATTCGGTTACCGCATTTTGCCCCAGAATCCGGCAGAAGGTTAGAAAGCTACCGCGTTTTTCCGGAATGGTAACGGCGAATAAGGCTTCATGTTTCTCCCCGATTTCGCAGCGTTCGGAAACGTAACGTAGGGTATGGAAATTGAGATTGGCGCCCGATAGAACATTGACCAGGGTTTCGTTTCTGATCTGATGTTCTTTCACATATTTTTTCAGTCCCGCCAATGATAATGCGCCGGAGGGTTCGGCAACGGCACGTACGTTTTCAAAAATATCCTTCATCGCCGCACAGATTTCATCACCGTCCACCAATACCACATCATCGACATATTGCTGACAGAGGCGGAAAGTTTCGTCGCCGATACGTTTTACCGCAACACCGTCGGCAAACAGACCGACCCGTTCCAGGCTGACCGGGTGGCCGGCTTTCAACGCATGATACAGACAGGCGGAATCTCGGGATTCAACGCCGATTACCTTAGTTTCCGGCATCAGCTGTTTAATTAATACCGCAATGCCGGCGATTAATCCGCCGCCGCCCACAGGTACGAAAATCCGATCGATATAGGCGTTCTGCTGTAACAATTCCATGGCCAGCGAACCTTGTCCGGCGATTACCATCGGGTGATCAAAGGGGGGAATAAAGGTCATATGTTTGCTTTGCGACAATTCGATGGCTTTGGTTTTCGCTTCGTCGAAGTTGGTGCCGTGCAACAATACTTCACCGCCGAAGCTGCGTACCGCATCCACTTTAATGCTTGGGGTATTCTGCGGCATCACGATCAGGGCTTTTAAGCCCAGTGTTTTGGCCGACAAAGCAACCCCCTGAGCATGATTACCGGCGGAGGCGGCGATAACCCCGGCGGCTTTTTGCTGCGGGCTCAAGGCGGCGAGCATGGCATAGGCACCGCGCAGTTTAAAACTATGTACAGGCTGGCGGTCTTCCCGCTTGATCAGGACGTTATTGTCCAGTCGTTCCGAAAGTTTCGGCATTGCCTGTAGCGGCGTAACCTGAGCCAGTTCGTAAACTTTAGAGCTGATAATCGCTTTTAAATAGTCCGTTGCGTCCGGTGAATTTGTTGTGAATGTGTTTAGCATATTGAGTTACCGATAATAAGGGATAAAAAGTGCGGTCGTTTTTACCGCACTTTTGGTTTAAGTCGAGCTAAAGTTTTGATTTGTCGCGTACCGCACCTTTGTCCGCAGAGGTCGCAAAATGACCGAAAACTTTCAGTGCAAAAGACACTTCGCGGCGACGATCGACCGGTTGCCAGCCTTTGGCATCTTGCTGTGCGCGACGTTGCGCCAGTTCTTCGGGGGCTACGCATAATTCGATTTTTCGTTGCGGGATATCAATCGCGATGGTATCGCCGTCTTTAACCAAGCCTATGGTACCGCCTGCGGCAGCTTCCGGCGAACAATGGCCGATGGATAAACCTGAGGTACCGCCGGAAAAACGGCCGTCGGTGAGCAGAGCGCAAGCTTTGCCCAGCCCCATGGATTTCAGATAGCTGGTCGGATACAGCATTTCCTGCATTCCCGGCCCGCCTTTCGGCCCTTCGTAACGTATTACCACCACATGACCGGCACGTACTTTACCGCCCAAAATGCCTTCCACCGCATCTTCCTGACTTTCGAATACAATGGCTTCGCCGGTGAATTTTAGGATAGATTCGTCTACTCCGGCGGTTTTAACGATACAGCCGTTTTCCGCTAGGTTACCGCTTAACATCGCCAGTCCGCCGTCTTGGCTATAAGCGTGCGCCTTGTCGCGAATACAACCGTTTTGGCGATCGGTATCCAGGCTATCCCAGCGGCAATCCTGCGAGAAGGCTTCAGTGGTACGAATACCGGCGGGACCGGCGCGGAAAAATTTATGTACCTCCTGATCTTGGCTGGTCATAATATCGTATTTTTCGATTTGTTCTGCCAGACTGATTCTCAGTAGGGTACGGGTTTCTCCATGCAATAAACCGGCCCGATTCAACTCGCCTAAAATAGCCATAATACCGCCGGCGCGGTGTACGTCTTCCATATGGTATTTTGCCGTATTTGGCGCAACTTTACTCAGGCAGGGTACATGACGCGAGAGGCGATCGATATCCGCCATGGTGAAATCTACCTCCGCTTCCTGAGCGGCGGCAAGTAGGTGCAGTACCGTATTGGTGGAGCCGCCCATGGCAATATCCAGACTCATCGCATTTTCAAAGGCCGCTTTAGTGGCGATGGAACGAGGTAAAACACTGGTATCTTCACGCTCATAATAGGCTTTGCAGAGTTCTACAATTTGTTTTCCCGCATCCAGAAACAGCTGTTTGCGATCCGCATGGGTGGCCAGACAGGAACCGTTGCCGGGCAGGCTTAAGCCGAGCGCTTCCGTCAGGCAGTTCATTGAATTGGCGGTGAACATACCGGAGCAGGAACCGCAAGTCGGGCAGGCGGAGCGCTCGATATTTTCCACATCCGAATCGGAAACGTTTTTATCCGCGCTTTGTATCATGGCATCCACTAAATCCAGTTTGATAATTTTATCGGATAATTTGGTTTTGCCCGCTTCCATCGGGCCGCCGGAAACAAATACGGTAGGGATATTAAGGCGCAACGCCGCCATTAGCATTCCGGGGGTAATTTTGTCGCAGTTGGAAATACATACCATGGCATCGGCACAATGGGCATTAACCATATATTCCACCGAGTCGGCGATTAGGTCGCGCGACGGCAGGGAGTACAGCATTCCACCGTGTCCCATGGCGATACCGTCATCTACCGCAATGGTGTTGAATTCTTTTGCTACCCCGCCGCAGGCTTCGATTTGGTCCGCCACCAGTTTGCCGATATTACGTAAATGTACATGTCCCGGCACAAACTGGGTAAAGGAATTCACCACTGCGATAATAGGTTTGCCGAAATCCTGTTCTTTCATTCCCGTTGCCCGCCATAAGGCGCGGGCGCCTGCCATATTGCGACCCTGAGTACTGGTCGCCGAACGTAGTTTAGCCATAATCTCTCCAAGTTTTAAGCATCTAAAGTGCGGTCAATATTTCAATTGTTTTTGTAAGGGTTAATTCTTCCGAGCTGTTTTAAGATTTTTCAGTTTTTACGTCCACCTGCTCCACATCATACAACTTCACCAGCTGATTGACTAACAAATGCAAGGGACGTTGGCTGCTGACCTGCATATTCAAGTGGATCTTATTGTCTGCGGTTTGCATTTCCAGTGCGAGAAGGCCGAAGCCGCGGTGGCGTATTACGCGTAAAATCCGTTCCAGGGTTTCCGGACGATAATTGGCGCTGAGGCTGAGTAGATTGTTTTGCATAGTTTTCTCCGAGGGATTAACGAGAGCCGAGGCTTAGGGCATTTCTTCAAGCATATCTGAATTACAGGCGCCGGGTGGTACCAAGGGCCAGACGTTTTCGTTTTCATGAATACAGACGTGTAGCAAATAGGCTTCCCGGCTGCTAAGTAAACGCTCCAGCGCAGCATTGACTTCACCGCCGGATTCAATACGTTCGCCTTTAATACCGAAGGCGGATGCCAGGGTAACGAAATCCGGATTATCATCCAAAATAGTGTTGCTGTGGCGGGCGCGGAAAAACAAGGATTGCCACTGCCGTACCATGCCCAAGCGCTGGTTATCGATAAGTACTATTTTAAGCGGTGTACCGGCGCGTTTGATGGTTCCCAGCTCCTGAATATTCATCATAATCGAACCGTCGCCGGAAATCAGAATTACCTCGTCTTGCGGACGTGCCTTTTGTGCGCCTATCGCCGCCGGTAAACCGAATCCCATAGTTCCGAAGGCAGCGGAAGTAATGTAATTTTCCGGCGCGCTATGGCGCATATGCTGTGCCGACCACATCTGATGTTGGCCTACATCTGTTACTACAATGGCATTTTCTCCTTTCCGGCATGAGAGGTGGTTTAGCAGCCAGTGAGGATTAATATTTTCCCCAGCGCGATTTTCGCCGTAACGGAAATCAAACTCCTGTTTCAGATTTTTTACCTTTTGCCGCCAAGGTTCAATTTCCAGTGCCAGGCTGAGGGCGCGAACGGCCTGAATTAAATCTCCCTGTAGCGAGATATCCGCCTTACGCAGTTTGTTCAGTTCGGCATTGTCGATATCCGCATGAATCACTTTGGCATGGGGAGCGAAGCTGTCCAGTTTACCGGTAACGCGATCATCAAAACGGGCGCCGAATACCAACAGCAGATCGGCTTCCTGCACGGCATAATTCGCCGCTTTGGTACCATGCATACCAATCATTCCCATATAATAAGGATTGTCGGCGGGAATACTGCCCAGTCCTTTTAAGGTAGAAACGCTCGGTATACGGGTTATATCAAGAAAACGGCGTAAGGCTTCGACCGCCTGCGCCATACCGACGCCGCCGCCCACATAAAGTACCGGGCGTTTTGCCGCTTTCAGCAGCGCTGCCGCCTGTTCAAGGGCGACAGGGTTTTGGGCATTAGGTTGCGAGGGAGAATAAAGAGGGACCGGTACAGCGGCGGAAGCAAATTGAATATCTTTCGGTATGTCGATCAATACCGGGCCGGGGCGGCCACTGCGGGCGATTTGGAAGGCTTTGGCAAATATATCCGGAAGTTCTTCTATGCTTTGTACGATAAAACTGTGTTTAGTACAGGCGAGGGAAAGACCCAATACATCCGCTTCCTGAAAGGCATCGGTACCTATTAATCCACTTGCCACCTGACCGGTAATCGCCACGATGGGAACGGAATCCATTAAGGCATCGCCCAGGCCGGTGATAAGATTGGTTGCACCCGGTCCCGAGGTCGCAATACAGACGCCGGTTTTTCCGCTCGCCCGGGCATAACCTATGGCCGCCATAGCGGCGCCCTGTTCATTACGGCAGAGTAAGTGCTCGATGCCGCAATCGTAAAGCGCATCGTAAACCGGCATAATGGCGCCGCCGGGATAGCCGAAAACAATATCTACGCCCTGTGCTTTTAAGCATTCGGTAACAAGTTTTGCCCCATTCATTTTTCCACCTGTAAGTTTGTTATTTTATGTTATGCCGAAAAAAGAAAACCCCCGCCGTAACGGCGAGGGTTTGTATTTTCGGAACCTTAATTATTTATTCGATCAGCCCGCATTTACAACCGCTCGCCCCGCCGTGATAATAATCACCGCGAGGTTGATAATAATGCTCAGAGTCAGTTGTTTTACCATAGGTTTGTAATTTAATGCGTTATGTTGTGTATGCTTATTATTGATAACACAATTTATACGGAATTAAAATCATTTTTTACGTTTTATCTGCAAATCGGGAAAAAGAGCGGTCATTTTCAATGAGTTTTGTTATTATAGGCGCAATTTTTTGTTAATTGGATTTGAGAAATATTATGCAACAACTGCCTTTCCGCGCCGTGGCTTCGGATATGGACGGAACATTATTGAACGCTGATCATGTGGTCGGCGAATTTACGGTGAAAACCTTACAAAAACTTGCCCGCAAAGGAGTAAATATTATTCTTGCCACCGGGCGGGGTTATACCGATGTGGCTTCTACCCTCGCTAAAATGGAAATTGAAAATGCTCTGATGATTACCTCAAACGGCGCTCAGGTGCATAACCGACAAGGTGAGTTACTGTACGCCAACCTATTGCCGGAAGCTATGGCGTTCGACATTATGCAGATGGATTTTGATCCGAAACGTGTCTGCCTGAATACTTATCAGGGGAACCATTGGTTTATCAATACGGATATTCCGCAGCTGCATAAATATCATAAAGATTCCGGTTTTAGTTATCAGGTGGTGGATTTTTCCCGTCATCACGGTGAGCAAACGGAGAAAATATTTTTTATCGGCAAAACACCGCAAGATTTGGTGGAGTTGGAAGGTCGGTTATATGAAAAATTCGGCGATCGTACTTCCATTACCTATTCCACGCCGATTTGTCTGGAAGTAATGAATAAAAATGTTTCTAAAGCCACCGCACTTGCACATATTATCCGAGATTATGATTACGGTCTGGAAGATTGCATTGCCTTTGGGGACGGCATGAATGATGTGGGTATGCTGAGTGAAGTCGGTAAAGGCTGTATCATGGAAAATGCGGATCCTCGCTTATTGGCGGCCCTGCCGCAGTTGGAACGGATCGGATCGCATAAATGCGAATCTGTAGCCGCTTATTTGCGGGCGATATTCGGTATTTATTAATCGGGTTTAATAAATGGGAAACACAGGCCTTTTTCATTCGGCCTTATTAATTAGTAGCGGCGCCGTATTGGGGGCGTTATTACGTTGGGGATTGGGTCTATGGCTTAATCCGCTGTTTAGCTGGTTTTCTTTCGGAACGCTGGCGGCAAATTATCTGGGCTGTTTTATTATCGGTATGCTGATGGCGTTGATTTGGCAGTTTCCTCAGCTCGATCCGCAATGGCGTTTGTTTCTGATCACCGGTTTTCTCGGCAGTCTTACCACCTTTTCCGCATTGTCCGCCGAGGTAACGGAGTTTTTTTTCCGGCAGCGTTGGACGGAAGGATTCGGGGTTCTTTTCCTGCATTTGTGCGGCGGATTGTTGTTTACCTGGTTCGGCGCATTATGGGTACGTTGGCTGAGCTAAACCGCATGGGCTGAGCTTGTTTTGTTACTGTGTTCAATCAATAAAATTAAGAGATAACATGAAAGAATATAATAAATTACGTCTTGAATGGGATTGTCGGCGAGGAATGCTGGAGCTGGATAAAATCATTATGCCCTTTTATCAGCAGCATTTTGAGCGCTTGAATGCGGCGCAACAGGAAACCTTCGTGCGTCTACTGGCATGTTCCGACCTACAGTTGTTCTCATGGTTTTTTAACGGAGCTGAGGCGCCGGATGCCGCATTACGACAAATGGTCGCCTATATTCAGAACAGCTTACAAAATTAATTTGATAATTTTTTGAACTTTCTCCGGGGATCAGGCTCTAACTAAGCAGAAATAAGCTTGCTTGCTGTCTTTAAAATATTAGGGCTTGTCATAAACAAGAGGTTATATGGCTGAACAGCTAACAGATCAGGCTTTGGTAGAAAGAGTACAGCAGGGGGATAAAAAAGCCTTTAATTTGTTGGTTTCTCGTTATCAGAATAAAGTTGCCGGATTATTAACGCGTTATGTGCCACGCAACGATATTCCCGATGTTGCGCAAGAATCCTTTATCAAAGCATACCGCTCCATGGATTCTTTCCGGGGCGACAGCGCTTTCTACACATGGCTTTACAGAATAGCGGTAAATACCGCAAAAAATTACTTAACCGCACAGGGGCGACGTCCTCCCAATGAGGATATTTTAGCGGAAGATGCCGAAAGTTATGATGTAGGTACTCATTTGCGTGATGTGGATACCCCTGAAAATGAAATGTTATCCGCAGAATTAAAACGAATTGTTTTTGAAACCATAGATGGTTTACAGGAAGAATTGAAAACCGCAATAACCTTACGGGAAATGGAAGGATTAAGTTACGAAGATATTGCCGAAATAATGAATTGCCCTGTGGGAACGGTACGTTCCCGCATTTTTCGGGCCAGAGAAATTATCGAGAGCAAAATTCAGCCGCTAATTCAACGTTGATCCCAAAGATAGAGAGATAAGAGAGTTGGAGAATCCTATGCAAAAAGAGTTACTTTCGGCATATGTGGATGGTGAACAGGTTAATGAAAAATTGACCGCGCAATTGTGCCAGAATGCTGAATTACAGCGTACTTGGTCGAATTATCATGCAATCCGCAGCCTGATGCGTGATGAAAGTCCGGTTTTTTTGGGCGCCGATTTTACCGCTAAAATGGAAACTCTTATCGGGCAGGAAGAGCAGTTATTGGTTTCTCAGCCGATGCCGGAGGAAGTACAGCGTCCGCTCTTTATCCAAAAGGTTAAAAAATGGTTTGCACCCGCATTACAGGTTGCAGTTGCCGCCGGTGTATGTCTGGCCTCGGTTATTGGCTTCCAGTCGTTGAATTTGTCCGCTAATTCGCAGAACAGTGCGGATACGCCGGTATTACAAACATTGCCGTTCACTAATAATGTGCAGGAAGTCAGTTATAATGCGCCTTTGAAAGATGCGGTTACGGCAGAAAAAATAGAGCAGAAAAATAAACGTATCGGCGCCATGTTGCAAAGTTACGAACTGCAGCGCAGGGTTTATGCCGATTCGGCGCAGAATCAACATAAATAATATTTATCCTATATAAGATTCACCACCGACCGGGTGGTGAATCCTTTTATTGCCGCCGAGATATTCATGTCAAGCATATTCAGAAATTTCATTGTTTTTCCCGCCATACTGATATTTAGTTCAGCTGTTTTCGCTCAGACCGCTTTATCGCCGTTGCAACGCTTGAACGAAATGAGCCGAGCCAAGGATCAGTTGAGCTACGAGTACACATTCGTGCAGTTTAATCCCACTAGTGCGGATACCTTGCGTTATCAGCACGTCAATCTTAAGGGTAAGTCTTACGCTCAGTTGCTGAATCTGGAAGGGACAAAACAAGAAATTATTTTACGAGATGATCTAATCAGCTATTTTCATCCTAACTATCAATCCTTCACCATTCAGGGAAAACAAATCGTCGATCATTTACCCAATGTGATGGCGACGGATTTTAATCAACTGGCCCGTTATTATGATTTTGTCGATCTCGGACGCAATCGTATTGCAGATCGCGTGGTTCAGGCGATTCGAATTTTACCGAAAGATAATTTCCGTTATCAGTATGTGGTATTTGTGGACGAAGAAAATCACCTTTTGTTGGGCAGTGATATGTTGGATCGCGACGGTAATTTACTGGAACGTTTTCGAGTTGTAACATTGTACGTCGGAGAGGAGCTTAATCCCTTAAGCGATTATCTGAATAATATACGTCGCCCCGCTCCGATGTTAAGTATCCGCGGAGATTCCAATCAGCCTTTAGGCTGGCGGGCCGGCTGGGTACCGGAAGGGTTTAAGCTGATTAATCGCAATGTGGAAAGCGATAATAACGACCGGATCGAAAGCAGCCTATACTCCGATGGTTTGTTTTTCTTTACACTGTATGTTTCCGATGAACTGTTGCCGAATATGCAGGAAAATGTGTGGAAACAAGGTTCCTATACCATTTACAGTGAAACGATAAATAACAAAGAAGTAACCTTGATCGGTCAACTTCCCTTAAGTACGGCGAAGCGTATTATTAAGGATATTATTTTTAATAAATAGGTTGGTATATGCTGATAGAAAACGCGGTCGTTATTGATTATAAATCCGGCGTAGCAAGGGTAAAATGTCAGAGTAAAAGCGCATGCGGAAGTTGTGCGGCAAAAAGTGAGTGCGGTAATGCCGCACTTTCCGAATTGGGCGGCGGAAAAGGCGAACATATTTTTAATATAGCAACCATTACGCCGTTGCAGGCGGGCCAGCAGGTGCAAATCGGATTACCGGAACGTTCCCTGTTGCTTTCCGTATCATTAGTATATCTTCTGCCCTTAGTTACTTTGCTGGTTAGCGCCCTCATCGGAGAATATTTATTTGCGCAAGAGCTTCTGAATGCGCTGTTTATCTTCGCGATGACCGCTCTTTCTTTTTTAGGCCTAAAGGTTTATGCGGCGCGATTAAATAAAAAATCGGCATATGCGCCGATTTTGTTAAAAGTATTGAGCTGAGACAGCGGAAAAGAGCGAAAATTTTCCCTTAGTAATAAGAATGTTCGCCGCGTTGGTGTTCGGTAACGTCCTTTGCCCCCTTCAGCTCATTCGGGAACATTTCCACCAACTGTTTTTCCACGCCTTCTTTCAAGGTTACATCTACCATAGAACATCCGTTACAACCGCCGCCGAATTGCAAAATGGCATAGCCTTCATCAGTGATTTCAATCAGGGTGATACGACCGCCGTGGCTGGCCAGTTGCGGGTTAATCTGAGTTTGAATCACATAATCCACGCGCTCGATTAAAGGTGCGTCCTCTGCGACTTTACGCATTTTGGCATTAGGCGCCTTTAAGGTCAGCTGAGCTCCCAGCTCTTCGGTAACATAATCAATTTCAGCGTCCTCCAGGAAAGGTAGGCTGACTTCGTCCACAAAGGCGGAGAAGGTTGCATATTTCATTTCTGTATCCGTTGCTTCTACCGCATTGGCCGGGCAGTAAGAAACGCCGCATTCCGCACTTGGCGTACCGGGATTGACTACAAAAATACGAATATTGGTGCCTTCTTCCTGCTGATCCAATAATTTACGAAAATGTGCCTGAGCGGCATCGGAAATACTAATTTGCATATGATCCCCTGGTGATTAAATTTGAATCACGGCAATATAGCCGAGTAACATAGTCGGGAATGATACGCTTAGATCGGGCGTTATGCAAATTTTTATGCACGTGCCAGCCCCCACACTTGAATATGGGATATGCCCTGTGCGCGCAGTAATTTTGCCAATGTGTTTAAGGTCGTGCCGGTGGTGATCACATCATCGATCAAGGCCACGGAAGTGTAGCCGCAATGACATAATTGTGGGGAAGCGGAAAAGGCATTCTGTAGATTTTTGCGCCGCATTGCCGCACTGAGCCCAAGCTGGGAAGTTGTATGTTTAATACGATAGAGCAAATCGTTACGACAGGGCAAAGAGAGCCAACGGGATAAATAAGCTGCAATTAAAGCTGCTTGATTATAACCCCGTCGCCATTGCCTTAGGCGATGTAGCGGAACGGGAATCAGCAGCTCCGGCAATAATAATCCCTGTTCTCTTCTGGCTTGATAAACTGCGAGCAGGAGTAAACGGGCTAAAGTACGATCCAGCCAGAACTGATTTTGAAATTTGAAGCGGTGAATCAGCGAAGATAAAGGTTCTTGGTAGCGCCCGACGATAACCATTTGATCCCAGTCCGGTGTCCGTTGCAAACATATGCCGCAACGCTTGGCATTTTGAGTTAACAGGCTTCCGCACATGGAACAATAGGGTGTGCGTACAATCAGCTTATCACAGCGGCTGCACAGCCCTTGGCGAGGCAGGAAGAGAGGGTTTCGGCATTGTACGCAGCATAATCTTAACCAGTTCATTTGGGATTTTATCTTTTCCTTCAGGGGGTTGTCAGTATTGAGCGAATCTTAATCAAAGGGTGGAAAAAGGCGGTTATATTGCGGGAATTGTTGCGTTCGAGATCGGAGTTTCAGTGGGAATGATACAAAAAATAAAAATAGCCTAGATAGCTAAACCGCCCCATAGGGGGCAGGAGAAGTAAATTTAATCGAAATAGGTTGCCATCGATGAGCATACGGAAAAACTCTTGGTTTTTTGACCGCACTTTGCAGGGGATATTCGTAAATTTGCAAGAAAAAAGGAGCCTCAAGGCTCCCCGGGAAGAATCCCTAATTACAGACTGTTTTTATTAAAGGCCCGAAACCAATCCTGATCAAATTTATCTATAGCGGCAAATACGGCGGGATCTTGAATAAATAATTCAATAACATCGGGGCCAACGGTAACGGAACCCGCGCCGGCAAGCATACAATCCAGAACCTGACGCGGGGTGCGGAAGCTTGCGGCGCAAACTTTGGTTTCCGGCTTATGCAGGCGCAGTAATGTATTTAATTCCCGTACTGCGCAGATGCCGTCGCCACCCTGAGCATCAATCCGGTTGACATAAGGGGCAATATATTTTGCACCGGCCAGTGCGGCCAAAAATCCCTGTCCGGCGCCGTAAACCGCCGTACCTAAAGTGGGAATACCCTGTTGGGTTAAGGCTTTGATTGCACTTAAGCCTTCGGCGGTAACCGGAATTTTTACGATAAGATTATCAATATGTTCCCGCAGGTACTGCGCTTCTTTAATCATTCCCTGGGTATCATGGGCAATGGTTTGTGCGAACAGTAATTTATCTTTGCCTATAATCTGTTGCAGCTCGGAAAGTGCGCTTAAAAGCGGGCGTTTTTCTTTAGCGATAATGCTGGGATTGGTCGTAACGCCGTGAATCGGTAAAATTTTTGCCAGACGTTCTACATCGGCAAGATTGGCCGTATCGAGAAAGAGTTCCACAATATACTCCTGTTGTGTGATGAGATTAAATTTCAACTTTATGTAACGGAATATTCATCTTGTTAAGCAGATGAACGTATTCCGGTGCAATGCCTGAATCGGTAATAAACCCGGCTAGCGGATAAGGGCAAGAATAATGATGCGGGAAACTGCGGCCGCATTTACTGGAATCGGTAATAATATAATGTTCGAGATTGCGTTCAAGCAGGGTATTAACCAGCTCCGCCCGTTTGCGGTTTTTACCGCTGATACCGTCTTCATCGAATCCGTCGATACCGATAAAGGTTTTATCCATTTCCATATTCAGCACCGAACGACAGGCGTTGCGGCCGACCACATAATCGCTGTCTTTTTGGTATTCGCCGCCGAGCAGAAATATTTTGACCGGACTGTCTTTTAACATACGGGCGATATAACAGCTCGGGGTAATAATGGTAACCGCTTTATTGTAGGCGATATATTTGGCTAACAGCGAATTGGTGCTGCCCCCTTCAATAAAAACGTAATCTCCATGATTGACCAGAGAAGCGGCGAAGGTGGCCAGTTTTTGTTTCAAGGCAAAATTAATACTGATCCGAGTTGCGATATCATCGCTGTCCATTGCTACCGCATAGCCGTGGGTTCTTTTCAGATAATGATTTTCTTCCAACAGTGTCAAATCCTGACGGATGGTTACCTCGGAAACCTGATTCATTTGTGCCAGTTCGCTGACCTTGATTTGTCCTTTTTTAAAAACCTGTAAAATAATATTTTGTTGTCGTTCGTTCAGCCGGTTCATCGCCTTTGCCTTATTGGTCGGTAAATATTTACCGACCAATGTATCATAAAAACTAGAGGGAATGTTCCGTTCTTGCAATAATATCGTCCTGAGTTTCAGGTGAAAGTGCGGTAAAAAAGGCTGAATAACCCGCCACCCGTACCACAAGGTCGCGATATTGATCCGGATCGGCTTTTGCCGCCAGCAGGGTCTGCTTCGAAACCACATTATATTGAATATGCCAACCCTTGTGGACATCAAAGAAGGTACGCAACATCAGGATCAATTTTTGTCGATCCCGTTCATTCGCCAAGGCTTGAGGGTTGAGTTTTTGATTCAGCAGTACGCCGCCGAGAATTTTCCCCGTCGGTAGTTTACCGACCGAGTTAAATACTGCCGTCGGCCCCAATATATCGGTACCGGAAGAAGGGCTGCAGCCTTCCGCCAGAGCGCTCCAGGCTTTACGCCCGTCCGGTGTCGCCGCAGTTTGTGCGCCGAAAGGGACGTTGGCGGAAATAGATGAGGTACCGGCATAGTAATCACCGCCGATCGGGCCTCTGCCGTAGCGCGGGTTGCGGTATTGAGCAAGGGCTTCGATATAGGCTTCATAGGCTTGTACTAACAGCAAATCCACCTCATCGTCGTCATTACCGTATTTCGGGGCTGCATTAAGCAGGCGCTGACGTAGGATTTCACCCTGGCTACCGCTGAAGTTATTTTCCAACGCTTCGGCCAGTTCCTGCTGCCCGATGTTTCCCTGCTCGAAAACCAGTTTTTTCACCGCAGCAAGACTGTTACCGGTATTGGCGATACCTACCTGTAAACCGGAAACCCAGTCATATTTCGCGCCGCCTTCTTTCAGGGTTTTGCCTTTTTCGATGCAATCGTCCACCAGTGCCGAACAGATAATATCCTGGACATTATGCTCCAACATGGTATCGATGATATATTCAATTTCGATGGATTTCCGCGTATAGTATGCAATCTGCTCGCGCCATTGCGTCATAACTTCGTCAAAGTTATTAAAGTTACCTTGGGAAAGGGATTTTTGTGCCGGCAGGAATATAAGCCCGCTGGTTGCATCTTTACCGCCGTTTAAGGCGGCCAGAACCACACGCGGGAAATTAATAAAGCTCATTCCCGTACAGCGATACCCCCATTTACCCGGTACGGCGGTTTCAATACAGCCAATGGCGGAGTAGTCATAGGCATCTTCTCGGCTTACCCCCAGCTTAATAAATTCGGGAATCACGATTTCATCATTATTAAATGCCGGCATACCGAACCCGCAACTGATCACCTGAACACAGGCTTGCATAAATTCATTATCAATACCGCTGTGATAGCGTACGCTCAGATTGGGTTGGGTGGAACGCAGACGACCGCAGGATTCGAGAATGGTATAAGACAATTCGTTTACCGCATCTTGCGCTTCGCCGTTAACCAGTTTTTGGCCGCCGATGGTTACATTCTGATACATAGGACTGCCGGCGGAAGTTTTGGAATGAGAGCCGGAACGAATTTTGTTGATTTCCAGCAGTTTCAGCCAGCAACTATGCAGTAATTCAATGGCTTTTTCCCGTTCCAAGGTTTTGTCTTTCAGCACCTCCCGTTCATACCAGGGATATAAATATTGATCCAGACGACCGAAAGAAACCGAATGGCCGTTAGACTCGATTTGTAGAACCAGCATAACAAAGTAGGTAAGCTGTAAGGCCTGCCAGAAGGTTTGCGGCGGACGGTGAGCGATAAGTTCGCAGTTTTCCGCAATTTGCAGCAGTTCCAACCGCCGCCAGTCGCGTTTTTCATGTCGTGCCATTTCCCGCGCCAGTAGCGCATAGCGTTCAATATAGGCGCTCATCGCTTTTAATGCGATAATTACTGCGGTTAAGAATTGATTTTGATAGAACCCTTCCAGTTCGGTCAATTTCACACTTGATTGGCGCGCCTCAACCTTAGCAATTAAACCGTCCAGCCCATTTTCCAGAATTAACGGAAAGTTTACCGCCAAATGTGCATCTCCCGAGTTCATATTGCCTTCCGCTTTAATCATCACGGTTTCCAGCAGGGATTTGTGTTCTTCGCTAAATAAGGCGAAGCATTTATCCACCACGGTTTGGCCGTGCCACCAAGGGCAAACCCGGTGTAGTACTTCTTTATCCTGAGCGCTAACGTTGAAGCCCGCTCCCGGGCGTTCGCCCAGAATATCGATTTCTTGTTCGATCCAACCGACCGTATATTCCGGAAAAATCGGCGCGGCTTTTGGCGTTTTAGCCTGATTTCCCACAATTAATTCATCGTTTTTAATCCAGACGGTTTTTTGTTTTAAATGGTTTTCCAGCGCCAGCGCGCGACGTATTACCGTCGGTTGCGCCAAATGGCGCTGATAGCTTTCGGTATAATGTTGCGCCCGTTCTACGCAAATATCGGGTTTAATAATATGAATCAGCTCGTTCTTATGGGCCTGAATACGTGCCGTAACAGTGGTTAGATCTAATGTTCTCATGGCTGTTATCCTCCTAAGATAGGGGTGAGATGTTGTTGTTGCGCATATTGTTGGGCGAAAGCCAGCAGTTCAATATCCTCTAAAGGCGTTTGCGGTGCGAGATAGGCTATGTTCAGCAGTTTGTATTTATTCATACCCAGCTTGTGATAGGGCAGGAAATGAATTTCTTTCGCTTTGGTTTCATGTGCAACAAAATCCACCATAGTGGTTATGGTTGCTTTGTCGGCGTTAAATTGGGGAATCAAAGGGATGCGCACAATGATGTCCGCTTCGCTCTCGGCAGACAGACGGCGATAGTTATCCAGAATGCGTTTTAACGAACCGCCGGTCCATTGCCGGAAAATATCCGCCTCGGTATGTTTTAAATCCGCCAGAATTAAATTAAGGTAGGGTAAGGCGGGGGATATTTGCTTCCAGGAAGTATGCAAACAGGTTTCCACCGCCGTATGATAACCCACTTCACGACATCTGCGCAGCAGTTCAAGAGCCAGTTCCGGTTGCATAAAGGGTTCGCCGCCGGAGAGCGTAACTCCGCCGCCGCTACGCAGATAAAAAGCCCTGTCCTTATGAATTTCCCGCATAATCTGATCCGGCGATTTTTCTTCTCCACATAGGCTGAGTGCCGTACTCGGACAAAAGTTTTTTAATGCTATATATTCTTCGTTCGAAATTATATCTCTGTTGATGCGAAGATTGTTATTTTCTTTATAAAAAATATGAGGGAAGTTATTCGTACATAGCCGGCAATCCTGTAGGCAGAGGCGATCATCAAATAAAAGTTCATAGTTACGGGATTCGCTTTCCGGATTTTGGCACCAGCGACAGGACAGCGAACAGCCTTTAAAAAAGATTACACTGCGGATGCCGGGTCCGTCATGGGTTGAGTAGCGCTGAATATTGAAAATCATATAACAACCTCGTTAATTTTGAATGAAAGTATAATTTTCTTCATTCAAAACCTCAACCTCTAGTTGTGAAGATTTTGATCTTGATCGCAACTAGGGAGAATAATGACCTTTGTGAGAGGGATAAGTTGATTGTCCGGCACCGATCTTCCGAGGGTGCCGATCAAGTTTTAGCGGAAAATTAAAGGGGAGAAGAAAGGGGTTCGGGCGGGATCAAAGCTTCCCTTCAGCCAGCAGCATTTCCGTTTGCGGCATGACGCCGCGCCATAAATTAAAAGAATGAGCCGCCTGATTTACCAGCATTCCGAAGCCGTCGCAGAGCTTGGTAACGCCCAACCCTTTACAATGCGCTATAAACGGCGTATCTGTATGTTTGGCGTATTGCATATCATAGACGGCACCCGCCCGAAGCAGAATTTCGGGAGCAATATCCGGGATTTTTCCTTGCAACCCGGAAGATGTCGCATTAATAATCAAATCGAATTTTTGAGGGGGAATCCGCACCAATTCCAATGCTTGAATATTGCCGTAAGGGGCAAATTTATCCGCCAATTCCCGGGCTTTGCTTAATGTGCGGTTGGCAATCAGAATATTTTGCCGAGCTTGCAATAGGGGGAGTAATACCCCTTTGGTCGCACCGCCCGCCCCTAAAATCAGCAACGATTGTTCGGGTTTAAGCCAGCCCAGGCGATTTAAGTCGCTGACCAGACCGGCACCGTCGGTATTATCTGCATATAAGCGCCCGTCATCCAGTTTTTTCAGCGTGTTGCAGGCCTGTGCGGTTATGGCCCGCTCACTGTGGCAATCCGCCAATAAATAGGCCCGCTGCTTAAAAGGTGCGGTAATATTACAGCCTTTGGCGCCGGCAGCAAAAAAAGCTCGTAGCTGTTGCTCAAATTGTTGCGGATCACCGAGTATTGCCTCATATTTCATTGCCTGTCCCGTTTGCGCGGCAAAGACGGCGTGAATTTGGGGGGATTTGCTTTGTGCGATGGGGTTGCCCCAGACGGCGTATGTATCCATGTTTTTTTATCCTTGTCTGAACACTTTGCAGCTAAAAATATCTCGGATTTCCGAAGGCTTATCCGCAGTTCCCAGGGGCATATCCAATACCGGAAAATTCGGGCCGAACTGGCGATAAACTTCCGCTGCGCTTTTGCAGGGCGGGCGGCCGCTTAAGTTGGCGCTGGTGGAGGTTAGTGCGGTTCCGCTGCTTTCACATAATAAACGTACTGCCGGATGTGTACACAGGCGTACGGCGATAGTATCAAAACTACCGGTAAGCAATTTCGGGGTTGAGGTTTTGGCTGGCATTACCCAGGTAGTGGGGTGAGCATATTCTTGCTGGAGACGCTGCCAATGGATTTCCTGCAGCGGCCGTTCATCGATAAAGGGGCGCAGAAAACGGATATCGGGCGCAACCAGAATCAGCCCTTTTTGCGGCGCTCTTTGTTTTAAAACTAATAATTTTTCCACCGCACTTTGGTTGTTCGGATCACAGCCCAGACCGAATACGGCTTCGGTCGGATAAGCGATCACCCGCCCTTGGTGCAACAGTTCCACAAGTTGGTTAATATTCATGTTTTCTTATTCGGTTTCAAATAGACGGCGGCAGGATTTATTTGCGCATTGCCAGATGCGCCTTGTTTCCTTTTGTTTTTTCAACATGGCTACGCGGTAGCCGCAGTAGGGGCAATCTTGCGCATAAGGTTGGCTTGGTAAGGTAAATTTACAGTGCGGAAAACGCCGGCAGGCATAAAAATATTTTCCCTGACGGCCGCGCCTTGCCACCATTTCGCTTTTAGCACAGGCCGGGCAGATAACGGCTTCTCCTTCCGTTGCGTTATCTTCCCGCTCATGGACGATAAAACGACAGTCCGGATAAGCGGAACAGCCGATAAAGATACCGAATTGACCCTGCTTCAGCGCCAAGGGATGATCACATTCGGGGCAATGCTGTTCCAGCAGCCGGATAATACCGCTTTCGTTTTGGTTGTGCAGCGGTTTGATAAAATCACAGTGCGGATAGGCGCTGCAGCCGAAAAAAGGGCCTTTTTTCCCTTGTTTGATTTGCAACGGCGAACCGCATTGCGGGCAGCTCTCTTCCTGTTTGGTGTACTGAAAAAGGGGTTTGCTCATTTTTATCACTCTGTTCAACCTGTGGTAAGGATTTTACGCTTTTTCGTTTATACTAGACAACCGGATTCGCCTTCAAATATTAACCCTTTCTCCTTAATAAGGAAAATTTATGTGGCAAACATTACTTCACCCTTTGGTTTTGAGCACCCTTCTTTTTATGCTGACGGGGCTGATTTTATTACTGATGTTGCTGCGCCGCAGACGGGATGCGGCGGAATTACAAAGGGAGTTAAATAAAAATATTCTGGATTTTAACCGTTTGGCGGAAAAATTCGACAGCCTGAATCTACAGCATAATCAAACGGAGCAGCACTTGGTGAAAATGCAGACCCTAGCGGAAGGTTTGCAGCTTCGTTTGAGCGAACGAGATGAGAAGATCGGCTATCTGCAAAGGGAATTAAATGAAGAGCAGCAACGCCACGAAGGGGCGGCTAATCAGGTTATCGTTCTGCAGGAACGTTTCGGCGTAATGTCCGCTCAATCGGAGCATTTAAAGCAACAGTTGGAATATTATCACAACGGCGTACAGCTTAAGGATCAGGAGTTAGCCGATTTAAACCGTAAAATCACGGCGCTGACACAGGAACTGGCGGAGCTGAAAACCGCTTCGGCAGAGCAGGAAAAATATTTTAACCAACAGCAGCAGAACTTATTGCAAAGTAAGCAACAACTGACGGTTGAATTTCAGAATCTGGCCAACCGGATTTTGGAAGAAAAAAGCCGCAGTTTCAGCCGTTCTAATCAGGCCGAACTGGATACCTTACTAAAACCTTTCCGGGAACAGATTGAGGGCTTTCAGAAACGGGTGAATGAAATCCATTCGGAAGCGCTGAAGGGAAATGCCGGCTTGGAAGCGGAGATTAAAAAAGTACTGGAAATCGGTTTGGCAATGTCGCAGCAGGCGGATAATCTGACTTCCGCTTTAAAAGGTGAAAAGAAAACCCTTGGCAACTGGGGCGAAATTCAACTGGAGCGGGCATTACAATCGGCCGGATTACTGCAAGGCGAGCATTATGCCGCACAGGCGCATTTTAAAGATCAGCAGGGCAAGGCCAATTACCCGGATTTTATTCTGTATCTGCCCGATAATAAGCATTTGATTATTGACAGTAAGATGTCGCTTAACGCCTATGAGCAAGCGGTTAATTGCGAAGACGAACAGGGACGCGCCGAATTTCTGCGCGAGCATATTCGTGCGCTTCGTAATCATATTGACGGGCTTTCCCGTAAAGACTACAGCAACCTAATCGGAATGCGCAGCCCGAATTTCGTGCTTATGTTTATTGCGTTGGAACCTGCCTATATTGAGGCGATGAAAGCGGATAGCCGCTTATTTGACTATGGCTATGAGAAAAACGTGATTCTGGTTTCTCATACCACTCTAATGCCGATTTTACGCACCGTAGCCAATTTGTGGCGGATTGAACGGGGTAATGCCGAAGCGCAGGAAATCAGCGCTAAAGCCGGAGAGATTTACAATCAAATTTGCTTGGTGGCGGATCGCCTGTCCAAATTGGGGAATACGCTAGCGACGTTGAACGGTCATTATAATAATACGGTAACCGCCTTGGCCGGTAATCAGGGGCTTATAGGTAAAGCGGAGCGCTTCAAAAGCTTATCGGCAAAAGCGAATAAAACTATGCCGAATGTAGAATTACTGCACGGGGATCTGGATACGCAGCGACTGATAATCGCTCGCGCTCCCGAGCAGAAAGAGTAGAAGCGCTAAAAGTGCGGTGATTTTCGGCAGAGTTTTTGGGCGCAGGTCGTCAATGCTCCGAATATTATGCGCCAAAGCACTCTGCAGGCGAAGACAAGCTTATCGGCGTTAATATAAAGGGCGCATTTTGCGCCCTTACCTTAGATTAAACGTCTAAAATATAAGTTTTACCATTGGTACATATAGCCGGCACCGCCGGTGAAGTTGTGCTGCGAGTCATAGGCAGTGGATAGTTTAATTATATGCTTACCGTTATCGCTGGCCTGAGAATAACCGAGGGCAACCGCACTTTGGTTATTTTTGGTACCGACGCCGACTCCCAGCCCGGATTTACCCGGCAGCATAACTTGCGGAATATTGCTCATGGCCGCCACGGAAGAGATTCCCGCATCGCTGCGTTTACGGTTCCGTTCCACTTTATTATTCAGCCCGCGCAGCTGTCCGACATTCACCGCATCATTTTCATGAATACCGGCAGCAACGTTGGTAATACGGTTATTACCGTTATTTAAGCCGTTTTTACTCAGGCTGACGGGATTTCCGGCGGCACCCTGATTAATACTGATGCCCTGATTATTTATTTGCGTATCTCCCGCCGTAACGGAATCCACCTTAATCTCTTTATTTAAGCTAACGGCGACATTGTTGCCTTCGGCGCTGGTCTTAATATTCTCATCGCCTTTTATATGAAGGGTGGAACCTGATTTTTGTTGAGCGGTGGTGCCTACATCGCCGGCAAAGGTCAGCCCGCCGTCTTTAATTTCATTCACCGAACCGATCACGGATTTCAGTTGGGCAACGTTAACCGCATCGGAATCGTTGGAACCGGCGGCCACATTGGTGATCTGTCTGGTATAAGTGGTTCCGTCGACCTCCCCGCCCACGGATACCGCCGCGCGCATATTTTCGGTAGTGGCTAATATTGCATTTTTCGCACTGTCTGAAGCATTATTGCCCGCATATACGGTGTTGTCCGCCGCATCGGCGTTCGCAGAGGTACTGACCGAAGTTAAAGCTTCTCGATCGGCTTTCGAATAGGCGCCTAACGCTACGCCGTCTTTAACCGCAGCCGCCGCGGATTTACCCAGAGCAACGCTATTTTCCGCTGAAGCCGTTGCGGTTTGACCCATGGCGATAGCGGCAGTTGCATTCGCTATGGTACGGGTACCGAATGCCAATGAGTTATTGCCTGCGGCAGTGGTATCCGTACCGAAAGACATCGCATAATCGCCGGAAGCGTTTACCACCGTTTGGTGCACATTATTATTGTAACCTATAGCTACCGAATATCTGCCGCCGGCATAGACGTTGCCGCCTACTGCGGTGGAGCGATTACCTTTGGCAACGGCATTAGCGCCGATAGCTAAGGCATAGGCGCCCGATTCCGCATGGGAATTGGTACCGAATGCGGTGGCATAGGTACCTTTGGCATAGGCATCGTTACCCACCGCCGTTGCGTTTAAGCCGTAAGCTTTCGCAATAGTACCCAGTGCCGTTGCGCCCCAACCGTCGGCGATGGCCTGATTCCCCATTGCCGTGTCGGATTCGCCTTTTGCCGCTGCTTGATTACCGATGGCAATGGTTCTCCAAGCGGTGGTCAGAGATTCATTGCCTATTGCAATGGAGCCTTGGGAGGTTGCCGTGGCTTTTTGTCCGATGGCGACGGCACCGCCGCTACTCGGATAACCGTAAGAAATTCCGGCCTGGGTTTTCGCTTCATTACCTATGGCTACAGAACCGTCGCCTTCCGCTGCGGTATTGGCGCCAACCGCGGTGGTCGTCCAGCCGGTTGCCTTTGCCTTATAGCCTGCGGCAATACTTTGAGACCCCATTACTTGCGCCGAATCTCCCAGTGCTAGGCTGCTTTCTCCGCTATATCTTGATTTCTTGCTTTTACCGGCCGCATCATAAGCCGACTGATAGATGTTTACCGAACTGTTGGTGCCGATAGCCGCGGCGTTTTTTGCCTGAGGTTCGGTAACTTTTGCGCCCTGCCCCAAGGCGATTGAATCCGGGGCGGAAGCCGTGGTGGTTTTATCTCCCGAACTGTTGATTTCCAGATAATCGGTTCCGGCGGCATGTAAATAACCCGAGGTAATAAAAAAAGCGCCGAACAGATATCTGCAGCGCTTTAGAGAGAAAGATTTCATTTTTATTTCCTTTGTTCGTATTTTTATATGAGGGTACAAAATCCTTAAGATTTTTGGGGGTGCTAGATTAATTGAAAAATATTTTATTCGTCAATTAATTTTACAAATTCAGAGAAAATATTTTATAAATCAACGGCTCTGTTTGTAAGGATAACCTTGCCATCTTTAAAAAGAGTGGTCGTAAGTGGCTTTTCTGTGATCTAATTGTTGTTTTTATGTTAAAAAATTAATTGAATTTCCTTATGAAAAAAGGTAATTTTCACCATTTTTCAAACGGAGTGTTTTCAGGAAAACTACTATGGAGCAAACAACTTCTGCCACCCCCTCCTTGGGTTCGGGGAAACAGCGAGGATTTTTCGGAAAGCTGATCTTTACCAGCCGTTGGCTGCAGCTGCCCATTTATCTCGGCTTAATCGTTGTACAGGGGATTTACGCCTATAAATTTATGAAGTCTTTGTGGAGCTTACTGACCGACTTAAATAAGTTGGACAGTAATGCGGTGATGTTGGCGGTATTAAATCTGATCGATGTGGTGATGATTGCCAATTTACTGGTGATGGTGATTATTGGCGGTTATGAGATTTTCGTATCGAAATTAAATACCAAAGGCCATCCCGATGAGCCGGAATGGCTCAATCATGTGAATGCGTCGGTATTGAAAGTGAAACTGTCCATGTCGATTATCAGCATTTCTTCCATTCATATGTTGCAAACTTTCGTTAATGCGGAAAATATGGCGGAAAAAACCATGATGTGGCAATTGTTCCTGCATCTCGGTTTTCTGGTTTCCGCCGTGGCTATGGCTTATACCGATAAAATTTTGTACAGCACCAGTCATAAAGTTCATTAAGAATAAAACCCCTGCCGCTGCAGGGGTTTTCCTTCTTCTTTCGGCGATGCCGGCTTAACGGTTTTCCACGTCTACCGCTATAACCTGCGGAATCGCTTTTAAGCGTAGATAGAAATCCTGCAACAGATAATGTTCCTCAATATCGCAACTGGCGATTAATTTCACTTCTCCGTTATGTAAATCCTTAATGGCCATATCATCAATTTTATATTCTTGTTCGGTGAACAGGCGCATCACTCGGCTGATTGCTTCCGGCGAGTTTAAATGAATACTGAAGGTGGCTTCCGTGTCTTTTTCCTGCTTTTTGTTATGGGCCAGTTTCAGAACAATAGGGCTTAAACGGATCGCCACTAAAATCATCAGGGTCGCAATAATGGCATCAAAGAAGAAGCCGGCGCCGGTTGCGATACCGATACCCGCTGCCGCCCAGATTATAGCCGCCGTAGTCAGACCGGAAATCGCATCGTTACTCTTACGCAGGATTACCCCAGCGCCGAGAAAACCGATGCCGCTGATTACCTGTGCCGCCAAACGCATCGGATCGGTACGGATATTCTGCGATACCTCGGCATAATATTCCGCCGACTGAATGGATACGATGGTTAGAATACAGGTGGTAATAGCGATAATCACACAGGTTTTTACGCCCACCGGCTTATGTTTCAATTCCCGCTCCAAACCGATAATCGCGCCGAGGAACATCGCAATTGAAATTTTTATCAAAATCATAAACTGCGGTGAAGAAATAAAGGACATCAGCATGGTGTACAGGTTTTCCAGTTGAATATTCATAGTATTGGTATTATTGGAATGATAAAGGGTTAATCGGGATTCGATTTTTATGCGGCAGTTTATTCTATAACCTTTCCGGGAGGGTTGCAAATTAAGCGGCGAAGCCCTGACAGTGGGCCCCCTTTATATAAAAGGGGCGGATCTTTAAACAATCTTCGCTATGGATTGGTTCGGGCGAAAGTGCGGTTGTTTTCTTCGGTTTTTTTACGGCAAAGCTCAGTTGTAACTGATAGTCGACCGCGTTCGGTGCGTACCCCTATCCATCTCCTTGAGCTTAGTACGCTTTTCCAATGCAGAAGAAAGATTTTCGCTTTTGGCGTTTGGGCCAAGGTGTTAGTGCTAAATCAGTTTCTTCAGCTGATATAAGTATGCCAATGCCTGTTTCGGACTGAGCTCATCGGGATCGAGCTGGGCGAGCATCTCCATCACCGCGCTTTTGCCTTCCTCCTCTTCAAGCAGGTTGAGTTCGCCCTGATTCTGATTCAGCATCCGTAAATCCTGAATTTTACTATCACCGTTATATTGCGACAGCTTTTCCAGTTGCGCCAGCTTTCGTTTTGCCAGTTTGATGACCTGCTGCGGAACGCCGGCCAGTGCCGCTACCGCCAATCCGTAACTTTTACTGGCGGCGCCCTCCTGTACCGCATGCATAAAGGCGATACTATCGTTATGTTCAACGGCATCAAGATGAATATTGGCGCCGCCGGCCAGTTGTTCGGGCAGAACGGTTAGTTCGAAATAATGGGTGGCGAACAATGTCAGCGAACCTAGTTTTTTAGCCAACCATTCGGCGCAGGCCCAGGCCAAGGAAAGCCCGTCGTAGGTGGAGGTGCCGCGTCCGATTTCATCAATCAGGACCAAACTGTTTGTCGTGGCCTGATGCAGAATATTGGCCATTTCGGTCATTTCCACCATAAAGGTGGAACGCCCGGAGGCCAGATCGTCCGAGGCCCCGATGCGGGTAAAAATACGATCGATCGGGCCGATTAATGCGCTTTGCGCCGGTACGAAGCTGCCGATATGCGCCATTAGGGCGATAAGTGCGGTCTGGCGCATATAGGTACTTTTCCCGCCCATATTCGGGCCGGTAATAATCAGTAAATGGCGTTGCTGATCAAGCTTTACCGGATTGGCAATAAAGGGTTCTCGAATAACCTGTTCAACCACGGGATGACGTCCGTTTTCAATATTCAGAACCATTTCTTCACTAAATTGTGGCGCCACATAGTTGAGACTGTCCGCCCGTTCGGCCAAATTAGTCAGTACGTCCAGTTCCGCTAAATTCATACTGGCAAGCTGTAATGCGCCCAAATGCGGCAGCAGCTGGTCGAAGATTTCGTCATAAAGCTGCTTTTCCAGCGCCAGAGAGGCGCCTTTGGCTTTCAGTACCTTATCCTCATAGGTTTTCAGTTCCGGGATAATATAGCGTTCGGCGTTTTTCAGCGTCTGACGTCGCACATAATGGATTGGGGCTTTGTGCGCCTGCCCTTGACTAATCTGAATATAATAGCCGTGTACCGCATTGAAACCGACTTTTAGGGTATCTATACCTGTTGCTTCCCGTTCGCGGATTTCCAAATCTTCAAGATATTTAGTGGCGCCGTCGGACAGCATACGCCATTCATCCAATTCGGCGTTGTAACCCGGCGCAATAACGCCGCCGTCGCGAATCAACAGCGGCGGATTTTCGATAATCGCCTGTTGTAACAGTAGGTATAGCTGTTCGAAATCCTGGATTTGAGCGCAAAGTGCGGTCAGATTCGGACAACTTTTTAAAATTTCGCGAATGTAGGGAATTTGCGCCAGTGCGGTACGTAAACGGGTCAGATCACGCGGGCGGGCGGTACGCAGAGCGACGCGGGCGAGAATGCGTTCCATATCGCCCAACTGTTGCAGTAGCGGCTGCAGCATAGGGATAGCCTCCTGCTGCAGAATATCGCCGATAATCCGTTGCCGTTCGGTGAGTTTGGCTATATCCCGAATCGGTTGATGCAACCAGCGCTTCAGTAAGCGGCTGCCCATTGGGGTCATACATTTGTCCAATATCGCGGCCAGGGTGTTTTCAGTGCCGCCGGCGAGGTTTTGGGTCAGTTCCAGATTACGCCGGGTAGCGGCGTCCAGCTGAACGGTATCGTTATTTTGGAGCAGACTGATACTTTGAATATGCGGTAATGCGCTGCGCTGCGTCTCCCGTGCATATTGCAGCAGACAACCGGCGGCACAAAGGCCCAGCACGGATTTTTCCACACCGAAGGCGCGTAAATCCTTGGTACCGAACTGACGATTGAGTAGCTGGATGGCGGTTTTCAGTTCAAATTCCCAAATCGGGCGGCGGCGCAGACCTTTGGCCTGTTCAATCAGGCGCATATCGGTGAAGTCTTCGCAATACAGTAATTCGGCCGGAGCGATACGCTGTAGTTCCGCTTGCAGGTTTTCCGGCGAGGCCGGCTCGGTCAATTGGAAGCGACCGGAGGTCATATCCAGCGTGGCCAGTCCGAACCCTTCCTTGTCCTGATAAACGGCGGCAATCAGATTATCCTGGCGCTCCGGTAACAGGGCTTCGTCGCTGACGGTTCCCGGCGTAACTATACGTACGATCTTACGTTCCACCGGGCCCTTGGCCGTTGCGGGATCACCGATTTGTTCGCAAATCGCCACCGATTCGCCCAGTTGTACCAGTTTCGCCAGATAGCCTTCCACCGCATGGTAAGGCACCCCTGCCATCGGAATCGGCTGACCGGCGGACTGACCGCGTTTGGTCAGGGAAATATCCAGTAGGGCCGCCGCTTTTTTAGCGTCATCGTAAAACAGCTCGTAAAAATCCCCCATACGATAAAAGAGCAGAATATCGGGATTTTCGGCTTTCAGGGCCAGATACTGACGCATCATCGGCGTATGCTGGTCAAAATTTTCCATGAAAATGACTCGCTTAGTGAACGGAAATACGGTTTGTTATTATACTGAATTATATGCGGATTTCTAATTCCCGCGCCGATTTATTTTGACTGCGGCGGGGAAAGGGCGGAAAAGCGCAGAAAAAATTAATTATCGCTTGATACTGTATATTATAACAGGTATTATACGGCATAAGTTTGATGTGTATTAGGTATTGATTGAGGAAATATATGGCAACGCAAGAAGAAAAATCAAAAGCGCTGGCGGCCGCACTGGGGCAGATTGAAAAGCAGTTCGGTAAGGGTGCGATTATGAAACTGGGGGAAACCCAGGCGTTGGATGTGGAGTCCGTATCCACCGGTTCTATCGGCCTGGACGTGGCCTTAGGGATCGGCGGTTTACCTATGGGACGTGTAGTTGAAATTTTCGGCCCGGAATCTTCCGGTAAGACCACGCTGACCCTTTCCGTGATTGCTCAGGCGCAGAAAGCTGGGAAAGTCTGCGCATTTATCGATGCCGAGCACGCACTGGATCCTATTTATGCGGCTAAGCTGGGGGTGGATGTTAAGGAACTTTTGGTTTCTCAGCCGGATAACGGCGAGCAGGCGTTGGAAATCTGCGATGCCTTGGTTCGTTCCGGTGCGGTTGACGTGGTAATTGTGGACTCCGTAGCGGCCTTAACCCCGAAAGCGGAAATCGAAGGCGATATGGGCGATTCCCATATGGGGCTGCAGGCGCGTTTAATGTCGCAGGCATTGCGTAAATTGACCGCTCAGATTAAAAGCGCCAATTGTTTGGTGGTGTTTATTAACCAGATTCGTATGAAAATCGGCGTTATGTTCGGTAATCCTGAAACTACCACCGGCGGTAACGCTTTGAAATTTTACGCTTCGGTACGTCTGGATATCCGCCGTATCGGTGCGGTGAAAGACGGTGAGGAAATCATCGGTAACGAAACTCGGGTGAAAGTGGTTAAGAATAAATTGGCGCCGCCTTTCCGTCAGGTGGAATTCCAGATTCTGTACGGCGAAGGTATTTCTAAAAACGGTGAGCTGATCGAACTCGGGGTTAAACATAAACTGGTGAATAAGTCCGGTGCCTGGTATTCCTATCAGAACGAAAAAATCGGTCAGGGTAAGGCCAATGCCATGAAATGGTTGGCGGATAATCCTCAGGCGGCAGCGGAGCTGGAAGAAAAAATCCGTACTGAGCTGTTGGCCAATCCGGATAAAGCCCTGTTCGCTGATATTGATGCCAGTGAGAATGGCCAATCCGTAGCAGGAGAAGAAACGGAATAACAGGTCTGAAAAAAGTGCGGTCTTTTTTACCGCACTTTTTCTTTGGGTTTAATCCATTCATATTTTTATCCCTTTGCTATTTTAGTTGCCGGCGTTTTTTTGATTTGCGCCGGTTAAGGAGTATCCATGTCCTCCCTTGCCCTGAGCTATGTTTTGAATTTACTCGCCCGCCGCGAATATAGCGAATATGAAATCCGCTGCAAAATGCAGGAAAAGGGTTTTAACCCGCAGGAAATAGAACAATGCCTGCTCCATTGCCGGCAAAAGGGTTGGCAGTGCGATAAACGTTTTTGTGAAAATTATTTATATGCCCGTTCTCAGCGCGGATTCGGGCTTAATCGAATTAAACAGGAGCTGCGTCAGCTGAAAGGCGTTCGTGCCGAAATTATCAGCGAGGCGGTGCAGGAATCGGATATAGACTGGCAACAGCTTGCATTGTCGGTATTAAGTAAGAAATTTCCCGCATATTCAAGCTGTAAAGACCAGAAAAGCAAACAGAAAATCTGGCGCTATATGTTGTCGCACGGTTTTGAAGCTCAGGATTTTAGCGCTTTGGTCGGCGGCGGAGACGACTTTATCGACTAATCCCGCTTCGCTTTAGCCGTCGCGGCGCACAGGTTTTCGATTCCCTGTTGAAAACCATACATCAGAAAGGTTTGCAGGCTGTCGCCCATATTGGCAATATGCGGATATCGTCCCCATTGTGAAAATCCCTGTTTTTCGAACATTCTGCGGCTGACTTGGTTTTCTTCGATCACATAGGCCATCAGCGTATGGATTTCTCTTGGCGCCATTTGTTCGATCATAAAGTGCAGCAGCTTCGAACCCAGCCCCTTGCCGGTGGCGTTAGGATCCAGATAAATACTGATTTCCGCCGTATTATCAAAGGCTTCGCGCGGGTAAAACGGGGAGAAGCTGCCCCAGCCCAGAATATCCGCCGGGCGCTGAATTTCATTTTTTTCTTCATTGATTACCCATAGGGGATATTTATCGTCGCTAAGATGAAAATCGAACCAGCGGCGTCGGCTTTGCGGGGTAACCGGGGTTAAATCCGCAGTGATCCGGCGGCAGGGAATAGCCTGATTATAAATATCCAGAATAGAGGCGTAATCTTGTTCGGTAGCTTTTCTGATGATCATAGAAAGTTAATTTATGGTATCGGGTAAAATCACTTTGACTTCGGTACCGCCGCTTGCCCTGTTACTGATACAGAGACTGGCGTTCAGTTGCCGGCAGCGCTCTTGCATAATGTTCAGGCCGTAATGCCCGGCAGGTTCTTCCAGACTCGGAATACCTATGCCGTCATCTCTGACCAATAATTCGTTCTCGCCGTCTTCATTGACATGAGCAATAACTTCAATGCAGTTTGCCTCGGCATGTTTAATGGCATTCAGTACCGCTTCGCGGATAATTTGCAGTGCGTGTATCAGTTGCTGCGGGTTAAATAGCTGAGAAGGTAGCGCACATTGTAAACATATCGGAATTTCCGTCTGATTACGTAAGGAATCAATCACTTGTTCCAAGGCTAATTGTAAATTAGCTTCCTGTACCGTCAAGCGGAAAGTGGTTAATAATTCACGCAGCTGAATATAACCGTTACTCAGCGCTTGCTCAAAATCTTGAATAATCTGCAGACTTTTTTGTTTTGCATTTTTGTCTTCAAGATTCAAATTATGTTTTAACAGGGTGAGCTGAATGCGCAGGAAAGACAATACCTGAGCGAGCGAATCATGCAATTCGCGCGCGATAATCGAACGCTCTTCCATCAGTAACAGCTGTTGTTGTTGGCGCTGAGTCTGATGAAAATATAAGGCTCGACCTAACAACTGGGCGATATTACTCATGGTGCGCGTATCCGGGCAGGGCAGTCCGGCCTGCCAGCGTAATACGCCGAGTTTATCGCTGCCGATGCTGATGTTTTGCTCTTGCCAGCTCAGCTTCTCCGCTTCTGCGCCTAAACGGATATTCCAATGTTCCGCCTGGTCGATAATAATTTCGATTACACGCAGATGCTCCGTGGCCATCACATGATGCAGAATTTTTTGCAACAGCGCACGGTTGATATCAGTTACGCTTAATTGCTGAGAACAATGATAAAGAATGCTGAGGGCGCGGTTGGTTTGATTCAGCTTCTGGGTTTTTTCGTTGACCTTCTGCTCCAGACCGGTATAAAACTTAAACAGCTCCGCGGACATATGGGTAAAGGCTTTGGCCAATGTTCCCAGCTCATTGTTATTGGTCGTATCCAATTGGATATGGTTAAACTGGCGCATTTGCATCTGCGTACTGGCCTGCACCAGCTGGTGCAGCGGATTCACTACTTTTCTGCGGGTATACCAGATAACATAGGATACCATTGCCACAATTAACAGCATGGAAAATAGAGTAACCATTACTACCAAGGTCAGTTTTTTCTCGGCGAAGTTTTGCAGAATATAAACGAAGTTATCCACCTGGGTTACATAGCTGCCTACTTCTTTCCGATAGGCGGCCAGATTGTTCTGGCGCGCATAGGCTTCCATCTTTCCCCAGCGCCGGATTACGTTATGATAGGCCTGTTTCAGTTCTTGCGGGGCAAAACGCTGACGGGAAATATTCAACAGCGCATTGGAATGCAGGGACAGCCGGTATTGCGACAGACTCATATCCACCTTTTGCGGCTCATGCTCCATCATATAAATCAGTCGGTATGCCTGCATACGCAGGGAACCGGAAACATTGATCAGCTCCGCATCGGATTTATTACTTGCCATAATCGCCAGACTGAGAGCCGTGATTATGCCGGAAAAAACAATAATCAGAAACAGATAATGGGCGATACGGGTTGAAACGGAATGTGTAACCTTCACGGGAAATCCTATAGCCTAAATTGATGTTTAAACACTGTAAGAGCGTTTATCCGCACGCTTATTATACGTGTTTAAAGATCTTGGGATAGATTTTTTTGGCCGCCTTATCTTCTTGGTAAAAAATAATTCTTATTATCGCTTATTTATTGATTTCAATCATATTTATTCGCGTTATTGCAAATGATAGGGTATTTTCTGATCCAGATCATAGGTAGTTCAGCCGTGCGGTTATTTAATATTGCCCGATTTTAGCAGTAAATAATAGCGGGGAATAATATGGGTGAGTCTGTTTTCAATCCGACATTGAATCGAAGAAAATTTTTGCAAAGCGCATCACTGGGGGCGGCGGTTGCGGCCGCGGACATCAGTTTACCCTTTAATGCGATGGCGGCGCCGAAGGAAACGGAAGGCGTAGCGCAAGTAAAGGAGAATAAAAAGGTCTGGGCGGTATGTTCGGTAAACTGCGGCAGTCGTTGCCCGCTGCGCCTACATGTTCGGAATAATGAAGTGTACCGGGTGGAAACGGATAATATCGGCGACGATCAATATGGTAATCATCAGATCCGCGCCTGCCTGCGCGGGCGAGCTATGCGACGCAGAATGAATCACCCCGATCGGCTTAATTATCCGATGAAGCGAATCGGCAAACGCGGGGAGGGTAAATTTAAGCGTATCAGCTGGGACGAAGCCTTGGATACTATTGCGGATAACTTAAAGCGTATCGTCAGAGATTATGGTAATGAAGCGGTTTATTTAAATTATTGTTCCGGTATTGCGGCCGGAAGCATGACGCGTTCTTCCGCGGTTAATTCCTGCCTTAGCCGTTTAATGAATTGTTACGGCGGATTTTTAAATCAGTACGGAACTTACAGTCGGGCGCAAATTGCTCGGGCCATGCCCTTTACTTACGGGTCCAATATGGGCAATAGCACCTCCGATATCGCCAATTCAAAGCTGGTGGTTTATTTCGGTAATAATCCGGCGGAAACACGAATGAGCGGCGCGGGGATTACTTATCATCTGGAGCAGGCCAGAGAACGTTCTCGGGCGAAAATGATTGTGATTGATCCTCGTTATACCGATACGGCGGCAGGGCGCGAAGATGAGTGGATTCCTATCCGACCGGGGACGGACGCCGCATTGGTTTCCGCCATGGCTTATGTGATGATCAATGAAAACTTGGTGGATCAGGCTTTTCTGGATAAATATTGTATCGGTTATGATGAAAAAACCTTGCCCCCTTCGGCGCCGAAGAATGCCCATTATAAGGCCTATATTTTAGGGCAGGGAGAGGACGGCATCGCCAAAACCCCGGCATGGGCGGCGCAGATTACCGCTATTCCGGAACAAACCATTATCCGTCTGGCTAGAGAAATCGCTTCAGCCAAACCCTGCTGTATTACCCAGGGTTGGGGGATTCAGCGCCAGTCCAACGGCGAGTTGGCCTGTCGTGCGGTGGCGATGCTGGCAATTTTAACCGGTAATGTGGGGATTAACGGCGGGAATTCCGGCGCCAGGGAAAGCACTTTTACCGCACCTATTAAACCGCTGCCGATATTGGATAACCCGGTGAAAACCAAAATTCCGGTTTTTCTGTGGACCGATGCCATTGAACGGGGTACGGAAATGACCGCACTTAAAGACGGGGTTCAGGGTAAGGATAAGCTGGAGGTACCGATCAAGTTCCTCTGGAATTATGCGGGCAATACCATTACCAATCAGCATTCGGACATTAATAGAACCCACCGCATTTTACAGGACGAAAGTAAGTGCGAAATGATCGTGGTAATCGAAAACTTTATGACCGATTCGGCTAAATATGCGGATATTTTGCTACCGGATCTGATGACCACGGAACAAGAGGATATTACGCCGAATCATTATGCCGGTAATATGGGCTATCTGATTTTCTCGCAAGCTGCGACCACACCGAAGTTTGAGCGTCGTTCCATTTATGATATTACGAGCGATATCGCCGCACGATTGGGGCGGGATATTTACGATAAATTTACCGAAGGGCGTACTCAGCAGGAATGGCTGCAATATCTTTATGCCCAAACTCGGGAGAAAAATCCTTTTATGCCGGAATACGAGGAAGTGAAAAAGGCCGGCATCTATAAAATGAAAGATCCCCAAGGGCATTATGTGGCCTATAAGGAATTCCGCGAGGATCCGGAAAATCACCCGCTGAAAACCCCCTCCGGAAAAATCGAGATTTATTCGGAACGCTTAGCTCAAATTGCCGCCAGCTGGGAGCTGGATCAGCAATCGGTTGTTCATCCGCTGCCCATTTATCATGCCGGCTTTAACGGCGTTGATGATCCGAAACGCGACAGCTATCCTTTTCAGCTTATCGGCTTCCACCATAAAGGCCGTACTCATTCCAGTTATGCAAATATCGACTGGTTGCAAGCGGCCTGTCCTCAGGAACTGTGGATGAATCCCATTGATGCCCAAAATTATCATCTGAAGGACGGCGATATGGTACGGGTATTTAATGAAATCGGCGAAACCCGCCTGCCGGTTAAGGTTACCCCGCGTATTATGCCGGGGGTACTGGCCATGGGGCAGGGCGCCTGGCATAAGGCGAATATGTGGGGGGATCGGGTAGATCACGCCGGCTCCATTAATGTGCTTACCACTCAGCGCCCGTCGCCGCTGGCAAAGGGGAATCCTCAGCATTCCAATTTGGTTCAGGTGGAAAAATTATAGTGGCACGGAGGTTGCCTATAAAAGCGGTGAGGTATCACCGCTTTTTCTTATGCTTGCTCGGCGCTAGTAATAAAAAATAAGAAAAAAATCACCGCACTTTTAGTTTATAGCGAGGGCGGCTAAATCTCCTCGCTCCTCAAGCTAACAACGGAATTAAAGGGGCTTGTTTGCTTTTTCGACAGATAAGGGTGATTTTTCGAACCATCTTCCTTTATGTGATGTAAATTATTCTCATTACCATTTAACTATTTGATTTAAATCGCATTTTATTGATTTGTATCATGGACATTCTCTTCGATTTAGCGCTTAATTAGGGCCGCTCAATTTACTTTCACAGAGCATGGGGAAAGATATGGATAAATCAATTTTTAATCCGAATTTACATAGAAGAAAATTTTTAAAAGCCACTTCAGTGGGTGCGGCGGTTGCGGCGGCGGATATCAGCCTGCCTTTTAACGCCATGGCGGCGGAAACAATGCCGGCTGTATCCGAAAGCGACGAAAAAGTGGTGTGGAGCGCCTGTACGGTAAACTGCGGCAGCCGCTGTCCGTTAAGAATGCACGTTAAGGATAATAAGATCCTGTATGTGGAAACGGACAATACCGGCAGCGATACTTATAATCTCGATCATCAGGTTCGCGCCTGCTTGCGCGGACGTTCTATGCGACGCCGAGTGTATAACCCGGATCGCCTCAAATACCCGATGAAACGGGTGGGTAAACGCGGCGAAGGTAAATTTAAACGCATCAGCTGGGATGAGGCCTTAAGCGAAATCGCCGAATCTCTGCGTAAAAATATCGCCGCATACGGTAATGAAAGTATTTATCTGAATTACGGTACAGGTACGTTGGGCGGCACCATGACCAAATCCTGGCCGCCGGCATCTACCATGTTGGCTCGCTTTATGAACTGCATCGGCGGTTATTTGAATCACTACGGCGACTACAGTACCGCACAGATTGCCGTGGGTCTGGATTATACCTATGGCGGCGGCTGGGCGATGGGTAACGGCATGGCGGATATTCAGAATACCAAATTAGTGGTGTTATTCGGTAATAATCCGGCGGAAACCCGCATGAGCGGCGGCGGTCTGACCTATTGTATCGAGCAGGCCAGAGAACGTTCCAATGCCAGAATGATTATTATCGATCCGCGTTATACCGATACAGGTGCGGGACGGGAAGACGAATGGATTCCGATTCGTCCGGGTACGGATGCGGCTCTTTGTTCCGCTCTGGCCTATGTGCTAATTACCGAAAATATGGTGGATCAGCCTTTCTTAGATAAATACTGTGTGGGTTACGACGAGAAAACCCTGCCGGCCGATGCGCCGAAAAACGGCCATTATAAAGCCTATATTTTAGGTCAGGGCGAAGACGGTATTGCGAAAACACCGGAATGGGCGGAAAAAATCACGGGGATTCCGCAAGAGCGTATTATTAAACTGGCGCGTGAAATCGGCCAGACCAAACCGGTATATATTTCCCAGGGCTGGGGACCGCAGCGTCGCAGTAACGGCGAACTGATTTCTCGCGCCATTGCCATGCTGCCGATTTTAACCGGCAACGTAGGTATTAGCGGCGGTAACACAGGTGCGCGCGAAAGTACCTATTCGGTACCTTTTGTACGTATGCCGACCCTGAGTAACCCGGTAAAAGCCAGTATCCCGATGTTTATGTGGACGGATGCGATTTTCCGCGCCCATGAAATGACGGCGACAACGGACGGTATCCGCGGGGTAGAACGTTTAACTTCACCAATTAAGGTGATCTGGAATTACGCCAGTAACTGTCTGATTAATCAACATTCCGATATTAATCGTACGCACCAGATTTTACAGGACGAAACACAGTGCGAAATGATCATCACCATTGATAACCATATGACGCCGACGGCAAAATACAGCGATATTCTCCTGCCGGATTGTACCGCTTCGGAACAGATGGACTTCTGTCTTGATGCTTTTGTCGCCAATATGGCCTATGTGATTTTCGCCGATCAGGTCATCAAACCTTCTTTCGAATGCCGCAATATCTACGATATGTTAACGGCGTTGGCAGAGAAAATGGGGGTTAAACAGCAGTTTACCGAAGGACGCACTCAGGAAGAATGGTTGCGCCATATTTATGCTCAATCTCGCGAGAAATTACCGGAATTACCGAGTTTTGAGGAATTCAGACAGCAGGGCATCTTCAAAAAAGTCAGCCCGAAAGGTTTCTATATCGCCTATAAGGATTTCCGTGATAATCCTGAGGCTAATCCGCTGGATACGCCGACGGGTAAAATCGAAATCTATTCTTCCCGACTGGCGGAAATTGCCAAAACCTGGGATCTGAAACAAGATGAGGTTATCCATCCTCTGCCGGTACATGCGGACAGCTTCGAGCATTATGGCGATCCGCTGATGGAAAAATATCCGTTGCAGTTGACCGGTTTCCATTACAAGGCCCGCACCCATTCCACCTATGGTAATGTGGACGTATTAAAAGCGGCCAACCCGCAGGAACTCTGGATCAACCCGGTAGATGCACGAGCGCGCGGCATTGAAGACGGCGATCTTATCCGTATCTTTAACGATCGCGGCGAAGTACGGATTCATGCCAAGGTAACCCCGCGTATTATTCCGAATGTGATTGCTTTGGGCGAAGGGGCTTGGCATGCACCGGATAATAATCAGGTGGATCATGCCGGCTGCATCAACGTCCTTACCACCCAGCGTCCTTCACCGCTGGCGAAGGGTAACCCGCAGCATTCGAATTTAGTTCAGGTTGAAAAAGTTTAAGGAGTAAGGGATGAGCGAACAATACGGCTTTTATTTTGACTCGGAACGTTGCACCGGCTGTAAGACCTGTGAACTGGCCTGTAAAGATTATAAAGATCTGGGTACCGATGTGAATTTCCGGCGGATTTACGAATATGCGGGAGGCGAATGGCAACAGCAGGCGAACGGCTGCTGGAATCAGAACGTCTTCGCCTATTACCTGTCTATTTCCTGCAACCATTGCGATAATCCGGCTTGTACCAAGGTTTGTCCGACCGGTGCCATGCACAAGAACGAAGACGGTTTCGTTATTGTTAATGAAGATACCTGTATCGGCTGTCGCTATTGCCATATGGCCTGTCCGTACGATGCACCGCAATATGATGCGGCAAAAGGACATATGACCAAATGCGACGGTTGCTACTCACGCGTAAAAGCGGGGCAAAAACCGATTTGTGTGGAGGCCTGCCCGCTGCGTGCGTTGGACTTCGCTCCAATCGAAGAGCTGCGCGCCAAATATGGTGATATTGCTGCAGTAGCGCCGCTGCCGCCGCAGGAATATACCCAACCAAATCTGGTGGTGAAACCGAATAAAAACAGCCGCCCGAGCGGAGATACCAGCGGTTTCTTAGCAAATCCGAGAGAGGTATAAGATGAACGGATTACATGAATTGCCTTTAGTGGTATTTACGGTGCTAGCCCAATCGGCGGTCGGCGCATTTTTACTGATGAGCCTGGTATTATGGCGCAGCGAAAGTGCGGAGCAAGCTCGCTCCGTACATCGCGGAATGTTTTTGCTACTGGCTTTATTGGCCATCGGTTTTATCGCCTCGGTAATGCACCTTGGTTCGCCGTTACGTGCCTTTAACTCACTGAACCGGGTGGGTGAATCCATGCTTAGTAATGAGATTGCCAGCGGCGCCTTGTTTTTTGCCGTTGCCGGTCTTTACTGGCTGTTGGCGATTTTAAATAAAATGCCGCCGTTGCTCGGCAAAGTCTGGTTGCTTATAGGCGCGGTTTGCGGTTTGGTATTTATGGTGATGATGCAGGGCGTCTATCGTATCGATACGGTACCGACCTGGGACAACGCCTTTACCGCCTGGAATTTTTATCTGACCCTGCTTATCGGCGGTAGCGCCCTCGGCTATGCCCTGTTTTGCCGCGGACAGGCGGGTTATGCCTGGGTACCTAAGCTATTAAGCTTAGGAATTCTGCTGGCGGCGATTGTGGCGGTCTATCAAGGCTTCCGTTTAAGCGGGATTCATTCTTCCGTGCAGCAGGCGGCGGCACTGGTTCCGGATTTCGCCGTACTGACTGCCCTGCGCCTGATTTGTCTGGCTTTAGGCGCCTTGTTGTTGCGTCGCACTAATTTAGCCTTATCCCTTTTGGCGGTAGTATTGGTGTTGGGCGGCGAAATGTTAGGCAGAACCCTGTTCTATGCGTTACATATGACGGTTGGAACCGCAGTGGCCGGTTAAAAAAATCATAAAAAACAACCGCACTTTTGGCGATAGGCTAAAAGTGCGGTCATAATTAACGGAGTTTTTAGTTATGAACGAGGAGCTACTTGCTCGTATTTCCGCTGCCGCCCGCTTTTTGGGCGCATTGTTTTATTATCCGCCGGAAAGCCCGCAGTTGCGCCCGTTACTGGATTTCCTGCAACAGGAGCAATGGCCGCAGAATTGGGGCGAAGTGAAAGATGCCGAGCTGCTCAAAGCAAAATTTAGGGTTACGGAAAATCTCGACGAACAGTATCAACGCTTGTTTATCGGCCCCAACTCATTGGCGGCGCCGCCTTGGGGTTCGGTCTACCTTGATCCGGAGTCGGTGATTTTCGGTGATTCTCTGTTGGAACTGCGTGCCTTTATGCAGCGCCATCAAATCCGTTTTCAGTACGATGAACGGGAACCTGAGGATCATATCGGACTCATGCTGATGTTCGCCGCCTATTTAGCGGAGAACCATTCCCAATTACTGGCGGAATTTCTGGGTGGGCACTTATTGACCTGGTCGGAACGTTATCTGCAATTATTGGCGCAGCAGCAGGACTGCCCGTTTTATCAGGGATTGGCATTATTAACGGAACAGACGCTGAGCGATTGGCGTCGCCGTCTGAACATCGAAGTGGAAAAAGTACGACTGTACCGTTAGTTCGGGCGGTAATCTCCGACACGGTGAAGAATATGCAAAAAAACGAAGGTTATTACAACGCCTATCTCTCCCATCACCGTATTTCCCGGCGCGGTTTATTGCGCGGTGTCTTCGGGGCGGCGGAAAAATCCTGCCTTCCCGTCGAGCGGCGTAAGGTTGCGCGCCCGCCCTTTGCCTGTGCGGAACATTTGTTTATGGCCGCTTGTAACGGCTGCGGCGAATGTAGCGCCGTTTGTCCCTACGGATTAATTTTTATTCGCGACGGCAAAGCGGTGCTTGAACCGGATTTTTCTCCTTGCGACCATTGCGGTAAATGTGCGCAAGTATGTCGCGAACGGGCGCTGCATCCGGCCTTCAGCGCAGATACTCAATTACGCCCCCGTTTCGGGCCGGATTGCTTGCAGCGGCGAGGGCAGCATTGCGATGCTTGCCTTCAGTCTTGTCCGCAACAGGCGATTTCCCCGCAGCTGGAGGTGAATAATAACAGTTGCAACGGTTGCGGCGAATGTAAATTCCATTGTTTTATGCAGGCAATCAGCCTGCATTTGCCCGATTGATCGGGGTTCCTTACTTTTCTTTATATTTGCACCGGGCTATATAAGTGCGGTTCTTTCGGGCGGATTTTTTAGCAGTGCAGAGATTTTCTTTGATTTAGCGCAAATAAGCGTCTTTTTGCGTCGGCAAATACCCCGTTCGGGGAGTTATTAATTGACCATTGATTATTCATAATGCGGTAATGAAAGCAGAGTGTTTCGAGGAATCCGATGGAGCATAGGGTAGCGCGCCGTCAATTCTTACGCGGTGAGTTTTTACAGTCCTTACAGTCCCCAAAACTGAAAGGGCAGAGGCAACAAGCGATTCGTCCGCCCTGGGCGCAGGAAGAGGCATTATTCACTGCCGCCTGTACCCGCTGCGATAACTGTATTCGGTTCTGCGAAACACAGATTCTCATTCGGGCGCAAGGCGGTTTTCCGCAGGTTGACTTTGCTCGCGGCGAATGCACCTTCTGTATGAAATGCGTACAAGCCTGCGAGCAGCCTGTTTTCCGCTCCACGGAGGAAGCGCCTTGGCAATATAAGGCGCAAATTCGGCCGACCTGCTTGGCACGGCACAATATCGAATGCCGAAGTTGCGAGGATAGTTGCGGGCAACGGGCGATAAGATTCGTTCCGGTATTGAAAGGGGTTGCTCAGGTACGCCTGGATCCGGAATTATGTACCGGTTGCGGCGCCTGTTTGGGTACCTGTCCGGCCGATGCCATTGCAATGGGCGGCGTGGATAAGGAAGCATTCTGAGGCGAGAAGCGGAATAATAAAACGGTAAAAAAATGACTGCTATTAACAATCAACAGCCAAGGACCGATTGGCATGTTTGCGGTCTGGTAGTACAGTGCCGCATCCAGAAAATTAACGAAATTCAGACCGCACTTTTAGCCATCGAAGGAACCGAAATACCCGGTGCGGATGCGGATAAAGGCAAGCTTGTCGTTGTCATGCAATCGCATGACCAGCAGATTCTGCTGGAAAATATGGAACGGGCGCGAAATATTAAGGGCGTGATTGCGGTATCCCTGGTGTATCACGAGCAGGACGAATTATCAGCCCGCCCTGAACAAGAACCTAAAAATTAAGACAGATAGTGGGGGAACGCTATGAAATTGAGTCGTCGCGACTTTATGAAAGCCAATGCGGCAACCGCCGCTGCCGCTGCCGCCGGGATTATGATTCCGGTCAAACAGGTCGGTGCGCAGGAAAACGAGATAAAATGGGATAAGGGCGTGTGCCGTTTCTGCGGCACCGGCTGTGCGGTTCTGATCGGTACCAAAGACGGACGTGTGGTGGCGACTCAGGGCGATCCCGATGCGGATGTTAACCGCGGCCTAAACTGTATTAAAGGTTATTTCCTGCCGAAAATTATGTACGGTGCGGATCGTGTAACCCGCCCGATGCTGCGAATGAAAAATGGTAAATACGACAAAAACGGTGAATTTACTCCAATCGAATGGGATCAAGCCTTTAGTCTGATGGCGGATAAATTTAAGGCCGCAATGAAAGAGCTGGGACCGAACGGCGTTGGAATGTTCACTTCCGGTCAGACAACTATTTTCGAAGGCTATGCCAAGGCCAAACTTTGGAAAGCAGGTTTCCGTTCCAATAATATCGATCCTAATGCCCGCCATTGTATGGCTTCCGCCGCCGTCGCCTTTATGCGTACCTTCGGTATGGACGAACCTATGGGCTGCTATAACGATATCGAAGAAGCGGAAGCTTTTGTGTTATGGGGTTCCAATATGGCGGAAATGCACCCGATCCTATGGTCGCGCATTACCGACAGACGTCTGTCCGCGCCGAATGTGCAGGTAGCGGTGCTATCCACCTTTGAACATCGCAGTTTCGAACTGGCCGATAACGGCATGGTTTTTAAACCGCATTCGGATCTGGTGATTCTGAACTACATTATTAATTATCTGATTCAGAACGATGCGATTAACTGGGATTTCGTCAATAAACATACGAAGTTCAAACGCGGAGAAACCGATATAGGTTACGGTTTGCGCGATGATCATCCGTTACAGAAAGCGGCGAAAAATCCGAACAGCGGCAAAATGTACGACAGTAGCTTCGACGAGCTGAAAGCGCTGGTAGCGGAATATACGCTGGATAAAGCCCATCAAATGTCCGGCGTTCCTAAAGATCAGCTGGAAGCCTTAGCCAAACTGTATGCGGATCCGAATAAAAAAGTGGTGTCCTTCTGGACCATGGGCTTCAACCAGCATACGCGCGGTGTTTGGGCCAACCATTTAATCTATAACATTCACTTACTGACCGGCAAAATCTCCTTACCGGGATGCGGCCCGATGTCGCTCACCGGCCAGCCGTCCGCCTGCGGAACCGCACGTGAAGTGGGTACCTTTATTCACCGCTTGCCGGCGGACTTAGTGGTAACCAATGCGGAGCATCGCGCCAAAGCGGAAAAAATCTGGAAGCTGCCGGCGGGATTATTATCCGATAAGCTCGGCTTCCATGCGGTGGCACAAAGCCGTGCGTTGAAAGACGGCAAGATGCGGGTATTGTGGCAAATGTGTACTAATAATATGCAGGGCGGCCCGAACATAAATGAAGAAACCTTCCCGGGCTGGCGCAATCCGGATAACTTTATCGTGGTTTCCGATCCTTATCCGTCGGTTTCCGCTCTGGCGGCGGATTTAATTCTGCCGACTGCAATGTGGGTGGAAAAAGAAGGTGCCTATGGTAACGCCGAACGTCGTACTCAATTCTGGCGCCAGCAAGTAAAAGCGCCGGGCGAATCGAAATCCGATACCTGGCAGCTGGTGGAATTTTCCAAATACTTTACCACCGATGAAGTTTGGCCGGCGCAAATTCTGGCGGACAATCCGCAATACAAGGGTAAAACCTTATATGAAGTGCTGTACCGCAACGGACAGGTGGACAAATTCTCCAATGAAGAACTGCAGGGTCGTTTAAACGACGAAGCGGAACACTTCGGTTTTTATATTCAGAAAGGGCTGTTTGAAGAATATGCCGGGTTCGGACGCGGACATGGGCACGATCTGGCCCATTTCGATGTTTATCATCAGGCGCGCGGTTTACGCTGGCCGGTAGTGGATAACAAAGAAACTTTATGGCGTTACCGCGAAGGCTTCGATCCTTATGTGAAAGCGGGCGAAGGCGTACGTTTCTACGGCTATCCGGACGGCAAGGCGATTATTTTGGCGGTACCTTACGAGCCGCCTGCAGAAGCGCCGGACGACGAATATGATCTGTGGTTGTCCACCGGTCGCGTACTTGAACACTGGCATACGGGAACCATGACCCGCCGTGTTCCTGAACTGCACCGTTCCTTCCCGAACAACTTGGTTTGGATGCACCCGGACGATGCGAAAAAACGCGGTTTACGCCATGGCGACAAAATCAAAGTGATTTCCCGCCGCGGTGAAATGATCTCTTATTTAGATACGCGCGGTCGTAATAAGGTGCCTGCGGGGCTGATATTCACCACTTTCTTCGATGCGGGCCAGCTGGTGAATAAGCTTACCTTGGACGCAACGGACCCTATCTCGAAAGAAACCGACTTTAAGAAATGTGCGGTGAAAGTCGAGAAGGCGGTATAAGCGGATAAGCGAGCGGGGAGCTAAAAGTGCGGTCGAAATATCAAATATTTTTTACCGCACCGCCGCCGTAGCGAGGCTGAAGCAAAGCATATGAAAACACCGACATTGAGTCCGCAGCGACGCCGATTTCTGAAAGATGCAACCCGTACCGCCGGCGGTTTAGCCGGATTGGGCTTATTGTTAGGATTGCAGCAGAAACAGAGTTTGGCACGGGAGGGCGTTGCCCTGCGTCCGCCCTTTGCGTTACAGAACGAGCAGCAATTTGCCGCCGCCTGTATTCGTTGCGGGCAATGTGTGCAGGCCTGTCCTTACGATATGTTGCATCTGGCCTCTTTACTCTCTTCCTCGGAAGCGGGTACGCCTTATTTTGTCGCCCGTGATAAACCCTGCGAGATGTGTCCCGATATTCCCTGTGCCAAGGCTTGCCCGAGCGGTGCCTTGGATAGCGATGCGCAAGATATTGCCGAGGCGCGTATGGGATTGGCGGTTCTGCTCGACCATGAAACCTGCCTGAACTGGGAAGGGCTGCGTTGTGATGTTTGTTATCGGGTCTGTCCGCTGATTGATAAAGCGATCACCTTGGAACTGCAACGTAACGAACGTACCGGTAAACACGCCCGTTTTATTCCCACCGTGCATTCCGACGCCTGTACCGGCTGCGGTAAATGCGAACAGGCCTGCGTACTGGAAGAAGCGGCGATTAAGGTATTGCCGCTATCGTTGGCGAAGGGAATGTTGGGTAAACATTATCGTTTGGGCTGGGTGGAAAAGGAAAAAGCGGGGCGTTCGCTGGCTCCGCAGGAGATGATTGATATGCCTGTGCGCAGACCGGAGGCTGAAGAATGAATCCGGTTAAATATGCGGGGCGGGAAGCCCGTCAAAAACTCGGCTTCGCTCATGCCAATCGTTTTTTATTCTGGCGACGGGTAAGCCAATTTGCCGTACTTGCCATGTTTTTGAGCGGTCCCTGGTTCGGTTTCTGGATTCTGAAAGGCAACTACAGCGGCAGTGTGCTGTTTGATCTGATTCCTTTCAGTGATCCGCTAATCAGTGCCGAAAGTCTGGCGACGGGTTACCTGCCGGAAGCTAAGGTGTTGCTCGGTGCCTTATTGGTCGTGTTTATTTATGCCTTACTTGGCGGCAGATTATTCTGCGCCTGGGTTTGCCCGCTCAACCTGGTTACCGATTGCGCCGCCTGGCTGCGGCGTAAGTTGGGAATCCGCCAGTCGGCGAAACTGCCGCGTAACCTGCGTTATATGCTTCTGCTGGTAATTCTGCTCGGCAGCGCTGTCAGCGGTATGTTGTTATGGGAATGGCTCAATCCGGTAGCGGCTTTGGGGCGAGCGCTGATTTACGGATTCGGCGCTACCGCTTGGTTAGTGGCGGCGGTATTCCTGTTCGATCTGTTGGTTACCGAACACGGTTGGTGCGGCCATATTTGCCCGATGGGGGCTTGCTACGCACTGATCGGCGCCAAGGGATTACTGCATATTAAAGTAACGGATCGAGCCAAGTGCGATAACTGTATGGACTGTTATCACGTCTGTCCCGAACCTCAGGTACTGCGGGCGCCGCTACAGGGAAAACAGAATGAAAGCCTGTTTGTGGTTTCGAAAGATTGTATCAATTGCGGACGCTGTATCGATGTTTGTCCGGAAAAAGTATTTATATTTAAAACAAAAATTTAGTCCTTATGGGGAGAGCGACTTATGTTAAAGAAAATATTGCTGATGGCGAGCGCAATTTGCAGCATGTGGGCGGTAGCGCAGGAGCAACCGGCAACGATCGGCGACAGTATTATGAATGCGGCGGAAAACGTTGCGCCGGCTTTCCATAATATGCCGAAAGAAACGGGAAATATCGCGCCGACTTTTCCGCACCAGCCGCCGCTGGTGCCGCACAGTATCCGCGGTTTACAGGTGAGCAAGAATGTGAATCAATGTTTGGCCTGCCATGGTTTGGATTTCTATCAGACCACTGGCGCACCGCGAGTTCCGGAAAGCCACTTTAAAGATCGCAGCGGGGTTGCCCACGAAACGGAATCGCCGCGGCGTTATTTCTGCTTGCAGTGCCATGTGCAGCAGGCGGACGTAAATCCGATTATCGATAATAAATTCCAGACCATTAAAGCGACCAAAGGCTTCAAGGAGTAATTATGTTTAAATTGATCAAATCGTTTTGGCGTTGGTTTCGCACTCCGAGTAAAATCGCGGTAGGTACCCTGATTCTGGTTTCCGCCATCGGCGGTATTCTGTTCTGGGGCGGTGTTAATCAGGGGCTGGAAGCTACCAGTACGGAAGAATTCTGTTCCAGCTGCCATATGAACGATGTGGTGCCGGAATATCGCCAGACCGTACATTATTCTAACCGTAGCGGGGTAAAAGCGGCCTGTTCCGACTGCCACCTACCTCATGAATTCGTACCTAAATGGACGCGTAAAATCCAAGCTGCAAATGAAGTTTATGCCTATGTTACCGGCAAAGTGGATACAAAAGAAAAATTTGAAGCGCATCGTCTGGAAATGGCACAGCGGGAATGGGCGCGTATGAAAGCCAATGATTCGCAAGAATGCCGTAATTGTCATAATTTCGACGATATGGACTTTACCCAGCAAAAACGGGTGGCCGCCGATATGCATACTCTGGCTCAGCAAGAGGGTAAAACTTGTATTGATTGCCATAAAGGGATTGCGCACCATTTACCTGATATGAAAGGAGTGGCTTCCGGTTTCAGTCGCGAGCAGGATGCAAAGGGCGAAAATAAATAACAGGTGCGGAGAATAAGCACCGCCGAATCGCCGAAAAACTATGAAAAAAAGACCGCTCTTTTAGATTGCGGTCTTTTTTTAGCATCGGTTTTCCCCTAAACTAAGGCGTATCCATTTGAGCAAAGGCGCGGATAATTCTTATCCGCCCCCAACCGATAAGACAGAGAAATGCGTTTACTGATATTCGTACTGCTGGCCGTGCTATTACTGTTCCAATATGACTTCTGGTTCGGTAAGAACGGTTATTTCGACTACAAGGATACGGCGGCGGAAATTGCCGCCCGTAAAGAAGAAAATACCAAGCTTTCGCAGCGCAATCAGGTGATTGCGGCAGAAATTCGGGATTTAAAAGACGGTGTAGAGGCCATTCAGGAACGGGCTCGTTTGCAGTATGAACTGGTTAAACCGAATGAAACTTTCTACCGTATTGTAAAAGAAAACAGATAATGGCCTCAGTTTCTCCCCGTAAAATCATCGCCGTTGTGCCCGCCGCCGGTATAGGTAGCCGTATGCGGGCGGATCGTCCGAAACAGTATTTACGCTTGAATGGCAAAACCGTTCTGGAACACACGCTGAACCTATTGCTCGCCTATCCGCAAATTGAAAGTGTTATTTTGGGGATTGCTAGCGGGGATCCCTATTTATCCCGTCTGCCGCTGCATGACAACCCTCGTATTCTTGTGGTTGAAGGCGGCCGAACCCGGGCGCAAACGGTGCTTAACTGCCTGAAGAAAGTTGATGACGCGCAGGCCTGGGTGATGGTGCATGATGCCGCTCGGCCCTGCCTGACCCATGCAGATTTGGATAAACTCTGTCGAATTAAAGATGATAACGGCGCGATTTTGGCGATCCCCGCCACGGATACGATTAAATTAGCCGACGGTCAAGGGCAGATTCTGCGTACCGAAGATCGCAGTCGCCTGTGGCAGGCGCAGACGCCGCAGTTTTTTCCGGGCGGGCTGCTACGCAGCGCTCTGGAACAGGCGGCATTGCAAGGGCTTGAGGTAACCGATGAAGCCTCGGCAATGGAGTTGGCAGGATATCGTCCGCATCTGGTGGCCGGCCGCGGCGATAATCTGAAAATTACCCGTCCGGAAGATTTAGACCTGGCGGAATTTTATTTATCAAAAAGACAGAAGGAAGTCCTATGATTCGAATCGGTCATGGTTTTGACGTGCATGCTTTTGGCGGTGAAGGCCCGATGATTATCGGCGGCGTAACCATTCCTTACGCCCGAGGATTGCTGGCTCATTCCGACGGCGATGTGGCGCTGCATGCGTTGACAGATGCACTGCTCGGCGCTGCGGCCTTAGGTGATATCGGGAAACTGTTTCCCGATACGGATATGCGTTATAAAGGGGCGGACAGCCGCGAACTGCTGCGTATCGCCTATGCCCGGGTAAAAGAGCTGGGTTATCGTATCGGTAACGGGGATCTTACCCTAATTGCCCAGGCACCGAAAATGCGTCCCTATATTGATGATATGCGGCGTCTTATCGCACAGGATTTAGATTGCGATATGGCGCAGATTAACGTAAAAGCCACCACCACTGAAAAACTGGGATTTACCGGTCGGGGCGAAGGTATTGCCGCCGAAGCGGTGGTTTTGCTGATAAAGGCGTAGCGGTAATATGGAACAACTGGCTTATTTACAATCGGAACCGCAGCAACAGGCGATATTGAAACAGGAATGCGCCGATTTCTGGGTAATTGAAAATCTGGGTTATTCCCTGTCCGGCGAAGGTGAATTTGTTGCCCTGCGGGTACGCAAAACCGACTGTAATACCTTATTTGTCGGCGAAAAATTAGCGGCCTTTGCCGGTATTCCCGCACGTAACATGAGCTATGCGGGATTAAAGGATCGCAAAGGAATAACGGAACAATGGTTTTGTTTGCAGATGCCGGGTAAAGCTACGCCGGATTTTTCTCAATTCTGTTTAGCCGGGGTGGAAATTCTGGAAGTAACCCGGCATCAGCGCAAAATCCGGATCGGCAGCCTGGAGGGGAATGCCTTTCAGATTTTGTTGCGTAACCTGTCCTACAGCGAGGACTTGGAAAATCGTCTGCACACCATGGTGCGGATCGGTTTTCCCAATTATTTCACCGAGCAGCGTTTCGGCCGCGACGGACATAATCTGACTCAGGCGATGCGTTGGGCGACCGGCGAAATTAAGGTGAAGGATCGGAATAAGCGTCGCTTTTACCTCTCCGCCGCCCGTAGCGAAGTATTTAATCGCCTGTTGTCCGAACGAATCAAGGAGGGCGTGGCGCAACAGGTTCTGCACGGCGATATTTTACAACTTGCGGGAAGCCACAGTTGGTTCCGCGTTGAACGGGAAGAAGAACTGGAAGGGCTGCAGCAACGTTTGGATAAGCATGATCTATTACTGACCGGCCCGTTAATCGGCGAGGGCGGGGAAAATTGTACCTCGGCTTTCGAGCGCGATATGCTGGAAGACTATGCTGCTTTGAATAGGTTAATGGCCAGAGAAGGCGTCAGCCCGGCACGCCGTCCCTTAATAATACGTCCGCAGCAACTGGAATGGCGGTTTGAAGCGGAGGGATTGCGGCTGAATTTTTATTTGCCGGCCGGCAGTTATGCCACGGCGCTGATCAGAGAGTTGGTACAAACGAAAGAAGCGGCGCCGATGGTTAAGGGCGCCGACAGTAACGGATAAACAGGAAAATCTATGCATATTTTATTAAGTAATGATGACGGTATCCATGCGGAGGGTATCCGCATTCTGGCTCGCGCCTTGCGCCGTTTCGCCGATGTTACCGTGGTGGCGCCGGATCGTAACCGCAGTGCGGCTTCCAGTTCGCTGACCCTAGTAGAACCTTTGCGCCCTTATCGACTGGATAACGGCGATTATTGTATTAACGGTACCCCGGCGGACTGCGTACATTTGGCTTTGAACGGTTTTTTATCCGGCCAGGTGGATTTAGTGGTATCGGGCATTAACGCCGGGGCAAATTTGGGCGACGATGTTATTTATTCCGGTACGGTGGCGGCCGCATTGGAAGGACGCCATTTGGGGCTGCCCGCCATTGCGGTTTCTTTGGACGGTCGTCGTTATTACGAAAGCGCCGCGCAGGTGGTTTGTGATCTGATCCCGCGTTTACATGGAAACTTGTTGGCGCGACGGGAAATTATCAATATTAATGTGCCGGATATTCCCTATGAACAAATTAAAGGGACGAAGGTCTGTCGCTTAGGGTATCGCGCTTCGGCAGCGGAAGTTGTGAAACAGCAGGATCCGCGCGGCGAGCATATTTACTGGATTGGTACTTCGGGCCTGCCGGAAGATAAGGAGGCGGGAACGGATTTCCATGCGGTGGAAAACGGTTATGTAGCGCTGACCCCGATTCAGACGGATATGACTTCTCATGCCTCGCTGGGCGCTTTACAAAGCTGGCTGGAAAGTGAATAATTACGCTTTTTGCACCAAGACCTAAAAGGTAATTTATTGTGAAAATATTCGGCGCAATGTATGACAAAACGATGGAATGGTCGAAACATCGTTTTGCCGCTTTCTGGCTTTCTTTCGTCAGCTTTATCGAGGCGATATTTTTCCCGATTCCGCCGGATGTAATGCTGATTCCGATGTCGATGTCGGCGCCGAAGCGCGCGCTCAGATTGGCATTATATACCGCCCTTGCCTCTACGCTGGGCGGTATGATCGGTTATGCCATCGGCTACTATGCCTTTGACCTGGTACAGATATATATCCTCAAGCTGGGTTATCAGGCGCATTGGCAACAGGCCATCGAATGGTTTAAGGCCTGGGGCGTATTAGTGGTGTTTGTGGCCGGTTTTTCGCCGATTCCCTATAAGGTTTTCACCATTGCCGCCGGGGTAATGCAAATGGCATTTCTGCCCTTCGTACTGACTGCATTTATTTCCCGTGCCGCCCGTTTTCTGTTGGTGGCTAAATTGGCGGCTTGGGGCGGCGAGCGTTTTGCCGCCAAACTGCGCAAATCCATTGAATATATCGGCTGGGGAGTAGTGGTTCTGGCTGTTGTTGCGTACTTTATCCTGAGATAAGAGGAGCCTATGAAGAAATCAGTGTTCTTATCGGTGGTTATCTTGCTGTTATCCGCCTGTAGCGCCGAACCGCCGCCAAGAAGTGAAAACGACCTGCCGGACGGAATAATGCAACCGGTTGAAGGAACCGGTGCCATAGATGACGGTAATTGGCTGCCGGATGTAAAATGGCAGAGTATGCCGGAAAGTATGAGATAAAAGGAAAATAAAGCATGAAAAAATCGTTTTTGTTATTGCCTGTTACTGTGGCGGTGTTATCCGCCTGTAGTTCGTCTGCCCCTGCGCCGGTGGAAAGTGCGGACGGCAATTTGACCCCGGGAATTATGCAGCCGGTGGATAATCCTTCCGCAAGCGGCGGTAGCTGGGAACCTCAGGTGCAACAGAGCAGTATGCCGGCGGGGATGAATAATACGGTGAGCCTGCCTAATCATAATGTTTCCGCACCGGTTCAGCCGCAGCTACAAACAGCAGCACAGCCTGTACAGCAACAGGTGGCGCAGAAAGCGGTTACAAGCAGCCGCTCGGTTAACCAGAATTTTGAAATTCCGCGTAATCCGCAGACCAATGCGCCGGATTACAGCAAAATCGATAAGGGTTTCTATAAAGGGGAAACCTACACCGTGCGTAAAGGCGATACTATGTTCCTTATCGCCTATATTTCCGGTATGGACGTAAAAGCGCTGGCCGCCTTAAATAATATGTCCGAGCCTTATAATTTACATGTGGGTCAGGTGATTAAGGTATCCCAGGGATCGGCGCAGAATATGCCGGCGACGACTCCGGCGCCTTTACCTGCGGCAACCCAAACTGCGAAAAGCGCAACAGTTCAGCCGACTCAACCTGCTGCTCAGCCTGAGGTAACCTATACCAATGGCCCGAACGGAACCCGTTACGGTTCTGACGGTACCATTACCGGCCCGATTAAAGCGGGTACCGGATCGGCTCCGGCCGCCGTCGGTGCGGTTGGCGGGGCGGTAACCGCAGGTACGGCAGCCGGCACTGTTCCGGTTGCGGCGGTTTCCAATATTCGTTGGCAATGGCCGGCGGAGGGACGTATCGTTCAGGGCTTTTCCAATTCTGACGGCGGTAACAAAGGGATTGATATCGGCGGCTCTAAAGGCCAAGCGGTTTACGCCGCAGCGGCGGGGCGGGTGGTATATGCCGGTAACGCCTTACGCGGTTATGGTAACCTGATTATTATTAAACATGACGATGATTTTCTCAGTGCCTATGCGCATAATGATAGTATCTCCGTCAGAGATCAGCAGGAAGTGCGGGCGGGACAGCAAATTGCCAAAATGGGTAATTCCGGCACCAACAGTGTGAAACTTCATTTTGAAATCCGTTACCGTGGTAAATCCGTCGATCCTATGCGTTATTTACCGAAACGTTAATTTGTGGGCCGATACGAATACCGTATCGGCTTTTTTATCAGTGCGGTTGAGTCGCTGGGCGGCACTGAATAAGCAGAAGAAAATCTTATTTTGCGAGCAGATTCACATTCTGTCGGTGAATTTAATGATAGTCTGAATCTCCGCATATATAAGGGCGGGCCTCTTAATTATTACATCAAGGAGAAAGGAATGCAGTTTAAGTCTTTAACCAAATTATGCTGTTTGGCACTCGGTTTCGGGGTTGCCGCTTCCGCTTTTGCCGTAAACGAAACGGAAAGCACGGACTACGAGTTAAAGGAACTTGTGGTTTTAAGTCGGCATAATATCCGTGCGCCGCTGTCCGGTAACGACAGCGAGTTGGGTAAAATTACGCCCCATAGCTGGCATCAATGGTCGGCCAAATCCAGCGAATTAACATCGCGCGGCGGCGTACTGGAGGTGATGCAGGGCCAGTATTTCCGTAAGATGCTGGAACAGCAGGGATTATTTAAAGAGGGGGCTTGCCTGAATAAAGATGAAATTCTGATCTATGCCAATAGTATGCAGCGCACCGTGGCGACGGCAGAGTATTTTCAGGCGGGACTGGCGCCTACGTGCGGCCTAAACGTTATTCATCGTTTTGCGCCGAGTAAAATGGATCCGGTTTTTTTCCCGCGTTTAACCAAGGTCAACGATAAATTTACCCAACAGGCCTTAACGGAGATCAACCAGATGCTGGGAGATAACGGACTGGAGGGCATTAACCGCAAACTCGCCCCTTCTTATGAGTTGCTGGAAAAGGTAACGGATATGAAAGATTCGTCCTTATGCCGAGATAAGCAAAGCTGTACCTTGAATACGGACGAGGCCACGGAAGTAAAATTCCAATTATATCGGGAACCGGCCTTATCCGGCACCCTGAAATTAGCCACCCGAATTACCGATGCGTTAATTCTGCAGTATTTTGAGCAGCCGGACGACAATATAGCCTCCTTTGGGGAAAAACTGAGCGAGGAAGACTGGGAAAAAATCTCTTACGTGAAAGATGTATACGGCGATATTTTATTCTCTGCACCTATTGTGGCCGCTAATGTCGCCTATCCGTTATTGAATTACTTACATGACGAAATAAATTCGGAAGTACGTAAATTCACTTTTTTGGTGGGACATGATTCCAATATCTCGTCAGTAACCGCCGCTTTGGGCGTGGAACCTTATAGCTTACCGAATACCATTGAGAAAAAAACACCGATCGGCAGTAAACTGGTATTTGAAAAATGGCAGGATAAAAAGAGCAAACAGCTTTATGTCGCCGTTAAAATGGTTTACCAGAGTACCGAACAGCTTCGTGCCATGCAAAGTCTGGATTTACAAAATCCGCCACAGATTTATTCCCTGCGTTTACAGGGACTGCAAGCCGACAAGCAGGGATTCTATAAGCTTGAAGATATAAATGCTCGTTTTGCCGATGCCTTTGCGGCTTATGAAAATATTCGGTGATGTGAGCCGGAAAAGATCCGGCCGAATAGGCTCGGATCCTTTTCTTTAGGCAATGCCGCCCCTTAATGGGGCCGGCATCTTGCATCAGCATACAAAACCGAATAGAAACTCATGTATTCCGATTTTAGATATCGGCTGCATAATACAAAAAAGTCTAAAAAAACCGACCGCACTTTTTCCCCTCGAGGATTGCCGGGCAACAAAGTATAGCCTATTGCGGAGGTATCGTTTGCACAATAACGGAATCTCGCTATAATAGGTCGTTACCGCACTCTATATTTTAAAGTGCGGTTAATTTTTTATGTTGGAGGTAATTTATGGGGAAAAAAGTTAATTCAAGATTTTTCCTAGTCCTTTTACTCGGTGTATTGTCGGCTTTCGGGCCTTTTGTTATTGATCTTTACTTACCTTCTCTGCCGAATCTGGCGCAGTTCTTTAATACGCACCCTTCTATGTCGCAGTTGACGCTGACCGCAGGTATGCTGGGGCTGGCTTTCGGGCAACTGTTGTTCGGCCCCGTCAGTGATAAATTCGGTCGCCGTTTGCCGCTGCTGATTTCATTGGGCGTATTTATTGTCAGTACCGTACTGATTCTGTTTTCACCCAATATTCATAGTATGATTGCATTGCGCGTGGTGCAGGGGCTGGCCTCTTCCGGCAGTGTTGTGATTTCCCGCGCCATTGTTGCCGATTTGTACAGCGGTCGGGAAATGACCCGTTTTTTCGGTACCTTAACCACCATTAACGGGCTGGCACCTATAGCTTCCCCTATTCTGGGCAGTTTGATGCTGAAATATACCGACTGGCGCGGTATGTTTGTTTTTCTTGCATTTATCGGTGTTGCCGTAATGTTGTTTACTTTTCGCCTGCGTGAATCCTTGCAGCCGCAGCAGCGTGTGCAGACTTCATTGTTGTCTTCCTTTAAATTTTTATTTTTAATTCTGAAAAATAAAAAATTTGTTACCTATGTGCTGATTAGTTCCTTTGCCTTTGCCGGAATGTTTGCTTATATTTCCGGTTCGCCTTTTATTTTTCAGCAACACTATGGTTTAAGCAGCGTTGCTTTCGGGCTATGTTTTGCCGCAAATGGTGCGGCCTTTATCGCCGGCTCCAGTTTGGGCGGCCGTTTAAGCAACGGGGCTGCGGTAAAGAGCGGAGTATTAGGTATGCTTTTATGCGCCTTTTATGTGGCCGCGGTTCTGGTATTGAAAGCCAACGTTTGGCTGATTGAAGTCGGTTTTTTCCTGCTGTTACTGAGTATAGGTTTGATGTTACCGGCCCTCGCCGCACTGGCGATGGATGCCGAGCGTCAGTATGCCGGCAGCGCTTCGGCGATGATTGGGTTTATGACCTTCTTATTTGGCGCCCTGGTATCTCCATTGGTCGGTATCGGCGATATTTTTTATGCCACCGCCACGGTAATTTTTCTCAGTGCGTTACTGACCCTGGTATGCTATTTTCCGATTGCAAAAGGGCTGAGAGAGATTAAATAAGCTTTTCGCCGAGATTAAGTATTTGAAAAAACCGCCCCCCGGGTTTACCGAGGTGCGGTTTTTTTATACTCCGTTATTCACGGGGGAGAATTACATATGTAATTGAGATACCAGGTTTCTTGCCGAGGCAAGTTGAATATCCGCCTGGGCGGCGGCCTGTTCCAACCGGGCGGCGATTTTACCTAAACGATATTGTTGGTAGTTAATATCAAGACGTTGTTGTTTGTTATCCTGAGCGTCATCACGTTCTACAAACTGGCTAGGCGCCAGTTCGCGGGCGCTTAGTGCGAGCTGATAACCTTCTTTTGCCAATGTTTTGAAGGCGTTGCTGTCATTACTGTGCTGTAGTGCGGCTAATTTTTGATCCAATTGATGGATAACCTCTTTATATTGATTATGGCTGGTTACGCCTTGATAATGCTGAGCGCTGATCGCCGCTTCGATTGCACGATCCGTCGGGGTATTGTCATTTGCCATAACATTAAAGGACAATGCGGCAAGCGTTAAGGCGAGACTTGTTTTAAATAAATTTTTCATAAAGTTATTCCTATTAAAAATTGTGTATTGATTGTTAATAAAGCTGTTTTTGAAAGTGCGGCTATCATATTCCTTTTATTGTTAAGAATAAATTTATAAAATAGCATTTCACTATTTCTAAAAATGAAACTATCTTTAAGCTAAAACAATCCGAGGTAAAATATGCTGGATAAGCTGGAGGCATTAAAAGTCTTTTGTATTACGGCGGAAACCCTGCAATTTAAACAAACGGCAAATATTCTTTCGGTTTCGCCGCCGGTGATTACTCGGGTAATTGCCGAACTGGAAGAATATCTTGGCGAACCCTTGTTCCGGCGCAATACGCGACAGATCCATCTGACCGAGTTCGGCGCGGATTTTTTACCCCATGCAAAACAATTGCTGGCCCAAAGCGATGAGCTGTTTTCTCAGGCGAAACATTATCGGGAAGAAGATATAAAAGGAACGGTTCGCATCGCCTTTCCCGACGTGCCCTTTAATGAGGCGGTTTTGCAGGAATTACTGGAGCGGTTGAGCGCTTATCCCGAGTTAGTATTGGATTGGCGTGTTAGTGCGCAGCGCCTAAATGTGGTACATGCGCAGATTGATTTGGGGTTGAGGGTCGGGTTTGCGGTAGATAGCCGTTTGATTATGCGCCGTATCGGATATATGCGGGAAAGAATTGTCGCTGCACCGGAGCTTATTGCCAAACTGGGAATGCCGAAAGATTTACAGGATTTACAAAAACGCTATCCGCTGGCGGGGTTGATCGATAGAAACACGGGACGTGCATGGGTATGGAATATCAGCGAGCAGCAACAGTTTGTACCCCATGAATATGCCTTTGTTAGTGATGATCAACATCTGAACTTAGGTGCCGCTTTAGCGGGAAAAGCGGTGGCTCAGGCGGGGGACTGGCTATGCGCTGATTATTTGGCCCGCGGTGAATTGGTAGAATTGTTTGCGGATATGCCGAAATTACCCTGGCCCGCTTGTTTGTATCGCAATCAGACCCTGGTTACTTCACCGCGAGTCAGACTGGTATTCGATCTGCTGGCGGATATTCTGCCTAAGTATTTCAGCCAATAAATTGTAGGTCGTGCAAACCCGCTTTTTCTCTTATGTCGATTAAAGAAGGACGGAATAAAATTATTTATGCAAACGTTTGCTTTTTATCTTTCGTTCTCTTTCGGGCTGCTCTATAATATGCCGATTTTTATAACGAGCGACTAAGGACAAGACAATGAGTTCAGATAATTTCAGTTTAAAGCCGGTTCCCCAGAGCGAGCGCAAAAGTCTGTTGGCGTTAACTTTCGTTATGCTCGGGCTGACCTTTTTTTCCGCCAGTATGTGGACCGGCGGTACCCTGGGCACCTCATTAAATTATAATGATTTCTGGCTGGCAGTGATTGCCGGAAACCTGATGCTCGGGGTTTATACATCTTTGTTGGGATATATCGGGGCTAAAACCGGATTGACCACGCATATTCTGGCCCGTTATTCCTTTGGGGTGAAAGGTTCCTGGCTGCCTTCTTTCTTGCTCGGCGGTACTCAGGTAGGCTGGTTCGGGGTCGGTGTGGCGATGTTTGCGATTCCGGTCAATAAATTTACCGGTATTGATGTCAATGTCTTGATTTTGCTGTCCGGGGCGCTAATGACGGTAACGGTTTTCTTTGGTATTTCGGCCTTGACGATACTTTCCGCCGTTGCGGTTCCCGCTATTGCGATACTGGGTTCTTATTCCGTTTATCTTGCTATCACCGATGCCGGCGGCTTGTCTGTGGTGGAAAATTTAGTACCTAAAGCGCCGATTTCTTTATCCATGGCGATTACGCTGGTTGTGGGTTCTTTCGTTAGCGCCGGAACCCTAACTGCCGATTTCGTACGCTTCGGGCGTAAAGCGAATCAGGCGGTCGTGGTTGCCATGATCGCCTTTTTTCTGGGCAATTCTCTGATGTTCATATTCGGCGCCGCCGGTGCCGCAGTAAAAGGTATGGCGGATATTTCCGATGTTATGGTGGCCCAAGGGCTACTGTTACCGGCAATTATCGTACTGGGGTTAAATATCTGGACTACCAATGATAACGCCTTATATGCCTCGGGTCTGGGCTTTGCTAATATTACCGGGGTAAGTAGCCGTATTTTATCGGTGGTAAACGGAATTGTGGGAACCCTCTGCGCCCTATGGTTGTATAATAACTTTGTGGGTTGGCTGACTTTCCTGTCCGCCGCAATTCCACCGGTGGGCGGTGTAATTATCGCCGACTATCTGATGCGTCGCCATGCCTACCAGGATTTTGACAAAGCGCATTTTGTCCAGATTAACTGGGCGGCGATTGTTGCTGTGGGCGTGGGCGTTGCCTGCGGTAAGTTTTTACCGGGAATTATTCCGGTTAATGCGGTGATTAGCGGTGCAGTCGCCTATTTGGTACTGAATCCGATTCTGCGCAAACCTTTCAGTAAATAAGGAGCAATTATGTTAATCGAAAACGTTCATCTCGCCCATAAAGAAGGACTTTGGCAGATTCTGATTGAAAACGGCGTTATCCGCGCGATCCGCCCCCATGGAGAAAGCCTTCCGTTTGAAGGTGAAAAAATTGACGGCCAGGGCGGCGTGGTTTATCCGCCTTTTGTGGAACCTCATATCCATTTGGATGCCACTCAAACCGCCGGCCAGCCGAGCTGGAATCAATCCGGCACCCTGTTTGAGGGGATCGAACGCTGGGCGGAACGTAAATCCCTGCTCAGCCATGAAGATGTGAAAAGCCGAGCTTGGAAAACGCTGAAATGGCAGATTGCCAACGGTATTCAGCATGTGCGTACCCATGTGGATGTTTCCGATCCGACCCTGACCGCACTGAAGGCCATGCTTGAAGTCAAAAAAGAAGTAGCGCCTTGGGTGGATGTTCAGATTGTCGCTTTCCCGCAGGAGGGAATTTTATCCTACCCGAACGGTGAAGCCTTGTTGGAACGGGCGATGGAAATGGGAGCCGATGTGGTCGGCGGGATTCCGCATTTTGAGTTCACGCGCGAATACGGCGTGGAATCTATGCACATTGCGTTTAGAATCGCACGTAAATATGGTAAACCGCTGGATATTCATTGTGATGAAATCGATGATGAACAGTCCCGCTTTGTAGAAACCGTTGCCGCATTGGCATTAAAATACGAAATCGGCGATCAGGTTACCGCCAGCCATACCACTGCGATGCATTCCTATAACGGCGCCTATGCTTCCCGTTTATTCCGTTTACTGAAAATGTCGGGTATTAATTTTGTGGCGAATCCTTTGGTAAACATTCATTTGCAGGGGCGTTTCGATACTTATCCTAAACGACGCGGTATTACTCGGGTAAAAGAGATGTTAAAAAATAATATCAATGTGTGTTTCGGACATGATGATGTATTTGATCCTTGGTATCCGCTTGGTACGGCGAATATGCTACAGGTGCTGCATATGGGGCTGCATGTTTGCCAGCTGATGGGCCACGGTCAGATTAATGATGGACTGAAGCTGATCACCGAGAACAGCGCCAAGGCCTTAGGTTTACGCGGTTACGGTATTGCCGAAGGGAATGTCGCCAATTTGATTATTCTGCCGGCGGAAAACGGTTTTGATGCGGTCAGACGGCAGGTTCCGGTTCGCTATTCGATTCGTGCCGGAAAAGTTATCGCCTGCACCGAACCTGCGCAGAGTCGGATTTACTTGCAGCAGGAAGAAAAGATCGATTTCCGTTAAAATACGGGGCGTTCCGCCCTATAAAGCTGTTAATACCGGCGCAAAGCGGGCGTTATGTTCTGCGCCGGTATCCTCCCTCATCATTAATAATCAATTCCTGTAATTCCAGTGCCAGCAGCTGTACCAGAACCTGTTCGATTGGCAATGCGCTTAGTTCGGCAAGCCTATCGGCACTGAGCGCTTGGTCGCCGATCAATTCATATAAAGCCGGATATTCAGGCTTGGGCTTCGCTCTGAGCGCCGCTTGAGGCGAAGGCGGAGGGCTGTCTGCCGAGCTATTGAGGAGAAGCGAAGGATAAATATGCAGATTTTCCAGCATATCCGCCGCAGTTTCCGTTAGTATCGCTCCCTGTTTGATTAACTGATGGCAGCCTCGGCTGTATTCATTGCGGATACTGCCCGGTACGGCGAATACTTCCCGATTTTGTTCCAGAGCATAGGCGGCGGTAATTAACGAACCGCTGCGGGCGGAAGCCTCTATCACCAAGGTCGCCAGGGATAAACCGCTGATCAGGCGGTTACGGCGCGGAAAATTTTCCGCCAGGGGCGGATAATCCGGTAACAGTTCGGAAACCAGCGCACCGCCCTGATGTAAAATATCCTGTGCCAGCGCATGATTGCGACGCGGATAGATACGGTTTAAACCGCTGCCCAATACGGCCAGGGTTTGTCCCTGCTGTGCTACCACAGCATGATGGCAGAAGCTGTCGATGCCCAAGGCCAGACCGCTGGTGATAACAAACCCCGCCAGGGAAAGCTCCGAGGCGAAGCGGGCGGCGCAGTAGCGGCCGTAATCGGAATAATTACGGCTGCCGACCATGGCGATCTGAGGGCGGGATAGTACATGAATGTCGCCGCTGACAAAAAGCAAAGGCGGGGCGGCGGCAATTTGTTTCAGCAAATTAGGATAGCCGGGTTGCAGGCAATTAATCAGATGATTGCCCGGCTTTTGCAGCCAGGCTTTCACATTGTCCATGACCTGCGACGGCGGATGAAACCAGGTATTAATCTGTTGTGCCGACCAGCCCATGGCCGCCAGTTGCCCTCGATCGTAATCACATAGCGATTCCGGGCTGATATGAGCCAGAATTTTATTTATTCCTATGACCCCGAGTCGGGGCAGCTGCAGCAGGCGCAATAACACTTCGGTTTGTTTATCCATAACCCGACCCTATATTGATTGCAAAGCAATCAATATAAAGTGCGGTGTTTTTTGGCGGAGTTTTTTATTGGGAGATTGTGCGCGGGATCGCAGGAACACCGGGTTAATGCAGATGTTTTATCTGTTTACGCACATAGAGAAATCCGTCCAGAATTAACAGGAGCATTGCGGCGAACAGACAACTCAGCAACGGATAACTGTCATGTCCGATATGTTCGCCGATAATCAGAGAAACAATCAGCATTAAAATCGGTTCGGCATATCCGAGCAAACCGAGCAGATTAATCGGCAGCAGGTTACTGGCGGTAACATAGGAAATCAGGGCGATACCGCTAACCAGCCCTAAAATCAGCAAATAATACAGAATATTCGGATTCAGCTGCTGTACTAGGGATAAATCTTGCTGCATGGCAAAATAAATGGCCACCGGCAAGGTACAGAGCATCTCCAGGGTAAAACAGGCAAAATCCGTCAGTTGCAGTTTTTTGCGTATGATAAAGTAAAGGCTGTAGCCGCCGCATACCACCAGGCTTTCCCAAGACAGCCCACCTTTGATCACAATATTCATACCGACACCAAGGGCGGCGGTAAGAATAGCGATAAATTTCAGTCTGGAAATCTGTTCCTTAAAAATCAGTTTACCGCTCAGAACCAGGCAGAGGGGCATCAGCAGATAGCCTAATGAGGTGCTGACGGAGCTGCCGTTATTCGGCGCCCATAAAAACAGCCACATTTCCAACCCCATAATACTGCCGTTAAAACAGATGACCGCCAGATACCAGGGCGTCTGGCGGATACGCTGATAAAGGATGATAAAGGCGTGCTTCTGTTTAAACAGAAAGATTGCAGCGAGCAGAAAGGGCACGGTAAACAGAATTCTGAAACCGAAAATATCCTGTCCGCTTAAGGGTTTCAACAGGGTGGAAAAATAATACAAAAAGCCGAACAGCATAGAGGCAAATAAAGAAAAACCTATACCTTTAATTATCATAATATTAACCTCTATCCTCCGTTTCCCTTGTCAGAGTTGATGAGTATTTCCCTTGTAGGGCGCACTGGAGTCGCGGAGATAGGTAGGCTATTCTGCTGGTATTGCGCATCAATTTTACCTCTTTACTTTGTTGCCCTGTTATTGTGCGGAAGTTCGGCCTCCCTTGCAAGCCCGTCCGGGCGGAAAGCGTAGATTTATTTAGTTTAGGCGGGCTTATTTAGGCGTCGGTTTTGCTCGATTGTGAAAAATCGTCCATATTATTTGTCGGCAACATATCCCAGAAGGCTTTGACTAAGGGGGAGGTCAGACTTTTTTTCTGTACGCAGATACCCAGTTCAAAGGGCTTAATCGCAATATCCAGTGCCAGGGGGGAAACCTGTGTATTAAGCGGACTGTTTTTGATGACCACATCGGGCAGCAATGCTACGCCGCAGCCTAGGGCCACCATGGAAACGATACCCTCATGACCTGCTACGGTGGCATAGATTTTCGGATGACGGATTTTTTTCTGCCGGAACCATTGATCGATACGCTGTCGGGCGGGACCTTCCACCGGAAGAATAAAAGGAATATGGTTCCAGTCAATGGGATCGCAACGCAAAAAATCGGTAGCGGCACAGGCGATACGCGGCACAATTAAGGAGAGGCTGATTTGGTCGATATAATGAAAATAAATGTTATTCGGCAGTTTAAAGGGGCGCCCCGCCAGGGCGATATCCGCCTGTTCACTTTGCACCTGATGTAATGCGGCGGCGGGATCCCCGGTAACCAGCTGGATTTCCACTTTCGGATAACGGCGGCGAAACTGTTCTAAAATCCGAGGCAAATGGCTGTAGGCGGCGGTTACCGAACAGAACAGTTTCAGTTCGCCGCTGAGTTCCTGTTGTTGACGGTTTAATTCCTGTTTGAACTGTTGCCATTGTTGCCAATGCTGGCGGGCGAAGCTCAGAAAGCGTTCTCCGCTTTCGGTTAGCGCCACGCTACGGTTGTCGCGAACCAATAATTGCTGTTCCAGTTCCTGTTCCATACGTTGAATTTGACGAGACAGGGTGGAAGGGGACATATGATTCTGGGCCGCAGTACGGCTGAAATTTTTACTCTCAGCCAAGTGCAGAAAAAGTTTAAGATCATTAAATTCCATCGGGGCCTGCGTTCTGTTTAAAGGTTATCGGGCGGACAGATAAAGTGCGGTGATTTTTGGGCGGTTTTTTTACCCTTTTCCCTTTCCGTCATATATTTTATGTTGCATAAATTGCAACAATGTATCGCAATAATATCAATTTACGCAATGAGATAAAAGGGTATAATCGAAAACAGAGAAAAGGCGATAGGCGGACTGCCGCAGTTTAACGCCTTCCCTTCCGTTCATTAGCGAGGATAACAATATGGCAAACTACTTCAATACCTTAAATTTACGTCAGCAGTTGGATCAATTAGGGCGCTGCCGCTTTATGGCGCGCGAAGAATTCGCCGACGAAGCGAATTTTCTGAAAGGTAAAAAAATCGTAATCGTCGGTTGCGGCGCACAGGGGCTGAATCAGGGCTTAAATATGCGCGATTCCGGGCTGGATATCAGCTATGCTCTGCGCCCGCAGGCGATTGCGGAAAAACGCGCCTCTTATCAACGGGCTACGGAAAACGGTTTTGTGGTGGGTACCTATCAGGAATTGATCCCGAATGCGGATTTAGTGATTAATCTGACCCCGGATAAGCAACATTCTAAGGTTATCGCCGATGTTATGGGCTTAATGAAACAGGGTTCCGCATTGGGCTATTCCCATGGTCTGAATATTGTGGAAGTAGGCGAAAGTATTCGTCCGGATATTACCGTGGTTATGGTTGCGCCGAAATGTCCGGGTACGGAAGTGCGCGAAGAATACAAACGGGGTTTCGGCGTACCTACCTTAATCGCTGTGCATCCGGAAAATGACCCGAAAGGCGAGGGTATGGCCATTGCCAAAGCTTGGGCGGCGGCGACCGGGGGGCATCGCGCCGGTGTACTTGAATCCTCCTTTGTGGCGGAAGTGAAATCCGATTTAATGGGCGAACAGACAATTTTATGCGGTATGCTACAGGCGGGTTCCATCGTTTGTTACGACAAATTAATCGCCGAGGGTAAGGACCCGGCCTATGCGGGGAAACTGATTCAGTACGGTTGGGAAACCATTACCGAAGCCTTAAAACAGGGGGGCATCACCTTAATGATGGATCGCCTGTCCAATAGTGCCAAACTGCGGGCTTTCCAGTTATCCGAGCAAATTAAACAGCGTTTGCAGTTCTTATTTGAAAAACATATGGACGATATTATCAGCGGAGAATTTTCCCGGGTAATGATGGAAGACTGGGCGAACGGTGATAAAAACTTGTTGGCATGGCGTGAAGCTACCGGTAAAACCGCTTTTGAAAATGCACCTAAGGCGGAGGGGATTAAAATCGCCGAGCAGGAATATTTTGATAACGGCGTGCTGATGATTGCCATGGTTAAAGCGGGCGTTGAATTGGCCTTTGATACTATGGTGGCAAGCGGTATTTACGAAGAATCCGCTTATTACGAATCCCTGCACGAATTACCGCTTATTGCCAATACTATTGCGCGTAAGCGTTTATATGAAATGAACGTGGTGATTTCCGATACCGCCGAATACGGTAATTACCTGTTTGCTAATGTGGCGGCACCGATTTTGGCTAAGGATATTCTTCCTTTACTGCAACGGGGCGATTTGGGCGAACCGACGCCGGCGACGGAAATCGATAATATCACCTTGCGTGATGTTAATGAGGCCATTCGTAATCACCCGGTCGAATTAATCGGCCAGGAATTGCGCGGTTATATGACCGATATGAAACGCATTTCCTCCCAGGGTTAATATACCGCCGCACTTTGCTTTAGCGGAGTGCGGAGTTTGTTAACCGGAATATCGGCACGAATCCCTGCCCCGTGGGGATAAGCTTATTGAAAAATAATATCGTCAAAAAAAAGGCATAATGGACAAAAGTGTGGGGATTTTCATTGATTTTCCACATATCCCTAGTTTAATAGACAAAAGTGTGGGTTTTACCCACTCTTTTTGTTT
>NZ_SNYQ01000010.1 GCF_004363295.1 Mesocricetibacter intestinalis
GGCAATGTCATCACGGAAAACGTAACCCGTGAAGTGGCGACCATGGACGACGGTCTTATCTTTGCCGGTAATAATAACGACACGCTTAACCGCCACAAATTGAACAGCCAAGTCAATATTGTGGGCGAAGGTGTGGAGAAAGAGGCTTCGGAAAGCTTCGTGAGTGCGAGCGGTAATATCAATGTGAAAGCGGACGGTAACAACACCCTGACCGTTCAGTTAAATAAAGATATTAACCTGGGCAATAACGGTAGTCTGACCTTGGGTGATACCCGCTTGGATAACAATGGCTTGATTATCCAAAACGGCCCATCGGTAACCACAACAGGTATTAATGCCGGAAATAAACTTGTTACGAATGTTACAAGTGGTGTAGAAGGTTCTGATGTAGATGGAAGTACATGGCAGGAAAAATTTGCCAATGTAACAGGTGATGCCTTGAACAATGCGGTGAATGTTGGAGATCTGAAAAATGCAGCAGCGAATATTACTAATAATACGCTGGCGCAAACAGGCTTTAACTTAGCGGCGGCGGCGAAAGATGGCGGTACCTATGTTGTGAAAGAGGGCCTAACTGACGCGGATAAACGCATTGCCAATAATGAAACCTTCAAGCTGACGGCCGGTAAGAACATTGCTATTACCCAAGTTGAAAATGGTTATGAAATTGCCGCCGGTAATGAAATTATCATTGGTGAAAAAGGTGAACCGGGACAAGAAGGTCAACCGGGTAAACCTGGTGTTGACGGCAAGATCGGGGTACAGGGTAAAGACGGTGCTTCCGTTGTGCTCAACGGTAAAGACGGCTCAATCGGTTTAACCGGCCCGAAAGGTGCGGACGGTAAAGATGGTCAATCGGCCAATATTACGGTAGGCAACGGTCAAACCACGCTAGATCCGAAAGACGGCAAAGATGGTCAGGATGGCAAAGACGGCATTACCCGTATTGTGTATGAGACCACCCGTCCGGTATTGGATGAAGAGGGTAAACCGAAAACGGATGATAATGGCAATGTCATCACGGAAAACGTAACCCGTGAAGTGGCGACCATGGACGACGGTCTTATCTTTGCCGGTAATAATAACGACACGCTTAACCGCCACAAATTGAACAGCCAAGTCAATATTGTGGGCGAAGGTGTGGAGAAAGAGGCTTCGGAAAGCTTCGTGAGTGCGAGCGGTAATATCAATGTGAAAGCGGACGGTAACAACACCCTGACCGTTCAGTTAAATAAAGATATTAACCTGAGCAGTAACGGTAGTCTGACTGCCGGTGATGTAAACACAACCAACTTAACCGTAGGTAATGTAACCGATAAAGACGCCCCGAAAGTAAGCTTTACGGCGGAAAATGCCACGACGGTAAGCGGCAATGAGGATGCTTCGGGTGCCGCATTGAACTTAACCACTAATGGTAAGCCGACACAGATTACAGGTGTGGGATCGGTATTAAATACCAGTATGGTCGGTTCATCATCATTGCTTAATTTGGGCAACTTAAGCACTGCCTCACTGAACTCGGTGGCCACGGTACGTGATTTAACCAATATGGGTTGGTTAGTATCGGCAAAAGGTAATGATTATCTGGATACGGTAAAAAATGCTAATGAAGTAAAATTCATTGGAACCGGTCTTGCTAATGTTACCGGAGAAACTAAAGATAACGTTCGTGAAATTACCATTGATGTTAAGGGTAAATTAATTGAAAAAACCGTTACAAATGAAAATGGCGATTTGATTATTACCTATACGGACGGTACAACAAGCACTGTTCCGAAAGGACAAAAAGGTGATCCGGGCGAAAAAGGCGAATCCGGTCAAAAAGGTGAAGAGGGGCCTACCGGTCCGCAAGGTCCTAAGGGCGAAGATGGCGCTACCGGTCCTCAGGGCCCGCAAGGTCCTAAGGGAGAGGACGGCGCTACCGGACCTCAGGGGCCGCAGGGACCTAAGGGTGAGGACGGTACCGGCGGTCAAAACGGAAATTCTTCCGACTTAACTCTGGGTGAAGGTCAAACTACCATCGATCCTAAAGATCGCGGCGAGAATATTACCCGTGTTATCTATGAAAGCACGACTACACGTCCTGTAATGGATGAGAAAGGAAATATTGTCCTTGACAAAGACGGTAAACCGGTTATGGAAACGGTAACGGTTAAACGTGAAGTGGCCACTATGGATGACGGTTTGGAATTTATGGGTGATACGGGTACGGTATCTAAACAAAAATTAGGTTCGCGTGTCGATATTGTCGGAGCGGAAACCGAACGTTCAACAGGTTCCGAACAAAGCGGAAAAGCTAAGAATATTACCGTTAATTCAGACGGTAAAGGTAAGCTTGAAGTGAAACTTGCCGAAAATATTGATTTAGGTGATAAGGGCTCCATCCGTACCGGAGATACGGTTATTAATAATGAAGGCGTTACCGTGGGTAATACCAGCATTAAGAATGACGGTATCCGTATTGAAAACGGGCCTTCGGTAACCTCTAAAGGTATTGATGCGGGTAATAAAGTTATCAGCAATGTAAAAGAAAGCGATGTGGATACGGATGCAGCAACCGTCGGACAACTGAAGAGAGTTGCGGGTAACGTTAATCACATTAATCAGAGAGTGGATAAACTGGATAAACAGGTTCGTGGTATTGGTGCTAACGTAGCAGCGGCAGCTTCATTACCTCAGGTGTATATTCCGGGTAAATCTATGGTATCCGCCGCTGCCGGAGGATATAAAGGTGCATCCGCTGTGGCTGTGGGTTATTCCAGAGCCAGTGATAACGGCAAACTTATTCTGAAGCTTACCGGAACGGCCAACTCCGAAGGAGATTACTCCGGCGGTGTTGGTGTCGGTTATCAGTGGTAATCGCCCGTTAAAGGGAAAAGCTCGAACTTTTCCCGCTGCCTAAAATAGATTAAATCCGCATATCAAAGCCTTAAGGGTGAGTAAGATGCGGATTTTTTTATGTTTTATTGGTAAGCCGATAGGGACGGAATCCGGCGTTGCTTGGAAAAGAGCGGTCAAAAAATTGAAAGTTTTTATATGAGAATAAGTATGTTCGAGAGGCCTCGCTTTTACTAACGGATAAGGGAGAGGTTGCTTTGAGGTCGCTAAATATTGAGTGAATTTTATTATATTGGACTGAAGTGATTTTTTATGCTAAAAAAGTGAATAAAAAATCATATGAAATTCGCTTGAATAACTTACGGCGCTTCATTAGAATAGCGAGGCTTGGCAAAGCCAGACACAGTTTAGTTAAGGTTCGTATTCCGACCCGGATTGCTAAATTGTGGTTAATGAACATTCGTAAGTGTTCAACCTGACGATTACATTTACCAGGAGTAATTTATGTCTGAACCTGCAGTTTTAGTACTGGCGGACGGTAGCGTTTTTTACGGTACATCCGTCGGCGCCACGGGTTATACCCTTGGCGAAACGGTGTTTAATACCTCGATAACCGGCTATCAGGAAATACTCACCGACCCTTCTTATTTTCAGCAAATCGTAACTTTAACCTATCCCCATATCGGTAATACCGGCACCAATCCAGAAGACATTGAATCCGAGCGGGTATATGCCGCCGGTCTGATTATCCGTGATCTTCCTCTATTGCATAGTAATTTTCGTGCCAATCAGAGTTTAAGCGATTATTTAAAAGCCAATAATGTGGTCGCCATTGCGGATATAGACACCCGTCGTCTGACCCGGATTTTGCGCAATAAAGGCGCACAGGCGGGCTGCATTATGTGCGGTGAGATTGATGAAGACAAAGCACGGGAATTGGCACTAGGTTTCGGTTCCATGGCGGGTAAGGACTTGGCTCGGGAAGTTACCGGCCGCAAGCCTTATCGCTGGACCCAAGGCGAGTGGCAGCCGGGACGGGGCTATGCCGAGGTAGAAAATCCTTTATTTAATGTTGTCGCCTATGATTTCGGGGTGAAGCATAATATTCTCAGAATGCTGGCGCAGCGTGGTTGTAATATTACCGTAGTACCGGCCGAAACAAGTGCGGAAGAGGTGTTGGCATTAAATCCGGACGGTATTTTCCTGTCTAACGGCCCCGGCGATCCGCAGCCTTGCGATTATGCGGTGTCGGCAATTCGAACCCTGTTGGCATCAAAGAAACCCATATTCGGTATTTGTCTGGGACATCAGCTATTAGGACTGGCGGTCGGCGCAAAAACCAAAAAAATGCCTTTCGGACATCATGGTGCGAATCACCCGGTACAGGAGCTGGCTTCACAGAAAGTTTTTATTACCAGCCAGAATCACGGTTTTGAGGTGGATGAAGAAAGCTTGCCGGAAAATGTGTATGTAACCCATCGTTCCCTGTTTGATCACTCGGTTCAGGGGATTGAATTGCGCGATCAGCCGGCATTTTCTTTCCAGGGCCATCCGGAAGCCAGTCCGGGACCAAATGATATCGCCTGTTTGTTTGATAAATTTATTGCCAATATGCGCGCCGCAAAAGCCTAAAGTGCGGTCAAATTTTTCATTATTTCAGGCGAAGTTAAATTATCGCATCAAGCTGTTTTAACTGTCTGACAAACAAAACAGAAAATAAGGGTTTTACCCTGAAATTCCGTTCAATACGAAGGAATAAAGACAATGCTCGGTATTACGGATCCCATTACTTACCTTATCGGTGTTATTACTATTATCCTGCTGCCGGGAGCAAACACCATGTTTAGCTTAACCGTTGCGGGGCGTTATGGTATTGCCGAAGGTTATAAGGCGGCAGCCGGTATTTTACTCGGGAATAGCGTGCTGATGGCTATTAGCGCTCTGGGCGGCGCCTCGTTATTGATGGCGATTCCCCATCTGTTCGAGTTATTGCAAATGCTGGGCTGCGGTTATTTAACCTATATCGGGGTGAAAATGCTGTATGCCGGACTAGGGCGTTGGCACAATAATGGCGGGCGCGTTAAAGCGGTACCGACTCCGGTGAAAAGCGTACGGCATATTTTTCGGCAGGCGTTTTTGCTCAGTTTGCTGAATCCGCAGACCATTTTCTTTTTTCTGTCTTTTTTCGTTCAGTTTGTCGATCGCCATTATTCACAGCCGATATTAAGCTTTTTTCTTCTGGCCGGAATTTATCAGCTGGTGTCATTGATTTATCTGAGTATTCTCATTTTAAGCGGAGCATCGCTGGTGGCTCGGTTCGGGCGGAGCAAACCCCTGGCCGGCGCAGCGATGTCATTAATCGGATTTGCCTTTATCGGTTTTGCCGTAAAACTCTGGACGGCAAGCATAAAGTAACGAACCCCCTACTAAATAAATATACGGAAGCACTATGCCAAAACGTAACGACATAAACACAATTTTGATTATCGGCGCAGGGCCGATAGTAATAGGTCAGGCCTGCGAGTTTGACTATTCCGGCGCACAAGCCTGTAAAGCCTTACGTGAAGAAGGTTATAAAGTGGTACTGGTTAATTCCAATCCCGCCACTATTATGACAGATCCCGATATGGCGGACGTTACCTATATCGAGCCCATAACCTGGCAAACGGTGGAAAAAATCATTGCGAAAGAACGTCCCGATGCCATTTTGCCCACCATGGGCGGTCAAACCGCTCTTAATTGTGCGCTGGATTTATCCAAACAGGGCGTGCTAAAAAAATACGGGGTGGAATTAATTGGCGCCACGGAAGATGCCATCGATAAAGCGGAAGATCGCGGCCGCTTTAAGCAAGCGATGGCAAAAATCGGCCTGAATACGCCGAAATCCTTTGTATGCCATAGTTTTGAAGAAGCCTGGGCGGCACAGGCGGAGGTCGGCTTTCCGACCTTAATCCGGCCTTCGTTTACGATGGGCGGATCCGGCGGCGGTATCGCCTATAACCGCGATGAATTTAGCGCAATCTGCGAACGCGGCTTTGAAGCTTCGCCGACCCACGAACTATTAATCGAACAATCGGTGCTGGGTTGGAAGGAATATGAAATGGAAGTGGTACGAGACAAAGCGGACAATTGCATTATCGTCTGTTCCATTGAAAACTTCGATCCTATGGGTGTACATACCGGCGACTCCATTACCGTAGCACCGGCGCAGACGCTGACCGATAAGGAATATCAGCTGATGCGTAACGCTTCATTGGCGGTGCTGCGCGAAATCGGGGTGGATACCGGCGGTTCTAACGTACAATTTGCGATTAATCCGGCTAACGGCGAGATGATTGTGATCGAAATGAATCCTCGTGTCAGCCGTTCTTCCGCCCTGGCTTCGAAAGCCACCGGTTTTCCTATTGCCAAGGTAGCGGCCAAATTGGCGGTGGGTTATACCCTGAATGAGTTGCGTAATGATATTACCGGCGGTTTAATTCCCGCTTCTTTCGAACCTTCCATTGATTATGTGGTTACCAAAGTACCGCGCTTCGCCTTTGAAAAATTCCCGCAGGCGGATGATCGTCTGACGACGCAAATGAAATCCGTCGGTGAAGTGATGGCGATGGGACGTACCTTCCAAGAGTCCCTGCAGAAAGCCTTGCGCGGTTTGGAAACCGGCATTTGTGGTTTTAATCTGATGTCGGAGGAAGCGGAAAAAATCCGGCGCGAACTGGGTAACCCGGGGCCTATTCGTATTTTGTATGTGGCGGACGCTTTCGGGGCCGGTTTCAGTTTGGAAGAGGTACATCATTACAGTAAAATCGATCCTTGGTTCCTGATTCAGATTCAGGATTTGGTACAGGAAGAGCTGGCTTTGGAAAAACGCCGTTTGGAGGATTTGGATCGCGATGAGTTGCGCCGTTTGAAACGCAAGGGCTTCTCCGATAAACGCATTGCCCAATTGACCCGGAGCGATGAAAGTGCGGTCAGAAAACGCCGTTATGCTTTCGATTTGCATCCGGTGTATAAACGGGTAGACACCTGTGCGGGCGAATTTAAATCCGATACCGCCTACTTGTACTCCAGCTACGAGGAAGAATGCGAAGCTTACCCGTCCGAACGTAAAAAAGTGATGATTTTGGGCGGCGGGCCTAATCGTATCGGGCAGGGAATTGAATTCGACTATTGTTGCGTACATGCCGCTCTGGCATTACGCGAAAGCGGTTTTGAAACCATTATGGTGAACTGTAACCCAGAAACCGTATCTACCGATTTCGATACCTCGGATCGTTTATATTTTGAACCCCTAACCCTGGAAGACGTACTGGAAATCATTCATGTGGAAAAACCTTGGGGCGTAATCGTGCATTACGGCGGCCAAACGCCGCTTAAACTTGCTAACGCTTTACATGAAAACGGGGTAAATATTATAGGTACCTCCGCCGATAGCATTGATCTGGCGGAAGATCGCGAACGTTTCCAGCAGGTGTTGCACGCACTGAATTTGCGTCAGCCGGCCAATCGAACCGCACGTAATGCGGAAGAAGCGGTACGCCTCGCCGATGAAGTGGGTTATCCGTTGGTGGTACGTCCTTCCTATGTGCTGGGCGGGCGGGCGATGCAAATTGTGTATAACGACGAAGAATTACGCAAATATATGCGTGAAGCGGTGTCCGTATCCAATGATAGCCCGATTTTGCTTGATCATTTCCTGAATAATGCCATTGAAGTCGATGTGGACTGTATTTGCGACGGCGAGCAGGTTATTATCGGCGGTATTATGCAGCATATCGAACAGGCGGGTATTCACAGCGGCGACTCCGCCTGCTCTCTGCCGCCTTATTCTCTATCCGCGGAGATTCAGAACGAAATTCGCCGCCAGACCAAAGATATGGCTTTTGCTCTCGGGGTGAAAGGGTTAATGAACGTACAGTTTGCGGTGCAGAACAATGTGGTTTATGTGTTGGAAGTTAACCCGCGCGCCAGTCGTACGGTGCCTTTTGTCAGTAAAGCCAGCGGCCGTCCGCTGGCGAAAATCGCCGCCCGCGTAATGGCGGGGATTAGCCTGAGCCGGCAACAGATCGAAGGTGAAGTGATTCCGGATTTCTATGCGGTAAAAGAGGCGGTATTCCCATTTATTAAATTCCCGGGGGTCGATACCATTTTAGGGCCGGAAATGAAATCCACCGGTGAGGTCATGGGGGTTGGCGCCACTTTCTCCGAAGCTTTCCTGAAAGCTCAGATTGGCGCTGGAGAGCGTATTCCGAAAACCGGAAAAGTATTTGTCTCGGTAGATGATGCCGATAAGGCGCGATTATTGCCGATTGCACAGCACTTACAGGAACAGGGGTACGGAATTTGCGCCACCATGGGGACGGCGAAATTCCTGCGTGAACAAGGGGTTTTTGCTCAGCCGGTGCATAAGGTACGCGAAGGGCGCCCGCATATTGTAGATGCCATTAAAAACGGCGAAATCGCAATTGTAATCAACACCGTCGGTAGTCTGCCGGAATCTATTGCCGACAGTCATGCTATACGGCGTACCGCATTACAACATAAGGTCTTCTTGCAAACCACATTGTCCGGTGCGGAAGCGCTGGTGGAAGGGTTGAAAAGCCTGGATAACTGTGATGTTTATTCAATACAGGCGCTGCAGCACAAGCTCGGTGCCTAAGCTAAAGAGCTAACTTTAAACGGAACCGTATTAGGGTTCCGTTTTTTATCCCGTCGCTTTTCCCTTCAATGCGAGAAAAAAACTTGGCAAATTTCGACCGCACTTTATTTATGAAATCTGCTCATAAGCGCATTGAGTTTTTCTTTACTAATGCTTGTTGTGCTTTTTTATTATAATAAGCATCTTCTATCGGCAACGGAAAACACCTTCCTCCGCTTGAGTATATACCGAGTGTTAGTGGTTAACCTTTTGTTTTATAGAGCTTATTTTACCGAAGCGGAGGAGGTTGTCATTTCGTCTGCAGATTAATTTGGGTATTATTGCCTAGAAAACGGATGAAATAACCACAGGGAAAATAATGTTAAAAAATATTTTTATCGCACTTATTCTACTGATTGCCTTTGTATTAATCGGTGCTTACTGGTTTATGCACAGCAAGCCTTTCGGACGTTATCCTGAAGGTGAACGCCTGCAACGGGTGGAAAGTTCGCCGAATTACCATCAGGGAGAATTTCGCAATCTTTCGCCCAAGGCGCAATCTACCCAAACTACGAAAAAACCGCGCTGGCAGGTGTTCTACGAATTTTTATTCGAACAACGGGAGAATCTTCGTCCGCAGCAGAAATTACCCGGGATAAAAACCGATTTAAAAGCCTTACCCGCGGATCGAAACTTTTTTGTCTGGTTCGGCCATTCTTCCTATTTATTGCAGCTCGAGGGCAAACGTTTTCTGGTGGATCCCGTTTTAGTTGCAGGTTCACCTTTATCTTTTATTAATAAAATGTTTGAAGGCTCAAATCTTTACGGCCCGCAGGATATGCCGAGCATAGATTACCTGATTATCACCCATGATCATTGGGATCATCTTGATTATGAGGCGGTAACCGCACTGCAACCGAAAGTCGGACGGGTCATAACCGGGCTTGGGGTAGGCGCGCATTTGGAATACTGGGGTTACCCGGCAGATAAAATTATTGAATTGGACTGGGATCAACAGGTTCGGCTAGAAGGCGAATTTCGGGTTACCGCACTGCCGGCGCAGCATTTTTCCGGGCGCGATTTAACCCGTAATAAAACCCTGTGGGCCTCTTTTATGCTGCAGACGCCGCATGAAAACATATATATCGGCGGTGATAGCGGTTACGGCGATTTCTACCGGGATATCGGCCGTCGTTTTCCGCATATTAGTCTGGCGATTATGGAAAACGGTCAGTACAATCAGGACTGGTCGAATATTCATATTCTGCCGGAACAGTTGTTGCAGGCGATTCGGGATTTAAATCCGCAGCGGGTGATCGGTGTGCATAATTCTAAATTTGCGTTGTCCAAACATCCTTGGAAAGAACCCTTGGAAAAACTGTTCCGAGGCGCACAGCAGCAGGGGTTTAATTTGTTTACGCCGATGATCGGCGAAGTTTTTTACTTTAGTGAAGACAATCAAGAGTTTACCAAATGGTGGGAAACAATCCGCTGACTTCCGTCTGGATAAGGGTAAAAAAACTTGGCTAAAAACCACCGCACTTTAGGTGTATCCGGGGAAAAGGTTATATGGGGTAACCTCCCGTTAAGGGATTCAACATAACATTCATGTAATAAAAGGAGTGATAATTATGTATCAATTTAGTTTTTATAATCCGACTCGAATCGAATTCGGCGCTGAAAAAGAAAAACGGATGGGTGAGTTTATGGCTCAGTTCGGAGTGTGTAAAACACTGATTGTGTACGGCAGCGAGCGCATTAAAAAATCCGGTTTATTTGATTCCGTGGTTGCCGGTTTGAAGGAGAAGGGAATTGAATTCGTCGAAATGGGCGGGATTAAAAGTAATCCGGTGTTAAGCAAAGTCAATGAAGGTATCGTCTTGGCGAAACAATTCGGGGCGGACAGTATTTTAAGTATCGGCGGCGGTTCTTGTTTGGACAGCGCCAAAGCCATTGCCGCCGGCACCTGCTATGAGGGCGACGTATGGGATTTCTTTATCGGGAAGAAAGTGGAAAAAGCACTGGCGATTTTCGATATTATGACCCTTGCCGCTACCGGCAGCGAAATGAATTCCGGCGGCGTAGTAATGAATGAACAAACCTTGCAGAAATATTCAATTAAGGGCACGCCGCTGTTCCCGAAGGTTTCCGTAATCAATCCTCAACTACAGTCCACGGTTAGCCGCGATTATCTGGTGTATTCCGCGGCGGATATTATCGCCCATTCCATTGAAGGGTATTTTACCGCCAGCATTCAACCGGAAATTATCAATATGCAAATTGAGGCGAATATTAAAACTGTGATTAAAACCACCGAGATTTTACTTGAAAATCCTCATGATCTGGATGCGCGCGGCGATTTTGCTTGGGCGGCGACCATGGCTCTAAACGGGTTAACCTATGTCGGTACCAAAGGCGCCAGCTATCCCAACCATATGATCGAACACGCCATGAGTGCTGTGTGCGACGTGCCGCACGGTGCGGGTTTATCTGTGGTGATGCCGGCCTGGATGAAGTGGTGGAAAAAGCGTAATCTCGCCCAGTTCGAACGTTTTGCCAGAGAAATTTTCGGATTACAGGGGGCCGATGCGGGGATTGAGGCATTAAAAGCCTGGTTTGACAAAATCGGTACCCCGACCACATTGGCGCAACTGAAGATTGAAGGTAAGGTGCTGGAGCAGGTAATTGATAACGCGACTCAGAACGCCCTTGACTGGCAAATGAGCGATATTTATACCCGCGAAGCCATCGCCGAAGTATTTGCGCTGGCAAAAAACTAATTAAAGTGAGTTAACACGAGGCCCTTAGTCTAATATTTCGGCTAAGGGCGTATTTTTTATAGTGGAATCTTTGTTTAATACTGAAAATCAGAGCGGATTGTTAGCGGGAAAAAGGATTTTTATGTAATAATATTGCCGTTAGCTATCGATTCGATAGGATTTATATATTATATTTATCGAAAAAGATTCAATAAACTAACATAAAATATGGGGATAATATATCCCCGCGTTTTTTCTCACTGTTACAACAATATCCATGGAGGATTGCTTTATGAAAAAGCTCGTGTTGCTAGGAACAGCCGTTGCCGTAGCAGGTTATTTAGGCACGGTAGCCTATCTTAATCAATTTGATAAACGGCAGGCCGAAACCTTATTGAGTGCCAGTTCGCTACAGGATCCGCAACAGCGTGCGGTAGCGCAAATTCTGTATAAAAACGGTTGCCAGTATTGTCATACCCCCTCAGCGGAATTACCCGCCTATAAGCATGTTCCCGGTATTAGCGGGCAAATGCGCCAAGATATCGCCGAGGGTAATCGTGTCTTTCGTTTAGATCGCTTATTTGAAGGTATGCAGGATCCGGATAAACTTTCCGAAGCGGATCTGGCAAAACTTGAGCGCGTGCTTTTAAACGACGAAATGCCGATTTCCAGCTTCCTGCATTTGCACTGGGGTTCACGCCCCGACGAAGAGGAAAAAGCGATCTTATTTGACTGGATTCATGCCCAACGCGCCGCTCATTTCTTACCGAAGCTCGTTGAGGGCGCGGATGCCGCTCGTTTCGTACAGCCAATACCGGATAAGCTACCTACTGATCCGGCACAGGTGGCTTTGGGTGAAAAGCTTTATCATGATACACGTCTCTCTAAAGACGGAACGGTTTCCTGCCACAGCTGCCATCAGCTGGATAAGGGCGGTGCCGACGGGCTGGCGACATCTACCGGGATTTACGGGCAGAAGGGCGGAATTAACGCTCCGACGGTGTTTAACGCCGCCTTTAATAAATTGCAATTCTGGGACGGCCGTGCCAAGGATTTAGCTGATCAAGCTTCCGGCCCGCCGCTAAATCCGGTGGAAATGGGCTCCGACAGCTGGGAGCAGATTTTAGCTAAATTCTTAGCCGATGAAGAATTTAAGGCGGAGTTTTTAAGCGTATATCCGGAGATCTCACAACAGACTCTGACCCATGCCATAGCTGAATTTGAGAAAACCCTGATTACCCCGAACAGTCCTTTTGACCGTTACCTAAAAGGGGATAAAACGGCGTTAAACGATAGCCAGATCCGCGGTTATCAATTATTCCAGCAGCATAAATGTGATACCTGTCATACCGGCACTGCATTGGGCGGACAATCCTTCGAATACATGGGCTTATACGGCGATTATTTTGCCGCACGAGGTACACCGTTAACGGAAGCGGACGAAGGTCGTTATGCGAAAACCAAGGATCCGAGCGATATGCATAAGTTTAAGGTACCGACATTACGCAATGTGGCCCTGACCGCCCCTTATATGCACGACGCGCGCACCGATAAATTAGACGAAGCGGTTCGTATTATGCTGCAATTCCAAAGCGGTAGCAAAGTGGTGGAAAGCGAAGTACAGGATATAACTAATTTCTTACATAGCCTGACCGGCGAACTGCATGGTAAATCCTTAGCGAAGTAAAGCGCCCTTAGCGCTTGTAGTGCTACCTGATAGCGACTTATTTTCTTGTTTAGCTTTATAAGTGGGGACGAATTCGGTAAAGACGGCGGCACAGAATAACTGAAAGTAAATGCCCTTGGCCTATTGAGGCGAAGGGCATTATATTATCCGGCATCGGTTAACAGATGAGAAAACTTTCCGATTTTAGACCGCTCTTTTTGTTCGGATTCGGTTGCAGCAGTGCGGTCATTCGGCCTGCTTATTTCAGCGCCATGGCAAGTAGGGTTATCGGATGAATACAGGTAACCTCGGAAGACATATCAATTTGCCATTTACAGGTCTGGCATTCGGAGATGACATAATCAAAACCGCCCTGATTAATATGTTCAAACAGCGTTTTCCCGATAGCCTGAGACACCTCATAGTTTTCCGCCTTAAATCCGTAGGTTCCGGCAATACCGCAACATTGCGAAGGCAGCATTATCACTTCCAGCCCCGGAATCTGTTTTAACACTTCCAGCGTGTATGGCGCCCAACCGGCTTTTTCCACATGGCAGGCGGTATGATAAGCCACCCGCAGTTTAAGCGGTTTTAAGGGGAGACGTTTGCCCCGGTTAAATAATTTATACAGATAAGGGGTAACCATATGAATATGGGGTCTGACTTTGGCATTATCGATTCCCAGAATATGATGGTATTCATCACGCAGATTCAGCGTACAGCTAGAAGCTTCGCTGATTACTTCCAGCCCGTTTTCGTCCAACATTTTACCGATAAATTCCGTATTGAAACGGGCGATTTTCTTGGCTCTTTCCGGAAAGCCGTTAACACTTAGCGGTAAACCGCAGCATTTTTCCTTTTCCAATAGGACCACGCCGATATCCATGGCGTTAAACACATCAATCAGCTCTTTACCTAATTGCGGGTTATTATAATTAACATAACAACCGTGATAATAGGCGATTTTTTCCGGATATTCCGCCTGTTTGGCCGCCGCTTTTTTCAAATACCAGTTACGGAAGGTACCGAAAGCGTATTTGGGCAAGCTGCGTTGCTTGCTGACCTTAAGGGTTTTTTCCAACAGGAAGCGGGTGGCTTTCAGTCCGGTAACCTTATTAACAATCGGTGCCAGCGGCGTATTCAGCGAACCCATAATATCCGTATTGCTTAATACCGCATCGCGCAATTTGTGAATAAGAGGTTTATTTTGGCGATCCACATGGCTGTTACGCGCCCGTACGATAATATCGCCGATTTTTACGTCGGAAGGACAGGCAATTTCGCAACGTTTACAGTTGGTACAGTATTTGAGGGTTTCGTCATAGAAATCCGGACTTTTCAGCCGCAGGCGTTCGCCGTCCGGCCCGGATTGTTTCGGTCCCGGATAGAACGGATTACGGCGGGAAACCGGACAGACGGCGGTACAGGCGGTACATTTGATACAGCTTTCAAAACTTTCGTCCTTATGGGCTTGTGCGGCGGGGTTATTCATGTCCCGTTTCGCACTTTCAATCAATTCCTGAATATTCATTACATTCCCCCGATTCGTTCCGCCGCAATCAGCGCCGTTACTACGGCAACACCGGCGCCACAGCCCAATTCAATGGCATTATAACCGCCGATAACACTGCCCGCCGCATATAAATTCGGTAAAAAACGACCGCTCTTTTGTACCTGGCAATGGGCGTTAATTATTACTCCCGCCGCTTGATAAGGCTGCGGAGAAGAGAAACGTTTATGGGTCCAGGAAAAACGATCCTGCGCCCGGAATTGTTCGGTTTCGATAATATCCGCATCAAATACAGGTTCACGGATTCGCTCAAATTCGGCGCTTAAACCGTTGCTGAAAAAACCGCCCGCAGCGAGTACGAAATTTTCTGCGGCAATGGGTTCTTCCTGATGTAAGCGGGTATAAACACAGGCTACTTTATCACCTTCGAATTCGGCGCGTAGCGCGCGGTCGCCGTTTAGCATCATACCGCCCAGTTTTTCAAAGCGGTAGCTCAGTTGCTTATGCTGGCGGATACCCAGTAATGAAGGCGGTAGAGTCGGCAGTTCGTATAATGCCAAGCCTGTGGCCTGTTTCAGCCCGTTAAACAGAGATTGATCATCCAGTCCGAAACAGGCGGGCAGGAATACCGCTTCCGCATCACCGGCGGCCTGTTTGATTTCCGCCGCCAGTTCATCAAAGGAAAGCTTATGTTCTAAGAGTTGAGCGATATTGACGCTGCGAAATTCACGGGCATCACGGCGTAGCTGATCCAGTTCCGGAATATTTAGAAAGCCGCTTGAAAATTGGCAGTGGGCGAATTGCGGATTGAGCTGCAGATTATCGATCAGCAACTGCGGCTGAAAATCATGATAGCCTTCAATGCCTAGTACCGCAATGCGCTGATGGATGAAGTTCTGATGATTGGTTACGGTCGGTACCGTATTCGGCGATAACCAGGCGGGGCGTAAGCCGCCGATGGCGGTAACCCTTTTGTGGTTTTCCCGAGCCGATCCCGCTAATTCCAAATTCAGCTGATGTAGGATATTTTCAAATTGTGTTGCCTTGCTTTCTACGGCTTCAATTCCCAGTACGCTGTAAGGATGCTGAGGCGCTTGTCGGCGCAGAGATTCAAATGCCGGGCGTAGAGAAGACACGGCGGAGCCGTCCGGCAGGCGGCCGAGTAAATCCATAGAACCCGAGGCGAAATCCAGTGCGGCTTGGCCGTTATTGATAATTACACAGCGTTTGCCCTGTTCCTGCAACGCGATGCCGCAGGTTAAACCGGCAAGCCCGCCACCGATAATGACCACATCAAAATTCATTGTTACTTACTCCTTGCGGCGCTTCGCTCGGTACATCGTTGAGACCGAGCAGACTGTAATAAATCCAGCTGGTAAATTCCGCTTCGCGCAGGGCATCACCCCAGGCAATCGGCTGAATACCACGCCAGCGTTCTTCCATAAAGGAAGCGAGTTGAGTGGTGGATTGGCGCGGCGTGGCAACTTCAAAGCGCGCCATTAAACCGGCGGCGCGGCAGGCGCAAAGTTCCGCCTGGCAGGTACCCATACCGACTCGGGTACGGCGGCGTAAATCTACCAGGTTGTTAACATTTAACTCTTCCACCGCATAGCGGACTTCACCGGCGGTTACCGCTTCGCATTCGCACACCAGGGAACGATCCAAACGTTCTGTTTCAAGTAAACGGGTTGCACGCGAACCATGGCGGTAAACGGCGGAGTTACGAATGGTGGTTGGCAGGGAAACCACTTTTTTACTGGTTTCTTCTCGGCTTTCGCTAGAACCCGGCAGAGGACGTTCGGCGGTTTGGCATTTTTGATTATTGTTGAGTTTTTTACATACCAGATCCGTTGCCCATTCGGCCATTAAGCGGTAGGTCATCAGTTTGCCGCCGGTAATGGTAACAAAGCCATCCAGACCGTCCCGTTCGGCGTGATCAAGTAATACGATACCACGGCTGACGTTACGTCCGGAAGGATCATTGTCGGTGGCTACCAGCGGTCTGACTCCGGCATAGGCACGTAGTACGCGGGTATGGCGCAGGCTCGGTGCCAGTTTTTCCCCTTCGCGGAATAAAATATCCACTTCCTGCGGGGTAACTTCCATATTGTCGATTTGATCATAAGGAATGCGATCGGAAGTAGTGCCTATGACGCAGATGGTATCGCCCGGTACCAGAATATCGGCGTCCGCAGGTTTGCGGCAGCGGTTAATCACCAGATTGTTAATCCGGTGCCCCATCACCAGTAAGGCGCCTTTCGCCGGGAACATTCTGATTTTGAGATCGGCGTATTCGGCAATACCCTGCCCCCAGATTCCGCCGGCATTGACGACGACGGCGGCAAAGAACTGCCGTTCGACCCGGTTGCGATGATCAAAAACCTTTACGCCGATAACGCGTCCGCCTTCACGGATCAACCCCATGACTTCACAATAGGTAAAAATTTGAGCGCCGTTTTCGGCCGCATCAATCATATTGGCGGCAGTCAGGCGGAAGGGATCTACGGAACCGTCCGGCACCACAACGGCGCCGACCAGTTCGGGGTTAACCGACGGCTCCATATGTCTGGCCAGCGCCGGATCAATCGAAACCGCCTCGATACCCGATGCGTTACAGGCTTCAATAAAGGTTTTCTGATAATTCAGATCATCTTCGGGCAGAGTAATAAATAAACCTTTGGTATCGTCAACACAATGGCGGGCGATACGTTTCAGAATCATGTTTTCTTTAATACATTCTTCGGCAGATTCTCTATCGTTAACCGCATAGCGCGCACCGCTATGTAACAGACCGTGATTGCGCCCGGTGGCTCCGGTGGCAATATCACGCCGTTCCAGCAAGATAGATTTCAGGCCGCGCAATGCGCAATCGCGGGCGACGCCGGCACCCGTCGCACCGCCACCGATAATGATAACGTCGGTGCTGATGGGTGAAAAATCACCCACATCTTTGTAAAGCTGAGATGTCATTGCCATGATACCCCCACAAAACTGGTAATAACCTTGAAAAAATAAGTGCTATTTTAAGCCAAATGTTCGTTTTAGAATAGTTTTATGAGCGAAAAAGAAACTAAACTGTGATAAGGTTCACAGTTTTTAACCAAAAAACATCTAAGTAAAAAGAAAAACGGGCTTTTAGGCGCAGTATCGTTAAAAAGCCCGAATGGCATTTCCATTCGGGCTTTTTAATTGTTAGTGGTTGCGTTTATTTTTGAGCCTTATCTTTACCGAGGAACTGTACCGCAGTATCCGGGAAATCGGTGAAGATACCCGTTGCACCGGCCTTATTCAGCAAGGCATCATACATCTGATTTACATCGCTGAAGAAATCGGGTAAAGCGTCTTTACGTACGGTATAAGGATGGACTTCCAATTTATATTTTTGCAGCTCTTTTACTAACGGGGTATAAACGATATTGCCTGCTTTGGATTTTTTATCGTCTACCAGCATATACCAGCCCGGGCCGACGCCGTCGGCATATTTGGCCACTTCTGCCATCGCCCCTTCTTTAAACATCCAATCGTAATCGTAGTTTATCCATTTGCCTTGGGCATTTTTTTCTTCGGTTTCATGCCAGTCCGTATAGGCTACCAATTGTACCAATTTGATATCCATGCCCATTTGCGGCAGCAATTCGGTTTTAATCCGTTTTAATTCATTAAAGTCGAAGGTTTGCAGATAAACCATATCTTCCCGGCTGTCATAGCCGTATTTTTTCAACACTGCAAGAGTGGCTTTGGCAATATCCTTACCTTCTTTATGGTGTAACCAAGGCGCTTTGATTTCCGGATAAATACCGATTTTTTTACCGGTGGATTTTTCCAGTCCCTGAATAAACTCCAGTTCGTCTTCAAAGGTATGAATTCTGAAGTGGGATTTCCACATCGGGAAACGGTTCGGATAAACCTGTTGCAGCTTACCTTCTTTATTACTGAAGTTTTCCGTCATTTCCAGGGTTTGAATTTCTTTTAAAGTAAAATCCGCAACATAGTAGCGTCCGTCAGCACGTTTACGGTTCGGAAATTTCTTCGCTACATCGGTGAGGCCGTCCAAAAAATGATCGTGAATAACCACTAAGCGGTTATCCTTGGTCATGGCCAAATCCTGTTCTAGGTAATCGGCTTTTTGTCCGAATGCAAGGGCTTTACTTTCCAGTGTATGTTCCGGTAAGTAACCGCTTGCTCCGCGGTGAGCGATGACTAATTTATCCTTTTCTTGCATAGATTGTACCTGTGCCTGATTGGAACAAGCGGTTAATGTGGCAAGCGCTAATGCCGCCGCCAGGGTTTTCAGTTTAAATTTCATGTTTTCCTCTCTTATGGGATAGGTTTTTGCTGAACAACATAAAATACCGTACTCAAAGTGCGGTCGGAATTTGAGTTATTTTTTACATCTCGGGGTCATATCATAAAAATACAGTTCGCTGATTTCACGATCATAACCGGGGTAAAACCCTTTCGGCATACCCAATACGATTTGTTTGCCGCGGTTGGCATGAATAATCATTTGCCGGGTTTCGGGATTGATCGCCAAACCTTCGATTTCGCCGTAATCTTTCAGATCGTCCAGGGTGCGTTCCAATACAACTGAGGCCTGATTATGCCGATCCGAAATTTCCACTCTATACAGATGATCCGGTTCTTTTTCATCGGCGGTACCGTCGTCTGCGGTCAGATAGAGTTTGCCCTGATGGGCGAATATCCCCTGAATCCATTGAGGCACAGGTTGTAAATGTACTTTTCGTTTATATTTACCGCTGGTTAAGTCGTATTCGTATAGATAACGCCCGCTTTCTTCGCCCACCCAGGAGGCCATCCAGACGCTGTTATGTACCTTATCCACCGTAATCCCGGAAACTTCCACCTGGCCGGAGTCCGGATTGAAATCTATTGCGCGCTTCAGCGCTAGGGTTTCGGGGTCATGTACGGCGATTTGAATATTCTTACCGACGCCGTCTTCAAACCATTCGGAAGAAACGTAGAGTTCATTGTTGTAAATATCAATGTCGCCGATATGGTTGGCGGCTTTACTATAACCTTCGAACGGGGTTTTATTTTCATGTAGCAGTTTGCCGTTCAGATCATATTTGGCTAATGTGGTACTGCCGGATACATAGAGATATTTACCCTCGGTGGTTACTCCCTGGCGCCCCTTCACTTCTATTACTTTATTGAGCTTGTAGTTGTATTCGGGTAATGCTTCGACCAGGGGCGATTGGCAACTGTCGGCGGAATATCCGGCGGCGGAAAACAATATACATCCGAGGACAGCGGCGATTTTACTTGCTTTCATCTTTATTTCCTTAGTTGAGTGGCGCTAAGCCTTATGTTGAAACAAGCGATGTTAAGTTTAAAAAAACTTTATGACAGTTTAACGACAAAAACAAAAAAGGAAGAACCCGAGGTTCTTCCTTTTCAGCGAATTACTTGCCGTAGTGATCGGCCAGTTTTGCTTTATGTTTGCCTTCTTCCAGCATTACGATAAGCATTAACAGAACCGCTAACACACCGCCGGCAATCATTACGTAGAAACCGCCGTCCCAGCCGTAGTATTCGGCCGCCCAACCGACGACTGCGGAAGCAGATACGGTTCCGCCCAAGTAGCCGAATAAGCCGGTGAAGCCTGCGGAGGTTCCCGCCGCTTTTTTCGGTGCCAGTTCAAGGGCGTGTAAACCGATAAGCATTACCGGACCGTAAATTAGGAAACCGATAGTTGTCATCAGAATGAAGTCCGTTAACTGATACGGGTTTTCATACCAGGCATGGTTAGCATATTGCGCCAGTTCGGCTTCCGGTGTGGCCGGGTTTTTCCACAATGCGACAACGGCAATGGTGGTTAAAATCATAAAGATAAATCCGGTCAGACCGCGTTTGCCTTTGAACACTTTATCCGATACCCAACCGCATAACAGCGTACCCGGAATCGCAGCCAATTCATAAATGGTATATGCCCAGGCCGTACCCTTAATATTGAAGTGTTTTACTTCACCCAGATAAACCGGAGACCATTTCAGTACGCCGTAGCGGATTAAGTAAACGAATACGTTGGCGATAGCGATGTACCACAGCAGTTTATTTTTCAGAACATAGGTAACGAAGATTTCTTTGGTACTCAGATCATGCTCATAGGTTTTTTCATTGTAATCGTCCGGATAGTCGTTACGCCATTTTTCAATGGCCGGTAATCCGCAGGATTGCGGAGTATCTTTCATGACGAAGTAAACCGGAATAGCAGCGATCATTGCGGCAATACCCGGATAGTATAAGGCCTGTTGCCATACGTCTTTCGCCGTTGCCTGAACACCGTGATTACTGAAGTAGATGGCACTGGCTAACAGAACCATTGCACCTGGTACCATACCGCCCACGTTATGAGCACAGTTCCAGATGGAAACGATGGTACCGCGTTCGGATTTAGACCACCAATGCACCATGGTTCTTCCGCATGGCGGCCAGCCCATTCCCTGGAACCAACCGTTTAGGAAAATCATAATGAACATTACCGCAATGCCGGAGGTGGCCCAAGGCATTAACCCCATCATGGTCATACATAAACCGGAAAGTAACAAACCGAAAGGTAAAAATACTTTCGGATTCGAGCGGTCGGAAATCCCCGCCATCACGAATTTGGACAGGCCGTATGCCAGACCGGCACCTGTACCGATAATACCCAATTCGGCTTTATTATATAGGCCGGCTTCAATCAGACCTTTTTGCGCTAAATCGAAATTGGCGCGCACAAAATAATAAGCCGCATAGCCGAAGAAAATCCCAGCGAAAACCTGCCAGCGTAAGCGCCGATAGGTCGAGTCGATTTTTTCAGCCGGTAATTCCGCAATATGCGGCGCCGGTTTAAATGGACCAAACATAGTAATCTCCAATCTTTATACTTTTTAACGTTATATTTATCCGTTTTTAGGGTTGTTGAAAACGCATTATTAACGGAAACCAGAGCATATCGGCGCCTTCTTTACCGCCTCCACACCCAAAAATTAGCTTTTGTATAAACTGTAATATCCTTACAAACAGTATGTGTAGTTGAGTTGTCAAAGATACCCGATTTTGGTGGAATAAAGAAATGCTTTGTAGTGAATTTGTGAGGTTAATCACATAAAATATGCGTGTTTTCGCTCATGATATTTTCGTATTGTTCTTTTTCGCTTGTTGTTTTGTATTCTTATGGATTGAAAATCCGCCGTAATTTAATTTTTGCGGTTGTTTATAAACAACAAGGGAAGAAATTAGCGCCGGGCTTCAGTATAGGCGCTTATACCGATAAAAATCGAAAGTTGCCTGTATAATCGGGTATTTTCAAATTATTACTATCCGCAGTATTGTTATATCTATTTTAAATAAAAAAGCAGGCTTAGCGCTAAGCCTGCCTGATTCGTTATTTTTTATTACATCAGCTTTTATTACATCAGCGCATTATAAGCCAAGCCGGCCAGTAGGGCGCCGAGCATCGGGCCGATAACGGGTACCCAGCCGTATTGCCAGTCCGCCGTCGTATTCAGTTTTTTCCCGAGCAGACTAAGGGTCAGGCGAGGTCCCAAGTCGCGGGCGGGATTAATCGCATAGCCGGTGGTACCGCCTAAACTCAGGCCTATGGCCCAAACCAGTATCGCTACCGGCAAGGCGCCGATTGAACCTAAACCTATTGGTGTTGCGGTGCCGTTTTCGGGGAATGTGATTGTCGCTTCTGCCGTGATATAGAAAATAACGAAAACCAGCACGAAGGTACCGATAATTTCACTGAGTAAATTGGTAGGGTAATTACGGATCGCCGGTTCGGTACTGAAGCAGGCGCGTTTTAAACCGGCTTCTTCGGTGGCGGCAAAATGATCTTTATATACCAGATAAACGAACAGCGCACCTAAGCTGCCGCCCAGGATCTGGCTGATGCTGTAAGGGACTACCTGTTCCCAAGGGAAAGCGCCTTTCAGTGCCAGACCGAGGGATACCGCCGGATTTAAATGAGCGCCGCTGTATGGGCCGCTAAAAACGACCGCCACATAAACGGCGAATGCCCAGGCGGTGGTGATAACTATCCAACCTGAGCTTTGTCCTTTGGTTTTATTCAGGCAAACGTTAGCTACAACACCGTTCCCCATCAGTACCAACAATGCGGTACCAAGAAACTCCGCTAAATAAGGGTTCATAGCATCTTCTCCTTTTTATTAAAGTAATATTAGGCATGAATTAAGCGGTTAATAAAATTCTGTGATTTGTCGTTATTAATTTATAAGCAAATAATTCTTTCAGCCTGGAAAAGGCAATAGAATACGGCGTCATTATTCAGTTCCGGCGGAAAAATAAAAGTAAAAAAGTTTGATTTTGTAAGCCAGTTCACATTTATTTTTCAGACTATTTGTGGAGGGAAAATATAATGTGAGCGAGTTCAAATTATTGATAATTATCCCTTTATTATTTGAGCGTTTTCGATTAGTTTCTGCGGGTGATTTGTTCGTTTATTCGATTTTTGATAAGCGTTTATTAACGTATTACCTAAATTGCAGGAGATTTGCTATGTCGGACAAGAAATATATTATTGCTCTTGATCAGGGAACCACCAGTTCCAGAGCGGTATTACTGGATCATGACGCCAATGTTGTGGAAATCGCTCAACGGGAGTTTACTCAGATCTATCCGCAGGCAGGTTGGGTGGAGCATAATCCGATGGAAATCTGGGCGACCCAGAGTTCCACATTGAATGAAGTGGTGGCAAAAGCGGGGATCTCTTCGGATCAGATTGCCGCTATCGGGATTACCAATCAGCGCGAAACCACCATCGTATGGGAAAAAGAAAGCGGCAAGCCCGTATATAACGCTATTGTATGGCAATGCCGCCGTACCGCCGATATTACGGATAAGCTGAAAGCGGAGGGACAAGAGGATTATATTCGTAAAACTACGGGTTTAGTGGTGGATCCTTATTTCTCCGGAACTAAGATTAAATGGATTTTGGATAATGTGGAAGGCGCCCGCGAAAAAGCCGAACGGGGCGAATTATTGTTCGGTACGGTGGATACCTGGTTGGTATGGAAATTGACGCAGGGAAGGGTACATGTAACCGATTATACCAATGCATCACGTACCATGTTGTTTAATATTCATACCAAGCAATGGGACGAGAAGATGCTGGAGTTGTTAAATATCCCGCGTTCAATGTTACCTGAAGTGCGTAACTCTTCCGAAATTTACGGACAAACCAACATCGGCGGTAAAGGCGGCGTTCGTATTCCGGTGGCGGGTATTGCCGGCGACCAGCAAGCGGCCTTATACGGACATCTGTGCGTGCAGGCCGGGCAGGCGAAAAACACCTATGGTACAGGCTGCTTTATGCTGATGCATACTGGTGATAAGGCGGTTGAATCTAAAAACGGTCTGCTCACCACTATTGCCTGTAATGCCAGAGGGGAGCCGGAATACGCATTGGAAGGTTCTATTTTTATGGGGGGAGCCTCTATTCAGTGGTTGCGCGACGAATTAAAAATCGTACATGACAGTACCGATAGTGAATACTTTGCCACTAAGGTTAAAGATTGTAACGGTGTGTATGTGGTTCCGGCCTTCACCGGTTTAGGCGCTCCTTACTGGGACCCTTATGCCCGAGGAGCGATTTTAGGCCTTTCCCGCGGAGCAAACCGCAATCATATTGTACGCGCGACCTTGGAATCCATCGCTTATCAGACTCGTGATGTGTTGGAAGCCATGCAATCCGATTCCGGTGCGAAGCTTAAATCGCTACGGGTTGATGGCGGCGCCACCGCAAATAACTTCCTGATGCAGTTCCAGGCGGATATTCTGGATACGCAGGTTGAACGCCCGCAGGTTAAGGAGGTTACCGCACTGGGAGCCGCTTATTTAGCCGGTCTGGCGACGGGATTCTGGAAGGATTTGGAGGAATTGCGCGATAAGGCGGCGGTGGAACGCAGCTTTATTCCGGACGATGACGAAGCGAAACGGACAAGACGCTATAAAGGTTGGAAAAAAGCAGTGCGCCGTGCCTTGGAATGGGCTAAGGAAGAGGAAGAAGCATAAGCGGAAAACGCCGAATATCAGGTTCGGCGTTGTTCTTAGCTAAAAATGCAGTTAATATATTTTCATATTAACTGTATTTTTTTATGGAATAGGTAAATAATCAGTTTATTAACTTAATATATTGACAATAAATTATTAGGTATCTTATCTTCCTTCATTCCTGAAAACTTAAGTAAGGCATTGTGATCTACGGCTCTTGTTACTAATAACTTAATGCCCGTTCTTTTACAAGGTATCCTTTCTACTGAAATGAAACAAGGCTCGTTATTGACTAATGCCCAGAAAGAATAGGAATTATTGCCGGCATGATGGTTATTAGCATCATATTCTTTTAATATATTATAGGCTTCTTCTAAAGATATACTCGGATATATTTTTGAAGGCGCCGAAATACCGCCATAATATTGTTTATGGATCTCTTTTATTAAAGATGATTTAATTCCTACTCCAGATTTTCCCGAAATTATTATAAATATTAAAATAACTACAATAATGACAGTTAAGATTTCCATGTTATTCCCAGTAATTATGCGCTAAAAATTATGAGTTAAGGGACACAATGATACAGAGGATACATTCAATGTGTAAGTGGAGCCTAAGACATCGTAATAGCAAATTTTATTCATGCCATCAGTGCGTTCTCCTTTTAAAAAACCGGTAGCGGCATATGCCGATGAAATAAGTGATAAAGTAGCGACTAATCCTATTAGAATTTTTTTTGAAAAAAAGCGAGACATAATTTTTCCTTATTGTGTATAAAAATCACCCGAATTGTACAAAAAAAAACAACTTCGCAATAGGATGGAAGAAAAAATTATCACTTAGTTAGGCATAAATATAATGAATTATTGGTCGCTTATGCGACCAATAATTAGGTCGTGGGAGGGGAGATAAAACTGAGGTCGGCTGGAAGCTTAGCCCTTTAATTTATTGTTTAGCCGCAGCTATATTAATGTTACTACTATGATTAATCCCTTTGTCGGGATTAATGCGGATTAACAATTTCCCCATAGGTCGTATTCGTCCGCCGCAGTAATGGTTACGGCAATAATATCGCCGACCTTGACCTCTTTGCCGCTGAGATTATCCACATAAACCGCTCCGTCGATTTCCGGAGCATCTGCCATAGAGCGGCCGATGATTCCCTCTGCATCGATTTCATCAACAATGACGGCTAAGGTTTTGCCGATTTTCTGTTGCAGACGCTGGGCGGAGATTTGTTGTTGTAGTTCCATAAAACGGCGGAAGCGTGCTTCTTTTACCTCTTCAGGTACCTGGTCGGGCATATCCGTTGCGGTCGCTCCCTCTACCGGGCTGAATTTAAAGCAACCGACCCGATCCAATTGTGCCTGCTGCAGAAAATCCAGTAGCAGTTGAAAATCTTCTTCCGTTTCACCGGGAAAACCGACGATAAAGGTTGAACGCAGAGTAAGTTCCGGGCAGATTTCACGCCATTTCTTAATGCGCTCCAATACCCGTTCCACCGACCCCGGACGTTTCATCGCTTTAAGGATTTTCGGGCTGGCGTGCTGTAGCGGAATATCCAAATAGGGCAGAATTTTACCTTCCGCCATTAATGGGATCAGATCATCTACATGGGGATAAGGATAAACATAGTGCAGACGTACCCAAACTCCGAGATTGCCAAGCTGACGGCATAATGTCAGCAAATTGTTTTTGATCGGCATTCCGTTCCAGAAGAGGGTTTTATTCTGTACTTCTTTACTTTGATCCAAGGCATAGGCGGAGGTGTCCTGAGAAACGATCAGCAGCTCTTTTACCCCGGAATCCGCCAGTCGTTTTGCTTCATCCAGAATCTGAGTAATAGGACGACTGTCCAGTTCGCCGCGCATGGAAGGAATAATGCAGAAGGTGCATTTATGATCGCAGCCTTCGGAAATCTTTAAGTAGGCGTAATGTTTCGGTGTCAGTTTAATGCCTTGTGCAGGTACCAGGCTGGTATAAGGATTATAGGCCGGTTTGGGCGCATATTTATGGACATGTGCCATTACCGCTTCGTAGCTGTGCGGTCCGGTGATTTCCAGTACCTTAGGATGGACTTCGCGAATTTGATTTTCCTTGGCACCGAGACAACCGGTAACTATAACCCGACCGTTTTCTTCCAGTGCTTCGCCGATGGCCTCCAGAGATTCCTGTACCGCACTGTCAATAAAACCGCAGGTATTGACGATTACCAGATCGGCGTTTTCGTAGCTGGGAATAATGTTATAGCCGTCGCTGCGCAGTTCGGTCAGAATACGTTCGGAATCAACCAAATTCTTCGGGCAGCCTAGGCTGATAAAACCGATGTTAGGGGTAGCAGAATTCATAAAATATCTCAAATATTGATGTAAAGGAAAAGGCTACTATTGTATAAAAAACGGCAACGAAAAGTGAAGCGGGAGATAAAAAATACACCGCACTTTATATCAAGTGCGGTGTATGCCGATTAGCCTTTATGCAAAGATTAGTGGCTGCAGCCGCAACCGCCATGACCTTCTTTATCACCGCCGCCGCAACAACCGCCGCCATGATGATGGGAATGCTCCTGATCATGATGATGATGGTGGCCATGACCGCCACAACCGCAACCATGTCCGTCTCCATCTTCATGTCCATGGCCGCCGCAGCAACCGCCTTCCTGATGGATATGGCCATGCGCGATTTCTTCTAATGTGGCTTCGCGAGTCGCCACCACTTCGACGCTGAATAACAATTCCTGACCCGCCAACATATGGTTGCCGTCTACCACGACTTCATCGCCGGATACTTCGGTTATAACCACCGGTAGCGGACCTAAATCCGTATCGGCGATAAAGCGCATACCCACCTGCAGGTCATCCACGCCGACAAACACATCTTTAGGTACGCGCTGAACCATATTTTCGTTATATTCGCCGTAACCTTCTTCCGGTTTTACCCGGACTTCGAATTTATCACCGACGGATTTGCCTTCCAGCGCTTTTTCCAGCCCCACGACTAAATTATTATGTCCCTGTAAATAATCCAACGGTTGGTTTACCGGCGCTTCGTCCACCAGTACGCCGTCTTCGGTACGCACCTGATAGGCGATGCTCACAACAACATTCTTTGCAACTTTCATTTGTTTCCTCGTTTGCCGATTTAAAGTTTGGTCGTATTGTATAGGATTTAGAATATGATGTCATTAATCCTTAATCAGCCCGATTTGGCCGTTCAGCTGCATATGAATAACGGCTTTGCCGCCTTCCAACTGAACCGGTCCCGTATCCCGCTCCAGATTACGGGCCGCCGCCATTTTATAAAGCCGCGGCTCGGATTCCGGGTAACGCTGCGATGGGGCAAGAATATCCAGGCGAACGATATTATAGCCCTTTGCCTGCAGCGAAGTGCTGATAAGTTCCGCTTTGTGGCGGAATTTACCCAGAATTTCCTTGGTCATTTCTTCTTCTATTCTGGCCAGACTTTGTGAAGATACGGTGGCATTAACATTATCAATGGCCATCAGACCGGATAATTCGTCAATCAACTGAGATAATGCGGTACTGTCTTTGCTTTGCAGTACCAGTTCGGCGCTGCCGCGCCAGCCGGTTTTACGGCCTTTATCATCATAGCGGACATGGGTCTGACGGTTATTGCTTTGTATTTCAACAGCTTGCTGTTTTTTTATCAGTTCCGTCGCCTGTACCAGCTTGTCGGAAATCACTTTGTTCAGATTCTTCAGATTCTGGCCTTCTTCATTTAAAAACATTCTGACCTGAAATAAATCCCGCGGCAGTTCTCTTTCGCTTTGAACTTCAAAGCTGACCAGATTATCTTTTTCCGCAGAGGCATAGGCTGCCATGGGAAGCAGAAGGGCGGCGAATAAGAAATGTTTTAGCTTTAACATAATAAAAACTCCTTAAAAAAAGACCGCACTTTAGTTAATGAAGTGCGGTACATCCATGGATAATTAATGTAATTTAGCGCCTTTTTCCCGTGCGAATTCTTCCGAGTCGTCGAATTCACCTTCATCGTCGAAAAATTCGCCGTCTTCGCCGTATTCGTCATCATCGGCGTTAGGATCTTCAAAATAAGTTCCCCAGCCGTCATAGATGCCCTGGTGTTTTTCCAGCAACGGCAGCAGCTCCTTTTGCTGCGCATCGATTATTTCAGGTTTAAGCGCCGCTTCGCTGATAATATCGAAACAATAAATCAGCTTACCATCATCATCTTCAAACTCTTCCGCTTCGGAAACTTCATAGCCGGCCTTAAAGGCGTCAACGGCAATTTTTTCCAATTTGTCGAAATCATAATGAGCGACATGATGCTCGATAATGTAAAGGGCATCGGGATCGCTTCCGTCGTTCAGCAAATCGGCGATAATTTCACGGGTGTTTGCTTTCAGTTGGTCTGGATCTAACATATTTTTATCCTTAATCTCGGCGATAAAACAATATTAGGGAGAGAAAGTCCGCCCTCGTTATTTTTTCAGTAAGTCGCGGATTTCCGTTAGTAGCTGCTCTTCGTTTGAAATTTTAGGCGCTTCTTCTTCAGCCGGTTTTTTCAGTTTATTTAATACCTTAATCATCATGAAAATAGCAAAGGCGATAATCACGAAATCCACTACGTTCTGAATAAACACACCGTAATTTAAAGTAACCGCCGGGGTATCCGCCACCGCTAGGGTAAATTTCAGATCTTTGAAATCGACGCTGCCGGTTAACATTCCCAATAAGGGCATAAAAATATCGCCCACCAGGGAACTGACGATTTTACCGAAAGCGCCGCCGATAATCACACCGACCGCCATGTCGATAACATTACCGCGCATAGCAAATTCACGAAATTCTTTCATAAAGCTCATATCCATACTCCTCTGTTTTTGAATTAAAAAGCGTGCGTATTATAGGTACTGTCGGGCATACTGTATAGCCGTAATTAAATAAAAAATGCGCTGGGTTGAAAGATTTTTTCTACATCGGATACATATTTTTTATCCGTAATATAGACGATAACATGATCTTCATCTTCAATAACCAGATTCTTGCCGGCGATAATTACTTCCGTACCGCGCAGCAACGCACCGATAATGACACCGGTCGGCAGTTTTAGTTCACTGATTTTACGTCCGATAATATTGGAAGTTTCCGCATCGCCATGTACCACAATTTCCATAACTTCGGCGGTACCGTGGCGTAACGAAACCACATTGGGAATATCGCCTTTGCGCACATGACCCAGTAAGGCGGAAATAGTCGCCTGCTGCGGTGATACGGCAATATCTATGGTACCGCCCTGAATCATATTAATATAGGCCATACGCTGAATCAGTACCATGGCTTTTTTGGCGCCCAGCCGCTTGGCCAGTAAGGCGGACATAATGTTGGCTTCATCGTCGCTGGTCAGAGAAATAAACACATCGATATTTTCGATATGTTCTTCGTACAATAATGACTGATCCGAGGCATCGCCGTGAAAAACCAGGGTCTTCGCCAATTTCTCCGCCAACGCCGTGGCTTTGGCTGCATTGCGTTCGATTAGCTTGACGCTGCATTGTTCTTCCAGTTGTTTCGCCACCCCGGCACCGATATTACCGCCGCCGACAATCATAATCCGTTTATAGGGCTTTTCCAGGCGCTGTAATTCCGACATAACCGCCTTAATATGCTGGGTAGCGCAGATAAAGGTAACTTCGTCGCCGGCTTCTATGACAGTGGAACCTTGCGGGCGGATAACCTTATCGAAACGCAGAATGGAAACGATACGGCAATCGATATAAGGCAAGTGATCACGCAGAGCGGAAATGGCATAACCGACCAAAGGTCCGCCGTAATAGGCTTTCACTACCACCAGGCTGATTTGTTTATCCGCCAGATGGGCCACCTGCAGGGCGCCGGGATAATCGATCAGGCGTATAATATCCTCCGTTACCAGATTTTCCGGAGAGATAATATGATCGATTGGAATAACGTTTTGGTTAAATAATTTATCCTTTTCGCGCAGATATTCACGTTCCCGGATACGGGCTATTTTGGTCGGTGTGTTAAACAATGTATAGGCGATTTGACAGGCAATCATATTGACTTCGTCGGCACTGGTAACGGCCACCAACAGATCCGCATCGGGGGCGCCCGCTTCACGTAATATATGAGGGGAAGAAGCCGAACCCGTTACCACCCGCAGGTCATGTTTATCCTGTAAGTTTTCCAGCCGTTTTTCTTCGTTATCCACCAATGTGATATCGTTGTCTTCGCTGACCAGGTTTTCCGCAAGGGTTTTACCGACCTGACCGGCGCCGAGAATAATAATTTTCACCACAAATCCTTTTTCTGCCTGAGATTGCTGCGTATACGGCAACTGCCGTTTCTGCGCCAAATATTAGCCCTTATTAGGCCTTAAGTGAACCGATTTTGATAATTTTATGCCTCTAAAGGGCGGAACCGCCTATTTCCAACCAGTTGCTCAGAATCTGCGTACCATATTCGGAAATAAAAGATTCGGGGTGGAACTGGACGCCGTACAAAGGCAGCGTTTTATGCTGTACCGCCATAATCACCCCTGCATCACAACGGCCGACAATCTCCAATTCGGATGGAAAGTTCTGCGGGGAAACCGCCCAGGAATGATATAGTCCGATACGGAAACGCGCCGGCAGGTTGCGGAATAAATCGCTTTGCCGTTCAAGATTGAAAGATTCTTCCACCCCGTGGCGGCAGGCGCTAAGGTTATACAGGCTTGCGCCGAAAAAACGGCACAGGGTTTGATGGCCCAAACAAACCCCTAAAATTGATTTATGGCGGTAATGACGCCGCAGCATTTCGAACAGTTGCGGATAGGCCTCAGGTACATCGGGACCGGGGGAGATGAGAACATGGGAAAAGCTTTCCATATCCGTTACCGAAGATAACTGTTCTGTGGCTATTATTTGCATCCGGACGGATAAAGGGCGGAGTAAATCCACAAGGTTATAGGTAAAAGAATCATGATTGTTAATAATAAGCAGGCGGTTTTGCATGAGTATCGACTATCGCGGATCTGATTAGGCGCATTATAAGATAAAAATCAGGATTTTTACCCCTGTTTCCGTTAGAATTTATTACCTTTCAGATATTTTTTTAATCTATGGACGCTTTTGCACAATTTATTCGGCAGGCCAATGAATACGGTAAGCAGAAATTACCCTTTTTCTTTTTGGTGGATTTTGAATGCCGCAACCCCCTTATTGTTCCGCTAGGGGAAGCGGCGCAACGGGGAATTTATTTTGATATTCGGGGACGGACGAATGTAGAGCGCGATGGCAAGGTAAGTATGCCGCCCTTTTGGTTGCGGACGGAACCCATGGCGGCGGAGGATTACCGACGGGGCTTCGAAATAGTTCGCCGGGAATTACAGAAGGGCAATAGTTATTTACTTAATCTGACCTATCCGACACCGATTTATACCAATTATACGCTAAAACAGATTTTTCAGAGCGCGGAGGCGGCCTACAAACTATTGCTGGAAGATCAGTTCGTTTGTTTTTCGCCGGAAAGCTTTATTAAGATTGCGCAAAATAAAATTTATACTTATCCGATGAAGGGAACCATTGATGCGGCGACGGAAAATGCTCAACAACTGTTGCTCGGCTCGGAAAAAGAACGTCGCGAACATTATACCATCGTTGATTTAATGCGTAATGATCTGGCCTCGGTGGCTACCGGTATAAAGGTTGAACGTTTCCGTTACCCGGAGGAAGTTCGAACCGGTCGCGGGGCGATACTGCAAACCAGTTCCGAAATCAGCGGTTCGCTGGCGGCGGACTGGCGTCAGCATATAGGAACGATACTGAGCCGATTGCTGCCGGCGGGTTCCGTCAGCGGTGCGCCGAAAGAAAGAACCCTGAGTATTATCCGACAGGCGGAAGCTCAAGCGCGCGGCTATTATAGCGGCGTTTTCGGTATTTTTGAGGGGGATAGGCTACAAAGTGCGGTAGCCATTCGTTTTATCCGTCGGCACAAGGATCGTTTGTTTTTTCACAGCGGCGGCGGAATTACCCTACAGAGCCGGGCGGAAGAAGAATACCAAGAGTTGCTGCGTAAGGTTTATGTGCCTCTGCGGGGGAAGGATTAATGGAATTTCCGTTATTTGAAACCATTGCTCTGGAAAACGGACAAATCAGGCATATCGAAGAACATCAGCGGCGTTATCTGGCGGCGCTGGCAAATTATTATCCGAACCGCCCGATCACCCGTTTCGATTTAAGCAGCCTGATTCGACAAGCGCCGCAGTTTAACGAATTGCGCGGGCAAAAAGGATTGTTCCGTTGTCGGATCGATTATAATGCGCAGGATTTTCGCCTCAGCCTTACCCCTTATCAGCGTCGGATACACCGCCGTTTTCAACCGGTGCGATGCGATAATATCGATTATGCGTTAAAATACGCCGATCGTGATTTATTGAACCTGTTATTACAACAGCGCGGCGATTGTGATGAAATCATTATTATCAAAGGGGGTTGCGTAACCGACTGTAGTATTGGTAATTTAGCCTTCCGGTGCGGAAAAGATTGGTTTACCCCGGATACCCCCTTATTAAAAGGGGTACAGCGCAGTATCCTGTTGGCGCAGCGGAAGATTCGCGCCGTTCGGATTTTGCACGGGGATTTGGATAGGTTTGACGAAATCAGAATTATCAATGCGATGAATCCGCTCTGAAGCTTTTTTCTGTATAAGAAAACACCGAAAAAATAAAGAAAAAATGGCAGGGAAGGAAAGAGCAAAACACATAATTATGCCGCCTTGATGCGGCATTTATTTTAGTTTAAAACTCAGGGGCGCCGCAGAAGCGCCCTTGGTCGGTATGCTATTTTCGCCCCGAAAGCATTGCCTGAAAAAACTTTTCAAAAATTGACCGCACTTTTGTCTATTGTGCCTTGTCTATCGTGTCTTTGTTGCTCAGGCTGTTAAGGAGGCGGGTAATAAAAGCCTCGGCGCTACAGAATCATTTTGACCAGTTTATCCGCCTTAACCCGTTGGAAGCGTTTCAAAATACGCTGAACTGGTGCCGGGTATCGAGGTAAATCTTCCAGTTCGGAATAATGGTTCAAGCGTTCGGTATGACGGCGGATATATTCCAGCTCCTGTTCCGCCTGCGGGCGTAAACGTTGCTGCGGATCATGGATCAATAGGCCGTTTTCCGCATCGAGTCGCCAGGCGCGCGGATTCAGGTTGTTGCCCGTTAGTAGCATATAGCGGTTATCCACCCAGATACCTTTTAGGTGATAGCTGTTATCCTCGTCTTTCCAAATTCTTATGTTCAGTGCGCCGCGCTCGATTTCTGCTTCGAATTTGCGTGCAAAGGCGCGCAGATTTTTCTCATACAAATAAGGCAAAGCCCCCGCCATTTTAAAGGGTTCCTGCGGCGGAATATAAAAATCGTTGGCGGTTTTGTCGCCGACGATAATTTCGATTTTTTTACCTTCTTTTAATAGATGTCGGATTCTGCCCTGTAGAGAACGAGGGAAATTAAAATAAGGGGTGCAGATGGTCAACTTCTCTTCCACCAGCATAAACAGATCTTCAATGGTGCGGTTCAGCAGATTACCTTGATTGGATAAACCGAACAGAGGCGCAATACTTAAATCTTCGCCCGACCTTGTTGCCTCTTTCACCTGATAGCGGCCGTAATGAGCCAGATGACGGCGGAAAGCTTTAATTTGGTGGCGGAGTTCTTTGGTCGTAGGGCGCTGAGGATTATCCAGCGCATGGATAACCTCGGGAACAAGCAGATAAGCGTTGATAAATTCTACCAATGCGTCTGCCAGTCCGGCATTTTTAATTTTCTGATAACGATCGTAACGGTATTTATCCTGATGGTGCAGATAAACATTATTAATACTTGCGCCGCTGTACAGAACCGTATCGTCGAAGACAAAGCCCTTGATATGCAGAACGCCGAATACTTCGCGGGTGTTAATAGGTACCCCGAAAAAGAGGGCGTCAGCTTGTTGTTTTTGCCGTTCGCCGCAGTACCAGTCCGCATTGGTCATTCCTTTTTTCTCGCCGATCAAATTCCGCTGCGCACGATGCCAGTCCACCAGAATTTTAATTTCCAGTTCGGGACGTTGATGTTTGGCAAGATAGATTTCGTCCAGTATCTCTTGGCCGGCCTCATCCATTTGCCAGTAAAGTGCGGTGATATAAATGCGTTTTTGCGCGGCGCGGATCTGTTGAATTATGGCCTGCTTAAACTGCGCAGGGGCGTAAAGTATTTCAAAATCCGTGTCAATCTGCGGTAAGAATTGTAAATCTTGTAAGTGCTGTTTGGCTCGTTTAATTTTATTTACTAACATAATTTTTCTTCTATTCGGCGCCTGCCGATGTATCGACGGCGATCTAGTTTACAATATTTACCCCCGTATTTAATAGAAAAAAGCTTTTTTTTCGTTATAATGCTCACAGTTTTTATTGAAAATAATGACTTTCCCTTCCTGTTTATCCACCTTTTGGCAATACAATAATGAACGAACAAGGTAAAAAAGACCACTTCCAGAACGCTGAATTCCGCTCGCCGGAATTTGAATCGGACAAGCGTAGCAAGCGTTTTAACGAGCGCAGCGTCCTTCGACAGGAGCAATCCGACAAAAGAACCAAGGGTTCCAAATCACCCCACTTCAAGACAAAATCCGGTTCGGGTTCCCGTGCTTTTGCCTCCGCCGGAAAAACCGAAGGCGGCGCCCGTTATCAACGTCGAGAGGGTGGCGTTGCCTCAGCGCTCGGAAAAGAACGGGTGATTACGGAAATAACGGCGGATAATGCGCGTAAAAACGGTACGGTGAAAGTTACCTTGAAAAGCAGCACCGCGGCAGGCGGTCCCGGGGTAAAAAAAACCGGGCCTTTATCACCGCGCGCTCCGGAAAAAATTAAGAAAAATCGAACGGAAGAAATGAAAGTGTACGGCGAATCCGCCTGTGCCGCACTCTTTGCCGAACGTCCGCAAAGTATCGTACGGGTTTGGACGACGGTAGAAGTAGCGCATAAATCCGGCGATTTGTTTCGTTATCTGGCGGCTAATAAGAAAGTCTATCATGTTGTGGATAATCGCGAACTTAGCTTGGTTAGTGCGACGGAACATCATGGCGGCATCTGTATGCTGGTGAAAAAAGCTCGTCCTTTTACCCTATCCGGTTATTTGTCGGTGGCGCGTTCCAGCGATTGCCTGGTATTACTGGACGGGGTGCGTAACGCCCATAATATCGGCGGGATTATACGTACCTGCGCTTTTTTCGGGGTTAAGGCTATCGTCCTTGAAGATCACGAATTATTGAATTCCGCCGCAGCTATGCGGGTGGCGGAGGGCGGCATGGAATATGTGCATGGGCTGCAAACCGAAAGTACGCCGGAAGCTTTGCGCCAACTGCGGCAGGCCGGTTATCAGATTGTCTTCCCTACGACCGATAAGCGAGCAACCGCTGTAGACAGTGCGAGCTTAGCCGCTAAAACGGTATTGGTATTAAGTGAACAGGATAGGCTTGTGTTGGCCGAAGAGGGAGATAAAGTCCTGAATCTGTCCTTTGCTAATCCGCTGCCGGGGAACGGATTAAATGTAGCAGTTCAGGCGGGCGTTTTGCTGGCAAAATGGCAGGCGGAAAAGCATTAAGGATTGCTCAGGGTATCGGCGTGGTGTATGAGCACAAAGCGTTCCCAGAGCTGTTCTTCCGTTTCGGTGTGCTCGGGATCGGTTTTGATACAGTTGTTGATCGGGCAGACCTTTTGGCAGGTCGGCGTATCATAATGTCCCACACACTCGGTGCATAATGTGGGATCGATAATATAAATTTCGGCGCCGACCGAAATGGCCTCATTCGGGCATTCGGGCAGGCACATATCGCAGTTGGTGCATTTTTCCGTAATCAATAGGGCCATAAAGCTTCGTATATAAAGAGAGTTGCGGCGTTTATTAAGCGGCTGATTATAAATAAATCGAATTGAAAAACAAACTGTTTTGTAGGTTCGCCGGCTTGTGAAGGCGGGAGCCTTATGCGGTACGGCGGCAATAAAAAAATCCGCTATAAACGGACCGCTCTTTTTAGCCCTGCGGCACTTAACAATAAAGAAAGAAGGATAATTGATGAATCAGAAGCAGATATTTCAGCTCAGTCTTTTTGTTGTATTCGTATTTATGCTTATTCTGGCCGGTTGGTTTTACAGCGGTCAGTATAAGGATAAGGCGCAGGCGGCTTCCGTTAGCGCGCAAAAGGAAAAGGCGGAGGAAGCAAGGGCACAGGCGGTGCGGGATAAAGAACGGGGCTACGATTATATTATGGCCGAGGACAATTTAGGCCAGAATAAAAAAGCCAAGGTGGATTATTATATGTTGGCCTTATCCTGGTCGCCGGCTTTTTGCGAAACTCAGCGCAAGCGTTACGGCGATAATCTGCCGGATTCGCTGCAGCGACAATGCGGGAGCGAAAATACCTTCGGTTGGGTGATTCACGGTTTATGGCCGCAAAGTAAAACCGCCCGTAAGGCGGAAGATCATCCCCGTTTTTGCCAGGGCGATCTGCCGCCGGTCGAACATAGCCTGATTGAAAAATACCTGGCTCAAAGTCCGAGTGAGAATTTACTGCAGGGGCAATGGGAAAAACACGGGGCCTGCGCCTTTAATTCGGCGGAAGATTATTTCAGCAAGCAGCGGGAATTATACGGACAACTGAATTTGCCGACCAAAACGGCGGATCGTAAAAACCTGTTTACCTGGTTGAAAAAGAATAACCCGCGCTTAAAAGGGATCTATTTAAAGGCGACACGTAACGAATTGTTTATCTGTTATGATCTGCGCTGGAAAATTATCAGCTGCCCGAAATAAGGTCGGGTGATTTAGCGGGTAAAATATTTGCTGTAACGTATCAGTTTTATTAATTTCGCTGATTTTCCATTTTATATCTGGTATTCCCCGGAGAGCGCGATAAATCTCAATAAATTGATCTAAATACGGTTACAAGCCCCCCAATACTGGGTATAATCGGGCCAGTGATTTTTATTATTTTAACCAGAAGAGGATAAATTATGTCAGTAATCAAAATGACCGACCTTGATCTTGCAGGTAAACGTCTGTTTATCCGTGCCGATTTAAACGTGCCGGTAAAAGACGGTAAAGTTACTTCCGATGCACGTATCCGCGCTACGATTCCGACCTTAAAGCTTGCACTTGAGAAAGGGGCGAAAGTGATGGTTACTTCGCATCTGGGCCGCCCTACCGAAGGCGTGTTCGAAGAGGCGAATTCCCTGCAACCGGTTGTTGATTATTTAAATGCAGCCTTGGATGTTCCGGTTCGTTTGGTGCGCGATTATCTGGACGGCGTAGAAGTAAAAGAAGGCGAAATTGTCGTATTGGAAAATGTACGTATCAATAAAGGCGAGAAGAAAAATGATCCTGAGCTGGCGAAAAAATATGCCGCGCTCTGTGATGTATTCGTAATGGACGCTTTCGGTACCGCTCACCGTGCCGAAGGTTCCACCTACGGCGTAGCACAATTTGCCCCGGTAGCCTGTGCCGGTCCGTTGTTGGCGGCGGAGCTGGAAGCTTTGGGCAAAGCACTGAAAGAGCCACAACGTCCGATGTTGGCGATTGTCGGCGGTTCTAAAGTATCCACTAAACTAACCGTATTGGATTCTCTGGCAAAAATCGCCGATCAGCTGATTGTCGGCGGCGGTATCGCCAATACCTTTATTGCCGCGCAGGGCAACAATGTGGGTAAATCTCTGTATGAAGCGGATTTAATTCCGGAAGCGCAGCGTTTATCCGCCGCAACTAATATTCCGGTACCTGTTGATGTACGGGTTGGTAAAGAGTTTTCCGAAACCGCGCCGGCAACGGAAAAAGCGGTTAATGAAGTGGCTGCGGACGAATCTATTTTCGATATCGGCGATAAGAGTGCGGAACAGCTGGCCGAAATTATCCGTAATGCGAAAACCATTCTTTGGAACGGTCCGGTGGGCGTATTCGAATTCCCTAATTTCCGCAAAGGTACCGAGGTGATCGCTAACGCCATTGCCGAGAGTACGGCAAATGGCGCCTTTTCCATTGCCGGTGGCGGTGATACCTTAGCGGCCATTGATTTATTCGGTATCGCCGATAAGATTTCTTATATTTCAACCGGCGGCGGCGCATTCCTCGAGTTCGTTGAAGGTAAGGTATTACCGGCGGTCGAAATTCTTGAAAAACGCGCAAACGGCTAATAGATAACGGCGCCTGATATATAAGGCGCCGCTTTTCCGGATTAAGGGATAGGTTTTTCTATCCCGAGGCTTAAAATTTAACTTCCAACACGAAAGGAAAGATCAAAATGGCAAAATTGTTAGATATCGTACAACCGGGCGTATTAACCGGAGATGACGTACAGAAAGTATTCGCTTATGCGAAAGAACAGGGTTTCGCTATTCCGGCGGTAAACTGTGTGGGAACAGATTCCGTAAACGCCGTATTGGAAACTGCAGCGCGCGTTAAAGCACCTGTTATCGTACAGTTCTCTAACGGTGGTGCGGCATTCTACGCAGGTAAAGGGCTTAAACCGGCCAGCGGCGTCCGTGCCGATGTCTTAGGTGCTATCGCCGGTGCAAAACATGTTCATACCCTGGCGAAAGAATACGGCGTACCGGTTATTCTGCATACGGACCATGCGGCGAAAAAACTGTTGCCTTGGATCGACGGGCTGCTTGAGGCGGGGGAAAAACATTTTGCCGAAACCGGTAAACCGTTATTTTCCTCTCATATGATCGACTTATCCGAAGAGTCCATGGAAGAGAATATGGCAATTTGCCGCGAATACCTGGCTCGTATGAGTAAAATAGGCATGACCCTTGAAATTGAAATCGGTATTACCGGCGGAGAAGAAGACGGTGTGGATAATAGCGATGTACATGAGTCCAAGCTTTATACTCAGCCGGAAGACGTGCTCTATGTTTATGATCAGTTAAATCCGGTTAGTCCGCGTTTCACCATTGCGGCGGCATTTGGTAACGTACACGGCGTATATAAACCGGGTAACGTGAAATTAAAACCTTCTATTTTGGGGGATTCGCAGGATTTCGTGTGTAAAGAACGTAATCTTCCGGCAAAATCGTTGAATTTCGTCTTCCACGGCGGTTCCGGTTCTTCCCGTGAGGAAATCCGCGAAGCGATCAGCTACGGTGCGATTAAAATGAACATCGATACCGATACCCAATGGGCGACTTGGGCGGGTATTCTTAACTTCTACAAAGAAAACGAAGCCTATTTACAGGGACAATTGGGTAATCCGGAAGGCCCTGACGCACCGAATAAAAAATACTATGATCCGCGCGTCTGGCTGCGTAAGGCCGAAGAGTCCATGTCTAAACGCTTGGAGCAGTCTTTTGCCGATCTTAACTGTATTGATGTGCTGTAATGCTTTCTCGGCCATTATACGTCGGAGATAATTAATCTCCCTACTTAGACCGCTCTTTGCGATAAGTGCGGTCTTTGTTTATCCGTAACCGGTATCCCGTATGAAGATAATGACAACTAAAACCTTCGTTATACTGATTAATCTTTTAGTTTCCGCTTTTTTTATGCTGCAGGTCTGTATTAAAGGCGGTTATAACTATTCACCCGTACTACTGATGGTATTCGGCCTCGGTTATCTTTTATATTTTCGATTGATAAAAAAAGCGAGCTGGCGACTATCTTCCGATGAACGTTGGCTCGCTTTTAGCTATGTGGTTTATTTTGCCGTTTTTGTGCTTTCCTTTTGGTTGCATGAGGGGCGTTTAAAAGAGTTGGATAATCCCAGCCGGATTATTTTTATGCTGCCTCTGTTGCTGCTGTTTTCCCGTTTTCCGCTGTCGCCGAAAGGACTATGGTATGCCATGCCGGCCGCGGGAATAGTGGCCGGGATTTGCGCCTTATTTGATGTTTTTTACCGTCAGCAGCCGATGGCCTTTGCGGGACGGATTATGCATATTCAGGGCGGCGATATTTCCATGTCGATAGGTATGTTTTCATTGGCGATAGGAATTTATTTCTTTATTCGTAAGCGGCCGATGCTTATGATTTTTGCTTTAGTGGGTGCTTTATGCGGTGTTATGGGTAGTATTCTTTCTACTGCCCGAGGCGGTTGGATAGGTCTTCCCGTGATTATCGGGTTTATTTTATGGGCCTATCGCCAGTCGTTGTCAAAAACCTTTTTTATTTCGATTTTTACGCTTATGGCTCTTGCCTTGACGACAATGGCGTTAATTCCGCAAACCCGCGTAACGGATCGCCTTGAGCAGGCCCGCCATGAAATTCAGGTTTATATGGAACGTCAGGACGGTTCCACTTCGGTAGGGGCCCGCTTCGATATGTGGAAGAGCGCGCTACTGATGGCCCGTGAAAAACCTCTGTTGGGTTGGGGGGAAGAGGGCGTTTCGTTCGAACGGAAGGCTCAGCATGAGCGCGGTTTAATCGGCAAATATGCGGCACAGTTTAACCACGCCCACAATCAGTATTTAGATGATTTGTCTAAGCGCGGCATTCTTGGGCTATTGACATTAATGGCGATTTTCTTAATTCCCTTGCGCTTTTTTCTGCGTTATGTAGGAGCCTCCTCCGCCGAATTGAAAACCCTTGGCGTTATGGGCAGCGTACATGTGCTGTCGGTAATGTTTTACTGTATCAGTCAGGGCTTTTTTACGCATAACTCCGGTAATATATTTTATTTTTTCCCATTGCTGATTTTCTATACCCTGATTCTTAACCTGTCCGCGGCTAATCAAAGAACGGACTGAGCGGTTGCTAATACAGAGCGCGGGTAGTAAAACCTCGCGCTCTGTCGTTAGGAGCCTCTTAAGCAGAAAAAGTAACGGCTTATTTAAACGCCTTTAATAATGAATCAAGAATATAGTTTTCGATGTTCGTATAATTAGTCTTTTTTAAACGGCATAGCGTAACGCACCACAATACGGGTTGATCGATTTTTCTACAGACAAATTCCGCCGATTTAAACTGCTCCGCAATGGGCAGCGGCAGGATCGTGAGCAGGCTTTTATTGATTTTCACCGTATTCAACAGAAAATCCCATGAGCTGGATTTCAGAATAATATTAGGATGAATATTATGACGCTCGAAGGCCTCTATCAGCTGATGATAGATCATAAAGGTCGTATCGAAAATTGCGATTTTCTCATTATGCAAATCCCGCCAGTTTAGCCGTTCTTTTTGTGCCAGATGATGCTTCGGCGAAAGGAAAACCGCCAGTTCGGAGCGCTGAATGGCAAAGGAATCAATAATATTTTTGGCGATTCTTTCCGGATAGAGCAGTACCGCGATATCGACATTTTCCAATAATAAGTCCCGTTTCAGTAAGTAAGCGCCTTCTTCTTTTATTGTAAAGTTAATGGTGGGATTGGCCAGAATCAGTTTCGGCATAACCTCGGAAAAAACTACGGAAAGCACCAACGGCGGAATGCCTATAGTAATTTTTCCACTGATTTGCTTGTTGGCATTATGCAGATTGATATGCATTTCATTATATTTTTTGATGATTTCCTTGGCATCGCGATAATAATTTTCACCGATATAGGTCAAGCTGACGATCTTTCCCTGCGAACGTTTGAATAACTGCGCATTTTCACGGTTTTCAAAATCGTTGATCATCATGCTTAATGCCGGTTGGGAAATATAGAGATTCTTGGAGGTTTGGCTCAGATTAAAATTATTTTCCACAATGGCGATAAAATAACGTAAATGTTTAATATCCATAATTAACTCCTTGCACAGGCTCGTGCCTTATCCTTAAATCTTCTATAAATTAAATTTATATATGTGTAAAAAATAGGTATTTCTTCTTTTGGCGCAGAATTGCTATAGTGCATAGGCCGAGGAAGTCTCTGGTGGTTTAACATACTTGCCTCGAATAATCAATTGATTATGTGTTTTTGTACGGCTTCGCTTCAGGGAGGAAAATAAAATAGGAAAGGAATCGGAAAGTCTTTATTTTATTGCTCGCTATAAATTATTTTTATTTATCGGTTCGAACTAAGGAATAAAGGCGGAATCCGCAAAATAGAGATTTTCACTGTTCGTAAGTTTACACAAGGATATGCAGGGCATTGTTATGACAAGGACGAAAAGAATCGGAGCGGCGGATATTTCCGCACATTTATATGACGGAATGTCGATTATGGTCGGCGGTTTTATGGGCGTTGGAACCTCGGAGATACTGGTTAACGCGATTCTGGCGGCGGGCATTAAGGATATTACGCTGATCAGCAGCGATACGGCGGTGGTTGATCGGGGCGTTGGCCCGCTAATTGTACATAATCGGGTAAAAAAGGTGATTGCTTCTCATATAGGTACCAATCCCGAAACCGGCAAAAAGATGATTGCCGGAGAGATTGAAGTGGAGCTTGTTCCCCAAGGCACCTTCGCCGAACGCATCCGTGCCGGTGGTTCCGGTTTGGGCGGCGTACTCACGCCGACAGGCATAGGTACCGTAGTGGAAGAGGGAAAACGGAAAATTAGCCTGGAGGGAAGAGATTATCTGCTTGAATTGCCTTTAAAGGCGGATTTGGCGCTACTTAAAGCGGATCTTGGCGATGAAGCGGGCAATCTGATTTACCACGGTGCGGAGAGAAATTTCAATCCGCTGATGGCGTTGGCTGCGACAAAAGTGATTGCCGAAGTCGGCAATATCGTAGCTATCGGCGAGTTGGATCCGAATCAGGTAATGACGCCGGCGACATTGGTTGATTATATTGTTTGTGAAGTTCGCTAAATAGGGAGATTTGCTATGAATTCAAAGGAATTGATTGCGCGTCGCATCGCACGGGAACTTCAGGACGGCGATGTGGTGAACTTAGGTATCGGCTTACCCACCATGGTCGCCGCTTATTTGCCTGCCGGGGTTGATATTACGTTACAGTCCGAAAACGGATTTTTAGGACTGAGTGCGGCGGATCCGGAGCATCCGGATCCAAGTATCGTAAACGCCGGCGGGCAACCCTGTTCAATTAAAGCCGGCGGCGCTTTTTTTGACAGTTCTTTTTCTTTTGCGCTGATTCGCGGCGGGCATGTAGATGCCTGTGTGCTCGGCGGTTTGGAGGTGGATCAGGAGGCGAACCTAGCCAACTGGATGGTTCCGGGGAAAATGGTTCCCGGTATGGGGGGCGCGATGGATCTGGTTACCGGCGCGCGCAAGGTCATTATCGGTATGGAACATTGCGCCAAATCCGGTGCGTCCAAAATTCTAAAGCGCTGTACTCTGCCGCTGACGGCGAAAAATAAGGTGCATATGGTAGTAACGGAACTGGCGGTGTTTAAATTCAGTCGGGGACGGATGTATCTCACCGAAATCGCCGAAGGCTATTCGGTGGAAGATATTCGAGCCAAGACCGAAGCGGAATTCGAGCTTTCGCCGGATTTAAAAGTAATGTCCGTAAGCTGAGGAGTCGCGATGATTAGCCGTGTTTCACGTTTTATGACCGCCCTCGTCAGCAAATATATGCCCGATCCTCTGGTATTGGCGGTATTGCTCAGTATGTTAATCTTCTTTACCGCCTGGGGGACGACTGAGCACGGCCCGGTGGCGTTGATTAATATGTGGGGCGACGGGTTCTGGAATTTACTCTCTTTCAGTATGCAAATGGCTATGGTCGTGGTTACCGGTAATGCCCTGGCTTCCGCTCCGCAAATCCGCGGTTTTTTACATACCAGCGCAGCTATTGCCAAAACACCGGTTCAGGGGGTAATGCTAGTTACTTTTATGAGCAGTTTGGCCTGCGCCGTAAACTGGGGATTCGGCCTGGTAGTCGGCGCCATGTTCGCTAAGGAAGTCGCCCGACGGATTAAAGGAACCGATTATGCGCTGCTGATTGCCTGCGCCTATATCGGCTTTATGACCTGGGGCGGCGGTTTTTCCGGTTCCATGCCCTTGCAAGCGGCAACACCCGGTAATCCTGTTGCCCATTTAGTCCGTTCCGAAGCCTACCCGAATGGCATTATTCCCGCACTGGATACGCTGTTTTCAGGTTATAACCTGTTTATTATGCTGATGCTGTTCATCTCATTACCCTTTATCACCGGAATGATGACGCCGAAAGAAGGGGAAGTGCGTTCCGTTGATCCCGCCTTGCTTCAGCCAGATCCGGTGTTTACTAAAAAGCTGGGGGAACATTCCACACCGGCGGAGCGTCTGGAGGAAAGCCGGTTGCTGGCCTATATTATTGCCGGCGTCGGCTTTTTCTATCTGGGCCGGTATTTTTATCACAACGGATTTAAGCTTACCATTAACAGCGTGAATTTTATTTTCCTGCTCAGCGGTATTTTTCTGCATGCTTCGCCGGCGGCTTATGTACGGGCGATTACCAATGCGGCCCGGAGTACGGCGGGTATTCTGATTCAGTTTCCGTTTTATGCGGGGATGCAGCTGTTAATGGAACATTCCGGCCTGGGTGGAATGATTACCGAATTTTTTGTGAATATCTCCAATAAGGACACCTTTCCGCTGCTGACCTTTTTCAGCTCCGCATTGATTAATTTTGCCGTGCCTTCCGGCGGTGGGCACTGGGTGGTGCAGGGGCCCTTTGTTATTCCTGCTGCTCAGACGCTGGGGGCGGATCTGGGGAAAGCGACGATGGCGATTGCTTACGGCGATATGTGGGCAAATATGGCGCAGCCATTCTGGGCCTTACCGGCATTGGGTATTGCCGGGCTGGGGGTACGGGATATTATGGGCTATTGTATGACCGTACTGATTTTTACCACACCGATTTTCGTTATCGGGCTGTATTTTTTCTAGCCCCTTATAAAGGATTATCAGCACAAGAAAAGGAGATGGGAAATGGAAAATATTGTGATTGTCAGTGCCGCAAGAACGCCTATTGGCGCATTTGGCGGCGCACTTTCCGGCGTAAGTGCGGTGGAACTCGGCGCTACCGTTATTGAGGAAGTATTAAAAAGAGCGGATATGGACAGCGCACTGGTACATGAAGTGATTATGGGCAATGTGTTGCAGGCGGGCATCGGCCAGAATCCGGCGCGTCAGGCGGCGCTGCAAGCGGGAATCGCCCGGGAAATTCCTTCTTTTACCCTGAACAAGGTGTGCGGTTCAGGTATGAAAGCGGTTGTTTCCGCCGCTCAGGCAATTGGTTGCGGTGATGCGGAAATCGTGATTGCCGGCGGTATGGAAAATATGAGTCAGGCGCCTTATATTCTGGATGCCAAGGTACGTAGCGGCGTACGCATGGGGAACCTGAGCCTGCGCGATACTATGGTTGAAGACGGTTTAACCTGTGCGTTACATCGTTATCATATGGGGATTACTGCGGAAAATATTGCGGAAAAATATGATATCAGCCGTGAAGAGCAGGATAATTTCGCCTTACGTTCACAGATTCTGGCCAGTGATGCGGTGCAGTCGGGACGCTTTGAGCGGGAAATTGCGCCGGTACGGGTGAAGAGCCGAAAAGGCGAAATTATCGTTGCTACAGACGAATATCCGAAAGCTGACACTTCTTTGGAGGCTTTAGCCGCATTAAGGCCGGCCTTCAAAAAAGAGGGGAGCGTTACCGCAGGAAATGCTTCCGGCATCAATGACGGCGCCGCCGCTTTATTACTGATGAGCGAACGTAAAGCCAGTTCCATGGGATTGAGGCCTTTAGCCAGAATCCGGGCTTATGCCAGTGCCGGTACCGATCCGGCTTTGATGGGGCTGGGACCGGTACCTGCAACGCTGAAAGCGCTCAGAAAAGCGGGGCTGGCATTGGAGGACATGGATTTGGTGGAAGCGAATGAAGCTTTTGCCGCTCAGTTTATAGCCGTCGGCAGAGAATTGAATCTGAATATGGAAAAAACCAATATTAACGGCGGCGCTATTGCTTTGGGTCATCCGATCGGTGCCAGCGGCGCACGAATTCTGGTTAGCCTGCTGCATAATATGCTGGCGGAAGATTCGACTCTGGGGCTTGCCACCCTATGTATTGGTGGCGGTCAGGGCATCGCTATGATTATCGAACGTGTATAAAGCGTTTATAAAGCAGAGCAAACGGCTATGGCGGCAAATCCCGCCATAGCCGCGTCAATTTATTCCTTAGTTTGCGAAAGTGCGGTGGATTTTGGGAACGTTTTTTATGCGGGGAAATCGGCGGTTTTTAGCAATTCCACCCGCATAAAAAGCTTTTTTCCTGCAATGAAACTAATTCCGGCAGGATGAGAAAAGAACGGATCAGGGCTTAATATCGCGCAGAATCGGATTCTGCATAGAAATCAGGGTTTCCGTTGATTGAATTTCATCAATTCGCTGAATTTTCGTTGCCAGTACCGAATGCAGTTCGGCAATCGTATGGGTCATCACCTTAATAAAAATAGAGTAGTTACCTGTAGTGTAATAAGCTTCCACCACTTCATCAAAGGTTTCCAGTTGTTTAATCACTTTGTCGTAATCTTTTGCACTTTTCAGAATAATGCCGATAAAGCAGCACACATCATAACCCAGTTTGCGCTCGTCAATTTTTACTTTTGTGCCTTCGATAATGCCGGATTGGCGCATTTTTTCGACTCTGACATGAATGGTCCCGGGACTCACACCGAAAGCTTTCGCCATTTCAGCATAGGGGGTTCGAGCGTCTTTGGTTAATACGCGTAGGATCTGCTGATCTAAATTATCGATTGTCTGCATAATTTGGCGCCTTTTTATTTTTTATCTAAAAATAAATATAATATTTTGATTTTAATTTAAGTTGATAAGGGTTTTATTGTTAAATTATCTTTTTCCATTGTTGTATTATTGAATGCTATTTAATTTGGTGCTAAAACTGGTTATGTTTTCAATCGTCATTAAGGGAATAATAATGAAAAAATCTTTTATTTTACAGCAGCAAGAAATTAGCTTTAGCAAAAATACCTTTACTGAAAAATTGATCGAACATTTGGATTTAATTGAGGTTCAGGGACCTATCCTAAGCCAAGTAGGCAATGGTATGCAAGATAATCTTTCCGGTAAAGAGCAGGCGGTACAGGTCAATGTCAAACAAATTCCTTCCGCTCGCTTCGAAGTTGTTCATTCTCTCTCCAAATGGAAGCGACATACGCTCGCCCGCTTCGGGTTTGCCGAGGGAGAAGGATTGTTTGTGCATATGAAAGCGCTGCGGCCTGATGAAGACAGCTTGGATTGTACCCATTCCGTTTATGTGGATCAGTGGGACTGGGAAAAGGTTATTCCGGCCGGACGGCGTAATCTCGCCTACCTGAAAGAAACCGTGCGTTCCATTTATCGCGCCATGTTGGAAACGGAACGGGCGGTAAGCGAAAAATTCTCATTACCTCGTTTTTTGCCCGCGGAAATTACCTTTATCCATAGTGAGGATTTAGTCCGGCGGTATCCGGGAATGAATGATAAAGCGCGTGAAAATGCGATTTGTAAGGAATACGGTGCGGTATTTTTAATTGGTATCGGCGGCGTATTATCCGATGGTAAGCCTCATGATTTTCGCTCGCCGGATTACGACGACTGGACCACCGTTTCGGAAGGCGAATATAAAGGGTTGAACGGTGATATTTTAGTTTGGAACCCGGTTCTGGGCGCCGCATTTGAACTTTCTTCCATGGGAATTCGAGTAGATGAAAGCGCATTGCGTAAGCAGCTCGCTATTAGCGGTGATGAAGACCGGCTACAGCTTGAATGGCATCGTAACCTGTTGGAAGGGCGTTTTCCGCTGTCTATCGGCGGTGGTATCGGGCAGTCCCGTATGTTGATGCTGCTATTGCAGAAAAAACATATCGGTGAGGTTCAGTCCAGCGTTTGGCCGGAATCGGTGTTCCGACAGTTTGAGAATATCCTTTAACGGAAAATAAGCGCGCAGGGCGGCGCGCTTTTTCTCGGTCTCAGTCTTCAATATAAGCCAGCGCCTGTTCCAGCGTTTCGATACCGGCGCCGGGTTTATGGGCGTTTTCACTTAAATGACGGCGCCATTGTCTGGCCCCTTTGCAGTGCTGAAAGGCACCGAGCATATGGCGTACTATATGGTTTAGCTGCGCCCCTTGGGTAAGTTCCTTTTCGATATAGGGGAACATATTTTCCACCGCCCGACGGGGGGGGATAACCGGCGCGGCGGGATCAAACAGCGCCTGATCGATATGGCCTAATAAGGACGGATTTTGATAAGCCTCGCGCCCGACCATTACCCCGTCGACAAATTGCAGATGCCGTTTGATTTCCTCTAGGGTTTTGATACCGCCGTTAATACTGATGCGCAGGTGGGGAAAATCCCGTTTTAAAGTATAGACCCGTTCGTAATCCAAAGGCGGAATCTCTCGGTTTTCTTTCGGACTGAGGCCGGAAAGCCAGGCTTTGCGGGCATGAATAATAAATTCGTTACAGCCGGCTTGCTGCACCCGGCGGATAAAATCACATAGAAATTCATAACTGTCGAACTGATCGATACCGATACGGGTTTTAACTGTTACCGGAAGGGAAACAACGGCTTTTATTTCCGCCACGCATTTCGCCACCAAATCTGCTTCAGCCATAAGACAGGCGCCGAATCTCCCGTTCTGAACACGATCGGAAGGGCAGCCCACATTCAGATTGATTTCATCATAGCCGCGTTGTTGGGCTAATTCGGCGCATTGTGCCAGCTGGGCCGGATCACTACCGCCGAGTTGTAGCGCAAGCGGATGTTCCGCACTATTGAAAGCAAGATGATCATACTTGGCATGGATAACCGCCGGTGCGGTAACCATTTCCGTATACAACAAGGCATAGCGACTGAACTGACGGTGAAAATAGCGACAGTGGCGGGTCGTCCAGTCCAGCATCGGGGCAACGGAAAAACGCCCCGGGTAAAAGTGCGGTTGATTTTGAGTCATTTTTTTAGCTTAACTTATTCTATTGCCGATTTTCTTCCTGTACCCGCTGGCGGAAGCGTGCGGCGGCCAGATGGTAGAAAGGTTTCGGATTAAATTGCCGAGAAACAAAGGTGGCTACGATACAGCTTATCAGCGACCAGATCAAGAACGGCTGTGAACCCGTCATTTCCATAACAATGACCGCAGCGGTGAGCGGCGACTGCGTAGCTCCCGCCAGAAAAGCGGCCATACAGAGTAACACCAGCATACGCGGATCTACCCCTTCTGCCGCAAATACGGCCAACTGTGCGCCTATACCTGCCCCGACGGTGAGAGAGGGGGTAAATATTCCGCCCGCAATACCGGACCAGTAGCTGGCGACGGTAGCAAATAGTTTTGTAATACCAAGGGTATTGGGTTCCAACGCTTCTCCATTCAAGGCTTTAGCCACTTCGGCATAGCCGGTACCATAGGTTTGTCCGTGGCTATAAGTACCCAGTGCGGCCAGGATCAAACCTAGAATAAAGGCTGTATGGATCGGATGACGCCGTATTAGGGCGCGGATTTTTGGCGGGCTGATACCGGCGGCTCCCTTGGCCAGTAGGCGGGCGAAAATACCGCCGCAAACCCCGCATATTAAGCCGCATAAGATAACCCATAGGAACAGATGAGATCCCTCATAGGCTCCCTGATATTGGGGAAAGTAGGAATTATTCCCCTCCAGAGCGACCAGCAAAAAACCGGACGCCAGCACCCCGAGTAACACGCGTCGCTCCCAACGTAGCAATACGCCGCGTCCCAGCTCTTCGATAGCGAAAATCACCCCCGCCAGCGGCGCATTAAATGCTGCCGCCAGTCCTCCGCCGGCACCGGCCGCCATTAACTCGTTAGCGCTTAACTCGCGGAAAGCGAAATTATGGCGGCGGCAAAAATTCCCCCAGGCCAGCATAACTGCCGCACCAACCTGTACGGAAGGCCCTTCGCGCCCGACGGAAGCACCGAGTAACATGGCAAGAAAAGTGAGCGGAATTTTCCAGAGGGTTTGCCCGAACCTCAGTAACCGGTTCTTATTGGCACCCGGTGCTAAGGCGAGCGAAGCAATAACCTGAGGGATACCGCTGCCTGCCACATAGGGCGTATATTTGGCGGTAAACCAAGCCAGTATGGCTAATCCCGTCGGCAGTATGAACCATACGGCAACGGGATATTGCGCCGTCCAACGGGCATTCCAATACAATCCGAGATCCGCCAATTTAGCGAATCCGAGGGAAAACAGGGACACCAGTGCGGCGCCTATTAATAAACAGGATAAGGCAATGGTTTTTTGTGGAATTTGGTAGGTGTGGCGCAGTTTTTTGTGCATCAATTGCACCAGTCGTATTTTTAATGTGCGGATTGAGAAGGTTGAAAGCATGGTTGTATCCGTCCGGTGAAAATATTGCTAATTATAGCGCTAAATTTTTATCTCCGGCAGCAAGGGTTTTGTTGAGGATTTGTAATATTTGAGAGCCGGATCAAAGAATAATATTGCAACTTTACTATAATATAAGGCTGAAATACCCTGTTACGGGTATTTTATTACAACAATAAATTATTAAGGAGATCGTATGAAACTGAGTAAATTGGCCGCATTAACTTTATTAGGGCTGGGGGTTTCTACAGCAAATGCCGCACAGTTGCCGGATATTACCATTTTGGCTACGGGCGGAACCATTGCCGGCAGCGGAGCCAGTGCCGTAGGCTCCGAATATAAAGCGGGTCAATTAACCATACAGACTTTAATTGAAGCGGTACCGGAGATGAACGATTTGGCGAATATCAAAGGAGAGCAGGTTGTAAATATCGGCTCACAGGATATGAGTGATGAAGTCTGGCTGAAACTGGTAAAAACCATTAACGCACAATGTGATAAAACCGACGGTTTTGTGATTACGCACGGAACCGATACTATGGAGGAAACCGCTTATTTCCTGAATCTCACCGTAAAATGTGAAAAACCTGTGGTGCTGGTCGGCGCAATGCGCCCGGCAACTGAGAAAAGTGCCGACGGCCCGCTTAATTTATATAATGCGGTTGTAGTGGCTACCGATAAAAAATCCGCCGGACGCGGTGTGTTAGTGGCGATGAACAATGAGGTGCTGGGGGCTCGTGATGTAACAAAAACCAGTACCACCGCGGTACAAACTTTCGAATCGCCGAACTTCGGCACCCTAGGCTATATTCATAACAGCAAGGTAGATTACGAACGTTCGCCGGAAAGTAAACATACTTCGAATACGCCGTTTAATGTGGATAATTTAACCGAGCTGCCGAAAGTCGGTATTATATATGCCTATTCCAATATGCCGACCGAGCCGTTGAAAGCTTTATTAGACAATGGTTACAAAGGTATTATCAGCGCCGGTGTGGGGAACGGCAATATGAATGCGGCTAATCTTGAAATGCTGGAAAAAGCGGCAAAAGATGGGGTTGCTGTAGTTCGTTCTTCCCGCGTACCTACAGGTTATACGACCCGTAACGGCGAACTGGACGATAATAAACTGGGCTTTGCTGCTTCCGGTACCCTTAACCCTCAGAAAGCTCGAGTTCTGCTACAACTGGCTTTAACACAAACCCAGGATATTAAACAGATTCAGCAATATTTCGAAGATTTCTGATTTTTATATCCGATAAGAAAAAGTGCGGTGATTTTACCGCACTTTTTTTTGCTCGAAACCGATTAAAAATAATCCCGGTGATTGTTACAATAAGCGAGTTTTGCCGCAACCGGCACGGCGGAACATAGAAAGTCTGGTATGCGCGGATTTGATAATCTATTGCTATTAGCGCAAAGGTCTTGCCGAAGGATAGGGAAACCCCCTGTTCGACTCGACCGCTTGAATAACGGCGGAGGAAAGCCGTTTTGCATTGGAATGGAAGTAGGCCGCAGCAGGTCGGTTTAATTGCTCTTGGGTTTATTTTTTCGCTCCGCTTTAGCTAAAAAGCGGATTTTAATTGGTAGGGAAAAACTATGTTAATTTCTTTTATTGTTATTGCCCTCTGTGCCGGTTTTGCGCTGGCGACTCAGGCGGCGATAAACAGTCAGCTGGCCGCTTCGCTGGCGGGGCAACCGGCAGTTGCCGCCCTGGTTTCCTTTGCGACGGGTACATTGGCTTTATTGCTGATCTGCCTGTATAAGGCGGATTTATTGCAGGCTTGGCAGCATTTACCGAAACAGCCCTGGTGGAAGCTGATCGGCGGGCCGCTCGGCGCTTTGGTGGTGTTTACGACGATTTTTCTGGCGCCCAAGCTGGGTATTACCAATATGCTGTTTTTTATTATTATCGGACAACTTGTAGCGGCGGCGATTATCGATCACTTCGGCTTGTTGGGTATGCTACAGCGCCCTTTTCAGATTTGGCAATTGCTCGGGCTATTGGTTATTGGCTTGGGATTGGCATTGTTTTTCTTCGGCAAGAAGTTATTCGGTTAGCTGAAGATAGCGAATGGCAGCGGAGTAAAGGCGGAGAAGCGGGGAATAATGGATAAAAGCGCGCTGGAATTCAGGCAAGGTTTAGCGCGGGTGCATACCGGAATCAAAGTGCTCGGCACTGAAATCCCGGCATATGTGCTATTTAATTTGTATCCGCCCGGCAATTCCGCAGGCCTGTAAGAATAAAGCGGCTTAATGCCTCTTGAGTCAATCCGCTTAAATTAATGGGCCTGATCCCAGTTATCGCCGATTCCCACATCAACGATTAAAGGCACATGCAGTTGTGCGGCACCTTCCATCAGCGATTTGATCAGTTCCGCATAGCTTTCCACCTTGTCCTCGCGTACTTCAAAGACCAGTTCGTCATGTACCTGCATCAGCATACGAATATCCTCTTTCTCCCGAATGGCGGCGTCGATAGCAATCATGGCCCGTTTGATAATATCCGCTGCGCTACCCTGCATCGGCGCATTAATCGCCACCCGTTCCGCACCTTTACGGCGCATAGCGTTGGCAGATTGAATATCCGGCAAATAGAGGCGTCGACCGAATAATGTTTCCACATAACCCTGTTCCTTCGCTTTTTGCTGAATATCATGCATAAAATTTTGTACGCCCGGATAGCGGCGGAAATATAAATCCATATAGCGTTGCGCATCATTGCGGGCAATACCCAGTTGGCGCGCCAGACCGAAAGCGGACATACCGTAAATCAGACCGAAATTAATCGCTTTGGCGCTTCGTCTTTGTTCTGAGCCGACTTCGTCCAGCGCCAGGCCGAAGATTTCCGCCGCGGTGGCGCGGTGAATATCTTTCCCTTGTTTAAAGGCTTCGGTCAGTCCTCGGTCGGTGGACAAATGAGCCATAATCCGCAGTTCGATTTGCGAGTAGTCGGCGGCGATAATTTTATACCCGGGACGGGCGATAAAAGCCTGGCGGATACGGCGCCCTTCTTCATTTCGGATCGGAATATTCTGTAGATTCGGATCGCTGGAAGACAAACGCCCGGTAACGGTAACCGCTTGGTGATAAGAAGTATGCACCCGTCCGCTGTGCGGATTTATCATCAGCGGCAGTTTATCGGTATAGGTGGATTTCAGTTTGCTTAGCCCACGATGTTCCACCAGTAATTTGGGTAATTGATGTTCGTAGGCCAGTTCTTCCAGTACCTCTTCGTTGGTGGAAGGTGCGCCTTTCGGCGTTTTCTTCAGTACCGGCAGCCCCAGCTTAGTGAATAAAATTTCCTGTAATTGTTTGGTGGAGGCCAGATTAAAACTTTCCCCCGCCAGTTCATGGGCCTGTTGTTCCAGGGCGTTTAAACGCTGGCTTATTTCGCCGGACTGAGCGAAGAGGGCGTCGCTGTCAATTAATACGCCATGGCGTTCCATTCTGGATAATACCGCAAGTAGCGGCATTTCCATTTGGGTGAATAATTCGCTCAGTGCGGGAATGGCTGACAGTTTCGGCCATAATACCTGATGCAGTTTCATCGTAATATCCGCATCTTCCGCCGCATATTCGGCGGCGGTAGCTATTTCAATTTGATCAAAGGTCAGCTGATTTTTACCTTTGCCGGCAATCTGTTCGAAAGAAATGGTTTGATGGTTCAGATAGCGTTTGGCCAGTTCGTCCATATTATGCCGGCCGGTGCTGTCCAGCACGTAGGATTCCAACATGGTATCGTATTTTACGCCCTGAACCAGGATACCGTGGCGAGCGAAAATGGTGAGATCATATTTGAAATTTTGTCCGACTTTGGCGATTTGCGGGTTTTCCAGAATCGGCTTCAACAATTCAAGTGCGGTGCTGAAATCGATTTGCCGCGCCACCCCCATATAATGATGTCGCAGCGGTAAATAGGCCGCTTCTCCGTTCTCCAGGGCAAAGGAAATTCCCACCAGATTGGCAAGCATATAATCGAGATTATCGGTTTCCGTATCCAGCGCGATCAGCCGGTCGTTTTGCAGTTTTTCCACCCAGCGCCGCAGATCTTCTTCCTTCAGCAAGCATTCATATTTACTGCGATCGAAACGGACGTTGATTTCGCTCTCCGCTACATTGGGTACAGCAGCGGTTGCCTGATAAGGATTGATTTTTTCCGTTCGGCTGCGCGGTGCGGTAACGGAACTTTCTCCTTCGATCACTTCCTTCAGCCAGCGTTTAAATTCATAACGGCCGAAATATTCCAGCAGACGATCTTTATCGGCATTGCCGATGGTTAGCTGATCGACGCCGACTTCAAGCGCTACATCGGTTTTAATGGTGGCAAGGCGGTAAGATAAATCCGCATCCGCCTGTGCTTGTGCCAGTTTTTCCCCCAGCTTTTTAGCACCGCGTAGCGGTAGCTCCGCGACTTTATCCAGGTTGGCGTAAATTTGTTCCATACTGCCGATCCCTTGTAATAGTCCCAGTGCGGTTTTTTCGCCGACCCCGCTGACGCCGGGGATATTGTCCGAACTGTCGCCCATCAGCGCCAGGTAGTCGATGATCAGTTCCGGCGGAATACCGTATTTATCAATTACGCCTTGCCGATCCAACAGGCTGTTATTCATGGTATTGATCAACATAATGTCATCATTGACCAATTGTGCCATATCCTTATCACCGGTACTGATCAGCACTTTACGCCCCTGCGCCGAGGCCTGGCGGGCCAGGGTACCTATAACATCGTCCGCTTCCACCCCTTCGACGGAAAGCAACGGAATACCCAGGGCGCGAATAATTTCATGCAGCGGCAGAATTTGTTTGCGCAGATCATCGGGCATAGGTGGGCGGTGGGATTTGTATTGCTCGAACATTTCGTCGCGGAAGGTTTTGCCCTTGGCATCAAATACTACGGCAATATGGGTGGGCTGTACCTGGTTGATCAGACTTTTCAGCATATTCAATACGCCATACATCGCACCTGTAGGCTCGCCGAGCGCATTGCTTAGGGGCGGAAAGGCATGAAATGCACGGTATAAATAAGATGAGCCGTCTACCAGGACGAGGGGATTTTCTGCAATCTGAGCCATAGGAATTCTAATCTCGTTGTAATCAATTTGGGCCACATTATAGCCTAAAGCGGGGCAATAAAAAATGCGGTCAAAATGACCGCACTTTATCAGCTGAATATTATCCGAAGATTATCCCATACGATAATTCGGCGCTTCTTTGGTAATGGTTACGTCATGTACATGGCTCTCTTTGATGCCGGCGCCGCTGATTCGTACGAATTGCGCTTTGGTGCGCAACTCTTCAATGGTGGCGCAACCGGTCAGCCCCATACAGGAACGCAGACCGCCCATTTGCTGATGAATGATTTCTTTCAGAAAACCTTTATAGGCGATACGGCCTTCAATGCCTTCCGGCACCAATTTGTCCGCCGCATTATCGGACTGAAAATAACGGTCGGAAGAGCCTTTCGCCATTGCTCCTAAGGAACCCATACCACGATAGGATTTAAATGCGCGTCCCTGATAAAGTTCAATTTCGCCCGGGGCTTCTTCGGTACCGGCAAACATTGAACCCACCATAACACAGGAGGCACCTGCGGCAATCGCTTTGGAAATATCGCCGGAGTAGCGGATACCGCCGTCCGCAATTACCGGAATTCCGCGTTCTTTTAAAGCTTCCGCCGCTTCGGCAATAGCCGTGATCTGAGGAACACCGACACCGGTAACAATACGGGTGGTACAGATTGAACCCGGTCCGATACCGACTTTTACCGCACTGGCGCCGGCATCGGCCAAGGCAATTGCGCCTTCCGCCGTAGCTATGTTACCGGCGATAATCGGCAGATCGGGATATTTTCTGCGGGTGGCTCGCACACGCTCCAGTACCCCCTCGGAATGCCCGTGTGAGGAATCGATTAACAAAATATCCACACCCGCTTCTACCAAGGCGTCAATACGTTCTTCATTACCCGGGCCTGCGCCCACCGCCGCACCTACGCGTAAACGACCGAATTCATCCTTGCAGGCGTTCGGTTTTTGTTCGGCTTTCTGAAAATCTTTCAGGGTGATCATGCCTTTCAATTTAAAGCTGTTATCCACGACCAACACTTTTTCGATACGGTGCTGATGCATCAGTTCGAAAATCTGTTCGCGCGGCGTATCTTCTTTTACGGTTACCAGGCGCTCTTTCGGGGTCATTACATCGGCGACGGTTTTATCAAGATTTGGAACGAAGCGGGTATCTCGGCCGGTAACTATACCTACTAAATCGCCGTTTTCCGTGGTAACCGGATAGCCGGCGAATTTATTTTGTTTTACCATTTCGGCAACTTCGCGTAATGTGGTGGTCGGGCGTACGGTTACCGGATTGGAAACCACCCCGCTTTCAAATTTTTTCACCTTACGAACCCGATCCGCCTGGCGTTCGATAGACATATTTTTATGGATAAAGCCGATACCGCCTTCCTGTGCAAGCGCGATAGCCAGTTTGGTTTCGGTTACGGTATCCATAGCGGCGGATAACATGGGAATGTTTAAACGAATGGTTTTGGTTAATTGAGTAGATAAATCGGCGGTATTCGGTAGTACCGTAGAATGTGCGGGAACTAGAAGAACGTCGTCAAAAGTTAATGCTTCTTGTTTAATTCGTAACATTGCAATATTCTCTCTTTATATAAGTGGGGGGAAAAATATTGCGCTGGGATTATACAGGGTTCGCAATCGTTTGGGAATTATTTTTTTAGCCGATATTCCGGAAAATCGAACCCGGGATTAAAGGTTGTCGACCTGAAAAATTCGACGGGGTTACAATGGATAAAAACAGGTAGGGGAGCGACGTTGATGTCGGATTTATTAACAATTTTAGCGGAAGGCGGACGATTTGGTTGGGCGCAATTAAGCCGGCTCAGCGGTAAAAGGGTAGCGCAGCTACGACAAGAGATGGACGGTTTGCGGCAACAAGGGTTGTGCTTTGATGATAATGAATCCGGTCTGGAACTGATTATGCCGCTGGCTCCTCTTGACGGTGCGCTGTTGCGCCGGGCGCTTAGCCCTTATTCCGTAGAAATTAAAAGGGTAATCGACTCCACCAATCAATATATTATGGATAATGCGGAGCATCTGCACAAAGGGGCGCTTTGTCTGGCCGAATATCAGACGGCAGGACGCGGTCGTCGCGGTCGCCGTTGGTTGTCTCCTTTTGCCGGGCAGGCCATATTCAGCTTTTACTGGCACTTCAATGAGGCAAGAAAAGCATCGGGACTCACCCTGATTATCGGTATGGCGATAGCAGAAGTTTTACGGGAAATGGGAGCGCAAGGGGTTGCGCTGAAATGGCCGAATGACTTATTACTGGACGGGCGTAAACTGGGCGGGATTCTAGCGGAAGTCATGCATCTTCGAAATGGTTGCCTGAATCTGGTGGTAGGGGTAGGAATCAATTTATCCTTATTCGCTACCGATGAAATTGATCAGCCCTGGGCGGAACTGTGCGAGGTATTACCGAATCTGGATCGCAACCAGCTTATCATTCGTATAATCCAGCGTATTTACCATTATCTGGAAAGCTTCGAACAGACGGGTATCAATACTGAATTGCAGGAAAAATGGAAAAAACTCAATGCGTTTTACCGGCGGGAAGTGAGGGTGATTACCGAACAAAAGGTTATTTGGGGGGTTGACCGAGGGATTGACGAAGAAGGGCATTTATTGTTGCAGAACCGGAACAATGAATTGCTTCGCTTTAACGGCGGCGAAGTTTCCTTAAGAGGAAACTAATAACCGTCGGCTAATAATCACTGATAAGTGCGGTCAGAAAAACGTGCAGAAAAATGACCGCACTTTTGCTTAATATCAGTAATCAGCAGCTTATCGAAAGGCTAGACCAGATTCTGAATTAATACGGAAATATCCTCGGCGAACTGTAGCGTCTCGGCCATGGCGAAAACACTTGATTCATCGTATTTTTCACCGTTGTATACCGCCACAATACTGGTATCCCCGGGCTGTAGGTAATTTTGTTCACCGAAAGGCGTATAGCGGGTTGCCCCTATACTGATAACGGCTTTATCCGGATAATTTGCCTGAGCCAACAATTGGGCAATATCATTTATCGGCCCTTGATCACGCTGGTTATTCATGCGCTCCGCAATCCAATCAAGTAGCTTCTGATGGAAATAGCTATAGCCCAAAGCCGGACTGTCCACCCCATAGATATTGGTTTTCCCGTCGCGACGGTGAAAGCAGGCGATACGGTAACGGTCAATAACCGAACCCGCCTCAAAGCTCGGTAATGGGATCCAGTGCTTCGCAAGACCTTTACTCTCAAGCCCCCAGTTTTTCTTTTCACAGATCTTCCGAGCGTTCGGACGGCGGATAGAACAATCGTTATAAGCGGCGAAAAAGTGCGGTATGATCTTCACTACTTTTTTATTTTCATATTGCAAATCACAGATCAACGCAATTTCAGGCTCTATTTGCAGATTATCCGCTCCCCCCGCAGGAAAACGTAATATATCCGAAGACAAAGGATAAACGGATAAAAATCCCGCTTCCCTTGCCGGCACATAAAAAGGAAAAATCGCTTTTGGCTGAACTGGCTCGGCTGTGTTAACCTGCTTAAAATCCGCCGCTTCGCCCGCCTGTTCCAGATGGCCGGCGAAATTACCGGCAACTCCCAACCCAATCATATTCTCAAAAATCATTCTAATCACCGCCTCCAATTAGCAAAGATTACTCACTCTAATACGGAATCTGTATAGGAACAAGTCAAAACGGACGTTTTCTATTCGATCATCTATTTAATTTAAATAAATTTTTAAAAAGTGCTTGCAAAGGTCATCGAAAGCCCTATAATACGCCCCACACAACGACGCGCTGTTGTGAAACAACAAAACATCCGGTGCGTCGTTATTTTTTGCTC
>NZ_SNYQ01000011.1 GCF_004363295.1 Mesocricetibacter intestinalis
GACAGAAAATACATTTTTTACGTTCATAAGTCAAAAAAGAGGGTTAAAGCCTTTTACTATATGGCTTTAACCCTCTTTTTACCAACACTTTTGTCTATTATGCCAAAAAAAACGGCTTGAAGATTCAAGCCGTTTTTTGTATCGAATTAATCGTTGGAACTGAATTCGTCCAGATTATCGCTGACTACGCCGGAAAGAGTATAGACGCGTTTTGCATTTGAAATGCGGGAGCGGTATTTATCCCAAGTTTTTTCAAAAAAAGTACTGGCAGGATGTTCGCCGCGACAAAAAGCAACGAATTGCTTTTCTTCCTGAGTTACCGGTTTACGCTCGCCCGAATCCAAGGCTTTAAAGGCCTGACCGTATTGCTCAAGCGCCTGGGATTCCTTAATGGTGTAATCGCCATGACGAGAGAAACCGCGCGGATAATTTTTATCATCGAAAAAACGACGTTCTACACTAAAACTTTCAGCCATAATATCCTCTTGCTTTATCAATTCTGAAGCCGGCAGGCATTAAACCAATTTTTTACGGTTTTTGCAATAAACCTTTTACCGTATCTGCGTAGTCCTGAACAAAATTATCGCGGGATAAGCCTCCGGCATTCACATGGTATTTACCGTTCACATAAAAATCCGGTACCGAAACCACATTAAACTTTTGCGCCATATTATTTTGTTTATTGACCAAGGCGGTAACGGCGAAGCTGTTAATACCGCCGTCGAACTCTTCGGCGCTGATACCGTTGTCGATAAAGATACGACGGATATCTTCCATCGATTTGATACTATCCTTATGAGCGGCTTCAAATAACGGCCCCTTCACTTTCTGTTCCGCGCCTATGGCCATGGCCAATGCCCAGGCTCGGGTCAGGCTTTCCGAGGCTCTGCCGAGGAAATTAACATGATATTGATGAAATTCGGTACCTTCCGGCAGTTCGGCACGGATTTTATGCGGGATTTTGTATTCCATTTCAAAAGAATAGCAATGAGGGCAGTAGAATGAGAAAAACTCGACCACTTCCGGCCGGGCCGAAGCTTCCTGACCGCTCAGAGTATATTGTTTGCCTTCGCTCAAATCCTGAGCCTGAACGCTGAATGCGGCCAGTGCCGCCAAGCAGGTAAAGAGTAATTTTTTCATAAGTTCCGAAACTCCTGTTATTTAAGAATACCGCGCGCTTTTAACAGTGCGGTTTTAAAATCTTCTTCATAATCTTTTTTAATGCCGGGAATCGGCTCGAATTTATCTTTTCCCGCCATTTTCAGATGGTAAATGATCACTTCGTCGGACAATTCGGCAAGGGGTTTATCAAAGCCGGCTTCATCGGCGATTTTCTGTAAAATCTGGAGCAGGTGCAGATCAGGATCTTTAGACCAGTAAGGCTGTAAAAGTTCCAACACTTCATTCAGACGATGACATTTCATAATGTTTTCCTTATGATTGCTGCAAAATGTTGGCATCATACTTTAATTAAAGGCGGTTGACAAATGGCGATAAGGGTGAGTGCGGTAATTTTAGCGGGCGGTCAAGCACGCCGTATGGGGGGAGCGGATAAGGGGCTGCAACTATGGCGGGGACAGCCGCTGTTTATGCAGGTTTATCGGCGCTTGCAGCCGCAGTTGCAGGATATTGCGATTAACGCCAATCGTAACCCGGCGCAGTATGCCGCAAGCGGCTTGAGAGTTTTTGCCGATCGACTGGCGGGATTCCAGGGGCCGCTGAGCGGTATGCTGACCGCACTGGAACAGGCGGACAGCGATTTTGTCCTCTTTGTTCCCTGTGATTCCCCATGCCTGCCGCTGAATTTGCTGGATAAACTGAAAAGTGCGGTGGAAAAACAAAAAGTTTTGGCCGCCTATGCTTGGGATGGCGAACGGGAGCATCCGGTTTTCTGTTTGCTCTCGGTGCAATTGAAGAAGGCTCTGGCCGATTATCTGGCTCGCGGCGAACGCCGAATATTACATTTTATGCGGGAACAGAATGCCCTGGCGGTGGATTTTTCCCAAGAAAAAGAAGGCTTTGTCAATATAAATAGCTTGCAGGATTTGCTCGAATAGGTGCCGTTGCTTACCTAAACCCCTACAGAGGTGTATAATTCCCAGTATTTTATGGCGCAATATAGGAGCAAAAGATGATTGCAATGCTCGGTATTACCGGCTATAGCGGAAGCGGTAAAACCACCCTATTGGAAAAACTGTTGCCCGCCCTGAAAGAATACGGATTACGGGTCGCCGTGATTAAACACAGCCACCATAACGCCCAGGTGGACAAAGCCGGTAAGGACAGCTGGCGTATGAAAGAAGCCGGCGCCAGTCAAGTGATAATGGCCTGCGATCAGCGCTGGGCGCTGATGACGGAAACAGAGCGTCCGGCGGATTTAGCCTACCTGAGCCAACAGTTCGATCCGGCGCTGACCGATCTTATCTTAGTGGAAGGTTTTAAGCAGGAAAGCCTGCCCAAGATTTTGCTGCATCGCCGAGCGATGAGTAAGCCGCTACCGGAGATAGACGATTATGTGGTAGCGGTGGCGGCGGATTATCTGCCTGAAACGGATAAACCCGTATTGGATATTAATCGTAGCGATCAAATCGCCGCTTTTATTTACCGCTGGCAGTCGCAAAAGAGCGGTTGAAAAAACAAAAGCTTTTAATCCTGATTTCCACTCACCGCCGCAAGCTAAAAGCAGTTGTGGCGATGCTTAGTATGATGTTATGACTCAGCCTAAAAATACAGTCGCGTTGGCATGGATGGCGTCTATGGCGTTTTTTATGCAGGCGCTGGACGCCACCATTTTGAATACGGCCTTACCGGTTATCGCCGGGGATTTGCGTCAATCTGCGCTGGAAATGCAGATGGCGGTTATTAGCTACGCTTTGACCTTGGCTCTGTTTATTCCGCTTAGCGGTTGGCTGGCGGATAGGTACGGCACCCTGCGCGTATTCCGTTTTTCTTTGGCATTATTTGTAATGGGCTCGGTTGCCTGCGCCTTTTCTCAGTCTTTAACCCAGTTGGTCGCGGCTCGGGTATTACAAGGGCTAGGCGGCTCGCTGATGATGCCGGTGTCGCGTTTGGCGATTATTCGTACCGTACCCAAGCAACAGCTGCTGCCGGTTTGGAATCTAATGGCAATGGCGGGGTTGACCGGGCCGGTACTCGGACCGGTGTTGGGCGGTTGGCTGGTAACCTATGCTTCCTGGCACTGGATATTTCTGATTAATATTCCCATCGGTTTAGCCGGTATTCTGCTGGCGAGGCGCCATATGCCCGATGTGTTCGGTCAGTGTCGCAAACTGGATATTCCCGGTTTTATCCTGTTCGGTTGCGGTCTGGTGGGGCTGACTTTGGGGTTGGATTTACTTGCCGAAGGTTTTGTGGCTAAAGCTATGGCCATGCTGATCTTGAGCTGTGGCCTGTTGTTTTTATATTTATATTATCGCCATGCTAAAGGTTCGGATAACGCCCTGGTGCCGCTTTCCTTATTTCATATCCGCACCTTTCGTCTGGGTACCGCGGCAAATTTGATTTTCCGTATCAGTGCCTCCGGTATTCCGTTTTTATTACCGCTTATGTTGCAGGTGGGATTCGGTTACAGTGCCGCGGCGGCCGGTTGGATGATTGCGCCTATTGCGGTGAGTTCGCTGCTGACCAAACCTTTAATCGCCAGAGTATTGGATCGCTTCGGTTACAAAGGTACCTTAATTGCCGCTTCCATAATTATGATTGCCAGCGTTTCCTCGATGGCGCTGTTGCGTGCGGATACGCCCCTATGGCTGAATATTCTGGTGGTAGCCTGTTACGGCGCCTGTATTTCGGTAATGTTTACCGCAGTAAATACGCTGACGGTTTCCGATTTGGACGAACAGCACGCCAGCGCCGGTTCCACTATGCTGAGCGTTGCGCAACAGGTGGGCATCGGGTTGGGCATTGCCGTGGCGGCGGTGATTTTGAATCTTTACCGCACATTGTTGGCCGATGGCGCAGAGGGATTAACCCGGGCCTTCAGCTATACCTTTATCACTGCCGCAGGCTTAGGCTTATTGCTGATTTTCGTATTGGCTAAGTTGCGCCGCACCGACGGGCGCAGTTTACAAAATCGACAACCTAAATTAAAAAGCTGAGTAAAAAGTTAACGGCCGGGCGCACTTTCCGGCCTTGTAAGGGTCTTAACCGATGCGGGCGTAACGTCCGTATTTTATTGATCAATAAAGGAGCTATTGATGCGCTATTCGGTATATTTCCCCTTTCTCCGTTTATATTTTCTCTTCTCCGCTTTGTTTCTCTCAGGCTGTGCCTACCCGGATACTTTCCTCGAACCTCCTTCTTTAAGGCAGCCAAGAGGTAGCAAAACAGCGGAACATTCCTATTTATCCCCCCAGTGAAGCTGAAGCCCCAATTGAACGGCTGATCCGTAGTGCGGACGGTCGTTGCCTGGATAATAGCAAATCAAATTATCGCGGAATTATCGCCTATCCTTGTCATGCACGAGCCAATCAACGCTTTCGCTTGCAAGGGCAACGGATTTTAGTCGAAGGTTTATGCCTGGATGCGGCGGGAGAGGGACGAACGGAGGGAACCAAAGTTATCGCTTATCCCTGTCATCAGGGGGCTAATCAGCGTTGGTTTGCCGACGGAACGAGCTTACGCAGCGAGCTGAACGGGAAATGCCTGGATATAGGTAAAAATGGGAACAAACTGGAATTGCATAGTTGCGACGGCAGTTTGGGGCAGCGGTTTTATTATTAGCCGGTTTATTAACGCCGAGAAGATTGGGGCGGAGTAAAGAGCGGTGGTTTTTCGGCGACTTTTTAGGTCGCCGCTATTTATTGCTTAATTATTGCTTAATCAGACTTTACCGCTGTGCCCTTCGAGTTTTTTGTGCAACGCCCGTTTAAAGGCGGCGGCGAGTTTATCGCATTGTAGCGCCTGTTCGATTAAGGTTCGGTCGAGGGGTCCGGAAAGCAAGAGATTCAGGCGTTGTATCGTCCACTGCGGGTAAGGGCGGCGACAAAGTTCCAACAGCTGGTTGCGACGGATTTCTCCGCCTTCTAATACGCGTACATACCAACCGGTTAGCCCGGAATCAAAGATAATATCCTGCATATCAGGATTGGCGCTGCTCAGGGATAAACGCTCACAGGGCCGGCGCGGCTGTGATATTTCGATTAAAGCTTCGCCGATGCGGTAAATATCCCCGATACAAACATTGCTTTCATTACAGCCGGACAGGATAAAGTTTTCACCATAGACAGCGCTGTCCTTATAATCAAAATCGCAACCGCTAAGCTGGTTCAGGCGCTCAAAACTATCGGCAGCCATAAAAAACAATGCCTTATCAACGCCGCCATGATGCGCGCTTAAGCCCACTTCATTGCCTTCCGCACCCTGTGCATTAACGAATACCCCTTCCACCGGTATTTTACGGATGGCGCTCCAGAGGCTGCTGCCGTCGGCAAACTGCTGTTGGCAGGCCTTACCTATTTTGATTTGCAGAATTTTTATCTGTAATTTCGACATCGTTTTTCCTTATCCGGGCGGCAATTTTCTGCCGCCCTAGGACTTTTACGGCGTTTAAAGGGAGGCGATAAATGCCGCCAACTGATCTTTGGCGATCATCTGTTTTTCCCCGTTCCGGCGGTTTTTATATTCTATTTCGCCGTTGGCCAGATTTTTCTCGCCGATGATCAACATATGAGGCACGCCGATAAGCTCCATATCCGCAAACATAACCCCCGGACGTTCTTTACGATCGTCCAGAATAACTTCTATTCCCCGGGCCTGTAAATCCACGTACAGTTGCTCGGCAAATTCGCGTACGCTTTCGGATTTATGCATATTCATCGGTACGATGGCAAGTTTAAACGGCGCAATTTCATCGCATGGCCAGATAATACCGCGTTCGTCGTGATGCTGTTCGATAGCCGCGGCGACTACGCGGGTAACGCCGATACCGTAGCAGCCCATAATCATGGTTTGCGGACGGCTGTCTTCACCCTGTACGGTGGCATTCATCGCCTGTGAATATTTGGTACCGAGCTGAAAAATATGCCCCACTTCGATACCGCGTTTAATCATCAGGCTGCCTTTGCCGTCCGGACTAGGATCGCCGGCAACCACATTGCGCAGATCAGCTATTTTCGGCAGCGCTAGGTCGCGTTCCCAGTTAATATTGAAATAATGTTTACCGTCGATATTGGCGCCGGCGCAGAAATCGCTCATTAGTGCCACGGAGCGATCGATAATCGCCGGAATATTTAAATTCACCGGTCCTAAGGAACCGACCCCCGCCCCGATTTTAGCTTTGATTTCTGCTTCCTCGGCAAATTCCAGAGGAGAGGCCACTTCGGCTAATTTTTCCGCTTTCAGTTCGTTCAGTTCATGATCGCCGCGAATAATCAACGCAATCAGCGGATATTCCGGGTTGGCTCCTTTTACAATCAGGGTTTTTACACTGTTTTCAATCGGCAGAGAGAACTGTTCCACTAATGAAGCGATGGTTTTTGCATTCGGCGTGTCTACCAGTTCCAATGCTTTTTGCGGTGCTGCCCGTTGGCCGACGGCCACCGCTTCCGCCAGTTCGATATTGGCGGCGAAATCCGATTCGGTGGAGAACACCACGTCATCCTCACCGCTTTGCGCCAGTACCTGGAATTCGTGGGAGGCACTACCGCCGATAGCGCCGGTATCCGCCTGCACCGCACGGAAATCCAGCCCCAGGCGGGTAAAAATATTGCTGTAGGTCTGATACATCAGATCATAGGTTTCCTGCAGGCTTGCATGATCCGTATGGAAAGAATAACTGTCTTTCATAATAAATTCGCGCGAACGCATCATTCCGAAACGGGGACGGACTTCATCGCGGAACTTAATCTGAATCTGATACAGATTTAACGGCAGCTGCTTATAGGAACTGATTTCCCGTCGTACTAAATCCGTAATGACTTCTTCGTTGGTGGGGCCGAGCACAAAATCGCGCTCGCCGCGATCCTTAAAGCGCAGCAGTTCCGGCCCGTACTGCTCCCAACGCCCCGATTCCTGCCATAATTCCGCCGGTTGAGTAACGGGCATTCTGACTTCAATGGCACCGCTTTTATTCATTTCTTCACGGATAATTTTTTCCACTTTATTCAAGACGCGGATACCGGTAGGCATCCAGTCGTATAATCCCGATGCCAGCGGGCGAATCATGCCGGCGCGCAACATCAGTTGATGGCTGACTACCTGAGCGTCGTTCGGCGTTTCTTTAAGGGTTGAGAAAAGATATTTACTTGTACGCATTATTTGTTTATTCCTGCTTGGTTTTGAACTGAAAAAATTGCCGATAGTGTATCATTGAGTGAGATTGAGGCAAAGTTTTATCATCGTTACAGACCGGTTGAATATGGGCCTTTGAATAGGTGCGGAAATAGGTGTGTAAAAGGGGTAAATTTCCCTTTTGAGGGGCAAGAGAATTTTTATTTGTGCGCTTGTTAATCTGTGCCTGAGCCGTTAGGATAGAAGAGCCTTGTCTTGATTCTCCGGCGACGGGCGCTTTTCCCGCCGCCTAATCCGGAGTTTTTTAAGACGGCGTTTTGCCCCTAACATGAGGGTAAAATTTAAAATGGATTTTAAACAACAAGGAAGTCAAATATGAATAGATTAAATGGATTTCGTCCCTATATGCTGGATATCCTGCGTATCCTCGCCGCTTATATGTTTATGCTGCACGGTACTGCGAAAATATGGGAATTTCCCCTTTCCATGACGCAGGGCAAGGGAGCGGTGGAGTTTCTTTCGTTGTACTGGGTCGGCGGTGTGATTGAAATTATCGGCGGCTCCTTACTGATTCTGGGCCTGTTTGTCAGAGCCGCGGCCTTTATTTTGTCCGGTCAGATGGCCTATGCTTATTTCTTTATATTTATTAGTGCCGACAATGTGCTTTTCCCGCTTAAGAACGGCGGAGAACTGGCAGCGCTGTACTCTCTGCTGTTTCTCTATTTCGTATTTGCCGGCGCGGGCAAATTTTCATTGGATTATAAACTGTTTAAGCATAGGAGATAGGTGCGTTCGGCCGATATAGCACAATCCTACTAAGGCAGGGATAAACCCTGCCTTTTTAATCCCTTATGCACTTAATCCTTGCTGGCCCAGTACCGCTTTAACGCCTTCATTTTCGGCTACGCGCTGATAGAAGGATTCCAGATGGCGCAGCGCCGAATAATCCAGACCGAGCAGCTTACACCAACGCAGTTCCGTATAGAGGTAAATATCGGCGACGCAAAGGGTTTCACCGAAATAAATATGTCGGCTGAGGTGATCGTCGGCAATGGCCAAATAACGCAGAATCTGTTCGGCGGCACTGCGGCGGATGTTGTCCGCCAGGGGCTGATTGTCTTCCGCATAGGCGGGCAGACGGAACAGCGGGCCGAATGCCTTGTGCAGATCGGAATTGAAGAAGGCCAGCCACTTCATCGCTTTGGCCTTATCCTGCACGGTTATACTGCCGAACAGTTTGGCTTGGGGGGCCAGTGCGTCCAGATAGGTTAAAATAGCGATATTCTGCGACAGCACCAAATCTCCGTCAATTAACAGCGGTACCGCACCGAGCGGGTTCATTGCCAGATAGCCCGGTTTTTTTATTTCTTCCCGGCCGGCGGCAACCGCTTCATAGGGATTACCGATCCATTCCAGTGCTACATGAGGCACCAGCGAGCATGCGCCCGGTAAATAGTAAAGTTTCATTTTGCCTTCTCCTTAATCTGATTCGGGTAATAAGGATTCCAGTTGCCATAGCTGGCTGAGTGGTGCGCGGCGACGAATAAGATTGGCCGTTTCACCGCTAACCATCACCTCCGCCGTTAACGGGCGGGAGTTATAGGTGGAGGACATACTGGCACCATAAGCGCCGGCGGAACGCTGAGCAAGATAATCGCCCGCTGCGATGGCAAGCTTACGCCCTTTACCGAGAAAGTCGGAGGTTTCGCAAATAGGGCCGACCACATCGTATATTCGGGTTTCGCGGTCTAAATCACGCGCTACTTCGATAATCTCCATATGGGCTTGATAAAGGGCCGGGCGAATCATATCGTTCATTCCCGCATCGACAATGGCGAAGTGGCGGTTTTCGTTACTTTTCAGATATTCGACTTTGGTTACCAGGATACCGGCATTGGCACTGATCGCCCTGCCCGGTTCGAGGATAATTTCCAGTTCGCGGTAGCCTTTTAGTTTATCTAATAAGGCGGCGGCATATTCCGCAGGATGGGGCGGCGTTTCCCGGTCATAGGTTACGCCCAGACCACCGCCCAGATCCAGATGCTCAAGTTCGATTCCGTCTGCTTTCAGCTGTTCCAGCAGTAGAATCAGGCGATCGGCGGTATCCAGAAACGGTTGTAATTCCGTGAGCTGAGAACCTATATGACAATCCATTCCGGTAATTTTTATATGTTTTAATCCCGCGGCATAGCGGTATACCCGCCGGGCTTCCTGTACCGCAATACCGAATTTATTTTCCTTCAGTCCGGTGGAAATATAAGGGTGGGTATGGGCGTCCACATCGGGATTAACCCGTAGGGAGACAGGCGCACGCAGATTCATTGTAGCAGCGACCTGATTGATGCGTTCCAGTTCGGCGCTGCTTTCTACGTTAAAGCAACGGATACCGACGCTCAACGCTCGCTCGATTTCCGCGGCCGTTTTGGCGACGCCGGAAAATACGATTTTACCGGCATCGCCTCCGGCGGCCAGAACCCGTTCCAGTTCGCCTTGCGAAACAATATCGAAGCCCGCTCCCAGTTTGGCCATAGTCTGCAATACGGCGATATTCGGATTGGATTTTACTGCATAGCAAATTAAATGCGGATGTGTACCGAGTGCCGTGTCGAAAGCCCGCCAGTGGCGTTCCAGGGTGGCGCGCGAATAAATATACAGGGGGGTGCCGAAGCGGCGGACGAGCTCGGAAACCGCTATATCTTCCGCATATAACCTATTGTTTTTGTACTGGAAAAAATCCATGCTTTTATCCTATTCCGAGGCCGTGGTCTGTTGCTGTGTTGTGTCCTGCTGCGGGAAATAAAGGGGGCCTTTTACACCGCATGCACTGAGCAGAAAACAAAAGCCAGCGCATAAAAAGAGGGAAAATATTTTTTTCATTTGCCTGTTCCTTGTGATGGTTGCAGTTATTTTTACCATTTATTCCCCCTTTGTGCTATCACAAAATAGCTAAAAACTCTATAATTTTAGCTTTAACTTGATAGGCGGGAGATTTTTATGAATATCAGCGAATTCCATCAGAATATAGAACAGATTTGGGATCATATCGAAGCCAGCCTGGAAGAGCAGGATTGCGATGTGGACTGCGAACGCCAGGGGTCGGTATTCAGCATTACTTTTTCCGATCGCAGCCAGATTGTGATCAATAAGCAGGAACCCTTGTTGGAACTTTGGCTTGCCAGTCGTTTGGGCGGTTTCCATTTTGCTTGTAAAGAGCGGGATTGGGTCAATGCCGAGGGTAAGAGATTTTGGGATTGTCTGATCGAGGCCTGTGCCGCCCACGGCGAAAAGGTGGTATTTGCCTGATGCCGATGGCGGACAGCATAAGCTCGGAAGAACGCTGCGGCGCAGAGGAGCAAAAAATTCCGGTGATTTCGACCGCACTTAGCCGCTTGCAGCAGGTGTTCGGTTACCAGAACTTTCGTCAGGGACAGGAAGAGGTGATCCGTTCCGCATTGGAAGGGCGGGACAGTCTGGTGGTGATGGCCACCGGCAGCGGTAAATCCCTCTGCTATCAGATTCCCGCTCTTTGTTTCCCCGGTCTGACGCTGGTGATCTCACCGCTGATTTCGCTGATGAAGGATCAGGTGGATCAACTTTGTGCCAACGGGGTCGCGGCCGATTACCTAAACTCCGCGCAAAGCTTCGAACAACAGCAACAGGTGCAAAATAAAGCGATTTCGGGACAGCTGAAATTACTTTATCTTTCACCTGAAAAAGTGATGACGAATGGTTTCTTCCATTTTATTTCTCAGTGTCGGGTGGATTTTATCGCCATTGACGAGGCTCATTGCATTTCCCAGTGGGGGCATGATTTTCGCCCGGAATATACCCGGCTGGGCGGTTTAAAAGCCTGTTTCGCCAATGCGCCGGTTATGGCGTTGACCGCCACGGCGGACAGTTCCACCCGTCAGGATATTCTCCGCCACCTGAACCTGCAGCGGCCTTATATTTATGTGGGCAGTTTTGACCGACCGAATATTCGCTATACGTTAGTGGAAAAATTTAAGCCGATGGAACAGCTGTGCCGTTTTGTGGCCGCTCAGAAAGGAAAAAGCGGAATCGTTTATTGCAACAGCCGTAGTAAGGCGGAACGTATTGCAGAAACCCTACGTAAACAGGGGATTGCGGCGGCAGCCTATCATGCCGGATTGGAAAACGGGCTGCGCGAACGGGTACAGCAGGATTTTCAGCGCGATAACCTGCAGGTGGTGGTAGCGACCATTGCCTTCGGTATGGGGATTAATAAATCCAATGTGCGTTTTGTCGCTCATTTCGATTTATCGCGCAGCATCGAAGCCTATTATCAGGAAAGCGGCAGGGCCGGGCGCGATGATTTAGCGGCAGAGGCGGTTCTGTTCTACGATCCGGCGGACTATGCCTGGTTGCAGCGAATGATTGCGGAAAAAGAGGAAAGTCCGCAACGGCGTATCGAACAATATAAATTGGAAGCGATTGGCGAATTTGCCGAAAGCCAGACCTGTCGACGCTTGGTATTATTGAATTATTTCGGTGAAAATCGCCAAACGCCCTGCAATAATTGCGATATTTGTTTGGATCCGCCGAAAAAATACGACGGTCTGTTGGATGCGCAGAAAATCCTGTCCGCCATTTATCGTTTAGGCCAGCGCTATGGGATCCAGTATGTGATTGCCGTGCTGCGCGGGTTGCAGAATCAGAAAATTCGGGAAAACCGACATGATAGTTTGAGTGTGTATGGCATAGGGCGGGATAAAAGCAAGGAATATTGGCAGTCGGTCATTCGCCAGCTGATCCATTTGGGCTTTATTCGTCAGGTTTTCGGCGATGTGGGGGCGGTGTTACAGCTGACCGAAAGCGCCCGTCCGGTACTGCGCGGAGAAGTGGCGCTTTCCTTGGCGACGCCGCGTTTATCCTCTTTACCTGTGCTGCATAGAGCGCAGAAATATGATTACGATAAGGATTTATTTGCCCGCCTGCGTTTCCTGCGTAAACAGATTGCGGATAAAGAAAATATTCCGCCTTATATCGTATTCAGCGACGCCACTTTACAGGAAATGTCCCTGCATCAACCTACCAGCAAAAGTGAAATGTTACAAATTAACGGGGTGGGGGCGATTAAATGGGAACGTTTCGCCCAGCCTTTTATGTCTCTTATCCGCCAACATAAATCGGCGCGTACGGAAGCAAAGCAGCCTTTACGCTTGGAGGCGCCCGAAGGTTCGTAGAATCCGAACCTTAATATTATTCCATGCCACTAACGGGGGAAGCCAAAATGCAATATATAGATTTAGCACCGACCTTAAGTTTCAGCCGTTTTATTCAGGGTTATTGGCGCTTGAAAGCCTGGGGTAAAAGCACTCAGGAATTATTAACCCTGGTTAAGCAGGGACTGGACGCGGGTATTAACACATTGGATCATGCGGCTTGTTACGGCGCCTTTACCTCGGAGGGTGAATTCGGCAAAGTGCTAGCGGCAGATAAAGGCTTGCGGCAACAACTGAATATCGTAACCAAGTGCGGTATTTTATATCCGAACGCCGAATTGCCCGAGGTTAAAAGTCATCATTATGATAATAGCTACCGGCATATTATCTGGTCGGCGGAACGTTCCATCAGGCAGCTAAGATGTGAATATCTGGATTTATTGTTGATCCACCGTTTATCCCCTTGTGCCGATCCGGCTCAGATTGCACGGGCTTTCGAACAATTGCGGCTTGAAGGTAAGGTTCGCCATTTCGGGGTATCCAATTGTACGCCGGCAAAATTTTCCATGTTGCAATCCTATGTAGCGCAACCTCTGGTTACCAATCAGATTGAAATTTCGCCTTTGCATTTGGCTCCTTTTGAGGACGGCTCGCTGGATTTTCTGTTGGAAAAACGGATAAAACCTATGGCATGGTCGGCCTTGGGCGGCGGGCGTTTGTTTTCAGCGCAGGATCAATGCAGCCGGCGCGTAGTGCAAACCTTAGCTCAAATCGGGGAGGAAAAGGGCGAGTCGCGGCTGGATACCCTGGCCTATGCTTGGTTGTTGGCGCATCCGGCGCAGATTATGCCGATTATCGGCTCGGGTAAGACGGAGAGAATAAAAAATGCCGTGGACGCCCTGAATATATCCTTTAGCGAGGAAGAATGGATCAAGGTGTATGTTGCCGCGCGCGGACAGGATATTCCTTAGTCGGAATCCTATATCCCAATCCTACCGGCTTTTTTTATTACCGCTGAAATTTATTTAAAGGCTCTGTTCGGCCAATCTCGAAAAACTTGTGAAATTCCGACCGCACTTTATCGTTACCGCCCGCCGCCGGCAACGGAATAAGGTGCGGTTCGGCTAAAAATCTGCTATAATCCGCCAATCATTTATTAAGGAAAATGCAGAGAAAAACTATGTCAGAAAATACCCAAGAGAATTACGGTGCGAGCAGCATTAAAGTCCTGAAAGGTTTAGATGCGGTACGTAAACGTCCCGGTATGTATATCGGCGATACGGACGACGGCACGGGCTTGCATCATATGGTGTTCGAAGTTGTGGATAACGCGATTGATGAAGCGCTGGCAGGTTATTGTAAGGATATTATCGTTACCATTCATGAAGACAACTCCGTTTCCGTGCGCGATGACGGACGCGGCATACCGGTAGATATTCACCCGGAGGAGGGGGTTTCCGCCGCCGAAGTGATTATGACCGTACTGCATGCCGGCGGTAAATTCGACGATAATTCCTATAAGGTATCCGGCGGTCTGCACGGGGTAGGGGTATCCGTAGTTAATGCACTTTCCGATAAATTACAATTACTGATCCGACGCCAAGGTCATGTACATGAACAGTTCTACCATCTGGGCGAACCTCAGGCCCCTTTGGCGGTAATCGGAGAAACCGATAAAACCGGTACTACCGTGCGTTTCTGGCCGAGTCCGAATATTTTCAGTCAAACGGTTTTTGAGTACGAAATTCTGAAAAAACGTTTGCGTGAGCTGTCTTTCCTGAACTCCGGCGTATCTATCAAGCTGGTGGACGAGCGCGACGGCAAGCAGGATCACTTCCATTATGAAGGCGGGATCCAGGCTTTCGTCGAATATTTAAATCAGAATAAAACGCCGATTCATCAGAAGCCTTTTTATTTTTCCGCCGAAAAAGACGGCATCGGGGTGGAAGTAGCATTGCAGTGGAACGACGGTTTCCAGGAAAATCTATACTGCTTTACCAATAATATTCCGCAGCGGGACGGCGGGACCCATTTGGCCGGTTTCCGTGCCGCGCTGACCCGCAGCCTGAATAACTATATGGAAAAGGAAGGCTTCTTTAAGAAAACCAAAGTGGAAACTTCCGGTGATGATGCCCGTGAAGGCTTGGTGGCCGTTGTTTCGGTGAAGGTGCCGGATCCTAAGTTTTCCTCGCAGACCAAAGACAAACTGGTTTCTTCCGAAGTGAAGGGGGCGGTGGAATCCGCCATGAACGAATACCTGCAGGAATATCTGCTGGAAAATCCGAACGACGCTAAAATTATTGTCAGCAAGATTATCGATGCCGCCCGCGCCCGTGAAGCGGCACGCAAAGCGCGGGAAATGACTCGGCGTAAAGGCGCGCTGGATATTGCCGGCCTACCGGGTAAATTGGCGGACTGTCAGGAACGGGATCCCGCCTTGTCCGAACTCTATTTAGTGGAGGGGGATTCCGCCGGCGGTTCGGCCAAGCAGGGGCGTAACCGTAAAAATCAGGCGATTTTGCCCTTAAAGGGAAAAATTCTGAACGTGGAAAAAGCACGTTTCGATAAAATGCTTTCCTCCCAAGAAGTGGGTACCCTGATTACCGCCCTCGGTTGTGGTATAGGTCGTGATGAATATAATCCGGACAAATTGCGTTATCACAGTATCATTATTATGACCGATGCGGATGTGGACGGCTCCCATATTCGTACCCTGCTGCTGACCTTCTTCTATCGTCAAATGCCGGAATTAATCGAGCGCGGCTATGTGTATATCGCCCAGCCGCCGCTGTATAAAGTGAAAAAAGGTAAACAGGAACAATATATTAAAGATGACGAGGCGATGACCCAGTATGAGTTGGCTATCGCCTTGGAAGATGCTGCTCTGTATGTGAATGAAAATGCGCCGGCTATGAACGGCCTACCTTTGGAAAATCTGGTATCCGAATATAATAACGTGCATAAGATGATCGCACGCCTGAGCCGTCGCTATCCGGAAGCATTGCTGAAGGAATTGATTTATTTCGCCGATCTGAATACGGAACTGATGAAGGACGAAGGGGCCCTGAACGAATGGGCGCAATCCCTGACCGAGTTGCTGAACGCCAAAGACGGCCATGCCAATCAGTATGCGTACGATATTCTGTATAATAAAGAGCGTCATTTGTACGAGGTAACTTTACAGGTGCGCACCCATGGGATAGATACGGATTATGCCTTGGATTTCCATTTTGTCAGCGGTAATGAATATGCCCGTCTACGTAAACTGGGCGCTCAATTAAAAGATTTGCTGGAGGAAGGCGCCTATGTTACCCGTGGCGAGCGCAAACTGGCAGTGAGTTCTTTTGAACAGGCGATTGAATGGTTGGTGAAAGAATCCCGTCGCGGCCTAACCGTGCAGCGTTATAAAGGGCTGGGGGAAATGAATCCGGAGCAGTTGTGGGAAACCACCATGGATCCGAATGCGCGTCATATGTTAAAAGTAACCATTAAGGACGCCGTGGCCGCCGATCAGTTGTTTACCACCCTAATGGGTGATGAAGTCGAGCCGCGCCGGGACTTTATCGAAAGTAATGCGCTGCGGGCGAATTTAGATATTTAATCACACCGGCTCTAGGGCCGGAACGGGAAAAACAATGACGAAAATTTGCATAATTACCGGCAGTACCCTTGGTGCGGCGGAATATGTGGCGGATCATGTGGCCGAGGTTTTACAGCAGCAAGGTTTCGATAATCATATTCGACGGGCAGTGGTGCTGGATGAAGTAATTGAAGATAAACTCTGGTTAGTGGTTACCTCTACCCATGGTGCCGGCGAAGTGCCGGATAATTTAAAGCCCTTAATCAATCAGATTAAACAAGATAAACCGGATTTATCCCATTTGCGCTTTGCGGTGATCGGTTTGGGGAATTCCGATTATGATACTTTCTGCTATGCGGTGAACGAAGTGGAATCGGTGCTTGGCGGGTGCGGGGCGCAGCAGCTTTGTCCCTCATTAAAAATAGACGTACTGAGCGTGGAGGATCATGATCAATGCGCGCAGGATTGGTTGCCGAATTTTACCGCTTGTTTGTAATGTTTTCCGCTACAGTCGAAAGAGAATAACGGCGGAAGCGAAGCGGTAAAAGGGCGAGTCAAATTAAACAAAATAAAGGCGGGCATAAAGCCCGCCTTTCGTATTGTAAGGACTCATCCGTGCTTATGCCGTTTTTGCCGGCATACGCGCCAGAATACCGGTTAACAGCCGCCAATAGGTTTGAACCGCCGGAATATGTACTTTTTCATCCGGCGAATGGGCGTTTACAATGGTCGGCCCGATGGAAACAATATCCATCTGCGGATAGATTTTTTTCAGCAATCCGCATTCCAGGCCGGCATGAATCACTTTAATTTTCGGTTCTTGGCCCAAAATTTCCGCATATACTTCACGGGTCAGATTCAGAATCCGGGTATCCTGATGGGGTTCCCAGCCCGGATATTTGCCGGAGAAACTAACCTTGGCACCGGCGAGGGTCGCAATAGAAGATAACAGGGTTTCCGTATATTCGGTACCGCTGGACAGCAGCGAACGCAGCAGAATTGTGGCACGCACTTGTTCCGCTTCGGTTTTTAGTACACCCACGCTTAGGGAGGTTTCCACTACGCCCGGTACCGTATCGCTGTTGCGGATCACACCGTTGGGCAGCGCATTAAACAAATGAATAATGCCCATTGCCTTTTCCCCTGTAAAAACTTTTTCCGGTTTGCTTACGGGCTGTAAACTAATGGATAAATTCGGTTCGGCATGGGCCAGTTCATGGGCCACGGAATGTCGGAAGTTTTCCACCGCAGTTTGCAGAATAAGGGGATCGGCGTTAAAGCAAAATGTCGCAAAGGCTTCACGCGGGATAGCATTGCGTACCGAGCCGCCGCGGATTTCCGCCAGACTGAATTCGAACTGCGGATGCTTTTGCTGAAAATCCGCCGCAAAACGTGCCAGCAGTTTAATCGCATTGGCGCGTCCGGTATGGATATCCACCCCGGAATGACCGCCGCGCAATCCTTTCAGAATCAGCTGAAAGCTATGTTGAAATGAATTCGGTTGCCATTGCAATGCAATACTCAAATCGGCGTTTTCGCCGCCGGCACAGCCGATATAAATCTCGCCGTTCTCTTCCGTGTCGGTATTGATCATAATTTCCGACTGTAACCAGTTCGGACGTAGGCCTATAGCACCTTCCATACCCGCTTCTTCGGTCATGGTAAGCAATACCTCCAAAGGCGGATGAGCAAGATCTTCGCTATCCAGCACCGCCAGTGCCGAAGCCAAGCCGATACCGTTATCCGCACCTAGCGTCGTACCTTCGGCACTGACCCATTCGCCGTCGATATAAGGACGGATAGGATCGGTTTTGAAATCGTGGCGGGTATCTTCATTGGCTTGAGGTACCATATCCAGATGAGCCTGCAAAGCGACACCGGGACGGTTTTCCATGCCTTTGCTCGCCGCTTTGCGGATTAGCAGGTTGCCCGCTTCGTCGCGTTCGGCATAAAAGCCTTTCGTTTTTGCCCAATGGGCAATAAAATCGGCCAGTTTATCTTCATAGTAAGAGGGGTGAGGAATGGAACAGACCTGATCGAACCATTTCCACAATAAGCGGGGCGCTAAGGATTGAATTTCAGACATGATTTTTCCTTTGTTAAAAAATCTTGAGAAAAATAGACCGCTCTTTGGCGGTTTTTTTCTAAAATGGTGCGCCAAATAATAGCATAAAACCGATTTTCAGGTTATCCTTACGCAATTTTATTTATCGGGCAACCCTGTTGCCGATAGGAATGCTTTAACAAAGGGTGAAGATTATGAGCGAAAAATATGTTGTTACCTGGGATATGTTCCATATGCATGCCCGTAAATTATCAGAGCGCTTACTGCCGGCCTCGCAATGGAAAGGTATTATTGCGGTCAGCCGCGGCGGTTTGTTTCCGGCGGCGGTAATGGCGCGCGAATTGGGGCTGCGCCATATCGAAACCGTTTGTATCGCCAGTTATGATCATGATAAGCAGGGAGAACTGAACGTATTGCACAGAGCGCAGGGCGACGGGGAAGGATTTATTGTGGTGGACGATTTGGTGGATACCGGCAATACGGCGCGCGCTATCCGTGAAATGTATCCGAAAGCCCGTTTTGTTACGGTTTTTGCGAAACCGGCAGGTGCATCGTTGGTGGATGATTATGTGGTGGATATTCCGCAGAATACCTGGATTGAACAGCCTTGGGATATGGGCATCTGTTTTGTACCGCCGCTGGCCAGAAAATAGTCCTCATTGGTTGAATAAGAGAAACCGGTTTTGTTTAAAAAACCGGTTTTTTGTTTTTCCAGCCGGTCTGTTTTTGCCACAGAGATTCAGGTTTCGTTTCATCCTTTTTTTCCTGTTTTTAGATCCATATAAAAGCATTTTGCTTTCGCTTTGCCATAAGTGAAAACTTACCCTTTTCATTCAATAAAAATAACCACTTAGCCAATAAAATCACGAACAAAAACGTACAAAAAATGAACGCTTAAAAGTTTGATCCAGATCACACATTGTTCGTATTCTTATGGTTGCCTACCTCCTACAGGGTATAATCTGCGCCAGCTATATTTTAATTTTTTAACAACTTTAGGAGAAACTATTATGAGTAATGCCATTGACAATGCGCTCAGCCCGGCTCAGACCGAAGTTAATGCACTTGTTGAAAAAGGCTTGGCCGCCCTGGAGGAGTTCAGAAAACTGAATCAGGAGCAGGTTGACTATATCGTGGCGAAAGCCTCGGTGGCCGCTCTGGATCAGCACGGCGTACTGGCGATGCACGCTTACGAAGAAACCGGGCGCGGGGTATTCGAAGATAAGGCGACCAAAAATTTGTTTGCCTGCGAATATGTGGTGAACAATATGCGTAACCTGAAAACCGTCGGGATCATTAGTGAGGACGATGTAACCGGAATAACCGAGATTGCCGATCCGGTGGGCGTTATCTGCGGTATCACGCCCACCACCAATCCCACTTCCACCGCCATTTTCAAATCGCTTATTTCCTTAAAAACCCGTAATCCAATAATCTTTGCTTTCCACCCTTCCGCCCAGCAGTCTTCGGCCCATGCCGCACGCATCGTGTATGAAGCCGCTGTTGCCGCTGGTGCCCCGAAAGACTGCATTCAGTGGATCGAGCATCCTTCCATGGAAGGCACTTCCGCATTAATGAAACACCCGGGCATTGCGACTATTTTGGCGACCGGCGGTAATGCTATGGTCGAAGCCGCCTATTCCTGCGGTAAACCGGCGCTGGGCGTGGGGGCGGGTAATGTACCGGCCTATGTGGAGAAAAGCGCCGATATTAAACAGGCGACCCATGATATAGTTATGTCCAAATCCTTTGATAACGGCATGATTTGCGCCTCCGAGCAGGCGGCTATCGTAGATAAGGAAGTGTATAACGACTTTGTGGCGGAAATGAAATCCTACGGGGTTTATCTTGTGAATAAAAAAGAGAAAACCCTGCTGGAAGAATTTTTATTCGGGGTTAAGGCCAACAGCGCCAACTGCGGCGGTGCAAAACTGAATGCCGATGTGGTGGGGAAACCGGCGGCCTGGATTGCCGAACGGGCGGGATTTAAAGTTCCTGCCAATACCAATATTTTGCTGGCGGAGTGCAAAGAAGTGGGGCCTCAAGAGCCTTTGACCCGGGAAAAATTATCACCGGTACTGGCACTGTTAAAATCCAATTCCCGCGAGGAGGGGATTGCCCTGTCCGAGGCTATGGTTAATTTTAACGGCCTGGGCCACTCCGCTGCAATTCATACCAAGGATGCGGCACTGGCCAAAGCTTTCGGCGAGCGAGTAAAAGCCATTCGCGTTATTTGGAATTCGCCTTCCACCTTTGGCGGTATCGGTGATGTTTATAACGCCTTCCTGCCTTCATTAACCTTAGGTTGCGGCTCCTACGGTAAAAACTCCGTGGGCAATAATGTCAGCGCCATGAACTTAGTGAACATCAAACGGGTGGGAAGACGGAGAAATAATATGCAATGGTTCAAAGTACCTTCAAAAATTTATTTTGAACGGGATTCTATTCAGTACTTACAATCGATGAAAGGAATGGAGCGTGTGGTTATCGTAACCGACCGCACCATGGTGGATTTGGGCTTTGTGGAAAAAATCGCCAAACAGATTATGGCGCGCGGTAATCATGTTACCTACCAGCTATTCGCCGATGTGGAACCGGATCCGTCCATTGAAACCGTACGCCGCGGTACGCAATTGCTACGGAATTACCAACCGGATACTATTATCGCCTTGGGCGGCGGTTCGGCGATGGATGCCGCCAAAGTGATGTGGCTGTTTTACGAACAGCCGGAAGTGGATTTCCGCGATTTGGTGCAGAAATTTATGGATATCCGCAAACGGGCGTTTAAATTCCCGCAACTGGGACGTAAAGCCAGATTTATCGGCATTCCGACCACTTCCGGTACCGGTTCCGAGGTTACGCCTTTTGCGGTTATCAGCGAAGGGGATAAGAAATACCCTATTGCAGATTATTCTTTAACCCCGACCGTGGCGATTGTGGATCCGGCTTTGGTGATGACTGTTCCGGCCCATGTGGCGGCGGATACCGGTCTGGACGTATTGACGCACGCCACCGAAGCCTATGTTTCGGTATTGGCCAATGATTTTACCGACGGCCTGGCGCTGCAGGCGATTAAACTGGTGTTCGAAAATCTCGAACGTTCCGTGCAAGAAAAAGATCCGCAGGCGCGTGAAAAAATGCACAATGCCTCCACTATGGCGGGTATGGCCTTTGCCAATGCTTTCCTCGGCATGAATCATTCCCTGGCACATAAAATCGGCGGTCGTTTCCATACCCCGCACGGTCGTACCAATGCGATTTTAATGCCGCACGTCATTCGTTATAACGGTACTCGTCCGCAGAAAACTGCAACCTGGCCGAAATATAACTATTATAAAGCCGATGTGAAATATCAGGATATCGCCCGTATTTTAGGCCTGCCGTGCGCAACGCCGGAAGAGGGCGTGAAGTCCTATGCCAAGGCTTGTTATGAACTGGCGCTTAAATGCGGAGTGAAAATGTCCTTTAAAGAACAGGGGGTGGATGAAAAAAACTGGATGGACGCTCGTCGCGAAGTCGCTCTGCTGGCTTATGAAGATCAATGTTCCCCGGCCAATCCGCGTCTGCCGCTGGTAGCGGATATGGAAGAAATCCTGACCCGCGCTTATTTCGGTTATAACGAAAGCGATTATTAAAGACCGCGAGGAGGCATAATATTAATTCCCATGGAGGAAACCGGACATAGCCCGGTTTCCTCCATGTTTAAACGGGAATGAAATTATGTGTAGACGCTGAGAATAGACAGATAACCGCACCGTATAAAAAGTGCGGTTATTTTTTATGCGTTTTTTTAAGAGGCCTGTTTCAGTTTGGCAATGGCTTCTTTATTGAAGAAATAATGGGTACCGCAGCATTCGCATTGCATATCTATGCTGCCGTTATGTTCCGCCAAAATTTCATCGATTTCATTATCCTCAAGCAGTAATAGCGCTGCACCGGAACGTTGCGGCGAACAGCCGCAGTGAAATGCTACCTGTTGAGGAGAAAACAATTCCACGCTTTCTTCATGATAAAGACGATAGAGTAATTCTTCTGCGCTCAGACCGAAGATTTCCTCGTCTTTTACCGTTGCGGTGAGGGTGGCGAGATGTTCGAAATCCTGCGGAGAACCCGAACCGTCCGGCATAATTTGCAGCAGCATACCTGCGGCCACCGGTTTCCCTTCGAACTTACCGCAGCGGATCAGCAACTGGGTCTGTAGTTGTTCGGAGCGCTGGAAATACTGTTCCAGACATTCGCCCAGCGTCGGTTTATCCAGTGCGATAATGCCTTGATAGCGTTCGCCCTGTTGCGGTGTAATAGTGATTACCAACACGCCGTTACCGATCATCTGATGCAATGTCATCTCATCGTTGATGTCGCCCTGTAATCTGGCTAAAGCGCGGATTTGCTGGCTGTCCGTCCCATTGACCAAAGCCAGTTTTAACGGGCCGTCGCCCTGTAGCTGCACGGTAATATGTCCCTCGAATTTTAAGGTGGCGGTGAGCAGACTGGTGGCGACCATCATTTCGCCGAGCAGGTTGCGTACCGCCGCCGGGTATTCATGGGTATTCAGCGTATCATTAAAAGCTTGATTTAAACGGACCCATTCACCGCGTACGGCGCGATCCTGAAACAGATAACGATACAGTTTATCGTTATCTCGGCTGTAATCTGTCATAATGATTCCTATTGTAATGGGGGATAATGGGTTATTCCCCCGGAGCTCAAAGTAGGGTTATAACCCTAGTGTTTTACGAATGGTTGTAATGTGGGGTTGATTGCTGAAATTACAAGCCGTTATCCTGTTGTTTGAATTTGATCAAGTCGCGTCGCTCTTTTTTATTCGGCCGCCGATCCGGATGAGGCATCATATTGTTTTTACGCGCCAGCGCCATTTGCGCTCGTTTTTCCGCGCTTTGTTCGGTTTCACGGTATAACAGCTGCGCTTCGGGCGCGCCGCGGCGCTGGCCGGAAAGTGCGGTAACCACAACTTCTTTTTCTTCATTGCCTTGGCGCAATTTCAGGACCGCACCGACTTCCACACTCTTATTCGGCTTGGTTCGCTGCCCGTTATAATGGACTTTACCGCCGTCGATCATCTCTTTGGCGATGGAACGGGTTTTATAAAAACGAGCGGCCCACAGCCATTTGTCCAAGCGGACGGCCTCATTGTCATCAGTGCGGGAAGAAGCTTTGTGCATGATTTTTCCTTAGAATAAATGATTGGTTAATGGTATCGTTATTCGTAGGGTTTGTAAAATAAGAGGCGAATATGAATACATTGGTAAAACCGCAAATTTTAGATATTTCCGTCGCCGCGAAATCTCGGATTTTCGAGATTCAGGCGGTAGAATTAAAATTTTCCAACGGCGAGCGACGTACCTATGAGCGGCTAAAACCCGGCAGTCGTGCGGCGGTGATGGTGTTGCCGATAGAAAACGGGGATTTATTCATGGTGCGCGAATATGCAGTAGGTACGGAGCGCTATGAACTTGGGTTTTGTAAGGGGTTGATGGAAGCGGGCGAAACCCCGGAACAGAGCGCTAACCGTGAAATGCAGGAAGAAATCGGTTTTGGAGCGAAAGAATTTACTCGGCTGAGAACGGTAAATTCATCACCGAGTTTTATGAATAATCCCATGCATATACTTATTGCCCGAGATCTGTATGCCGCCCGCTTGCAGGGCGATGAACCGGAGCCATTACAACTGGTGCGCTTTCCTTTGAATAAAATTGATGATTTATTAAAGGACGAAGATTTTTATGAAGCCCGTAATTTGACCGCACTTTATTGTTTACGGGATTTTTTAAATAAAATTTAATTTTTTTGAATTTATTTCTTATATGGTTTGGATTCATGTAAGATAAGTCAATTTTGATTATAACTGATTAAAAGGGCTTTTTTTATGATTAATCCTCACCAACAATTGCGCGAGCTGACCTTTCGGGGAATGTTTCTCGGCGCTTTAATCACAGTGGTGTTTACCGCATCAAATGTTTATTTGGGGCTGAAAGTCGGGCTTACCTTTGCATCTTCTATTCCCGCCGCAGTTATTTCCATGGCGGTGCTTAAATTATTCAAGGGATCGAATATTCTGGAGAATAATATGGTGCAAACCCAGGCTTCTTCCGCGGGTACGCTGTCTTCGGTTATTTTTGTGCTGCCGGCCATGCTGATGATGGGATATTGGCAGGGCTTTCCGTTCTGGCAGACCATGCTGGTATGTACCGCCGGCGGTATTTTAGGGGTAATCTTTACCATTCCGTTACGTAATGTGATGGTGGTAAAAAGCGAGTTACCTTATCCCGAAGGCGTAGCCGCGGCGGAAATTCTAAAAGCCGGTAACGCCGATGAAAAGAGCGAAAGCGGAATTAAAGAAATTGCCATGGGCGGAATGGTTGCCGCCTGCGCCGGTTTTCTGACCAACGGATTACGACTGATTGCTGACGGCGCCAGTTTGTGGTTTAAGGGCGGGAATGCGGTATTCCAGCTGCCAATGGGCTTTTCTCTTGCCCTGGTCGGTGCCGGTTATCTGGTGGGACTGATTGGCGGTTTGGCAATTTTATTGGGTATTGCGCTGACCTGGTTTGTATTGGTTCCTTATTTTACCGCCCATAATCCAATGCCGGCGGACGCCGATATGATCGGCTATGCAATGACGATTTGGAAAGAAAAAGTGCGTTTTATCGGGGTGGGAACCATAGGTATCGCCGCTATCTGGACCTTATTGGTATTGTTGAAGCCTATGTTGGAAGGTATGCGTCAGTCATTCCGTACCCTACGAGGTGTCGGTGCGAATGAGGAAGAGCATCGGACGAGCCAGGATCTATCGGCTAAGGCAATGATTTATATTACATTAGCCAGCGTCGGATTGATTGCCATCGTATTCTACAGCTTTATCCAACCGGTTTCCATTTCGGCGGAAATTTCCTTACTGCTGATTGTGGTCTGTACCGCCTTGGCTGCGGTTATCGGCTTCTTTGTGGCGGCCGCCTGCGGTTATATGGCGGGGTTGGTGGGTTCTTCTTCCAGCCCGATTTCCGGTATCGGAATTATTTCCGTAGTTATTACCGCCCTGGTGTTAATGGCTCTCGGACATTCCTTCGGTCTGCTGGAAACTGCGGAAGGACAACGTTTTCTTACCGCACTGACTATTTTTACCGGTGCTATTGTTATCACCATCGCCGCTATTTCCAATGATAACCTGCAGGATTTAAAAACCGGCTTATTGGTACAGGCGACGCCTTGGCGCCAGCAATTCGCTCTTATTATCGGTTGTATTGTGGGGGCGCTGGTAATTGCGCCGGTTCTGGAAATTTTATATAACGCCTACGGTTTTTCCGGCGCCATGCCGCGAGAGGGAATGGATACAAGTCAGGCACTGTCTGCACCGCAGGCAACCCTGATGATGGCCATTGCCAAGGGTATTTTCTCCAGTAATCTGGAATGGACTTATATTTTCGCCGGTATAGGTTTGGGTGTGGTATTGATTATTCTGGATTTAGTCTTTAAGCGGGCGAGCGGTAATCGTTTTGCCTTGCCGGCGTTGGCCGTAGGTATGGGGATCTATCTGCCGCCGGTGGTTAACGCACCTATTGTTGTGGGGGCGTTTCTGGCTTGGTTGATTAACCGCCATTTAGATCGCTATGCGAGTGCAAAGGGTAAGGATAAGAACGCATTGCAGAAACAGGCAGAGCGCAACGGTACCTTGTTCGCCGCCGGTCTGATTGTGGGCGAAAGTTTAATCGGCGTATTGCTTGCCTTTATTATCGCCGCTTCCGTTAGCTCGGGCGGTTCCGATGCGCCTTTGGCGATCGGGCTGCAAAATTGGGAAACCGCAGCGCAGTTCCTTGGTCTGGCGGTATTTATTTTCGGTATCCTGATTTTCAGCTTACGCATACTACGCGCCAAGAAATAGGAAACAGGCATTTTAGTTTTATTTTTTCCGGCATTAACAGGCAACTGTTAATGCCGGATTGTTTGGAATGCCCTTATATAGTCAATCGGCGAATCTTTTGTTAAAATCAGACCCGGTTCAAAATTAAAACGAAGGGCCGGCATGGGCGGATAGATTTTAGCGCTGTAAAGGCGATGATCTCGTCCTCCGCAGATTTAATTCCGTATGTAGTTTGCGGTCGGATTTCGTTTTCCCTTTAAGTTTAGACGATAACATGGAAATAGCCTCACAACTTCTGCCGTCGGTGCTTGAGATTGCCGCTCGGGCCGGCGAACATTTGAAAGAGTTTTACAGGTGCGAGGTTAAGGTTCGGACCAAAGCGGATAATACGCCGGTAACCGAGGCGGATTTATTTTTAAGCCGGTTTCTGATTGAACAACTAAGCACACTTAGCCCGCATTTACCGGTATTATCCGAAGAAAACTGTGATATTCCCCTCGAACGGCGCAGACATTGGCCGTCTTACTGGCTAATAGATCCTATTGACGGTACCCGGCAGTTTATTAATCGTACCGATCAGTTCTCCGTTATGATTTCTCTGGTTTGCGCCCATCAGCCGCTACTGGGGGTTATTCATGCGCCGATACTGGGTAAAACCTATTATGCGGTGCAGGGTAAAGGCGCTTTCTTGCAGACGGACAGCGGGTTGCGCAGCTTAACGCCCGCCCGTTCCGCCCCCGGTCATCTTATTCGTATTGCCGTTGGCAGCTCCGACGAGAATAAAATTCAACAATCCCTGCGTTCGCCTTATAACCCAGATTTTATCCGCTACGGTTCAAGCGGTCTGAAAGCCGGTTTGGTGGCGGAAGGCTGCGCGGATTGCTATGTCCGCTTGGGAAATACCGGCGAATGGGATACGGCGGCGGCCGAAGTGATTCTGAAGGAAACGGGCGGCGACATTTTTGACCTGCACTTTCAGCCGCTGAGTTATAACCTGCGCGAAAGCTTGGTTAATCCTTATTTTGTTATGGGGAGTGCGGGTTTTAACTGGAAGAATGTCTTTCAATTCGATTCGTTGTAGCTATTGGTAATTTAAACGGCAATATTGCATATTAGATAAGAGAAAAACCTACGGCAATGTCTAATGTCGGCATAACCTCATAAATATATTTAGGAAGTAAACATGAATGCAGAAAATAATTGTATTGTCATCTTCGGCGCTTCGGGAGATCTGACCCACCGTAAACTGATTCCCGCCTTATATAACCTGTATAAAATCGGCCGGCTGGCGGAAAATTTCTCCGTATTGGGGGTGGCCCGTACCTCATTAACGGATCAGGATTTCCGTACTAAAATGCGCGACGCCCTGATTCAGCACGAAGGTGCCAATGGCGAAACCCTGGAGCAATTTTGCTCCCATCTTTATTATCAGGCCTTAAATACCTCCGATGCGGATGAATACGGCAAACTGCTTCCCCGCTTGGACGAATTGCACGATAAATATAAAACCTGCGGCAATACCCTCTATTATTTATCCACTCCGCCGAGTTTGTACGGCGTGATTCCCGAATGCCTGGCAGCTCATGGTTTGAATACGGAAGAATACGGTTGGAAACGGATTATCGTGGAAAAACCCTTCGGTTACGATATGAAAACCGCCAAGGCGCTGGATATTCAGATTCACCGTTTCTTTGAAGAGCATCAGATCTACCGTATCGACCATTATCTGGGCAAGGAAACCGTGCAGAATTTATTGGTATTGCGTTTTTCCAACGGTTTGTTTGAACCGCTGTGGAACCGCAACTTCATCGATTATATCGAAATTACCGGCGCCGAAGCGCTGGGCGTGGAAGAGCGCGGCGGATATTATGACGGTTCGGGTGCGGTACGCGATATGTTCCAAAACCATTTATTACAGGTGCTAGCCATGGTCGCTATGGAACCGCCGGCGATTATCAATGCGGATTCCATGCGTGATGAAGTCGCCAAGGTATTACATTGTCTGCACCCCTTAACGGCGGAAGACGTAAAACATAACCTGGTATTAGGACAATATAGCGCGGCAGATATTGACGGCGTGAACCTAAAGGGATACCTGCAGGAAAAAGGCGTACCGCCGGATTCCAATACCGAAACCTATATGGCGTTGCGCTGCGAAATTGATAATTGGCGCTGGGCGGGGGTACCTTTTTACGTGCGTACCGGTAAGCGTTTACCGACTCGGGTAACGGAAGTGGTGATTCATTTTAAAACCACCCCGCATCCTGTTTTCAGCCAGAGTGCGCCGGAAAATAAACTGATTATCCGTATTCAGCCGGACGAAGGCATTTCCATGCGCTTCGGTTTGAAAAAGCCGGGGGCAGGTTTTGAGGCGAAAGAGGTTTCTATGGATTTCCGTTATGCGGATCTGGCTTCGCCGACATTATTGACCGCCTACGAACGTCTACTGTTGGACGCCATGAAAGGGGACGCCACCTTATTTGCGCGTACCGATGCGGTACATGCCTGTTGGAAATTCGTGCAGCCGATTCTGGATTACAAAGCCGCTCAGGGGCGAGTATATGAATACGAAGCCGGCAGCTGGGGGCCGACCGAAGCGGATAAATTGATGGCGAAACACGGTAAAGTGTGGCGTAAACCTTCCGGCGCAATGAAGAAAAAAGTATAAACCTTATTCCTTCCCCTGTAGGCCGGGGGAGGGAAATCCTCCGAGTCAAGCGAAAAAACTCGGCAAAAATGACCGCTCTTTTAGCACAAGGACAGCCCATGAATAAAATCGTTTTTGCTACTGCACAGCAGGCAGTGGAAAAAATCGCCGAACAATTTAAAGCCTATAGTTTTGAAGGGCGCCCGGTACATATTTCCCTTTCCGGCGGTTCCACGCCGAAACTATTATTTAAAACCCTGGCCCAACCGCCTTTTAATAGGCAGATTGAATGGCGCAATTTACACTTTTGGTGGGGGGACGAACGTATGGTGCCGCCCGCCGATCCGGAAAGCAATTACGGTGAAGTCCAAAAATTATTGTTCGATCACATTCAAATTCCGGCGGAAAATATTCATCGTATTCGCGGCGAACAGCCGGTAGAACAAGAATTGAAACGTTTTGAAGCGGAATTAAATGCGCTCGTTCCCAAGGGCGTTTTTGATTGGATTATTTTAGGTATGGGTAACGACGGGCATACCGCTTCCTTATTTCCGCAGCAAACGGATTTCCATAACCCGCATTTAGCGGTTATCGCCAGCCATCCGCAAAGCGGGCAACTTCGCATTTCCAAAACGGCAAAACTGCTCGAAAGGGCCAAACGCATCACTTATCTGGTTATCGGCGCGGCAAAAGCGGAAATCCTAAAACAGATTCAGGATACGCCGGCAGAGTTGCTCCCTTACCCGGCTGCCCGCATTCAGGCTAAAAACGGTATTACCGAATGGTATCTGGATGGAGAAGCGGCTCAATTCTTGGAATAACTCCGCGTACTGCCGGTTGTCGAGCTGGATTGTGCGGATAAAAAAACTATGGAATTGAAGAAAAGTGCGGTTAAAAATTAAGGAGTTTTAGATGAAAACACTCGGTATTTTGGGCGGAATGAGCCCGGAGAGTACAGCTTCCTATTATTTGAATATTAATCGTGCGGTTAACCGTAGGTTGGGCGTCAATCATAGTGCAAAAATTCTGCTCTCCAGCTTGGAGTTTGAAGAGATAGTGGAATGCCAGAAATCCGCTAATTGGCAGAGAGCCGGTGAAATACTCGGCATACAGGCAAAATTACTGGAACAGGCCGGTGCGGAGGGCATTTTGCTTGCCACCAATACGATGCATAAGGTAGCGGCGCAGATTATTGCAAATATCTCCGTTCCTTTTTTACATATTTTAGATGTGGTGGCGCAGCGCATTAAAGCGAACGGGTTACAAAATGTGGCCTTATTAGGCACCTCATTTACCATGAGCGATAGTTTCTATCTTGAGGGATTAAAGGCAAGGGGCGTTACCCCGCTGGTTCCCGATGAAAAAGCGCGAGGGGAAATTCATCGAATTATTTTTGATGAGCTCTGCTTGGGGCTGATTAAAACCGAATCTAAAGCTTTTTACCTCGAAACTATCGAAAAACTGAGGGCGCTTGGTGCGCAAGGGGTTATTTTGGGTTGTACCGAGATCGGTTTATTGATTAACCAAAAGGATTCCGCGCTGCCGTTTTTTGATACTGCCGCATTGCATAGCGAAATGGCGGTGGATTTTATTTTAGACAGATAATTCGGAGAGGAGAAGAATAATGAAACCTACGCTTTATTTTGCCCCCTGGTGCCCCGACACCGAACCTTTTGTCAGCGAGCTTAAGGCATTGGGCGTAATCTATGAGCCCGTGGATATGACCGCCGGGGGTGCAAACTTAAAAGCCTTTTTAAAATTACGCGACAGCCATTCGGCCTTTGTCAATACCAAACAAAAGGGCAATATCGGTATTCCTGCGCTGCTTTTGGAAAACGGCGAAGTCGTACTGGACAAGGACAAATTGAAAGAAATTTTTGCTTAGCTTCGGCTTGCCCCTTGCAATAAAGCAGGTTCCTCCGTTAGTTTGAGAAATAATAAGGGGATTTACGGCCGGGCCTTTTCCGGTGCAGAGAACAAACGGATAAAACCCGGAGGGTATCCGATTGATCATAAATTATAGATAAAATCAGAAGCTGATTTTTATTATTTTTATCTTTGTTAATCCGTTGGAAGTATAGCTTTTTAAAGACGGATTAATCTAAACAATTGAGGGTGTGTAACCTTCAGACTAATTTTTTGGTAACAGGAGCAAAAAATGTCAAAAAAAGGTGATATCGGCGTTATCGGTTTAGCGGTAATGGGTCAGAACTTAATTTTAAATATGAACGACAAGGGGTTCAAGGTCGTGGCCTATAACCGCACTACTTCGAAAGTAGATGAGTTCTTAGCCGGTGCGGCCAAAGGCACCAATATTATCGGCGCCTATTCATTGGAGGATTTGGCGGCGAAGCTGGAAAAACCACGTAAAGTGATGTTAATGGTACGCGCCGGCGAGGTGGTGGATCAGTTTATTGAAGCCTTATTACCTCATTTGGAAGCCGGAGATATTATTATCGACGGGGGTAATTCCAATTATCCGGATACCAATCGCCGCGTAAAAGCTTTAACCGAAAAAGGTATCCGCTTTATCGGTACCGGGGTTTCCGGCGGCGAGGAGGGAGCAAGACACGGACCTTCCATTATGCCGGGCGGTAATGAAGAGGGCTGGCCTTATGTGAAACCTATTTTGCAGGCGATTTCGGCCAAAACCGATAAAGGCGAGCCTTGCTGCGACTGGGTGGGTAAAGAAGGTGCCGGTCATTTTGTAAAAATGGTACATAACGGTATCGAATACGGCGATATGCAGCTTATTTGCGAGGCTTATCAGTTCCTGAAAGAGGGGTTGGGCCTGAGTTATGAGGAAATGCAGGAGATTTTCGCCGAATGGAAGAAAACCGAACTGGACAGCTATCTGATCGACATTACAACGGATATTCTGGGTTATAAAGATAGCGACGGCGAACCTCTGGTGGAAAAAATTCTGGATACCGCCGGACAGAAGGGTACCGGAAAATGGACCGGTATCAACGCCCTGGATTTCGGTATTCCGCTGACGCTGATTACCGAGTCGGTATTTGCTCGCTGTGTTTCATCCTTTAAAGAACAGCGTGTGGCCGCTGAAAAATTATTCGGTAAAACCATTGCTAAAGTGGAAGGCGATAAAGCCCTTTGGGTGGAAGCGGTACGCAAAGCCTTGCTTGCCTCCAAGATTATTTCCTATGCCCAAGGTTTTATGTTGATTCGCGAAGCTTCCGAGAATTTCGGCTGGAATATTAACTATGGGGCAACCGCACTGTTATGGCGCGAAGGCTGTATTATCCGCAGCCGTTTCTTGGGAAATATCCGCGATGCTTATGAAAACAACCCGGATCTGGTGTTCCTCGGCTCCGATCCTTATTTTAAAAATATTCTGGAAAATGCGCTGGCGGACTGGCGTAAAGTAGTGGCCAAATCCATTGAATCAGGTATTCCGATGCCTTGTATGGCTTCTGCGATTACCTTCTTAGACGGTTATACTTCCGCCCGTTTACCGGCTAACTTACTGCAGGCGCAGCGTGATTATTTCGGTGCTCATACCTATGAACGTACCGATAAAGCGCGCGGCGAGTTCTTCCATACCAATTGGACGGGACGCGGCGGTAATACGGCTTCCACAACTTATGACGTATAATCGATACTGACGGAATATTCGTATCGAAGCTAAAAAGTGCGGTGATTTTTCGGTGACTTTTGCATTGGCAACCTGGCCTTTCGGCATAAAGCGCTGTAAAAATACCGCACTTTTTATTCCGTCGACGCAAATAACAGCGCTTCGCGATGCTGATATTCAACCCGCACGGCGGTACCCACCGGCAAGGGTTGTACCGATTGTACGCTGATATAATATTCGCCCGTTTGCAATTCGTATTGGTAATAGGCGCCGGCGAAGTATTTCGCTTTGATTCTGGTGGCGGATTGTATATCCGGGTGCAGAACCAGATGTTGGGGGCGAATCAGCCATTCCAGGTTTTGATTTTGCATTGCGGGTCTGCCGTCGGCCAGTTGTAACGCGCGGTTAAAATGGTATTCGCCCAGCGGGCTGCTCAGGCTCTGCGGTGAGGTTAAACGACAAGGCAGATAATTGACCACTCCGAGGAATTCCGCCACGAATTTACTATTGGGGCGGTGATACAGGTTTTCTGCGCTTCCCGTTTGTAAAATATTGCCTTGGGCCATAATCGCCAATCGATCCGCAAACACAAAGGCTTCTTCTTTGCTGTGGGTTACGAAAACGGCGGACATTTTCTGCTGCTTCAGAATTTGGCGGATTTTTTCCAACATTTGACGGCGTACCTGAGTATCTATATTGGAAAAAGGTTCGTCCAGCAACAGCAGCTTCGGTTGACAGGCCAGAGAGCGGGCGATGGCCACTCGTTGTTGCTGACCGCCGGAAAGCTCGTGCGGGTAGCGTTGCAGCAATCCTTCCAATTGCACCAGGGCGGTGATTTTCTCCAGTATTTCCTGCTGTTCCCCTTTGTCTTTTTCGCTTAGACCGAACAGGATATTCTGGGCCGCATTGAGATGCGGGAAGAGCGCATAATCCTGAAAAATAAAACCGGTGCGACGCTGTTCTGCGGGGCGATTGGAAATATCTTCGCCGGCGAGCAAGATTTGTCCTGACTGAATCGGCTGCAAACCGGCGATGGCTTTCAGTAAGGTGGTTTTTCCGCAGCCGCTGGAACCGAGCAAGCATAGGATTTCATTTTCGTTTAGCTGTAAATCCAGGTTCTGAATAATTGGTTGCTTGCGATAGCCGCAGTTCAGGGATTTAATCTGTAGGGTTTTCATATCAACGTTCCTGTTGAGCCTGTAGCAATAGGGAGCGGGTCAGCCAGATTACCGGAATCAGGCCGACACAGATCAGCCACAAGGCGGGCAGTGCGGCCTGTTCCAGCTGTTCGTCCGAAGTAAAGGCGAAAACATAGGTGGCCAGCGTATCAAAATTAAAGGGGCGCAGTAATAGGGAAGCGTTCAGTTCTTTCATACTCTCGATAAATACCAGTAAAAAAGCGGTCAGAATCCCTTTACCGAGCAGCGGTAACTGAATGCGACGGAAGATAGCGTAATCATTGCAGCCTAAACTGCGACCCGCCATATCCAGTGCGGGCGGAATTTTATTCAGCGCAGTTTGTATGCTGCCCAGCGCCATGGCGGAAAAGCGAATTACATAGGCGGATATCAGAGCCAGTACGGAGCCGGAAAGCAGCAGCCCCAAGCTCGGCAGGCCGATGCTTTGTAATATCGCGTTCAGCACATGATCGGCCCGGGTGTAAACAATAAGGATACCTATAGCGAGCACGGTGCCGGGAAGGGCGTAACCCAATCCGGAAAGTTGTAGGGACAGGCGGCCGAAGTGGTAAGGTAAGCCTTGTTGCTGTCCTGCGCTACGATGAATAAAGTGCAGCAATAAGGCGAGCAGCACACAGATGGTTGCCGCACCGATTGAACTAAGCAGGCTGTGGTAGGCGTATTGCAGAAAGGATTGCAGTTGCTCCGCTTCAAAGTAGTGGATGGCCCAATACAGGAGTTTTGCCACCGGAATAAAAAAGGCCGCCGTGATCAGCCCCCAGCAGTATAGGCGCGCGAACCAGAGTCCGCTTCCGCGCAGACGCCTTATATGGGTTTTCTGTTCGTAGCCGCGCTGATAAATTTTTTGGCGGCGGCGACTATAGGCTTCTGCCAGAATGAATATCAGAATAAATAATAGCATTAACAGGGAGATCCGGCTGGCACTGCCGAGATCACCGTAACCAAGCCAGGTATCGTAAATAGCAGTGGTCAGCGTTGGCAGTGCAAAGTAGGCGACCGTACCGAAGTCGCCCAGGGTTTCCATTGCCACCAGCGAGGCGCCTACTGCAATAGCGGGGCGGGTAAAGGGCAATACCAGTTTTAGCAGACGTTGACGCAGGTTAAGGCCGAATAATCTGGCGCTGTCATGCAGGTTTTGCGGCAGTTCCAGTAAGGCGATACGGGCGAGCAGAAAAATATAGGGATAAAGTGCCAATGCCAGTACGCAGCAGGCGCCGCCCAGACTGCGGACAGTGGGAAACCAGTAATCCTGTGTTGTTTTCCAGCCGAATATATCGCGCAGTAGGGATTGAACCGGACCGCTGTAATCAAGCAGATCCGTGTATAAATAACCGATTAAATAGGCGGGCATCGCCAGCGGTAAACATAGCAGCCATTGTAAAATTTTCTGCTCTCTGAATGTAAAGTTGGAAACAATCCAGGCGCAGGGCAGAGCGAATATCAGGCTCAATATTACCGTTCCGCATACCAGCAACAGGGAATTCAGACTGTAATCCAATAGCAGAGTGCGCCACAGGTGGGCCAAACTTTCGTTTTCCGCCTGTAGGGATTGGAACAGCAGTGCTGCTAGGGGCAGAGTAAAGAAGATAACAATAAAAAGTGCGGTTAAAATCCGACGGATTTTTTTTCGTTTCAAAAATACATTCTCTGGGTCGGGAAAGGCGGAGTTATCCGCCTTTTTTATCAACAATTTTTTATTAACAAAGGGGTTAAGTTTCGGTTAGCGGACTACAAATCGAATTTCACTTCGTCGATCAGCTTCAGTGCCTTATCGTAGTTTTGTGCGATTTTTTCCAACGGCACTTTATCCGCTTTAAATTCGCCCCAAGAGCGTACTAATTCGGAAGGTGCGACCCCTGTTTTTACCGGATATTCATGGTTAAGTTCGGCATACTGATGTTGCGCTTTATCCGCACTGAGGTATTCCGCCAGCTTAATTGCGTTCTGTTTATTTGGCGCATATTTGGCAATTGCAATACCGCTGATATTAACATGGGTTCCCTGCAGGTTTTGGTTCGGGAAATTAATATGTACCGCCTGCGCCCAGCTGTGTTGTTTATCATCTTCCAGCATTTTGCCGAGATAATAGCTATTGCCCAGGGCATAATCGCATACCCCTTCTTTCACCGCTTTGACCTGATCCCGATCGCCGCCCTGAGGTTTTTGTGCCAGATTAGCTTTCAGCCCTTGTAAAAACTCTTTGGCTTTGGCTTCGCCGTCATGGGCGATCATAGAGGCTATCAGCGAAACATTGTAGGCGTTTTTACCCGAACGTACGCAAACTTTACCTTTCAGTTCCGGTTTGGCCAGATCATAATAGGTGAAATCGGCCGGCAATTTGCCTACCCGCTCTTTCGAAGTATAAATCGCTCTTGCTCTTGTGGTTAAGGCGAACCATTGATTTTGAGAATCTCGGTATTGGGAAGGGATATTTTCGCGCAGTACGGCGCTGTCTATAGGCTGTGCCAAACCTGCGTTAACGATTTCCATTACGCGCTTAATATCTACGGTCAGCAATACGTCGGCCGGGCTTAATTCGCCTTCGCGTTTTACCCTTTCCACCAAACCTTTGTCGGCGAAGATGACATTAACTTTAATACCCGTTTCTTTCTCGAAATTTTTCAGCATAGGTTCGATTAAGTAAGGCTGGCGGTAGGAATAAACATTGACGCTTTCGGCGGCGAGCGCCTGGCCGCCGATTAAGGCGGATAAGGTGGTTGCCAGAGCGGTGATCTTAAGATTCATAAAATTCTCCTGAAAAAGTAAATGAAACAATCCGTCGAAATTTATGCGAACAAGTTCAATTAAGTCAATGAGAATTGTTTTTATTTGTGATCCAGGTTGGATTATTACAAAAAAATCCTGATAATATGCACCTTTTACTGGAGAGGATAGGAAGAAAATAATAAAGGGCTTGTCAATGGCCTCGGGCTTGATTATGCTTTTCTCCCGGCAAAGTAATGCGACGTCGCTCCTTGAGAATAAGCTTTTAGTTCAATGTAAAGCATGCGGCGGCGTAAAGGCGAAAAATCGGTAATAAGCTCAATATTAAAGGAGAAGACTATGCGTTTAATTCCGTTACAGAATGAAGAACAGGTCAGTAAATGGGCGGCCCGCCATATTGCGGATCGAATTAATCATTTTAACCCGACTCGGGAACGCCCTTTCGTGTTGGGATTACCGACCGGCGGAACACCGTTAAAAACTTATCACGAGCTGATTAAATTGTATCGTGCGGGCGAAGTCAGCTTTAAAAATGTGGTTACCTTTAATATGGACGAATACGTCGGTTTGCCGAAAGAGCATCCGGAAAGCTACCATTCCTTTATGTATAACAATTTCTTCAATCATATTGATATTGCGCCGGAAAACATCAATATTCTGGACGGTAACAGCTCGGATCACGACGCCGAATGCCGCCGTTACGAAGAAAAAATCAAGTCCTACGGTAAAATTCATTTATTTATGGGCGGGGTCGGTGTGGACGGGCATATCGCTTTCAATGAACCCGGTTCTTCATTAAGCTCGCGAACCCGAATTAAAACCCTGAATGAAAATACCCTGATCGCCAATTCGCGCTTTTTTGATAATGATGTGAATAAGGTGCCGAAATACGCCTTAACCATCGGGGTAGCGACATTGCTGGAAGCGGAAGAAGTGATGCTGCTGATTACCGGCCATAATAAGGCGCAGGCATTACAGGCCTGCGTGGAAGGATGCGTGAACCATCTGTGGACGGTCAGCGCTTTACAGTTACACCGCCATGCTCTGATCGTTTGCGATGAACCCGCTACTCAGGAATTGAAAGTGAAAACGGTAAAATATTTTACTCAATTGGAAGCGTGCGCTATTCACAGCGTATTATAAAAGCAGGGAGTGAAATAATATGCGATACGCGTTTACCAACGGGGTGATTTATACGGCGGAGCAGGTTCTGTACGGCTATGCGGTAGTGATTAACGGCAAGCGGATTGAAGCGGTAGTGCCGGAGGGGGAGCTGGCACCGGATATGAAAAGGCTCGATCTTGAGGGACATAATCTAACCGCCGGTTTTATTGATTTACAGCTGAACGGCTGCGGCGGCGTTATGTTTAATGACGACACTTCGGTACGGACACTGGAAATTATGCAGCGTACTAACCGCAAGTCGGGTACCACCAGTTTTTTGCCTACCTTTATTACCGCCACCGATGAGGAAATGAAAACCGCCGTGGCGGTAATGGGCGAATATCTGAAGACCCATCGCAATCAGGCGCTCGGTTTGCACTTGGAAGGTCCCTATTTGAGCGTAGCGAAAAAAGGCGTACACCGAGCGGAATATATCCGTACCATCAGCCCCGAAATGAAAGCCTTTTTACTGGATAATGCCCGTCTGATCCGCAAAATTACCATGGCGGCGGAAAATCCGAGTATGGACTGTTGCGAAGACTTCGTTCGGCACGGAATTATTGTTTCCGTCGGCCATTCCAATGCCGACTATGCCACGGCAAAAGGTGCCTTTGCCAAAGGAGCGAGCTTTGCCACTCATTTACATAATGCTATGTCGCCGATCAGTTCGGGACGGGCTATGGGGGTTGTAGGCGCGGTTCTGGATACTGAGAATATTTATACCGGCATAATCGCCGATGGTCTGCATGTAGACTTTGCCAATATTCGCATCGCTAAACGGCTCAAAGGCGATAAACTTTGTTTGGTAACCGATGCGACGGCGGCGGCAGGTGCGGATATCGATTCCTTCAGTTTTGTGGGTAAAACCGTATATGTGCGCGAGGGTAAATGTCTTGATGCGGACGGGACCTTGGGCGGCTCGGCACTGACGATGATCGAGGCGGTTAAAAATGCGGTGCAACAGGTTCGGATTCCGTTGGAAGAAGCTTTGCGTATGAGTAACTATTATCCGGCCAAGGCCATTGGCGAGGAACAACGCTTAGGTTCTATCGGTGCAGGTAAAATCGCTAATATTACCGTGTTCAGTAATAAATTTGAAATTATCGGTACGGCGGTTAACGGCGAATGGCAACGGGCGGGGGATTAAGGATTCGTCCGGGCGTTTGCGTTAAGCGGAACAAGAAAGATACGGAATAAGGGGCTTAAGCCCCTTTTTTGATGGAAGGGATTATGCTCAACCTAGGAGGCTAATTTAGTGAGTTTGGCGTAATAAAAACCGTCGCCGCCCAGTGTCGTCGGTAAAAACTGAATACCCACCGCATCTTCCGTTTGCTTAAAAGGCAAAGGCAGCAGACGGGCATTGGAATGGCGTTGTAAAAAAGATTTAATCTGCTGGCTGTTTTCTTCCGCCAACAGGGAACAGGTGGCATACAACAGAACACCCTTCGGTTTTAACTTTTCCCATAAGGCGTCCAAAATTCGGGACTGTAATTGAACCAACGGGGCTATATCCTTTTCCTGACGCAACCATTTTATATCGGGATGACGACGGATTACACCGGTAGCCGAGCAGGGCGCATCTAATAAAATTCGGTCGAAAAGCACCGCACTTTGCTGATTTTGCAGCTGGCGCCGTACTTCCGGCAACCACTGGTCCGGGGTTGCGGCGTCGGCACAAATCATAATTGCTTGTTGCCGCATACGTTGTAAGTTTTCCGCTACCCGTTTTAAGCGCCCTGCTTCAATATCCAAAGCGACAACTTTCGCCTGCGGCGCCAGCTCCAGAATATGGGTCGTTTTACCGCCCGGTGCGGCACAGGCGTCCAGAATTAATTCGTCGTTCTGTGCTTCCAACAAAATCGCCGACCATTGAGCATGTAAATCCTGCACGCTGAGCCAACCCTGCTCGAAGTTGGGCAGATTATGCACGGCGGTAGGCTGCAGCAGGCGCAGCGCCTGCGGATTTTCCGCCGTACAGGCCTCAATTTGTTTCTCCGTCGCTAACAGGCGGCGATAATCCTGCGCCGAAGCGTAGCAAGGGTTGATTCTAATCCACATCGGCGGCTTTTGGTTATTGGCTTCGATTATATCGCGCCAGTTAGGATAGGTTTTTTTCAATCGATTCACCAGCCATTCGGGGTGCAATGTTTGCCAATGCTTGTCCGTTTCGGCCAGAATATTTTCCTGCTCGCGCAGAAAACGGCGCAGTACGGCATTAATCAGGGCGCGGAAGTTTTCCGCTTTCAGTTCGCGAGCCGCATTTACCGCTTCGTCTACGGCGGCATGGGGCGGGACGCGGGTATATAGGAGTTGGTACAGGCCAATCAGTAACAGGCAATGGATAATACGGGTTTTGCCCTTTAAGGGTTTATCCAACAAGCGGGCGATAATTCGTTCCAGACGGGGCAGAACACGGCAGACGCCGAAACTGATTTCCTGCAGCAGCGGCAGATCCTGGGCTTTGACTTGATGTTGTACTTCCGGAATCAGGGCGGACAGGGATTTTCCCTGATCCAAAACCTGTAGGATAAGAGTTGCGCTCAGCGCGCGGGTGGAAAGTGCGCCGATTTTTGTTTTAGTTTTCATCAGTTGAGTACCTTGCCCGGGGTAAACCAGTGGCTACGACCGTTTAACAGCTCTTGCGCACTCATCGGTTTTTTCCCTGCCGGTTGTAGGCGGAGCAGATTTAGTGCGCCTCGGACGGTGGCGATGCAGATTCCGTTTTTATCCGCACTCAGAATAGTTCCGGGTGCTTTGTCCGTATGGGCGCATAGCTGTGCCTGATATACTTTTAAGATCTGCTCGTTACCTTGTTCGTCTTGGGTGGAAAAATAGCAGATAGGCCAAGGATTGAAGGCTCGAATGTTACGTTCCAATTGTTCTGCCGGCAACTGCCAGTCGAGGCGCGCTTCCTGTTTATTCAGTTTGTCCGCATAATTGCTGAGGCGCTCTTCTTGTTTTGTGGCGGTAAGGGTATCGCTTTCCAATTGATCCAGTACTTGAATCAGTGCATCGGGGCCGATTTGCGCCAGTTTTTCGTAAAGGGAGGCGGAAGTTTCGTCGGTGCTGATTTCGCAATAGACCTTATGCAGCATATCGCCGGTATCCAACCCCTGATCCATTTGCATAATGGTGATGCCGGTTTGTTGATCGCCCGCCCAGATGGCACGTTGAATAGGGGCCGCACCGCGCCAACGCGGTAACAATGAGCCATGTACGTTTAAGCAGCCTAAAGGCGGCGCCTTCAGCACCGCTAATGGCAGAATCAGCCCGTAAGCCACCACCACCATAACATCCGCCTGCAGGGCGCACAGTTCCGCTTGTGCTACGGGATCACGCAGGGATTTCGGCTGATAAACCGGAATATTATGCTGTTGCGCCAGTTGTTTTACCGGACTGGTTTGTAGCTTTTTACCGCGCCCGGCGGGTTTATCGGGCTGAGTATAAACGGCGATAATATTATGAGATGAATCGAGCAGCGCCTGTAAATGGCGGGCGGCGAAGTCCGGCGTACCGGCGAAAATAATGTTGAGCTTTTTCATAGATAATGTTCTGCGGTATGGAGATAAAAAAGAGTGCGGTAAAATTACCGCACTTTTATTCGTTTGTTCCTGAATTATCAGGCCTGGCGCGTTAGCTGCTTCTGCAGCTTGGTTAATTTTTCTTTCATACGCTGGCGTTTCAGCGGCGAGAGGTAATCGGCAAATACGACCCCGTTCAGATGATCGATTTCATGCTGAATGCAAATGGCGAGCAGGCCCTCGGCTTCAAGCTCGAAACTTTCTCCGTTACGATCCAGGGCGCGAACCTTTACCTTTTCTTTTCGCGCTACGAAACCGCGCATACCCGGTAGAGACAAACAGCCTTCTTCAATGCCGGTTTCTCCGCAGCCCTCCAGAATTTCCGGATTAATCAGTACCAGCTGATTTTCTTTCGTGCCTTCGATATCAATGGTAATAATACGCTGATGAACGTTCACCTGGGTTGCGGCTAAACCTATACCTTCCTCCGCATACATGGTTTCGAACATATCCTCAATCAGATTGCGGATTTTATCATCGACGTTTTCAACCGGCGCCGCGACGGTTTTCAGGCGCGGGTCCGGGTAAATAAGAATATTTAATCTTGCCATAATTTCCTTTTACTATAGCGTTAAAGTAGCCGCTATATTTTACGCGATTTGTGCAGAAATGCACGAAAAACCGCCGTTGGGTCGGGGATTATTTGCGTAATTTAATGCGCTCCACCGCATGATCCGGCCCTTTACATAGAATCAGGTTGGCGCGTTCGCGGGTCGGCAGAATATTTTGTTTCAGATTAAGGCCGTTGATACTATCCCAAATATTGCCGGCGGTCTCCACCGCTTCCCGTTCCGACAGTTTGGCATAATGCTTAAAGTAGGAATCCGGATCATTAAAGGCGCTTTGCCTAAATTTCAGGAAACGGCGGATATACCATTCTTTTAACAATTCTTCCTGCGCATCCACATAAATGGAAAAATCCACAAAATCGGAAACAAAGGTACGGCTGTTTTTGCGGTTTCCCGTTTGCAGAACGTTCAGCCCTTCCAGAATCAAAATATCCGGTTGCGAAACGATATTAAAGCTGTCCGCGACGATATCATAGGTCAAATGAGAATAAATCGGTGCAGCCACCTCGGGTTTCCCCGATTTTATATCCGCCAGAAAGGCGATCAGTTTAGCGGTATCGTAAGATTCGGGAAAGCCTTTACGTTGCAACAGATTATCCCGTTGTAATTTTTGCAGCGGATATAAAAAGCCGTCGGTAGTAATGAGGGCAACTTTGCGCGGGTGAGGCCAGTTAGCTAAGAGTGATTGCAGAATTCTGGCCGAGGTACTTTTTCCCACCGATACGCTCCCGGCTATACCTATAATATAGGGTACCTTATGGACGGTACGGCCAAGGAAACGGTTAAGTACCGTCTGACGGCGCAAATTCTCTTCAATATAATAGTTAATTAAACGAGTCAGCGGTAAATAAATGGTACTTACCTCATCTAAAGAAAGATCTTCGTTAAATCCGAGCAGCGGCTTTAAGTCCTGTTCGGTCAGTTTTAAAGGAACCGATTTACGCAATTCCGCCCATTGCCGGCGGTTAAAGGTTAAAAACGGACTGAACTGATCGGGGAACGTAGGGTTTCTGTCTTGCATGACAACGCTTCTTTCTGAATGAATACTGACAAGAAATATACATGATAACCGCGACTTTCGCAGGAAAATCTTATGAAAACAGCTGATTTTATTACCCTCTTTACGGAATTTGCTTGATTATTAGACGAACGAAGAAAAAAAACATTTTTTTTAGAAAAAAGACTTGTCAGCAGTAAATTTTTCCCTATAATACGCCTCACTTGCTTACGACGCCGACTTAGCTCAGTAGGTAGAGCAACTGACTTGTAATCAGTAGGTCATCAGTTCGATTCCGATAGTCGGCACCATTTCTCTCGTAATCAAGCTAAATGTAAGCTGGAGGGATTCCCGAGCGGCCAAAGGGAGCAGACTGTAAATCTGCCGGCTCAGCCTTCGAAGGTTCGAATCCTTCTCCCTCCACCATTAAGTCAATTTGATGGGTCAGACGAATTTAGAACAGCGGGCATCGTATAATGGCTATTACCTTAGCCTTCCAAGCTAATGATGCGGGTTCGATTCCCGCTGCCCGCTCCAAGCGCTGATATAGCTCAGTTGGTAGAGCGCACCCTTGGTAAGGGTGAGGTCGGCGGTTCAAATCCGCCTATCAGCACCATTCTCAAAAATTCAGCTTTCTCCTCAAATCAAACTAATAAATAACTGATTTTCTACATTTGGTTAATGTGGTATATTGAACCATCCATAACCGTGTTTGTTTAGAGGGACTCCCAATGTCTAAAGAAAAATTTGAACGTACAAAACCGCACGTAAACGTGGGAACAATCGGCCACGTTGACCATGGTAAAACAACTTTAACCGCAGCAATC
>NZ_SNYQ01000012.1 GCF_004363295.1 Mesocricetibacter intestinalis
ACCGGATGTTTTGTTGTTTCACAACAGCGCGTCGTTGTGTGGGGCGTATTATAGGGCTTTCGATGACCTTTGCAAGTATTTTTTAAAATTTTTTTAAAAAAAGGTAGTAATCGACTTATTTTTATTCATTCTGCCGATTTTTAGCTCAATTTCTTCGTCTTGAGCCATTCCGGCAGCTGGGCGATGGAATCTAAAACATGATCCGCCAGCTTTTCATTTTCCGCACTTAGGGGTTTACCGCTTCTGACCAGAACCTTTATTCCGATCCCCGCCCTTTCTCCCGCTTGTATATCTTCGGGTTTATCGCCGATCATCACGGACATCTGCGGATCAATCTTCAATTCTTTAATGGCCTGTAATAGCATACCCGGAGCCGGCTTGCGACAATCGCATTGTTGCCTATATTCTCCCTTTCCTTCAATATGGTGGGGGCAATAATAAATACCGTCCAGATCCACGCCCCTATCGGCTAAAGACCAATCCATCCATTCGGTTAGTTGCAGAAACTCTTGTTCGGAAAAATAACCGCGCGCAATCCCCGACTGATTGGTTACCAGTACCAACAAATATCCCATTTCTTTCAGGGTCTTCAATGCCTCTATACTTCCTTCGATAAATTGGAAGTTATCAATATCATGCACATATCCGTGATCAATATTCAGCGTTCCGTCGCGATCCAGAAAAATAGCTTTTTTCACACCTTATCCTTATATTTATTGTAAACCGCCGTTGATTATCTGCTTTCTCCGGTAATTTAGCAAATTACACTTCTCTTTACGGCAGGCATTTCCCCCGAGAATAATTATTGACATAGCTATCTAGACGTCTAGAATAGCTCAAAAATGTTGGACGAATAGGATAATCAAAGGGCTTATATGATTAAGCTAAATAATATTAGTAAAATTTTTGATATTTCAGGTCAGAAACTAACCGCGTTAAATAATGTTTCTCTGCATGTTCCCAAGGGGCAAATTTGCGGTGTAATCGGCGCATCCGGTGCGGGAAAAAGCACATTAATACGCTGTGTAAACTTACTGGAAAGACCCACTTCCGGCACTGTTGTTGTGGACGGTAAAGATCTGACATTACTTACAGATCGCCAGCTAATCAGCGAGCGGCGGAATATAGGTATGATTTTCCAGCATTTTAATCTGCTTAGCTCTCGTACCGTATTTGATAATGTGGCCCTGCCACTGGAATTAGCCGGAGCGGACAAACAAAAAATCTTGCAGAAAGTTTCTGCATTGCTGGCGCTGGTCGGCTTAACCGATAAACAGGACGTTTATCCCGCTAATTTATCCGGCGGTCAGAAACAGCGGGTCGCCATTGCTCGCGCCCTTGCCAGCGATCCTAAAGTCTTATTATGCGATGAAGCGACCAGTGCCTTGGATCCGGCCACCACTCAATCCATTTTAAAATTATTAAAAGAAATCAACCGCTCTTTGGGCATTACAATTCTATTAATTACCCATGAAATGGATGTGGTTAAGCGCATTTGCGATCAGGTGGCCGTTATTGATAAAGGTAATCTGATTGAACAGGGTTCGGTAAGCGATATTTTCTCCAATCCTAAAACGAAGCTAGCGCAAGATTTTATCCGCTCCACTTTCCATGTGGCCCTGCCGGAGGAATATCTAAACAAATTATCCGATACGCCTACACATGAAAAATCCTGGCCGATTATTAAATTCGAATTTACCGGCCGCTCCGTCGATGCTCCTCTGCTTTCGCAAGCCTCTCGCAAATACGATATCGCATTGAATATTCTGATGTCGCAAATCGATTATGCCGGCGGAACAAAATTCGGTTTTACCGTAGCGGAAGTCGAAGGCGATGAAGATGCGATTACACAGGCAAAAATTTATTTAATGGAAAACAATGTCAGAGTAGAGGTTCTAGGTTATGTGGAATGATTTTATCACGGAGTTCTCAAGACAATTGACGCCTCAGCTGTGGCAGCTAATAGGTATGAGTTCATTCGAAACAGTGTATATGAGCTTTATCGCCACCTTATTTGCCGTTGTATTCGGTCTGCCTCTCGGTGTTATCACCTTCCTGAGCCAAAAAAATCAGGCACTGGATAATCCGCGTCTAAACCGCATATTGGAAGCCGTAATAAATATAGGTCGTTCGATCCCTTTTATTATTTTGTTATTCGACCTGATGCCGGTAACTCGCTTCCTAGTAGGTACGACGCTAGGTACAACCGCGGCCATTATTCCGCTCAGCGTTTCCGCTCTGCCTTTTTTTGCCCGTTTGACCTCAAATGCGCTGGGGGATATTCCCAGCGGTCTGACCGAAACGGCCAAAGCAATGGGTACCAGCGTATGGCAATTAGTTACTAAATTTTATTTGCCGGAAGCACTACCGGTATTAATAAAAGCAATGACCCTGACACTGGTGGCGCTGATCGGTTATTCCGCTATGGCCGGTGCGGTCGGCGGCGGCGGTCTGGGCAATACGGCGATTTCTTACGGACTGCACCGTAATATGCCTTATGTCCTCTGGGTTTCAACAGTCATTATCGTCATCATTGTGATGTTATGCGAAAAATACGGTAATAAACTCGCCGATCATTTTGATCGTCGTTAATCTAACTACATTACATAAACAAGGAACACAACATGAACCTGAAAAAACTTTTTACAGTTCTTACCCTCAGTTCGGTATTTGCATTAAGCGCCTGTAAAGACGAGAAAAAAGCGGATTCCGCCGCGCCGACAACAACATCTCAAACCCTAAAAGTGGGTGTAATGTCCGGGCCTGAACACCAGGTTGCCGAAATTGCCGCCAAAATCGCAAAAGAAAAATACGGTCTGAACGTCGAATTCGTAGAATTCAACGATTATGCAATGCCAAACCCGGCAGTCAGCAAAGGCGATTTGGATATCAACGCTATGCAACATAAACCTTATCTGGATAAAGATGCACAGGAGCACGGCTACAACAATCTGGTGATTGTCGGCAACACCTTCGTTTATCCTTTAGCCGGTTATTCGAAAAAAATCAAGAACCTGGACGAGCTGAAAGAAGGTGCCGTTATTGCCGTGCCTAATGATCCGAGCAATCTGGCCAGAGCATTGATTTTACTGGAGAAACAAGGGCTGATTAAACTAAAAGATAATAGCAACCTATTCGCCACTTCACTGGATATTGTCGAAAATCCGAAAAATCTAAAAATTAAAGAAGTGGATACCTCCGTTGCCGCCCGTGCTTTGGACGATGTGGATTTAGCGGTGGTCAATAATACCTACGCCAGTCAAGTAGGATTAACCACCACGGAAAACGGTGTATTTGTCGAAGATAAGGATTCTCCATATGTGAACATTATCGTCGCCCGGGAGAATAATAAAGACAGCGAAGCGGTAAAAAATTTCGTTAAAGCCTATCAAACCGAAGAAGTGTATCAGGAAGCAGTTAAGCACTTTAAAGAGGGTGTGGTTAAAGGCTGGTAATTCCGGCAAAACAAGTCAAAGGGGCAAATGCCCCTTTTCTTTTCCTCTGCTCGGAGGATAGGAATCTCATTTATTATTTACCGATACAAAAGGAACTAAAGATATTGCTCAGCAAATCGTCGGAAGTGAATTGTCCGGTAATTTCGCTTAAGTCATTTTGAGCCAAGCGTAATTCCTCCGCCAATAATTCGCCGGCATGAAAATGCGTTAACTGCAAATGGCCGCTCCGTAAGTGTTCTGCGGCTTTTTCCAGGGCTTCAACATGACGACGGCGGGCTAAAAATCCGCCCTCGATACCGGTTTGATACCCCATGGTTTGTTTCAGATGCTCGCGCAATAGCTGTATTCCGTGCCGGGTTTGCGCGGATAAACGGATCAACGCATAGCCATTTTCCTCGCTTAATCCTTCTGGCTCACCGCTTAGATCAATTTTATTGCGCACTATGGTTACCGGCAGTTTCGAGGGCAATTTATCCAGAAATTCCGCCCGAATTTTTGCCATATCCTTACTATCCTTATCGCTACTATCCAACATCAGCAATACCCGATCCGCCTGCTCGATTTCCGTCCAGGCACGATCTATACCGATTTTTTCCACTTCATCGGTGGCATCGCGCAGCCCTGCGGTATCAATAATATGCAAAGGCATACCGTCAATATGAATATGTTCGCGCAAAACATCGCGCGTAGTACCGGCGATATGAGTAACAATTGCCGCTTCCCGCCCCGCCAGCGCATTCAATAAACTGGATTTTCCCGCATTCGGCCGGCCGGCGATTACCACCTTCATACCTTCGCGTAAAATGGCTCCCTGTCTGGCTTCCGTACGTACTTGTTCGAGCTGAGCGATAATATCCTGCAAATGGCCTTCAATTTTACCATCGGCCAGAAAATCAATTTCTTCATCGGGAAAATCTATCGCCGCTTCAACATAGGTGCGCAAATAGATTAGCATATCCACCAAGCGGTTAACTTTATGCGAAAATTCCCCCTGCATTGAGCGCAGAGCGGAACGCGCCGCTTGCTCGGAACTAGCATCGATAAGATCGGCAATCGCCTCGGCCTGAGCCAAATCCAGTTTATCGTTTAGAAAAGCCTGTTCGGAAAATTCTCCCGGTCGGGCCAAACGCACGCCTTTTAAAGTCAGAATACGCTTTAACAACAGATCCAGCACAACCTGTCCGCCATGTCCCTGCAGTTCCAAAACATCTTCGCCGGTAAAAGAATGCGGCCCTTTGAAAAACAAGGCGATCCCCTGATCCAACATTGTACCGTCCTCATCTTTAAAGGGCAGATAACTGGCTACACGGGGTTTTAGTTCTTTCCCGACAATCTCTTGGGCAACTGCGGCGGTCAAGGGGCCGGAAACGCGCAAAATGCCTACTCCGCCCCGTCCGATAGGGGTTGCCTGTGCCACAATGGTTTCTTTCGTATCAAACATAGACATATTTCCTAAACCGCCTGCAATCGCAGGTTTAAATCCGTTCCCGACTTATCGTTAAAAGTGCGGTCGGATTTTAGATACTTTTTATTATGAAAAAGGCATCTTAACGATGCCTTTCAACCTATTTCCGCTTATTTACGGGAATGCAGACCTTTTTTCTCCAGACCGCGGTAAATCAGCTGCTGCTGTGCAATGGTAATCAGGTTCGAAGCCAACCAGTACAATACTAAACCGGCCGGGAAGAACAGGAAGAATACCATAAAGATCAGCGGCATAAAGTTCATAACCTTTTGCTGCATAGGATCAGCCACCGGTGTCGGCGACATTTTTTGCAGCAAGTACATGGAAATCCCCATTAGAATCGGCAGAATATAATAAGGATCCTGAGCGGATAAATCCTGAATCCAGCCGAAGAACGGCGCATGACGCAATTCTACCGCTTCCATAAAAGTCCAGTACAATGCGATAAAAATCGGCATTTGCAGTAGAATCGGTAAACAGCCGCCAAGCGGGTTAACTTTTTCTTCTTTATACAGCTTCATCATTTCTTGGCTCATACGCTGACGATCATCACCGAAGCGTTCGCGCATCTCCTGCAGTTTCGGCTGCAACATACGCATTTTCGCCATAGAAGTATATTGCGCTTTGGTCAACGGATACAAAATCGCTTTCACCACCAGAGTAACACCGATAATCGCCAAGCCCCAGTTATGCACCAAGCCTTGAATAAAAGTCAGTAACCAGAATAGCGGTTTTGCAATAAACCATGCCCAACCGTAATCTACGGTTAAATCCAGATGGTTGGCCACCGAGCCCATTTCGTTCTGCAGTTTAGGACCTGTCCATAAGGAGCTCTTAATGGTATCACTAGCACCGGCGGCAATAGTGGTTACCGGCCCGCGGTAACCGATAAAGCCGTTATTTTTAGCCGTACTGGTATAGAGCTGATTATCCGCATCCTGATCGGGAATCCAGGCCGATACGAAGTAATGCTGCAGTACCGCAACCCAACCGGCCTTTGTATCCACAGCCAGGTTCGCGCCTTTCATATCGTCGAAGCTGTATTTTTTATAATTGGTTTCCGAAGAAGAATAAGCGCCGCCGGTATAAGTCGGCATCGCCACATTACCGGAACTTTCCACCAAAGTATGTTTCAGCTGGCCGTAAGGCTGCACCTCAATTGCCGCATTACTTTGGTTATCGATCTCAAAATCCACGCCGATATCATAAGAACCGCGTTTTAAAATAAAGATTTTACGATAAATGACCCCGTCTTTTTCCAATGTCAGCGGTACCCGTAATTCGTCCTGACCTTCCGCCAGTGCGAATTGCTCGCCTTCCACCTGATAATCGGCACGACCTGCGGCGCTATCGATTCCGTTTTTACCGACTAAACCGCTTTGTGCGACATAAACGCCTTCCGCATTATCCTTCAGCAAAATAAAACGATCCTGCGAATCCAGCTCCGCCGCATAATGCAACAGTTCGGAACCGACCACATCACCGCCGTAAGTATTTATGCTCAGACGAACAACATCATTACTCAGCGTAATCGTCCGCCCCTTGCCCTGATTATCTACCGTAACCGTTGCAGGGGAAGAACTGCTCGGGGTTTCTGATGAAGATGCTACGCTTGCTTGTTGTTCAGCGGCTACCGGTTTAGGCGCGTAAAAATCCGTCTGCCATTGCTGATAAACAAGAAAAGAAATAAAGAGTAAAGCCAGCGCTAATAAGCCACTTCTAGAATTCATTTTTTGTTCTCTTCTTTGTTGTTATTTATTACCGGCGGTACGGGATCGTAGCCGCCTGAGTTTAAAGGATGACATTTTAATATACGTTTCATTGTTAGCCAACCACCTTTTAATACGCCGTGGCGTTTTAACGCCTCAATACCATAGCAAGAACAGGTCGGCGTAAAGCGGCAGCGCGGTCCGATTAACGGGCTGATAATCAGCTGATATCCCCGGATCAGCCCAATCAGGATTTTTTGGCCAAGCGAATATGACGTTGCCATAATTTGATTAGGTTTTCGCTAAAAGTGCGGTTATCCAGCTTCCCGATACCGGCTTTCGCCACAATAACAAAATCGCAGGCGGGTAATTCATGCTGCAGCAGGCGAAAGCTCTCGCGACATAAGCGCTTAATGCGGTTACGTTCGTGGGCGCGCTTCAAATGCTTTTTGGCCACGGTAAGACCTAAACGGGGAAAATCGAGATGATTATGACGGGCAAGAATGGTAACTTCCGGCGTACTCGCACGCTGCGGCTGTTGGAATACGTATCTGAACTGTTCGGGAGTTAACAGACGTAACTCCCTAGGAAAATTCAGCTTAATCACGCAATTGAATCAATGATTACGCCGATAATTTTTTACGACCTTTGGCACGGCGACGAGCCAGAACCTGACGACCGTTTTTAGTTGCCATACGCGCACGGAAACCGTGAGTACGGCTGCGTTTTAATACGGAAGGTTGAAATGTACGTTTCATAACTTAATCTACCTAAATCGAAAAATTGTTCATCGTTCGCTTTGTTCGACAACGCAAAGCATAAACGAACAAAACACAAATACTTGAAAACAAGGGTATTCAAAAATAAGGAACGAGATTGTAATCGTAAAATCATCGTTCGTCAAACGGAATAGGTAAAATCGGACGATAATTCGGCAAAAATTACCGCTTACCGCTTTCCTCCCGTCAAAGCGGAGAAATTATACGTTGTTTCAGCGAAATCTCAAGTATCTTCGAGTAAACCGCCCATAACCTGCGATAATCCGGGCTTTTTTATTTTTTACGCCCTTTTTTAAAGATCTTTATTCCGGTTTATTGTAGAATTAGGAACGCTTTTATGTCGGCTTTCAAGCCCTTATTCGGATTATTAGCTTAAACCTTTAAATTATTTGTCATACAAAATATAACATGAACCGCGACCTTTCTTCACTTTGGCAAGACTGCCTGCTGCAACTGCAAGATCAGATTCCTTCATCGGACTTCAGCACCTGGCTGCGTCCCCTGCAGGCGGATACGGATATGCCGAACTGCATCGTATTGTATGCTTCCAATATGTTTGTCAAAAGCTGGGTGGAAAATCATTATCTGAACCGGATCAGCAAAATTGCACGCGAACTCAGCCGCAATCCGGAGCTTGTGATTAAATTGCAGGAAGGGAGTAAACCCGCTAACCGCTCCCAGGGGGTGGAAACGAAAGCGGCAGAAGCTGTTTCGCAAAGTGTTGCGCCGGTGCAGGAAAATCCCCTGCCTTTCCGTTCTAATCTGAATCCTCATCATCTATTTGAAAATTTCGTCGAGGGTAAATCCAACCAACTGGCCCGAGCGGTCGGTCAGAAAGTTGCCAATCGTCCCGGCGATAAATCCGCCAATCCCTTATTTTTATACGGCGGTACCGGGCTGGGTAAAACCCATTTACTACATGCCGTAGGCAACGGTATGTTGGCGGATAATCCGAATGCCCGGGTAGTGTATATTCATGCCGAGCGTTTTGTTCAGGAATATGTTAAAGCCCTGAAAGCGGAACGAATTGAAAACTTTAAAAAATTCTACCGCTCTTTAGATGCTCTGCTGATCGATGATATTCAATTTTTCGCCGGCAAAGAGGGCACCCAGGAAGAATTCTTCAATACCTTCAATTCCTTATTCGAAGGGGAAAAACAAATTATTTTAACCTCCGATCGCTATCCGCGCGAAATCGAGAAAATAGACGATCGGCTGAGATCCCGTTTTAGCTGGGGCTTGAGTATCCCCATCGAACCGCCGGAACTGGAAACCCGCGTTGCCATTCTAATGAAAAAAGCGGAAGAAAAACGCATTCATCTGCCGGAAGAAGTCGCCTTTTTTATCGGCCAGAAACTACGTACCAACGTACGTGAACTGGAAGGCGCCCTGAACCGCGTACATGCCAATGCCGACTTTACCGGCAAAAGCATCACCATCGACTTTGTACGCGAAACCTTGAAGGATATGTTGGCGCTACAGGACAAACTGGTAACGGTGGAAAATATTCAAAAAGTCGTGGCAGAATATTATCGCATCAAAGTGTCCGATCTGAAGTCCAAAAACCGTTCCCGTTCCATTACCCGCCCGCGTCAATTGGCGATGGCGTTGGCTAAAGAGCTAACGAACCGCAGCCTGCCGGAAATCGGTCGGGGATTCGGCGATCGCGATCATACTACGGTACTGCACGCCTGCCGGACCATTGCGGCCCTGCGGGAAGAAGATAATAACATTCAGGAAGATTGGTCTAATTTAATTCGCACACTATCCGCATAGGGGGCAGATAATGCAATTTATCGTTTCAAGAGAAAACCTTTTAAAACCGTTGCAGCAGGTATGCGGGGTATTGAGCAGCCGTCCGAATATTCCCGTGCTGAATAACGTGTTATTACATATTGATAACGAACGCCTTACCATCACCGGAACGGATCTTGAAGTGGAACTTTCCACCCAAAGCCCGTTAATTTCCGGCGGCGAAGGAACCTTTACCATTCCGGCTAAAAAATTTCTGGATATCTGCCGCACTTTGCCGGAAGAAGCGGAAATCCATGTTAGCTTTGAAGAAGAGCGCGCCATTGTACGTTCCGGCCGAACCAAATTCAATCTGGCCACATTACCGGCGGAAGAATATCCGAATCTTGCCGATTGGCAGTCGGAGGTGGATTTCAGCCTGCCGCAGAATACCTTACGCCGCTTAATCGAAGCGACCCAATTTTCCATGGCGAATCAGGACGCGCGTTACTTCTTAAACGGCATGAAATTCGAAACCGAAGGAAATCTGCTGCGTACCGTGGCCACCGACGGCCATCGTCTGGCGGTTTGTACCATCGCGCTGGAACAGGATCTGCAAAACCATTCCGTTATCGTACCGCGCAAGGGAGTACTGGAACTGGTTCGCCTGCTCGATGGTGCGGATCTCCCCGCTCGCCTGCAAATAGGTACGAACAATCTGCGGGTTCAGCTTGGCAGCCTGGTATTCACCTCTAAACTGATCGACGGTCGCTTCCCCGACTATCGCCGCGTATTGCCGCGCAATGCGGATCGCATTTTAGAAGCGGACTGGGACGTTCTGAAACAGGCTTTCGTACGTGCCGCCATTTTATCTACGGAACGATTCCGCAGCGTACGTCTGCAGCTTTCCCTTAATCAGATGAAGATTACCGCCACCAACCCGGAACAAGAAGAAGCGGAAGAAATTATCGACGTTTCTTACCAGGGGGAAGAAATGGAAGTGGGCTTCAATGTCAGCTATATTCTAGATGTACTCAATGCGCTAAAATGTCGCCGCGTCCGTATGCGCCTGACCGACGCAACCTCCAGCTGTCTGATTGAAGACTGCGAGGAAGCCAATGCGGAATACGTCATTATGCCGATGCGCTTATAAAAAACTTGGCTCAAAACCACCGCACTTTTTAATCGACGTAATGGCAATTTCCCGCTTAATCATTGAAAATTTCCGTAATCTGGCCGCCGTGGATCTTGAATTCGACCACGGCTTTAACTTTTTGGTGGGAGACAACGGCAGCGGTAAAACCAGTTTATTGGAAAGCCTATTCTATCTTGGCCACGGTCGCTCCTTTAAAAGCACAGTTACCACCAGAATCATTCGCTACGATCAGCCTCACTTCATTTTACACGGACAAATCCGCGAACAGCGCCATCAATGGTCCGTGGGGCTGCAAAAACTGCGTAAAGAAGGAAATACCATCGTAAAAATCAACGGCGAAGACGGCAATAAAATTTCCGATCTCGCTCACTTGCTGCCGATGCAGATTATCACTCCCGACGGACTGAATCTGCTTAACGGCGGCCCCGCCTATCGACGCGCATTCCTTGATTGGGGGCTATTCCACCATCAACCCGAATTTCATGCCGCCTGGTCAGGCTTAAACCGTCTGCTCAAACAGCGCAATGCCGCATTACAGCAAAACTATGATTATGCCGCACTAAAAATCTGGGATATGGAACTGGCCAAACTGGCTCACCAAGTCAGCCGTTGGCGGGCCGATTATGCCGAGGCGCTGCGCACCGAAATTGAAAAAACCTGTCGTTTGTTTCTGCCCGAAACGGAAATCAGCATCGGCTTTTATCAGGGTTGGGAAAAAGATAGGGATTATGCGCAGTTACTCGAACACAACTTCGAGCGGGATAAAGCCATTGGATATACGGTTTCCGGCCCGCAAAAAGCAGATTTCCGCTTTCGCGCCAATAACCTGCCGGTGGAAGACGTTCTTTCCAGAGGTCAGTTGAAATTGCTGATGTGCGCACTGCGTTTGGCACAGGGCGAACACCTGATGCAACAGAAAAATCGCCATTGCATCTTCCTCATTGATGACTTTGCTTCCGAATTAGACGAAAACAAACGCCAGCTTTTGGCAGAACGTTTGCGCAACAGTCAATCGCAGGTTTTTGTTACCGCGATCACTCCCTCTCACCTGCGCCAGATGCAACCGGAAAAATCACAAATCTTCAAGGTTGATAAAGGAACAATCAAACCGCTGGAAAACTAGGGCAAAAGTGCGGTCGCAAAACAAAAAGTTTTTCGCCAATAAAAAATTCCGCCGAAAAACACCGCACTTTTTCCTATTTCCGGCTGCAAACGGCGATAAAATTCAACTTATTCTGCGAATGATTAAATAATCGGAACATTTTAGCGAAAGTTTGTCGATTTTCCGCTTTAAGGGCATTTCTGACAATTTTTATACTGCCCAGAACGCCTTCGTCATAAATCATACCCTGTGGAGAAAGCAGGCTCATTTGGCCGGAAAAACTCTCTACCCAACAAAATCCGGCCTCGTAAAAGGCTTTTTCCCAATCTCTTCGGGTCAAAGGGGAAACACTGATATTAATCGCCGCGCGCAATTGATTAAGCATAGCTTCATTATCTTCCGTCAACAACATAATATCATGGGTCAGTAAAAGGCCGTTCGGCTTCAACACGCGGTAATACTCGGCAATAGCTTTCATTTTAGCCGCTAGCGGCAGCATGGTTAGCATAGCCTCATTCACCACAATGTGGAAACTGTTATCCTCAAAAGGTAGTTTCAGCGCATTGGCACGCTGCACATGAATCCGTTCGCTCAGTCCCTCGGCGGAAATATTGGCACGGGCTTTTATCAGTGCCGTCTCGTCCAGATCTACCCCTTCTATCCGGCAACCAAAGCGCTTAGCCAGCTCAATAGCGGTAGTGCCCATATTACAAGCGACCTCCAGTACCTTTTTATCCGCATTGAAATCGGCTTTAGCGATGAGCCAATCCGTCGCTTTGCGTCCGCCCGGACGTAATCGGGTTTTCCCCAGACGTGCTAAAAAATTATGGCCCGCTTCTTGTTTCGACATAATCCTCGTCCCTTATTTGCGCTGATAATAGTTGACTAAATATATCAGGTTTATATCGAAAAAAATACGCTTCGAAGCCTACAAATAAAAAAGTGCGGTAAATTAACCGCACTTTTGTTCGTTATCCGCTTTTATCTGGTACCGTACACCACGATGGTTTTACCATGAGCTGCGATAAGATGCTGATCCTCCAGCATTTTAAGAATACGGCCAACGGTTTCTCTGGAACAACCCACCATTTGACCGATTTCCTGACGGGTAATTTTAATCTGCATTCCGTCCGGATGAGTCATGGCATCGGGCATTTTAGCCAGATGCAACAAGGTTTGCGCAATACGACCGGTAACATCCAGGAAGGCCAGATTGCTCACCTGCCGGGAAGTATTCTGCAAACGGCGAGAAAGCTGAGCGGATAGATAAATCAAAATTTCCGGATTTACCTGAATCAGCTGGCGGAATTTCTTATAGGAAACCTCCGCAATTTCGCAGGCGCTTTTAGCTTTCACCCATGCCGAACGCACCTGGCCGTCTTCAAACAAACCGACTTCACCGAAAAACTCGCCTTGGCTTAAATAGGATAGGATCATTTCTTTACCTTCATCATCCTTCATCATTACGGCAGCAGAACCTTTAACGATGTAATACAGCGTTTCCGCTTTTTCTCCCGCATGAATCAAGGTGGTTTTGGAAGGATATTTATGAATATGGCAATGAGAAAGAAACCAATCTAACGTCGGATCCATCGCCGTTATCTGTGATGAAGATTGTGCCGATTGCATCGTCTGCTGCGGTGGCTGCACTTGTTCTAGCATAAAGACCTCTTTATAACCCCGTTCAACAACAGGTTCCTTATTTAATAAATCCCTGAATTAAAACCGCTGCTGATAATTTACCGCTGCGGCTTAATATCAATGGTTCCATGTAATTCTGACCAAACAATCACTGCATGACCACTGCGAATTTGATTCAGTAAGTTTTGTGTTTTTTCCTCTAAAGAAAGCTCCTCGGTTCCGTAATCCGTACCTTCGCGCAGGATAAAACTCTGGGCAATATTGATTAATGTTTGCGTTTCCAACTCCTGCCAGGGGATCATCATATCATGTTCTCAACTTAAAAGGGCCTCAATTAAACGCCATTGTTGTTCAAAGCCCTGATTCGGGGTATGGCGAAAATTAGTTCGCACATAACGCATAAACTGTCCTTCGCAGAAAGTAACCAGAAACACCGCAATACTGCGCTCATCGGCGGAAAAACTTTTTCCCTCGCGCAGTTTACTCATTTGCAGAATATTCACAAACTGCAACTCCAGTCGATCGAAAAACTGTGCGACTCTGGCCTGTAACTGCGCATCTTCAAACATCAGCGCATGCCCGGTCAGAATTCTGGTCAAGCCGGGGTTCTTGCGTGCAAAATCCAAAACCGTCTGTAAAATATTATGCACTCGGCCGAGGGTATTGGTTTCCATTTTAATCGAATGGTTGATGCGGCTAAACAAATTAGTTTCCAGATTTTCAATCAATGCTTCAAACATTTTTGTCTTGCTCGGGAAATAACGATACAGAGCCGCTTCCGACACCCCTACTTCCTGCGCTAAACGAGCCGTAGTCATACGTTCCATTCCCCGCTCCGAATGCAGCATATGGGTGAGAACCGTCAGTACCTGCTGGCGCCGCTCTTTGACACTGCGTTTTTCGATTTTCGGCACATTGCTTTCCGGTGCCGGTTCGATGGATTCGATAGAAAGTTGCTCCGCCATAATTTATTTTTTACCGGAATGTCCAAAACCGCCTTCGCCGCGATCGGTTTTCTCAAATTCATTGACAATATTGAATTGCGCCTGCACCACCGGCACAAACACCAGCTGCGCGATACGATCGCCCACTTCCACTTTAAAGGCACTATTACCGCGATTCCACATAGATACCATTAAAGGTCCCTGGTAATCGGAATCGATCAAGCCGACCAAATTACCTAATACGATACCGTTTTTATGACCCAACCCGGAACGGGGTAAGATCACCGCGGCTAAATTCGGATCGGCAATATACACAGACAACCCCGTGGGAACCAGTTTGGTTTCCCCGGGCTGTAGCTCAAAGCTTTCATCGCTCAGCGCACGTAAATCCAAGCCCGCCGATCCGGCAGTGGCATAGCTCGGCAATGGAAATTCCGTTCCCAGACGTTGATCAAGAATTTTTACGTCAATTTTTTTCATATATCTTCCTTAAATCAGAGTATATCTGCGTTGCCTGTGCGATTAGGCCAAATCGCCGCACGACTATTTATTTGTTTTATTCATTTATTCGTTAGTTTATCTAATTTATTATCGCTTAGCGGCGCCCTTTAACCTTTATTCTGTTCCCATACATTATGTTCCGCTCGGTAACGGGCCATAATTTCATCGACCAATAGTTCCGCCAAATGATTTTTTTCACTTAGGGGCAAGGATTTTTCACCCTTACGCCAAAATAACTGCAAGCGATTCTCCTCCGCATTAAAACCCTGTCCGCCGGAAACATCATTGGCGCAAATCATATCCAGATTCTTGCGCTTTAATTTATCCTTGGCATATTGTTCAAGATTTTGCGTTTCGGCGGCAAAGCCTACGGTGAAGGGACGATTCTGCGCTAATGCGGCTACAGCGGCGATAATATCGGGATTTTTCACCAGATGCAGACAAAGGCCATCCTGCTCGGTGCTTTTCTTAATTTTATGTTCGGCCACTTCGGCGACGCGATAATCCGCAACTGCGGCACAACCGATAAAAATATGATTATGTACCGCACTTTGCAGGGACTGGCGATGCATTTCCTGCGCCGATACCACATCAATACGCGTCAACCCCGGCGGCGAGGGCAGATTCACCGGCCCGCTGATCAGAGTAACTTCCGCCCCTCGCTCGGCAAAAGCCCGTGCAATGGCAAAGCCCATCTTACCCGAACTATGATTGCTGATATAACGAACCGGATCTATAACTTCTCGAGTCGGCCCCGCAGTGATTGCCACCCTTAACCCTTCCAGGTCCCTACCCATAGCAATACGGTCGCAAAGCACCCGATAAATTTCGGCAGGCTCGCTCATACGGCCGGGGCCGATGTCGCCGCAGGCCTGCTCCCCGCTCTCAGGGCCGATAAAAACCATTCCCCGTGCGCATAGACGAGCGATATTATCCCGAGTAACGGATTGGCGATACATTTGCTGATTCATGGCCGGTGCCAACAGAATCGGAGCGGCAGTAGCCAAACAAAGGGTTGAAAGCAGATCATTGGCCATACCTGCATGTAAGCGGGCGATAAAATCCGCACTGGCCGGTGCAATCACAACCATATCCGCCCACTTCGCCAGTTCGATATGCCCCATCGCCAGTTCGGCTTGAGGATCCAGCAACGATTGCGCCACCGCATGGCCGGAAATAGCCTGCAGAGTGAGCGGGGTAACGAATTGTGCCGCCGCTTCGGTTAAAACGACCCGAACCTCCGCCTTGCTGCGACGTAATAAACGAATCAGTTCAATGGTTTTATAGGCGGCAATACCGCCGGTAATTCCCACCACAATCCGTTTATTCTGAAGATCGCGCATACCTACTCCTCCCGTATGCTAAGTCCGTCCGTAATAAGCTGCCGGTCGTAATAATTAAGTTATCTCCCGCAATCGGGAAAGACGAGATGAAAGCGTTCACATTCTACTGCAAAAACCCCATAACAAAAAACGCTATTTTTCGATCATCGCTCCAAAAAAACGCCCTCTGTTGAAAGTCGGTTTCTTAAAGTACACAAAGTGCGGTAGATTTTCAATCTGTTTTCATTGTAAGGAATCATTGTGGAAAAGCGCTCTTCCCCACCTCTGATGCCGCGCGAAAAACTGCTTCGCTGCGGCGCCGCTATGCTGCAAGACCATGAGTTACTTGCTATTTTTTTGCGTACCGGAATAAAAAACTGTCCGGTTACCGAATTATCCAAAGCGGTGCTTGCGCATTTCGGATCCCTGCGTGCGCTGATTAGTGCGGATCAGCAACAATTCTGCCAATTTAAGGGAATAGGTATCACTCAGTTCGTTCAGCTACAAGCATGCACCGAAATGACAAAACGTTATCTATTGCAGCAGTTGCAAACCGCGCCGGAATTCACCGGGGTCGAAACCACCGGATTATATTTGCAAACCGCCCTTGAAAACCGAGAACGAGAAATCTTTATGGTGCTTTTTCTGGATAATCAGCACCGCCTGATTAAGCAGGAAGAAATGTTTCAGGGAACGATTAACTGTGCGGAGGTTTATCCGCGCGAAATTATTAAAACCGCCCTTTATTGTAATGCCGCCGCACTTATTCTGGCTCATAATCACCCTTCCGGAAAGGCCGAACCTAGCGCTTCGGACAGAAATATGACGGAGAAAATACAAAAAGCGGCGGAGCTTATGGAAATTCGCTTGCTGGATCATTTCGTTATCGGCAAAGGGTGCTATTTTTCTTTCTCCGCAAACGGCTGGTTATAAACTAACAAAGGATTCACTTGCTCATGAGCGCCCTTTCTATTTCGCCTTCCGGCGGGTAAATTTTCCGCAGATATAGGGGAAAAACAATTTCCTCCGCTTTTTTACTTGAGAATAGCAAATAAAGTGAGTATAATTTGCCACCTTTAATATAGTAAGCGGGTCGGTTACTGCGACCTGACGAGGTGGCTCTCGGTAACGGGAAGAAAATTCATTACCGACAGAGTAATCCGAACCGTAAGCTCGAGCTTATATTTAATTATTGGAGATTAATATGTCTAGAGTCTGTCAAGTAACAGGCAAGCGTCCGGCCGTTGGTAACAACCGTTCGCACGCATTAAACGCGACACGTCGTCGTTTCTTACCTAATTTACACACTCACCGTTTCTGGGTTGAAAGTGAAAAACGTTTCGTAACTTTACGCTTAACTGCGAAAGGTATGCGTATTATCGATAAGAAAGGCATTGATGCAGTATTAGCTGAAATCCGTGCTCGTGGCGAAAAAATCTAAGGAGCTAAAAAATGGCAGCTAAAGGCGCTCGTGAGAAAATCCGTTTAGTTTCTTCCGCAGAAACCGGTCATTTCTATACTACGACAAAAAACAAACGTAATATGCCGGAAAAAATGGAAATCAAAAAATTTGATCCGGTAGTGCGTAAACACGTTATCTATAAAGAAGCTAAAATCAAATAATTTGGCTTACAGAAAACCCGACATCGTTCGGGTTTTTTTCTATATATCCCTTATCCTCCGACCTTTTACGCTTCCCCCGCGAGAAAATTTATGCCCGAATTACCCGAAGTAGAAACCGCCCTCAAAGGTATCAGTCCTTATTTGAAAGGATTTGTTATCGAAAAAATTCATGTCCGCCAGCCCAAGCTACGCTGGCCTGTTAGCCCCGAGCTGTTAACATTGCAAAAAGTTAAAATTCTTGCTCTTAGCCGCCGGGCCAAATATCTGTTGTTGCATACGGAAAAAGGCTGTATCGTCGGCCATTTGGGTATGTCCGGCTCCGTTCGCATCGTTCCCCATAACAGCCCCATTGATAAACATGATCATCTGGACATTGTGATGAATAACGGCAAGCTGTTGCGCTATAACGATCCCCGCCGTTTCGGCGCCTGGCTTTGGACTGATGATCCGCAACAGTTTCCTTTGTTCCTGAAGCTCGGCCCGGAACCCTTATCGGAGGAATTTAATCCGGAATATTTGTTTCAAAAATCACGCCGTAAAAGCTGTGCGCTGAAAACCTTTCTGATGGATAATTCGGTAGTGGTGGGCGTCGGCAATATTTACGCTAATGAAACATTGTTTCTGTGCGGTTTACATCCCGCCCGAAGTGCCGGTAAATTGACCCGGGCCCAATGTGTTTTACTGACGGAAAATATAAAACTGGTGCTGAGTGCGGCAATCAAACAGGGGGGAACTACCTTAAAAGACTTTCTGCAGCCGGACGGCAGACCGGGTTATTTCGCCCAACAATTACTGATTTACGGACATAAAGGCAGCCCCTGTCCCCATTGCGGCAGTGCAATAGAAGCAATGATTATCGGGCAGCGCAATAGCTTCTACTGTCCTCGATGTCAGAAAAAATAGCCCTGTGCCATCGCTTTCGGAATAATGATATTAAAATGAAAAAATCCGCCTCGGGGCTTATTTTCCGAGGCGGATTATAATAATGTCGGTACGGTTGAAAATATTGCGACAATAGCCAATGCGCTATAAATTCGCCGCAGGATACCCTGCTAACTTTTTAGTCTTTTTAATCCGTTAACCTTCGAGATTATTTTTTTATATAAGATTTTAAAGTTTGCTCAACTTCATAAATCCAATCCAATTCATGCTGAGTAAAACCGGCTTGGATTCGAGCATCCGTATTAATTACACCTTTAAAAATCACAATACGATATTTATGTAATAGCTCGGTAAAGCATTTCATCGCATCCAGTCCCCTTTGGGCCGACAGCGCATGGTACCAATGATTTCCGATATAAACATGTCCTATTTCGTCACGCAAAATAATATCCAGAATACCGACGGCGGCAAAATCTTTACGTTGAGCGATTTTTTCCTGTAACTGCGGGGTGGCATCTAATCCTCTGGCTTCCAATACGCGAGGAACTAACGCCATTCTTTCCCAAATATCATGGGCCGTTGCCTGCGCCATTTCCCAAAGTCCGGCATGAGCTTCAAAATCACCGTATTGATAACCTAAAGTATGCAGATGCCGGTTAACTAAAGTGAAATGAGTGCTTTCTTCACGAGCAACCCTCAGCCAATCTCTGACAAAAGCCATGCCCTCTCCCAGTTCCTGCTGAGCGGCGCGTCCGAATCGCCAGGCCGCATCAAGGCCTAAATTAATCGCATTAAATTCAATATGAGCGATTGCATGCAAGGTGGCCGCATAGCCTTCGTCCGTTGCGAACGAACGTTTAGGTACCTCTTTCGGCGCAACTAAAATCGGTTTTGCCGGAAAGCCGGCAATATGTTGTGCCGGGCTAACCTGAGGAAAGTCATGCAGCTGATCGGTGCGATACAAAGGTAAAATATCATCATATAATTCGTTTACCAATCGGCATTTTTTGCTTGGCTCACTTTCGCTTAAGGCGGTAGTCAGCATTGACCAAAATTCTTGCATACAAAACTCTTATTAATACATTAAAAACTAGCCATAATCCCATCAAAATAAATAGGTGCGGCGAAGATTTCAGGCTCGTCCTCGGGCAAATTGATTTAATCCTTTCTCCTACAGAAGCACATATTCAATCCGCTCTAATCCGAACAGGCTCTGCGCTAACATCTCGGTCATGGCTCTGTGGCTGAGGGAGGCTTTGCGTTCCGCCATAACCAATCTGTCGACCCCTGCATAACCTAAGCCCGACAGCCGCATATAATTCAATGCGCTCTGTAAGGGTAGCATACTCGGATTAAAGGCGGCATTTTCCGCATAACGACCGCAGAAAATCTTATCTCCCCGTTGCAACGCCACGGCGCTAAGAGTACGGCTGTAAGGCGCATAGGATTGCTGGGCCGCCTCAATAGCCGTATCAACCAGACGATCCCCGCTGCGCTCCGAGAAAAAATGCTGGCGAGGATCAAACAAGGTTTCCCTGATATTCAGATTCTTCGGTCCGAAAGCATCGGGCAAATACTGATGCAGTAGGTTATTCTGGCTGTGCGGCAAATGAATTCTGATCGAATCCGCCGTATTCAGTTCGTTGATAAACTGGCGACAATGGCCGCAAGGCGTCGTATTCACCACTAAATCCGTCAGGCCCGCTTCACCCGCTTCCCAGGCATGGGTAATGGCGCTTTGCTCCGCATGAATCGTTTGCTGAATAGCGCTGTGATTAAATTCCTGATTGGCACCAAAATAAAAAGCGCCGGAACGCCCGATAGCCACGGCGCCGACCTTAAAATTCGAGATGGGAGTAACCGCATAACAAGCGGCCAAAGCCAAACATCTGAACGCCAGCTGAACAGGCGACAGACTGCCGCCGCAGATTTCCGCCACCTTAGCGCCATTCAAACGTCCCGCATAGCCCTGCTCCCGTAGCGCTTCCACTAACCTAAGCGTAAGGGCGTCATGCTGCTCTCGTTCTACATCAGCCAATGCTGCACGAATATCGGATAATTTAACCATTGTTATCTCCTTTCCTTAATCCTATTCTTTCACCTGTCCTTAAATCATCACCCCGGAAGATCCTTTTTCCGTACGACGAAAAAATTACCGATTTTCCACCGCACTTATAGGGTTCCGCGTTCAATAATAATCCCCACATTACGAGCCTGCGCCACCGCGCCGGGTTTGCTCAATTTCAAGCGCAACCCTTGAATGCCGAATTTCGCTTGCAACTGCTCCGCCACTTCAACGGCAACCCGTTCAATCAGTAAAAAGGGCTTCGACTGCACATAATCCAAAATAAAATCGCAGACTTCGGCATAATTCAGGCAATATTTTAGCTCGTCGGTTCGGGCCGCCAAACCACAGTCCCACAACATTTCAATATCGAAAATCAATTTCTGTTTAATCTTCTGTTCCCAGTCATAGACTCCGATTTGCGCGAATACGCTAAGTTCTTCAATAAAAATACGATCCTTCATTATTGTTTCCCCTTGCCCATAAAATACCATTAGCTATATGCTACCAACTTTGGGTACAATAAACGAACTAATTTTCTCCTTTGTTGCATAAAGGTCGGTCAGATGAGCGTTTTCGCAATTTTTTATATGATAGCCGCTTATTTACTGGGTTCCGTATCCAGTGCTATTCTCATTTGCCGTTTGGCGGGCCTGCCGGATCCGCGTCAGAGCGGTTCCAACAATCCGGGCGCAACCAATGTACTGCGTATCGGCGGGCGCTGGGCAGCCTTGGCGGTATTAATTTTCGATATATTAAAGGGAATGCTACCGGTATGGGCCGGCTATTATCTCGGTTTGGAACCTTTCGAACTGGGGATGGTTGCACTTGCCGCCTGTCTGGGGCATATTTTCCCGCTGTTTTTCCGCTTTAAAGGCGGAAAAGGCGTGGCCACGGCATTCGGTGCCATAGCCCCCATCGGCTGGGGCGTAGCGGGGACAATGTTGGGAACCTGGCTACTGGTTTTTCTGATCAGCGGTTATTCTTCCCTCAGCGCAGTAATTTCCGCCTTGTTGGTCCCTTTCTATGTTTGGTGGTTTAAACCGGAATTTACCTTCCCGGTAGCCTTGGTATGCTGTCTGCTTATTTACCGCCATCACGCCAATATCCAGCGCCTGTGGCGCGGGCAGGAAGACAAGGTCTGGCGCAAATTTAAAAAATAAAACAGCGCATACGGCACTTATCCCGTTTCTAGCAACCTTACAACCTCACTGATTTTTTTATTATCAGAGGCTTCTTTAACCGCTATAATAATTTCCGGTTATTTGTTTAAGGAAGCCTTATGTCTCTTGATCTTACTGAAATTCGTCGGGAAATCACCCGAATTGATCGGCAATTGCTGAAACTGCTAGCGGAACGCCACTGCCTTGCACTGGACGTAGTGCGCAGTAAAGAACTCACTCAAAAGCCGTTACGCGATACCGAACGCGAACAGCAACTGCTACAGGCGCTTATCTGTCATGCCGAGGAAGAAGGCTATGCGCTGGAACCTCAGTATATCACTCAGATATTTCAGAAAATCATTGAGGATTCCGTACTTACCCAACAGGTCTATTTGCAGAAAAAACTGAATCAACAGCGCGAACAAAGTATCCATATCGCCTTTCTCGGTAAGCTGGGCTCCTATTCCAACCTGGCGGCCAGAAGCTACGCCACCCGCTACCGCGAGCAACTGGTCGAATTGAGCTGCGCTTCCTTCGAACAGGTCTTTGATAAGGTAAAAAGCGGCGAGGCGGACTACGGCGTGCTGCCATTGGAAAATACGACATCGGGCTCCATTAATGAAGTTTACGACCTGTTGCAGCATACGGATCTGTCCTTGATCGGCGAACTGGCCTATCCGATTAAACATTGCGTACTCAGCGCAACACCGGCCGAAGTAAGTCAAATACGCACCCTGTACAGCCATCCGCAAGTTATTCAACAGTGCAGTCGCTTTATTCAGGGATTGTCCGATGTGCATATTGAATATTGCGAAAGCAGCTCTCACGCCATGCAAAAGGTTTCCGCCATGGGTCGTCCAGATGTTGCCGCATTAGGTAATGAAGAGGGAGGAAAACTGTACGGGCTGCAAGTATTAAAAACCGATATTGCCAATCAGCCGAACAATATTACCCGCTTTATTATTCTGGCCCGCAACGCGCTGAGCGTATCGGCTCAGATTCACAGCAAAACCCTGCTGCTGATGCGAACCTCGCAACAGGCCGGTGCGCTGGTCGATGCGCTGAGCATATTTAAAAAACACGGTATTAATATGACCAAGCTGGAATCTCGGCCTATTTACGGCACGCCTTGGGAAGAAATGTTCTACCTTGAAATAGAGGCCAATATTAATCACCCCGATATTCGTAAAATGCTGGAAGAATTGAAAGGTTACAGTACCTATCTGAAAATTCTGGGTTGTTATCCGAGTGAAATCGTTAAGCCGGTGGCGCTCGCCGCAGAATAGCGGGTAATATGATAAAGCGGTGCTTATAAGGCTTTTAAGCCTTATAAATCCGCCTTAAAGTGCGGTCGTTTTCAGCAAAGTTTTTTGCCGGGCCATGGACTGTCAATCTCCCACTAAGGAAGGATATGATGAGAATAAAAACAGCACTTAAATTCGGCTTCGCCGCCTGTGCATTACTGTATCTGACGCCGGCGATGAGCTATCAGCCGGATAAAACCTATAGGTTCACCCTGTTGCATACCAATGATCTGCACGGCCGTTTCGCCGCCAATGAAAGGGGCGAATATGGTCTGGCCGCACATAAAACCCTGGTTGATCGCATCAGAAAAGAAGTTGAGGGCAAAGGCGGAGCGGTACTGGTTTTAAACGCCGGAGATGTGAATACCGGCGTACCTGAGTCGGATTTACAAAATGCGCGACCGGATATCGAAGCCATGAATGCCATAGGTTACGATGCAATGGCCCTCGGTAATCACGAATTCGACAACCCGTTGCAATTACTGGAAATGCAGGAAAAATGGGCAAAGTTTCCATTTCTCTCCGCCAATGTCTATCTGCGTGAAAGCGACCGCCATCTGGTCAAACCCTATACTGTTTTGGATAAAAACGGGCTCAGTATCGCCGTTATCGGCTTAACCACCGAAGATACCGCCAAACTCGGCAACCCGGAATATACCGGCGCGGTTCATTTTGCCGATCCCACCAAGGCAGCGAAACAGGCCATAGAGCAACTTAGCAAGCGACAACCCGCCCCGGATATTATTATCGCGCTGACCCATATGGGCTATTATTTCAATGCGGAACATGGTAGCAATGCGCCCGGCGATGTTACCCTGGCTCGTAATCTGGCCCAATCCTCTTTACCGCGCAAACTGGATATTATTGTGGGCGGGCACAGTCATGACACTGTTTGTATTGATGAAAGCGGACAATTTATTAGCGACTATCAACCCACTCAGCCCTGCCGACCGGATAAACAAGGCGACAGCTGGATTATGCAGGCGGGTGAATGGGGCAAATACCTTGGCAGAGCGGATTTCGAGTTTAAAAACAATCGGCTGGAATTAGTCCATTACGAGTTAATTCCCGTCAATCTAAAACAAAAAATAAAAACCCCGAACGGGAGCAGCGAATATCGAAGCTACGCCGAAACAATCCCGCAGGACGAAGAAGTTGCAGCATTACTGAAGCCTTATCAGGAAGAGGGGCATCGTTTACTGGGCGGAAAAATCGGCCGGCTCCGAGGAGATTTAATCGGCGATACTCATATAGTGCGCTTTCAGCAAACCAATCTGGGCAGACTAATTGCCGAAGCGCAACGCCAAAGGGTAAAGGCCGATATAGGTATAATGAATTCCGGCGGTATTCGTGCCGGTATCAATGCCGGCGAAGTCAGTTACCGGGATATTCTCCAAGTACAGCCTTTCGGTAATCAGCTCAGTTATGTTGAGTTAAAAGGCCAGGCGCTGCTTGATTTCTTAACCGAGGCCGCATTAAAGCAAACGGATTCGGGGGCCTATGCCCAGTTTGCTGGGGTTTCCATGCAAATAGATCGCCGCGCGGGAACGATAGATCAGCTCAGGATTCAGGGCGAAGCTTTTGATCCGAACAGAATTTACCGTATTTCCATGCCCAGCTATATTGCCGCCGGTGGCGACGGTTATCCGTTGCTGAGCGGACACCCGAGTTATGTAAACAGCGGCTTTGTTGATGCCGAGGTTCTGAAGGCCTTTTTCCAACAAAATTCACCGATTAATGCGGAAGCCTTCAATCCCGGTCAGGATATCCGCTACCGATAAAACACTAAAAAAAATCGAAGAAAAATGACCGCACTTTGCGGTCATTTTTTATTTTCGGAGCAATGGCAGCGAATTATTAGCTATCCGAGATAACATAAGCTCTACTCAAGCCATAGGGTTCTTCTGTATTTTCCAAATAAAGTAAATCCCGCCCACCAGCGCACAGAGGGTTCCTGCCGGAATCTCATAAGGAAAAATCAAATAACGTCCCAGCCAGTCGGCAATCAGCATCAGTAATATTCCGAGCATAATTGCCGTCGGCAATTGCTTCTCAATACTAATCGCCCCCATGCTACGGGCAATATGCGGCGTCATTAAGCCGATAAAGCTGAGCGGCCCGACGGCAAGGGTGGCACCGGTACTCATTAAAGCAACCAATAACAACAACAAACCTTCGCTGCGACGAACGTTCAGCCCCAGATTGCGGGCAACATTTTCGCCTAACCCGAGTAATTTCAGCGGTTTCAAGGATAATAAGGCCGCCAGACATAAAACAAGAGATAAAACGAATAGCCACCAGGCCGTATCCGGGCGGGCGTTATAGGTTGTTCCCGACAGCCAGGTTATCGCCATTTGCAAATAAGGATTACCGCTCATCTGCAACAGGGTCAGTACCGCATTTGCCAAAGCGCCGATAGCAATACCGGTCAGCAATAAATTGGCGGGGCTAAGGTAACGGGACAACCAAAGTATAGTACCCAGCACCGCCAGGCTGCCCAAGGTACCGGCGGCAAGCATGAGCAAGGCATTGGTACTTGGAAAAAATAAAAAAGTCCCAATCACGGCAAGAGAGGCGCCGGAGCTGATACCCAATACTTCCGGGCTTGCCATGGGATTGCGTGTCAGGGTTTGCAGTAGCACACCACCGGCGGCAAGCATAGCGCCGGTAGCGGCGGCACTCAGACTGCGCGGATAACGATGCACCTCAATCAAGGCAAAATCAAAAGACCAATGCCAGCCGTGAATCCCCTTTACATACACCTGCATCAATACGAACCCCAGTATTAACAGGGCGGCAAGAATCCAAAACAATCGCCGATTATCCGCAGGTTTTATCAATGCATGACGGCTGCCCTCGTGCAAGAGAACATTGGTTTGCTTACGCTGACGCAGCACCAACCAGATTATCAGCGGCGCCCCCAATACTGCGGTTAAAGAACCTGTGGGTAAGTGCCAATGGGTATAATGTTCCGTAATAGCCAACAAGTTATCGGTCATCAGCAGTAACGATGCCCCGGCGCCGAAAGCAATAACAAAACGCAGCGCCATGCTACGAATATGCAGTACGTTTACCACCGAAGCGGCAGCCAGACCGATAAAGGCGATAACCCCGATTTTGCTGACCACCCAGGCGGTGGCCCCGGCACAGGCAATCAGGATTACATAGCGTATCCTTTTTACCGGTAATCCCAGACGTTGCGCCTGGCGGTCATCTAGGCTCATCATAGTTAGCGGACGCTGTAGCAAGAATAACAACAGGAGAAAAAGAGCGGTGGGGATTAACAGCGTTTTTGCCGTACTCCAGCCGTCTTGAACCAGAGAGCCGCCGCCCCAAATCATTACGCCCTGCAATATATCGGTATAAAAAATAAGAATAAGACCGGCAACCGCACCGAACAGAATATTCAGGATCAAACCGCCGAGAATCAGCATCAGCGGATCCATTTTGCTCGCTCCGGCAATAAACAATGCCAACACAACGGCCAACAATGCCCCGCTAAAGGCAACGGCAAAACTACCGAACAGGCCGGCCGCCGGGAAAAACAAAGTGGCAAGCATAAGCGCCAACTGTGCTCCGCCGGCAACCGCTAGGGTGCTATCGGAGGCCAGACTATTATGCACAATCTGCTGTAAGGCTATGCTGATTAGGCCGAGCATACCGCCGGCCAGCAATGCCACCGCCATTTGCGGCAGCAAGGCAATCTGTGCCGCCGCCAACTGAAGAGAAAGATGATCCGGATCCTTTAATAACAGCGACCAGTCCGCCGGCCAGCGCAAATGGATACGCAACCATACAGACAACAGCACAAACAGCATAAATAAACAGATTACTCGTCCCCGCTTTTTCATTGCGCCGCCTCCGTTACCGCCTGATGCAGAAATTTAGCGAAGCGTAAAACCGAATCCATACCGCCAAACACCCACACCGCCGGTAATTTATGCACGCAACGCCCTTCGCGGAACCCCATGCGTTGCCATAAATAACTTCGTTCCAACTCCGCAGCGGTAATAGGAGAAAGGGGGGCGATAATCAGTAAGCATACGTCTTCCGGTAAGGGCGCTAGATCTGCCAAGGTCATAGCGCTATTTCCCCAGCGATCCCCCTTTGCCAAACTCACCATTTCCAACCCCATTTTTTCCAAAGCCGCATGAAACAGGCTGTTTTGCGCATACATTCTGAGATTACGCGCATCGGAAAACTGTACTACCGCATACCGCTTAGGTAGGGAGGGAAGACTAAGGATATGGCGCCCCCATTGAACCAACCGGGTTTCCGCACTATTGATAAAGCGGCGCGCATTCGCCTCCGCTCCCATTAAAGCGCCCATTTGTAATACGGCCTCGGCATAGCTTTGCCAATGTGCCTCGGCAAAATCATCTCCCCCTTTAAAATCAATATGATAAGCAGGACGATGCACATAAAGGGGACGCAAATGAAAATAAAAAGGCAAATCAAAAACCATGCTGTAATCCAGGCTTTGCAACAGCTCGCGATTCGGGTAATAACGTGCGCCCCAGTCGATGGTATGCGCCAGTTCGGGTTCGTCCACCCATAGCGGATAGCTTCGCATATCGCCGCTTGCCGCAGGATCATGTCCCATAGCGCCCATGGTTGCGGCAATCCCCCAATCCGGCGTAACCACATCCGAGGTTTGCGCCCATCCTAGGCTACAGATAAATAACAACCAAAGCCAATACCGGCGTTGCATTTTCATACTACCGCCACCTGATGGGTTCCCTGCGGGTGCGGCAACAAATGCAAACGCATACCGAAAATATCTTCCAATACCCCTGCGTTCATAACCTCTTCCACCCGCCCCCGACAACAGAGCCTTCCCTGCTTCAGAGCGATCAGTTCGTCGCAAAATTGGGCGGCCAAGTTAATATCATGAATTATAATTACCACCGTCAAGCCGCGCTCTTCCACCAATCGGCGAATCAGTTGCAACACTTCCACCTGATAAACAATATCCAATGCGGCCAGCGGCTCGTCTAATAGCAGATATTCACTTTGCTGGGCCAGACACATGGCCAGCCACACTCGCTGCCTCTCGCCGCCGGATAAGGTATTAACCGGCTGACCGGCAAAACGGGAAACAGCGGTGAGCGCCATGGCTTCTTCAACAATAAGCTGATCTTCCCGACTCGGCTTCTGCAGCCAGCCCTGCCAAGGGAAACGCCCCAGCATGACTAATTCGGAAACTAAAAAATCCGCCGCTTCCGGTAAATGCTGCGGCAAATAAGCAATACGGCGCGCCAAAGCTTTATGTCCGAAAGCGGACAGCGGCTTATGATCCAAGAAAATTTCCCCCTGCGACGGCGAATTTTCCCCGCTCAGTATTTTTATCAGCGTAGATTTACCCGAGCCGTTATGGCCGATTAAACCGTACACTTTGCCGGCGGCCAGCGAAAAAGAGATATCCCTTAACAGGGTTTTGTCTTGTACGCGAAAACCGAGTTTTTCAATTTTGAGCATATTCTCAACCCGATAAAACAAAAATGAGAATTATACGCATAAAAAATCATAAGCATAGTAGATTGAATAAAATTTTATTGAATTAACGGCGATTAAATCCGGGGGAAGAAAAACAAGGAAAGAAGCAAGGGGAAAGGCGCAGGAGATAAAATCCGGGCATAAAAAAAGCCGCCTATTTGCGACTATTCTATTGAATTAATTACTATTTTAAATGGTGCCCGAGGGCGGACTTGAACCGCCACGACTCGAAAGTCGAGGGATTTTAAATCCCTTGTGTCTACCGATTTCACCACTCGGGCGGAATTTCTCCGTTGACTGAACCGCGGTTGCATAATGGAGGCGTGTCCCGGAGTCGAACCGAGCTACATGGATTTGCAATCCAGTGCATAACCGCTTTGCTAACACGCCTTAGCGTAAATGGAGCGGGAAACGAGGCTCGAACTCGCGACCCCGACCTTGGCAAGGTCGTGCTCTACCAACTGAGCTATTCCCGCTTTGCGCTAACACATTCGCTGTCAGTGGCGTGCATTTTACTGACTTCTGGCAGGCTGTCAACGTTAAATTGTAAAAAAAATCCCGTTTGCTGAAAAAAACTTCAACTTCAAGCTAAATCCTTCCAAATTGTAATAAAAATCCCGAACCTTAGGCAAAGAACAAAATAAAATCCGGCGTAAAATCCCCTTTTACCCGCTCGGAGTTTATGCCAAAATGTTTGATACTTTTCGGACAGACCGGAAAAGTGCGGTCAAATTTTTATAAATTTTTTTACAGGTAAGTACATATGACATCAGAATACGCTATCGAAACCATGCTGGCACAGGCCGGTAATCGTACCGACCCGAGAACGGGTGCGGTTTCCACCCCGATTTTCCTTTCCACCGCCTACGGCCATCATGGGATCGGCGAAAGCACCGGCTACGATTATACCCGAACCAAAAACCCTACCCGTACCGTACTGGAAGAAACCATCGCCAAACTGGAAGGCGGTGAGCGCGGATTTGCCTGCGCCTCGGGCATGGCGGCAATTCAATTACTGATGTCATTGTTTACCGCACCGGACGAATGGATTGTATCCAGCGATGTTTACGGCGGTACCTATCGTTTACTGGATTTCGCCGCTAAAAATACCCAAGGGGTAAAACCTGTCTATGTTAACACCGCTTCAATACAGGCGATTGAAGAAGCTATTACGCCGAATACCAAAGCGATTTTCGTAGAAACGCCCTCAAATCCCCTGATGGAGGAATGCGATGTGGCGGCAATCGCCGCCGTGGCGCGCAAACACGGGTTACTGCTTATTGTCGATAATACTTTCCTCACCCCGGTGTTATTCCGCCCGATGGAACATGGTGCGGATATTGTTATTCACAGCGGCACCAAATATATCGCCGGCCATAACGATGTACTGGTCGGCCTTATCGTTGCGAAAGGACAGGCGCTATGTGATCGACTCTTCTATATCCAGAATGGCGCCGGAGCGGTACTATCGCCCTTCGATGCCTGGCTGACGATACGCGGCATGAAAACTCTGGCCTTGAGAATGGCGCAACATGAAAAAAATGCCAAAGCGCTGGCTGAGTTTTTAGCGCGTCAGCCCCAGGTAAAAGACGTCCTTTATCCGAATAAAGGCGGAATGTTGTCATTCCGGGTGCAAGATGAACGCTGGGTGAATCCTTTCTTAAAAGCCCTTAAACTCATCACCTTTGCGGAAAGTCTGGGCGGCACCGAAAGCTTTATTACTTATCCGGCGACACAAACGCATATGGATATCCCCGAAGCGGAGCGTATCGCCCGCGGCGTATGTAACCGCCTTTTACGTTTTTCCGTCGGACTTGAAAACCTCGAAGATATCAAGGCGGATTTAGTTCAGGCTTTCGCTCAACTGAAATAAGCCTTAATACCACTTATTTTTCTTATTTTTTCTTAATTTGACGGGAGAATATATGAAAATTGCTGTTTACAGTACCAAAAGCTACGATCGTAAATATCTTGAACTGGTGAATGTAAAATACCGATTCGAGCTTGAATTTTTTGATTTTATGCTGAACGAACGCACGGCCAAAATGGCGGAGGGCTGTGATGTGGTCTGTATTTTCGTCAATGATAACGCCGACCGTAAAGTATTGGAAAATCTGGCCGCACTTGGGGTAAAAATCCTTGCCTTGCGCTGTGCCGGCTTTAATAACGTGGACTTACAGGCGGCTCGGGAACTCGGTTTGCAGGTAGTACGCGTACCGGCCTACTCTCCGGAAGCGGTAGCGGAACACGCAGTGGGATTGATGATGACCCTCAACCGCCGTATTCATCGCGCTTATCAGCGAACCCGCGAAGCCAACTTTTCGCTGGAGGGACTGATCGGCTTTAATATGCACGGCAGAACCTTGGGGGTCATAGGTACCGGCAAGATCGGTATCGCTCTGATGCGAATTATGAAGGGATTCGGTATGCGTATTCTGGCTTTCGATCCCTTCAAAAACCCGGCGGCGCTGGAACTGGGGGCGGAATATGTCAGCCTGGATGAACTCTACCGCAATTCTCAGGTGATCAGCCTGCATTGTCCGGCAACCGACGAAAACTATCATCTGCTCAATCGGGACGCTTTTGCCAAAATGAAAGAGGGAGTGATGATCATCAATACCAGCCGCGGTAGCCTAATTGATACGCAGGCCGCTATCGAAGCCTTAAAACAAGGGAAAATCGGCGCCCTGGGAATGGACGTGTATGAAAACGAAAGGGACTTATTCTTTGAAGATAAATCCAACGAAGTGATTCAAGACGACCTATTCCGCCGTTTATCCGCCTGCCATAATGTGTTATTCACCGGACATCAGGCATTTTTAACCGAGGAGGCGCTAACCAATATCGCGGAAGTTACCCTGGCCAATATTCGTTGTCTGGAACAGGCGCAACACTGCCCTAATCTGGTGCTTCCCGCTTAAGCCTGCGGCTATCGAAATAATAGCTTTACATCGCTAAGTGTTGTGTTAGTATCACCGCACTTAAGTATTTACAGTCCCCCTTAGGAGCGGACAATAAACTAAAAAATAAAAAAGGAAAGAATATGGCAGAAGTATTACATTCAACAGATGCAACCTTTGAAGCGGACGTATTAAAATCCGATGTACCGGTATTACTGGATTTCTGGGCGCCTTGGTGCGGTCCTTGCAAAATGATTGCGCCGGTACTGGACAATTTAGCCGCCGAATTCGGCGAACGGGTCAAAATCGTTAAAATCAATATTGATGAAAACCAATCCACACCGGCACAATTCGGAGTACGCAGCATTCCTACCCTGTTATTATTTAAAAACGGACAGGTAGTGGCTACTCAGGTGGGCGCTTTACCTCAGAATCAGTTAGCCGCCTTTATTAATCAACATATTTAATTGATTAACCAACCGATAAAAAAAGGCATAATAGACAAAAGTGTTGGTAAAAAGAGGGTTAAAGCCATATAGTAAAAGGCTTTAACCCTCTTTTTTGACTTATGAACGTAAAAAATGTA
>NZ_SNYQ01000013.1 GCF_004363295.1 Mesocricetibacter intestinalis
CGTAACGCCGATGGTAGTGTGGGGCTTCCCCATGTGAGAGTAGGTCACCGCCAGGTAGGAATAGAGAGCCCCGATAAATATCGGGGCTTTTTTTTTGTTTTAAAAAATCCTTAAAAAAAGCACCGCACTTTTAGTTATTATGGCCTTGTAAAACCACCCCACCCCGGCTTTGCCCTTAACGCTTTTTTTTCTGCGGTAATTGAGCGGATAAGCGAAAGCGCATCATAATTACCGCTTCCGTCCTTAAGGCGGTGTTTACCTTATTGGAGATAAAAGACTTCTTTCTCAATTTAGGATATAGGCGCTCTTGGTATCCGCCTCAAAAAAACTCGTACAAAAAACACCGCACTTTTTAATGAAATAAAGAGTATGAATAGTGGTGGCAACTATGGGAGCGGTTTTTTTTCTTTTCTATATCGGCGCAGATGTTTGTGCTGATATGTTGTTTGGCATAGGTGGGATAGATACTTGGTGCTCAGCGTTAAATTATTGCAGAAAAAGGCTTTTAGCGCTAAATGAGGGGGGAGATAAGCGAGAATGGTACAACAAGGGGAATAGCAAAAGACCGCACTTTATGCGGTCTTTGATTATATGAATTAATAGAGTTTTAATGATGGTCGGATAAAGCGATTAAGACGGCCGATTAAAATAATTAATCCGGTTTTAAAGCATCCGTGCAGTTTCTGCTGGTGTAAGCGGTATAAGGAAATATATGCCACTCGTGCCAAGCGGCCCTCTATAGTCATTGAACTTTTCTTACCGGTAGTAATGTTACCGAGCGCGGTAAATTTAGATAAAGAAACTAATGACCCCTTATCACGGTAGGTAAAATCCTTAAGTGGTTTATTATCAAACATGGCGACAATATTCTGGCCGCATAGGGTAGCCATTTGGTTTGCAGCCTGACCGCGCGGCGGTACCGGTGTACCATCGCTTTGCAGTAGGAAAGCGCAGTCGCCGATGGCGAAAATGCTGTCGTCCACTGTAGTCTGTAAGGTATTTTTGATATGAATTTGGTTGATACGATTCAATTCCAGCCCGTCAAACTGCTGTGTTACGGAGGAAATTCTGACACCGGCCGCCCATACCATAAGATCCGCTGAAATTTCTTGCCCGTCTTTGGTGGTTAAACCGTTAGGGGTGGCTTCCGTAATCATGGTATTGGTTTTAACGATAACACCGAGTTCTTCCAATTCTTTTTGTACCGAATTGGAAATTCGTTCCGGTAAGGCTGGTAATAGGCGTCCTCCGGCTTCAATTAGGGTTACTTTAAGGTGGCCGGGATCAATCTTACCGTAGCCGTAAGAGGAGAGATGCTGCGCCGCATTGAAAAGTTCGGCCGAGAGTTCCACCCCTGTTGCACCGCCGCCGACGATAGCAATATTTACTTTACCTTCTTCCACCAGTTTCTGTTTACTTTCGTCTTCACCGATTTCTGATAGGGCGTTGTTTTCAGCGAATTTTAAGAATAATTCAAGCATTCTGTGTTGAAAGCGTAATGCTTGATCCGGACTGTCCAGGAAAATACAGTTTTCCGCCACCCCTTTTGTTTTGAAATCATTGGATTTACTGCCGATAGCTAATACCAGATAGTCATAGGGAATACGACGGGCAATGACAATCATATCCCCTTCCAGCCCGTAAACAGGCGCCAGTTCAATATATTTATTCGTACGATCGATGCGGGTTACGGCGCCTTGTTCAAAATGAAAATGATGATTATGCGCATGGGCGCGGAAACTTACCGCATCAGTTTCTGCGTCAAGAACGCCGGTTGCCACCTCATGCAGTAAGGGTTTCCACAGGTGAGTTTGGTTGCGATCGATCAAAACCACATTAGCCTGTTGTTTACGTCCTAATTTATTGCCAAGGAAGGTTGCCAATTCAAGACCACCGGCCCCGCCTCCGACAATGACAATGTTTTTCATAAATTCTCCTAAATATTAAATAATCTTACAAAATCTTAACAATTATAATGAATTTTATACGGATTAGCTATGATTTAGCATAGGGGCATTTAAAGCATTTAACTAAACCCATGGTTTTCGTTTATAATGTAGCGGTTTTAATTCCTGAAAGAAAAAACTTTTTCTGTCATTTCAATAGGTAAGATAATATGCGGCAAATTAATGAGGACGATTACGGTTTTTGGTTACTGACTCGCGATTCCAGCATACATCTAAGGCATAATTGCTTACCTCATGGAAAGGCGAAAACATTATGTTTACAAAATGTTAAAGGAATGGTTATCGGTAGCTTAGACAATCAACCTTTGTGGTTGGTGGAGGAACAGGCGGATGATGAACTTGAGTATTTTTCATTGCGCGATCAGCTAACGTTACCGGAAAGAACCTTTAATTTACTAAATCGCGGCGTAGAGCTGAATTATTTTTTTAAAACTCACCGTTTTTGCGGTAAGTGCGGACATTCCACTTATATTAGTAGCGACGAATGGGCGGTGCAATGTGAAAATTCTCAATGCAATTATCGTGCTTATCCGGTGATTTGCCCTTCCATTATTGTTGCCGTGCGTCGTGGAACCCAGATTTTGTTGGCGAATCATGTACGCCATAAAGGCGGCATGTATACAACGTTGGCAGGCTTTGTCGAAGCGGGCGAAAGTTTTGAGCAAACGGTAGTGCGTGAAGTTTTTGAGGAAACCGGGATTAAAATTAAAAATTTACGCTATTTCGGCAGCCAACCCTGGGCATTTCCGAATTCGCAGATGGTGGGCTTTCTGGCCGATTATGCTAGCGGAGAAATTCGCTTGCAGGAAGCCGAAATTCATGATGCCAAATGGTTCGACTATAAGGATCCTTTGCCTGAATTACCGCCGCAAGGGACTATCGCATTAAAATTAATTCAGGCAACGCTGGCTTTATGCCGGCAGGAAGACAAAGCCGATGATAACGCCGAATAAGAGGCATAATTTATTAAGGAAAGAATTAATGACAGAATTAAAAAACGATCGTTATCTTAAAGCACTGCTACGCGAACCGGTAGATTTTACTCCGGTATGGATGATGCGTCAGGCGGGACGCTATTTGCCGGAATATAAAGAAACGCGTTTGCAGGCCGGAGATTTTATGTCCCTATGCCGTAATGCGGACTTGGCCTGTGAAGTTACCTTACAGCCATTGCGACGTTATGCCCTGGATGCCGCGATTTTATTTTCGGATATTTTAACCGTGCCGGATGCGATGGGGCTGGGATTAAGCTTTGGTGCGGGCGAAGGGCCGAAGTTCGCACATCCGATTCAGAATCAGCGGATGATTGATAATTTACCGATTCCCGATCCGGAGCAGGAATTGCAGTATGTAATGAATGCTGTGCGTACCATTCGACGCGAACTAAAAGGAGAGGTTCCGCTAATCGGCTTTTCCGGCAGTCCCTGGACGTTGGCAACCTATATGGTAGAAGGCGGCAGCAGTAAGAGCTTTACGAAAATAAAAAAAATGATGTATTGCGAACCGCACTTATTGCATAAACTGTTGGATAAACTTGCCGATGCCGTAATCTTATATCTTAATGCTCAGATTAAAGCCGGCGCTCAGGCGGTGATGATTTTCGATACCTGGGGCGGCGTTTTGGGTTTTCGCCAATATCCGGATTTTTCATTACAATATATGCATAAAATCGTTGAGGGTCTTATTCGTCAAAACGAATCGCGCCAAGTGCCGGTTACCTTATTTACCAAGGGCGGCGGGTTATGGTTGGAAGCGATTGCAGATACGGGTTGCGATGCGGTAGGCTTAGACTGGACGGTGAATCTTGCCGATGCCAGAATGCGCATCGGTCATAAAGTCGCCTTACAGGGCAATATGGATCCTTCGGTATTGTATGCGGGGGCGGATTATATCCGTCGGGAAGTGAAAAGTATTCTGGCCGATTTCGGCGAGGGCAGCGGCCATGTATTTAATTTAGGCCATGGTATTCATCAGGACGTGCCGACCGAACATCCAAAGATTTTTGTGGATGCCGTTCATGAATATTCACGCCAATATCATACAGCGAGATAAATATGAAGACAGCTTTTCGTAATCCGATTCACAAACGCTTAGAAAATTTACAAAGCTGGCAGCATATTACCTTTATGGCTTGTCTGTGCGAGCGAATGTACCCTAATTATCATTTATTCTGTCAGATGACGGAGCAACCTCGGAACAGTAAAATTTATCAGAATATTCTTAATCTGGTATGGGAATATCTGAGTGTTAAAGGGGCGAAAATAAATTTTGAACATCAGCTGGAAAAATTGGAAGATATTATTCCTGATGTAAATGAATATGACTTTTTCGGCGTCGTTCCCGCATTAGATGCCTGTGAATCTCTCTCTGAACTGTTGCATGCCATTATTGCCGGGGCGACGCTGGAACAAAGTGTGCGCATCAGCCGACTTTCCTTACAGACGGTGATCGCTTTGCTGGAAACCCAAACGGATCAGGAGTTATCGGAAGCTGTTTTAAAAGAGAGCGAAGAACTTCAGCAAGAGTTGGATATACAGTGGCAGTTGTATCGTAGTTTAAAAGAATGTGAAGAACGTGATATAGAATTGATCACGGATTTAAAAAACGAGTTAAGAAGCCTTGGCGTTTCCAATATCGGTATAAAATTTGAGCAATAAACGTGATATTTCTCTCAAAACATGAAGATAATTCTTTGCTTTCCCGCTAACTTAGATTAAGCTTTACCTGCTGTTATGAACAATGAACAGTTGAATAGTGTCGGTAAACAAAGTATAGCTTTATCTGAAGACTAATAAACTTAATAAACAATTAGAGAAGGTACTAATTTATGAACAAAACGGATTTGATTGATGCGATTGCCAGTGCAGCGGAATTAAATAAAAAACAAGCCAAGGCTGCATTAGAAGCAACTTTAGATGCCATTACAGCAAGCTTAAAAGCTGGTGATTCGGTACAATTAATTGGTTTCGGTACATTTAAAGTCAGTGAACGTAAAGCACGTACCGGTCGTAACCCGCAAACCGGAGCGGAAATCCAAATCGCTGCTTCTAAAGTGCCGGCTTTCGTATCCGGTAAAGCATTGAAAGATGCGGTAAACGGTTAATTACCCTGACAAAATATTATTCTGAAACCCTGCTTAAAATTAAGCGGGGTTTTTTATTTACATTCCTTTCCGGTTTCTATAAAATTACGAACCGAAATTTAATTCTTCCGTTAAGAAAATTTATTTAATGAAACGAAACTTTAGAGCCAGAAACACCCAACAACGACGCCATGCCATTATGCAGCTTTTACAGCAGCAGGGAGAGGCGAGCGTTGAACACCTGGTTCAGCAGTTTGAAACCTCGGAAGTTACTATTCGCAAAGATCTCGGCGCACTGGAAGCAAGCGGTTTTTTACTGCGTCGTTACGGCGGAGCGGTACTGATGCCGCAGGAGTTTATTGAAGAGAGTTGCGAAGAAAATATTTCGAAGCAAAAGTTATCTATTGCTAAAGCGGCGGCGGAGCTTATTCGTGATCATAACCGGATTATTATCGACAGCGGCAGTACCACTGCGGCACTGATTAAACAACTGAATCGTAAACAGGGATTGGTGGTTATGACAAACTCGCTGTCGGTGGCGACGGAGTTGCGCCTGTTGGAAAACGAACCTACTTTATTGATGACCGGCGGAACCTGGGATACCCGCTCCGAATCCTTTCAGGGCAAAGTGGCGGAGCAGGTTTTGCGTTCCTATGATTTTGACCAGCTTTTTATCGGGGCGGACGGAATCGATTTGGAACGCGGAACCACAACCTTTAACGAATTGCTCGGCCTAAGCCGAGTGATGGCGGAAGTTTCGCGCGAAGTTATCGTTATGGTGGAATCGCAGAAAATCGGCAGGAAAATGCCCAATTTGGAATTAGTCTGGGGTCAGATCGATTTATTGGTTACGGATAAAGGGTTAAGCGCCGAAGCCAAATCGCTGATTGAGGCGCAAGGGGTTGAAGTGCTGATTGCCGCTTAAAGGGGATAGCGACACGAAAGATAAGCGTTTTAGAGAATGATAATTTAGCAAAAGAGCGGTTGAAAAACAGAAAGTTTTTTGACCGGTACAAAGAAATCAATTGATTTTATCTGAATGATTTTTGATCAGCAAAAAGGAAAAAACTATGTGTGGTATTGTCGGCGCGGTTGCGCAGCGTGATGTGGCTGAAATTTTGATCGACGGTTTACACCGTTTGGAATATCGGGGTTATGACTCCGCCGGAGTTGCGGTTTTAAGCGCCGGACATGAAATGCAAATTGTACGCCGTGTCGGTAAGGTTAAAGCCCTGGAAGATGCGATTGCGGAAAAACCCTTGTTGGGGGGAACAGGCATCGCCCATACCCGTTGGGCCACTCATGGCGAGCCTTCCGAGGCCAATGCTCATCCCCATCGTTCCGGAAATATTGCCGTAGTACATAACGGTATTATCGAAAACTATGAAGAGTTACGTGAGGAGCTGCAAAAACGCGGTTACCAATTCCATTCACAAACAGATACCGAAGTGATTGCCCACTTGGTGGCCTGGGAATTACGCACGGCGGATAATCTGTTAGATGCGGTACAGAAAGCCGCAGTTCAGCTCCGCGGTGCCTATGGTACGGTAGTTATGAATCAGGAAGAACCGGAGCATTTAATAGTAGCCCGTTCCGGAAGCCCGTTGGTTATCGGGTTAGGCGTCGGTGAAAACTTCCTCGCTTCCGATCCTCTGGCCCTGCTTAGCGTTACCCGCCGCTTTATTTATCTTGAAGAAGGTGATGTTGCGGAGATTACACGGCGCAGCGTCGATATTTATGATCGCACAGGACAAAAGGTTGAACGTGAAATCCACGAAGGAAACTTTGAACAGGACGCAGCGGATAAAGGCCAGTATCGCCACTATATGCAGAAAGAGATTTTCGAACAGCCGGTGGCTATTATGAATACTCTGGATGGTCGTATCAGTAACGGAAAAGTGAATATTGAAGCTATCGGACGCAATGCGGCGGAAATTCTGAAAAAAGTCCGCCATATTCAAATCGTTGCTTGCGGAACCTCCTATAATGCCGGCATGGTTGCCCGTTACTGGTTTGAATCTATCGCAGGGGTAAGCTGTGATGTGGAAATCGCCTCCGAGTTCCGTTACCGTAAATTCGTTACCCGCCCGGACAGCCTGCTGATCACCTTATCGCAGTCGGGAGAAACGGCGGACACACTGGCTGCTTTGCGCCTTGCTAAAGAAAAAGGCTATATGTCGGCAATGACTATTTGTAACGTGGCCAGTTCTTCTCTGGTACGTGAGTCGGATTTCGCATTTATGACTCGAGCCGGCGTGGAAATCGGGGTGGCTTCGACCAAAGCCTTCACGACGCAGTTAACCTGCCTGCTACTGCTGAATGCGGCGATTGGTCGCCTGCAGGGAACGCTTTCCGAGCAGCAGGAACTGCATATTGTGCAGGCGCTGCAACGTTTGCCGGCACAAATTGAAAACACCCTGGTATTTGATAAAACCATTGAAAAACTATCGGAAGACTTTGCGGAAAAGAGCCATGCTTTATTCCTCGGTCGCGGCGAGTATTATCCGATTGCAATGGAATCCGCACTGAAATTAAAAGAGATTTCTTATATTCATGCGGAAGCCTATGCGGCGGGTGAATTGAAGCACGGTCCTTTGGCTCTAATCGACAGTGATATGCCGGTGATTGTGGTGGTGCCGCAAAATGATTTATTGGAAAAAGTGAAATCAAATATTGAAGAAGTTCGCGCCCGCGGCGGTCAGCTCTATGTATTTGCCGACAATGATGCGGGTTTCAGTGAGGCGGACGGCTTTAAAACCGTAATCCTGCCGAAAGTTGACGAAGTAACGGCGCCGATTTTCTATACGGTACCGCTACAGCTATTGTCCTATCATATCGCCCTGATTAAAGGCACTGATGTGGATCAACCGCGTAACCTGGCGAAAGCCGTTACCGTGGAATAATGCTGAAATTAGTCGGGGCATAAATTTAAAAACGGCATCTAAAAATGCCGTTTTTTTGTTTTAGGCGAACAGAAAGGGACTCGTACTTTATTTCCGTTTATCCTCCGAGATTTTAGCAGGGATAAGCAAGGATTTTGAAAGGGAGGTTTCCTATTTCTTACTCAGACGCGACCAGTTCCAGTAACCGTAGATTGAATTAATCAAATAGCTGGAGAACATAATATACATTGCCGGTGTTTCCGCCCACAGAAAAATGGAAAAGATATTCAGCGCTATCCAGAGCAGCCATTGTTCCCGATAGCGCAGGATCATCAGCAATTGAGCGGTAAAGGTAATAATTGTGGTCAGCCCGTCCAGACCGGTGGAGCTGCCGCCCGCACGGTTCAATATTTCAATAAAGCCCAAGGTGGAAACCGCCATCAGCGCCAGCATAATAATCCAGCCTTTCAGGCTTAGAGCCTTGGCGATAACCGACTCGTTGCCCTGCCCGTCATTTTGCATATTGGCTTTCCACATAAAATAGCCGATAAACTGAGCCGGAATATACACATAAAGGGTCGTGTTCATCTCGCCGAGGAAATTATTGCCCCAGGCCACATAAAAGTAGGTGTAAGCGAAGATCAGACCGAAAAAATAGTTACTGATTTTTCCCTTACTGACGAATACTACGCAAATCAGTCCGGCAATGCCTGAAATCATGGCTAACCAAGAATCCGGATTTTGCGTATAGGCCCAGATCTGCGCGGCGACAAAAATACTTAGCCATAAAACTTCAAATGCTTTCCAGCCACCGAAAAATTCTTGTTTAATTTGTGCGATAAGATGTTCTTGTTTGCTCATCTTATTCACTCCTTCGTCTTATCCGTTAAAAAACTCCTTCATTTTCACACCGCACTTTTGTTTAGTCAACCATAAGCTACATTATTTATTTTTAACTACTGATTTTAATGATTTTTGTGGTATATAAAATTCATTTATTTTTATGCGGAATAGGGCTAAAATAGCCGCCTTTTTCTTGATATAAAGGAATCGGGCCGTTCCGAATGCCCGGAAACAAAGAGCAGTAAAGGTTTTTTATGTCATTTCAAATCGGTCAGCGCTGGATTAGCGAAAGTGAAAGCGAATTAGGCCTGGGGCTTATCGTCGGTGTTGATGTGCGACGGGTAACCATTTTATTTCCAGCCGCTCAGGAACAGCGGGTCTATGCAAAAGCGGCGGCACCGCTAATCAGGGTCAGCTTTCAGGTGCAGGATATTATCACTCATCATGAAGGATGGCAGGCGAAGGTTCTTGAGGTAATGGAAAATAACGGTCTGCTAATTTATCAGGGGGAACGCTGCGATAACGGTCAGCGGATTGTGCTGGCGGAAACAGAACTGGCACAGCGCATAGCCTTTGGTAAACCGCAGGATAGGCTATTTGCCGCCCAAATAGATCGTAGCGATCGCTTCGCGCTGCGTTATCGCAGCCTCTGTTATCAGCAGGCGCAGTTCCGTTCGGCGTTGCGCGGTTTGCGCGGCGTAAGAGCCGGTTTGATCCCGCACCAACTGCATATTGCCCGAGAGGTCGGGCGCCGTATTGCTCCCCGCGTCCTGCTGGCGGACGAAGTGGGATTAGGAAAAACCCTTGAAGCGGGCATGATATTACAGCAGCAACTTTTTTCCGGCAGGGTAGAGCGGGTATTGATTATTGTACCGGAAAATCTACAGCACCAATGGTTGGTGGAAATGCTACGCCGCTTCAATCTGCATTTTTCCTTATTTGATGAGGCGCGTTGTACGGATTTTGAGGGGACGGAAGAAGAGGAAAAGCCCAATCCCTTCAGTTCGGAAAGTATGATTATTTGCGCGCTGGACTGGCTGCTGGCTCGTCCGGAACGAGCAGAACAGTTATATCGTGCCGAGTTTGATTTATTGATTATGGACGAAGCCCATCATTTGAGCTGGACGCAGGGAAAACCGAACCGAGCTTATGCTCTGGTGGAAGGGCTGGCGCATAATATCCCTGCCTTATTATTGCTGAGTGCAACGCCCGAGCAGTTGGGGCGGGAAAGCCATTTTGCCCGTTTACGCCTGCTTGATCCGCACCGTTTTCATGATTATCAGGCGTTTCTGGAGGAACAGCAGCAATATCGCCCGGTAGCGGAGGCGGTACAGGCGTTATTAAAGGATTCCGTACTCGACGAAAGACAGAAAAAGGTGCTGGCGCAGCTGTTAGCGCCTCAGGATAGCGAGCTACTCTTGAGCCGTATTGATTCGAATGTCGATGAAAATAAGCAAATGCAGGCGAAACAACAATTAATTCAGCGCCTAATTGATCGCCACGGTACCGGACGTCTGCTGTTTCGCAATACCCGCCGGGGGGTAAAAGGTTTCCCGCGCCGTATTTATCGACCGATCAGCCTGGAAATGCCGCAGCAATACCGCAATGCCGCCAGAGTAATGGCGCTGCTCGGTGAAAAGGTGGAGGAGGCGCTGTTTTATCCGGAGCGCCTGTTTCAGCAAATCAACCCCGATGCCGAATGGTGGTGTTTTGATCCGCGTCTGGATTGGTTAAGCGCCTTTCTGAAGAGTGTGCGGCAGGAAAAAGTGCTACTGATTTGTCGGCATGCGGACAGCGCCGTCCAATTGGCGCGGGCATTGCGGGAGAAGGAAGGAATTCATGGCGCATTATTCCATGAAAATATGTCCCTCACCGAACGGGATCGCGCGGCGGCTTACTTTGCCGAAGAGGAGTCCGGCGCACAGATTCTGCTTTGTTCGCATATAGGTTCCGAAGGACGCAATTTCCAGTTTGCCAGTCATTTGATTTTATTTGATCTGCCCACCCATCCGGATTTATTGGAGCAGGCTATCGGACGTTTGGATCGTATCGGTCAGTGCAAAGATATTCAGATTCATGTTCCTTATTTTGCCCATAGCGCACAAAGTATCCTGGCTCAATGGTATCATCTTGGCCTCAATGCCTTTGAAGCCACTTGCCCGGCGGGCGCCCTATTGTTTGAAAAGTGCGGTCAAAAATTACAAAGTTTTTATCGGCACCCCGATAAACTCGAGGGATTCGATGCCTTGCTCGAGGAAACCCGCAATGAACGCTTAAGTTTACACAACGAACTGGAAAGGGGACGGGATCGCCTGTTGGAGATACATTCTAACGGCGGTGCTGCGGCACAGCAGCTGGCGGCGGATATCGCACAGGAAGAGCAGTCCCCGGCATTAAGCGAATTTGCCCTGAATTTATTTGATCTTATCGGTTTGGAGCAAGAGGACAGCGGAGAAAAATCCATTTTGATCAGCCCTTCCGCCACCATGTTGGTACCGGATTTTCCCGGACTGAAGGAGGAAGGACTGAATATTACCTTTGATCGACAACTGGCCTTGGCACGTGAAGAGCTGGAATTTATCAGTTGGGATCATCCTTTGATCCGACAAGGGCTGGATTTAATCTGCGGCGGCGATATCGGCAAAACGGCGGTGGCGCTATTACCGAATAAAGCATTGCCGCCGGGGACCATATTGCTCGAATTAATTTACTGTGTGGAAGTTCAGGCACCGAAACAATTGCAGCTGAGCCGTTTTCTGCCACCGACGCCGATACGCTTGCTGTTAGATGCAAAGGGTAATGATTTGGCCGAAAAGGTCGCTTTCGAAGGGCTGGAAAAGCAGCTGAAACCGATGAAGAAAAATAGCGCCATCCAAATCGTAAAAATGACAAAAGAACGGATTCTTGGCCTGATTGCGGAAGCGGAGAAAAATATGGCGCGACAATGTCGCCAAATTTGCGCACAGGCAGGGGCCGAAGCACAGCTTCAGCTCGGGGCGGAACTGGAGCGCCTACAGGCCTTAAGTGCGGTAAATAAAAATATTCGCCCGCAGGAAATACAAAGCCTGGCCCGGCTCAAGGAACAGTCCTTGGCGTTAATTGAACAGGCGGTATGGCGGTTGGACAGCCTGCGTTTAATCCTAACCAATAATGAGCCGCGCTAAATTCTTTTGCTATTTTGCAGTTGCAGTGGCGCTGATCGCTGATAAAGAAAAGCGCATCAGTAAGCGCCGAGGCGCTATGGGAAAATAGCCAAAAGGAAATATTTTTAATGCCGGAATTTATTCCGGCATTTCATTTTTTGTGGGAACCAAGAGTCTTTTGAGGCGCATATTTTTTCCGGAAACCCCTTAAATGTTTTATCTAAATTAGATTGCGTTTAATAAAAATATATTTATGTTAAATATTTTTTAGTATTTAGTGGTTTGTTTGATGTTTTTGTAAAAATAATTGCTATTTAATTATATTTTATTGCATATTAATTCCGAGCCGTATAAAACGGCATAAACCTATAATAAATTGCAAACATTAACATCATACAACAGAAGGAAAGCTTATTATGTCCACAGTTTCATCATTAGAAACCTTTTTACAGGGGGTTGCCGCCCGCGATGCCCATCAGCCCGAATTTTTACAGGCGGTTCGGGAAGTGCTAACTTCTATCTGGCCTTTTCTGGAAGCTAACCCGCAATACCGTTCCGAAGCCCTGTTGGAGCGACTGGTGGAACCGGAACGTGCGATTCAGTTTCGAGTGGCATGGACGGATGATAAGGGACAAATTCAGGTCAACCGCGCTTTCCGTGTTCAGTTCAACAGCGCTATCGGCCCTTTTAAAGGAGGAATGCGTTTTCATCCGTCGGTGAATTTATCCATCTTAAAATTTTTAGGTTTTGAGCAAACCTTTAAAAATGCCTTAACCACTCTGCCCATGGGCGGCGCGAAAGGCGGTTCCGATTTTGATCCGAAAGGAAAATCCGATGCGGAAGTGATGCGCTTCTGTCAGGCTCTGGTTGTGGAATTATATCGCCATATCGGGCCGGATACCGATGTACCCGCCGGTGATATAGGGGTCGGCGGACGGGAAGTGGGCTACCTGGCCGGCATGATGAAAAAACTGTCCAATCAGTCCGCCTGTGTTTTTACCGGACGCGGTCTTTCTTTCGGCGGCAGTCTGATTCGTCCGGAGGCCACGGGTTACGGTTTGGTGTATTTTGCCCAGGCGATGTTGGCGGAAAAAGCTCAATCCTTTAAAGGGAAAACCGTGTCCGTTTCCGGTTCCGGCAATGTAGCCCAATATGCAATTGAAAAAGCGCTGCAGCTGGGCGCAAAAGTGGTTACCTGTTCCGACAGTGGCGGCTATGTATATGATGCGGAAGGGTTCGATGCGGAAAAATTAGCCGCTCTGATGGAAATCAAAAACCAGCAACGGGGCCGGGTACAGGATTATGCGCGGAAATTCGGTTTGCAATATGTGGCGGGGGAACGACCTTGGGGCGTGAAAGCGGATATTGCTCTGCCTTGCGCTACTCAGAACGAATTGGATATTCAGGATGCCGAAATTCTGATTGCCAACGGAGTCCAGCTGGTGGCGGAAGGCGCCAATATGCCGACTACGATCGAAGCCACCGAAGCCTTACAGGCTGCGGGTGTTCTGTTCGGGCCGGGTAAAGCGGCCAATGCCGGCGGTGTGGCTACTTCGGGGCTGGAAATGGCACAAAGCTCTCAGCGTTTATACTGGACGGCGGAAGAAGTGGATAAAAAACTGCATGATATTATGTTGGACATTCATGCCAATTGTAAAAAATATGGTACCCTCGCCGGCCAAGAAAATATCAATTATGTGGTCGGTGCGAATGTGGCCGGGTTTGTGAAAGTGGCGGACGCCATGTTGGCGCAAGGGGTTTATTAAGCGAACCGCTTTGTTTTTCCCACAGGACTAAGCTAAGGGTAAAATTCTCCAGGGAATTTTCGAACCGCACTTCGACAAGAAGTGCGGTTGTTTTTTTTCCGATTTTCTAGGCCCCCTATCCCTAGGGAAACAGGCAAAAACTCGGCTGAAAAATACCGCACTTTAGTTTAACTTGTTGATCCGCTTATTCGCCGTTTTATATTCTCTATGCGGCTATTATGGCGCAGCATGATATTTCCGCCCATTTTCCTAGCGCTATTTAAGTTTCGCCCTGATGCTAGGGAAAGTGAGTCGGTGAGTCGGTGAGTCGGTGAGTCGGTGAGTCGGTGAATAGGTGAATAGGTGAATAGGTGAATAGGTGAATAGGTGAATAGGTGAAGATAAGGCGAAAAAGAAAGGCGCCCTCAGGCGCCTAAATGTGATCAGAGCTTTTCAACCAATTGAATTGCCGCCCCTATATAGGTTGCCGGGGTCAGCTGCTGTAAACGGGCTTTTTCCTGAGCCGGAATATCCAGTTTTTCGATAAATTCGTGCATGGCCTGTGCGTCCACGCGCTTACCGCGGGTCAGCTCTTTTAATTTTTCATAAGGCTTTTCAATGCCGTAACGGCGCATTACGGTTTGGATTGGTTCGGCCAATACTTCCCAGTTTTGATCCAGTTCGTCGCGCAGATGCTGTTCGTTTACTTCTAGTTTGCTGATGCCTTTGCGCGTGGCGGCGTAAGCGATTAAGCAATAGCCTAAGCCGACCCCGAGATTACGCAATACGGTGGAATCGGTTAAATCGCGCTGCCAGCGGGAAACCGGCAGTTTGGAACCCAGATGCGCCATAACCGCATTTGCCAGACCGAGGTTACCCTCGGAGTTTTCAAAATCGATAGGATTAACCTTGTGCGGCATGGTGGAAGAACCGATTTCTCCGGCAATGGTACGCTGTTTAAAGTGATTGAGTGCGATATAGCCCCAGAGGTCGCGATCGAAATCAATAATAATGGTATTAAAACGGGCGATATTATCAAAGAATTCGGCAATATAATCGTGCGGTTCGATTTGCGTGGTGTAGGGATTCCAGTCGATACCTAAAGAGGTTACGAATTCTTGGCTGAAACTATGCCAGTCAATATGGGGATAAGCGGACAAATGGGCGTTGTAGTTACCGACCGCCCCATTGATCTTACCTAAGATTTCAATTTGCTGTAACTGGCGGTACTGACGGCGCAGGCGATAAACCACATTGGCCATTTCTTTTCCTACGGTCGTTGGCGAAGCGGGCTGACCGTGAGTACGGGATAATAGCGGAATCTCTTTATATTCGTCGGCCAAACGCGCAATTTCTTCGATCAACTTATTCCATTCCGGTAACAATACTTCTTCGCGCGCGGTTTTCAGCATCAGAGCATGGGAAAGATTATTAATATCTTCCGAAGTACAGGCAAAATGGATAAACTCGCTGACCGCCGCCAGCTCCGGTAGGGCTGCGCTTTTTTCTTTCAGAAAATATTCTACCGCTTTCACGTCATGATTGGTGGTACGCTCTATTTCTTTGATCCGCTGCGCATCCTGCAGAGAGAACTCGCTGACAATTTTGTTTAGGTAATCGTTTGCCTGAGCGGACAAAGCAGGCACTTCGGCGATTTGTGCAGTAGCCGCCAATTTTTGCAGCCAACGGACTTCAACGGTAACGCGGAAGCGTAATAAACCGAACTCGCTGAAAATACTGCGCAGTGCGGCGGCTTTGTCCTGATAGCGTCCGTCGATAGGGGAAAGGGCGGTCAATGCGTTAAGTTGCATATTGAAATAACTCCATATTAAAGGGAAGAATAAATTTGTTGTGCGCAGGCGGCAATTTTTGCGCGGGAAAACAGCAACTGCCATTTTGAACCGCCGAGCTGGCGCCATAGGATCGCCGAGCGAATGCCCGCCAGCAAACAGGCACGGATTCGGTTATGCATACTGAGCTGCTGTAAATATAGCGGAGAACCTTTTACTTGAATTTTAGTGCCGAGGGGGCTGATAATTTCCACATACATTGCCGCCAGGGAAGAGAGGATCTGTTCGCTTTGTATCTCATAATGCGCCAGCTGGGTAGGCAAATATGCCAGACGTTGTGCCAATTGGGATTTGGCTTCGGGATTTTTATCCAGCTTGCCCGCCAGCGCCAGCAGCCCCAGCCAGTAGCGGGTTAAATCCTCCGCTTGGCCTCCCAGCTGATTCAGCAATGTGCCTAAGCCCAGGCTCAGATTTTTCTCTTCGCCGCCGTAAACCTCCAGGGTGTTTTGCGGGGCGGTTTGCAATAAGCTGTGTAGGGAAACCTTTAATGCCTCTTCGTTCGCCGTACCGCTTTGTGCGAATTGTTCCACCAGTTTGGCCGATTGACAGACGCCGGCCAAAGCTAAGGTGATTTCATAATAATTGGTTGCCATATTCCGAGCCGAATAAACTAATAAACGGGTCATAATATAGCATTTATTGCATATTTTTAAAAGTTATCAGAAGGGCGTCGAGGGGCTATAATAGGGCGTTTATTCTTTTTCGCGGAGGAGAGAAAATGTATCTGTATAGCTTATTCGGGGAGAGTGGCCGAGCGTACCGACGGCATAGCCCTGTTATGTTTCTTTTTAAAGGGGCGCTGAAAAAAACTTGGCGGTTTTTGACCGCACTTTTCTTGACCGCATTTTACGCCTTACCGCTACAGGCCGCTATGGAAGTGAGCGGGGTGAGTGTTTTTGCCGTCGAAGCCCATCAACCCACAGCGATTTTCATGAGATTGCATAATCTGGGGGAAGAAGGGGTAAATCTGGTTATGGCGGAAAGCGACTTAAGTACGCGCTTGGAGCTGCACGGTTCCCGCCAGGGGCATATGCACGCATTGAATGCGATTGAGATTCCGGCGCAAGCTTCGGTAGAGCTTAAACGCGGCGGCCTACATATTATGTTGTTTGATGTGGAGAAAACCCTGCACAAGGGCGAATCTATGCCGTTGACCCTGTACTTTGATAACGGCGAAGTGATTAAAACCGCGGCACAGGTTATTGGCGACTAGATTTTTCTTTTACAGGCATTTAGAAAAATAATTCAACTTGTTCTGCAAGATCCAACCGGATTTTTGCCAGAATTCGGTGGCGGCTTCATTGCTTTTAAAGGCAAGCAAACGTCCTTTGCTTATTCCTTTTTGGCGGAGAATCTGTTCCAGACGGCTTAATAAAGCGCTAGCGATTCCCTGCTTTTGATAAGCGGCAGCCACAGCCACATGATAAAGGGTGGCGCGTCTTCCGTCGAAACCGCACATAATAGTGCCGACGATTTCTCCCTTGATTAGGGCGATATAATTCAGTTCGGGGTTGGCGGCAAGAAATGTGGCAATCGCTGCGGGGCTATCGTCTGTCGGATTCAGATCCATTCCCTCAATTTCGCACCAGAGGTTATAAACTTGCGGATAATGTTGCGGCTGCATCGGTAGAATTTTAATTGACATAGGCTGTTTTTTTAGGGAAAAAGGGAAAAAGACTTTGGCCGGCAATCTGTTCGTTACCGGCCAAGGTGCTTATTTGATTTGGCGTTCGATAATAGCGCCACCGAGGCAAACTTCATCCTTGTAGAACACGGCGGATTGTCCCGGCGTTACCGCAATCTGCGGCTGCTCGAAGCGGACTTCTAGGCTACCGTCCTCGAGGGGGATAAGTTGGCAGGGAATATCGTTCTGACGGTAACGGGTTTTTACCGTGCAATGCAACTTCCGGTTAAGAGGTTCGCGATCCACCCAGTGTAACTGGCTGGCGATTAAACCGGAAGAAAGCAGTGCGGAGTTATCCTGCCCCTGCGCCACGATAAGCACATTATTGACAAGATCTTTCTCCACTACATACCAAGCGTTTTCATCTTTACCTTTAATTCCGCCGATACCCAGCCCTTTGCGTTGCCCCAGGGTATGGTACATCAGGCCCTGATGACGACCGATAATTTCTCCTTCCAGGGTTTTGATATCGCCCGGCTGCGCCGGTAAATAACGGGCCAGAAAATCACGGAATTTACGTTCGCCGATAAAGCAAATACCGGTAGAGTCTTTTTTCTTGGCGGTAATCAGCCCCAATTCTTCGGCAATTTTACGTACCAGCGGTTTTTCCAGTTCACCGACCGGGAATAAACTCTGGGCCAACTGAAGGTGGCTGAGGGTATACAGGAAATAGCTCTGATCCTTATTATTGTCCAGACCGCGCAACAATTGAGTTTTTCCCCCCATATCACGCCGGCGCACATAATGGCCGGTGGCAATATAGTCGGCGCCGAGATCTTCGGCGGCATATTCCAAAAAGGCTTTAAACTTGATTTCTTTATTGCACAGAATATCGGGATTTGGGGTACGCCCCGCTTTATATTCCTGCAGAAAATGTTCAAAAACATTATCCCAGTATTCGGCGGCAAAGTTTATTTTATGTAAGCGAATACCAAGTTTGTCGCATACCGCCTGGGCATCGGCCAGATCGGCGGCGGCGGTACAGTAATCCGTATCGTCGTCTTCTTCCCAGTTTTTCATAAACAGGCCTTCAACCTGGTAGCCCTGCTCCAGCAAAATATAGGCGGAAACCGAGGAATCTACGCCGCCCGACATACCGACGATCACTTTTTTCCTCCCGTTTTCCGCCAACCGTTCGGTACTCAGAGCGGGAAAATGTTGTAGGTAGCTGTTTGATTTCATTCTTTTCTCCGGCACAAAAGTGCGCTGGTTTTATATGGTTTTCCGGTATTATATAACAGTTACGCAAAGGGGATTTTTCATATTTGCGTATTGCCGATAATGCCGGATTTTGATTTTATTTTAAGCTTTACGACGGGGTTATTTTTGCTTACGCCGTTCCGTTACGCTTTCCCCGCCGATACCCCAATTATCCGTATCCACTTCGTCGATAATGACCATGGTCGTTTGCGGATTTTTGTTCAGCACCCTTTGCAGTAATTCGGTAACCCCGCGGATTAATTCCGCTTTTTGCTGTGGGGTAGGCGCCTCTTTACCGCCGGTAAGTTTAATATTGACATAAGGCATAGGTTATTCCTCCGCAACCTGCTTATTTTACTTCATAGAAGCGATCCGTATCTTTGTTAAAGCGCGCCAGTTCGGAGGCGTCTACCTCTCCTTCGGCCACTTTGCGTTTCAGATTATCGCAGGGTTCTTCGCAGTCGCAGACTTTTTTCAAGCCCAAAGAGCTGATACCGCCGCAGCTGCCGGTAATGGATTTGCGTTTTACGATATAGCCGAGCGACATACCGAAAATCACGAGAATAAAGATAATAAAGGTAACTAAAAATAAATTCATGGCAGCTTCCTTATTGGTTTGGGTTCAGATGACGTTGAAATTCGCTGGACATTTTGGTTTCAAATCCCCGTTCCGTTTTGATAATCAGATAAACGGCTAATTTTTCCTGTTCTGCAATCTGCAAGGCTTTTTCTTCTCCCAGCACGAATAAGCCGGTGGATAAGCCGTCGGCGCTCATGGAGGTTGGCGCCAGCACGGTAACGGAAGCCAGGTGGTGCTGAATCGGGTAGCCGGTATTAGGATCTATTTCATGTGAAAAGCGGGTGCCGTTTTCTTCAAAATAATTACGGTAATTGCCCGAGGTGGCCATAGCCGCATCTTTCAGCCCGAAGATTTGTTCTACCGTTCTGGTGCCGTCGAATTCCGGTTTTTCAATGGCTATTTGCCAGTCTTTATTTTCAATATTTTTACCCTTAGCCCGGATTTCGCCACCGATTTCGCTCATATAATTCTTGACCCCGATACTTTCCAGATAATCCGCGGTTTGATCCACACCGAAGCCTTTGGCGATGGAAGAGAGGTCTATATAAAGCTGCGGAACCGACTTTTCAAGGGTAAATTGGCCATTCCGTTCCTGTAGTCTGAGTTTATCTATTCCCACCCAAGCCTGACGTTCGGCGATTTGTTCGGGGGCGGGCTGTTGGTCGGTTCGTTTTTCCGGGCCGAATCCCCAGAGGTTCACTAAAGGGCCTACAGTAACGTCCAGGGCGCCTTCGGTCAGCCGATTAATACGGATAGCCTCTTTGATTACCTTGGCTAAATCGGCGGAAATTTCAACCGGGGTATTGATTCGACGATCCTGGTTGAAGCGGCTTAATTCCGAGCTGGGAATATAGGTGGACATTTTATTGTTAACGTCCTTCAGTAAGGCTTCTATCTGTTCGTGAGCCTGTTCGGGCGTTTGTTTTAATTCGCCGTCATCAATATATTTAATATGATAAGTGGTTCCCATGGTTTTGCCGCTTAAGGTAACGATTTCCGGCGCTTTTTTGCAGCCGGCCAGTAGCAGGGCAAGGATTGCCGGCAGTAACCAGCGAAGAGGGCGTTTGATTTTCACTATGTTGTCCTTATTGGAAGAGAAATGATGAACAATATGGGATTGTGCTTTTGTTTTAATATATCCTTGAATGCTCAGGGGCTTCTGATAATTTGTTGCTATTGTACCCAAATAGGCGTGAAGACAAACAAATTATCGGCAGCTCCTAAGACTAAAAGCGGTCATTTCTGACCGCTCTTTTTGTTTGCCGAAGGGGATTAACCGCCGAAGTCGTCTAATAAAATATTTTCGTCTTCAACGCCTAAGTCTTTCAGCATTTTGATTACTGCGGCATTCATTACCGGCGGTCCGCACATATAGTATTCGCAGTCTTCCGGTGCTTCATGATCTTTCAGATAGTTTTCATACAGCACATTATGAATAAAGCCGGTGTAACCCGTCCAGTTATCTTCCGGTAACGGATCGGACAGAGCAACATGCCACTGGAAGTTGTCGTTTTCGGCCTGCAGCATATCGAAATCTTCTACATAGAACATTTCACGCTTAGAACGGGCACCATACCAGAATGACATTTTACGTTTGGAGTGCAGACGTTTCAGCTGATCGAAAATATGCGAACGCATCGGCGCCATACCTGCACCACCACCGATAAAGACCATTTCCGCATCTGTTTCTTTGGCGAAGAATTCACCGAACGGCCCTGAAATGGTTACCTTATCACCCGGTTTTAGCGACCAGATATAGGAAGACATTTGTCCCGGCGGTACGTCAGGCTGACGCGGCGGCGGGGTGGCAATACGCACGTTCAGCATAATAATGCCTTTTTCTTCCGGATAAGAGGCCATGGAATAAGCGCGTACTATAGGTTCGTCCACTTTAGAAACATAACGCCAGAGGTCGTGTTTGTTCCAGTCTTCGTGATATTTTTCCGGCACGTCAAAATCTTTGTAGTGCACCGTATGAGGCTCGGCTTCGATCTGAATATAACCGCCGGCACGGAACGGAACTTCTTCGCCTTCCGGGATAGCCAGTTTCAGCTCTTTGATAAAAGTTGCCTTATTATCGTTGGAGATAACCGTACATTCCCATTTCTTGACACCGAAGATTTCTTCCGGCAATTCGATCTTCATGCTGTTTTTCACATTGACCTGACAGGACAGACGATAGCCTTCTTTGGCTTCCCGCTTGGAAATGTGGGAAAGTTCGGTCGGCAGAATATCACCGCCGCCTTCTACCACTTTTACCACACATTGGCCGCAGGAACCGCCGCCGCCGCAAGCGGAGGAAACGAAGATACCTTTACTTGCCAGAGCACCGAGTAATTTTCCCCCCGCAGGTAAGCTAATCGCTTTTGCCGGGTCATTATTTATTTCGATTGTGATGTCCCCTGAATTTACCAGTTTTGACTTAGCGAACAGAATAATGACGGCTAAGGCCAAAACGATAACGGTAAACATCGCAATTCCGAGAGTAATTTCCATGTAAAACGCTCCTCTCTACAATTGAATACCAGAGAATGACATAAAGCCTAATGCCATCAAACCAACCGTGATAAAGGTGATACCTAAACCACGCAATCCTGCAGGAACATCTGCGTATTTCATTTTTTCCGTAATTCCGGCCAGAGCGACAATGGCAAGCATCCAGCCCGTACCGGCACCTAGACCGTAAACAATGGACTCGGAGAAGGTATAATCACGTTGAACCATAAAGGATACGCCACCGAAAATCGCACAGTTTACGGTAATTAACGGCAGGAAAATACCGAGCGCGTTGTAAAGCGCCGGGAAATATTTATCCAGTATCATTTCCAGAATCTGAACTAAGGCGGCAATTACACCGATAAAGGTAATAAAGTTAAGGAAACTTAAATCGATACCTTCCACTAATGCGCTGTCTTTAAGAATCAGGGTATAAACCAACTGATTCACCGGCACGGCAATTCCCAATACTACAATAACGGTAATACCCAGACCGAATGCGGTGGAAACTTTCTTGGAAACGGCAAGGAAAGTACACATTCCGAGAAAGAACGCAAGCGCCATATTTTCGATAAAGACCGATTTAACAAATAAGCTAATATAATGTTCCATAGATTATTTCTCCACTTGTTCCGGCTTCCAGGTGCGCAATGCCCAGATCAGCAAACCGATAATGAAGAACGCACTCGGCGCCAGCAGGAACAAACCGTTGGTTTGATACCAGCCGCCGTCTTGAACGGTCTGGAATACGGTCGCTCCGAATAATTTTCCGGAACCGATAAGTTCGCGAATAAAGGCAACGGTGATTAAGATGGCGCCGTAACCTAAACCGTTACCGATCCCGTCAACGAAGCTTTCCATCGGCGCTGATTTCATGGCGAAAGCTTCGGCGCGTCCCATTACGATACAGTTGGTGATAATCAGACCCACGAATACGGAAAGCTGTTTAGACAAGTCATATGCGTAAGCGCGTAGGATCTGATCCACCAGAATTACCAAGGAGGCGATAATCGCCATCTGTACGATAATACGAATACTGTTCGGAATATAGTTGCGGATCAACGAAATAAAGAAGCTGGAACATGCCGTTACCAGACTTACGGCAATCGCCATTACAACCGCCGTTTCCAGTTTTGTAGTTACTGCCAGCGCAGAACAAATCCCCAGGATCTGTAATGCGATAGGGTTGTTATCCACCACCGGCGATAACAATAACTTTTTAAGAGAAGATTTATCAGCCATTAGTTAGCTCCCGCTTTCAATTTTGCCAGATACGGACCGAAACCTTTCTGACCTAACCAGAATTTAAAGGAATGATCTACGCCGTTACTGGTTAGAGTCGAACCGGAAATTCCGTCGATACCATGTTCTTTATCCGAGGAAGCGCCTTTGCCTACATGTAAGGCCGGCTGACCTTGCGGATCCAGTAACTTTTTGCCGACAAACTGAGCCTGCCAGCGCGGATTTTCAATTTCACCCCCCAGTCCCGGTGTTTCGCCGTGTTCATAATAGGTGATACCGTTTAGGGTATTACCGTCCGGCTGAACGGAGATAAAACCGTACATGGTGGACCATAAGCCGCGGCCGTAAATCGGTAAAACGATTTGAGCCACTTCTCCCTGATCATTTTTTACCAGGTATACTTCCGCCAGATTAGCGCGTGCGCGAATACCAGCAATATCGTCCTGAGCCTGTAATTGAATGCTCTGAGCCGGATCTTTCACTGCATTTTTCACATCAAAGTTGGCCGGGCCCTGAACATAATCGCCGCTGTTCAAATCGACGAATTTAGGTTCGATGTTTTTCTCATACAGTTCTTTTATCTGGCTTGGTTTGGTATTCGAATCGAGCAAACCGGCTACGCTCAGAATATTTTTCTGTTTATCAAGCTGTTTCTGTTCTTCCTGAGTTGGTTTCAACAATACGGCGGAACCCGCTACTATTACCGAACAGATTAAACTGAGCAGAACCACGATAGAGATTGTTCCGCCTACGCTGTCTTTATTAAATTTAGCCATTGCGCGCTCTCCGACGTTTGATATTTGCTTGAACTACAAGGTAGTCGAATAATGGAGCAAATAGGTTGGCAAATAAAATTGCAAGCATCATACCTTCTGGATAGGCAGGGTTTACAACACGAATCAGGACACACATTACGCCGATCAGGGCACCGTAAAGCCATTTCCCTTTATTGGTGAAAGAGGCGGACACCGGATCTGTGGCCATAAACAGCATACCCAGAGCGAAACCGCCCAGCACCAGGTGCCAGTGCCACGGCATTGAGAACATCGGATTGCTGCTTGAACCGATAAGATTGAATAAGGTGGAGGTTGCAATCATACCGATTAATACGCCGAGGATAATACGCCAGGAAGCGATACGGGCGAATACGATAAGCGCCGCACCTATTAACAGGGCAAGGGTGGAAACTTCCCCGATAGAGCCCGGAATATTACCGATAAAGGCATCCATCCAAGTGATAGGCTCACCGGTCGTTACATGTTTAAGCGCTGCCTGTCCGCCCTGGTTCCATTGGGAAAGGGCTGTGGCACCGGAAAAACCGTCCGCTGCGGTCCAGACTAAATCACCGGAAATCTGCGCCGGATAGGCGAAGAACAGGAATGCACGTCCGGCCAGAGCAGGGTTCATAAAGTTTTTACCGACCCCACCGAAGACTTCTTTGGCAATCACCAAACCGAAGGTAATACCTAACGCCGCCTGCCATAACGGTAATGTCGGCGGAACGATCAGCGCAAACAGGATAGTGGTAACGAATAAACCTTCGTTAACTTCATGACCGCGAACAACGGCAAAAAGAATTTCCCAGAAAGTTCCGACCGCAAATACGGTAATATAAATCGGCAGGAAGAAGACGGCACCGAGCAATAATTTACTGCCCCAGCCCGCATCGCTGCCAAAATTGGTACCCAGTGCCTGAGCCAACGCATAATGCCAGTCGGCGGCGATAAGATCGGCTAAGTTGCCCATCGCCGCAACGGCGGAAATGGCCTGCGCGCCCGTATTATACATTCCGTAAAATACCGCCGGCAGCAACGCAATCCAAACAAGGATCATCATACGCTTCGAATCCAGCGCGTCGCGTACATGAGTAATGTTGCGGGTTACCGTACCCGGGGTATAAAGTAATGTATAGACCGATTCAAACAGCGGATATAACTTGCTGTATTTACCGCCGGGTAAAAATGCGGGTTCCATTTTTTCAAAAAGATTTTTTAAACCCATTTCTAGCCTTCCTTCTCAATCTTATTTAATACGTTACGCAAGATCGAACCGTATTCATATTTGCCCGGACAGACAAATGAACAAAGGGCTAAATCTTCTTCGTCCAGCTCCAAACAACCGAGGTCTTGAGCACCGTCGGTATCGCCGGAAAGCAGATCGCGTAACAATAAGGTCGGAATAATATCCAACGGCATAACGCGTTCATAGTTACCGATCGGAACCATGGCTCGTTCGGCACCATTAACCGCAGTAGTAAAATTAAACAGTTTTTTGGCAAAATGCCCTAAGGTGGTACGGGTAATGGAATACTTGTTCGAACCCGGCGCAATCCAACCGAAGAATTCTTTTTGCCGTCCTTCTTCCAGTACGGAAACCTGTTGGGCGTAGCGACCGAGATAATCAACGGCGCCTTCCGCTTTATGCCCGCTTAACACGGAACCGGAAATCACACGGTTTTCACCTTCTTTCAGTTCGTTTGCGGTTAGTTGCGAAAGGTTCGCGCCCAGACGGGTGCGCACTAAACGCGGATTTTTTACCTGCGGGCCGGCCAGGGAAATAATTCTGTCCGTATAAAGTTCGCCTTGGGTAAATAATCTGGCAATGGCGATGACGTCCTGATAATTAATATACCAGACGGATTTCGTCGCACTGACCGGATCGATAAAGTGAATATGGGTACCGCTCAGTCCGGCAGGGTGAGGGCCGCCGAAATCATGGATATTTAAATTGGCGATATCTGCGGTCGGGATATTACTGTCTCCGGCTTTACAGAGATGTAATTTACCGTTCGGATGTAAACGGCTGAGTACCGTTAATCCCTGAATAAAATCTTGCCAATGTTCTTTTAGAACCACTTCGGGATTTGCCGCCAAGGGGTTGGTGTCCATAGCATTGATGAAAATCGATGAAGGTACGGCATCAACGGCGGGGATTTTACTGAACGGACGGGTACGGAATGCAGTCCATAACCCGGAGGCCTGTAAATTTTGACGTACTTGCTGCTCCGTAAGCTGGTTCAGCGCCGCCTCATCATATTTGGCAAAGGTTTCCCGTTCGTCGCCTTCGACACGAATCACCACGGATTGCAATACGCGTTTTTCGCCGCGATTGATTGCCGTGATCGTACCGCTTGCAGGTGCTGTGAACAATACTCCGGGATTTTTCTTGTCCTCAAAAAGAACCTGCCCTTTTTTCACTATGTCGCCTTCGCGTACTTTCATGGAAGGACGCATACCGACATATTCTTCACCAAGCAAGGCAACTTCAGTGATGCCGTTGGCATCACGGATTACTTGTTCCGGCTTCCCGGCAATAGGAAGATCCAATCCTTTTTTAATCGTAATCATATTGTTTGCACTACTTTTTCTGATTGAAATTACGGTTATTGTGCTGGCGCCGGTGAACTTAGGTTCGGATAGCGAAACACAGTAACCTCGACATTGAGCGATGATTGACCTATTTTGCTATTCGAAGAATAACGATAATAGATTACTCCAACCATATAAAACTAAAACTCAAATCAGGTTTATTCGCCTTGTTGTTCAACATATTGAAAAAATACAACAAAGCGACGTTAATTTTGAAAAATTAAACGGCTTATTTTAACCAAAGAAGACCGAACATGCCACTTACTGCCATGCTTTTTTTTGTGAATTTTGCTTAAAACTAGACCGAAACGACAAAATACCTCTTATCGGGTAGCGCCTTTATTTGCCATGGCCGAGACAGTTGGTGGATTCCGGCAGGCGTTCGTCCCGCATTGCCCATTCTTCTCGGCTATAGGTATGTAATGCCAGCGCATGGATGCCCTGTTGCAAATCCTGTGCCAGCAGGCGGTAAATCAGGCGGTGGCGCGCCACCTTGGATAAGCCGACGAAACTATCGCTGACCAGAACGATTTTAAAATGGGATTCCGAGCCGCGCCCGGAACTATGCAGATGGCTTTCATTTTCAATATGCAGAAAATCAGGTGAAAATTCTGCGTTGAGGCGTGCTTCTAGTTCTTGCTGTTTCGTCATTTTGTTCCCCCGAAATATTTAATGCCGTGCAGTCGAACGGCGGCCTTATCGTTAATTAGGCGAATGGATATTATCCCTTTGTAGCGCAGCGACGGTTAAACTCCTGTTTTTTCTCCGCTGTTCTAAGGCCTGTTCGGCGCGCATCATTTTAAGCGACAATCCCGCGGAAAACAAATTATCAAAGGAACCCTATACATTCCGAGCTAAGTTTGTAAGAATACGCCTGATAATATAATGCCAATCTAATATAGGAATAATTATGAAATCAGCCAAAAAATTTTCGCTCGCCGCTATGGCCGCAGCGGTTCTATTGCTTAGCGCCTGTCAGACCACACCGAGCAATAGCCTGACATTTGTGCCTCAGGCTCCGAATGTCAGCTTTAATGCCGCTAATCAGAATATTACCCTCAGTGTGGTGGCTAAAGACGATCGCGGTCGTAACGAGATTTCGGCTTATACGACAAACGGCGGAATCTTTAAACTCTTTTCTTCACCCGATGTGGCGCGGTTGTTTGATCAGGTCATCCGTCAGGATTTAAATGCAAAAGGATTCCGTATCAATGATGCGGCACCGGCGGCGACCAATGTGTTTATCTCCGTGAAAGAATTTTATGCTCAGGTGGATGCCGGTAATTTACGCCATAAAATCAGCGCTAAAATTCAGCTGGAAGTGCATGTACAGGGAGTGAAAGGTAATTTTACTAAGAATATCGGCGCTTCCCGGATTGATGAAGGCCTGTTCAGCGTTGAGGGTAAGGATATTCACAAATCTCTGAATGCGGTTTTACAGGAAGTGGTATCTTCCATTTACCGTGATCAGGAAATTGCCGCAGCGATTCGTCAGTATTCTAATTAAATCATAAACAGTGCGGTTGAACGCACTGTTATTTTTCTTCCGAACCTCTTCCTTTTTAGCTGCTCTTCTTATGTTTCCGCTGTTGCGACGGGTAGCTAAAAACCTGCGCGGGCAACCTTTAGTTTTTTACTCAAACCAAATTAGACTTGCCATTCTGCCGGTTTGCCGGTCGCGTCGGAATGAAAAAAACTTGTCTTTTTCTTGATAGGTGCATTGTTCGCCGCCGCTGATTTCAGTGAGGCCCAGGCGGTTTAAACGCTGCCGTGCAATTTGGTACAAATCGCCCAGATATTTTCCCGCTGTATGCGGATCCGGTATAAATGCCTGTCGTGCATTTTCATCCTGTCGGGCAAAGCGTTCAATCACCTCAGCTCCCACTTGAAAGGCATTCGGGCCGATGGCCGGTCCTAACCAGGCGAGGATCTCGGAGGGGGGCGAATTAAAGTTGCTTAGGGTACGCTCCAGAACACCTTCACATAGCCCGCGCCAGCCGGCATGGGCCGCTGCGACCTCCGTTCCCTGTCGGTTACAAAATAATACCGGCAGGCAATCTGCGGTCATTACCAGACAGATCTGATTGGCCTTATTGCTGTAAACCGCATCCGCTTCAGGGGTTGTGCCCGTATAGGGCAGAGAAATAACTCGGGTGCCATGTACTTGATTCAGGAATAAAGGCCAATGCGGTAAACGGAATTGTTGGTACAGTAAAGTGCGGTTATTTTTTACCGAGTTTTTATCATCCCCTACATGATCGGCGAGGTTAAAGCTGTCGAAGGGCGGCTTACTTACGCCGCCGTAACGCAGTGTGGTAAAAGCACGGATATTGGCGGCTGCCTGCCATTGGGGGATTAAGGCGTTCATTTTCTCTCCGTTAATAGTCCAGCTCTTCTTTATGTAACAGATAATCCGCTTTCAGCGCTTCTATCAGTTCTAAGAAATCCTGCGGTAAGGGGGCGTGCCATTCCATGCTTTCACCGCTGATTGGGTGTTCCAGTCGCAGCATCACGGCATGCAGGGCCTGGCGCTGAAAACTGCGCAGCACGGACATAAACTGCTCCGAAGCATTTTTAGGCGGGCGGGGGCGACCGCCATAGGTCTGATCGCCCAGTAAAGGGTGAGCGATATGTGCCATATGTACGCGAATCTGATGGGTTCGCCCGGTTTCCAAACGCAGGCGCAGACGGGTATAGTTACGGAAACGCTCCATAATACGGTAATGGGTTACCGCCGGTTTACCCATGGGGTGCACGGCCATTTGGGTGCGTTTGGTGGGGTGGCGGGCCATGGCTTCTTCCACTTTGCCGCCTTTGGTCATAATGCCGCTGGCAACCGCCTCGTATTCTCGGGTAATTTTACGTTTTTGTAATTCTCTGACCAATTTGGTTTGGGCCGGAATGGTTTTCGCCACCACCATTAAACCTGTGGTATCTTTATCCAGTCGGTGTACTATACCGGCACGCGGTACTTCGGCAATTGGCGGGTAATAATGGAGCAGGGCGTTTAACAGGGTGCCTTTCGGATTACCCGCACCGGGGTGAACCACCAGATTTTTCGGTTTGTTGATCACCAGAATATGTTCGTCTTCATAAACGATATCAAGGGGGATATCTTCCGCTTCGAAGCGGTTTTCATCTTTCGTTTCCAGGCTGATTTCCACCTGTTCTCCGCCGTAAACCCGGGTACGCGGAAGGGTGCAGACTTCTTGATTGAGACGAACCCGTTCCTCTTCGATACAACCTTTTAAACGGGAGCGGGAATAGTCGGGGAACAATTCCGCCAAGGTCTGGTCTAAGCGTTGTCCCGCCTGTTCAGGGCGAATCTCGGCCGATAAAGTAATTTGTGCCATAATTGCTAAAAACCTGTTAATCAGTTTGCTTATTTTGCAATGTTATATACAATATTGCAGGTATTGTAACGTACAAGACTGAATATTTACATCGAAAATAAGGATTATACTTAATGCGTAGATTAAAATCGCTTACTCTTGTTGCTTTGGCGGTATTGGCGATAAGCGCCTGTTCAAATTCTAAATCTGAGGTAGAACAAGCGCCGGCGCAGGAGCTTTTCACCGAGGCAAGAACTTATTTACAGGAAGGTAATTATTCTCAGGCAACACGTTATTTAGAAGCGGTGAATTCCCGTTTCCCTGGAACCTCTTATAGCGAACAAGCTCAGCTTGATCTTATTTATGCGGCTTATAAAACCCAGGATTATACGAAAGCGTTGGTAACCGCCGATGCTTTCTTGCAGCAGTATCCGTATAGCCAGCATCTGGATTATGTACTCTATATGGCGGCGCTGACAAACAGCGCTTTGGGGGATAATTTGATTCAGGACTTTTTCGGCGTCGATCGTTCGACCCGGGAAACCACCTCGATGAAAACCGCATTTTCCAATTTCCAGACCTTGGTTCAGAATTTCCCGAATAGCCCTTATACGCCGGATGCTGTGGCACGTATGGCCTATATTAAAGACCGCTTAGCGCGGCATGAGTTGGAAATCGCTAAATTTTATGCCAAACGTAATGCGCATGTTGCAGTGGCCAACCGGGTTACCGATATGCTGAGAACCTATTCGGATACCGCCGCGACGCTGGAAGCCCTGCCCTTAATGCAACATGCTTATGAACAGATGGGGCTGACTCAGCTGGCGAAGGATGCCGAAACCCTGATTAAAGCCAATGAGGGACGCAGTATCAAACCTGTGGAAAAACCGGAAGAGCCTTTGTTAAGCCTACCTTCTTGGCTAAAATCCTCAGATGAATAACTAATTGATGCATAGCGGCATTTATGGGCCGAGCGCTGAAATAAAAAAATCCTGACTAAGTCAGGATTTTTTTAGGCATAATGGACAAAAGTGTGGGGATTTTCATTGATTTTCCACATATCCCTAGTTTAATAGACAAAAGTGTGGGTTTTACCCACTCTTTTTGCT
>NZ_SNYQ01000014.1 GCF_004363295.1 Mesocricetibacter intestinalis
AACAAGGTAAAGGGAAGGGGAGCTAAGCTCCCCTTTGTTTATTTTAGGTAAGGTAAGCGCTTATGGAAAAGTGCGGTCGAAAAAGCGAAAGTTTTTTGATTGTTTTCCGGCCCGAATAAAAAATAAGGGCGAAGCAAGCGTCTAAACGGATATTACTTAGCGCCTTACCCTCTTTCTCCCGATTGCTTTAAGCGGAGATAAAAAGAATTATGTTAGATATTGTTTTATATGAACCGGAAATCCCGCAAAATACGGGCAATATTATTCGTTTGTGTGCAAATACGGGGTTCCGTTTACATTTAATTGAGCCCCTCGGCTTTACTTGGGACGATAAACGTTTGCGTCGCTCGGGTCTGGATTATCATGAATTTGCTGAGATAAAAAAGCATAAAACCTTTGAACAATTCCTTAGCGCCGAACAACCTAAGCGCTTGTTCGCCTTAACTACAAAGGGAACTCCCGCCCATAGCGAAGTAGCGTTTGCTCTTGGGGATTATCTGATGTTCGGACCGGAAACGCGCGGTATTCCCATGACAATTCTGGATCAGATGCCGGCGGAACGTAAAATCCGGCTACCTATGACCGCCAACAGCCGGAGTATGAATTTGTCGAATGCGGTAGCGGTTACCGTTTACGAAGCTTGGCGTCAGTTGGGATATGCCGGTGCAGTAAAAGTGAAGGCATAAGATAAGTCCCTTTATTCTACAGTGCTTTATTATTGCAGAGCTGCGCTAATTTGTTGGCGCAGTTCAGCCAGCATGGCGTAACGCTTACGATATTTGGAGCGTTTGTTACTTGGGATCTCCGTCAGGTTTTTGGTTTCGATTTCCAAGGGAAGATACCAGTAATCCTGTAATGATGCCGCACATTCAGCAAAGATTGCGTCATAATCTACAATATAACGTTTAGCCCGTACCCAACGGGATTTATTCTGATATTTCTGCGGAATACCGCACAAACGATCGTATCCCAGGGCAATGCTAAGGGATTTCATCGCTTCGACCATAAAATAGGCGGGGCGCAGACCGTGGCATTGTTTGGTCAGCTGTTTAACCAATTCTTTTGAACCCTCGAAATTCGGTCCCTGAATCACACCAATCAACAGTGCATTTTGCACTTTACCGAAGGTCAGCAAATATACCGTGCGTCCGCTTTCTTTCTGAATTAACTCCAACGCCCAGAAGCCTTCCATCGGTTGATGGCGGTTAATATTAAGATAAAGCTCAAAACCTTCAATCACTTCCCCGAAACATATCGGATGCTGCCAAAGCGGCGGCAGATTCAGGGCGGCGATTTTTTCCGGCAGGAAGCATAGGTTATCGCAAATAGCCTCGAAACGGCGCGCAGCACTAAAGCGTTTATCCAGAAAACGATGCGCCAACGGATAGCTGAAATCTGCATGGCGTTCAAATAAGGGGATAAACTCCGGGTGTTGATTGATAAAACGGGTAAAGCGTTTTATTTGACCGAAATGCAGTGCAGAGCGAAGATAAAAACGCAATCGTTTGGAACGATAGGATTTTTTTCCTTGATCCGGATAAAGTTTGACGGCTTTCGGCCATTGATATTGTGCATTTTGGTTACTCATCCCTGTTACCTCGTTACTATGATCTTTTTTACCTTTTTCTGTTGTAAATTTTTAAAGGAGCGTATTTTCGCATAATAATGCCTGGTTTTGTAATTTTTTATTTTAACCCCATGTATATTGGTGTTTCCGCGGATTGCAGATATTTGTTTTTAGCGGCTTTGTGGCTTAAAATGAGCCGCCGGTCCTTTGCCGAAATTTAGCAGGAGAGCTCATGTCGGAAATTAAACTGAACTACCATAAAACCCGTTTTTTAACCAGTGCGGCTAATATTAGCCAGTTACCGGAAGACAGCGGCATTGAAATCGCTTTTGCCGGACGTTCTAATGCGGGTAAATCTACCGCCTTAAATGCCCTGACCAATCAAAAGAGCTTGGCCCGTACTTCTAAAACTCCGGGACGCACTCAGCTGATTAATCTGTTTGAAACGGAAACCCAATGTAAACTGGTGGATCTGCCGGGCTACGGTTATGCCGCCGTACCGGAACAAATGAAGCTGCAATGGCAGAAATCATTGGCGGAGTACTTGCATAAACGGCAGTGCCTGCGGGGATTGGTGGTACTGATGGATATTCGACATCCCTTGAAAGATTTGGATCAGCAGATGATCGAATGGGCGGTGGACTCCGGACTGCCGATTTTATTATTGCTGACTAAAGCGGATAAGCTTAGCCAAAGCGCACGTAGCAAGCAGGTTAAAATGGTGAGGGAAGCCATTCTTCCGTTTGGCGGTGATATTCAGGTCGAACCTTTTTCCGCTCAGAATCGAATCGGTATTAATCGCTTGGCGGATAAGCTGGACACTTGGTTTGCTCCGCTGTTTGAAGCTTAAATCGGCAAACTTCCGCGATCGGGATCGTAAAGCCTTTCCCCATCCATATTCTTCTTATCTTTGCTTTCTTATATTTTCTCCGCTATAAAACTATCGGAGAAAATATGTCCCTGGCTATTGTGTACAGTCGTGCCTCCATTGGGGTGCAGGCGCCTCTGGTTACGGTTGAAGTTCATATCAGTAACGGAAAACCCGGTTTTACCCTGGTCGGTCTGCCGGAAAAGACCGTTAAAGAAGCCCAGGATAGAGTGCGCAGCGCTCTGCTGAATGCTCAGTTCAAATATCCCGCCAAAAGAATTACGGTGAACCTTGCTCCCGCCGATTTACCCAAAGAGGGGGGACGTTTTGATCTGCCCATCGCTATCGGTATGCTGGCCGCCTCGGGTCAAATTAATGCGGAAGGCCTGCACAGCTTGGAATTTATTGCGGAGCTGGCGCTGACCGGCGAGCTGCGCGCCGTACATGGCGTGATTCCGGCGATATTAGCGGCAAAGCGGGTTAAACGACGTACGGTAATCGCCCGATGTAATGCGGATGAAGCGGCATTGGTATCCGATCAGAAAAGTTATATTGCCGATAATTTATTGGCGGTGGCGCAGTTTTTGAATAAACAGCAACAGCTCGCAGATACGAGTTTAATCAAGGGGCAAGTCATTCCTCAATCCGGCCTCGAGAACGCCCGAGATCTAACCGATATTATCGGCCAGCAACATGCTAAGCGAGCGCTAACCATTGCCGCCGCAGGACAGCATAATTTACTCTTTCTCGGTCCGCCGGGTACGGGGAAAACCATGTTGGCCAGCCGCTTAACTTCATTATTGCCGGAAATGAGCGATAGAGAAGCAATAGAAAGTGCTGCGGTTACCAGCCTGATCCATAATGAGCTGAATATTCGTAACTGGAAACAGCGCCCCTTCAGAGCGCCTCATCATAGCGCTTCTTTGGCGGCGCTGGTCGGCGGCGGTACTATTCCGAAGCCGGGAGAAATATCCCTGGCACATAACGGCGTACTGTTTCTGGACGAGTTGCCGGAGTTCGAACGTCGCGTATTAGATGCCTTGCGCCAGCCTTTGGAAAGCGGGGAAATTATTATTTCCCGGGCCAGTTCGAAAATCCGCTTCCCGGCCAGATTTCAATTAATTGCGGCAATGAATCCCAGTCCGACCGGGCATTATCAAGGCCCCCATAATCGTAGCGGGCCGCAGCAGATTCTGCGTTATCTGAACCGTCTGTCCGGGCCTTTTCTGGATCGTTTCGATTTATCCGTGGAAGTGCCTTTATTACCTCCGGGAGCGTTACAAAATAATAATAGCGAACGAGGGGAAAGCAGTGAAAAAGTGCGGTTAAAAATTGTTAAGCTTCGCCAACTTCAATTAAATCGAGCGGGTAAGATTAACGCTCATCTCAGCACTAAGGAAATCGAACGGGACTGTAGAATTAATACGCAGGATGCACAGTTTCTGGAAAATGCACTGACAAAATTAGGATTATCTGTGAGGGCCTATCATCGTATTTTGAAAGTGGCGCGAACCATTGCCGATTTAGATGAGGAACCTGATATTTTGCGCCGGCATCTGGCCGAAGCGCTCGGTTATCGGGCAATGGATCGTTTGTTGCAGAAATTGAATCCGTTCTGAACGGAATAAGCTCGGTTGGGAATCTTTGTATATCCTAAGGGGATAAACGCTCTTTAATCCAGTTTTGGTTTTCCAGGCGGTAGCGGATTCTATCGTGCAGGCGGCTTGGTCGTCCCTGCCAGAATTCAATGCTGTCGGGGATAAGAATAAATCCGCCCCAGTGCGGCGGGCGGGGAATATGCAGCGGATATTTCGCCGCAATCAGCGCCGCTTTACCCAGCACCACCGATTTTGCGGAAATAATTTTGCTCTGTTCGCTGGCCCAAGCGCCAACCCGACTGGCGTAGGGGCGGCTGGCAAAATACTGATCGGATTGTTCGGCGGCCAGTTTCGCCGTTTTTCCTTCCACCCGTACCTGGCGTTCCAGCTCCGGCCAAAAGAAGGTTAAGGCGGCGAAAGGATGCTGTGCCAGCGCCCGCCCTTTTTGGCTTAAATAGTTGGTAAAGAATACAAACCCCTGCCGGTTGACTTCTTTTAGCAATACGATCCGAGCGGCGGGACGGCCGCGCTCATCTATCGTCGCCAGATTCATTGCGGTAGGTTCCTTTACTTGCACGCTTATGGCTTCATTCAGCCATTGTTCGAACTGTACCATGGGATCGGCAGCGCAATGGCTCTCCGATAATTCCCGTTTGCTGTAGTCTTCACGAATATTATGTAAATCCATCTTGTTTCTCGTAAGTTATTTTATGCCGTGTTGCCACAGATAAAATAACGCCGACGGCGCCGTCAGTAAAGGGAAAAGATGAGGGGGCGGAATTTTGCGGCGAGAGAGAACGGAAAAACGCTTGATGCTTTTCCGTTCCGCCATTTAGATTTTAATAAAGTTTTTTATTCAGGTGCCAGTATGCTTGGAATGAACTCGGCATAACCCTGTTCTTCCATTTCCGCCAAGGGAATGAATTTTATTGATGCGCTGTTGATGCAATAGCGTAAACCGCCTTGAGCTAGAGGGCCGTCGTTAAATACATGACCCAGATGAGCTCGGCCGCTGCGGCTGATAACTTCGGTTCGGTGCATATTGAAACTATGATCCTGACGGTAATCCATTACCCCTTTATTAACAGGTTTGCTGAAGCTCGGCCAACCGCAGCCGGATTCAAATTTATCTCGGGAAGAGAATAAAGGCTCGCCGGTGGTTATATCCACATAGAGACCCGGAGCAAAATTATCCCAGTATTGGTTATTAAATGCAGGTTCGGTATGTTGATGTTGGGTTACATTATATTGTAGCGGTGTGAGTTTTGCTTTTAATGTTTCGTCGTCGGGTTTCGGATAATCCGCCGGGTCGATAATAATCTCATCTGCTTTGCTCAGATCAATATGGCAGTAGCCACCGGGATTTTTTTTCAGATAATTCTGATGATATTCTTCCGCCGCCACATAATTACGCAGCGGTTCTACTTCAATACGTATTTTATCCTGATATTTTTGCTGTAACTTTTCGATTTGTTGTTCAATAATCACTTTATCCGCCGGATCTTGGTAATAGATACCGGTTCGGTATTGTCTGCCGCGATCATTTCCCTGGCGGTTTAAACTGGTGGGATCGATAATCCGAAAGTAATAACGCAATAATTTAGGCAGTGAAACCAGATTGGAATCGTAAACCACTTTAACGGTTTCCGCATGATCTGTAAGAGCAATCAACGCATAAGCGGTTTTATCGCTTTTACCGTTAGCATAGCCGGACTGAACGCCCCGCACACCGTAAATTCGTTGCATATAGGCTTCTACTCCCCAGAAGCAGCCGCCGGCTAAATAAATTTCACTGAGTTTTTTGTTGATTGCCGTCATATTTATTCCCTCTTATAAAGGCTGTGTTGTGTTCGCTTGTTTGCATATGCGCATATTGTATTAGTCGATATAATAGCCGATGCCTTACAACACGTTAATAGAACGTTAGACGAAATAAATTTTATCGGAAGAAGAATATAGCGGCAAAAAGTAAGCTTCACGGGAAGAAAGAGGAGATTTAATTTATATTTTATTACTTATTAATAAAATAAAGCATGCTATTTTTTCCAGATACTGTTAGTATGAGATTGCTTATATAAGCACAGGGATATCTAAGCATTTTTATCGTAGTTATTAAATATTATTTAGTTATCTTAATTTTTTTATATACACCGGGATAAGGTATAAATGTCACAAGTTACAGGAACCGTAAAATGGTTCAACGATACAAAGGGATTCGGATTTTTACAAACTGAAGCGGGAGAAGAAGTTTTCGTTCATTTCTCCGCCATTCAAAGCGATGGTTTTCGCAGCCTAAAAGAAGGTCAGAAAGTTACATTCGCTGTAATTGACGATAAACGTGGTAAAAAAGCGGAAAACGTATCAGTTCTCTGATTGTTATCGAATTAGGAAAAGCCGCCCGCAGGATTGTTTGCAATCGAAGCCGGGCGGCTTTTTATTTGGTTGCGATTCACGTTACCCGCTTGAACTGCCAGTTGTCCCGGTAAAGTGCGGTGAAAATCAGGTAAGTTTTTTACCGCACTTTAAGTTTACGGGATTTAACTGCGAATCAGATTATAGATTTCCGTATCTTTGCGATCCAGATAATGGGTGGACAAAATACGTCGGATAGTCCGGGAGCGTCCGCGGATTAACAGGGTCTCTGTCGTCGCCAGATTTTCTTTGCGTTTAATACCCTGAACTAAATCACCGGGCGTGATGCCGGTGGCGGAAAAGACCAGATTATCGTCGCGCACCAGTTCTTCCAATGTAAGTACGCGGTTGATCTCTACCCCCGCTTGCTGGCAGCGCTGAATTTCTCGGGCTGCGATTTCCCGATTTTCCGCCGTATCACCCTTCACCTGATGACGCGGAATCAGTCGCGCCTGCATATCACCGCCTAGCGCACGGATAGCCGCCGCTGCTACTACTCCTTCCGGCGCACCGCCGATACCGTATAGCATATCCACTTCACCTTCCGGCAGACAGCAGAGTACCGAACCCGCCACATCGCCGTCCGGAATCGCCAGAACGCGGATTCCCATGGCTTGCATATTGCGGATAATTTCATCATGTCGGGGTTTTGCCAGCACCATGACGCTGAGTTGCGACATCAGTTTTCCCAGTTTAGAGGCGACCCGGCGCAAATTCTGTTCAATCGGCAAATTGAGATCGATCATTCCCTTTGCTTCCGGCCCCACCACCAGTTTTTCCATATACATATCCGGCGCTTTCAAAAAGGTATTTTTTCCACCCGCCGCCAGCACGGAAAGAGCATTGGGTTGCCCCATTGCGGTCATACGGGTGCCGTCGATAGGGTCTACCGCAATGGAAACCAGCTCGCCCATTCCGGAACCGACCTTTTCGCCGATATAGAGCATTGGCGCCTGATCGATTTCTCCTTCGCCGATAACGATTTCACCGTCCATATTAATACGATTCAGCATATAGCGCATCGCCTGTACGGCGGCATCGTCCGCCGCATTTTTATCGCCACGTCCCAGCCAGGCGTAGGCAGCCAGTGCGGCGGCTTCGGTAATTCTTGAAAATTCAATCGCTAATGCTCTGTTCATTTCGTTGATCCTTTTTGTTGCTTGATACCGGACTTATTCTAACATTCGTGCAATCGTTTGCGATAACAAATTTTTCCCGCCTGCGGAAAAATTCGGGTAATCCGAGCGGAATTTCTATTTCAGGCTTTAATAAACGGGGGGAACAGGGTAGAATACCTGTAAATTTTCATACATCTTATTAAGAAGGAAGTTTTATGTCTTTAGAAATTTTAGATCAGTTGGAAGGGAAAATTAAACAAGCGGTGGAAACCATCCAATTACTTCAGCTGGAAGTAGAAGAATTAAAAGAAAAAAATCAGCAGATGCAGCAGACCAACGATACGCTACGCGGTGAAAACGAGCAGCTTAAGGTGGAGCATAATAACTGGCAGGAACGTTTACGCTCATTACTAGGACAGATTGATAACGTTTAATCCTCCCTTTCTTACCTTCATAATGCGCCGGCAGAAATTCTGACCGGCGTTTTTATTATTCTCTCCGTCGGCGGAGGATATTTGAAAAAAACGGTGCAGGCGGAATAAGCGACCTGTACTATCCTGTCTTTAGGTTGGTCAGTTTCGTATGTGGTTTCGGAAGGCTATTGGCGGGTGATAAAGTGCGGTTAAAAAATACAAAGTTTTTTTAACCGCAGGGTAGTTTTATCAGGCGTTCAGGATTTTCTGAATTTCTGCCATACTGAGATGATATTCATGTGGGCATTCGCGCCAGGCGTCGAGCATTTTAATATATTTATCCCACATCGGGGTTTGAGCGTCGCAACCATGTTCGCAGCGCATAAACTCCTGATATTTCCCCTCTACACCGGTAATAAAGCGTAGATAGTTCAGATATTTTTTCTCACGTACCGCACAATAACCGGCAAATTGCAAGCGGTGCGGAGTTAAGTCGGATTTGTCCGCCAGATTATTGTAAGACACCTGCAGAGCGTTATACATTTCCAAGGTGGCGAGGACGGTTTTACACTCTTCTTCGGAAATATAAGAGAAAGCGCTGTCCAGTTCTTTTAGCTCCAATGCAAAACCACCTTTTACAATGCGCTCCAGACGATCATATTGTTTGGCATTGGTCGGATCCAGCAGGCCCATCAGTTTATACTGGTTGGCCAAAATTAAGCGTTGGGTTGATGTCATTTCCATAGTATTATTCCTGAGTTAATCGATACTGTTTAATTCTTCCTGCGAAAGTCCGCTCTCGCTCGGTTTAACTTTACCGTCGGTGGCGCGATACTCTAAATTCTGATAATAGCCTTCGCGGTAAGCGACATAAGGGTCTTGCGCTTGTTCCAGCAGCGCTTCCTGCCCTATTGCTTTAGCCCGTTTATCAATTCCTTGAATACCGTACTTCACTAATGACCAAGGTCCGCCTACCCAGTGCCAGAACGGGTAAGTATATCCCATATCTACGGCACTGCCGGTGGCCTGTCGCGGCGTAGTAGCACCGTAGGCAGGCAGCATTACATAGGCACCGGCATTGACACCGTAGCTGCCTAGGCTATCGCCAAAGGTGCGATCATTTTCGATTTTAAGCGGATCGCTGTAACTGGCCCAGTCAATCAGACCGCCCAACCCGAAGGTGGAGTTAATAATAAAACGATTCAAATGGACAAAGGCCTTTTTTACCTCGCCTTCGAACAGACGGTTAATAAAACTGACCGGCTCGTCCAGGTTATTGGCCACATTTACTAACCCGGTGCTTACCGGGCTAGGTACATATTCTTTCCAACCCGTCGCGACAGGTTTCAGAATATAAGGATCCAATACCTTATAGTTAAAGTCCCACATGGTGCGGTTAAAGCCCTGCAGCGGATCCTGTCGCTCGCCGGTTTGCGGATCGATGGACTGACATCCGAGCATCAATAGCACACAGCAAGCGGGTAACATATATCGCGTTAATTTTTTCATTCCTTTTTCTCATTCAATAAAATCTCCCTCATTGTAAATGACTTTAGGGGCCCTTGACAATTGATGAATTTATAGGGAAATAATGAAATCTACAGAAGAAATCCGCCGGTTTTTTTCCGACTTTAGTGAATATTAATTTAAGTACGGGCTGGCAGCCGTCCGGCAATGTGGTAAAATAAAGCGCTGTTTTCTGTTACCCTACTAACGAAGAAGGAATATTATATGAAACTCACCTGGTCAACATTTGCTATCGCCGCAATCTTCGGGTTAGCGGCCTGCGGAAATTTAAGTAAAGTATCGCCGGAAGGTACGGCGGAAGTAAAAGATTTAGTTTGGCCGAAAATTGATAGTGCCGGATTTAATCACAGCGGTACACAGGAAGGTTCATGGCCGAATTGGGATAATATTCGCTTGATCGAACGCGGTATGAATAAAGATCAACTGTATAATCTTATTGGTCGCCCGCATTTTGCTGAAGGATTATACGGCGTACGCGAATGGGATTATGTGTTCCATTATCGTGAAAACGGCGAGCATAAAGTATGTCAATACAAGGTTTTATTTGATAAAAACTATGATGCGCAGAGCTTCTTCTGGTATCCGAACGGCTGTAACGGTAATGCGCACTATACCTTAAGCGGAGATTCTCTGTTTGATTTCGATAAGGATCAACTAACGGAGGAAGGTCGTCGTATTATTGCCGACGTGGCGAATGAACTGAAAGCTTCAAAAGCACAGCAGGTTCGTGTCAGCGGCTTTACCGATCGCCTAGGCGCGGAAGACTATAATCTCAAATTATCGCAACGACGTGCCGAAACCGTACGCAACCTGTTGCAATCCCATGGCGTCAAAGCGCCGATTAGTGCAGTAGGATTGGGTAAAGCGCAACAAATCAAAGCCTGTTCGAATGAAAGCGGACAAGCTTTACGCGACTGCCTGAAACCGAACCGCCGGGTGGAAATTAAAGCTGACGGCGTCAGCGTTTCAAATTCTACCGATGCGGGCAAAGAGGGACCTTCCGTTTTATACGATAAAAGTTATCCTCAGGCTCCGAAACGCTAAAATATCGCCGCTGCAATATATTAATTAGGCGGGATTCTTCTAAAAATAATTGCGGCCATTGTTTTTGCAAAATATGGCCGTAATTTATATGATTTTTTATATTTTAATGCTGCGTAAAATCTTAGTATTGGCGCAGATCTCACTTTTCTTTTCAATTTTTTGTTTTATACTTAATTGTCTAAAATTTAACCCTTTTATATAGGGGTATAAGGCTATACGCGAACGGAATATTATCGCGATGCTTCTTTGGACAGAAGCAGATTTACTTCAAGGATTGAATTCTGGAATTTTCAGAACTCAGTCCTTTTTTATTGTATCTGCGCTATAAAAGTATGTGCCGATATACAGATTATCAAACCTGTTGAGTAAGCAGGGTTATTTTATAAATTGATAAATTAAATTATTAACATATTGGGGAATATAAATGAACAAGGTCTTTAAAGTTATCTGGAATCAGGCTATCGGTGCTTGGGTTGCCGTATCGGAATTGGCAAAAGGGCATATTAAATCCAGTTCTTCCTCTTCGGATAAACCTGCTAAAAAAGGTTTAAATAAGCAAAGAATATTAACTCAGTCAGTTATAGGTTCCCTTTTATTAGCAACGGTTGGAACGGTTTATGGACATGCCCTTGCAGGTGGAAGTGATGGTACAGGTTCAGCCAAAAATAAGGATTCCAATGTAATTATTGGTCAAAATACGAAAGGGAATGCAGCGAACAATTGGGGAGATGCTTCCCGTTTACCCAATATTGTTTTGATTGGGAATAATGCAAGCTTAGCATCTATGACTGGTGGAGAAGGCCTTGGTAATGGGTTTGAGTCTACTGGTGTTGGGGCCTTTTCAAAAGTTGCGGAAAAATCTACTGCTTTGGGCTACAAGGCCGATGCGGGTAAGGTTGAGTCAGTAGCTATGGGGTGGACTGCTACAGCTAACCAAGGAAGTGGTGCTACTGCTGTTGGTGCAAAGAGCCAGGCCTTAGGTGTAGTGTCGACAGCTTTAGGTCATGGTGCTCAAGCAACAGGTGGGTGGGCTACGGCTCTTGGTACAACTACACAAGCAAAAGGAGCCTCCTCTGTTGCAATAAGTTATGCAGCACATGCACACTCAGACGGTTCTCTCGCTATTGGTAGATTCGCTAACTCTACAGGGGTGGATTCAGTTGCTTTAGGGCGAGGAAGTACTACAAAAGCCGACAGAGCAGTTGCTATCGGTAGCGGAATAGCTGGAACTAATACCGATGTTGTTGGAGCACCTCAGGCTCTTGCTGTAGACACTATTTCTATTGGTTATCAGTCCGTCGCCAAAAACCAGAACTCTATTGCCATTGGTAAAAATGCACAGACACAGGTTGATAATGGAATTGCTCTAGGTGTTGATTCGGTAGCAAACAGAGGACCCGGATCTGTCGGTTATGATATTTCAACAAATAAAACTTCTACTTTAAGCGATTCTACATGGAAGGCAACATATAGTGCGTTATCTGTCGGTGATACAGGAAAAACCAGACAAATTACTAATGTTGCAGCAGGTTCGGCAGATACCGATGCCGTCAACGTGGCACAGTTAAAGAAAGTTGCTGATTTGGTTAAACAAACTCCGGGTGGAGGAACGGCTTATTCCTTTAAAATTCAAGCAAATGGCGGTAGCTCAGAAACAGTAGCTAACGGAGAAACCGTTAATTTTGCTAATGGCAGTAATATCAATATTACCAGAAACGGTAAAACGGTTACTGTAGCTACCACCAATGACCTTAATTTAACACCTGCCGGTAGTGTTAACATCGGTGGTACAAAATTAACACAAAATAACCTTACCATGGGGGATACCGCATTTACCAATACGGGGTTAACTATTAAAAACGGCCCGTCCGTAACTAACACTGGAATTAATGCCGGCGATAAGAAAATCACCAATGTTGCACCCGGTACTATTGGAAGTGGTTTTAAAGATGCTGTGAATGGCGATCAATTGTATAACTATGTAAAAGTTAACGGTAATCCGGTGGCTAATAATGGTTCGGTTAATTTTGTTAACGGAACAAATACGGTGGTTAATGCAGCGGGTGGTAATATTTCTTATAACGTCGCCAATACCAATTTAACCACAACAAACGGACGCATCAATACACCAAGTAATTCTACTGCTTTTGTTAATGCCGGTGATTTAGTCACTGCAATTAATAATACTTATCATACTGTTAATACTGCTACTAATAATAACCAAGTGATTTCCGGTGCCAATGCCGGTGGCGTAAAAGTTAAGGCTGGTGATATTTTGACTTATAGTGCAGGTAAAAACTTAGAGATTAATCAAACCGGTTCAACTATTACCTATGGTCTATCTACAGATATTAATGTTAGTACTGTAGTAGCAACTAATTCGGTAACAGTGGGGAAAACTAGTGTTATTAATGGTCAAATTAATGGAATTAATAATAATTTACCTTCCATAGCTAATTATGAGAATCGTCTGCCAGGACAAGAGAGCCTTAATAAGGCCGCTAACGTCCAGGATGTGCTAAATGCTGGCTGGAATTTAAGGGAAAATGATAAAACCAGAGACTTTGTTAAGACTTATGATACCGTGAATTTTAATGATGGTGATGGTACTAAAGTAAGCATTGTTGGCAATAACGATGGTAATAATGCTAATGTTTCAAATATTACAGTAAATGTTCAGTACGATAATAGTACTATCATTAAAGATAATAAAGGCAACCTAACCGTAAATACAAGTAATGTTGTCAAAGGTGATAATAATACGACCCAAGTGGCTAATGGCACAGTAACCGTAAAAACAGGCTCGGTTACAGTTAATCCGAATGGAACTGCTAAAGCTGATGATTCGAATGGTATTGTTGCGACTGTGACCGATGTGGCTAAGGCGGTTAATGATACTTATCACACAATCAAAACAGCGACAAATGATCAACAGGTTGTTTCGGGGGCTAATGCAACAGGTACACAAGTTAAAGCAGGTAGTATTTTAACTTATGAAGCAGGTAAAAACTTAGAAATTAATCAAACCGGTTCAACTATTACCTATGGCTTATCGAAAGATATTACCGTACAAAATATCACCGCAACCAGTATCAAACTGGGCGATACGGTGGTTTCTAACGGCACGGTAAGCAATCTCACCAATAATCTGAATGTTCCTACTGATAAAGCAACCTCAGGTACGGCACCAACATTAGCCGATAAGCAGGGTAACAATGCGGCGACGGTTAATGATGTCTTAAATGCCGGTTGGAACCTGCGGGCGAATGATACTGAGGTTGATTTTGTCACAGCATATGACACGGTTAATTTTACCAACGGTAGTGCAACGGTGATTGAAGCGGTGAATACGGATGGTAAGACTTCGCAGATTAAAGTGAATGTGAAGTATGACAACAGCACCTTGGTGACAGATGGTAATGGTAATT
>NZ_SNYQ01000015.1 GCF_004363295.1 Mesocricetibacter intestinalis
AACGGGCTGAGCAGAAAGCATAAGATTATGTTTATAAAAGATTTTTTAAGCAAAAAGAGTGGGTAAAACCCACACTTTTGTCTATTAAACTAGGGGTATGTGGAAAATCAATGAAAATCCCCACACTTTTGTCCATTATGCCTAAAAAAACTTTGCCAAAAATGACCGCACTTTTACTGCTTTACAGCGCAAAGCTGTTGACCGAAAAAACTATTCCCGCCTTAATTCAGCTTATCCCCGAGCAAAAACTGCAATACGGCATCCATTCTCAGATGCGGAATAGGTTCGCCCGGTAGCAGAGGCTGCGGCTCAAACTGTTCAAATTCAAATTTATTTTCCCGCCAAAAATCACTGTCGGGTAGTTTATTCGGTACAGTGCCGGGGTACAGAGTGATTTGCTGCCTATCGCCGCTGCGTGCGCCTTGAATCGCTTTAAACTGCATTCCCTGTTCGCTCACCAATACCTGACGGGTAGCCCGAATGGCGGCAATTGCACCATATTCGGTTTTAATCCCCTCAAATGCCGCATGGCGACCGCCTTCCTGAACCAATTGGCGCATTAGACTAATCAGATTAGGTAGCTGATCGGAGGTAATATGATCCGCTTTACTGGCAATAAATAATAGGCGATCAATACGTGGAGAAAACAAGCGATTCAGTAAATGGCGCTTACCATAATGAAAATTCTTAAACAGCCGCCGCAGTCCCTCCTGCATATCCAGAAAAGCCTGAGCACTGTGATTCAGCGGAGTCAGGCAGTCCGCCAGAATAACCTGACGGTCAAAATTAACAAAATAATTCTGATAGAATCCCTTAACAATTTTATGTCGATAATAACTATAGCGCTGATTCAATACGGCAAAATAACTTTTGGCGCCCGCTTCCGCTTTCAGTTTTTTCCATTGCTGCGGCGCCAGATGTATCAACGGAAAAAACTGTAATGCCGGCGCCCCTTCCAGTTCGCCCGGCAGCACAAAGCGTCCCGGCTGGATAAAATGCATGCCCTGTTGCTTACAGGCGCGCAAATAGGCGGTATATTCTTTTGCCAATTGTGCCAGAATATCTTCGTTGGCCTCCGCTTTCAAATCAATTTTGCTCAATTTCGCCAACCATGCCTGTGCCAGCTCAGCACGAATACCGACCGATAAATGATGCAAATCCTGCGACCATTGCTGATAATCCATTTCCAACAGAGGCAAATCCAGTAACCATTCACCGGGGTAATCAAAAATATCCAGATACAGGGTGCCTTTTTCTTTAATGTAGCTGAACAGGCCGTTATTACGCTGATAGCGTATCGCTAGACGGGTTTCGCTAACCCCTCGGGTAGACTGGGGCCAGCGCGGCGGCTGCGCCGAGAGATCGCCGAGATTGGCCTCATAATCAAAACGCGGAATGCTTAGATCCGCCTGCGGCATACGTTTAACCGCAATAATGGAAAGGTTTCGCGCCCCTTCGAATAAAGGCAGGTGATTATTTTCCCTTTGGTCGATATGCAATAATTGATTAATAAGGCTGGTAATAAAAGCCGTTTTTCCGCTGCGGCTTAATCCCGTAACTGCAATACGCAAAGAGCGATCTAGGCTACGATTTACCATTTGATTAATTTCTTTTCGAAGACTGTTAAACATTTTTTCAACTTGCCTAATAGGAGGGATCGGCCGACGCAAGATTAAAGATAGCCAATCCTATGAATATCATCTACAATTCCGTCATAATTTACCATGAATACCTTGGCTATGTTGATCAGAAAAATTACTTTTCTTGCTATTTTTATCTTATCCGGATTTTCCTGGTCCGTTTCGGCTGCCCCCCGTATTCCCGACAGCCTGACCCAAAACGGGCTGATTTATTGTACCAGCGCCACCGGTTTTTCATTTAATCCGCAGTCTGCCGATGCCGGTACCAGTATGAATGTCATCACCGAGCAGATTTACAGTAAATTATTCGAAATTAAAAATAACAGTGCCGTGGTTACGCCTTCGTTAGCCGAATCCTATACGCTCTCCGCAGACGGAAAAAAAATCATTCTGCACTTACGCAGAGGAGTAAAATTTCATCATACCGCCTGGTTTACCCCAAGTCGGAACTTTAATGCGGACGATGTGGTATTTTCCTTAAACCGCGTACTCGGACACAACACCTCACTGCCCGAATTCGCTATGCTGGAGAATCAAATTTCTTCTACCGACAAGCAACGGAAAATTTTTCATGAACTGGCTAAAAAAACCCGTTTTCCTTACTTTGAAAGCATTAAGTTAAACCAGAAAATAGAAAGCGTTCAGGCGCTTGATCCTTATACCGTGCAGATTAATCTGTTTATGCCGGACGCCTCCATTCTGTCTCATCTCGCCAGCCAATATGCGATTATTTTTTCTCAGGAATATGCGCTGCAACTAAATGCGGACGATAATCTGGTACAACTGGATCTGCTGCCGGTGGGTACCGGCCCCTACCAGGTAAAAGACTATTTCCGCAACCAGTACGTACGTCTGGAACGTAACGATAATTACTGGCGCAAAGAAGCTAAAATTAAAAACATAATTATTGACCTGTCCGCTGATCGCATCGGGCGTCTGGCCAAATTCTTTAACGGCGAATGCCAAATCGCCGCCTTTCCCGATGTCAGTCAGCTGGGTTTGCTGAAAAATCACGGAGAGCATTTCCAAACCCTGCAAACCGAAGGAATGAATCTGGCCTTTCTGGCCTTTAATATAAAGCGTCCGGAAATGCAGAAAGTGGAATATCGCCGTGCTATAGCTCAGGCCATTAACCGACACAGAATTATTAAGGATATTTATTACCAAACCGCCAGTGTCGCCAATGCCATTATTCCGTCCGTATCCTGGGCGGCGACAACCGGAGACGGTAGTCAGAACTTCGCTTATGATTATGATCCGGAGGCGGCGAAAGCTTTCTTCAAAGATAAGAACCTCAGCCTGAATATCTGGGTAATTAATGAAGAGCAGGTTTTTAATCCTTCCCCGATTAAAACCGCAGAACTGATTAAATTCGATTTAACTAATGCTGGTGTGAAAGCTCAGGTACGCCTGATCAGTCGTAACTTTCTTACCGAGCAGCTCAGAAACGACAGTGCGGATTATGATTTAATTCTTAGCGGCTGGCTGGCCGGTAATCTGGATCCGGATAGTTTTATGCGCCCTATTCTAAGCTGCAGCAGTGCCAGTGAAATCACCAATTTAGCCAATTGGTGCTCACCCTCTTTCGATCACCTGCTTGACCATGCGCTGACCACCACGGATACCCGCCTGCGCGCAATAGATTATAATCTGGCCCAGAAAATCGTCTTATCCGAATTACCCCTGTTACCCATTGCCAGCGTAAAGCGCGTACTGGTTTCCAGCACCCAGGTTCAGGGGGTTGATATGACGCCTTTCGGTAACATTAATTTTGAAAAACTCTCTTTCCGGAAAGGACAAAAACAATGATTTTTTCCTTATTTCGACGCATTTTTCTCACCCTGATTATTCTGATCGCATTGTCCGTGATCAGCTATGCCATCTTTATGCGAGATCCGGTAAATGCGATTTTCGCCGAACCATATATTTATTCCGGCTATCTGAATTATACCCAAAACCTACTGCGCGGCGATTTGGGGATCACCTATAACGGCGGTAATTCGCTACGTTCCCTGATTCTTACCGTATTACCGCCGACCTTGGAACTTTGTTTTGCCGCCATGTTGTTGGCATTGCTTATCGGTCTGCCGCTCGGATTACTCGGTGCTTTTCAACGCCAGAATGCCTGCGGGAAAATAATCAGTGCGGTATCTTCTTTAGGCTTATCCGTCCCCGTTTTCTGGATTGCGCCGCTATTACTCTACTTCGCTGCGGTGCAGGGTTGGGAAATCTCCGCGGTGGGGCAATATAATCTGCTTTACGAAATAGAGCATGTAACCGGCTTCGCGCTAATCGATATTTGGTTTAACCATGAACCCTATCGGATAAAAATCATTCAGAACGTTCTGCAGCATCTCGCTTTACCCACCATGGTACTGGCGATACTGCCCACCATGGATATCACCCGGCTGGTAAAACAGCGCGCCGAATGGATCCTGACTCAAAATTATGTAAAATTCTCACAAACCCGAGGTTGGAACGGACTGAGTATTTTGCGTAAATATATTCTGCGCCACACCCTACCGGTGATTATTCCGCAACTGCCGCGCCTGGTAACCTTTGTCCTGGCTCAGGCAATGCTGATTGAAGGTACTTTGGGGTGGCCCGGTATCGGACGCTGGCTGATGGATGCGGTGGCCCATCAGGACTACAATAGTATTTCCGCCGGCGTTATCGTTATCGGATTATTTATCATTCTTATTAATATGCTGACAGAAATAATTATGTTTGTTATAGATCCGTTTAATAAAAAAGGCTGGTATGCAAGATAAAGAACCCTATGAATTTCGGGAAACCGAAACAATACGCGAAATCTGGTCTTTATTCCGCAAAGATAAAATTGCTCTGCTCAGTTTCTATATATTTATTTTGCTGATTCTGACCACTCTTTTCAGCAATTTTATTGCGCCTTATTCGAGTGATGCGCAGTTTGTCGGCTATGAATTACTCCCGCCCTCTTGGGTATCTTCCGGCAAAGTGGAATATTTTTTCGGTACCGACGATATCGGACGCGATGTATTCAGCCGTATATTAATAGGTAGCGGCTATACTTTCGGCGCCGCCCTTGCGGTGGTATTTTTCACCGCGATTCTGGGCGGTACTCTGGGTATTCTGGCGGGTATGTCGCAAGGCTTAAAATCTCGTATTTTGGGCCACTTTCTCGATGCCTTTCTGGCGGTTCCCATTCTGCTTATCGCCATTATTATCGCCACCCTGATGGAAGTATCTCTACTCAACGCCATGCTGGCGATTTTACTGGCGTTATTACCCCATTTTATTCATGAAATCTATCAGGCCGTACAGCAAGAACTAAAAAAGGATTATGTACTGATGCTGCGGCTGGACGGTGCTTCCAATTTCACCCTGCTGAAAGAAACCGTGCTACCGAATATCAGCGTACGCTATATTAAAGAAATTATCCGTGCTTTTACCGTAGCAATTCTGGATATCAGCGCCCTCAGTTTTATTTCGTTGGGCGCTCAGCGACCGGCACCGGAATGGGGCGCTATGATCCGGGATTCGCTGGAATTAATTTATCTGGCTCCCTGGACCGTCGTGCTGCCGGGAATCGCTCTGATTCTAACTACGCTTATCGTGATTATTTTCGGTAACGGGCTATGTAAAGCCATCAGCAAATATTATGAATAGGAAAGAGCATGGCATTATTGGATATCAGAAATCTGTGCATAGAAGTGGAAACCCCGAACGGGGCGGTTAGAATTGTGGATAATGTCAATCTGACCCTAAATGATGGTGAAATCTGCGGCCTGGTGGGTGAATCCGGTTCGGGAAAAAGTATTATTGCCAAAGTTATCTGTAACGCCTTTAAAGAAGAATGGCGAATCAGTGCGGATCGCTTCCGCTTCAACGATATCGAATTACTTAAACTCAGCCCGCACAAACGGCGTAAACTGGTGGGAAAAGAAATTTCGATGATCTACCAACAGCCCCTTAGTTATCTGGATCCGAGTAAAAAAATAGGGCGGCAAATTATTCAGAATATCCCCTCTTGGACCTTCAAAGGCCGATGGTGGCAACGTATCGGCTGGAAAAAACGACGGGCAATAGAATTATTGCACCGAGTCGGAATCAAGGATCATAAGGATATTATGCGCAGCTATCCGGCGGAAATCACCGAGGGAGAGGGTCAAAAAGTCATGATCGCCATTGCCGTGGCGAATCAGCCGCGCCTGCTTATTGCCGACGAACCGACAAATTCGCTGGAAGCCACAACCCAGCAGCAGATTTTCCGTCTGCTCTCCAGTATGAACCAAAATAATAATACGACGATTTTACTGGCAAGTAACGATATTACCGGCATCAGCGAATGGTGCGATCGCTTTTGCGTGCTGTACTGCGGTCAAAATGCGGAGTCCGGCCCGCGCGAAAGCCTGCTGGAAACCCCGCATCACCCTTATACATCCGCCTTATTGCACGCGATTCCCGACTTTAGCCGTCCCTTCCCCTTCAAAAGCCGGTTAAATACCCTGAAAGGTACGATACCTCTACTGGAGCAAATGCCAATTGGATGCCGTTTAGGCCCGCGTTGCCCCTTCGCCCAAAAAAAATGTGTGGTAAAACCGCCGCTGCAACGAATTAAGCAACATGAATTCGCCTGTCATTATCCGCTCAATTTGCGCGATGCGGAACGTCGTGATAAAGATAAGGTTACGCCGCTGACCTTGAAAGAGGATAACAAATAAATACGGGGAAATTAGCATGATACCATTGCTGCAAGTCGAAGATCTGTCCAAATCCTTTCATAACGATTCCGGATTTTTCCAAGGTAGCCAGCTCAAAGCGGTACAACAGATAAGTTTTACGCTGGAGAAAAAGAAAACCCTCGCCATTATCGGACAAAACGGCTCGGGCAAATCAACCCTGGCCAGAATGATTGTGGGTATTACCAAACCCAGCAGCGGAAAAATTCTATTCAAGGGACAAGCGCTGAATTTTGGCGATTACCATTACCGCGCCCGGCATATTCGCATGGTTTTTCAGGATCCGAACAGCGCCTTTAACCCGCGCCTGAATGTCGGACAGATTCTGGACGCTCCCCTGCGCCTGGTTACCAAATTGAACGAAGAAGAACGTAATAAACGGATCTTCGATACCCTGCATTTAGTCGGCTTATATCCGGATCATGCCAATATTAAGATCAACACCATGTCTGCCAGCCAGAAACAACGTATCGCTCTGGCTCGGGCATTGATCCTGGAGCCGGAAATCATTATTGCCGACGACGCCCTCGGCGCACTGGATGCCTCGGTAAAAACCCAATTAACCAATTTAATGTTGGATATTCAGGAACGACTCGGTATTTCTTATATTTATGTGGGGCAGCACCTCGGTATTATTAAGCATGTTTCCGATGAAATGCTGGTACTGGACGAAGGTCGAATGATTGAATACGGCCCCACCAAAGCGCTGCTGACCAGCCCCAAAACAGAAATTACCAGACGCTTGGTAGAAAGCTATTTTGGTCATATTCTGGAGGAAAGCGCCTGGAGCAGCCGTTAATCTATTACACAAAACTTTTGTGTTTTCAACCGCACTTTAACAATTGCCCATAAAAAGTGGCACCAGCAACGGCTAAAAATGCGGCTTCGTTTCCTTCAGGGCTGGATATTTATTATTCATAGCTTCCGCCCAGGCGGTGAGATGAGGGAAATGTTCGGACAGATCAAAACCCGTATTTTCCGGGCGGAATTGCCACCAATCAATTAAACATACCGCCGTTAATGTGGCAATATTCAGCCCATAGTCAAAATCCGCCAATCTTTTTTCCAACTGTTGAAAACTGCGAATATTACGTTCCATCAGCTGTTGATGGCGAGCAACCCACCATTCCTCTTGCGGCCGTAATCTTCTTTCCGCCACTATGGTCGGCGTAGTATTTTCCAAAATTCCTTCCACTAATGCATTCAGACTTAAAACATCCCAATATTCCTCGCCTTTAGGAAATAAACTCGGCTGCTTACCCTGTTGATCCAGATATTGACTGATAAAAAAGCTACCGAATAGCCACTTACCGTTTTTCATTTGCAACGCCGGAATACGGCCAAGAGGATTATCCTGATTATGCGGCGAATTCGCATCAAAAGAATTCGTAACGCGCAGCATTTCCACTTGATTTTCAAGTTGATGATATTTCAAAGTTGCCACCGCTTTACGGGCAAAAGAACTTGTTGTCGAATACCAAAGTTTCATAATTTTTATCTCCATAAGTAGAGTATCTAAACCTATGTACATTATGAAAGATTAATGCTGATTTGCAACTACAGCGAAAGAATTTAGCGAGCGCTCAATATAAAAGGATTAAAGATTTTCCGCCGCAGTTCATACTCTCTATTAAAAGTGCGGTGTTTTTTGTGCGAGTTTTTTGAGGCGGATACCAAGAGCGCCTATATCCTAAGTTGGGAAAGAAACCCTATATCCAACAACGAAAAACACCGCCTTAAGGACGGAAGCGATAATTGTGATGCGCTTTTCGCTTATCCGCTCAATTACCGCAGGAAAAAAGCGTTAAGGGCTAAGTAAAGGAATAGATAAGCAAAGGCATAAAAGAGCAAAGCGGGGGCGGGGTGGATTTACAAGGCCATAATAACTAAAAGTGCGGTGCTTTTTTTAAGGATTTTTTTAAACAAAAAAAAGCCCCGATATTTATCGGGGCTCTCTATTCCTACCTGGCGGTGACCTACTCTCACATGGGGAAGCCCCACACTACCATCGGCGTTACG
>NZ_SNYQ01000016.1 GCF_004363295.1 Mesocricetibacter intestinalis
GCAATACCTGTACCTTTGAATTTCACTTCATTGGCATTTTGCACCGCATCTTTATAACCATTGCCTTCCGCCGACACCAACCAGCCCATATTCGCTAAATCGCGCACGGTCGCTACGGATTCCAACAGGGTATCCGGTAAATTGCCCAAGTTCACAAGGGTTGCATTGCCGCTACTTCCGGTTCCTGTTGGCGATGTCGACAGGTTCGTTGTATTCAACACCGAACCCACGCCGGTAATCTGTGTCGGGTTACCGTTAGTGGTTAGGTTCAATGCCGTCGTTGGCGTTGAATTACCATTATTCGTTGCGACGGTGGCATTTTCCGCCGTAAAGCTTACTTTCGGGGCGTCTTTATCGGTTACATTACCTACGGTTAAGTTGGTTGTGTTTACATCACCAGCAGTCAGACTACCGTTACTGCTCAGGTTAATATCTTTATTTAACTGAACGGTCAGGGTGTTGTTACCGTCCGCTTTCACATTGATATTACCGCTTGCACTCACGAAGCTTTCCGAAGCCTCTTTCTCCACGCCTTCGCCCACAATATTCACTTGCGTGTTCAATTTATGGCGGTTAAGCGTGTCGTTATTATTACCGGCAAAGATAAGACCGTCGTCCATGGTCGCCACTTCACGGGTTACGTTTTCCGTGATGACATTGCCATTATCATCCGTTTTCGGTTTACCCTCTTCATCCAATACCGGACGGGTGGTCTCATACACGATACGGGTAATGCCGTCTTTGCCATCCTGACCGTCTTTGCCGTCTTTCGGATCTAGCGTGGTTTGACCGTTGCCTACCGTAATATTGGCCGATTGACCATCTTTACCGTCCGCACCTCTCGGGCCGGTTAAGCCGATTGAGCCGTCTTTACCGTTGAGCACAACGGAAGCACCGTCTTTACCCTGTACCCCGATCTTGCCGTCAACACCGTCTGCACCGTCTTTGCCGTCTTTACCCACTTGGATATCATCGGCTAAGGCAATAGAGACGTTATTATTGGATTGAGTTAAGCGGATATTTTTACCCGCATCAAGGGCAACGGTTTCACCCGGATTAATCAGTTCTTCCGAGGTGCCTGTTACGTTACCGTCCGATGCTGTGGTCGTCAGTTTAAAGCCGCTGTTATTAATCGCATCCGCTACATTTTGAGCGGTCGCAAAGCTATCGCCGGCTTTTGTCTGATTGGCTAACGCATCAGCATAAGCTTGCTTATCAGCATCTGACGCATCAGCACCCGGTTCGCCTTTTTCCAAGATAACCTTATCCGCTGCTGTCAATGGTCCTTCAACCGTACCTCTTTCCGTATTCGTTAAGTTGGTTGTCGTAATACCCTGAGCTTCAGGTGCATCTACATTGATGGTTATTTCGCGTACACCATCCTTCGTAGTACTACCGCTCACATTTGCAATACCTGTACCTTTGAATTTCACTTCATTGGCATTTTGCACCGCATCTTTATAACCATTGCCTTCCGCCGACACCAACCAGCCCATATTCGC
>NZ_SNYQ01000017.1 GCF_004363295.1 Mesocricetibacter intestinalis
TGTCTAAAGAAAAATTTGAACGTACAAAACCGCACGTAAACGTGGGAACAATCGGCCACGTTGACCATGGTAAAACAACTTTAACCGCAGCAATCACAACCGTATTGGCAAAACACTACGGCGGTGCGGCGCGTGCATTCGACCAGATTGATAATGCGCCGGAAGAAAAAGCGCGCGGTATCACCATCAACACATCTCACGTGGAATATGACACACCGACTCGCCACTACGCACACGTAGACTGCCCGGGACACGCGGACTATGTTAAAAACATGATTACCGGTGCGGCGCAGATGGACGGTGCGATTCTGGTGGTAGCGGCCACAGACGGTCCTATGCCGCAGACTCGTGAGCACATTCTTTTAGGTCGTCAGGTAGGTGTACCTTACATCATCGTATTCTTAAACAAATGCGATATGGTAGACGACGAAGAATTATTAGAATTAGTGGAAATGGAAGTGCGTGAACTTCTTTCCCAGTATGACTTCCCAGGAGATGACACACCAATCGTACGCGGTTCAGCGTTAAAAGCGTTAGAAGGCGATGCGCAGTGGGAAGAAAAAATTATTGAATTAGCGAGTCATTTAGACAGCTATATTCCGGAGCCGGAGCGTGCAATCGACCAGCCGTTCTTGTTACCGATTGAAGACGTATTCTCAATTTCAGGACGTGGTACGGTAGTAACAGGTCGTGTAGAGCGCGGTATTATCCGTACGGGTGATGAAGTAGAAATCGTTGGTATTAAAGAAACAGCAAAAACAACCGTAACGGGTGTAGAGATGTTCCGTAAATTATTAGACGAAGGTCGTGCGGGTGAAAACATCGGAGCGTTATTACGTGGTACTAAACGTGAAGAAATCGAACGTGGTCAGGTATTGGCGAAACCGGGTTCAATCACTCCGCACACAGATTTCGAATCAGAAGTTTACGTATTATCTAAAGAAGAAGGTGGTCGTCATACTCCGTTCTTCAAAGGTTACCGTCCACAGTTCTATTTCCGTACAACGGACGTAACAGGCACCATCGAATTACCGGAAGGTGTGGAAATGGTAATGCCGGGAGATAACATTAAAATGACAGTAAGCCTGATTCACCCGATTGCGATGGACCAGGGTTTACGTTTCGCGATTCGTGAAGGCGGCCGTACAGTAGGCGCCGGTGTGGTAGCGAAAATCATCAAATAATCGGATGTATAGCTGATTATTGAATGAAAACCTAACAAGGTAAAGGGAAGGGGAGCTAAGCTCCCCTTTGTTTATTTTAGGTAAGGTAAGCGCTTATGGAAAAGTGCGGTCGAAAAAGCGAAAGTTTT
>NZ_SNYQ01000018.1 GCF_004363295.1 Mesocricetibacter intestinalis
CTGATGCCGCAGCTTCGGTGCTATATTTGAGCCCCGTTACATCTTCCGCGCAGGCCGACTCGACTAGTGAGCTATTACGCTTTCTTTAAATGATGGCTGCTTCTAAGCCAACATCCTAGCTGTCTAAGCCTTCCCACTTCGTTTCCCACTTAATATAAACTTTGGGACCTTAGCTGGCGGTCTGGGTTGTTTCCCTCTCCACGACGAACGTTAGCACCCGCCGTGTGTCTCCTGAGTATCACTCTTCGGTATTCGCAGTTTGCATCGGGTTGGTAATCCGGGATGGACCCCTAGCCGAAACAGTGCTCTACCCCCGAAGGTGTCCGCTCAAGGCTCTACCTAAATAGATTTCGGGGAGAACCAGCTATCTCCCGGTTTGATTGGCCTTTCACCCCCAGCCACAGGTCATCCGCTAATTTTTCAACATTAGTCGGTTCGGTCCTCCAGTTAGTGTTACCCAACCTTCAACCTGCCCATGGCTAGATCACCGGGTTTCGGGTCTATACCTTGCAACTCAACGCCCAGTTAAGACTCGGTTTCCCTTCGGCTCCCTTATTCAGTTAACCTCGCTACAAAATATAAGTCGCTGACCCATTATACAAAAGGTACGCAGTCACCCTTACAGGCTCCCACTGCTTGTACGTACAGGGTTTCAGGTTCTATTTCACTCCCCTCGCCGGGGTTCTTTTCGCCTTTCCCTCACGGTACTGGTTCACTATCGGTCAATCAGGAGTATTTAGCCTTGGAGGATGGGCCCCCCTTCTTCAGACAGGATTTCTCGTGTCCCGCCCTACTTGATGTCAGCTTAGTACCACCACAGAACATTCGGATACGGGATTATCACCCTCTGCGATTGTGCTTCCCAGCACATTCTCCTCGCCCTGTCGCTATCACTGACGGCTGCTCCGCTTTCGCTCGCCGCTACTCACAGAATCTCGGTTGATTTCTTTTCCTCGGGGTACTTAGATGTTTCAGTTCTCCCGGTTCGCCTCGTTTAACTATGGATTCATTAAACGATGATGGATTCTTCATCCATCGGGTTTCCCCATTCGGATATCTTGGATTAAACGCTTCTTATCAACTCATCCAAGCTTTTCGCAGATTAGCACGTCCTTCTTCGCCTCTGATTGCCAAGGCATCCGCCCTGTACGCTTTGTCACTTAACCATACAACCTCAAGTATTCTCACTTGAAGCCGTGATGACAA